>CAUPNG010000016.1:0-100640 GCA_963512605.1 uncultured Albidiferax sp. | reverse complement strand
TTCAGGGTCGCGCCTTTGACGCTGGCGTTGTCGTGTTCGGCAATGATGAGTACGGACATGTCAGATCACTTTCGCTTCGGTCTTGAGTTTGGCAACCAGGGTGGCCACGTCGGGGACTTTGATACCGGCGCTGCGTTTGGGTGGCTCGGAGACTGTGAGGGTCTTGATGCGCGGGCTTACGTCCACACCCAGGTCTTCGGGCTTGAAGACATCGAGTGGCTTCTTCTTGGCCTTCATGATGTTGGGCAGGGTGACGTAGCGGGGTTCGTTCAGGCGCAGGTCGGTAGTGACCACGGCGGGGAGCGCGACGCTCAGGGTTTCCAGGCCGCCGTCGACTTCGCGGGTGACGCTGGCTTTGCCGTCGGCGACCTCAATCTTGCTGGCGAAGGTGGCTTGGGGCAGGTCCGCCAGGGCGGCGAGCATTTGGCCGGTCTGGTTGCAGTCGTCGTCGATGGCTTGTTTGCCGAGGATGATGAGGCCGGGTTGTTCCTTATCGACCAGGGCTTTGAGGAGCTTGGCCACGGCCAGGGGTTGGAGTTCTTCGCTGGTCTCCACCAGGATGGCGCGGTCGGCACCGATGGCCATGGCGGTGCGCAGGGTCTCCTGGCACTGGGTGACACCGCAGGAGACGGCGATGATCTCGGTGACCACGCCCTTTTCCTTCAATCGCACGGCTTCTTCGACGGCGATTTCGTCAAAGGGGTTCATGCTCATCTTGACGTTGGCGATGTCTACGCCCGTTCCGTCGGTTTTGACGCGGACCTTGACGTTGTAATCCACAACGCGTTTTACGGCTACCAGTGCTTTCATAGTGTCTCTTTTTTAGGTTGGAAGGTAAAAGGTTATGCCGCGAGTGCTTCGCTAACCGGCGATTCCCAGCGGGCCAGCAGCTCGGCCTGCTTCTCCAGAGCGATTTCGGCGTTGCGGTCCTTGACGTGGCCAAAGCCGCGCACGGTTTGTGGCAGGCGGGCCAACTCTTGCGCCAGCGGGCGGCGGCGGGTGTCGAGCTCGCCCACCAGGCGGTTCACCAGCACTTCGTAGTCGGCAATGGCCTGGCGGTCGGCGCGACTGATGGCGGTGTAGCGGAACGGGTCCAGCAGCGTGCCGCGCACCACACGGGCTTTGGCCAGCCAGCGCATGGCGTTGAGCATCCACGGGCCATAGGTTTTCTTGACCAGATGGCCGTTCGCATCCTTGCGTGCCAGCAACGGCGGTGCCAGGTGGAAACGCGGGCTGAAGTCGCCGGTGAAACGCTCTTTCAAGGTGTCCAGAAAGCCGGTTTCGGTATACAGGCGGGCCACTTCGTATTCGTCCTTGTAGGCCATCAGCTTGAACAGGCTCACCGCCACTTCGCGGCTGAAGCGGTCTTCGCCGGTGCGCTCGTGCTCGATGCGGGCGATGTTGCGCACAAACTGCTGGTAGCGCTCGGCATAGGCGGCGTTCTGCCAATCGGTGAGCCGCTGGGTGCGGTCGGCCAGCACCTCTTCCAGGCGCAGGGTGCGCGGGGGCATGGCGATCACCACGCCACCGGGCTTCAGGCCCGCAGCGGTGCGCACCGTGTCCAGGTCCAGGGCGGCCTGCCGACCCCAGGCGAAGGCAGCACGGTTCATGGCTACCGCCGCGCCGTTGATCTCGATGGCCTGCATCAGCGAGGCTTCCAGCAAGGGCACCCAGCCTTTTTGCCAGGCGTAGCCCAGCACAAACACGTTGGTGGCTACGGCATCGCCCATCAGCGCGGTAGCCAACCGGGTGGCCTCCAGGGTCTCGATGTGCGCCACGGCGCTTTGCACTTTGGCGATCAGGCGCTCGGGTTCGGCCTGCCATTCGGTGTCGCGGGTAAAGGCACCGGTGGGGGCCACGTCGCTGTTCATCACGGCGCGGGTGCGGTCCTTGGCCATGGTGGACAAGGCATCGGCGCTGGCGCTGACCATCACGTCGCAGCCCAGCACCACGTCGGCCTGGGAGCGGGCCACGCGGGCGGCGTGCAACTGGTCCGGGTGGGCGGCCAGGCGCACGTGGGACATCACCGCCCCACCCTTTTGCGCCAGCCCGGCCATGTCCAGCACCAGCACACCCTTGTCCTCAATGTGCGCGGCCATGCCCATCAAGGCACCGATGGTCACCACGCCGGTGCCGCCCACGCCCGCAATCAGCACGTTCCAGGGCTGGTCCAGCGACGGCAGCACCGGGTCGGGCAGGCCGGTAGGGGGCGTGACCTTGTTCTTCTCGGGCTTGCGCAGCTCCGCACCTTCCAGCGTGATGAAGCTGGGGCAAAAGCCGTTGACGCAAGAGAAATCTTTGTTGCACGAGCTTTGCTCGATCGTGCGCTTGCGGCCCAGCGGGGTTTCCAGCGGCAGGATGGACACGCAATTGGACTGCACGCCACAATCGCCGCAGCCCTCGCACACGGCTTCGTTGATGACCACGCGGCGGGCCGGGTCCACGAGCTTTTTTTGCTTGCGGCGGCGGCGCTTTTCGGCAGCGCAGACCTGGGCGTAGACGATGACCGACACGCCCTGCAGCGTGCGCAAATGCTTTTGCAATGCGTCCATGGTGTCGCGGTGCGCGATCTGGGTGCCAGGAGGCAGATCGGTGGCTTGCGCAAACAACTCAGGCTCGTCGGTCACCAGGTGCAGCACCTGCACGCCCTCGGCCGCCACCTGCCGCAGAATTTGCGCGACCGACGGCGCGCCTTCCACCGGCTGGCCGCCGGTCATGGCCACGGCATCGTTGACCAGAATTTTGTAGGTGATATTGACCCCGGCCGCCACCGCAGCGCGGATGGCCAGCGAACCCGAGTGCATATAGGTGCCATCGCCCAGGTTGGCAAATACGTGGGGCGTATCGGTGTAGGGTGCCTGGCCGATCCAGGACACGCCCTCGCCGCCCATCTGGCTGAAGGTCTCGGTGCTGCGGTCCATCCACATGGCCATGTAGTGGCAACCGATACCTGCCACCGCACGTGAGCCCTCAGGCACCTTGGTGCTGGTGTTGTGCGGGCAGCCCGAGCAAAAATACGGGCCGCGCTGGGGCAAGCCGGGCTCGCCTTTGGCGATGGCCGTGGCCAGTGCGCAACGGCCCATCCAGGCGCGGGCCTGCTCGGGCAGTGCGTCGGCACCCAGCACCTTGGCTAGGCGGGCGACGATCACATCGGCAATCGCGCCGGGAGTCAGCTCGCCATTGGGCGACAGCAAAATGCCGCTGCTGGGCACCTTGACCCATTCGCCCGATTCGTCGTACTTGCCCACCACGCGGGGGCGGTGCGGTTCGTTGTACAGGTGTTCCTTGATCTGGTATTCCAGCACCTGGCGCTTTTCTTCCACCACCAGAATCTCGTCCAGGCCCTGGGCAAATTCCACAATGCACTGCGGCTCCAGCGGCCAGACCACGCCGATTTTCAGCAGGCGCAGGCCCAGGCGCACGGCCATGGCTTCATCGATCCCCAGCATGGCCAGGGCTTCATGCACATCCAGGTAGCTTTTACCGGCGGTGCAGATGCCGATGCGGGCGGCGGGGGCCTCCCAGTCCTGCCGGTTCAGCTTGTTCAGGCGCACGTATTCCAGCAGTGCGTACAGGCGCTCGCGCTGCAAGCGGTTTTCTTGTTCCAGCGGAGGGTCGGGCCAGCGGATCGAGAAGCCGTCGGCGGGAATCGGAAAGCTGTCCGGGATGCGGATCTCGACCGCCATGGGGTCGATGTCCAGCGACGACGAAGACTCGATGGTGTCGCTGATGGCCTTGAAGCCCACCCAGCAGCCCGAGTAGCGCGACATGGCGTAGCCGTGCAGGCCCATTTCGATGAATTCGCGCACGCCCGAGGGGTTGAGCACCGGGATCATGGCCGCAATCAGCGCATGCTCGCTCTGGTGCGGCAGGCTGGAGGACTTGCAGGCATGGTCGTCGCCCGCCACCACCAGCACACCGCCGTGCTGCGAGCAGCCTGCGATATTGCCGTGCTTGAACACGTCGCCGCTGCGGTCCACGCCCGGCCCCTTGCCGTACCACAGGGCAAACACGCCATCGACGCGCACCTTAGGGTCCAGGGCGACCATTTGGGTGCCCCAGACCGCCGTGGCGGCCAGTTCTTCGTTCAGCCCGGGCTGGAAGCGGATGTGGTGGGCATCCAGCAGCTTCTTGGCTTTCCACAGCTCCTGGTCCACCGCGCCCAGGGGCGAACCCCGGTAGCCCGAGACAAAACCCTCGGTATTGAGCCCATCACGGGTATCGCGGGCTTTTTGGGCCAGCAGCAGGCGGACCAGGGCTTGGGTGCCCGTCATGTACACGCGGCCCGCAGGCAGCTCGTACTTGTCACTCAGGCGAACGTCATTGGGCATAGGGATGTGTGGGGTTGTGGGGCTTGTTGCACTTGTCTCTGGCCCCGTTTATAAACATTTTCCACAATTATGTTCATAATAGGTGGCATAGTCCAATTCAATTTTTTGTGCCCCACATTGATTTCCTAAATGTCTCTGCCCACCTACCCCGCGCCCCGCTTCACCTTGCGGCAACTGCATTACTTTGTGGCGGTGGCGCGCAGCAGCCAGATTTCGGTGGCGGCGACCAACGTCAACATCTCGCAATCGGCCATGACGCTGGCGATTGCGGCGCTGGAGAAGGTACTGGGCGCGGCGCTGTTTGAGCGCGGGCGGCACGGCGTAACGCTCACCTTTGAAGGCCACGCCTTCCTGCAGCAGGCCGAGGCGGTGCTGCAAGCCGCCCAGGAGGCCGAGCGCTTTCCGTTCCACCGGCGCACCGATGTCAGCGGCCGCTTTGAAATTGCCGCCACCTACACGGTACAGGGCTATTTTTTGCTGCCCGCCGTGGCCCGATTTCGCAAGCTGTTTCCCCTGGTGGACATCGTGCCGGTGGAGCTGCCGCGCCCCGAGATCGAGCAGCGGCTGCGCGAAGGCACGCTGGAGCTGGCGGTGGTGCTGCTGTCCAACCTGGAGCAGCCCGCGCAGTTGAACACCCGTGTGCTGACCCGCTCGGGCCGTCAGCTCTGGGTGTCTTCCCACCACCCGCTGGCCAGCCACGCCAGCGTGGGCTGGGAAGCGCTGGCACGCTACCCCTACATCCTGCCCATGGTGGACGAGGGGGATGTCAACGCCACCCGCTACTGGCAGGCCTCGGGCCACAGCCCGGCCTCTTGGATTCGCACCTCGTCGATGGAGGCGCTGCGCGAAATGGTGGCGCTGGGCATAGGCGTGACGATTTTGTCGGACATGGTGTTTCGGCCCTGGTCGCTGGACGGGCGGCGCATCCAGACCCTGCCCATGGCCGCCGAGCTGCCTGCCATGGAGGTCGGCCTGGCCTGGGGCCAGCAGCGCGAACTGTCGGCCTGTGCGGAGGTGTTTCGGGAATTCCTGTCCAACGCACTGCAGCAACCGGCCCTTGACGAGGCTAGCAAAGCAGCCATTTACTGAACATTTTTTGAAGTTGTGTTTAAAATAAAATCCAGAACGTGCACGAGCACGCCACACCTACCTTAGGAGACAAGACATGCACATCCAACTAACCGACAAGCGGGTCATCGTGACCGGTGGGTCCCGTGGCATTGGGCGGGCCATTGCCCGCGCTTTTGCCGCCGAAGGCGCGCGCGTCGCCATTTGCGCCCGCACAGAAGCCGACGTGCAAGCGGCGGGTGCGGACCTGCTGGCACGCGGAGCCCAGGCGGTGATCGCCCGCGCCGTGGACGTGACCGACACGGCTGCCGTGAAGCAGTTTGTGGAGGAGATTGCGCAGACCTGGGGCAGCGTGGACGTGCTGGTCAACAACGCAGGCCAGGGCCGGGGCGGCAACCTGGACACACTGACCCCCGAGCAGATCCTGGAGCACGCCAACATCCTGCAAATGGGCCATTTCCGCTTCATCCAGGCCGTGGTGCCGCACATGCGTGCCCAGCGCTGGGGCCGCATCATCGAGATCAACGCGCTGGCGGGCACCCAGATCACGCCAGACGGCATACCGTCGGTGACCAACCGGGCGGCCTGCATCGCCATGTCCAAGTCTCTGGGCATGTCGCTGCCCAAGGACAACATCCTGGTCAACACGCTGAACATGGGCTGGATCGACACCGGGCAATGGGACCGCCATTTCAAGGAAATGCCCCCCGGCACCTCGCGCGCAGAGTTTGACGCCATGGTGCTCAAGGTGGTGCCGCTGGGCCGCTTTGGCAAACCCGAAGACATTGCAGGCATGGCACTGTTTCTGGCCAGCGAATACGCAGCCTTCATCAGCGCGGCATCGATCGATATTGCGGGTGGCATGGGCGGGCAGATCGCCTACTACCCCACGCTCAAGCGCGACTTCATCGACAGCATGCACGCCCGCAACTTGGCGGCAGCGCAGCCGGTCTAGACGGTCACGGGGTAGCCCAGTCGGCCTACCGCGCGGGCGGGGGCCAGTACCCGCTGGGGGCCGATGGTGCAGCGCAGCACACCGATGCGTTCGATTTCGGCTTCCACCACATCGCCTGGTTTCAAGAAACGGCCATCTTCCAGGCCCACGCCGCAGGTGGAACCGGTAAACACCAGATCGCCGGGGCGCAGTGCGATGCGTGCATCCACATAGTTGAGCAGCTCGTCCATGGGGAAGATCATCTGGTCGGTGCAGTCGTGCTGGCGCAGCTCGCCATTGATGCGCAAGCTCAGCATCACGCGGGGCTGCCCGGCACCGCCAAATTCGTCCAGCGTAGTGATCCACGGGCCAATGGGGGCGGTGCGGTCCAGGGCTTTTTGGGTAAACAGGTCCAGCGAGCCCAGCAACTTGCCCGCATCGCGGGCGCTGATGTCGTTGCCCACGGTGTAGCCCAGCAGGCAGGCGCTGGCCTGGGGCGTGTCGCCCAGGGGCTGGGCCAGCACGGCGACCAGCTCCACCTCGTAGTCCAATTGGCCAGTGATGGCCGGGTACTGCACTTCACCACCGGGGTCCACCACGGCCGACGCGGGCTTGATGTAGGCAATGGTGTGCGGCGGTGCCACGGTACGGCCCAGCCGCGTCAAATGGGTCAGGTAGTTCAAGCCCACACCAAACACCCGCGCGCCCGGCTCCACCGGGGCACAGAGTTGGACACTGTCCAAGGCAATGGGCTTTGCTTGCAAATCCATAGCAGAATCCCCATATGCGATCAGCGCAGGGGCCCAAATAGCATAGGGTGCGGTGATGCGCTGGGCGCTGTGCAAGTCCGCATCCAGCTTGGCCCAGAAGCAGTCGCCCGCCGCATCGCGCAGCCGCGCCAGCTTCATGGGGATGCGCGCAGGCGGGCCAGGATGGCCAGGCCTTCTGCGTCCATCACCTCCTCCGGGGTGCGCACGCTGGGGCCGAGGATGGGACCCACCAGTTCATGGCCCCAGGTACTGAGCTTTTCGGGGTTCAGTTCAAATCCGTCGTGGTGCCAGGGCTCCAGTTCGGTGATGATCTCAAACGCAAAACCGCCGGGCGAGAAATGGTAGAACGAGACGTGCGGGTCTTGCGCGTGCTGGCCCAGCTTCATCATCATCGGCAGCTGGCGCTGTTTGACGATGTCGTAGGTCTCGCCCACATCGCGCAGGCTTTTGACGAACAGGCCGATGTGCTGGATGCCCGCCTTGTTGGGGCCGTGGCCGTAGGCAATGTCGTGGCTGGTCAGCGTATTGAGCTTGGCACTGTAAAAGGCCGTCTTGCCCTTGCCCGCGCCCGCGCCGTAAAACCGAAAACCCATCACCTCGGTCAAGAAATGCTCCAGCGCCGGGGGAAATTCGGGGGTGATCAGCACCGCGTGGCCCAGGCCGCGCCCATCGGCCACAAAGCCGCCGTGCGGGCGGCCCGGCACAAAGGAGCGGGGCATCCACTTCTGCCCGTAAAACAGCTCGTGCTGGAAGCCCACCGGGTCGCGGAAGCGGATCACTTCCTTGACACCGCGCAGCTCACAAAAAGCCGCATCGCCCACCGTCACCGCCACACCGGCTTCACGCAGGCGCAGGGTGGCCGCCTGGAACTCCAGCTTGCCTTTGGCTTCCCAGCCCAGGTAGGCAATGCGGTCCACCTTGCCGGGGTGGAAGGCGAAGCGGTGGCGGCGGTCGTCGATGCGGAAGTACAGCGATTCGCTATCCGCCTCGGGCGACTTGCCTATCTGGAAACCCAAAACCTCGGGTCCGTAGGTGCGCCATTCGTCCAGCTTGGTGGATTCAAAACCGAGGTAGCCCAGGCCGAGGATGTCCATGGTGTCTCTTCTTTATTGCAAGGTAAATATCAAACCGCCAGCATGCCACCGTCCACCACGATGTCGGTGCCGGTGATGTAGGAGGCATCGTCGGAGGCAATGAACAAGGCTGTTGCCACCACTTCGTCGGGCTCGCCGGGGCGGTCCATGGGGATGCCGTCGAGCAGCATGGCGCGCGTGGCGGGGTTGTTCAGAAACGGCAGGGTGCCGGGGGTGGCCACTACGCCGGGGCTGATGCTGACCGCGCGGATGCGCTGTTTCACACCTTCCACCGCCATCTGGCGGGTCAGTGCCACCACCCCGGCCTTGGCGGCCGAGTGCGCGCCGATGCCGGTGACGGTGGACGCGCCCCAGGCCGCCACGGACGAAATATTGATGATCACCCCGCCGCGCACCGCCAGGTGCGGCCAGGCAAATTTGCTGGGCAAAAACACCAGGTCCAGCTCGTTGCGCAGGGTGTAGTGCCAGTCTTCCACCGACATGCTGGCCACCGAGCCAAAGCGGGCGGACGAGGCGTTGTTGTAGAGGATGTCGATCTGGCCGTATTCCGCCACCGCGGCATCCACCCAGGCCTGGGCCTGCGCGGGGTCGCTCAGGTCTACCGCGCCTGTGCCTGCCATCTGCAGGCCCTCGGCACGCAGCAGGTCAATGGTTTCCTGCTGCGCCGCCGCGTGCACGTCGCAGCCGAAGATGCGTGCGCCCTCGCGGGCAAACCGCAGTGCCGCTGCCCGGCCCTGGCCGCCGCCTGTGCCGCTGATCAGCGCCACCTTGCCATTCAAACGTCCCATGCGCTACACCTCTTTTAAATCTTCAAACAAGTCTTCAAACGAAAACGACTTCGACCGCCAAGGCCTCAGCGGGGCAGGAGGCCGCACCTTCGCGCGCCTCTTCTTCCAGCTCAGCCGGAAAGGTGTCGGCATCCAGATACACCAGGCCGTTCTCGTCCAGTTTGTAGATTTGGGGGCAGAACTGCGCGCACAGGCCGTAGCCGCAGCAGCGGTCGCGGTCGGCGGTTACACGCAACACTTTTTTCTTTTCTGGTTCCATATCGTCTCCTTCAGCGCTTGCTCGTGGGTGGTTATGAAGATTAGTATATGCACATATATTTAAAAAGTGTTGAGATTTTGATTGGGGTTGACCCTAGTTTGTAAGCTGAAAATCCTGCCAAGATGTTGCCAGATGCAAAGACATTATTCGCATTTCAGAATAGAACACTCCGAACTAGAATGGTTGCGGCGTAAATCCAACGTAGAGACCGCTATCCAAATGGCAACCAGAGCAACTGCTAAAAGACCATGAACCCAGAAGACACCTTGAGCGACCAGACCCTGGCGGCAAAGAACCCCGAAGAATCTTCCGCCTCGCCTGCTGAATCCCGGGCGGCCACCGGTGCCGTCATCGTCAAGCCGGTGGTCAACGCCGTGCGCATCCTGCGCTACCTGACGCACACCGGGGCCCCCGAACGCGCAGCCGACATTGCCCGGCATTTGTCTATCAACCCCAGCACCTGTTTCAACATCCTGCGCACGCTGGTGGCCGAGGATGTGGTGGACTTCAACGGGCTGTCCAAAACCTACTCCGCCGGGCTGGGCCTGGCGCGGCTGGTGGAGCAGCTGGTGACCCAGGGCCAGAAGATCCAGCGCGCCGTGCCGCTGATGCACGACCTGGCGGCCGAGTTTGGCGTCACCGTGAGCCTGTGGCGGCGGCTGGGCAGTGACCGCATCGTGCTGGTCAGCTCCGAGTCCAGCCCGACCAATTTGCACATCGACATGCCCGCTGGCCAACGCCTGCCGATTCTGATGGGGGCCAGTGGCCGCCTGTTCGCCGGTCGGCTGGGTATTAGCGACGAAAAGCTGCGCGAAGAATTTGAACAAATCCGCTGGGCGCGTTCGATCTCGTTCGACACCTACCTGCGCGAAGTCAACCGCGGACGGCGGCGCGGCTGGGCAGTAGACGACGGCTACTTCTCCACCGGCGTGCTGGCCATTGCGGCCCCGGTGTGCGACCCGTCGGGCAACATCGCTTTCACCGTTTCCACCATCATGATCCGCGGCGACCGGGGTGAAGACCAGGTCGAGGTGCTGGGCGAAGCCGTGCGCGATGTAGGCATTCGGCTCGCATCTGTGCTGTTCTAACACTCGCCGCCCGTTTTCGCACCGGGCCGCCCGTTCGCAGCGGCCCCATTTCCCTCGATAAACCACGTGCTGCGCATGGATTCATCCTTGCGCGGCGCAGCCGTGTCCGGTGCCCAGAACACTCTCGTTAACCCTAGGAAAAGCAGTTTTACCCACTTAAACTGAACATAAATATTGATTGTGTTTAATTTTTTGACTAACATCCGGTCTCCAAGCCCATAACCACACCTGTAGCCGCATTGCTGGCTGCCAACTCCACTAGGGGAAACCGATGAAACTGGAAGACCTGATCCTTGTCAGCGTAGACGACCACGCGATCGAGCCACGCGACGCATTCACCCGCCACATGCCCGCCAAGTACAAAGGCCGCGAGCCGCATGTGGTCAAGAAAAATGGCCGCGATGTCTGGCTGTTTGAAGACAAGGCCACCGGCTACATGGGTCTGAACTCGGTGGTGGGCCGCCCCAAAGAAGAATATGGTATGGAGCCTTTGGGCTACGACCACATGCGCCTGGGCACCTGGGACATCAAGTCCCGCGTGGAAGACATGAATGCCAACGGCGTGCTGGGCTCCATGTGTTTCCCCACCTTCCCCGGTTTTGCCGGACAGCGTTTCCAGGGATATGCCGACCGTGGCGTATCGCTGGCCGCTATCCAGGCGTACAACGACTGGCACTTCCACGACTGGTGCAATGCGGCCCCCGGCCGTTTCATGCCGCTGATGTTGATCCCATGGTGGGACATGCAAGCAGCAGCGGCCGAAGTGACCCGCATGGCCAAGCTGGGCGTGCACGCGGTGACCATGTCCGACAACCCCACGGTGCACGGCTACCCGTCCATCCACAACGCCCATTGGGACCCGCTGTGGCAAGCCTGCTCGGACAACAATGTGGTGATCTGCTGCCACATCGGCAGTGGTGTGACCGCTGCGCACGCGTCCGACGAGTCGCCTATCGATGCCTGGATCACGTCCATGCCGATCTCGATCTCCAACTCCGCCGCCGACTGGCTGTGGGCTCCTATGTGGAAGAAGTTCCCCAAGCTGCGCATGGCCTTGTCCGAAGGCGGTATCGGCTGGATTCCTTATCTGCTGGAACGCGCCGACTTCACGCACAGCCACCACAACGCCTGGACCATGTCCAACTTTGACGGCAAAAAGCCTAGCGACGTGTTCAACCAGCACTTCATTACTTGCTTTATTGAAGATGCGTTCGGCCTGAAGAACCTGGACTCCATGAACGTGGACAAGGTCACCTGGGAATGCGACTACCCGCATTCGGACTGCACCTGGCCTAATTCGGCCGATGTGTTCTATTCGCAAGCCAAGCACTTGAGCGACGATGTGATCAACAAGATCACCCACCTGAACGCCATGCGCGAGTTCTCGTACGACCCGTTCTCGATTCTGGGCCGCGAAAACTGCACAGTCGGCGCGCTGAAGGCCCAGGCCAAGCACGTCAGCATCGAGCCCGCGCTGGGCATGGGCGGTGCCGCACCGGTGCGCGACCCGAACAAGCCAGTCACCTCGGGTGACATCAACCGCATGTTCGCCGACGCCAACGCAGAAACCGTTCTGTAACCTGGCCCCCGAACCCGCTCTGCGGCCGGCCCAGGCCGCCGCAGAGCAGTTCTGCATCCCCACGACACATATCCCAGAACTCCAGGACACCACCATGCGGACCGTATTCCGAGAAGACCACGAACTATTCCGAGAGCAGGCGCGGCGCTTTATCGAAAAAGAAATCGTGCCCCATCTGCACGCATGGGAAAAAGTCGGCATCGTCCCCAAAGAGGTCTGGACCCAGGCGGGCGCAGCCGGTCTGTTGTGCTCCACCGTGCCGGAAGAATACGGCGGCTCGGGCGGCGACTTTGGCCACTCGGCCGTGATGATCGAAGAGCTGGCGCGCGTCAACGCCACCGCCATCGGCTTCACCACCCACTCTGAAATCGTGGCCCCGTACATCGTGGCCTACGGTACCGAAGAACAAAAACACCGCTGGCTGCCCCGCATGGCCAGCGGCGAGCTGATTGGCGTGATCGCCATGAGCGAACCCGGCATCGGCAGCGACCTGCGCGCCATGCGCACTACCGCCCGGCTCGACGGCACGGACTACATCGTCAACGGCCAAAAAACCTTCATCACCAACGGTGGCAATGCGGGCCTGATGGTCACCGCCACCAAGCTGGACCCGCAGGCCAAAGAGCTGACCCTGATCTGCGTGGAAGAAGACCGCCCCGGCTTCTCCAAAGGCAAGCTGCTGGAAAAAATCGGCCTCAAAGGCCAAGACACCTCCGAGCTGTTTTTCGACAACGTGCGGGTGCCGGTAGAGAACCGCCTGGGCGAAGAAAACCAGGGCTTCAAGTACCTGACCCACCAGCTGGCCTGGGAGCGCACCATCATCGGCATCCGCGCCGCCGCCTGCATCGACGCGCTGCTGGAAGAAACCATCCAGTACACCCGCGACCGCAAGGTGTTTGGCAAGACAGTGTTCGACTTCCAGAACACCCGCTTCAAGCTGGCCGAGGTGAAAGCCCAGGCCACCATGCTGCGCGTGTTTGTGGACGACTGCCTGGCCCAAGCCATGCGCGGCGAGCTGACCGCCGAAGTGGGTGCCATGTGCAAGCTGCTGGGCTCGGAGATGCAGGGCAAGCTGCTGGACGAGCTGCTGCAACTGCACGGCGGCTACGGCTTCATGAGCGAATACAAGGTGGGCCGCGCCTGGGTCGACGCACGCGTGGCGCGCATCTACGGCGGCACGTCAGAGATCATGAAAGAAATCATCAGCCGGTCGCTGTAAGCGCCTGGCATTCAACCCACAGGAGACCCGCATGCACCAACTCACCTACATCAGCCACGACGGCCAGCACTCCGAGGTGGAGGTGTCCAACGGCAGCACCGTGATGCAAACCGCGCTGGAGCGCGGCATTCCCGGCATCAACGGCGACTGCGGTGGTGCCTGCCAGTGCTGCACCTGCCATGTGTTTGTGGAGGAATCCTGGCTGGCCAAGCTGCCGCCCATGGACGAGATGGAAGACGCCATGCTGGACTGCACGGCAGAGCCCCGCCGCCCCAACAGCCGCCTGTCGTGCATGCTGCCCATGGGCCCCGAACTCGCCGGGCTGGTGGTGCACTTGCCTGCCAGCCAGATCTAACCCTTCCGCAAAGCAAAAACGCCACCGGCTTTAACAGCCGGTGGCGTTTTTTGGTTTTTAAGGCTGTTTTTTGACCTGAAAATCGGCCTCTTGCGCTTATTCTCTGAGCGTGAGCAGCTCCTATTTTTGACATCAAAAACAGGAGCAGCCCAGAATCAGTCCCAGATCACATGCACATGGTGCGGGCCACGCAGTTGCGCGCCGGTGATCTTGGGTGCGGGCTTGCTGGGGTCCAGGCGCAGATTGGGTAGCAGGTCCAGAATCACGTTCACCGCGACCTGCATCTCGGTCTTGGCAATGTACTGGCCGATGCACATGTGCGGGCCAAAGCCGAAGCCGAACGAGGGCTTGGGCTTGCGGTCGATGTCAAAGCTTTCGCTGTTCTCAAAAGCATCTTCGTCGCAATTGGCCGAGGCCACGATGCACTGCACCATCGCGCCCTTGGGAATCTGGAAGCCGCCGATTTCCACGTCCTTGGCCGCCTGGCGCACCTTGAAGGTGGCCACCGGTTCCAGCCGCACGGCTTCGTCGATGGCCTTGCTGACCAGGCTGCGGTCGTTGCGCACGCGCTCCAGCAGCGCGGGGCGCTCCAGCAGCAGGGTCATCAGCGAGCCAAAAGTGCGCGTGGTGGTCTCACCCGCCGCAGGCAGCAGGGAGCGCACAAAAGTGGTCACCTCGTGGTCGTCCAGGCGGCGGCCTTCGTATTCGGCGCGGATCAGGCGGCTGATCAGGTCGTCGCCATCCACCCCGGCGGCACGCACCTGGACCACGGCTTCCTTGACACCGTCGTACAGCGCCTGGGCGGCATCCATGGCTGCCTTGCGGGCCAGCTTGGCTTTTTCGGCATCCACCTGCGGGCCGGCCAGAATCGCCAGCGCCCAGGCAGCGTACTGCTGGATTTTGTCGGGGTGTTCGTCGGGGAAGCCGATCAGAGAGTAGATCAGGCGGATCGGAAAGTGCAGGCCAAACTCCATCAGGTCGGCGCTCCTTTGGGCCACCATGGGGGCGATGTACTCGTTGCGCACAATCGGCTCCATCTTGCCGTCGCGCCAGCGGTTCACCACGTCGGGCATGAACACTGGCTGCAGCAGGCCGCGCGCGCGGCGGTGGGCATCGCCGTCCATGCCGGTCAAAATCAGGCCGTCAAAAAACGAGCCCAGGCCCTCAGCGATAAAGCCGCTGGTGAAGTTGTTGGCATCACGCAGCACCGCCATCACGTCCTTGTACTTGAACAGAGTGAAAGTGGGCCGGTTGGCATCCAGCCCGGCAATGGTGGGCACGCCCAGCTGGGCCATGAAGTCCCCGGCCATCACCGGCGAGTTTTTGCGCATGTCCCGGTAGACGGCATGCAAATCCACGTCGGTCCCACGGTAGTTGTTGGCCACGCCCTCAAAGGCGCTCTCAAGGGTAGTCTGGTCGGGCTTGCTCATGGCTGTCTCGTCTTTCTTGTTAACGTGGGCGCAAAACACTGGTACTGCGCGGGCTAGTGCATTTTATTGAACACAATTGCAAATTGTGATTCAATTAATGCAGAAAGACAAGAAAAATAGGCGGGATAGCCCTGCTCAGGCCATGGCCGGGCGCGCCAGCGACGGGCGCTCGCCCGCCAGCACCACCGACAGCACAAAGTTCACCGAAAACTGCCGCCAGGCGGCAATCCCCTCGGGCGAAGTGGTGTCAAACCCGGCTACGGCTGACACGGTATAGCGGTTGGTAAAGCCGCCGGTGGTCAGCAGTGCCGAGGCCGCGTAAAACAGGTGGGCATCGATCCCGGCGCGGAATTCGCCGATCTGCACACCGCGCCGCAAAATGCGGTCCATCTGCGCCACCAGGGCCGGGGCCAGATCGGCGAAATGGTTGCGCTCCACCGCGTTGTGCTCGTGAAAGCGCAGACTTTCCTGCGCCAGGGAGCCCAGCGCCGGGTCCAGCCGGTACTGGTCAAAGGCGTATTCCAGAAAGATGCGCAGCGCTTCGGTGGGCGGCAAATGGTCCAACTCCAGCGCCAGCAACTCGGCCAGCACACCCATGGCGGACTCGTGCAGCACGCTGGAAAACAGCTGCTCCTTGCTGTCGAAGTAGTGGTAGATCAGCTGCTTGGTCACGCCCGCCGCCCGGGCAATGTCGTCCACCCGCGCACCGGCCAGGCCCTTGTCGGAAAACGCCTGCCGGGCCTCTTTCAGCACCCGCGTGATGGTGGCGCGCTTTTTGGACGGTGAGGCGGGGGTTTTGGTGTCGGGGGGGAGCGGGATCATCGGCGGATTCTATGCCGCGCCTCCACCCAGTCTGGCCTCAAAAACTTTGTGACAAGGGGCGCACCACGATCTCGTTGACCGCCACGTTGTCGGGCTGGCCGATGGCGTAGAGCACCGCGTCGGCCACAGCCTGGGCCGGCATCGCGCCCTCGTAAAGCTTGTTCGCCCGCTCCTTGAATGCGGGCACGGTGATGCTCTCGGTGAGCTCGCTGCTCACCAGGCCGGGGCAGATGGAAGTCACCCGGACCTTGCCCACGCACTCCTGGCGCAGGCCTTCGGTGATGGCGCGCACCGCGAACTTGGTGGCCGAGTACACCGCCCCACCCGGCCCCACCGCCAAACCCGCCACCGACGAGATATTGATGATATGGCCCGCGCCCTGCGCCAGCATGCCGCCCAGCACCGCGTGGATGCCGTACAGCACGCCTTTGATGTTGACATCGATCATGCGGTCCCAATCGTCCACGCGGCCCTGGGCCAGCATGGAGATCGGCATGATGCCCGCGTTGTTGACCAGCACGTCGATGCGGCCAAAGCGCGCCACGGCCTGCTCGGCCAGGGCTTGCAGATCGGCCAATTGCGTTACGTCGGTGGCGGCCCAGAGCACCTGGTCGCCCAGCTCGGCAGCGAGCCGGGCCAGCCGGTCGGTGCGGCGGGCAGCCAGCACCAGCGTGGCCCCGTGCCTTGCCAATGCGCGTGCAGTGGCTTCGCCGATACCGCTGCTGGCACCGGTGACCATGACGACCTTGCCTTGGATGGATTGCATTGCGTGTCCCCTGTTGTGTATTGCTTGCTTGATACCGTGAGTCAAACAAAAGTTTATACATTATTTTAAATACTGTCTAACATTCAACGCACAGCAGCACAACCCCACAAGAAAGAGACATATGAGCACCACACTGGCAACCCCCGCCCTGGACCTGGAGGCCGCCTACCACGCGGTATCGGACACGTTCCGCGGCAACGACGTAGACATCCACGCCCTGTGCGCCGAGAAGCGCCGCAACAACCCGGTCATGGAAGGCGACTTTGTGGCCACCTACCTGGGCGTACCCACCAATGCTGGGGCCAAGGCAGCGAAATGCGCCGTGACGCTGTTCAAGTACAAGGACGTGATGGCGGTGATGCGCGACTCCACCACCTACACCAGCGGCTTCATCGCCGAGGGCCTGGGCGCGTTTTTTGACGGCTTGATCATTCTGGCGATGGACGGCGATGCCCACCGCAAGGCCCGTGCGCTGTTGCAGCCGGTGTTCATGCCCGAGACAGTGAACCGCTGGCGGCCAGAGATCGACCGCGTGATCCGCGAAGACTTTCTGGAGCCGATGGTCGCCCAAAAGCAGGCCGAGCTGATGCATTTCGGCCTGTATTTCCCGATCCGCGAGATGTACGCGCTGATGGGCTTCCCCAGCGACGACACGGCCAAGTTCAACCAGTACGCCACCTGGGCGCTGTCGATGGTGGCGGGCAACCAGATCGACCCGGAAAAAATCAAGATCTACGGCCCGATTGCCATGGCGGCGGTGAAGAACCTGTACGACGCGGTGAAGGAAGCCGTGGTGCAACGCCGCGCCGAAGGGGCCCAGGGCGACGACCTCATCAGTCGTTTGCTGCGCGCTGAATTTGAAGGCCACCAACTGGACGACCACGAGGTGACCACCTTTGTGCGCTCCCTGCTGCCTGCGGCAGGCGAAACCACCTCGCGCACCTTCAGCTCGGCTATCACGCTGCTGCTGGAGCGCCCGGAGCTGGTGGAGCGGGTGCGCAACGACCGCACGCTGATCCCCAAGCTGATCGATGAGACCGTGCGCTTCGAGCCGGTGGCCACCTTCAAGGTGCGCCAAACCTCCAAAGAGGTGGAGATTGGCGGCATTGTGGTGCCCAAGGGCGGCCTGGTGCAGTGCATGGTGATTTCGGCCAACCGCGACGAAGAAGCCTTTGAGAACGCCGACACCTTCGACATTGACCGCCGCCCCAAGCCCTCGTTTGGCTTTGGTTTTGGCACCCATATGTGCATCGGCCAGTTTGTGGCCAAGGTGGAGATGGTCTGCGCCATCAACGCCATTCTGGATTTGTTCCCCAATGTGCGGCTCGACCCCAGCAAGCCCGCACCCAAGATCGCCGGTGCCCAGCTGCGGGGTGCCAAGTCGGTACCCGTGATCTGGGATTGAGCCTGAGCTAACAACAAAGAGACATCCAACATGAACCATTTCAAAACCATTCCCAACCGCGCGGACTTCGCCTACCAAACCCTGGTGGGCCCGCAAAAGGTCAGCGGCCGTGCCATGCACGAACTGCGCGACTACTTCGGCCTGAAGATCACCAAGGGCATGCCCTTTGGCTGTGTGCGTGACGAGGAAGGCGAAATCTACGCCTTTGTGCGCGCCGTCAACGAGCCCGGCAGCACGCCCAACCCCACCAAGTTCCTCTACCAGTCCACCCGCGTGGACGGCAAGCACCTGCGTGTCGACAAATCCAAGATGGAGCCGCGTGCGCTAACGCTGTTCCCCCAGCGCTGGCTGGAGGACGACACCGCCTGTTGGTCCAGCCTGGACGGCGAACCCGGCCAGCCCTGGAAGATCACCGCCTCGGGCGAACGCCTGAACTGGAAGGAAGACGGCCTGTTCGAACTGGGCGGCCCCCTGCTGGGCCAGGGCATGCAGTGGTACCTGCCGGGCGTGGACTGGGGCACTTTTTACGTGTCGCAAATCTATGACATTGCCGGTGTCTGCGATGGCCGCAAGGTCAAGGGGCTGATGTGTTTTGACCAGGCCTATATGGCCGAAGGCGGTGCCATCCACTTCCAGAAAGACTTGGTGGTGAACAACAAAATGCATGTCATCTGGTGGTCGTTTGCCACCATCTACAAAGACGGCACCTGGGATTCGGGCTCCTTCATGGTGGGCCACGACAAACTGGGCTACGCGATTTTCCAGAACGAAAAGGGCGAAGTTCGCACCACCACGAACATCGAAGGCAGCGTTAAGCACAAGGATGGCAGCTACTTCGTGGACACCGCGCGCATCGTACTGGACGGCCAGGAAGAGTGGGAATACCTGCCCTGCCCCAAGGGCGAGATGATCGACTTCGTGGGGGGCTTCCCCATCACCGCGCAGCAAGAAGGCCGCTGGCGCAAAGTGGGCGACACCCGCGAGCCCGACCGTTGGCTGGGCTGGGGCGAGTCCGACCGCCGCAATGGCACGGCCCGCAATGTGTTGGGTGCCGAGCTGTAGGAGCCACAAATGGACAAAACCGCCATTGAAAACTTCCTGCACACGCAGGTCAAAGCCTGGAACACGGGCGACAAGGAAGGCTTCTTCAGCGCCTACCGCCAAGCCGCCCCCCAGGGGCTGCAGATCGAGTACGTAGGCCGACCCGCCAGCGACGGCTGGCCGGTGCTGGAGGGCATGTGGGCCCAGCAAAGCGCCAAGATCGAGATCGAAGAGGTCGCCATGATCATCAACGGCCAGGAGGTGGCCTGCCACAACCTGAACAAGGTGCGCGGCACCACCCTGGCCATCGAGACCATCGAGCTCTACCACTTTGATGCCGGCCGCCTGCTGGTGCGCTACTTCATCCGCCAACCATGAGCACCACCATGCACACTACTGGAGGGTCGGCCGGGATTCCTGAAAAATCCGCAGGAACAAGCTTAAGTCCCTGTCCCCGTTGATCTTTTTGACTCTGTCTTCGCTGATCGAACGGTCCCTTCAGCCGGGTCCGTAACCATATCAGGCGCCAGCGCACTGAAGCGCTCAAGCATGCTGGCCACGACCTGCTGTTGTGCCGTGACGGATGACTTAGCCGTCGCCAGCGCCAGTTCCAACTGCTGCTTCGCGGCGAGCAGCTCGTCTGCCTTGGCGATTAACTCCTTGTTCGAGGTGCTGAGCCGCTGGACGGCAGCGTCCTGCTCAACCAGGCGCCGGCCCAATTCCTCAATGCGTCGCTGAGCAAACTCCAGTTCATCCTTGAGCGGCCGCAGGCTCCGCACCTCTTCCTGGACCTGGTGCAGATCGCCTTGGGCGCGAGACAAATTATCCAGCAAACGCGCATTGTCCTGAAAGGTGTGAACGGCTTCCTGCTGCTTGGTGGCCAAGGTGTCCTTTACGGCACGCAACTCACCCTGCAGGTACTGCACCTGCTGCTCGTGCTTACGCAGGTCCTGATCGCGCTGCTCCTTGCTGGATTGCCGGAAATGCTCCAGCGCCTGCCGTGCATGCTGGTGCTTTTCTTCCAGGGATTGGCGATGTCGCTCCTCGGCCGCGAGGCGCTCCTGCAGGTCGGCTACCTGCTGCGTGCGCTGGGTGCATTCAAGGGTCTTGCTGCTCAGCGCTAAGCTGGCTTCGCCGTGAGCAGTCTTTTCGTCGGCCAGCGCCCGCTGGATCTGCTCCAGCTGCTGGCGGGTGGCCTGTGCCTCGGTTTTCAGGGCCGCAGCGGCTTGCTGGTGCTGGGCCAGCTGCTCGGCGTGCCTGGCCTGCGCCGTGGTGACCCGTTCTTCGGCCTCCTCGTTGACGCGGGCCGCGAGGCGCCCCACCAGGTCCTGTATTGCCTCGCTGACGGCCACACGACTGCCGGTGCCACCACCTTCCTCTTCCCCGATCTCCTTCAGGTAGCGGTGGATCGTGGTTTTGGAGCCGCTGCCCAGCTCTTCGCGTACCGCATCAATGGACGGATTGCGCCCCATGGCCAGCAATTTGTCGCGTGCGCGCAGCACTTCAGACTTGTAGATCCCGGCTCTGCCCATCGCTTACCTCTTTATTTGATACTGCGGTATGCACCATGTTAGTACATACTATTTACGAGGTCAAAAAATCGCAGAGGTTCAAAAAACTAACATTGGGTAATGGAGGATTATCAAATGTGAAGTGCTGCTGGGTGATTTTTTGCACTGGGCTGGGCCCTGAGGTCGATGCATATCAAAATACAGCGGCAACAAAATAACAACCACCCGGTTGGAGTCCATTGGAGGGCCCATGCATTACCAAGCCAAGATCGGCTCCGACGCCCCGGTCGACAACCCCGCGGATGACGCCTTCGGATTCTCAGGTCTTGCCAAAAATCTGGCTAAGGCCATTCGTGGAGCGCCGAGCCCAAACGGCCTAGTGATGGCAATCAACGGTCTATGGGGTGCAGGCAAATCCAGCCTCTTGGACCTAGTGAAGCACGACTTGAAGACTCTCCGTGAGGGCGACTGCCCCATCATCATCGAGTTCAATCCGTGGTCTATGAGATGGAGCGAGAGCTCAAAACCTGCAGCGCTGACGAACGCCAACGCCAGCGGCAGGAGCGCTCAAAACCGCTGCTCGATGCGTTGCACGCGTGGCTGCGGCTGACCCGGCAGAAGGCCACGGATGGCACTGCCACCGCCAAAGCCCTGGACTGCAGTCTGCGGCGTTGGCAGGCATTGACCCGCTTTGTGGATGACGGGCAACTGCCCGTGGACAACAACCACATCGAGAACCAGATACGACCGATTGCCATCGGGCGCAACAACTGGCTGTTCGCCGGCTCGCTTCGGGCGGGCCAACGCGGTGCCGCTGTGATGAGCCTGATTCAAAGCGCTCGGCTCAATGGGCATGACCCCTACGCTTACCTTAAAGATGTGCTGACGCGCCTGCCAACCCAGCGGGCCAGCTTGATACATGAGCTGTTGCCGCATCGCTGGCAGTCGCAGGCCTAGCCTGTGAGCGCAACACCTCGTCAAGATGGGTTTGCCGCGCGCTTACGTTGAGCGGTTCAATTCGCTGTGCCTAGAGGACGAATCTGTCTTCGTCCAGTGCCTGCTCGAGCCGGGTAGCCCATTACATCTCGCCATGGCGTGCACGCATGGCCTTGTCGGTATCGAACCATGTATGCACGCAGTTGCACCCAGTCTCCATTGAGGCATAGCACGAGGTGCCTGCCGCCTGTATGGCCTGAAATCTCCATGATTTTCTGGACTTTGAAGGCCTCATGGGTGGCGTGGTTTTCCGTTGAACTAGGGAGCTGGGCTGGGAATCCGTGCCATATCCTCAATCGAGTACCGATGTGGCCGTCAAGTTGCTCAAAAATTCTGAACGTAAGAGGGTTATTTCAATCGGCGCGCAGTACTTTCGCAACATTGCTATGCAGAATGGTCGTTTTGCCGTCATCGATCGCGTGAAGTCACGGAATGCTATCGGCCGAAGCCGAGTGAAAACGTTGGCCAATCAATGTCTCCCGAAAAAACGTCCCTTCAGATTGAAATAGGATACGTACTGAAACTTGGGTATGCGGGGCGAGCAAACTGGGCAATTGCCCATTAAAGTAAGCGAATGTAGTAGAGTGTTTGGTAAGAACGCGCTCCGCCAAAGGCCGACATGACAGGTGTAAAAAAAACGAATCGCTTCGTCAGGCCCCTAGCCTTAGGCTTGGTACTGCTTGGTGGAACGGTTTTGTTTGGCTGGATAGCCAATCTTCCTGAACTCGTGCGTATAAGCCCTAGCTGGAATCCCATGGTTCCAGCAACTGCACTTTGTTTTGTGTTCAGCGGTTTGAGCATGGTGTTGGGTAGACCTGACCGCAGTGCCCAAGTTGGGAGACTCCATACGTTCATTACGGGCTTGGTGGTTGTGATCGCTTTGGCGCGCAGCCTTGAAGTGATTTTTGATCTCCCATTGAACATTGGTTATCTGGCTATGGGCTGGTTGATGCCTAGCGAAACCAAGGGGCAAATGGCTCTGCAGACCGCTTTGTTTTTTTGCTTTTTTGGCATCGGAACACTGCTCAATCGCTGGGGTCATGATCATCCCTTCAAAATTGTACTTGTGCGCTTGATGGCTGGCATGCTGTTCGGTGCAGGCGTGTCCGTGGTACTGGGTTACACGCTCAACCTTTTCTATCTGTTTGAAGAGCTGTATTTCAAGTCCGGGCTGGTTTGGATGTCGTTTCCCACGGCTTGCGGTGTGGCGCTCCTAGGCGCGGGCCTGTGGAGCCTGTCCTTACGCAATATGCAGAAGCAGCTGACCGAAGATTCAGAATCAAAACTGAAAGTTAAGCGCATCTATCGCACCACCGTTTCGGTGGTCATTGTGATTCTTGTGACAGCGGGCATTGTGGGACTTGCGTCTCTCGGCGATGCGCTCCAACGGCAGTCGGTATCGAGCATGTTGCAGACCTTTGAGACTCGGAGTGAGTTCGTCGATACCATTTTGGAGTTTCGAACCCAACGGGCCATGGTGGCTGGCGCAGAGGCAAACCTCCAAGCCGCAGCAAAAATGTCATCAGAAAAGCGCGCGGCAACGGATGCAGACGCGGTGCATTTCGCCGAGCAACTGCTTTCTCGTGGATTCACCGCTATTGCATTGGTCAGCCAAGATGAAAGCAGGCTACTCAGTGGGAAACTGCTTCGAGCTGACGCCTTCAATGTTCGATTGTCAGGTAGCAGCGATGTATTTCTCGTTTGGGACAACGGGTATTTTCTACGTACACGGGTCGCACTTCACAACGACGAGAGTGGGTCACCAGACGGATATCTGGTGACTGAGCAGTCGATGCCACGTCTGGACGCTTTGTTCAAGGACGCCAATGGCTGGGGCGAAACTGGGGCTATGCCGCTATGCTTCCGTCAAAGTCCTTCGGAGCTGAAGTGTTTTCCGCAAAGAGGGCAAGCGGCACCATTCAAAGTTGTCGATCACTTCAATGGCAAGCCACTTCCTGCGACCCGTGCATTGGCAGGTGAACACGGTATCGCCATGATCACGGATTACCGAGGCCGCAATGTTTTGGCCGCTTTTGGACCCATTGGAGCGACAGGCTTGGGGCTGGTACTCAAAATGGATGTTGCCGAGGTGTACGCACCGGTGAAGCGACAACTGTTATTTGTCTATCCCTTCTTCGTGTTGCTGGCAGGTGTCGGCTTGTTGTTGGTCCGTTTGCGCATCAGGCCGCTGGTTCAGGACATTGCGCTGGCACATTTTGCGGAAAAGAAAGAACGTGCGCGCTTCACCGCCGCGATGGAAAGCAGCCCGGATGTCTTCATTATTTACGAGAGAGTCGACAACGAAGCTGGTGCTCTCGTAGATCTACGCATCGTCTACTTGAACCAGCATGCCAAAGCCACGCCAGAGCTTGCAGGCAATCCGCTAGGGCAGACGTTCAAGGCCTTGTTTCCAGCCCATCTCGAGACGTTTACTGCCTATGAAAAGGTCATCTCGACGGGACAAATGCTGTTTGAGGAAGTCGCCATCTGTGCGCCCAATCAAGAGCTTCGGTGGTACCAGCGCCAGGCTGTTGCCATGCCTGGAGGTATTGCCTCCACCCTCAAGAACATTACGCGGGAAAAGGCGCTGCACCAGCAAGTGGTTGAGTCCAACTTGCTCCGTACTGCGATAGTGGAAAGTGCCGCCTATGCCATCATCTCCACCGATATCGACGGAACAATCCTCAGCTTCAACAAAGCTGCTGAACGGATGCTATGGTACAGCGCACAGGACCTGGTGGGCAAATCCACACCCGGAATTCTGCACGACGTGGACGAGGTCGTGAACCATGCTAAAACGTTAACTGAAGAGCTTGGCTTCCCAGTGGCTCCTGGTTTTGAAGTTTTTGTGGCGAAGGCAAAAATCAATCTCCACGAAGAGCGTGAATGGACCTATATCCGTAAAGACGGCTCACGCTTTCCAGTGCTGCTGTCGTTGACAGCGCTGCGCGATAGCAATGATGATCTGCATGGATTTCTTGGCATTGCCCATGATATTACTGCGCAAAAGCGAGCGGACGAATACATACGGCACATTGCATTACACGACGTGCTGACCGGCTTGCCGAATCGGGCGCTACTGGAAGACCGGGTCAAGGGCGCGATTGAAAGACAGCGCAGAAACGACATTCCATTTGCCGTCATCATGATGGACATTGACCGGTTTAAGCAGGTCAATGACTCGATGGGACACCACATAGGCGACAAACTGCTCAAAGAATTTGTGGATCGGGTGAGCTCCTGCTTGCGACCCACCGATACTTTGGCTCGTATGGGGGGTGATGAATTTGTGGTGCTGCTCACCGAGAGCGATGATGGCGGTGCCCGGCTGGTTGCAGAACGTATCGTCCGGGCTTTGGTGCCGGCGTTGGATGTGGGCCTGCAGGAACTGCATATGACGTCGAGCATGGGCATAAGCACGTGTCCTGGCGATGGAAAAGACATAAATGAATTGTTGCGCTGCGCCGACGTAGCCATGTACTGGGTCAAGGAGCATGGTCGAAATGGCTATAAAGTATTTTCGCCCCAAATGGACCATGGAGCCACCGAACGCCTGCACTTGGAGCGCGACTTGCACCATGCATTGGATGCGGGCGAGTTCACACTGTTTTACCAACCCCAGGCGGATCTGAAGTCCAAAACCATATTCGGGGTTGAAGCTTTGCTGCGTTGGCGTAAACCGGATGGACAATATATCTCCCCGGCTACTTTCATTCCATTGGCAGAAGAGACTGGCTTGATTGTGCCAATCGGTGAGTGGGTGCTCAAAACTGCGTGCCTCGATGCGATAAGGATCGCCGAAGCTTTTGGCTCACCAGTCAAGGTTGCCGTTAATGTTTCTCCGCGCCAATTCATGAACGGCGATCTGGTGAATTTAGTCCAAGATACATTGATGCAAAGCCATCTTGACTCCAGCTTGTTGGAGATCGAGATAACCGAAGGTGTTTTGATGGATGAGCGCAGTGGCGTGGCAACGGCCTTGCATGAACTGGATGCATTGGGTGTCTCCATCGCTATCGATGATTTCGGAACCGGTTACTCCAGCTTGAGTTATCTCAAACGCTTTCCGATTAGCAAAATAAAGATCGACCAGTCATTCGTTCGCGATGTCATCAGCGATCCTGATGATGCCGCCTTGGCGGTGGCCATCATCTCCATGGGGCACAGTCTGCGCATTCCAGTGATTGCCGAAGGTATTGAAACGTCCGAGCAATTAGCTTTTCTTCAGGCGAACCATTGTGATGAAGGCCAAGGCTATTACATTGGAAAACCCATGCCGCTGGACATACTTTTGTCGTGGATATCCGCGGATGAGCATGCATGGTCAAGTGGACTTATTCCAATCACCTGAACCGGGTCCACGTTTGCCATCTATGATCATTTTCGTTTGACATTACGCGGAGATGCTTGCCTGGAATGGAGACCGTCTGCACATATATTCGGATTTTGTAGTTTCTACGATAGACATCGAGGATTGTGTTCTGTTGCCGCCGACCGAAAACTGACAGTCTGAAGTCGAGAGGGGGTGCGGCGTAAAACTTGGACTGGCTTATACCGCCCCGTTTGACACGACCGGGCTGTTTCCCCCTTTTTAACCGGACAGGAAGATTAAGTTGCCTATGTGCGGCAGGTCTTACGGGCGGTCAAGCCTGGAGGGCATGTCATCATGGCCACATTTGGCTCAGATGGACCGACACAATGCAGCGGTCTGCCAGTCATGCGCTACGCGCCGGAGGAATTACACGCCGAATTCGACGATACGTTCTCGATGGTGATACACGAAGAGCAGGTACACCGCACGCCCTTCGGCGTCGACCAGCAATTCATCTATTGTATATGCCGCAAGCTCATTGCTTGAACGCCATGAGTAATCCAGTACCCTGCTGAGGACTCCCAGTCCTCCCCGATTAAAGCAGTGCGTGCAGCCCCTGGTAGCCGACATAGAAACCGACCAGCAAAATCAAAGCACTGGAGAAATAAGGCACTTTGCGGGCGAACTCGCCAAACCCACTCCACCGCTTCGATGCGTGCTTCACGCTCACCGCTGCCACGACACCGGCCATCACCATCGTGACCGCTAGGCCAATGCTGAAAGACAACACCAAGGTCGCGCCCAACGTAATCTTCTTAAGTTGCAGGCAGAGCAGCAGCACGGTAATGGACGCCGGACAAGGTATCAGCCCGCCCGTCAGTCCGAACATGACGATCTGCCCCGTAGTGACCTCTCGGTTGGTGAAGCGGCGACGGATGTCGTTGGCGTGCGCCAGCTCGTGGGGGTCTTGGTAGCCTGGTGCCGCGACATCCAGCCCCTCCAGGGCTTTGATCGCGTGGTGGTGATGGTGCTCGACGTACTCCACGTCGTAGTCATGGCTGTGCTGCTCATGACCCAGACGCAAACGGGCCATGAATTCATGCGGTTCGGGAATCTCTTCCACGGACTCCACGAAACCGTCGCGTTGCACAAAAGTAAAGGCGTGACGCGTTCCGTCCGAACGTTCCGTTTCAATCCGTACCTGGTCGGCAGCCCATACATGGCCGTGCGATCCGTCGCGGAATAGGCGGAAGCGAGGCGGCACGCCGTCTTCGAAGACCTCCAACCGCACCACGCCGTGGCCCGTATCGATTCGCTTGGTTTCATCGCGACCATGGTCATGATCGTGGTCATGGCTTTCACGGGCCACCTGTTGTTCGCGCCAGGTGCGCCACAACATCCACAGCGCTGTACCGATGATGAGCACGGCCGATGCGACTTGCAAGTACGGCTCGCTGGTTTCCGCACTCCATTGCTGGCTGAAATACATGCCACCCAATGCAATGGCCCAGACGATGGCGGTATGAGACAACGTGGCCGCCAGACCTAGCAGCACCGCTTGCGCCACTGTGCCGCGGACCGCGATGATGAAGGCGGCCATCATGGTCTTGGAGTGACCAGGCTCCAAGCCGTGCAGGGCTCCTAAAAGAATGGCGCTAGGGATAAACAACCAAGCGTTGCCTTGCTGCAGCAAAGTAGAAAAGTCAGTCATCTTGCTACCTCAAAGGTACTTGGTGATAGCTTTGAACTCGCGGATGGTTTCATCCGGGTTCTGCATGCCGTCACGGACGGCGTGCTCCAGGCAATGGTCTATGTGGTCATGCACTAGCGTCTTCTTGGCATTGCCGACGGCGCTCTCTACCGCCTGTAGCTGTTGGGCAAGATCGAGACAGGGGCGACCTTTCTCCATCATGGTAATGATGCTTTTGAGGTGGCCTTCGGCGCGTTTGAGCCGTTTGATGATGTCGGGATGCGATGTATGGGTGCTCATACATAGATTTTATCCTATCCCTCTGGATAGGATACATAGAGCCACCCATTAAGACAACAATGTTGGGTTCCCCTAGCATTGCCCCCGTCGGGCTGGAGCCTATTTCACTGCAGTGATGACGTAGCCCTCCGCGTTCTGCACGAACTCAAAGTCCACCTTCTTGCCCACGGCTAGCTTGTCCAACAGCATCTTCTCCTTGACTCTGAAACCCATGGTCATCGGTGGCCAGTTCAGGCTGTTGACGGCCTCATGGGCCAGTGTGACCACGCCCGCCTTGGCATCCAGCTTCTTGACTACGCCCACAGCCTTGTGGGTCATCTGGGGTGCCTGAGCCATCGAGGCTTCGGCGGCTGGCTTCTTGGCCATGTCCATGGTTTTCATGCTGTCCATCTTCTGCTGTGCGAATGCGGCAGAGGCCGACAGCGTGACGGCCAGGATCAGGGTGGTGGTTTTCTTCATGGGATTCTCCGTTTCAGAGTGGTTAAGGGAAAGGGTTTCAAAGGACGTCGGCTGGATTACCTGCTCCAGAACGCGGGCTGCCAGGTTTTGCCGCGCTACTGGCCTTGAGTTCTCGTGGGCGCCGCATCAGCAGGTAGGCCGCTGGAATCACGAACATCGACAACAAGGGTGCAGTGATCATTCCGCCGACCATCGGTGCGGCGATGCGCTGCATCACTTCGGAACCGGTACCGGTGCCCCACATGATCGGAAACAAGCCAGCAAGAATGACTGCCACCGTCATGGCTTTGGGTCGCACCCGCAGCACCGCGCCTTCGCGTATCGCATCGAGCAGGTCGGCTTCGCCGCTCTTGCCCTGGTCCAGCCGTTCCTGCCAGGCGTTCTTCAGGTACAGCAGCATGATCACGCCGAACTCGGCGGACACCCCTGCCAGGGCGATGAAGCCCACCGCACCGGCAATCGACAGGTTGTAGTTCAGCAGGTAGAGCAGCCAGATACCTCCGACCAGCGCGAATGGCAACGCCGCCATGATCAGCACCGCTTCGCTAAAGCTGGCAAACGTCAGGTACAGCAGCACGAAAATGATGAGCAGCGTGAACGGCACCACCACCTTGAGCTTGGCCGTGGCGCGTTCCAGATACTCGAACTGGCCCGACCAAGATACAGAGTAGCCGGGTGGTAGCTTGACCTGCTGTGCCACCGCCTTTTGCATGTCCTGCACCGCGGAGCGCAGATCGCGCCCACGGATGTCCACATAGACCCAGCCGGACAGGCGGGCGTTTTCGCTGCGCAGCATGGGCGGGCCGTCGGTGATGCGGATATCAGCCACATCCGACAGAACCAGGCGCTGGCCGCGCTCAGTGACGATAGGCAGTACGCGCAGCTTTTCCAGCGAATCCCGGATTTCGCGGGGATAGCGCAGGTTGATGGGAAAGCGTTGCAGGCCTTCGACGGTCTCGCCGATGTTCTCGCCACCCACTGCTGACGAGATCACCGATTGCACATCGGCAATGTTCAGGCCAAAGCGCGCAGCATCCTCCCGGCGGATGTTGATGTCCACATAGCGGCCACCGGTCAAGCGCTCAGCCAGGGCGCTACTCACACCCGGCACGTCCTTCACCGCACGCTCAATCTCGCCAGCGATGCGGTCAATCTCGACCAGGTCGGTCCCTGCCACCTTGACCCCCACCGGACTCTTGATGCCGGTGGCCAGCATGTCGATACGGTTGCGGATCGGTGGCACCCAGATGTTGGCCAGGCCCGGTACCTTGACGATGCGGTCCAGTTCCTCCACCAGCTTGTCCTGCGTCATGCCGGGTCGCCACTGCTCTTTCGGCTTGAACTGGATCGTGGTCTCGAACATCTCCATGGGTGCGGAGTCGGTAGCGGTCTCGGCCCGTCCGGCCTTGCCGTAGACGCTGGCCACTTCAGGCACGGTCTTGATCAGGCGATCGGTCTGCTGCAGCAGCTCGCTGGCCTTGCCGGTGGAAAGCCCCGGCAGAGCGGACGGCATGTAGAGCAGATCGCCTTCATCCAAGCGCGGCATGAATTCGCCACCGATGTGCTGCAGAGGCCACAGGCTCAATACCAGCAGCACAGCTGCGACCACAAGGGTCATCCTGGGCGCGCGCAGTACGGCATTCAGCAGAGGGCGGTATATCGCGATCAGGAAGCGATTCAGCGGATTGTTCTTTTCGTCGGGGATGCGGCCGCGAATGAGGTAGCCCATAAGCACCGGGATCAAGGTCACCGACAAGCCCGCCGCCGCTGCCATCGAATAGGTCTTGGTAAACGCCAGGGGCGAGAACAGACGGCCTTCCTGTGCTTCCAGCGTGAACACCGGGATGAACGACAGGGTGATGATCAGCAGCGAGAAGAACAGTGCCGGTCCTACTTCTGCGGCCGAATCGCCGATCACGCGCCAGCGGGCTTCCCCGTGTAGTGTTTCCCCTGGATGTGCATGGCCCCATTGCTCCAGATGCTTGTGCGCGTTCTCGATCATCACCACCGCCGCATCGACCATGGCCCCGATGGCAATGGCAATCCCCCCGAGCGACATGATGTTGGCGTTCACGCCTTGGTAGTGCATGACGATGAACGCGGCCAGAATGCCCAGTGGCAGTGAGACGATAGCCACCAGGGCAGAACGCAGGTGGAACAGGAAGATGAAACACACGACCGCGACGACGATGAATTCCTCCAGTAGCTTGTGCGTCAGGTTGTCCACCGCTCGCTCAATTAGGTTGGAGCGGTCGTAGACGGGCACGATTTCTACCCCTTTGGGCAGGCTGGACTGCAAGGTTTTGAGCTTTTCCTTCACCGCAGCGATGGTCTCCAGCGCATTCTTGCCGGAGCGCATTACGATCACACCGCCCGCCGCCTCGCCATCCCCATCGAGTTCGCCGATGCCACGGCGCATTTCCGGGCCAAGCTGGATGCGGGCCACGTCGCCCAGGCGCACCGATATACCCGCAGCGGTGGTCATCAAGGGCACCTTACGGAAGTCGTCCAGACCTTGCAGATAGCCGGAGGCACGCACCATGTACTCAGCCTCACCCAATTCCAGCACCGAGCCACCGGTTTCCTGGTTGGCTTTCTGTATGGCCTCGACCACCTTGGTGTGCAGGATGCCATAGGCGGCCAGCTTGTTCGGGTCGAGCACGATCTGGTACTGGCGCACCATGCCACCAATGGAAGCCACCTCGGCCACGTTGGGGATGGTTTTCAACTCAAACTTGAGAAACCAGTCTTGCAGGGCACGCAGCTGCGAAGCGTCCTGTGTGCCGCTGCGGTCTACCAGTGCGTACTGGTAAATCCAGCCCACACCGGTGGCATCGGGTCCGATAGAAGCTTTGGCGGCTGCCGGCAGGCGTGACTGCACCTGGTTCAGGTATTCCAGCACGCGTGACCGCGCCCAGTACAGGTCGGTGCCGTCCTCGAACAGCACGTAGACAAAGCTATCGCCAAAGAACGAATAGCCGCGCACCGTCTTGGCCCCAGGCACCGAGAGCATGGTGGTCGTCAGCGGGTAGGTGATCTGGTTCTCTACGATGCGTGGAGCTTGGCCCGGATAGGTCGTGCGGATGATGACCTGTACATCGGACAGGTCAGGCAGTGCGTCCAGCGGCGTGCGGATAACCGAATAGACACCCCAGGCGCACAACATCAACGTTGCCAACAGCACCAGGAAGCGGTTGGCGATGGACCAGCGGATGCATTTGGCGATCATGGCTTGCTTCCCGTCACTTTGGCGGGCGTAGCCTGGGGGGCGAGTGCCATGGGGGTGATGCGCGTGAGTTGTGGCAAACCCTCGGCGTCCATGTAGAACTCAAAACCGACCCGGTCTCCGGGCTCCAGATTGCGTGGCTTGCCGCTGGCGGGAAGCTTGAAGTCCATGGTCATGGCACCCCATTTGAGGGATGCAATCGGTCCATGCGACAGCGTGATGGCCTCTTTACCGATGGCGTCAATCTTGGCTTCTCCCTCATGGCGGGGCGCCGTGTTGGCCGCACTGGGCTGGGGTGCATCGTTCAGACGGGCTTCGATGCCTTTGAGGCTGGCCTCTGAGTCGATCAGGAACTGGGACGACACGACCACGCGCTGCCCGGCCTGCAGGCCACGTTTGATCTCGGTCTGTCCATTGCTCTCAATACCGGTTTCCACTTCGACAGGACGGAACTTGCCCTTGTCTTCGGCCAGCATGACCACGGCACGCTTGCCGGTCTGGATCACCGCTTCGGTCGGAATCAGCAGGGATTTCTCGGCCCGCGTGTGCATGAACTGCATGTTGACGAACATGCCGGGCACCAGGAGATTGCCAGGGTTGGCCAGCTCCACCCTGGCTTTAAGGGTACGGGTTGCCATATTCACTTCCGGCAACAAGGCTTGCACCGTGCCATGCAGGGCTGTGCCGGGTGCGGCGGCACTGTTGGCCTGGACCTTGGTGCCAGGGCGGATCAATGCAATCTGGCCTTCCGGTATTTCAGCGTTCGCCCAGACGGACGACAAGCCGTTGATACGGAACAGTGTTGCGCCCGGCATAACGGTCATACCTTCGCGGGCCATCAGCTCTACCACCACACCCGCAATGGGTGCGACAAGGGTGGTCCGTGGCTGGGTCTTGCCACTGCTTTCCACCAAACGGATCAATTCGTCGTTCATGCCCACCTGGCGCATGCGCTGACGCGCACCATCGACCAGGCTGGCCAGATCCGTACCTTGCATGCGCCGCACCGAGAGAAATTCTTCCTGTGCCGCAATCCAGTCCGGCACATAGAGTTCGGCCAGCGGCTGGCCTTTGCTGACGCGGTCCAGCGTGGCGCGCACGTGCAGGCGTTCGATGTAACCCGTGGCACGGGCCTGTACAAAGGCTTGGTCACGCTCGTTGAAGGCGATATTGCCGACGGCGGATAGCTGGGGAGACAGCGTGCCTTGTGTCACTTCCGCAGTCCTCACGCCCAGGTTCTGCTGGATACGCGAACTCACCGTGACCTTGCTGCCATCACCGTCGCTGTCGGCATAGACGGGTACCAGCATCATGTCCATGAACGGAGACTTGGCAGGTTTGTCGAACTTGTTACCCGGCACCATGGGGTCGTGGTAATAGAGGATCTTCTTGCCGTTGGTGGGATCGACATCGCCGGCCTTGATACCGGTTGCAATGTGTCGACGGGTGGCTTCCTCGCCTTGGGCTACGCTTTGCGGACCGGCATCCGGTATCGACGCCTGTTCAGCCGCAACTGGGCCTGAAGACGCGGGCGTGGCAGCCGCACCCATGCCACGGTGCATGCCCATGGCGTAGAGGCCGTAGCCTGCGGCCCCAAGTACACCGGCACAGACCAGGCTGATCAGCAAGGGTTTGGGTTGCATCATGGTTATTTCTCCGTTGCTGTCGTGGTGGCTGCTTGTGAAGGCACTGGGCCTTCGACTGCGGCTGTGTGGTCTGCGGGTAGCAGGTATTCCAGTTGTGCCCATAGGCTGGCGGCCTCCATTTCCAGGCGCAAGCGGTCCATGAGGGTGTCAATCTCCATGCGCCGGGCTTCCAGCACGGAGGTCAGTGAGCCGCTGCCGCCCCGGTAGGCGGCAATGGCGGCCCGGGTGCGCTCGGCGGCCAGCGGCACCAGCGTGCTATCAAAATGGGCCACGCGGTCACGGTCGCTCTGCCATTGCTGGAGCCACATGCGGGTATCGGCGATATGTTCCCTCGTGGCTTCTTCGCGCTGGGCGTGCATCTGCTCAGCGATGGCAAGCTTGGCGGCGACGTCACGGTCTTGCCGGTTCTTCTGATCCCATTGCAGTGGGATCGAGACGTTGACCGACACCATGTTGGAGTAGGCGGGGCCACGCTGGCTGAGCATCAGCTCCACACTCCAATCGGAGCGTTTGTTGCTTTGCGCGATATCCACGTCTGCCTGCGCAACTTCTTCCTGCTTGGCCATCAGCGCGATCTCTGGATGGTGTGCCAACTGGGAGTCCAGGCTGGTCGGATCGAGATGTACTTGTGCCAAGCTGGGTGGAAGGGCCAGAGACTGGCTGGCAGGCTCTCCAATCCAGCGTGCCAGTTTGATCTTGGCACTACCGATCTGGCGCTCTGTTTGCTGGATGCGGTCGTCTATCTGGGCCACTGCCGAGCGTGCGGAGAACACATCGGTCTGGGTGCCACGTCCGCCCCGGTAAGCGGCATCGGAGGCTTCTATCTGCAAACCCGCCTCGGCACGCTGTGCGCGCAAGATGTCCAGCATGCGCTCCTGGTAGTAGCGGTCCAGCCAGGCCATCGCGGTATCTCTGCGCAGGTTAGTCAGTGCTACGGCACGGCTGCTTTCGGCCGCCTCGGCTTCTCTGTTGAAGCGGGCGGAGCGGGCCTTGAGCTTGTCGCCACGGGTGATTTCTTGCATCACACCAACTGAGCGCATGGTCATGAAGTCCCGCGTGACGCTGAAACGGTCTTCGCCGTTGATAGGCAGGTTGTTGATCCCCGCTTTGAGGACCGGGTCGGGCAGTTGCCCGGCGGCGACGGCCATGTCGCGGGAAGAGCGTGCAACAGCATCTTGCGCTACGAGTTGCCGCGACCGCTCCTGTGCAAGTTGCAACGCCTGGTCGAGGCTTAATGCCTGCTGAGCGTGGGCACCCAGGCTTAGCATGGCCGAACCCAGGATCAGCAGGTAGGCCCCATGGCGGTGCCGAAGGCATGGGGGCACACCCTTCAATAAAACAGAAAACATGGAATCTCCAGACAAGGAAACGGTGGTTTCATGTCGGCCCGGCGCGCTCGCGCAGGGAAAACCTGGCAAGCGCAGACGCGCGCGACAAAAGCACTGCGCCAGCCCGAAGGCTGTCAGTGCAAGGTCGTCTGGAGGGTCAAATTCGGAAGCAGCAGTGCCGTATGGCCAGGGGCGGTGCCGTGGTGCGCTTCAAGTGAGGCCGTTGCAGTGGCGCACCAAAAAATACCGGCGTGATATCCGGCATCAGGAAGCTGACCGGCACCGCGCTGATGTCCAATGGCGCGGGCAGTTCGTACCGGTCTGCCGTTTGATGTCCATCCTGGCAGTGTGCCAGGCACAGGTTGGGCTGCTCATCGTCCATGCCGATGGCCATGGGCATGGATTTGGCACAAGGCATTTTGGCCTCGTCCATGGTGGACGCTTCTACGACCTTTTGCTGGACACCGGGACACGCGTACCCGGCCACCGCCAGCTGCATGAACAGCAGGCTCACCAGTGCGATGAACACGGTGATGAGGCGGGATTGGCGACGGGACGGCATGGTCTTATAAGAACGATGGTTACGCTGCAGGTGTTTGGCAATTGAACGTTTCCGACTGATGTCAGTACAGAAAAGTTCCTGTTTGTGGCAAGCGCTATTTTGACTGCCGCAGCGACGTGGAGCCACTAATTTTTCGACTATCCGCTGAGCTTACCTTTGCATGTTGCCTAAATTGACGCTGTACTCAGGCTTTCAGCACCGACCGGCGCAACCGCAGCGCATTGGTAATGACCGACGCGGAACTCAGGCTCATCGCCAACGCGGCCACCATCGGCGACAACAGCCACCCTGTAAAGGGGAACAGCACACCTGCTGCCAGGGGCACACCCAATGCGTTGTAGAAAAATGCAAATGCCAAGTTCTGCTGCATATTGGCGATGGTGGCGTTAGACAGAGCCCGTGCAGTTGCAATGCCCCGCAAATCGCCCTTGACCAGGGTGACCTGGGCGCTGTTCATCGCGACATCTGTGCCGGTACCCATGGCGATGCCCACATCGGCTTTCGCTAGCGCAGGAGCATCGTTGATGCCGTCACCTGCCATGGCCACGAAGCGGCCTTCCTTCTGCAGTTTCTCCACCAAGGCCAATTTGTCGGCGGGCTTCACTTCGCCATGCACTTCCTCAATCCCCAATGTGGTCGCTACTGCTTTGGCGGTCGTCAGGCCGTCGCCCGTCGCCATGATGATGCGCATGCCTGCCGCTTGGAGTTCGGCAAGGGCCGCTGCAGTGCTCTGCTTGATGGGGTCCGAAACAGCCAGTAATCCGGCCAGTTTTCCGTCCACCGCCAGGTACATGACGCTGGCACCCTCTGTGCGCAAGCTCTCTGCTTGCAAAGCTAGGGCTGCCACCGCAACCCCGGTTTGCTCCATCAACGTCGTGTTGCCCAGCGCCAGCTTTTTGCCACCCACGCTTCCTCGTACACCGATACCGCTGGAGGATTCAAACCCGTCTGCTTTCTCCAATGCCAGTCCTTGTGCACGGGCCGCCTTCACCATAGCGTCGGCTAACGGGTGCTCGCTGCCCTGGTCCAGACTGGCGGCCAGGCGCAATACTTCGTCAGCCTGGAAGCCGCTTGCAGGGATAACACGGTTGAACACCGGTTTTCCTTCGGTCAGGGTGCCGGTCTTGTCGACGATCAAGGTGTCGATTTTGCGGAAGTTCTCGATCGCCGCAGCATCCCGGAACAGCACGCCATGGGTGGCGCCTCGTCCGGTGGCTACCATGATGGACATCGGCGTGGCGAGGCCTAGCGCACAAGGGCAGGCGATGATGAGTACCGCCACCGCGTTGATCAGGCCGTAGATCCAGCCTTGCTCAGGACCAAACACCCCCCAGGCAAAAAAGGTCAGCAGCGCAATCAAAACAACGGTCACCACAAAATAGCCCGCTACCGTGTCCGCCATGCGCTGCATCGGCGCTTTGGAGCGCTGCGCCTGTACGACCATCTGCACGATTTGCGACAGCATGGTGGTAGAGCCCACCCGCTCGGCCTGCATGGTGAGTGCCCCCGAGGTGTTCAGGGTGGCGCCTATCAGTTTGTCACCGCTGCGCTTGGTGATCGGCATCGGTTCGCCTGTGAGCATGGACTCATCTACCGCGCTCTCACCGTCCAGCACCGTGCCATCGACCGGCACCTTTTCGCCGGGGCGCACCCGCAGGCGGTCACCCACATGCACGTGGGTCAAGGGAATATCGCCCTCGCTGCCATCGGCGGCGATGCGGCGCGCTGTCTTAGGCGCCAATCCCAGCAACGATTTGATCGCGGCCGAGGTTTGAGAGCGGGCCTTCAGTTCCAGTATCTGGCCCAGCAACGTGAGTGAAATAATGACAGCCGCCGCCTCGAAGTACACCGCGACCCGCCCCATGGACATGAACGATGCCGGGAAGATCTGCGGCGCAAGCGTGGCAACCACGCTATAAACGAAAGCAGCACCAGTGCCCAGACCGATCAAGGTCCACATGTTCGGGCTACGGTTCAGCACCGACTGTCCACCTCGGACAAAGAATGGCCAGCCCGCCCACAGCACCACGGGCAGGCTCAGCGTCAGTTCGATCCAGCTTTGCACCTGCATATCAAACCAATTCAGGCGGTGGCCCAGCATGGCCAGCACCATGACGGACACGCTCAGTGGCAAGGTCCACCAGAAGCGACGGCGGAAAGCCACCAGCTCAGGGTTCTCTGCTTCGTCCAGGCTGGGCATTTCAGGCTCCAGCGCCATACCGCACTTGGGGCAATCCCCGGGATGGTCTTGCCGGATTTCGGGGTGCATGGGGCAGGTGTAGGTGGTGCCGACAGGCAATGGCTCCGCAGGGCTATGCGTTGTGTCGTTAGCTGCCATGTACTTGGCAGGATTGGCAGAAAATTTAGCTTTGCAACCTGCGCTGCAAAAGAAGTAGCTGTTGCCTGCATGTTCGAAGACGTGCGGGGACTGTGCGGTGACGGTCATTCCGCACACCGGGTCTTTCAGTGGAGAAACGACCGTGTTGGGCGTTGCCGTGTCCTTACCGGCTTTGTGTGAGCAGCAGCTTGGTGCAGCTTTGTCCATGCTCGCAGGCTGTGGCGTATCGTCATGGGAGTGTTCCATTGCGGATTCCTTTGCAGATTAATACGCCGAGCTTAAACTCCGTAGTCAACCCCAGAGTCAAGTTGTTTTTTTGGATAATTTCATGGCCATCACTGAAACCCTCACCATTGGCAAACTCGCAAAAGCAGCGGGCGTAGGTGTTGAGACCATCCGGTACTACCAGCAGCGCAGCTTGCTGCCGATACCCGAATCGTCAGGTACCTACCGACACTACCCGGTGGTACTGGGCGAGCGCATCCGCTTCATCAAACGGGCACAGGAACTGGGGTTTTCGTTGGAGCAGGTGTCCGAACTGCTGCTGTTGGAAGATGGCGCAGACCGTACCGCGATTCGCCGTATCGCTAATGACCGATTAATGGAAATTCAGACCAAGCTGGCAGACTTGACCCGAATGCAGAACGCGTTATCGCACTTGATCCACTCGTGTGAACATGCAGGGAAGGAGTCCCCATGTCCGATTATTTCGACGCTTGCAGTAAATTCCTCTTAGCTTGAGGCGAAGCGTCAGGCTTAACCTACTTTTGTTGGGCCAACCACCGGTCGAACTGGGCAATTTCTTTGTTTTGTGCCGCGATGATCTGCTTGGCCATCTTTTTCATCTCTGCCGACTTGCCGTGTTTCAGCTCCATACGCGCCATGTCCACAGCTTGCTGATGGTGCACTTTCATCATCATCGCGAAATCCTTGTCGGTATCGCCGGACATGGGCATTTTTTGCATTTTGTCCATGCCCATCGCCATAGAGGACTTCATACCATCTGAGCCTGCCCCATCGTGCGACATCTGACCGGATGCCATGCTTGCAGAAGGTTTCACGGGCGCAGCTGTCTGGGCGTACCCCCAAGATGTGAAGCAAAGGGCTGCAATCGGGGCAAGGCACAGGGCTCGAACTGATTTATGGGATTCGAATTGCATGTAAATCTCCTGATGTAGATGTGAAGCTTCTTCGTATTGGCGCGATGAGGGGCGAAAAATCGCACGTTGCGAGCTAATCTTCTGCCACTTTGCCGTGAACATCTGTGCGTCAGCGCACTGAGACGAAATCAATTCCAGTTCATCTGGCCGCCTGAATACGCGCTCGCATCTGACTGGGCGGCACCAAAGGTCTGGCGTAGCCGAAGGCAGTTTTCGCTGGCATTCGGTACTGAGATCTATGAGGTCATACCCAGCCTAGATATCAAACTTGTAATGTTTCCGTCAGCCAGGGCATGACCCTTGAAATCTACATTTAGTACCAGTGATGCAGTGCTTGTATCACCGCCTAGGTCAATCTGGGCACCTAAACTAGTCAAGGAGATACCCATCATGTCCATTCGCAAATCCATCATTGTTCTGGCTCTTACGCTTCCCGCACTGTCCGCCTTCGCTCTGGATTCAAGTGGCATCGTCAAATCCACGCCCTTGAAAGGAGGGGCCACATTGCACGAGTTCAGCGATGGAAAGATGGCCATGGAAGACAAATACGGTCGAGCCTCTCACCTGAACCACAGCACCGTCATGGAGACGGCAGATGGTAAATCCATCACCATGATTGGTGACGAAGTTGCCCGCCTGAATCAGGCATTGCAAAAACATGGCAAGCGTTAATGCCAGCTGAACTGCATTCCTGGCTGTCGCGACCCGATCCAACTCGGGACGTGGGTAAGGAAGCGGTTCTACCTGTCGGCTTGTACAAAAGCGGCGCACAGGCAGCGGGTGGCACAAAGTCATAGGCCGCTTCCTCTGCTCGCTGTCCGTTTACCCGTCCTGCCCATACCCGGAGATCACGGAAAGAGCCCGCATAAAAAGGCTCCCTCTGTGATAAGTATTTCTAGTTAGTGCTGTAAAAGCATGTACGTATTTCTTGCAAGCCGTTAATTTATATAAAATTGCCCGCTCTATGTTGCGTTTCCGAACACTCCTGCTGTGGCTGATGATGCTGGCACTACCCCTACAGGGTTTTGCCGCCGCATCGATGCTATTTTGCGGGATGGGAGCCTCTAGTTCGCCCAACTTGGTTCAGGTTTCGCCCGCAATGGAGCACCATGCGGCTGATGATGGTTTCGTGCAGCATGATCATTCCGGCCACATGGGCATGGAAGAAACCTCCTCGCAATCGCCGGATGTCCAGAAGCATTTCACCGACGCTACCCATAAGTGCGGCATTTGTGCGGCCTGCTGCAGCGCCGTCTGGATCAATGATCTCCCCGTGTCTGCTGCGGTTGGATCTCCCCCACCGTCATACCTCGCCGAGCCCATCGTCTTGATCCAAGTCGTAGCCTCGCGCCTCCCCGAGAAACCACCTCGCGTCTGATGCGCCTGTTGGATTGCGTGCCGTAAGCACCGCAATCCGGGGCGCTTTTCATTGATTGCCGTCGACGCTCCTTGCAGGAGTGCTGATGCCTGCCATTTCTTTGAAATCACGAGGGAACCCATGTTCAAACCCCCACTAGCCCACTGGCTGGTCTTCATGTGCGCGTTGCCCGTTGTTGCGGCTGCGCAGACAACAGATCCGACGCCTGCTACGCCTAATACCCAAGCGGAGCCAGCTAAGTACCGGTCCGCATTGGATGGCTACCAGCCCTACACCGACGAAAAAACTGCCAACTGGAAGGAGGCCAATGACACCGCTGGCCGTATTGGTGGTTGGCGTGTCTACGCCAAGGAGGCCCGGCAGCCGCAGGCTCCCGATCCGGTGGAAACCCCCGCCAAGAATGCGCCACAGGCCAAACCGTGACAGGAAGAAGCATGAGCAAGATATTTCGTTTGAGCGCGATGGCCACGGCCGCTGTGGTGCTGACAGGCTGCGCGTCAGTCAACATGGACCAGGCTCTGGCGGACACCAATGGGGCAACCAAGTCTTTTACCCAAGGCAAGCTGGAACTCAGCCGCACTGAGCAGCAACAGCAAGCGCGCAGCAAACTCAGCAGCGAACTCCTGGCCAAGCCTTTGAGCATGGACGACGCCGTGCAATTGGCGTTGGCCAACAGCCCTGCAGTGCAGACACTGTTGGCCCAAAGCTGGTCCGACATGGCCCAGGCCAACCAGGCGGGACGTATCGCGAACCCGGTTTTTACATTTGAGCGGATACGCTTTGGCGACGAACTGGAATTAGGACGTCTACTGTCCTTTGGGCTATTGGACCTGTTGACATTGCCACAACGCCAACAGATTTCGCGTGGTCAGATTGCCCAGGCGAAGGTGCAACTTAGCGCGAATGTCATTGAACAGGTGACCCAGGTGCGGCAGGCTTGGGTGCGCGCAGTTGCGGCTCAGCAAACGCTGGAATACGCTGGGCAGGTGAATGGCACCGCGCAGGCGACAGCTGAACTTGCCAAGCGCATGCAACAGGTGGGGAACTTCAACAAGTTGCAGCGCGCCCGCCAACAGGTCTTTTATGCCGACGCAAGCGCCCAACTGGCATCGGCGCAGCATGCCGCAACCGCCGCCCGGGAAGAACTGACGCGGCAACTGGGTTTGACGGATACCCAAGCTGAACAGTTAAAACTGCCGGAGCGCCTGCCGGAGTTACCCAAGGAGCCACTCCAAACCAGTGTAGTGAGTGCCAACGCGATGCAGCAACGCCTGGATGTCCAAATGGCGCGTAACCAACTGGATGTGGCCGGCCGGTCACAAGGGTTGAATTTGATCAATAGCCTGGTCGATGTGGAGGTCGGCATCCGCCGCGATACCGTGTTCGATAACGCTGCAGGCACCAAAACGCCTCGCAAAGGCTACGAATTAGGTATTCGTCTTCCAATCTTTGACTGGGGCTCCGCCAGCCGTGATGCGATGAATGCCCAATCGCTGGCGGCTGCCAGCAGGTATGAAAGCACAGTACGCGGTGCGTCCTCCCAGCTTCGGGAAAGTTATTCCGCCTATCGCACGGCGTATGACCTCGCCAGGCATTACCGCGACGAAATTGTTCCGCTGCGCAAGGCCATGGCCGAGGAAAACGTGCTGCGCTACAACGGCATGCTGATCGGGGTCTTCGAGTTGCTGGCAGACAACCGCGACCAGATCTCCGGCGTCATCGCCGCCATCAACGCGTACCAACAGTTCTGGCTCGCGGATACCGCACTTGCTGCTTCCATGACCGGCAAGCCCACTTCCATGGCAATGAGCGCGCCCTCGACCGGCGGCGGCGAAGCGGCAGGTCACTGAACGACCGCACAAACCATCTAACGGACTAAATATGACGAACAGAAGAAGTTTCCTGACGGGGGCCGGCGCCATCACCACGGCCGTTGCCGCCGCCGCGGTCAGCAAAGTTGCGATGGCGGCCCTTCCTGAGCCCGTACTCCAAACCAACGCGGACACGATGCCCCCATTGGTGCCCAATACCGGCCGCCCCTACAACCCGGTAGTCACACTTAATGGCTGGACTTTGCCTTGGCGCATGAACAACGGCGTCAAGGAGTTCCACTTGGTGGCCGAACCCGTGGTGCGAGAAATGTCCCCGGGATTCAAGGCCCACCTGTGGGGCTACAACGGCCAGTCTCCTGGCCCGACCATTGAAGTGGTCGAGGGTGACCGGGTGCGCATCTTTGTCACCAACAAACTGCCTGAACACACCAGTGTCCATTGGCATGGCCAGCGTCTTCCGAATGGCATGGACGGCGTATCGGGCCTGAACCAGCCCGCCATTCCATCCGGCAAGACCTTTGTCTACGAGTTCGTTGCGCGCCGGCCTGGCACCTTCATGTACCACCCGCACGCCGATGAAATGACGCAAATGGCGATGGGCATGATGGGCTTCTGGATCACGCATCCCAAAGCCAAACACCCGTTGATTGACGAAGTGGACCGTGACTTCGTATTTTTGCTGAACGCCTACGACATTGATCCGGGCGCGTACACACCGAAGATCATGACCATGCTCGACTTCAACCTGTGGAGCTGGAATAGCCGGGTCTTTCCAGGCATCGATCCCCTGGTCGTGCGCAAGAACGACAAGGTCCGCATCCGCATGGGCAATCTGACCATGACCAACCATCCGATCCATCTGCATGGGCATGAGTTTCTGGTGACCGGTACCGACGGCGGCCCCACGCCAAAGTCCACGCGCATGTATGAAGTCACGACCGATGTCGCGGTAGGCCAGATGCGGCAGATCGAATTCCTGGCTGACGAGGAAGGGGACTGGGCATTCCATTGCCATAAGAGCCACCACACCATGAATGCCATGGGCCATGATGTACCAACGCTGATTGGCGTGGACCACCGGGATGTTGCACGTCAAATTACCAAACTGGTCCCCGATTACATGGTGATGGGCGAGCGCGGGATGGCCGACATGGCCGAGATGGAGATGCCACTACCCGACAACACGGCCCCCATGATGACCGGCGAGGGGCCCTTCGGTTCCGTCGAAATGGGCGGCATGTTCAGCATGCTCAAGGTTCGCAAAGACCAAAAACCGGGTGATTACAAAGATCCGGGCTGGTACAAGCACCCCGCCGGAACGGTCGCCTATGAGTGGACCGGTGCACTCCCCAACCCAGCCCGCTTCGCATCCGAAGGCGGCAAATCCATGCCTGTGCAGAACATGCCTGCCCAGGAAGTCGAGGTTCAAGTTCGTAAGCCTGTCATGGGCAATATGAAGCATTGATAGTTTGTTATCCACCACCACCCCAGAAAGGTACATCATGAAAACACGCAACATTCTGATCGCCATCCCGAGCATTCTGCTGGCCATGGGCGCCATGGCTTCCGGCAACCATGCCGGCGGCCATGACGACGCTGCCATCGGAAAACCTGGCGTCGCGTCCAAGGTCACACGCACCATTACCGTGGACATGACCGACGATATGAAATTCCATTCCTCGGAAATTGCTGCCAAGCAAGGCGAGACGATTCGATTCATCGCCAAGAACTCAGGCAAGGTCAAGCATGAAATGGTTCTAGGCACGCAAAAGGATCTCAAAGACCACTACGAAGTGATGAAGAAGAATCCAGAGATGGAACATGCCGATGCCAACATGGTCTCGGTCGCACCGGGCAAAAGTGGCGAAATCATTTGGCAATTCACCAAGACCGGGAAGGTCGATTTCGCCTGCCTGCAGCCTGGTCACTTCGATGCGGGCATGAAGGGCTTGGTCAACGTTTCCAAGGCGGGATCGTAGTCACGAAAGGACGGCTATGCCGATCACAAGGATCGATGGGATTTCGCGCCGATCAGTGTTGGGACAGTCACTTGCTGCATGGGGCGTGGCTGTCCTTGCGCAGCCCTTGACCGCGCTGGCCCGTGCTGAAACCAAGCAACTCACGGTGTGGAAAACACCAACCTGTGGCTGCTGTGGTGACTGGGTGTCGCACTTGCGTAAAAGTGGCTTTGAGGTCGCGATTAACGACGTCAACGACACCGCCCCCATTCGAAAGCAGTTCGGTTTAGCCGATAAGTTTGGCTCCTGTCACACGGCACGTCTGAACGGCTACGTGATTGAAGGACACGTCCCAGCGCAAGAGTTAAACCGATTGCTAGGCGAAAAACCCGTTGCGCTTGGGCTTGCTGTTCCAGGTATGCCTATGGGTTCACCTGGCATGGAAGTTGGCAGCACCCGTGACGCATACAGCGTTTTGCTCGTTCTGTCGGACGGCAGCTCACGTATTTATCAGTCGTACCCCTCTAGATATTGAAAGAAATTGCTATGAAAAACGTCAAACTGCTGCTGGTCCTCGCTGCCATGCTGGCTGGCTCCGTCCACGCCCAAAGCACCATGAATACGGGCGATGTTAAAAAAGAGGTATCTGCGTCAAGCGCGGATATGTCCGAAGGTGAAATCCGAAAAGTAGACACCGACAACAAGAAAATCACCATCAAACATGGTGATATCAAGAACCTCGATATGCCCGGCATGACCATGGTGTTCCAAGTCAAGGACCCCGCCATGCTCGACAAAGTCAAGGCCGGCGACAAGGTTCGGTTCAAAGCCGAAAAGGCTAACGGTGCCATCGTGGTGACCGATATCCAGCCAGCAAAGTAATGTCTGGGCGGAAGCTGTCCACGGTGCAATCCATGGCAGCTTTTGCGTGGATACTGATAGTTTTTGCTTCAGGTTTGGGTTGATCAAGGCATGTCCCACGAACTTCGCAACATACCCAATGCGTCTCACGAGACATTGACCAGGGCGCTAATCGCTGGGGGCATCCCAGCGCTTGTGCTTTTGATTCTGATTGGTTACCTCTGTTGGAGGGGCCGAAAATCAAAAAAAATGGACGGAGCCACCAAAACCCCTTCGACTCGAACGAGAAAGAAGCGGCGGAAATAGGCGGTGGTTGTACGGCCGGTATGACAATGAGATTCACTGGTTTGACACGGCCACGGAGGTGTCGAAAAAGTCAAAGTCGGCTGTGAACCGCACGGCGTGACCGTTTGGCCTCGCCCGGGTCGGTATTCGCTTGGGCACACAGGCAATATGCGCTAGTTCTGAAACACTGTCTCAACCCCATCACAGAGCATCTTTTGAAAATCCTCATCATCGAAGACGAACCCAAAGCGGCGGAGTATCTGCGGCAGGGGTTAAGCGAAAGCAGTTATACGGTCGAGGTCACCTACAACGGGACAGATGGCCTGCATGCTGCTGTCAATGGGGACCACAACCTGGTGATTTTGGATGTCATGCTACCGGGTATTGACGGATTTGCGGTGCTTTCGGCACTCCGCACCTCCAGGCAAGTGCCCGTGTTGATGCTCACCGCCCGCGGCAACACCGATGAAAAAGTGCGCGGCTTCGGCCTGGGTGCCGATGACTACCTGGTTAAACCCTTTCAGTTCCCCGAGCTTCTGGCTCGGGTGCGCGCTTTACTCAAACGAGGGCAGGCCGTCACCCCAGATGTCGTTTTGCGGGCTGCTGACCTGGAGATTGACCCGGTACGCCACCGAGCGACGCGCGCCGGGCTGCGCATCGATCTGTCCGCCAAGGAATTCGCTCTGCTGACGCTGCTGGTGCAGAGAGCCGGAGACGTGCTTTCTCGGACGCAGATTGCCTCCCTGGTTTGGGACATTCACTTCGATTCGGATACCAATGTGATTGAGGTCGCCATTCGGCGGCTGCGCGCAAAAATTGACGATCCCTTCGAAGACAAATTGATCCATACCGTGAGAGGGGTGGGCTACGTCCTTGAGCATCGCTTGGCATCGTGATGCAGCGCTTATGGTCTCGGAAATCGTTGGCGGCACGCATAGCGCTAGCCAGTGCATTTTTTGGATTGCTGATTACGGGTAGCGCCATCGTGATTGGGTTCTCTGCTTTGTCGCAGCAGCTGAATGAGAGATCAGCTGACGAGCTCAAAGGAAAGCGTGACTTGCTTTTGCATGTGCTCTCGGAAATACCCTCGCCGGAAGCGATTGACCAGAATAGACACCGTTTTGGAGATCTCTTGATCGGCCATGATGATCTGCATCTGGCGCTGATCGATCCTGCCAACGGGCAAATGGTGACCAGTTTTTCAAAAATTGCACAGCAATCGGTATCTGCTTTACGCGTAAAGCCGGATGACACGAAAACCACCTACGACTGGACCGCACCTACCGACGAAAAACTAACTGCTGCCCGGGGCATCGGCTTAGTCCGCAACGGGTCACCCGTTCGGTACTATCTTTCAATGGATCGCAGGCATGACAGTGAGCTGTTAGCTGGATTCATCAAGGCCACATGGGTCGGCTTGCCGATCCTGTTGCTCGTTGTTGCCCTGGGCGCCTGGCTGATTGCGCGCACCAGTTTGACGCCGCTTCGACGTTTCAACCACCTCGCTGCATCCATCGGTACCCAGTCCTTAAACCATCGGGTCTCCTTGGTCGGTCTCCCTGCGGAGTTGAGTGAGCTGGCAACGGAGTTCAACGACATGCTGCAGCGTGTCGATGACGGCTACCAGAGGCTGCAAGATTTTGCTGGAGAACTGGCCCATGAAATGCGCACGCCGGTCGCGACTCTCATGGGTAGAACCCAGGTCGCCTTGTCCCAGACCCGCACGATGGCACAACTTCGAGAAGTTCTGGAGGGAAACGAAGAAGAGCTGGAGCGCTTGTCTCGCTTGATTTCCGACATGCTCTTTATCGCTCATGCTGACCATCTCGGGACCATTCTTCAGCGCGAGAAAATGGACCTGGCCACAGAATCCCAACAGGTTGCAGACTACCTATCGCTGATTGCCGAGGAGCGCGGGGTTTCGATCGTGGTGACGGGATCGGCGATTCTGATGGGGGACCGCCGGCTGGTGCAGCGTGCGGTTACGAATTTGGTCTCAAACGCCATCCGCCATGCAACTGAGAAATCGACGGTAAGTGTTGCGATCTCCGCCCTCAACGGAAATGTGTCGGTGGAGGTTATCAACCAAGGTGACGGCATCGCAGCGGTTCACCTGGAACGAATCTTTGACCGTTTCTATCGGGTTGATTCGGCCCGGGCTCGGCTGGATGGTGGTACCGGACTCGGCCTGGCGATTGTCCGATCGATTATGTTGGCTCACGGAGGTCAAGTCACGGTGCACAGCGTACCAAGCGGGAAGGGGGAAACTACTTTCAAGCTGTTATTCCCCCCGGCAATTGCGTCCATGTAGTCTCCAAAAACTGTCGGTGTCGCCTCTCAAACCCTGCCGTACCATATGGACAATCAAACTGAATACGCCTCCCACAACGATTGGGCCAGCATGAATGAACCGCGTTGATGAATTCATCAGAGCCGCTGAACGGGCCAATACCCGCCGCAGCTATGCCTCGGCCATCCAGCACTTTGAAGTTGAATGGCAGGGTTTGTTGCCGGCTACCAGTGAGGCAATTGCCCGTTATCTGGCGGACCATGCGACGCGTTTGTCGAGCAACACCTTGCGGCAGCGTCTTGCCGCCTTGTCGCGGTGGCATTCCGACCAAGGCTTTACGGACCCCACCAAGGCACCCGTTGTTCGCCAGGTCCTCAAAGGCATCCGGGCTGTACATCCCGCGATGGAAAAACGCGCACGGCCATTGGAACTGGAGCAGCTACAGCAGGTGGACTCCTGGTTGGAGCTCCGTATTGGTGAAGCACGTCAACGGGGTGACCGGCCGAGCATGCTGCGGCATTCCCGGGATCGGGCTCTCATTCTGCTTGGTTTTTGGCGGGGATTTCGGTCAGATGAACTGGTCCATTTGAAGCTGGAAAACATCCAGGTTAAGCCCGATGAAGGGCTGACCTGCTACCTGGACCGTAGCAAAACGGACCGGCATTACGCCGGGCGAGAGTTCACGTGCCCGGCTTTGTCGCGTTTGTGTCCCGTGGCGGCGCTGGCAGCGTGGGATGACGTAGCGGGACTGAGCATAGGACCCGTATTTCGCAAGATCGACCGCTGGGGCCATGTTGCCAAAGAAGGCTTGAGCCCGAACAGCCTGATTCCCATACTGCGTAGCCTTTTCAGGGAGGTGGGCTTGGTATCGGCCCAAGAATACAGCAGCCACTCCTTACGCCGCGGCTTTGCTGGCTGGGCACGCGCTAGTGGCTGGGACATCAAGGAACTGATGGAATATGTGGGCTGGAAAGATATCAAGTCCGCCATGCGGTATCTGGATACCCCTAAAGCTGAATTGCAGAACCGTTTTGAAAGAGGTTTGCAAAAGGGAGCGTCAAAGCATGGGTAAGAAATTACCTAACATTTACCTTATACCAAATCACACCCATCAAGAATCTTGACCCATGAGCAGCATCAATGAAACAGCCTACCCGCAGTTGGGTGCGGATATTGCGGAGAAGGATCTCCTCGTGCTGTTCACGCCGACTCCGCAGGAACGGCGCTTCATTGCCGACGCTTACCGACGGGTCACCACCCAGGCGTTAATCGCCATTCAGCTCAAGGTGCTTCAACGCCTGGGCTATTTCTCCATGATGGTCGATGTGCCGGAAGTTGTCGTTCGGCACATCTGCAAGTGTCTGCGTATTTTGGTGTTTCCCACCGCTGCACGAAAAGCCTATGACGAGTCCGGCAGCAAGACAGTACATCAGCGACTGCTGCGCGAGTACGTCGGGCTGCGCGTTCTAGGCACTGACGGTCAGACTTGGCTTGAGGAGCAGGCGGTCAAGGCGGCCCAGACCAAGCAGGAGTTGCCTGACATCATCAACGTGCTGCTGGAGGAATTACTCCACCATCGCTACGAGCTACCTGGCTTCGTCACCTTGTCCCGCGCAGCGGCCCGAGCAAGAACGAGGGTCAACGATGAGATCCAACGCCGAATCGCATCCTCCCTCGATGACAAGCAGCGCGGGCAGATCGATCACCTGTTCACAACGCGTGCCGGCCGCAGTCAGTGGGAGCAACTCAAGCGCGAGCCCAAGCAACCCAGTGTGCGCGAGGTGGCGAGCTTTCTGACGCACATCGAGGCAGTCCGCAAGTTGGCCGACAGTCTGCCCAAGCCCGGGGATGTGCCCGTCTCCAAACGTACCCAGTTCGTGTTGGAAGCCCGGGCCCTGAATGTGCGCGAGATGATGGCGCTTAAGCCAATCAAACGCTATGCACTGGCCGTTCTGCTGATCCACGCCCAGTTGCAGAAGGCCGTCGATGACATCGCGGAGATCTTCATCCGCTCGGTGCGCAATATGCACAACGTTGCGCGCGACCGGTTGAAAGAATATCAGTTGGAGCATGTCGAACAGGGCGAGGCGTTAATCGCGCAGTTCCGCGAAGTGTTGACCGCCTTTGATGATGGCGGCAGCGATCCAGAGCGCATCGAGAAGATGCGCGGTGTGCTGGGCGATGACCCGGCTGCTTGGATCGAGCGTTGCGATGAGCACATCGCTTTTGCCGGGAACAACTACTACCCTTTCATGCTCCAGCCCTACCGCAGCAAACGCGCCTTGCTGTTCCAGTGCCTGGACGCGATGTTGCTGAAATCGTCGTCGCCGGACGAGAGCCTGCTCCAAACCATTGCATGGATCAGCCAGTTTCGATCCAGCCACAAGGAACATGTGCGTGCCGATACCGGCTTTGGCTCTGTCAACCTGGATTGGCTGGTCGACAAAAAGTGGCGTTCCCTGATTGTGGGCAGTGATGCCGCTTCGGAGTTGGTCCATCGGAAGTACCTGGAGTTGTGCGTGTTCTCCCACGTGATGGAAGAATTGAAGTCCGGCGATCTGTACGTGCAGAACAGCGACCAGTTCGACGATTACCGCGACCACTTGGTCAGTTGGGAGCAGTTCGATGCGGAGGTGGGGGACTACAGCGCCATGGTAGGACTGCCGGCGGACGGCAGTGGGTTCGTTACGCTGCTCAAGCAGCAACTACTCGATGTCTCACAAAAGGTGGATGACCGTTTTCCTGACAATGAGCATGTGGACATCACCGAGACGGGCCTGCTGATCCGGCGCACCGACCGGGCGCCGCCGCCAGAAGGGCTGCCCGAGGTCGATCAGGCCATCACGAACTCGATGGCCACCACCAGCATCCTGGATGTATTGACGGAAACCGAGCGTTGGCTCGATCTGCACAAGCTCTTCGGACCGCTCTCAGGTTTCGAGAGCAAGGTCGATGATCCGCGCAAGCGTTTCCTGACCACCTTGTTCTGCTACGGCTGCAATCTCGGACCAACGCAGACCGCGCTGTCGGTTAAGGGCCTGTCCAGGAAACAGGTGGCGTGGCTCAACCTGCACTATGTGACAGAGGAGCGGCTGGACAAGGCGATCTTCAAGGTGGTCAACGCCTACAACCGCTTCTCTCTGCCGCAATACTGGGGAACGGGCAAAAGCGCCTCAGCCGACGGAACCAAATGGAATGTATACGAGCAGAACCTGATGTCCGAGTACCACCTGCGCTATGGAGGCTACGGTGGCATTGGCTACTACCATGTGTCGGACATGTACATCGCGTTGTTTGGCAACTTCATCCCATGCGGCGTTTACGAAGCGGTATACATTCTCGACGGTCTTGTCAAAAACGAGTCGGACATCCAGCCTGACACCCTGCACGGTGACACACAGGCCCAGAGCGCACCGGTGTTCGGCCTGGCCCACCTGCTGGGTATTAAGCTGATGCCACGCATCCGCAACATCAAAGAGTTAGTCTTCTTCAGGGCCGAGCCTGGTGTCTCCTACAAGCACATCCAGAGCCTGTTCCGCGGCACCATCGACTGGGATCTACTGGCTTTGCACTACCGTGACATGCTGCGCGTGGCGGTGTCGATCAAGCTCGGCAAGATCACGCCATCGATGATCCTACGGCGCCTGGGTACCTTCAGCCGCAAGAACAAGCTGTACTTCGCCTTCAGGGAGCTTGGCCGAGTAATCCGTACGATGTTTCTGCTCAACTACATCAATGACGTGGAGCTGCGCCGCTCGATCCATGCGGCCACCAACAAGAGCGAAGAATTCAACAATTTCGTGAAGTGGCTCTTTTTCGGCGGGGAGGGGATCATTGCCGAGAACTTGAGGCATGAGCAGCGCAAGGTCATCAAGTACAGCCAGTTGGTAGCCAACATGGTTATCCTGCACAACGTGCAATGGATGTCCCGCAAACTGAAGGAGCTTCAGGGCCAGGGCTACCAGGTAGGAGAGCCCGTGTTGAAGGCGCTGTCGCCATACAGGACGACGCACATTAATCGCTACGGCGACTACACCCTGGATCTGTCGAGACCGGTGGCCCCAATCGACTATAAGATCAAATTTTGATTGCCTTACAGGGACTTAGAGGCGTTTCTGCGGATTTTTCAGGAATCACGGCCGACCCTCTACTGCGACATCCGAGGCTATAGAACGTTTCATGCAGGGCCAGGTGCTCTGCTGGAACGGCCACGACAAAGCCGGATTCATGGCCCTGTACCGGGAAATGGCTCCCGTGGCACTGGACATCCAGTACGCGGGGCGCGAACGCCAGACCGACGGCTGGCTGGTGATCGAGGAAATGTGGGACAAGCACAACCACCAGTTCCGGCTGGAAGTCGTCACCTCGATACACAACGGCCAGGAAGTGGCGGTACGCCACCGCAACTGCATCATCGGGACCGCACTGGTGATTGAAAGTATCGAGACCTACCGCTTTGACGCGGGCAGTCTGTCGATCTGCTACTTTCTGAAGCCGCCTGAGGGCGCGGAGGTGGCGCTGGAACAGTTTCGGGGGTTTGCGGCCTCGGCGGCCTAGATTTGGTACGCCTGCTGGGCCTGGGTCATGCGGCCACCGGCCAGCATCAGGGCGCAGAACATATTGAGTTCCACCACCTGCGGCACGCTGAAATGCAGGCCCAGGTCGGCAAACACGGTGGCATCTATCCCTAGAGGGTCCGACGCAAACAGCTCGGCGTAGCGCAGGGCGGCACGCTCGGCTGCACTGAAACGCGCATCATCGGAAGACAGGCAGGCGATGTCGTCTTCGCTCACCTCGCCTGCCTTTCGGGCCATCTGGCAGGCACGGCAGGTGGTGAACGCGGCGATCCGCAGCCGCACCAGCTCACGCAGGCGGGCATCCAGGATGCTGTGGTTATGCAACTGGTCCAGCGTGGCCAGCCACGCCTGCGCCACCAGCGGGCGGTGCGCCCACACCTGCATGGGCACGGTGGAGCTGAGCATGCGGGTCTGCACGCCCTGCTCCACCGCCTGCGCCAGGGCCGGTGGGAAATCCGCCAGGGGAACCAGTGGCAGCAGTGACACGACGCTAGCCCAGTGCGGACTCGATGGCCGCCAGCAAGGCCGGGTCGGTGGGTGCGACATCGGGCGCGTAGCGGGCCAGCACGCGGCCATCGCGGCCGACCAGAAACTTCTCGAAATTCCACATCACGTCGGTCGCATGCTTGGGCAATAGACCGTGCTTGGCCAGCGTGCTCTGCAACGTGTCGCTGCCGGAAGCAATGGCTTCTGGCTGGGCCGCAATCATGTGCGCATACAGGGCATGGCGGGGCGTGCTGTTGACCTGCAGCTTGGCGTACATGGGGAACTGCACGCCGTAGTTGGTCTGGCAAAAGTCCTGGATTTCGGTCTCGGTACCGGGCTCTTGCGCACCAAAATCGTTGCAGGGAAAGCCCAGCACCCGCAAGCCGCGGCCCGCGTAGTCTTCGTGCAGGGTTTCCAGGCCCACGTACTGCGGTGTCAGGCCGCATTTTGATGCCACGTTGACCACCAGCAATACATCGCCCGCGTAGTCGGCCAGGGTGCTGGCTTCGCCATTCAGGCGTTGCAGCGGGATGTCGTAAATGCTCGGGTTCGCAGATTCCGTCATGGAGGGATTCCTGTTCAAGTAAAGGGATGGAAACTACTTCAAAGCCGCTCGATGATGGTGGCGGTGGCCATGCCCCCGGCGCAGCAGATGGACTGCAAGCCGTAGCGCACACCCCGGCGCTCCATTTCGTGTAGCAAGGTTGTCATGATGCGCGAGCCGCTGGCCCCCAAAGGATGGCCCAAGGCAATCGCGCCGCCGTTGACATTGAGCTTGTCGTGCGATATGCCCAGCTCCTGCATCCAGACCAGGGGAACGGATGCAAAAGCTTCGTTCACCTCGAACAGGTCGATGTCTTCCAGCGTCAGCCCGGCCTGCGCCAGTACCTGGCGGGTCGCGGCAATCGGGCCGGTGAGCATCAGGGTGGGGTCGGACCCGACGGTCACCATGGCACAGATGCGGGCGCGGGGTTTCACACCCAGTGCCTGGGCCTTGTCGGCCGACATCAGCAGCAGTACCGCCGCGCCGTCCGAGATTTGCGAGGAATTGCCACCGGTCAGGCGGCCATCGGGGCGAAAGCTGGTTTTCAGGGTGGCCAATTTCTCGGCGGCGGTGCCGGGGCGGATGGTCTCGTCGGCGGCAAACACCGGTACTTCTTCCTCCAGCGCCTTTTCGCGCAGCGCCATTACCGGCACCGGCACGGTTTCGCGGCGGAAACGACCGGCCAGCGTGGCCGTGGACGCACGGCGGTGGCTCTCGACCGCAAAGGCATCCAGTTGCTCGCGGCTGATGTTCCACTGGTCGCACAGGCGTTCGGCGGCTTCGCCCTGGCCCGTCAGCTCGTAGCGCTCGGTGGCCATCCAGCCAAAGGCTTCGCCGTGCAGGTCGCGGTTGCTGCCCATGGGCACACGGCTCATGTTCTCGGCTCCACCGGCCACCACCACATCGGCTGCGCCGCAGGCGATCAATCCCGCTGCCACATGGACTGCAGCCTCGCCAGAGCCGCATTTGCGGTCGATGGTCAGACCCGGGATGGTGATGGGCCACCCGGCACCCAGCAAGGAGGTGCGGGCGATGTTGGCCGACTGCTCTCCGATCTGGGTCACGCAGCCAAAAATCACGTCGTTCACCGCATCGGGGGTAATTCCCGCGCGCTTCACCACTTCGTTGATGACCAACGCGCCCAGATGGTCGGCGCGCACACCGGCCAGGCTGCCGCGAAACTTGCCCACAGGCGTGCGCACGGCCGCCACGATCACCACATCGCGGCTCATAGCGCGCTGCCTTTGAGGCCCGAGCCCGGCACGCGCTGGCCGTTCTCATACTGGTACACGCCGTGGCCGGTTTTGCGGCCATAGCGGCCTGCAGCCACCATCTTGATGATGAGCGGGCACGGGCGGAATTTTTCTCCCAAGGTTTGGTGCAGGTATTTCAATACCGCCAGCCGGGTGTCCCAGCCGGTCAGGTCACCCAGCTCCAGCGGGCCCATGGGGTGGTTGAAGCCCAGGCGCAGTGCGGTATCGATATCTTCGGCGCTGGCGGTGCCCTCTTGCAGCATCCACATTGCCTCGTTGCCCGCCAGGGCCGACATGCGGCTGGTGGTCAGGCCGGGCGACTCGTTGACGACAATGGAGGTCTTGCCGATGGCATCGGAGTAGTCGCGTGTCAGCGCAATGGCTTCGTCGCTGGTGGCCAGGCCGCGCACCAGCTCGACCAGCTTCATCTTGTGCACCGGGTTGAAAAAGTGCATGCCGACCACGCGGTCCGGGTTGGCGACGGCGGTGGCGATCTCGGTCACGCTGAGTGCAGAGGTGTTGGTGGCATAAATGGCACCGGCGGCCATCACGGCGGCGGCCTGCGCCACCACGGCCTTCTTGACGGCCAGGTTTTCCGACACGGTCTCGACCAGCAGATGCGCGCCGGTGGCGGCGACGGCCAGGTCGGTGTGGACGGTCAGACGGGCTTTGGCAGCATCCGCGGCAGCCGCTTCCACCTTGCCCAGCTTCACGCCGTCATCCAGAATTTTATGAACCGCTTGCTGCGCCCGCTCGACGGCCACGGCATTGGTATCCACCAAGACAGTGGTGAAGCCCGAGCTGGCAAATGCGTGCGCGATTCCCGTGCCCATCAGGCCGGCACCTACCACCACGACGGTGTTGTTCTTTAAGGTCATACTTGCTTTCCATTCATACTGAGTCAATAGCCGACACCACGTTACGCAGCGTGCCGATGCCTTCCACCGTGGCCTCCACCACATCGCCGGGGTGCAGGAAACGGCCGGTTCCGTGGCCGGTGCCTTCGGGCGAGCCGGTGAAGAGCACGTCGCCGCACTCGAATACCGAGCGCTCGTCCACAAAACGCAGCAGCTCGGCCACGTTCCAGGTCATGTCGCCCGAAGAGGCATCCTGGCGGGTTTCGCCATTCACCTTGAGCGTCAGGCGCAGCCGGGGGCTGCCTGCGGGGAACTCGTCGCGGGTCACGATCCACGGCCCCAGGCCGGTGCTGCGGTCCTGGCTCTTGGCACTGAACAAATCCATGCCTACGCCCGGTGGCCCGCTGCGCTGCAGGTCGCGGGCACTCACGTCGTTGCCCACGGTGTAGCCCAGCACGCTGGATTCGGGATCTAGCCGGTCCAGCTTCTCCGCGCCGACCACCACTACCAGCTCGACTTCGTGGTCCAGCTCCTGGGTCAGCGGTGGGTAGCGGATGGGGTCGTTCGCGCCGATCAAGGCACCATAGGCTTTCAAGAAGGCCACCGGCTGGTGGTGGCTCTTCATACCAAAGTCGGCCGCCAGGTGCTTGGCGTAATTGGCACCGGCAATCACCACGCGGTTGACCTTCTCGACCGGGGGTAATAGCCGCACGCTGCTCAGCGGGCGGGCGGGGCCCACCAGCGTCAACGCCGCCAGACCTTCGCCGCGCGTGACTGCGGGAGCCCATTCGGCAAACGCCCCCTGGATCGCCGTGATTTCGGCGCGCTCTACATCCACCACGGCCCAAAACGGCGCTGCGCCGTCGGTGCAGCGGGCGATTTTCATGCCGTGGCCAGCTTCTTGACGGGGGCACCCAGCTTGGTGGGGTCCAGGTGCAGCAATTCGCAGGCGTTTTTCCAGCGGATTTTTTGCAGATCGTCGTCCGACAGTTTCAGGCCGTCGGTCAGGTCGTGGCGCACGGCATCGCTGCCGCCAAAATTGCTGCCGTACAGGATGCGGTCCGCACCAATCACTTCGATCAGCGCCTGGCGCATGGGCAGTTCGTGCAGCTCGACATCGAAATAGAAATTGGGCAAGTAGTCCATCAGGGGCTTCTTGTTGTGGAAGGTGTCCAGGTTGGGGTTGGTCTGTGCCAGGCGGCCCAATTGGTAGGGCACAAAACCACCGCCGTGGGTGATGTAAATCTTGAGCTTGGGGAAACGGTCAAGCACGCCACCGTTGATCAGGTACCAGAAGGCCTTGGTTTCGTCGTAATTCATGCCGACAATCGCCGTGGTCTCGTAGCGGTCGGTGTTGGCCTTGTCACCCCAGGTGACCGACTGGTTGTAGCCGTGCACAAACATCGGCAGGTCCAGGTCGCACAGCGCTTCCCACACCGGGTCCATTTCTTTGGAGTCAAACTCTAGGCCGCCGAAGTTCGAGCCACCCGCGCCCAGGCCTTTGGCACCCAGTTGGGTGCAGGCACGGCGAATTTCCTTGGCGGCTTCTACGGGGTTCTGCAATGGTGCCTGCGCCCAGAACATCAGGCGGTCGGGGGCACCCGAGCAGTATTGGGCCAGCACATCGTTCACCTTGCGGGCGAACGGAATCGCGTACTCCAGCTCGGTCCAGTACATGTAGCAGTGCGACGGTACCGACACTACCTGGGCGTTCTGGCCCGCGGCGTCCATACCAGCCAGGCGGGTTTGCGGATCGCGCCAGCGCGACATGTAATCCTGCACATTCAGGGCATTGCCTTCGGCCTTGGCCTTGCGCAAAGCGGCTTTGCGCTCTGGCGCACCCAAGGACAGGATCCAGTCACCAACGCGCAATTTGATGTCGCCGTCCGGTTGCGACTCGAAAGCCGGGCCCCAGTACGGGTTCTGGTCGTAGTAGTCCGGGTGCGGGGCATGGGCATGAAGGTCGATAAGCATGTGGATCTCCTGGGGTTTTATGGGGGCGGCCAATCCGCCGCGTTGTAAGTGCCTGAACCAGTGCATGTACCCCGCCGCTACACGGCCGAGCGCAACAAAACCTGTTCAAACACCTGCATCATGCCAATATTAAACAAATATTGCAAATGTGTCTAATTTTTAAAACCACCGCCCTCACCCCATCCACCACCATCTCAGCGCCGCGCCAATCCTCCACCGCCCCGGCGCAGTGTTTCCACCAACCGCATGATCCTGCGGGGCATCGCCAGGCGGTCCGAGCCGTCGGCCACCAGATGGTCGCTCAAGACCAGGCGCACCATCAGCTCGCACACCAGTTCCCGGTCCAGCTTGGCATCCAGGCTGTCGTCCCAGGCGTCAAATACCGGGGCCAGCAAATCCTGGAAGCGCACCACGGCATCGTGAAAAATGCGCTTGAAAAAGTTCAGCGCAAATTCTGGCGCTACCAGCAACAAACGCCGTGAACTGCCGATGTCCAGGTAGTTGTTCAGATAGGTCAGCATGGTGGCAAAGCGCTGGTCAGGGTCGGTGCACGGGGCCAGGGCTTCGGCCAGGGATTTGTGGAACCGCTCCCGCTTGTGCTTGGAAAACGCACTCAGCAACTCCTCTTGCGAGGCGAAGTAACGGTAGAAGGTACCCCGGGAAATACTGGCCGCGTTGCACACTTCCAGGATCGATATGCGGTCGGCACCCGACTTCAAAATCACCTGCTCGGTGGCTTCGAAGATGTTGTCCACGGTTTGCTCTGAGCGTCGGTTACCCCGCCGACGGACCGGCTTGGCAGACGGCGCGGACACGGCCAGCACCGACCCGGACTCGGCCATGCTGGTGGACTTGGCTTTTGCTTTGGGTTTTGTCGGCGCTGGAGCTACAGGCTCGGCATCGGCCACCACACGGGGCTGCGCCAGTTCGGCGACGGCCATAGTTTTCGGGCTCTTCATCTGACTCCTTGTAAAAAAACACTTTAAAAAACAACGTCCGGGTTTTCCCGCATGACGCTTTGATCATCCAGCCAATAGAATTAAATTCTGTTATTAGAATTTAAAACATAGCGGTGAAGCCATTCAAAAGAGGACGATATTGTGAGCATGGACAGATCTGAAACCTGGTCGCTTGGCCAACAAGACACCGCAATAGCGGCACTCGAGCGCGCTGTCGCGGCACATCCAGACCGAGTTTTACTCGATTTCTCGGGAGAACTGTACACATATCGTCAAGTCGATCAATTTTCGACCTGTTTGGCTAATTCTTTGGCCGTTTTGGGCGTAAAAAAAGGCCAAACCGTCGTCACGATGTTCGACAACAACATCGATGCCGTCGTCAGTTGGTTGGCTATCAATAAACTGTGTGCCGTCAGCGTACCAGTGAATACAGGCCTGCGCGGGGACTTTTTGCGCCACCAGATCGCCGATGCGGGTGCCGCCCTGGTGCTGTGCGAAGCCGATTACGTCGAGCGGATTTCCGCAGTTGCACACCAGTTGTCCGAAGTGAAGCTGGTACTGCACCGTGGCAGTACCAGCGCCACCACCTGCGGCAACCTGTTGCTGGACGCGCTGGACAGCCACCGGGGCAGCAATCTCACGCCACTGGAAGACAAACCCAACCCCTCGGACCTGGCCTGCCTGATCTACACATCGGGCACCACCGGGCCGTCCAAGGGCTGCATGATCAGCTACAACTTCATGTGCAACCTGGCGCGGCTGCAACTGCGTGCGGGCCCGGCAACGGCCGACGATGTAACCATCACCCCCCTGCCCTTGTTTCACATGAACGCGCTGGCCGTGGGCATCCTGTCGAATATCCTGGTGGGTGCGCGGGTCGCCATCATTCCGCGCTTCTCGGTGTCCAACTTCTGGCCCGAAGTCGAGCGCAGCGGTGCCACCATTGCATCCATTCTGGGTGGCATGGGAGGCCTGCTGGCCAATGCGGCCGACAACGATGCGGCCAAGCGCTGCGTGGGCCAAATCCATACCGTGCGCGGCAACCCGTTTACGGAAGAAACCAAAGCCATCTGGCGCGAGCGCTTTGGTGCCAAGCAGGTCGGTGGCAATGGCTACGGGCTGACCGAAGCCTGCGTGATCACTTCGCTGGCAGCCGGTGAATACGCCGCGCCGGGCTCTTCGGGCAAGTTGGTGCCCGACTTTGACGTGCGCATCGTGGACGACCTGGACCGCGAACTGCCCGTCAATACCCACGGCGAAATCATCTGCCGCCCGCTGCGCCCGGACATCATGTTCATGGGCTACTGGCGCAGGCCTGAAGATACGTTGAAGCTGATGCGCAACATGTGGTTTCATACGGGCGATATTGGCAAGTTCGACGAAAACGGCTTCTTCTACTTTGTGGACCGCAAAAAAGACTACCTGCGCCGCCGCGGCGAAAACATCTCCAGCTTCGAGATGGAGTCGGCCTTTGCCAACCACCCCGACATTGCCGAAGTGGCGGTGCATGCCGTGCCATCCGACAAGGGCGAAGACGACGTCAAGGTCACGGCCATCCTCAATGAAGGCTCTACCCTGACGGCCGAGGCTCTGTTTCAGTGGTCTACATCGGCAGTTCCTTACTACGCGCTGCCGCGTTACATCGAATTCCGCACCAGCCTGCCCAAAAACCCGCAAGGCCGCATCTTGAAATACCAGCTGCGCGACGAAGGTAAAACGGCAACGACCTGGGATCTGGAAGCCACCGACATCAAGGTCGCGAAGCGCTAAAGCTGAGTCAAACCCTCACAAACGGGGCCTTCGGGCCCCGTTTGCATTGAGAGATTTCAGTATTCGCGCACCGGCACATTCGGTGGCCGGGAGTTGTAGCCAGGCAAGTGCAGGCCGCCGTCCACGTGCAGAGTCTCGCCCGTCACATAGCGCGACATCTCGCACGACAGGAACACCACCGCCGGGCCAATGTCGGCCTCGGGGTCGCCAGAGCGGCCCAATGGGCGGGCGGCGGCAGAGCGCTCGGCGAAACCGGGATTCTCGGCGGCCAGCTTGTGGAAGGTTGCGCCCATGGCGGTGGGGGCGATCGCGTTCACGGTGATGTTGAAGCGGCCCCACTCCGACGCCGCGCTGCGCGTCAACCCCACGATGCCAGCCTTGGCAGTGTTGTAGTCGGCGTGCAGCCAGGCACCGGTTTCGGTGTCGATGGAGTAGAAGTTCACGATGCGCCCCCAGCCGCGTGCCTTCATGTGCGGCATGGCCGCGCGCATGGACCACCAGGTCGCCCACAGGGCCGAGGTCAGCGTTTGCTCCAGCATGGCATCGGTCTTGTCTTCCAGCAGCACATTCGGCGTGGGAATGAAGGCGTTGTTGACCAGAATATCCAGCGCTCCAAAGTGCGCGACGGTACCCGCCACCACGGCTTCGATGGATGCCTTGCTGGTGACATCGGTCTTGATGAACAGCGCGCGGCCACCGAGTTCTTTCAGCTCCTGCTCAACCTGCAAGCCGCTGACCTCATCTATCTCGGCAATCACCACCGCCGCCCCCTCGCGTGCAAAGGCGCGGGCCACACCGCGGCCAATGCCACCGCCTGCGCCGGTAATGATTGCAATCCTGTCTTGGAGTAGTCCCATGCGAAGCCTTATTTGTTGAACATATATTCATATATTGTACAATTTATAGGTAAAAAAACCAGAAATTTGGCCTCCGCAGTTACCCTGTCAGGCTTGTAGAAAGGCAGCCCATGTTCAGACGCCGCATCATCCTCCACAGCGAAACCAAGGGGGAGGAATGCCATGTGCGGGCTGCGCTGGAAGATGACTTCCACCATTTCCGGGTCGAGGTGGTGGCCGTGGACGGGCGCGTCACCCGGATCCTGGCCGAGTCACCCCGCCGCCCCTACTCCCTGTGCAGCAACGCCATCGCCGAGCTGGACGTGCTGCTGGGCATGGAGTTGTCGCCTGTGGCCCACGCCGTGACGCGCCTGACCGACCCTACCCAGCAGTGCACCCATCTTTTCGAGCTGGCCGGGCTGGCGATTGCGGCAGCAGCGCGGAGCATCGCACGCCGCCAGTACGACGTGGAAGTGCCCACCCGCATAGAAGGGCGCGCGCTGCCCACCCTGGCGCGGGACGGCGTGCCGCTGCTGGCGTGGGAGGTGCAGGGCACGGTGATCCAGTCGCCCGCAGCCTATGCAGGTATCGATTTGAACCGTGGCATGGCGCGCTGGGCGCTCAGTACCCTGCCGCAGGACGAGGCCGAAGCCGCCCTGGTGCTGCGGCGCTGTACGGGTATCTCCAAGGGCCGGGGCATGAACCTGGACCACCAGGCCCATGCGCAACCGAATGGGCATTGCTTCTCGCAGCAGCCCCAGCGGGCCAGCCAGGCCATCCGCATGGTCGGCTCCACTTGGGACTTCTCCCAGACGGCAGAGCGCCTGTGCGCCGACGATCAAACCTGGTTGGAATTCAAATAAGTATGTACGGCCAGCATGCGGAACCGGCTGGCTGATGCGCTTTCGGACTCGGCCATGTAGGCCAGCGACAGGCCAATCGCCGCCTCGGCCGGAAAATCCACAAAAGGCCGGTAAACGATTTTGTCGCTCACAAAGCGCTGCATCACCGACGGCACCAGCGCCACGCCCAGCCCGCTTTCCACCAAGGCCAGCACGGTTTGCACCTGCACCGCCTGCTGGGTTACACGGGGAATGAACCCGGCCTGCTGGCAGGCAAACATGGCCGTGCTGTGCAGGCCTGCGGCGTGGGTGGGCGCGTACATGATGAAAGGCTCGCCCGCCATGTCGGCCAGCTTGAGCAGCCCCTTGTCGGCCAGCGGATTGCCGCGCGGCAGGGCCGCAACGTAGTCCTCGCGCTGCAAGGGCACCAGCGTGGCCTTGCTGGGGTGCAGCAGGGGCACGCGCACCAGGCCGATGTCCAGCGTGTTGTCTTCCAGCTGCTGCATGATGGCCAGCGAGGTGGCTTCGCGCAGCACCAGCTCCACACCGGGGAACTGGGCGCGGTACAGCGGCAGCAGGGTTTGCAGCATGCCGTAGCTGGCCGAGCCCACAAAACCTATCTGCAGCGTGCCGCCCGTGCCATCCAGCACGCTCTTGGCGGTTTCCCGCAGTTGCCCACTGTGGAACAGCAGCTTTTTGGCCTCCATCAGTACCGCGCGTCCACTGGGCGTGAGCGACACACCGGTAGATTCGCGGTTGAACAGCTTGACACCCAGGTCGGCTTCCAGCTTTTGGATGGATACCGACAGCGGCGGCTGCGCCATGTGCAGGCGTTCGGCGGCACGCCGAAAGTTCAACGTTTCGGCAAGGGTGACAAAGTGGCGGATGCGGCGCAGGTCCATAGGTGGGGTGAGCATACCGGAGCCACCTGGCACGGCCTTAGCCCTTGAAAACCGGTGGCCGCTTGGCCAGAAAGGCCGCCACGGCTTCCTTGTGGTCGTCCGTCTGGTGCGACATGGCCTGGAACACAGCCGACATCTCCAGCAGCGTATCCAGCCGCGTGTGCATGGCCTCACGCAGCAGCCGCTTGGTCAAGCGCACGGCGTGGGGCGGGTTGGCAGCAATGCGCAGGGCCAATTCATTGGCCGTGGCCAGCAGTTCGTCGGCAGGCACCACGCGCGACACCAGGCCCCAGCTGGCCGCGACATCCGGGCCGATCATTTCGCCGGTGAACGACATTTCCGAGGCGCGCGACAGCCCGATCAAACGCGGCAGCAACCAGGCACCGCCATCGCCCGGCACGATGCCCAGCTTGACAAAGCTCTCGGCAAACTTGGCATGGGTGGAGGCAATGCGGATATCGCACATGCAGGCCAGGTCCAGCCCGGCACCGATGGCGGCACCGTTCACGGCGGCAATGATGGGCACTTCCAGGTTGAACAGCGCCAGGGGCAGTTGCTGGATGCCGGTGCGGTATTCGTGGCGGATTTGCATACCGCTGACCTCGCCGGACGACTGCCGCTCCATGTCGCGTATGTCACCGCCCGACGAAAACGCCGTGCCCGCACCCGTGAGGATCACCGCCCGCACGCTGCGGTCGTTATGGATACGGTCGATGGCCGCCAAGAAGTCGGGCACCGCCGTATTGCCCGTGAGCGGATTGCGCCGCTCGGGTTCGTTCATCGTCAAGGTGACTACATGGTCTTGCTGGGAATACAAAAGAAAGTTAGGCATGGCGGGGAATCCTGTGCGGTGTGGGTAGAGCGACCAGCGTAGGCGATCACAGGCTTAAAGTCCAATATCAATATACAAGCAAGCAATATCCAAGTGGTATCGGATGTTAGCGGCAATTTTCGATAAGCTGATACCAAACCACTATCAACTATCCACCATTAAATATTGGACGGCACACTCACGGCTGCCTATGCTTCGCCCTTCATGCCAGCCCTGCACCGAAGGAGAATCCATTGAGCAACCTGTTGTCCGCCTTTCGGCTCGCGACACTCCCGCCCGCCACGCACGCGTTCCGGGCCGAAGTCAAAGCCTTTCTCCAGACCCATATGGATGCCACGCCGCCCGATATACGGGCGCGGTCGTGGATGGGTTTCAGCGCCGCCTTCAGCCAGAAGCTGGCGGCCCGCGGCTGGGTGGGTGTCACCCTGCCCGCGCAATACGGCGGTGCCCAGCTGGATGCGTTTTCGCGCTTTGTGTTGGTAGAAGAATTGCTGGCCATCGGCGCGCCGGTGTCGGCCCACTGGATCGCCGACCGGCAAAGCGGCCCGCTGATCTACAAGTTCGGCACCGAAGCCCAGCGCCAGTTCTACCTGCCCAAAATCTGCGCCGGACAGGCATTTTTCTGCATCGGCATGAGCGAACCTAACGCCGGGTCGGACCTGGCCAGCGTGGGCACCCGCGCCACCCGCTGTGAAGGTGGCTGGCGGCTCAATGGCCGCAAAATCTGGACCACCAACGCCCACCACTGCCACTACATGATTGCGCTGGTGCGCTCCTCGGGCGAGCCGCAAGACCGGCAAAAAGGCCTGTCGCAGTTCATCATCGATCTGGCGCTGCCCGGCATTACCGTGCGCCCCATCCACGACCTGGCGGGCGACGCGCATTTTTCCGAAGTGTTCTTTGACGACGTGTTGCTGGCCGACGATACCCTTATCGGCACCGAAGGCAGTGGCTGGGAGCAGGTCAACGCCGAGCTGGCGTTCGAACGCAGCGGCCCCGAGCGCGTCTACTCCAGCATCGTGCTGCTGGAGCACTGGATCAGCTGCCTGCGCCGCAGCCCGGATGCCGCCCGCCACGCCGAGACGGTGGGCCGGTTCGCCACCCACCTGGCCACCTTGCGCAACATGTCTATCGCCGTGACACACAAGCTGGTGCTGGGCGAAAGCCCGGTGGTCGAAGCCGCGCTCATCAAGGACATTGGCACCGAATTCGAACAAAGCATTCCCGCCCTGATCGAAGCCGCCATCGCCTGCGACCCCGATGCCCCGGTAGACCCCGACCTGTACCGCACCCTGGCCTATGTCAGCCAGGTCGCGCCCACCTATTCGCTGCGCGGCGGCACCCGTGAAATCCTGCGCGGCATGATTGCCCGCGGCCTCGGCCTGCGCTGAACCGGAGAACCCATACCATGTTTGCAGAAGCCATTGAAGACATCCTGAAAGACCAATGCACCGCCACCACCGTGCGGGCGATTGAATCCGGCGGACCCTCCGCCCCACTGTGGCAGGCCATTGAAGAAGCAGGCTTTCTGGAGCTGCTGGCCACCGAGGCCGATGGCGGTGCCGAGCTGGGCCTGCCCGATCTGTTCCCTATTTTCAGCAGCTTTGGCCGCTATGCCGTGCCGCTGCCTGTGGCCCAGAGCATCGTGGCCCGCAGCCTGCTCGCGCCCCACGCTGTGCCCGCTGGCCGCATCACCCTGGCGAACTCCCTGCGCCGCACAGCCGACGGCCAGACTATTTGCGCACTGACCCCCTTGGGCCTGGTGGCCGACTACGTGCTGGCCCGCGATGGCGACGGCCTGCTGCTGCTGCCCGTGGCCACCGCGCAATGCAGCCCCACCGGCGTGCACCGCAGCCAAACGGCCACCCTGGTCTGGAACGATACTGGCAGCGCCACCCGCCTGCCCACGGGCGGTGCCGCGCTGACCGCCTGGGCCGCCGCCCTGCACGCCGCCCTGCTCAGCGGGGCCATGACCCGGGTCTTTGAAATGACGCTGCAGCACTGCAACGACCGCAGCCAGTTCGGCAAATCGCTGGGCAAGTTCCAGGCCGTGCAGCACCAGTTGAGCGTGATGGCCGAGCACACCGCGGCCGCATCCATCGCCGCCGAGGCGGCTTTCCACACCACCGAGGCGGTGCCCCGTTTGCTGGCCGCCGCCATGGCCAAATCGCGCACCAGCGAAGCCGCCGGGTTGGTGGCCGCCATCGCCCATGCCCTGCATGGCGCGATCGGGGTTACCGAAGAATACGACCTGCAACTCCTGACCCGCCGCCTGCACGAGTGGCGCATGGCCCACGGGTCGGAAGCGCACTGGAACCTGGTGATTGGCCAGAGCGTGCTGGCCAGCGAGCTGCCTTTGCTGGATTTTGTGCGTATGGTGTGAAAACAGGTTTACAAGCTTTTTAGGCCTCCAGCGCTTATTCCACAAGCACGGGAAGCTATTATTACCATAGCAAACCCGAAAATCCAACCCCAGGCTTATTCCTCGTACGCCACCACCGCCTGGGCCGCTTGCGCCTGGCAATAGGCCAGGGCCGCATCGGTCGGATAGAACCGGGCCTGTTCGCCCAGCTGCAGCACCGCCACGGCGCTGCCCTGGGCGGTTTGGCGCTGCACCGACAGGCGCACCGGCAGGCCGTGCACCACATCGCCCTGCTCGGTGGTTTCGCGCTGGGGCGGGAAGTCTTTCACCAGTTGGGCAATATCCAACCCGGAGCCGGTGGCGTTGGGCGGCAGCTGCAGGCGCAAGAACTTGGCGTAGCGGCAGCGTGCGGTGGCCAGGTCCCAGGCTTCGGTGATGTTCATCTGCAGGCCGCCGCCGCCAAAGCGATCGGTTTGCACCCGGCCCATGGCGATGATGAGTTCGTCGTCCTTGAACAGGTTTTTGTGGGCCTGCATCAGCGCGTCGCTGACCCGCGCATCCACCATGCCGGTGCCGTCGTCCAGCCGGAACAGGCCCATCTTGCCGCGCTGGCCGTTGATGACGCGCAGGTCGCTGACGATGCCTGCAAACATCACCGTGTCGCGGCTGTCCACCGCGTCGGCCAGGTCGCGCTTGGCAAAGCGGCGCACTTCCTTGCGCACCTCGTCAAACAAATGGCCGGATAAGTAAAAGCCCACCGCGGTTTTCTCCAGCGTCAGGCGCTCCTTGATGCCCCACATCGGAGTTTCGACCAGCTCCGGCTCTTGGGTGCTGGAGCCATGGCTATCGTCCATGTCGAACAGGCCGCCCTGGTTGGCGTTGGCCAGGGTGGCGGCGGCAAAGGCAAAGGCGCGGTCTACCGAGGCGATCAGCGCAGCGCGGTTGATCTCTATTGCATCAAACGCCCCGGCCTTGATCAGCGCCTCGACGGTGCGCTTGTTGAGTTTGGACTTGTCCACCCGCACGCAGAAGTCGAACAGGCTGGTGAATGGCCCACCGGCTTCGCGCGCGGCCACGATGGCCTCGATGGCCTGCTGGCCCGTGCCTTTGACGGCGCCCAGGCCGTAGCGGATGATCTTGTCGGTGACCGGTTCAAACCGGTGGCGGCCCAGGTTGACATTGGGCGGCTCGAAGCTCAGGCCCATCTTGCCGGCATCTTCAAACAGCAGTTTGAGCTTGTCGGTGTCGTCCATTTCCACCGTCAAGTTGGCGCAGAAGAACTCGGCGCAGTAGTGCACCTTGAGCCAGCCGGTGTGGTACGCCAGCAGCGAGTAGGCGGCGGCATGCGACTTGTTGAAGCCGTAGCCCGCAAACTTCTCCATCAGGTCGAAGATTTCGTCGGCCTTGGCTTCATTGATGTCGTTCTTGGCGGCACCGGCGCGGAAGATGGCGCGGTGCTCGGCCATTTCTTCCAGCTTCTTTTTACCCATGGCGCGGCGCAGCATGTCGGCACCGCCCAGCGAGTAGCCGCCCAGGATCTGCGCGGTCTGCATCACCTGCTCCTGGTAGACCATGATGCCGTAGGTCTCACTCAGCATCTCGGCCACCAGCGGGTGCGGGTACTCCACCACTTCGCGGCCATGCTTGCGCGCCACAAAGCTGGGGATCAGGTCCATCGGGCCGGGGCGGTACAGCGCGTTCAGGGCGATCAGGTCTTCCAGGCGCGTGGGTTTGGCGTCTTTCAGCATGCGCTGCATGCCGGTACTTTCAAACTGGAACACGGCCTCGGTCTTGCCCTCGGAGAACAGGCGGTAGGTCTTGGCATCGTCCAGCGCGATGTTTTCGAACGCAAAATTCTCCTGGCCCTTGTGGCGGGCGACGATGAAGTCCTTGGCAATTTCCAGAATGGTCAGCGTGGCCAGGCCCAAAAAGTCGAACTTCACCAGGCCGATGGCCTCCACGTCGTCCTTGTCAAACTGGCTCACCGCCGATTCGCTGCCCGGCTGCTGGTACAGCGGGCAAAAGTCGGTCAGCTTGCCCGGCGCAATCAGCACGCCCCCGGCATGCATGCCGACGTTGCGGGTCATGCCCTCGAGCTTTTGCGCCATCTCGATCAGGGTGCGTACGTCTTCCTCGGCCTCGATACGGGCGGCCAGCACCGGCTCCATTTCGATGGCGTAGTTGTTCTTGTCGCCCTCCTTCTTGGTGGCGGGCGGGTACTGCAGCGTGACCGACATGCCGGGCTTGTTGGGAATCAGCTTGCTGATGCCATCGCAGAAGTTGTAGCTCAGGTCCAGCACCCGGCCCACGTCGCGGATGGCCGCGCGGGCCGCCATGGTGCCGAAGGTAACGATTTGGCTCACGGCGTTTTTGCCGTACTTTTCTTTCACGTAGTCGATCACCCGGTCGCGGTTGCCCTGGCAAAAGTCGATGTCGAAGTCGGGCATGGACACCCGCTCGGGGTTCAAAAACCGCTCGAACAGCAGCTTGTACTGCAATGGGTCCAGATCGGTGATCTTCAGGGCGTAGGCCACCAACGAGCCTGCGCCAGACCCCCGGCCCGGCCCCACCGGGCAACCGTTCTTTTTGGCCCAGTTGATGAAGTCGCCCACGATCAAAAAGTAGCCGGGAAAGCCCATCTTCAAGATAGTGGTGATCTCGAACTCCAGCCGCTCGATGTAGCCGGGGCGCACCTCTTCGCGCTTGGCCTCATTCGGGTACAGGTGCAGCAGGCGCTCTTTCAGGCCCTCGTGCGAGGCGTAGCGGAAGTAGTCCTCGGGGCTCATGCGCACGCCATCCACCAGGGGGGTGGGAAAGTCGGGCAACTGCGGCTTGCCCAGCACCAGGGTCAGGTTGCAGCGCTTGGCAATCTCCAGCGTGTTGGCAATGGCCGAAGGAATGTCGGCAAACAGCGCCAGCATCTGCGCGCTGGACTTGAAATACTGCTCGCGGGTGAACCGGCGCACACGGCGCTGGTTGCCCAGGATTTCGCCGTCCGAGATGCAGACGCGGGCTTCATGCGCCTCGTAGTCGGACTCTTCGGTGAACTGCACCGGGTGCGTGGCCACCACCGGCAGCTGCAGTCGGGCCGCCAGTTGCACGGCGGCCACCACATGGGCCTCGTCGTCCGGGCGGCCAGCGCGCTGCAGCTCTATATAGAAGCGCTGCGGGAACACGTCCGCCAGTTGCTGCGCCATCGCATCGGCCCGCACGGTATCGCCCTGCACCAGGGCCTGGCCCACCGGACCGGCCTGGGCACCGGCCAGGCAGATCAGCCCGGCGTTCAGCTCCCGCAGCCAGGCAAATTTGATAACCGCCTGATTTTTGACGATATTTTGGGTAAAACCCCGGGCCAGCAGCTCCGACAAATTGAGGTAGCCCTGCTTGTTTTGCACCAGCACGATGACGCGCGACAGGGCGGTGGCATCCAGGCCCTGCCCTTCCAGAAAAATCTCGGCCCCGATGACGGGTTTGACGCCCTTGCCCCGGGCTTCCTTGTAAAACTTGAGCGCACCAAACAGGTTGCTCAGATCGGTAATGGCCAGCGCAGGCTGCTGGTCTTTGGCGGCTACCTTGACGGTGTCGTCGATGCGGTTGGTGCCGTCAACGACAGAAAATTCGGTATGGAGGCGGAGATGGACAAACATCGGGGCATTTTAAAGGGCGGGGTCCAAGCGCCTGACGCGCCGCCCGTCCAGGTTTAAATTGCATATCGTGAGAAATTTTTGAAACAATTTGTGTGCAACTGATAGGATATTTCCGTGATCCGCGCCTGGTTTTCAGGCCAGCGCGACCCACAGCTTCGAACCATTGAGAGGTGCACCATGTTCCGATCTATCCGCAGTTCCACCCTGTTTCTGGCCGCCGTGGGCATCCTGGCCGCCCTGGTGATTGCCCTGCAGTCCTATGTAGGCTTCAACCGCCTCAATGCCATCGCCAACCAGACCTTTGTGGCCAAGGACGTGGTGGCCGACATCCTGCCGCCACCCATGTACCTGATAGAGCTCCGGCTGGTGCTGTCGCAGGCGGTAGAGGGCACCATGACGGTGGCCGAGGCGCAAAAGCAGGTGGCCCGCCTGGTGGGCGAGTACGAGGCCCGGGTCGCCTACTGGACCCAAAACCCGCCCCATGGCCTGGAAAAGCAACTGCTTGGCCGCCAGCACCAAGCGGCACAGAAGTTGATTGCCGCGGCCCGTGACCAGGTCATGCCCGCCTTGGCCAAAAACGATATGGCCGCGGCCAAAGAGCAATTGGTGCAGGCCCACGCGCTGTACCTGGAGCACCGGGCGGGGGTGGATGAAACCGCCGTGGTGGGCAGCAAGCTGGCCGAGAGCTCGATTGCAGACTTCACCGCCACCGGCAAAGACGTGTCGCGCACCTCCTGGATCGTGCTGGCGGTGGCGTTGGGGGTGCTGGTCTGGGTATCGGGCCCGGTGCTGGCCAGCATCCGCAAACCGATTGCCCATTGCACCCGCATCGCCCAGGAGGTGGCTGCGGGCAACCTGTCTGCTGATATTAGAACGACGCGCAAGGACGAAATTGGCGCGTTGCAAGATGCCTTGATGGCCATGCAGACATCGCTGCGCCGCATGGTGGGCGAGGTACGCACCTCGTCACAGGACATCAAACATTCCAGCAGCGAAATCGCCCATGGTGGGATGGACCTGAGCACCCGCACCGAAAACACTGCGGCCAGCCTGGAAGAAGCTGCCGCCGCCATGGAGCAGCTCACCGCCACCGTGACACAAAACACCGAATCTGCCCGCCAGGCCAACCAGTTGGCAGCGTCGGCCGCTACCGTGGCCGCGCGCGGCGGCCACTTGGTTGGCCAGGTGGTCACCACCATGCAGGGCATTGACGACAGCTCGCGCAAGATCGTGGACATCATCGGCGTGATCAACAGCATTGCGTTCCAGACCAATATCCTGGCCCTGAACGCTGCGGTGGAAGCCGCCCGCGCTGGTGAGCAGGGACGCGGCTTTGCCGTGGTGGCCAGCGAGGTGCGGCTGCTGGCCCAGCGCAGCGCCGAGGCGGCCAAGGAGATCAAGGCCCTGATCGATGCCAGCGTGGGCCGGGTCGAATCCGGCAGCAAGCTGGTGCAGGAGGCCGGCACCACCATGACCGAAATCGTCCAGCAGGTGCAGCGCGTGAGCGACATCATTGCCGAGATCACCGCTGCCGCCTCCGAGCAGGGCCAGGGCATCGGCCAGATCAACGAAGCCGTGGCCCGGCTGGACCAGATGACGCAGGAAAACTCGGCCCTGGTGGAAGAAAGCGCGGCCTCGGCCGAGAACCTGAAGCGCTCGGCCCTGGGGCTGACCAGCCTGGTCAGTGCTTTCCGGCTGGAGGCGGGTGCTGCGGTAGCGTTGCCGGGCTAACTAAAATCAGAGGGTGAACTCCATCCTCAACATCTCCGCTTACAAATTCGTCCCCCTGCCCGATGCCCCCGCCCTGCGCGATCTACTGCACGGCTGGGCCACCGAACTCCAGCTCAAGGGCACCATCCTGCTGGCCGGTGAGGGCATCAACCTGTTTCTGGCCGCGCCCGAGGCCGGGGTGCGCGACTTCATCACCCGCCTGCACGCCGACCCGCGCTTTGCCGACATCGCCCCCAAGGAAAGCTGGTCGGCCACCCAGCCGTTCAAAAAGATGCTGGTAAAGGTAAAAAACGAAATCATCCGCATGGACCACCCTGCCATCCAGCCCAATTTCACCCATCCCTCGGGCCGCGCGCCTGCAGTGGATGCCGCCACCGTCAAGCGCTGGCTGGACCAGGGCGTGGACGACCAGGGCCGCCCCGTGGTCACGTTGGATACGCGCAATGCCTTCGAGGTGGACCACGGCACGTTCAACGGGGCCATCGATTGGCGCATCGACAAGTTCAGCCAGTTTCCTGCCGCCCTGCGCGAGCACAAGGCCGAGTTGCAGGGCAAAACCGTGGTGAGCTTCTGCACCGGTGGCATCCGCTGCGAAAAAGCGGCGATTCTGATGCGCGAGGAAGGGCTGGACCACGTCTACCAGCTCGAAGGCGGCATCCTCAAATACTTCGAGGAAACCGACGGCGCGCACTACCAGGGCAGTTGCTTCGTGTTCGACGAGCGCCGCACGCTGGAGGCTGATTTATCCGCCAGCGACCTGAATGCTATTAATAAGTGAGCTGCTTGTGCTTATCGGATAAGCATGGAGGGCACTTTTCACTCTAAAAATGCTTTGACTGCCAGAGCGGTCTTGCGCGCCGCTCCCTGGTGGGCGCTGGCGAATTGCGGCCCGGCCGCAGCGGCCCGGGCCAGGGTGTCGGGCGCGTTGAGCCAGTCCAATGCCTGGGCCACGGCGGCAGGCATGTCGGCCACGCGGCAGGCCGCACCCGCAGCTTCGGCCAGCTCGGCGGCTTCGGCAAAGTTGAAGGTCGAGGGCCCCAACAGCACCGGGCAGCCGCAGGCAGCGGCCTCGATCAGGTTTTGCCCGCCTAAAGCGGCGAAGCTGCCACCCAGCAAAGCCACATCGGCCAGGCCGTAGTAGCGCGCCATTTCGCCCAGCGAGTCGCCCAGCCACACATCGGCGGGCTCAGGACCCCCAATCGACATTTCTGCCCACTGGCTGCGCCGCGACAGACTGAAACCCTGCTCCACCACCAACGCCGCCACCGCATCAAAGCGCTGCGGGTGGCGTGGCACGATCAGCCACTGCACATCCATCACTCCTAATTTAGGAGCTGCTTGCGCTGATGGAATAAGCGCTGGAGGCCAAAAAGACTGTAAATACTGGAGCAAAAGGAGCTCTTCACCTTCGCGGGCGCTGGCAAGCAGCACCACCGGTCGCCCTGCCCTGCGCCAAGCCCGTCCCGCAGCGAGTTGCTCGGCGTTGGGCGTGGCGTCAAACTTCAGATTGCCCAGCACCACCGGGGGCGGAGCGCCCGCCTCCACCAGCCGCTGGGCATCGGCGGCGGTTTGCGCCCACACGGCAGCCAGCGCGCCGTAAGCGGGCCGGGACAGGGCCGACAGCCGCTGTGCCTGGCGCAGCGATTTGGCGCTGAGCCGCGCGTTGGCCAGCACCACCGGCACGCCCGCCGCCCGGCAGGCCGCCAGCAAATTGGGCCAGATCTCGGTTTCCATCAGGATGCCGATACGCGGCTGGAAATGCTGCACAAAACGCTGCACCGCACCCGCGCTGTCCCAGGGCTGCCAGACCTGCACGTCACCCGGCTGCAGCAGCGCCTGCCCCTCGGCCCGGCCCGTGGCGGTGCCGTGTGTCAGCAGCAGGCGCATCCCGGGTGTCTCACGGCGCAAGGCGGCCAGCAAAATGGCCGCGGCCCGGGTTTCGCCCAGCGAGACGGCATGCACCCACACAAAGCCCTGGCCGGGTGCTTGGCTGTAGTGGCCAAAGCGCTCGGGCACAGCTACGGCATAGCCGGGTTCGGCCAGCGCCCTGCGGCGCAGTTTGCGGCGCAGCAAGGGAATCGCCAGCCAGACCAGCAGGGAATACAGACGCAGAATCAATGCGCAGAGTCCCGCAAGGCGGCCAGGGCGGACGCTTGCATCCAGGCGTTCCACACCGCGTTGACGGATGGCGTGGGGTCGGCAAACACGCTGAGCTGGTGGTCGCGGTTCTGGGGGCCGGTGCGCCAGACGGTGTCGAAGTTGTAGATCTTGACCAGCGGCAGATCCAGCGCGGTGGCGATCAGGCTGGTGCCGTTGTCGACCCCGATCACGCCCACGCATTCACCCAGCGCATCGGTCAGCGCGCCCAGGGCCATGCGGGGCCAGACGACGGCCTGGCTCAGGCGGTTGGCGATGCTTTCGCTGCGCCACTGCTCGTCGTCGGTGCCATGCGCAAACGCCACGGTGTAGCCCAGGTCGTTCAGGCGGTGGCCCAGGTCCAGCCAGTGGGCTTCGGGCCAGCTTTTGTCGGCGCGGGTGCTGCCATGCAAAAAGGCCACCAGGGGCGTGGCCTCGATATGGCCTACGTCAAAAAACTGATTCACTATGGTTTTGGAAGCACGGCGCGCTTTATCGGCGTGCGCCAGCAGCCCAAAAGACACTTTTTCTGGCAAGGCATACACCAGCGCCCGGGCACACATCACCCGCGCCCGGTCAACGGCGTGGATATGGGATTCCACAGGTATCGCCACATCGGCCTCCCAGCGCGTGGGGGCCTGGAACACCGTGCCTTCGGTCTGGTTGGCCATGGTGTAGCGCAGGCCGTCCGAGCCCAGGCGGGCCATCTTGGCCACCAGGGTCGATTTGCTCATGCCCTGCAGGTCCAGCACCGCGTCGTAGCATTCGTACTGCAGGTCGGAGGAAAAGGCCCGCCAGGCGTTGCGGGTATCGGCGGTGAACACCGTCTCGCGCCAGCGCTTCAGGTCGCATTCAATCACCCGGTGCAAACCGCCGCAGCGGCGCACCAGCGGCGCAAAGTCGGGTTCCACCACCCAGTCCACCAGCGCACCCGGAAACGCGTGCAGGATGTCTTGCGCCGCCGGCATGGCGTGCACCACATCCCCCAGGGAAGAGAGTTTGACGATCAGAACATTCATGCGGTAACAGCCTGAGGGGCCTGGGTGTGGTTGAACACGCTCCACACAGCTTGCCATGCCTGCCACACGGTGTCTACACCGGGCGCAATGGCCCCGCCCACAGCCACCTGGTGGGGGCTGCCCAGCGGTCCGGCCCGCCAGATGCGCGGCTGGCTGAAAATTTGCACATGCGGCAGGTTCAGGGCCACGGCCAGATGGCTGAGGCCCGAGTCCACCCCCACCACGCCCACACAGCCCGCCATCTGCGCGGCCAGCGCGGCCAAATCCATGCGCGGCAGCATGCGGGCCTGCGGGCCTATTGCCTGGCAGAGCTGGCGGGCAAAGGATTCTTCGGCGGCATTCGCTTGCGGCACGCTGACCGGCTGGCCTTGGGCGACCAGGCGCTGGCCGACCTGCACCCAGCGGTCCAGCGGCCATTCGTTATCGGGCCGGGTGGTGCCGTGGACCAGCATCACGCTGCCATCGGGCTGCACCGGAGTGACCTGCAATTCGTCGTAGGCAATGCCATCTTCGCGCGGCGGGTAACCCAGCGCCAAAGCGGCCAGGTGGCGGTAGCGCTGTACGGCGTGGATGCGCGGCGGCATGGGCTGCGGGCGCTGCACCATGAAGCGCACCGGCCACTCAAAACCGCAGTCCTCGCTGCGGTTGCCGAAGGTGGCGCGCCAGCCGCCGGGTGCGAGCCGGGCCTGGCGGGCGACCAGGGCGGATTTGATCAGGCCCTGGAAATCAATCACCACGTCGTAATCTTCGGCCTGCAGGGCCTGGGTGAAGGCCGCCTTTTCGGCCCGCACACTGGCGCTGAACGGGGCTTTGCGCCAGCGCCGCTGCGCCAGCGGAATCACCCGGCCCAGGCGCGGCACATGGGCCTGGAGCAAGGGGGCAAAGGCTTCTTCGACCACCCAGTCAAACCTGGCCAGCGGCAAGGCCTGGCGCATGTCGTGCAGGGCGGGCAGGGTCTGGACCACGTCGCCGAAAGACGACAGCTTGACGATCAATACCCGCATGCCCTGCCCTGATCCGGCAACAGGCATCAATGTGCGCTGGCCGCCAGGGTGGCATCGGGCTTGGCGCGGCGCAACAGGGCCAGCATGTCGTGCTGGATGCGCTCCAGAGCTTCGGGCGTGTGGCCTTCAAAACGCAGCACCAGTACCGGCGTGGTGTTGCTGGCGCGGACCAGGCCAAAACCATCGGGCCAATCCACGCGCAGGCCGTCGATGGTGCTGACCACCGCGGGCGCGGCAAAGTCCACCATGGCCAGGGCCTTGGCCACCACCACGGGCGGCTCGCCTTCGGCACAGGCCACGTTCAATTCGGGCGTGGAGAAGCTGGTGGGCAAGGCGTGCAGCACCACATTGGCATCGGGCGACTGGCTGACGATCTCCAGCAGGCGGCAGCCCGCGTAGGTGCCGTCGTCAAAACCGAACCAGCGCTCCTTGAAGAAAATATGGCCACTCATTTCACCGCCTAGCGGAGCCTGGCCACCTGCGGCCTCGATTTCCTTCATCTTGGCTTTGATCAGCGAGTGACCGGTTTTGAACATCAGCGGCTGGCCACCGGCAGCGGTAATGGCCGGGGCCAGGCGCTGCGAGCATTTCACGTCAAACAAGATGGTGCCACCGGGGACGCGGCGCAGCACGTCTTCGGCGAATAGCTGCATCTGGCGGTCGGGGTAGATGTTGCTGCCGTCCTGGGTAACGATACCCAGGCGGTCGCCGTCGCCATCGAAAGCCAGGCCCAGCTCGGCACCGCTGGTTTTCAGGGCGGCGATCAGGTCCAGCAGGTTCTCGGGCTTGCTGGGGTCGGGGTGGTGGTTGGGGAAGTTGCCATCCACCTCGCTGAACAGCTCAATCACCTCGCAGCCGATGGCGCGCAGGATGTCAGGGGCCGATGCGCCCGCAATGCCGTTGCCGGAATCGACCACGATCTTCATCGGGCGGGCTAATTTAATGTCGGAGACGATGCGGGCGGTGTACGCGGGCAGCACATCCACGCTGCGCACCGAGCCACCGGTTTGTGGCAGCCAGGTTTCGGCTTCCATCATGCGGCGCAGGGCCTGGATTTCGTCGCCATGGATGGCGCGGCCGCCCATGACCATCTTGAAACCGTTGTAATCCTTGGGGTTATGGCTGCCGGTGACCTGGATGCCGCTGCGGCACAGAGTGTTGGCCGCAAAGTACAGCAAAGGGGTGGTGACGGTGCCCACATCGATCACTTCCACGCCTACCGCCACCAAACCGCGGATCAGCGCCGCCACCAGCGAGGGGCCACTCAGGCGGCCATCGCGGCCCACCGCCACCGTGGTTTCGCCCTCTGCCAGGGCAATCGTGCCAAAGGCCTTGCCAATACCTTCGGCAACGGCCTCATCGACCGTGGTGGGGACGATGCCGCGGATATCGTAGGCTTTGAAGATGGAGCTGGCGATGTGCATGGTTTGGAGGAGGTAGAGGGAGTCAGTGAATCAAAAACCCGGCCATCCTCTCAGAGGACGGCCGGATGTGCTGGCGGAATTGTAGTCACGCCCTGCGTGCTTTTCCGACAGCCTCCCGCATGGCACTTTTTGGCTATTTTTTAGCCTGGGCAGGCGAACACAGCGTTTGGTACAAGGCCAGATACTGCGTGGCCGCTGCGGCCCAGGAAAAGTTTTGCGCCATGCCGCGCTGCTGCAACTGCGCCCACACGGTCGGCTGGCCAAAGGCCTGCACGGTGCGGTGCACCGCCAGGGCCAAAGCCTCTTTGTTGGCCGGGCCGAACATGAAGCCGGTGGCGGTATCAATCTGCAGGCTGGATTCGCTGGTGTCCACCACGGTGTCGATCAGCCCACCGACGCGCCGCACCACCGGCACGGTGCCATAGCGCAGGGCGTAGAGCTGGGTCAGCCCGCAGGGTTCAAACCGGGACGGCACCAGCATGGCATCGGCTCCGGCAATCATCTGGTGGGCAAACTGTTCGTCATACCCCAGGCGCACAGCCACCTGCCCCGGATGGGCCGCGGCGGCCTCGGTAAAGGCTTTTTCCAGCGCGGCATCGCCACTGCCCTGCACGGCCAACTGCGCACCGGCGGCCAGCATTTCAGGAATGGCAGCCAGCACCAGGTCCAGGCCTTTTTGCTGGGTCAAGCGGCTCACCAGGGTGAACAAGGGCCGCGTGGCATCCACTTGCAAACCCAGTTCCTTTTGCAAGGCCGCCTTGCACACAGCCTTGCCCGCCAACTGGCTGGCAGAGTACGGGGTGGTGATGTCCTTGTCCACCGCCGGGTCCCACACCGCATCGTCCACACCGTTCAGGATGCCGGACACGTCGGCACCGCGCGAGCGCACCACCCCGTCCAGACCGCAACCAAACTCGTTGGTGGCGATCTCGGCAGCGTAGCTGGGGCTGACGGTGGTGACGCGCTGGGCATGGGTCAGCCCGGCTTTCATGAACGAGAATTTGCCGTGGTATTCCAGCCGGGTCGGGTCCATGAAGCGCACCGGCAGGCCCAGCAGGTGGAAGTCCTTGGCATCAAACAGGCCCTGGTAGGCCAGGTTGTGCACGGTGTAGACGGTAGCCACCGTGGCCGCCTGGTTGGAAGCCAGGTAGGCACAGGCCATGCCCGCGTGCCAGTCGTGGGCGTGCAGCACGTCCGGGGTCCAGGCGGGGTCCAGTCCGCCCGCCGCCACATGCGCCGCCACCCAGCCCAGCAGGGCAAACCGCTGGGCGTTGTCGGGCCATTCGACGCCGTCGGCACCCAGATACGGGTTGCCCGTGCGCTGGTAATAATAGGGCGCATCGACCACATAGGCCGAAATGCCGCTGGCGGCAATGGTGCCGCGCAGCAGTCGCACCCGCGCCGCGCCAAACGCCGCACCAATCTCGCTCACCACCACCGGCTTCTTCAAGCCGGCCAGGATTGCGGGAAAGCCCGGCAGCAGCAGGCGCACATCGGCACCAGCAGCCACCAGGGCCTGGGGCAAGGCCCCCAGCACGTCGGCTAGGCCGCCGGTTTTGACCAGAGGAAAAACCTCGGCCCCTACTTGCAGGACTTTCATCCCGCCAGCTTCTTGAGCATGGCCGAGGTGACCAGCGTGATGCCGTTCTCACTGCGGTGGAAGCGTTCGGCATCCAGTGCCGCGTCTTCGCCGATCACCATGCCGTCGGGGATGACGCAGCCCCGGTCGATCACCGCGCGGTTGATGCGGGCACCGCGGCCAATCTGCACATCGGGCAGGAGCACCGACCATTTCACATCCGCATAGGAGTGCACCCGCACATTGGAGAACAGCACGGAGCGGTGCACACCGCCCGACACAATGCAGCCACCCGACACCATGGACTCGATGGCCATGCCGCGCCGGTCGTCGGTGTTGTGGACAAACTTGGCCGGTGGCAGCTGGGCCTGGTAGGTCCAGATGGGCCACTGGGTGTCGTACAAGTTGAGCTTGGGCTCGGTGGCGGTCAGGTCGATGTTGGCATCCCAGTACGCGTCGATCGTGCCGACATCGCGCCAGTAGGGTTCGTCTTCGGCTGCATCGGGCACGCAGCTCATAGAGAACGGGTGGGCGGTGGCCAAGCCGTTGCGCACTGCGCGGGGGATGATGTCCTTGCCGAAATCGTGGCTGGACGTGGGGTCGGCCATGTCGCGCTCGAGTTCGGCATACAAAAAGGCCGCGTTGAAAATGTAGATTCCCATGCTGGCCAGCGACATGTCGGGGTTGCCCGGCATGGACGGTGGATCGGCGGGTTTTTCCAGGAATTCGGTGATCAGGCGGTTTTCATCGATGGCCATGACCCCGAAAGCAGTGGCCTCGGCGCGCGGCACGGCGATGCAGCCCACCGTGCATTCACGCCCCTGGGCCACGTGATCGGCCAGCATCAGGGCGTAGTTCATCTTGTAGATGTGGTCGCCAGCCAACACCACGATGTAGTCGGCACCGTAGCTTTCCAGAATGTCGTGGTTCTGGTAGACCGCGTCTGCCGTGCCGCGGTACCAGTTTTCGTTGTCGTTGCGCTGCTGTGCGGGCAACAGATCGACAAACTCGTTCATTTCGTTCTTCAAAAATGCCCAACCGCGCTGCATGTGGCGTAGCAAGCTGTGCGATTTGTACTGGGTAATGACCCCAATGCGGCGGATACCTGAGTTCAAACAGTTGGACAGCGCAAAGTCAACAATGCGGAACTTGCCGCCAAAATACACCGCAGGTTTGGCGCGGCGGTCCGTCAGGTTCATCAATCGGCTGCCGCGCCCGCCGGCGAGCACCAGTGCAATCGCCCGTTTGGGCAGGTCCAGTCCGAGCGCTAAGTTGTTTTGCTGCATTTTTTGTCTCCAGAAAAGGGATTAGGATTTACGCAGCGACCCTGGTATGCCTTCTGGGCGAACAAGGGAACTGCCGGAATTCCTGGGCTAATTGTTGACCGCGTTTTAGGTTAACGCCAGCATCTTAATCCTAGGATTTAAAAAACAGTTACCGGCTGGTTACCTCGTGCGAGAATTCTGAAAATAAGCGGTGTACCCGCATTCAAAGCGCTTAGACTAGAAAAAAAGCCATCCGAACATCGGATTCCGGCTTGTGCCAACCCACACAAAGGATGCCCCTGTGACCCAGCGTATTGTCCCTACAGCCACCTCCATCCAAGCCGGTATCGAGCAGCATTTGCTCGACACGGTCGGTGTCAGCCCCGCAGACGCCACCCCGAACGATCTCATGCTGGCCGTGTCGCAAGTGGCACGCCAGCAACTGTCCCAACGTTGGGTGCAAACCCAGGCCCGCGACCAGGCCGCCAAGGCCCGCCGTGTGGTGTATTTGTCGATGGAATTTTTGATGGGCCGCACCCTGTCCAATGCGCTGGGCGCTTTGGACATCCGTGGCGAAGCCGCCACCGGCCTGCAGAAATTTGCCCAAACCCTGGAGACGGTAGCCGACCGCGAGCCCGATGCCGCCCTGGGCAACGGCGGCCTGGGCCGCCTGGCCGCCTGTTTTCTGGATTCCATGGCCACCGTGGGCCTGCCCTCGTTTGGCTACGGCATCCGCTACGAGTACGGCATGTTTGCGCAAGACATCCAGAACGGCGCGCAGATGGAGTACCCCGATCCCTGGCTGGAAAACGGCACGCCCTGGGAGTTTCCCCGTGCCGACATCAGCTACCCGGTGCGCTTTGGCGGCTGGGTCGAGCATGTCGACGGCAAACCCATCTGGCGCAACGCCGGTGAAGTAGCGGCCAAGGCCTACGACATGGTGGTGCCCGGCCACGGTACCGAGAAGGTCAGTACCCTGCGCCTGTGGAAGGCCGTGGCACCCGCCCACATCGACCTGAACGCCTTCAACACCGGCGACTACGCCCGTGCGGCGAGCATGAAAAACGAGTACGAGAACATCTCGTGGGTGCTCTACCCTAACGACAGCACGCCTGCCGGGCGCGAACTGCGCCTCAAGCAAGAGTACTTCTTCGTGTCCGCGTCGGTGCAAGACCTGTTGGTGCGCCACCTGCGCGAACACCCCTCGCTGGACAACCTGGCCGAGCATGTCGCCATCCACCTGAACGACACCCACCCTGCCATCGGTGTGGCAGAACTGGTGCGCGTGCTGTGCGACGAGCATGGCATGCCCTGGGACAAGGCGTGGGCTATCTGCTGCAAGACCTTCTCGTACACCAATCACACCCTGATGCCCGAAGCGCTGGAAACCTGGCCTGTGGGCCTGATGCAGCACGTGCTGCCGCGCCACCTGGAAATCATTTTCCGCATCAACAAGGAATTTCTGGAAATGGCGGCCCAGCACCGCCCGGGCGACAACGCCTTCCTGGCGCGCCTGTCGCTGATCGACGAGCAGGGCGAGCGCCGCGTGCGCATGGCCAACCTGTCCATCGTGGGCAGCCACAAGGTCAACGGCGTGTCGGCCCTGCACTCCGAGCTGCTGGTGCAAACCATTTTTGCCGACTTCGCCGCCATCTGGCCCGACCGTTTCACCAACATGACCAACGGCGTGACCCCGCGCCGCTGGCTGGCACAGGCCAACCCCGGCCTGTCGAATCTGTTGGACAGCACCTTGGGCAAGGGCTGGCGCCTCGACCTCGACCAGCTGCAAAAACTCAAGGCCAAGAAAGACGACCCCGCCTTCCAAAAGTCCTTCATGGAAGTCAAACGCGCCAACAAGGTGCGCCTGGCCAACGCGATTGAGAAAAGCACCGGCATCAAGGTCAGCCCCGACAGCCTGTTTGACGTGCAAGTGAAACGTATCCACGAATACAAGCGCCAGTTGCTGAATGTTTTACACGTGGTTACCCGTTACCAGGCCATTCTGGCCAACCCCACCGCCAACTGGGTGCCGCGCACCGTGATTTTTGCGGGCAAGGCCGCGTCCAGCTACGTGACGGCCAAGTCCATCATCCGCCTGATCCACGACGTGGGCAGCGTGATCAACAACGATCCCCGCATCGGCGACAAGCTCAAGCTGGTGTTCATGCCCAACTACGGCGTGTCGGTGGCTGAAATCATCATGCCGGGCGCAGACTTGTCCGAGCAGATTTCGACCGCGGGCACCGAAGCCTCGGGCACCGGCAACATGAAGCTGGCCCTGAATGGTGCGCTGACCATCGGTACCGACGACGGTGCCAACATCGAAATCCGCCAGAACGTGGGCGACGACAACATCTTCATCTTCGGCCTGAAAACCCCTGAAGTGCAGGCTTTGAAACAACACGGCTACCAGCCCATGCGCTACTACGACAGCACACCGGCCCTCAAGGCTGTGCTGGACGCAATCTCGGGCGGGCAGTTCTCGCCGGATGAGCCTGGCCGCTACCGCGCGCTGGTGGACTCGCTGCTGTGGGGCGGCGACCACTACCTGCTGCTGGCCGACTACGCCTCCTATGTGGCTACGCAATCTTTAGTGGACGACCTGTACCGCCAGCCGTCTGCCTGGTGCGCCAAGGCCATCACCAATGTGGCGGGTATGGGGGTGTTCTCCTCCGACCGCACCATCCGCGAATACGCCCAGCAAATCTGGCATATCGCGGCAGACGCCCCGAACGCGCTGTAAAAAAATGCGGTGACAGACAACACCGCAACAGCGCGATTCACTCCATGTAAACCCACTCTAGATCGGTTCTTATGCTGCACGCCCATGATGTTGAGATGATTTGTGGCGCACGCCACGGAGATCCGTTTGCGGTACTTGGCCCGCATGCGCTGGCCACCGGCACCACGTCGGTACGCTGTTTCTTACCCGGCGCACAAAGCGTGGTGGTGGAGTCAGCCAAGGGCTTGGTATTGGGGCCACTGGCCCTGCAGGACGAAGCCGGTTTCTTTGAAGGCGAAATCACACTCGCCCCCGGCGCGGCCTACCGTCTGCAGGTGCAATGGGCGGATGGCCATAGTGCCACCATCGACGACCCCTACCGCTTCCCCACCGTGCTGGGTGAAATGGACGTGTGGCTGCTGGGCGAAGGCACACATTTGCGACCCTACGAGGTGCTGGGTGCACAACCCTCGTCCATGGAAGGCGTGGCGGGCACCCGTTTTGCGGTATGGGCCCCGAATGCCAGCCGTGTCAGCGTAGTGGGCGATTTCAATTTCTGGGACGGCCGCTGCCACCCCATGCGGCTGCGGCGCGAATGCGGCGTGTGGGAACTGTTCTTGCCCGGCGTCAAGGTCGGCGCCAAGTACAAGTACGAAATTCGCACCAGCAGCGGTGCGGTACTGCCTGCCCGCTCCGACCCCTATGCCCTGCAGGCCGAGTTGCGCCCGGCCACGGCCAGCGTGGTGGCCAACATGCCACCGTTTGTGCCGCCCTCCACTGCGCGCAAACAGGCCAATGCGCTGAATGCGCCCATCAGCATCTACGAGGTACATCTGGGTTCGTGGCGGCGCAAGGAAGGCAACCAGTGGCTGGACTGGGACGAGCTGGGCGACACCCTGCTGCCCTACGCCCGCGATATGGGCTTCACCCATATCGAGCTGCTGCCGATCAGCGAGCACCCGTTCGACGGCTCCTGGGGTTACCAGCCGGTGGGCATGTATGCGCCGACCTCCCGGTTTGGCGATGCCGCCGGTTTTGCCCGCTTTGTAGCGCGCTGCCACGCCGAGGGTGTGGGCATGATTCTGGACTGGGTGCCCGCCCATTTCCCCACCGACGCACACGGCCTGGGCAACTTTGACGGCACCCACCTGTACGAATATGCCGACCCGCGCGAAGGTTTCCACAACGACTGGAACACCCTGATCTACAACCTGGGCCGCACCGAAGTCAGCAACTTCCTGGTGGGCAACGGCCTGTACTGGCTGGAGCGCTTTGGCGTGGACGGCCTGCGCGTGGATGCGGTGGCCTCCATGCTTTACCGCGACTACAGCCGCAAGGCCGGGGAATGGATTCCCAACGTGCACGGTGGCCGCGAAAACCTGGAAACCATTGCCTTCTTGAAGCGCATGAACGAGGTAGTGGGCACCGAGCGGCCCCAGTCCATCACCCTGGCCGAAGAGTCCACGGCTTTCCCGTCGGTATCGCGCCCCACCTACGCTGGCGGCCTGGGCTTTCACTACAAATGGAACATGGGCTGGATGCACGACACCCTGGCCTACATGGAGCGCGACCCCATCTACCGCAAGCACCACCAGGGCGAAATCAGCTTTAGCCTGGTGTATGCGTTTACTGAGAACTTCGTGCTGCCCATCTCGCACGACGAAGTGGTGCATGGAAAGGGTTCGCTACTGAACAAGATGCCCGGCGACCGCTGGCAGCAATTTGCCAATCTGCGCGCCTTCATGGGCTACATGTTTGGCCACCCCGGCAAGAAACTGCTGTTCATGGGCTGCGAATTTGCCCAAGACCGCGAATGGAACTTCGAGCAAAGCCTGGACTGGCATCTGCTGGACGAGGCCCCCCACGCCGGCATGCAGTTGCTGGTGCGCGACCTGAACCAGCTCTACCGCAGCACACCGGCGCTGTACCAGCAAGACTTCGAACCCGCCGGATTTGAGTGGATCGAGCACAACGATGCCGAGCGCTCGGTGATCAGCTTCATCCGCCGGGGCGTAGACGACAGCAGCTTCATCGTGGTGGTATGCAACTTTACCCCCAATGTTTGGAGTGGATACCGGCTTGGTGTACCGCAAGCTGGTACATACTACGAGAAGCTCAATACCGACTCGGCGCACTACGGCGGCAGCAATGTCGGCACGCCACTTGGCACGGCTTCTGCTGAGGCAGTGTCCATGCACGGTAAACCCTATTCCGTAGTGCTCAACCTGCCTCCCCTGGCCACAGTGATGCTTGAATGGAAAGCCTGACAACGACCTCCGCCCCACCCTCGGCCCTCCCCGGTCGCCCCGCCCTGCCCGAAGTGCAAGCCGGCCAGCCCTGGCCGCTGGGTGCCAGCTTTGATGGCACCGGCATCAACTTTGCGGTGTTTTCCGCCCATGCCCAGGCCATGGACGTGTGCATCTTTGACCCCAGCGGCCAGTTTGAGATCGCCCGGTTTCGCCTGCCCGCCCACACCAGCGACGTGTGGCACGGCTACCTGCCGGGTGCCCAGCCCGGTTTGGTGTACGGCTTGCGGGCCCACGGCCCCTGGCGGCCCGACCGGGGGCACCGTTTTGATGCATCCAAGCTGTTGCTCGACCCCTATGCCCGCGACATCGTGGGCCACTTCGAGTGGCACGACGAGCATTTTGCGGGCGACCGGCTGCACCCGCGCCACATGGACACCCGCGACAACGCGGCACTGGCGCTCAAGGCCCGTGTCACCTTTGACGAATTTGACTGGGCGGGCGACCAGGCACCGCGCGTGCCGCTGGCCGATTCGGTGTTTTACGAATGCCACGTCAAAGGCTTCTCCAAGCTGAACGAAAACATCCCCCCCGCCCTGCGCGGCACCTTTGCCGGGCTGGCCCACCCAGCCTCGGTCACGCACCTGAAGCAGCTGGGCATCACCGCTGTGAGCCTGTTGCCGGTGCAGTATTCGCTCAGCGAAGAGCGCCTGAGCGGCATGGGCCTGAGCAACTACTGGGGCTACAACACCCTGGGGTTTTTCGCGGTGGACCCTCGCCTGGCCAGCGGTGCCGACGGTGTCTCGCCCCGCGACGAGTTCCGCACCATGGTCAAGACCCTGCACGCCGCCGGGCTGGAGGTGCTGCTGGACGTGGTCTACAACCACACGGCCGAAGCCGGAGACGGCGGCCCGACCATCAGTTTCCGTGGCTTGGACAACGCCAGCTACTACCGCCTGCCGCCCGAAGCCCCGGCCTTCTACGAAAACTACTCCGGCTGCGGCAACACCGTGGATGTGCGCGAGCCGCGCGTACTGCAAATGGTGCTGGACAGCCTGCGTTACTGGGTGGGCGAGATGCACGTGGACGGCTTCCGTTTCGACCTGGCGCCGGTGCTGGGCCGCACCGATACCGGTTTTGACCGCAAGAGCGCCTTTTTCACCGCCGTGGCACAAGACCCGGTGCTGTCGCGGGTGAAGATGGTGGCCGAGCCCTGGGACATTGGCCCCGGCGGCTACCAGACCGGTGGTTTTCCACGTGGCTGGCTGGAATGGAACGACCACTTCCGCGACAGCATGCGTGGTTTCTGGATCCAGACCGCCGCTGCCGCTGGCGCGCCCATGGCCGAAAACACCCGTGCCGACATGGCCCAGCGCCTGTGTGGCTCCAGCGACATGTACCAGCCGCGCCAACGCGCCCCGGCCGAGTCGGTGAACTACGTGGTGTCGCACGACGGTTTTACCCTGCGCGACCTGGTCAGCTACAACCAGCGCCATAACCTGGCCAACCTGGAAGACAACCGCGACGGCCACGGCCACAACCTCAACTTCAACTGCGGTGCTGAAGGCCCTAGCGACGACCCGCTCGTCACCACCTTGCGCGGCAAGCTGCAACGCGCCCTGCTGGCGACCACCTTGCTGGCGCAAGGCACGCCGCTGCTGTGCGCAGGCGACGAACTGGGCCATACCCAGGGCGGCAACAACAACCCCTATTGCCAGGACAACCCCACCACCTGGATCGACTGGGCCGCCGCCGACGAAGACCTGATCGCCTTCACCCGCCGCACCATTGCCCTGCGCCGCCAGGCCCTGCCCTTTGCCAACCACTGGTACAGCGGCGTGGCCGACGTGCTGGGCCTGCCCGATCTGTCGTGGCTGCGCGGCAGCGGCCTGCCCCTGGAGGGAGATGCCTGGCGCGACCCGCAGTACCGCGCGCTGGGCTGCCTGATCGGCAAACCCGGCAAGGCCAAGGCGCCCCTGCTGCTGCTGGTCAACGCGGGCAACACCATCGACCCGTTTCTGCTGCCCGCCGGTTCCTGGCAGGTGGTGCTGGACAGCACGCACCCACGCGGCCTGGGCGGCTGGGTCGGCAAGGGCAAAGACATCTTCCCGCTGCCCGCCAACAGCCTGGTGCTGCTGGCCGCCAAGGGGGCGGGTTTGGTTATTTGAGGGCGGTTCTGAGGCAGATTTTGGCTGCGGGTCACAGGTCCGGAAACGGCTATATGTGTCGCAGCGCCCGCGTAACATGCAGGGCATGAACCCCGACATCCTGCACGACCCCAGCGCCTGCTACCTCGCCCTGCAAGCCCGCGATGCCCGGTTTGACGGCAGCTTTTTCACCGGCGTGACCTCCACCGGCATCTACTGCCGCCCGGTCTGCGCCGTCAAAACCCCCAAGCGCGAAAACTGCCGCTTCTTTGGCCATCCGGCGCAGGCCGAGAGCGCGGGTTTCCGGCCTTGCCTGCGCTGCCGCCCCGAACTGGCACCGCACGCGCTGGCCTGGTCCTTGCAGGATGCCACCAGCATCCTGGCCCACCAGGCCGCCCGCATGCTGGACGAGCCCGAAGCCTGGAGCTTTGATGATGGCAGCGCCCTACCCGCGCTGGCCGCCCGCCTGGGGGTCAGCGACCGGCACCTGCGGCGCATTTTCGAAACCCATTTCGGCGTTTCCCCGCTGCAGTACCTGCAGACCCGCCGCCTGCTCACCGCCAAGCAACTGCTGGCCGACACCCAGTTGCCCGTGGCGCAGATCGCCCTGGCCAGCGGCTTTGCCAGCGTGCGGCGCTTCAACACCGTGTTTGTGGAGCGCTACGGGCTGAACCCCTCGCAGCTGCGGCGCAGAGGTTCCACTTTAGCGCGCGCACAGGGCCTGGCCATCCAACTCGGCTACCGCCCGCCCTTTGATGTGGCAACCCTGGGTGCATTTCTGGCCCAACGCCAGGTAAATGCTATTGAATCAATAGCTGCTTGCGCCGATGGAATAAGTGCTAGCCGCACTTTTTCCATAAAACTAGGCAGCACCACCCACGCGGGCTGGTTACAGGCCACCTTTGTGCCAGAGCGCCACCATGTGCTGCTGCGGGTGGGCGACAGCCTGCACGGCGTGCTGCCGCTGCTGGTGCGCCGCGTGCGCGCCTGGCTAGACCTGGATGCCGACCCCGCAGCCATCCACCAGGTGCTGCAACACCGCTTTCCCGACAGCGCAGGCCTGCGCGTGCCTGGCACGCTGGACGGCTTTGAGCTGGCGGTGCGCGCCGTGCTGGGCCAGCAAATCACCGTGGCCGCGGCCCGCACCCTGGCGCAGCGGTTGGTGGACGCATTTGGCGACCCCATCGCCACGCCTTTTCCCGAGCTGACCCGGCTGTTCCCCCGCGCCGCCGTGCTGGCCACGCTGAGCGGTGATGCGCTGGGCCAACTCGGCATCAACAAGCAGCGGCAAAACGCCATCCTGGCACTGGCCCGCGCGGTGGATGGCGGCCAGCTCGCCCTGCACGGCGGTGCCCCGGTGCAAAGCACCATAGCAGCACTCAAAGCCCTGCCCGGCATAGGGGACTGGACGGCGCAGTACATCGCCATGCGCGCCCTGCGCTGGCCGGATGCGTTTCCGGCAGGCGACGTGGCCTTGCACAAAGCCCTGGGCGTGCAGGATGCGCCGAACGTACGCCTGGCCAGCCTGGCGGCCGAGGCGGCGTCCCAGGCCTGGAAACCCTGGCGCAGCTACGCCGTGCTGCGCGCCTGGGCGGAACTGCCCGTTCAAGTCAAAACTACCAAAAAGATAGCTGCTCACGCTTGATCCATAAGCACCAACTGCCGATTTACCATGAAATTCCTGAACACCCCCAACTACACCCGCTTTGCCTCCCCGCTCGGCCCCATGCTGGCCGCCGCCACCGACCAGGGCCTGTGCGGCCTGTGGTTTGACGGCCAGCGCCACCAGCCCGACATGGCGGCCTGGCGCTTGGCGCCCCAACACCCGCTGCTGCTGCAAACCGCGGCTTTCATGGACGCTTACTTCGCCGGTGGCACGGCCCACTTCAGCCTGCCGCTGGACCTTGCGGGCGGCACGCCCTTCCAGCAAGCCGTGTGGCGGGCGCTGCTGCAGATCCCGCGCGGTGCCACCACCAGCTACGGCGCTTTAAGCCAGTCGGTAGGCCGCCCCAGCGCGGTGCGGGCCGTGGCCGGTGCGGTCGGGCGCAACCCCGTCAGCGTGCTGGTGCCCTGCCACCGCGTGCTGGGCATGGACGGTTCGCTGACGGGGTATGCCGGTGGGCTGGAGCGCAAGACTGCGCTGCTGCAGCTGGAAGGAGTCCTGATTTGAAAGCAGTGTCCAAGCCTTGGGTTTTTGACTTCTTGCTGTTGGCCGCCGTGTGGGGCGCATCGTTCATGTTCATGCGCACCGCTTCGCTGGAGATGGGTGCGGTGCCCACGGCGGCCTTGCGGGTGGCGATTGCCGCGCTAGCCCTGCTGCCCGTGTTGGCCTGGCAAGGTCAGATATCAGGCCTGCGCCAGCATTGGAAGCCGGTGCTGCTGGTCGGCGTGCTGAATTCGGGCGTACCGTTTGCGCTGTTTTCGTTTGCGCTGCTGTCCATCACCACCGGCCTGTCGTCGATTCTGAACGCCACCACGCCCTTGTTTGGCACGCTGATCGCCTGGCTCTGGCTGCGCGACCGGCCCAACGCCTCGCGCAGCCTGGGGCTGGTGATTGGCTTCGTCGGCGTGGCCCTGCTGGCCTGGGACAAAGCCAGCTTCAAGCCCGACAGCCACGGCATTGCGCCCGGCTGGGCGGTGTTGGCCTGCCTGCTGGCTGCGGCCTGCTACGGCCTTACCGGCAGCTACACCAAGCGCTTTCTGGGTGCGGTGCCACCGCTGGTGATTGCCACCGGCAGCCAGATCGGCGCCGCCTTGGGCCTGGCCCTGCCCGCCTTTTGGCTGTGGCCCGCGCATTGGCCCACCCTGCATGCCTGGGCTGCACTGCTGGTGGTGGGCACGGTGTCTACCGCGCTGGCCTACATCATCTTTTTCCGGCTCATCGCCAACATCGGCCCGGCCAAAGCATTGACCGTGACCTTTGTGGTGCCGGTGTTTGCCGTGCTGTACGGCGCGGTGTTTCTGGGCGAGGCGCTGACCCCGTGGATGCTGGGCTGCGGGCTGGTGGTGGTGTGCGGCACGGCACTGGCCACAGGCTTGTTACGTTTGCCTTCCCGCCATTAGGTGCAACCCGTATTCCACCCTGCGATGGCAACCGTACAATCCGCAGCGCCGCGCATTCAAAGCGCTTTGGAGAAATAAAATGACAAGCACCTTACCCGCCCAAATGCGCCAACTCTGGCAGCAGCTGTACCAAGACCAGTACGCCGACAAGCTGGACACTTTCCTGGCCGAACTGCAGGCCGCCGCCCAGTCTGCGGCCCCGCCACCGCCCGCAACCTGGTTCAAGGAAGTGGTGGTGTATTCGCTGTACGTAGACCTGTTCAACAAGGACTTCAAGGGTCTGACCAACCGCCTGGCCTACCTGCAAGACCTGGGTGTGACCTGCCTGTGGCTGCTGCCCATTCTGGACTCGCCCATGCGCGACGCGGGCTTTGACATCAGCGACTACACCAAAATCCGCAGCGAACTGGTGGGCGGCAGCGATGCGGCGGCCCAGGGCACGTTTGCCGAGTTTTTGGATGAGGCCCACCGCCGCAATATCCGCGTCATCTTCGACGTGGCCATGAACCACTGCTCCGACCAGCACGTGTGGTTTCAGGAAGCCCGCAAAGGCCCCGACAACCCCTACCGCGATTACTTCATCTGGAGCGACACGACCGAGCGCTACAAGGAAGCCCGCATCATCTTCAAAGGCATGATGCCCAGCAACTGGCACCCGTTGCCGGAAGCACCGGACACCTACTTCTTCCACCGCTTCTTCGACTCGCAGCCCGACCTGAACTACCGCAACCCCGAGGTGCTGCTGGCCATGTGCCGGGTGCTGCTGTTCTGGGTAGCGCAAGGCGTGGACGGCTTCCGCGCCGACGCGATTCCCTACCTGTGGAAAGAAGAAGGCACCATCTGCGAGAACCTGCCCGGCACCCATGCCATCGTCAAGTTCTTCCGGGCCGTACTGGATACCGTGCGCCCCGGCACCATTTTGCTGGCCGAGGCCTGCCAGCCGCCCGCTGAAGTGGTCACCTATTTTGGCGACAGCGACGAGTGCCAGGCGGCCTACCATTTCCCGGTGATGCCACGCATCTACCTCGCGCTGGCCACCAACTCCGCCAAGCCGATCTTCGACACCCTCTCGACCAGCTTCACGCCCGAGATTCCTGATGCCTGCGGTTGGTTCTCTTTCCTGCGCTGCCACGACGAGCTGACGCTGGAGATGGTCACGCCCGAAGAGCGCAAAACCATCCACGCCGCCTACTGCCACCAACCCGAGTGGGATTTCCGCCAAGGCGAAGGCATTGCCTCGCGCCTGGTCGATCTATTCAAGAGCGACGCGGCCGCAGTGCAACTGGCCTTCAGCATCAGCTTCACCCTGCTGGGCACGCCGGTGATCTTCTATGGCGACGAATTCGCCAAGCCCAACGACAACCAGTTCCAGGCCGACCAGGAAGCCCTGACCGGCTACAAAGACGCGCGTTACAAGGTACGCGGTGCCGTGGACTGGGTAACCGTAGACCGCCAACTGGCCGACGCCACCAGCCTGCCCGCCCGCACCCACGATGCCGTGCGCACCATGCTGGCCGTGCGCCGCGCCCACCCCGCCCTGGCCGCCGGCAACTTCCAGCCGCTGACCACGCTGGACGATCGCATCCTGGCCTATGTGCGCGGCACAAAGGACCAGCAGGTGCTGGTGGTACAAAACCTGTCCAACGACGCAGTGAGCGTGGCCCTGCCCGCCGCGATTGCCGATGCGGGCTGGAAAAGGATTTTTGGCCAGCAAGACTTGGCCCAAGGCGTGCTTGCCTTGCCACCCAAGGGCTTTAGCTGGTTCGTGGCCTGAAGAAATTGGCTCACCCCCAGGCTACAGTGCTACGCACTTTCCGCCAACCCCCTTGCAGGGGGCAACACCAGCAGCCTGGCAAAGCCAGTTCTGCGGTGTTTCTGGAAGGCGTATCTTTTGGCTTTGGCCGGGAGCTGAGCCCTGATGTTTTTTTTACACACTAACCGGAACCGAAATCATGGCTTCTGATCTGTTGAACCAACGCACCTCGGGTGTGCTGCTGCACCCCACGTCTCTGCCCGGCCCGCACGGCTGTGGCGACTTCGGGCCCAATGCGTTTTATTTTGTGGACTGGCTGCAAACCGCTGGTCAGTCGTTGTGGCAAACCCTGCCGCTGGGCCCCATCGGCCCCGGCGATTCGCCCTACATGGGTAGCTCGGCTTTTGCAGGCAACCCGCTGCTGGTGGCGTTTGAGCCCTTGCTGGAAAAAGGCTGGATCGCCGCCGAGGCGCTGGCCGCCGCGTTCGATGCCGAAAAAATCAACTTCGGTCAGGTCGTGCCCTGGCGTCTGCAAAAGCTGCGCGAAGCCTTCGCGGGCTTCCAGGCCAACGCCACCCCGGAAGACAAGGCGGCGTTTGCGGCATGGCTGGTGGCAGAACAAAGCTGGGTGGCCGACTACACCCTGTTCATGGCGCTGGACCAGGCCCACACCCCGGCCCTGTGGCCCGACTGGCCCAAGCCGCTGTCGCGCCGCGAACCCGCTGCCCTGGCGGCAGCCCGCGTCCAGTACGCGGACGAGATCGGCTTCTGGGGTTTTGTGCAGTGGCAGTTTGACGTGCAGTGGAAACGCCTGAAAGGCTATGCCAACGGCAAGAACATCCACCTGGTGGGCGACCTGCCGATTTTTATTGCGCACCATTCCAGCGACTGCTGGTCGCGCCCCGACCTGTACGAACTGGATGCAGCAGGCCACCCGCTGGTCATCGCCGGGGTGCCACCCGACTTCTTCTCGGCCACCGGCCAGCGCTGGGGCAACCCGCTGTACAACTGGTCGGCCATGAAGGCCGATGGCTACAGTTGGTGGATCGAACGCGTGAAGCGCCAGCTGACCCTGGCCGACGTGGTGCGTATCGACCACTTCCGGGGCTTTGTGGGCTACTGGGAGATTCCGGCCAGCGAACCCACTGCCGTCAAAGGCCGCTGGATGCCCGGCCCCGACTACGACCTGTTTGCCGCCATCGAAGGCGCTTTGGGCAAGCTGCCCATCATTGCCGAAGACCTGGGCGTGATCACCGACGAGGTGAATGCGCTGCGCCACCGGGCAGGCTTTCCGGGCATGCGGATTTTGCAGTTTGCGTTCTCGGACGACGCGGGCAACAACTTCCTGCCGCACAACTACGCCCGCGACACCGTGGTCTACAGCGGCACGCACGACAACGACACCGTGGTGGGCTGGTGGGCCGACTGCACCGACCGCGAACGCGCCTACGCCGGTGAGTACCTGCACACCAATGGCTCGGACGTGCACTGGGCCATGCTGCGCGCCTGCGCCCAGTCGGTGGCCAACCACTCGCTGTGCCAATTCCAGGACGTGATGGGCCTGGACGGCAAGCACCGCATGAATACTCCCGGTACCATTGGTTGCTGGACCTGGCGTTTCAAGTGGGAATGGGTCACCGGTGAGGCCACCGAAAAGCTGGCCCACATCACCGCCGCCAGTGGCCGTACCCGGTTCGACCGCCTGCCTTTGCCCGCGTACCCCGAAGGCAAGAATAAACCTTAGGACTTGGGGCACAATGGTCGGGATACTTCTTTTTTTGTAGCAACCCGTGCAGGTGGAATAAGCATGAGATGCTCATTTTGCTTGTAACTTTTGCGCTAGGAATCCTATGACCATTACCCAGATCTTCGCCGTAGTGGCAGTTATTCTTTGCTTTCTGGGCATGCTGGCTGCGGCCTTGTCGGCCCTGATTGCCCACCGTGCCGCCCGCGCCGCCACGGCGGCCCACCGTGCTACCGCACAGTTGCTGCATGAATTTGAAGTACGCGCAGCGGTGTCCACCGCCAGTGCGGTGCTGGCAGAAGCCACGCGCGCCCAGCAACAGGCCAACGAGCTCAGCCGGGCCTATGGCATGCTGGCGCTGTTTTCGCGCAACTTCGGCGAGGCCGAAATGCAAAAATCGCAGGAGTTGGCCGACAGCCAGGCCAATCTGGCCGGAGCCATCGCCACCCAGGCCAAAGAGTTTGTTGCCGCCCACCGCGATGTGACCGACCCCACCCCCGAAAACCTGGACAAGGCGGTCAACGACTTTGAAAAAGCCCTGGTCGCCGTGCGCACCATGCGGGCCGAAGTGGAGCGCGAGCTCGAAGGCGTGGAAAGCCAGCGCGGCGAACTGCGCTAACTTTCAGTTTGATAAACGTTTAAATAACCGCCCGGCGCTGCCACCAGCCCAGCGCCTCGTTCGACACCAGCGCACCCAGCACCAGGGTGCCGCCCAGCATCACCGCCGTACCGGGTGCCTCATTGGCTCCCAGCCACGCCAGGGTGATGCCAAACAGGACTTCCAGCAGTTGCAGCAGCGATACCTCGGGTGCCTTGAGCACGCGGGCGCACCAGACCGACAGCACGCAGGGAATCGCCAGCTGCACCGACCCCAGCATGGCCAGCAGCCCCAGGTCGTGCGGCGTGGCCTGGAACGGCAAGGCCAGCGGCAGTGTCACCAGGGTGGACAGCACCGCCCCCACCAGCACCGAAGGCACCAGATCCACTTCGTGGCCTTGGCGCTGGCTGCGCTGCACCACCGTCCAGTTCACTGCACCGGCCAGGGGCACACACAGCGCGATCAAGGTGCCCACCAGTTGCCCCGAGCCACCCGCAGAAGTGAGTTGGGTTCCGTACATGGTGGCAATGCCCACACCCGCCACGCCAATCGCCACCCAGGTGCGCAGTGGCAACCGGTGGCCGATGGCAAAGCGCGCCAGCAAGGCGGTGAGCAGCGGGCCGATCGACATGGTGACCAGCACATTGGCCACCGGGCTCAGGCTGAGTGCCACCATGAAGGCGGTGAACATCACGGCCCAGCACACGCCGGACAGCCACAGCGCGGTGCCGCCCCGGCGGATCTTGGCAAACACCGCGCGGCCCTGCAGCAGCGGCAGGATCACCAGCAGCGACAGCACGGTAAAAAAGCTACGCCAGAAGGTGATTTCAAAGCTGTGCGCCGACTCCAGGTGCCGGGTGGTAACCCCGGCAATCGACCACATCAGCGTGACCAGAACCATCATGAACACAGCGCGGGAGTGGGATAACTTCATAGCACGATTGTCAGGGGGAGTCGGTGGAAGATGGCGTAAAAAACCCCGGCACGCCACAAAAGCGTCCGGGGTTTCAGGGGCCAATCACCCGGCTAATACTGGGTGTTGGTAACGCCTGATGGTTTTAACGGCCAGCGCGCTTGCGTTCGCTCTCAGTCAGGTGGCGCTTGCGCAGACGCACCGACTTGGGCGTGATTTCGACCAGTTCGTCGTCCTCGATGAACTCGACGCCGTATTCCAGCGTCAGCTCGATCGGGGGGGTGATCTTGATCGCGTCTTCCTTGCCGGACACGCGGAAGTTGGTCAGCTGCTTGGTACGCGTGGCGTTGACCACCAGGTCGTTGTCACGGCTGTGGATGCCCACAATCATGCCTTCGTACACGGGGTCGTTGGCGCGCACGAACATGCGGCCACGGTCGTCCAGCTTGCCCAGGGCGTAGGTGAAGATTTCGCCTGCGTCCATGGAGATCAGCACGCCGTTCTTGCGGCCACCGATGTCGCCCTTGTGTGGCTCGTAGCAGTCGAAGATGTTGGAGATCAGGCCAGAACCACGGGTCAAGTTCAGGAATTCATTGGTGAAACCGATCAGACCCCGGGCCGGAATACGGTATTCCAGGCGCACACGGCCACGGCCGTCCGGCTCCATGTTGACGAGTTCGCCCTTGCGCTCGCCCAGTGCCTGCATCACGCCGCCCTGGTGCTGGTCTTCGATGTCGGCAGTCACCAACTCGATAGGCTCGTGCTTTTCGCCGTTCACTTCCTTCATGACCACGCGGGGCTTGGAGACAGCCATCTCGTAGCCTTCGCGGCGCATGTTTTCCAACAGAATGGTCAGGTGCAATTCGCCACGGCCCATGACTTCAAAGATACCTTCTTCGTCGGTTTCCTTGACGCGCAGCGCCACGTTGTGTTGCAGTTCCTTTTGCAGGCGGTCCCAGATCTGGCGGCTGGTGACGTACTTGCCTTCGCGACCGGCCAGCGGGCTGGTGTTGACGCAGAAATTCATGGTCAGCGTGGGCTCGTCCACCTTCAGCATGGGCAGCGGTGCGGGGTTGGCCGGGTCGGTGATGGTGACGCCGATACCGATGTCGGTCAGGCCGTTGATCAGCACGATCTCGCCGGGGCCAGCTTCTGCGGCTTGCACGCGCTCCAGGCCCTGGAATGTCAACACCTGGTTGACACGGCCCTTGACGGCCTTGCCGTCCGGACCTTCCATGACCACCACGTCCATCATGGGCTTGATGGTGCCTTGACTGATGCGGCCCACGCCGATACGGCCCACGAAGGTGGAGAAGTCGAGTGCGGAAATTTGCAGTTGCAGGGGTGCCTCTGGGTCGCCGGATTGGGCGGGCACGTGTTGCAGCACGGTGTTGAACAGGGCCGACATGTCGGGGCCCCACTGCTCACCCTGCTCGCCTTCAACCAGCGACGACCAGCCGTTGATGCCGGAAGCGTAGACCACGGGGAAGTCGAGCTGTTCGTCGGTAGCGCCGAGCTTGTCGAACAAATCGAACGCGGCGTTGACCACGAAGTCAGGGCGCGCACCGGGCTTGTCCACCTTGTTGACCACCAGAATCGGCTTCAGACCCAGGGCCAGGGCCTTCTTGGTCACGAAGCGGGTCTGGGGCATGGGGCCTTCTTGGGCGTCGATCAACAGCACCACGCCGTCGACCATGCTCAAGGCACGTTCCACTTCGCCACCGAAGTCGGCGTGGCCGGGGGTGTCGACGATGTTGATGTGCGTGCCTTCCCAGGTCACGGCGCAGTTCTTGGCCAGAATGGTAATGCCACGCTCTTTTTCAATAGCGTTGTTGTCCATCACGGTGTCCACGACTTTTTCGTGTTCGGCGAAGGTGCCGGACTGGCGCAGCAACTGGTCGACCATGGTGGTTTTGCCATGGTCAACGTGGGCGATGATCGCGATATTGCGAATTTGTTTAATGCTCATAGTTCTCTACTCCTAAATCTAAAGGCTGGGGCTCTCTGCTTTTTGCGCCTGGGCCAAAATCTGACCAATATCCAGCGGGCTTAGCAGTCGCCCTGGTATCAATTCACCGCCCTTGGCCTGGGCCACGCCCAGCAAGGTCGGAGGTGTGTCTCCGTAAACCGCCACGCGGTCATCGTCGGGCCAGTCACCCCGGCGACGCACGCCGCTGAGGAACCGCCCTGCATTCTGTGCATCCAGCGTGACACGGCGGTGTTGCGCCAGCAGCGCATCCACCGGCAGCAAACACGCCAGCCGCTCGTCTTCGGTCATGGCTTCCAATGCGGCCAGCGTCACACACTGCTCAATCGCAAAGTCGCCGGTGGCAATGCGGCGCAGCGATGTCAAATGCGCACCACAACCCAGGGCCTCACCAATGTCTTCACCCAAGGTACGGATATACGTTCCCTTAGAGCACTTTGCTACTATTTCTATAGCTTCTTGCGCCGATTCCATGGGCGTTAAGGCCACATTTAGTTCAAATATCTCGACATCGCGTGCAGGCCGTTCCAGCTCAATACCGGCCCGCGCGTATTCGTACAAGGGCTTGCCGTCGCGCTTCAAGGCGCTGTACATCGGCGGCACCTGCTGGATCGGCCCGGTGAAACGCGGCACGACCGTGTCGATCTGCGCCTGCGTGACCGCCACCGGCCGGGTCTCGATCACGTCGCCCTCGGCATCGCCGGTACTGGTCTTCACGCCCAACCGGGCCGTGGCCCGGTAGGTTTTATCGGCATCCAGGTGCAACTGGCTGAACTTGGTGGCCGCCCCAAAACAAAGAGGCAACACCCCGGTGGCCAGCGGGTCCAGCGTGCCGGTATGGCCCGCCTTCTCGCCGCGCAGCAGCCATTTGACTTTTTGCAGCGCGTCGTTACTCGACAGGCCCAAAGGCTTGTCCAGCAACAGCACCCCGTGCACGGGACGCCTGGCAACCCGTACTCGAGGCGTTGCGGTCATGCGTTCAGTCTTCCTTGGCCCGAGAGGCCACAGCCCGCGCAATCAACGCGTTCATGTCCGAGGCCTTCTCGGTGGTCCGGTCGTAATGGAAGTGCAAGGTCGGCACCGTGTGGATGTGCAGCCGCTTGAACAAACCCGAGCGCAGGAAACCTGCGGCCTGGTTCAAACCTTCGGTGCATTCGTCCGGGTTGCCGGTCAGCACACTGAAAAACACCTTGGCGTGCGCGTAGTCGGGCGTGACTTCCACCCCCTGGATGGTCACCATGCCCACCCGCGGGTCTTTCAACTCGCGGGCGATCAGCTCGGTCAGATCCCGCTGGATCTGATCGGCGACTTTGAGGCTGCGGTTGGGCGCAGCGGCCTTGCGTTTGACCATTACAGCGTACGGGCGATTTCTTTGATCTCGAAGAATTCCAACTGGTCGCCAACGGCGATGTCGTTGTAGTTCTTGAGCTTGATACCGCACTCGAAGCCTTCGCGGACTTCGCGCACATCGTCCTTGACGCGCTTGAGCGAATCGATTTCACCGGTGTAGATGACGATGTTTTCGCGCAGCAAGCGGAAGCGTGCACTGCGGTTGACCGAGCCGGTGGTGACCATACAGCCTGCCACCGTACCAATTTTGGACGCCACGAACACCGTGCGGATCTCGGCCATACCGATGATTTCTTCGCGCTGCTCGGGTGCCAGCATGCCGGCCATGGCGGACTTCAACTCATCGACTGCGTCGTAAATGATGTTGTAGTACTTCACGTCCACGGCATTGTTCTCGGCCAGCTTGCGCGCACCGGCATCGGCCCGCACGTTGAAACCGATCACGATGGCCTTGGAGGCAATCGCCAGGTTGATGTCGGACTCGCTGATCGCGCCGACCGCCGTGTAGACCATCTGCACCTTGACTTCGTCGGTCGACAGCTTGAGCAGCGACTGGGCCAAAGCCTCTTGCGAACCCTGCACGTCGGCCTTGACGATGATCGGCAGCATCTTGACCTCGCCCGCCGTGATGTCGGTGAACATGGTTTCCAGCTTGGCAGCTTGCAGCTTGGCCAGCTTGGTGTTGCGGAACTTACCGGCACGGTAGGTGGCGATTTCACGGGCCCGGCGTTCGTCGGGCAAGACCATGAATTCATCACCGGCTTGCGGTACTTCGGTCAGACCCTGGATTTCCACCGGGATCGACGGGCCTGCGGACTTGGCCGGCTTGCCGTTTTCGTCCAGCATGGCGCGCACGCGGCCATAGGTAGAGCCAGCCAGCACGATGTCGCCGGTCTTCAAAGTACCCGACTGCACCAGTACGGTGGCCACCGGGCCCTTGCCCTTGTCCAGACGCGCTTCGATCACCAGGCCCTTGGCCATGGCATCGACGGGTGCCTTGAGTTCCAGCACTTCGGCTTGCAACAGCACCTGTTCCAGCAACTCATCAATACCAAAACCAGTTTTGGCCGAGACGGAGACGAAAGGCGAGCTGCCACCGAAATCTTCGGGGATCACGTCTTCGATCACCAGCTCGTTCTTCACGCGCTCGGGGTTGGAGTCGGGCTTGTCGATCTTGTTGATCGCCACCACGATAGGCACACCAGCGGCTTTCGCGTGCTTGATGGCCTCCTTGGTTTGCGGCATCACGCCGTCGTCGGCAGCCACCACCAGAATCACGATGTCGGTAGCCTGCGCACCACGGGCACGCATGGCGGTAAACGCCTCGTGGCCCGGGGTATCCAGAAAGGACACCATACCGCGCGGGGTTTCCACGTGGTAGGCACCAATGTGCTGGGTAATGCCACCGGCTTCACCGGAGGCCACTTTGGCGCGGCGGATGTAATCCAGCAGCGAGGTTTTACCGTGGTCGACGTGGCCCATGACGGTCACCACCGGAGCGCGCGGCAAGGATTCGGACACTTGCTGCTGCACTTCTTCGACCGTGAAGGCTTCTGGATCGTCCAGCGCTGCCACCACCGCCTTGTGGCCCATTTCTTCGACCACGATCATGGCCGTATCCTGGTCCAGCGGCTGGTTGATGGAGACCATCTGGCCCAGCTTCATCAGGTGCTTGATCACCTCGGAGGCCTTGACCGCCATCTTGTGGGCGAGTTCGGCCACGGTGATGGTTTCGGGCACGTGCACTTCGATCGTGCGCGCTTCCACCGGTGCCTGCGACATGTTGTCGTCGCGCTGGTCGCGGTCATTGCTGCCACGGCGGCCACGCGGGCCTCCGCGCCAGTTGCCACGGCCTACGCCACCACTGGAGTCGCCACGGGTGGGCAGGGGTTTCTTCTTGGCCGGGTCGGCCCAGCTGCTGGACAGCTTGGCGGATTTGACTTCCTTGCCAGCGCCGGGTGCAGCGGGTGCGCCCACGGCGGGCTTGGCCGGTGCGGCCCCCGCAGCCGGCTTGTGCAACGTGCCCTTCATGGCGGCAGCCTTGGCGGCATCGACCACGGGCGGCTTCACGACCGGCTTGGGCTCTTCCACCTTCTTGTGGGCGACCAACACCTTCTTGGGCGTGGACATCATCAAGCGGATGGCGGCGGCTTCGGCCTCGGCCTTGCGGCGGCGGTCACCCAGATCGACCACGCGGGCTGCTTCTTCGTCGGCACGGGCCTTGGAGTCAGCGGCAGCTTTGGCGCGGGCTTCATTTTGTGCCTGCACTTTGGCGGCAGCAGCAGCATCGGCAGCGGCGTTGATGTTCTGGCCTACCGCAGACAAACCGGGGGCGGGTGCCGTCGGCGTGGCAGGGGTCGCAGCTTTTTGCTGTTCGGCCTGGGCAGCGGCAGCAGCCTTGGCGGCGGCTTCGGCAGCGGCTTGTTCGGCCACGGCGCGTTCGCTCGCATCGCGGGCTTCCTGCTCTTCGCGCAAACGGCGCTTTTCGATCAATTCTTCTTCCTGGCGGCGCATCAGTTCGGCCTGGCGGCGCGCCTCTTCTTCGCGGCGGGCCAATTCGGCTTCTTCCGCGGCGTTGCTGACGGGCACATCGACCTCGACCTCGGACTCGGCAGAGCCCTCGATGACACCGTCCATGCCATCTTCACGCTTGATGAAGGTGCGCTTCTTGCGCACTTCCACCTGGATGGTGCGGGCACGACCGGTGGAGTCGGCCTGTTTGATTTCGCTGGTGGACTTCTTCACCAGGGTGATCTTTTTGCGTTCCAGGGTGGCGGTGCCATGGCTGGCCTGTAAAAAGCCCAGCAGGCGCTGCTTGTCGGATTCGCTCAGGACATCAGACGTAGCGGCTTTCGGCACACCGGCCCCGCGGAGCTGTTCCAGCAGGGTATCGGGAGATTTTTTGAGTTCAGCAGCAAACTCGGCGACGGTAGTAGTGGACATGTATTGTGTGACCTTTCATGACCATTACTCTTGAGAAGCGGCGTCATTGGTAAACCAATGTGCGCGCGCTTTCATGATCAAGGTCGTGGCCTCG
>CAUPNG010000015.1:0-107138 GCA_963512605.1 uncultured Albidiferax sp. | reverse complement strand
GTTCGTCACTGTGACCGCGATGGTCTGCGAGTCGGCAGTGCTGCCATCGCTGGCCTGCACCGTCACGTCGTAGACGTTGTCGGTGCCCGCGTCCGTCGGGTTCTCGAAATCCGGTGTACCGATGAAGGCCAGCGACCCCGTACTGGTGTTGATGGTGAACAGTGCCGCATCGGCCCCGCCGCTGATCGTGTAGGTCAACGCAGAGCTGTCTGCGTCGGTGGCCGCCACGGTGGTCACCGCCGTGCCGTTCTCGGCGATGGAGATACTCGCCGTGGCACCGCCGCCGTTGCTGGTGATCACCGGCGCGTTGTCGTTCACATCGGTCACCGTCACGCCCACGGTCTGGGTGTCGGTGAAGGTGCCGTCGCTGACCCGCACGGTCACGTTGTAGACGTTGTTGGCACCCGCGTCCGTCGGGCTCTCGAAGTCCGGCGCAGTCACGAACGTCAGGGCACCGGTGCTGCCGTTGATCTGGAACAGCGCAGCGTCGGCACCACCGCTGATTGAATACGTCAGGGCCGAACCATCGGCATCCGTGGCGGTCACCGTGGTCACGCCCGTGCCGTTCTCGGCCACGTTCAGCGAGGCCGAGGCGCCGCCGCCGTTGCTGGTGATGACGGGCGCGCTGTCGTTGGTGTTGGTCACCGTCACCGCGATGACCTGGGTGTCGGTCAATGCGCCGTCACTGGCCTGCACCGTCACGTCGTAGAGGTTGTTGGCGCCCGCGTCGGTCGGGTTCTCGAAGTCGGGCGCGCTCACGAAGCTCAGGGCACCGGTGCTGCTGTTGATCTGGAACAGCGCGGCATCGGCACCGCCCACGATACTGTAGGTGATGGACGGCCCGTCCACATCGCTGGCCGCCACCGTGGTGATGGCCGTGCCGTTCTCGGCGACGGACACGCTGGCCGAGGCCCCACCGCCGTTGCTGGTGATAACCGGCGCGTTGTCGTTCACATCGGTCACCGTCACGCCCACGGTCTGGGTGTCGGTGAAGGTGCCGTCGCTGACCCGCACTGTCACGTTGTAGACGTTGTTGGCGCCCGCATCCGTCGGGCTCTCGAAGTTCGGCGCGGTCACGAACGTCAGGGCACCCGTACTGCTGTTGATCTGGAACAGCGCCGCGTCGGCACCACCGCTGATTGAATACGTCAGGGCCGAACCATCGGCATCCGTGGCGGTTACCGTGGTCACGCCCGTGCCGTTCTCGGCCACGTTCAGCGAGGCCGAGGCACCGCCGCCGTTGCTGGTGATGACGGGCGCGTTGTCGTTGGTGTTGGTTACCGTCACCGCGATGGCCTGCGTGTCGGTCAATGCGCCGTCACTGGCCTGCACCGTCACGTCGTACACGTTGTTGCCCCCCGCGTCCGTGGGGGTCTCGAAGTCCCGCGCGGACACGAAGCTCAAAACACCCGTTCCCGCGTTGATCTGGAACATCGCTGCGTCCGCGCCGCCAACGATGCTGAAGGTCGGCAGCGGACCATCGGCATCGGTGGCGGTCACCGTGCTCACCGTCGTGCTGTTCTCGGCGATGGAAACGCTGGCCGAGGCACCGCCGCCGCTGCTGGTGATCACCGGCGGGGTGTCGTTCACGTCCGTGATGGTCACGGCAATGGCCTGCGTGTCGGCCAGGCTGCCGTCGCTGACCCGGACCGTCACGTCGTAGACGTTGTTGGTGCCCACATCTGTCGGGCTCTCGAAGTTTGGCGCGGACACGAAGCTTAAAGCGCCGGTGCTGCCGTTGATCTGGAACAGCGCCGCGTCGGCACCGCCGCTGATGGAGTAGGTCAGCGTCGGCCCGTCCACGTCGCTGGCCGTGACCGTGGTCACGGCCGTGGTGTTTTCTGCCAGTGAGATGTTGGCTGTTGCACCGCCGCCGTTGCTGGTGATCGCAGGCGCATCGTTAACGGCGGTGACGGTAATCGCCACGTTGTCGGCGTCGCTGCCGCCGGCGCCGTCGCTGGTGGTGACAGACAAGGTGTCGCTGCCGTTGTAGTGGGGCGCGCCTGTGTACTGCAGCGTGGCCAGCGCTGCGTTGACCTGGGTCACCGTGCCGCTGAGGGTCAGCGTGGTGCCGCCATTGGTACCGGCACTGATGTTGGCACCACCGGCTAGGTTGACCTGTAGCGTGCCGTTGGACACAGTAAGCACCGTGATGAGGGCCGAGGCAAACGGCGCCGATACCGAGATGCCATTTATGGCGGTGCCCACGTCTTCCGCGAGGCTCTGCGCGCCCGGCACGGTCTGCACCACCGGCCCTGTGGCTACGCGCACGGCGGAGAACTCCGAGGTGTCGGTGAAAGCGTTGAAGGCCGCATTGCTGCGGGTCGCCGTGGCCGAGATGCTGTAGCCCACCGGCACGCTGGCCGCCAGCGTGGTCGAGAAGCTGGCGTTGCCCGAGCCATCGGTCGAGACGTTGAGGAAGCCCAGGTAGGTCTGCCCCTCGCCGTAGCCGCTGGCATCGGCCGTGGCCGAGGCAAAGAACTCGAGCCGGTAGTAGCTGCTGGCCGTGCTGTTGAGCGTGCCGACCACCAGCAGTTGGCTGCTGCCGTTGGTACGCGCCTGCGTTAGTACCGGGAAGTTCTGCAGACTGTTGGCCCCGGTGTCGGCATCGCCCACGTCGTTGGGTGTGAAGCCGCCGCTGCCTAGGCTGATCCCAAGGTTGCCGTTGCCGTAGATCGCGTTGCCCAGGATGGTGTGCCCGGTGCCGGTATTGAAGTAGACGGCGTAGCCGCTCTGGCCCGTGATGAGGTTGCCTTCGCCGGCCCCGGCTCCGCCGACCTGCGTGTTGCTGCCCGCGCTCACCACGATCCCGGCGACCGATGCGGGCGTGCTCGCGACACCGCTGGCGTTCACGGTTCCGATGTAGTTGCCGATGATGCGATTGCCGGTCGGCGACGATGACTCCTGCGTGATGTTGCGGTTCGAGTTGCCAGAGATGACATTGCGGTCGGCCGCGACTGTTCCGCCGATCGTGTTGTTGTTGCCGGTGATGCCGATCCCGTTGTAGTTGCCTGTGCCGCCGATGGCGCCGGTGGCTGTCAGCGCACCTATGTAGTTGCCCGAAATCGTGTTGCTGCTGGAGTTCAGCGCGATCGCCACAGTGCCAAAGCCAGCCAAGCTTAGGCCCCGGACGGTACTACCATCGCTGCCGACCGCCAGCGTCACGCCGGTGTTGGCGGAGCCGCTCCCGAGCAGCGCAATCGCTGGGCGATTGCCGTTGGCGGCAAAACTGTCGTCGGTACTGGCATCGATGACCACCGCACCCGTGATGTTGGGCAGCAGCGACCCCAGCGTGATGGTGTGTGTGCCGGTACCAGCGATCTGGAAGCTGATGCGGTCGGCGCCGCCCGTGCCGTTGGCGGTGTTGTTGACCGCGATGATCGCCTCGCGCAGCGACACGAAGCCGTCGGCGCCCTTGTTGGCCAGCAGCGTGGACAAGCTGGTGGTGTCGCCGTCGTTGGTGTCGGCGGCGGTGTCCACCACGATGCTGCCCTGCACCGAGGAGATCGCCACCACGTTGCGCGCGAATTCCGAGGTGTCGGTGAAAGCGTCGAACGTCACGTTGCTGCGCGTGGCCGTGGCCGTGATGGCATAGCCGATCGGCACCGTGGCCGCCAGCGTGGCCGAGAAGGTCGCGAAGCCGCCAGCCGTCGTCACGTTGGTGAAGCCCAGGTAGGTTTGACCCTCGCCGTAGCCGCTGGCATCGCCGGTGGGCGAGGCAAAGAACTCCACGCGGTAGTAGTTGGTGCCGGCGTTGCTCGTGAGCGTGCCGCCGACGGTGACCTGGCCCGCAGCGTCGGTCTTGGCCAGCGTGAGCACCGGGAAGTTCTGCAGGTTGTTGGCGCCGTTGTCGGTGTCGTTGTTGTCGTTGGCCGTGACGCCGGCCGTGCCCAGGTCGATTCCCACGTCGGTGTTGGCGTAGACCGCATTGCCCAGAACCGAGATGCCAGTGCTCGTGAAAACGTAGATGCCGCGCGCGTTGTAGGCCACTGTGTTGCCCTGGCCGACCAGCGTGCCGCCCACCACCGTGCCGTCGGCGGAGGCACCCTCGCCGATGATGATCCCGGCGGCGACGTTGCCCAGTGGGGTGCTGCCGTCGGCACCCACGCCGATCATATTGCTGCGGATGATGTTGCCAGTGTTCGTACCCGCGCTGTTCCCAATGTTCAGTCCTCTGTCGAGGTTTCCCGAGACCACGTTGTCCAGGAACTGGTTGTTCGAAGACGAGTTCCACAGGTCCACGCCGTCGCCGGTGTTACCCAGGGCGACCAGGCCAGTGACGTCGGTGCCGATGTAATTGTTGCGGATCAGGTTGTTGTTGCCGCCGCCGTTGGTGTGGCCCACCTGGATGCCATCGGTATTGGCCGAGATCACATTGCGGTGGGCGCTGGTGGCGCCCCCCACGGTGTTGCCCGAGGCCCCGCCGATCAGCTGGATGCCGTCTTCCCCGTTGCCGAGCGCAGCCGTGCCGGTGGCGGTCAGCCCGATGAAGTTGCCCGAGATCTGGTTGCCGGTGGCCGATGCCCCACTCACGACGATGCCGCTGGAGGCGTTGCCCGAGATCACGTTGCGGTCGGCCGCGGTCGTGCCACCGATGATGTTGTTCGCACTGTTGACGGAGATGCCACGCGTGCCGTTGCCTTCGCTGGCGCCGGCATCGGTGCCGGTGGGTGAGAGGCGCCCGATGTAGTTCCCCACGATGCTGTTGCCGTCAGAGCCGCTGTTGATGAGGATGCCGTTGTCGCCGAAGTCGCGGATCACGAGGCCGCGGATCGTGCTGCCGTCGGCGGTGCTGGTCAGCGTCAAGCCATTGGCGGCCAGGTTGTTGCCGTCCAGCACCACGGCGGGCCGGTTGCTGTTGGCCGCAAAGCTGTCGTCGGTGCTGGCGTCGAGGACAACCGCGTCTGTGATGTCGGGCAGCGCCGAGGTGGGCGTGATGGTGTGCACGCCCGTGCCGGTGATGGCGAAGGTGATGCTGTCCGCACCGCTGCCGTTGGTCGTGTTGTTGGCCGCGATGATCGCCTCGCGCAGGCTCACCTGGCCGTCGGTGCCTTTGTTGGCGGCCAGCCAGGCCAGTGTGTGCGCGGTGTTGCCGACGGTGACGCCGGCATCGTTGTTGTCGGTGATGGTGGTCACCGCGATCTGGTGTAGCGCCGTCACGGCCGTCACGCCAGCGGAGAACTCCGACGTATCGGTGAACGCGCTGAAGCCCGCGTTCGAGCGCGTGGCCGTGGCGGTGATGACATGGCCTGCCGTCACGCTCGCCGTCAGCGTGGCCGAGATCGTCGCGTTGCCCGAGCCGTCGGTCGTGACATTGGCCGAGCCCAGGTACACCCGGCCACTGCCGCTGCCGCTGGGCGTGGAGTAGAACTCGATGCGGAACTGCGTGTTGGCCACACTGTTCAGGCTGCCTTTGACGAGGATCTGGCCCCCCGTGATCTCCGCTGACGTGAGCACGGGGAAGTTCTGCAGGTTGTTGGCGCCGGTGTCGCCGTCCCCGGTGTCGTTGGCCGTCACGCCACTGGTACCCAGGTCGATGCCGATACCGCTGGTACCGGCCACCGTGCCGTAGACGCTGTTGCCCAGAATGGCGTTGCCGGTGCCGCTGGACACCGCGATGCCATCGTAGGTCGAAGCCGCCTGGTTGCTGTTGGCGACGGTATTGCCCTGGCCACCACCGGTGCCGCCGATCAGGTTGTTACTGCTCGCGATCAGAATGCCGTCCTGCTGCGTCCCCCAGTTGGCCGTGCCGGTCGGATCGGTGCCGATGCGGTTGCTCTGCAAGGTGACGCCGCCAGCGGACGCGAACAGGCGGATACCGCTCAAGCTGGCACCTCCGATGACGTTGTTGGTGAACAGCGTGTTGGCACCCAACTGGTCGGCTCGGATGCCATTGGTGGGTGCGCTGACCAGAGCGGTACCCGCGGCATTGGTGCCGATCAGGTTGTTGTTCACCACTGTGCCGGCACCGGCAGTGCTGAGGTACACGCCGATGTCGTTGTCGGCCGCAATCACGTTGCCTTCGATGCGGTTTGATGCACCATCGAACAGCGAAATGCCCGCCTGCTCACCGCTGAACGCCGTGCTGCCATCGGCACCGATGCCGATGTAGTTACCCAGGATTTGGTTTCCGTTGGCGGTCGTGCCCGAGATAAGCAGGCCATACACGCCTCCTGCGCCGCTGGTGCCCAGCACATTGCGGTCTGCTGCCGTGGTGCCGCCCACGGTGTTGTTGGCACCCGCGATGTACATCGTGTAGGAGGCGTTGGTTGCCGCCGCCAGGTTGCCTGTCGCATCCACGGCACCCAGGTAGTTGCCTACGATGGTGTTACCGTCAGAGCCTGCGGCGATGTTGATCGCAGCGCCCCCAAAGTTGCGGATCACCAGGCCGCGGATCGTGGAGCCGTCGGCCGTGGTACTCAGAGTCAGCCCATCGACATTCAAGCCGTTGCCATTGAGCACGATGGCGGGCTTGTTGCCGTTGGCTGCGAAGCTGTCGTCGGTGGTGCCATTGATAACCACCGTGCCGGTGATGCTAGGCAGCGCGCTGGCCAGCGTGATGGTGTGCACGCCAGTGCCGGCGATGGTGAAGTTGATGGTGTCGGTGCCCGCGTTGGCATTGGCATCGGTGATGGCCTGGCGCAATGAACCGGCACCAGTGTTGTTGGTGTTGGTCACCGTGTACGTGGCCAGCACCGCGTTGAAAGCGGCTTGCCCGGCTGTGTCGATGGCACTGGCTGCCTCGATGATGCCGGTGTGCACTTCCAGCACCCAGTCGCCGCCGAGCCCTGTGGCACCCGTCAGGTTGTCGGAGGCGGCCACGTCGGCCCCGGTCAGCTGCGCCAGGTTCTGCACCAGCGCCTGGCCATCGGCCGTGCTGGCCACATCGCAGCCGTAGAGCAGCAGGTCGGCATCGCCGCTCAGGTGGTCGCCCCAGGCGGCGATGTCGCCCGCGCGCAGCAGCAGCGCGTCCTGGTCCAGCGTGGTGTTACCTAGCGTAACGCTGCCCCCGCTACCGTGCGCCACCACATGCACGGCGGTGACATCGCTGCGTTCGGCCAAGGTGGACGAGACCCGTGCGATGCCGTCATCGTCTGCTCCGATGCGCACCACCTCAATGTTCCGGCCGGCTGCCGCCTGTGCGGTGATGTCAGCGACCAGCAGGTCGGCATCGGGCACCCGCTCGTCGATGAACACCAACTCGGTGGCATTGCGCGGTGCTTCTGCCTCGGGCTGGGCTTCCACAGCTGCCACCGTGTCGACTTCCTGCGCCAGCAGCGGTGCAGCTACGGCTGTGGCCGGATGGTCTGCGGCGTACAGGATGCGAGGCTCGATGTCTTCGAGCACAGCGCGGCGGCGGGTGGGGTCAGCCATGGTGCGACGGCGTAGTGGTCAGCGCGTGGAGGTACCCGATGCCGGGGATGCGGGTGGCCTGGCGGTCTGCAGGCCGAGGTCAACCTTACAGCGCAGCCCGGCGGGCAGGCTGGCATCGGCGTTGGGCAGGTCCAGTCGCATCCGGAAGGTGTTGCTGGCCGGGTCGAGCACGCGGTCGATTTGGGCGATGCGGGCGCTGCGCGGAGCAGCGCCCGGCAACTCGGGCGACACCATCACCTCCTGCCCTGGCTTGAGGCTACCGAACAGCGCAGTGGGTGCCACCACCTCCACGCGCAGCCGGTGGATGGCCGCCACCTTGAGCAGCGGTTTGTCTTCGAAGCGCTCGCCGGGGTTGGCGTAGCGTTCGGTGACCACACCGTCGAACGGGCTGCGTAGTACCCGTTGCGAAGCCTGTGCGTCGGACATGTGAACCTCCTGCGCCAATGTGCGCAGGTTTTCTCGGGCCTGGGCTACCTTTTCATGGGCCACGCGCAGTTCGGCATGGGCCTGTTCTACGGCCTGCGTCGAGATGAAGTTCTCGGCCTTCAGCGAGCGTGAACGGTCCAGTTTGAGCTGGGCCAGGTCGCGCGCCGCCAAAGCGCCGCGCAGTTCGGCCTCGCTGAGGGCGCGAGAACGTGCTACTTCGTTGTTGGCGCGTTCGACTTCTGCGCGCAGCCGGACCAGCACCTGGCCCTTGCGCACCGTGTCGCCGCGTTCCACCTCGATGGCGTCCACGATGCCGATGACCGCACTGCCGATGTCGGCCACCCGTTCGGGCAGGATGAGGCAGGCCAGGGGTGCCATGGACGCGGGCGGTGGGGCTGTTGGCACCGGCTGGGCCGCAACCGGCGAGCCCAACCAGAGGCCCAGGACCCACCCCGCCACAACGGCACCGGGTGGGCTTCGAAAGGCGGACAACAGGCGCGGATGTTTGTGATGTTTCATTCGGTCGATCCACAGAAAGACAGGCCGTCGTCCATGGCCAGGTCGTTTCGGAACAATTGGCGGCGGCGGCGCGCCCGGAGGTTGTCGTCCCGGTTCTGGCTGGCGCGCCGCCATAGGGCCTGCAGCCAGGCGGGGATGGGTATCCGGCCATCTGTCGATGCCAGTTCGGCCAAGCGGGTACGCAAGCGAAGGGTATTGCGGTCGGGGTCCAGCACCAGCCAGATTTCGCCGCTGCCCGGTTCGCCCTGGCGCGCTGCGCGACCCAGGAGCTGGCGGTCATGGCGTTGGGATGCATTGCGCTGGCAGCTCAGTACATGCAGGCCACCTGCGGCCTGGGCCTCGGCATCGACATGGATGTCGGTGCCGCGCCCGGCCATGTTGGTGGCCACGGTGACCTGGCCGCGCTGCCCGGCGCGCGCCACGATGCCCGCCTCTTCGGCATCAAAGCGCGCGTTGAGTACCGCGTGGGCGATGCCCGCCTGGCGTAACGCCAGGGCCATGGCCTGCGAGGCTTCGACCGAGTCACAACCGATCAGCACCGGGCGACCGGTGGCGACCAGCGACTGCGTGCGCTCCACCGCAGCGCGGCACCGCGCGGGCGCATCGGCATACAGGCGCGTCGGCCAGGCCAGGCGCTGGCTTGGTAGCCGCAGCGGCACCTGCACCATGCTGCAGCCGTACAGGGCGCGTAATTCGGCCCGTGCCTCACGCAGGGTGCCGCTCATGCCGCCCAGGCGGTGGTAGCGGCGGAAGAAGCGCTGGAACGTGATCTGCGCCAGGGTTTCCGTCTCGGCGGGCACCTTGCAGCCTTCCTTGATGGAGACCAGCGCATGCAAACCGCGCGACCACTTGCGGCCTTCGGCGATGCGCCCGCTCACGGTATCCACAATCACGATTTCTTGGCCGTGCTGCACCTCTGCCGACGGCACGAGCAGGTAATCCCGGTCGCGCGCCAGCGCATGCCGCGCGGTGAGGGCGGTGGCCAGGGTTTCGTCGCGGTGGCGCGCATTCAGCCACAGAGGGCCAAGACTGGCCGTGAGTGTGGCGATGTGCGCGCGGCCGGCCTCGGTGAGCTGTACGCGTTGCACGTCGTCCAGCAGCCGGTAATCCACCCCGGGCACTAGGCGGGCGGATAAGGTGTAAGCCTGCCACAGGAACGCCCGGTCGGAAGCGTTTGCCACTTCGCGCGTCAGGACCAGCGGCATCTGCGCCTCGTCGATCAGGATGTTGTCTGCCTCGTCGATCACAGCCATGCACAGGCCGCGCAGCAGCGGCTGCGCCCCATCGGGGGCAGTCAGAGCCTGCACCCGGCGCTGTAGTGCCTGGCGGAGCGTGCCGTGGCGCAGCCGGTCGCGCAGGTAGTCGAAAGCCACTTCCCGAGCCGTGACGTAGACCACTGGCTGCGCATAGGCCACGCGGCGCGTCTCTGCCGATTGGCGCGCCGTGACGAAAGCCACGCGCAGGCCCAGCAGTGCGTAAAACGGCGCGAAGGTATTTGCATCGCGTTCGACCAGGTAATCGTTGGCCGTGAGCACGTGCACCGGAATACCGGCCAGCGCGCCGACACCTGCAGCCAGCGCTGCAGCCAGCGACTTGCCTTCGCCGGTGGCCATTTCCGCCATCTGGTTGTCCAGCATGGCCAGCGCGGCCATCAGCTGCTCCACATAGGCCACCCAGCCCAGTGTGCGCCGCGCCGCTTCGGCCGCATGGGCGCAAGCCTGCACCAGCACCTCGCGCCGCCAGCCGTGCTGCAACATGCGCTGCCGCAGGGTATCGCCCTGTGCCGCGAAGGCCTGCGCCGACAAGCCTTGCAGGGCCGTCGCCTGGCGTGCCGCCTGTTCCGCGCGGCCACGCAGTCCGCCCGGCCATCCCCATGCCAGCGGGGGGGCGCGCCGCCACTGGCGCGGGCCCGCGGGCTCACTGCGCTCCGGGTAGTGGCCCCAACGCAAACCGGGGATGGGCAGGGTGGTGGCGTTCATGCGGAAGGGTTGAAATGGCCGAGGAACAACTGCTGCAACTGGCGCCCAGCCTGCACCGCGATGGACCGGGTGCCGTGGTCGAAGCGCACCAGGGCACGCGCGCCCATCCGCTCGCTGGTATGGGCGGTGGTGGCGGCGTTCGCGTTTGCCAGTTCTACGTCCATCACCACCACCGGTTGCCGTGGTGTCAGGCCGTCCTTGTCGCCGCTGTCGGTGGTGATGCGTCCGCCTGCGGTGTCGCCCAGCGCGGCGCTGGGCAGGCGCAGGGCGGCGCCGGGCACGCTGGCGGCGATGCGGCCCGAGTGCACGTGGGCGGGGCCGTCGGCCAGGCGGACCTGCACCGCGGATGGGCTGCCACGCACCAGGTCCGCCTCTTGCTGCGGCAAGGCTACGCGCACCACGGTAGGGGCGGCGGTGAGCAAGTAACCGATACGGTCGCCGCGCTTGTGGAACTGGCCGACCACTTCGTCCTCGTGCGGCAGCACCAGCAGGCCGTCACTGAGAGCGCGAACCTCGCGCTGGGCGAGTTTGTCGTCCACCCGCGCCAGTTCGGCCTGTGCATAGGCCAGGCGCTCGCGCAGATCCGGGGCATCCTGGGGGGCGGTGTCGATGGCGCGGAACAGCAGCACGTCGAGTTCGGTGGCATCGGCGTTCAGCGTGGCGCGCTGTGCGGCAAGTGGCGGGTCGTCCAGGGTGGCGATCAGTTCGCCCGTCTTGACCCGCTGGCCATTGCGCGCATGCAGTACTTTGATAAAGCCGTCGGTGTTGGCACGGATCTGCGCCTGCTCGGGCAGCCAGACCACGCCTTCGGCCACGGTGCGGTCAGGCACGGGCAGCCAACCCAGCAGGCCCACCAACACCATGGCCAAAGCAGCGGCACGCCAGGCGGCGCGGTGCCGCATGCCATCTTCGCTGGTGGCGCTACGCAGCATCTGCAGAATGCGCCACAGCGGCAGGCCCATATTGGCGATCAACATCATCAGCCCGACGAAAAAGCCCACCAGCGCAGAAAAGCTGCCTACCCAGAGCCCTACCACCACCGAAAGCACCAGCCGGTAAGCCCACGACAGCGGCGCATAGGCCAGCAGCCAGAAGCGTTCGCCGGGCAACACGTCCAGCGGGGTCGGCAAGTGGATGCCGAACAGGCGGCGCGCCAACCCTTCGGTCCAGTAGCGACCGCTGCGCGTGGCCAGGTTGCGCAGGTCCAGCAGGTCGCAAAAGACGTAGTAGCCGTCGTAGCGCAGCAGCGGATTGCCGTTGGTGAGCAGGGTGGACAGGCCACCGATGAGCATGGTGATGAAGGCCACGTCGCGCACCACCCCTGGCTGCACCGCCAGCCACACGGCCATGGCCAGCGCGGCGATGAACAGCTCGGCCATGATGCCGGCCGCACTCACCAGGGCGCGCTGGTGGCGGCTGCGCAGGCCGTCGGCCGCCGAGGCGTCAACGAAAGGCACCGGGTTGAGCAGGATCAGCGTGATACCGGCCAGCCGCACATGCTCGCCATAGTGCCGCAAGGCCAGCGCGTGGGCCGCTTCGTGCACGGTCTTGATCAGCGGGTACATCAGCCAGGCGATCAGCAGGTAGCCTGGCGAATGCAGCACCTTGTCGGCATACGGCAGCAGTTCGTTCCAGTGCATGGCGGCGGCAAATGTGGCGGCAAGTACGGCCACGCACCACAGGCCCAGGGCCATGCCCGAGAACAGCAACGGCACCAGCCGGGCCAGCCGGTCGAGTGCACGCGAAGGGTCACCCAGCGTAAGCCGAAAGGCCATCGGATTGACACCACCGCGGCGGCGACGGCGCAGCCGCCGGTCCTGCATGTGGAACAGGTTTTCCACGTCGGGCATCACGTCGAACTGGACCAGCCCGCGGCCATGCAGGGCCACCAGCAGCTCGATCACTTCGTCCTGCGACATCGCTTCTTCGGGGCGGTCGGCCAGCTGGGCCTCCCACACCTGCTGCACCGTCACCGAGCCGTCGCAGCGGCCCAGGAAGGCATGGCCTGCCGTGTTCAGGCGGTGCATGTTGTCGCTGCTGCGGTCTTGCAGTACGAACCACGGCGTGCCGCGCTGCACTTGCCGATGCAGATCCACTTGGGCACGCAGTTGGGGCCGCAATCCTGCGACGCGGTACCAACGTGGGCTGAAGAGGGAGGATTCCATGGTGCGACAGGGCGGGTTCTAGGGCAGCCAGCCCCAGACAGAGAGCCGGATCCAATCCACCAGACGGTGCGACCACACCCAGGCCAGCGGTGCCTCGCCCACGGTAATCTTGGCCACGCCCTCCAGTCCCGGCCGGATACGGGATGCATCGGCGGCGATGTCGGTTTCCACATCGAACACATTGCGCCCTTCCACCGCATGCGCCACCGGCGTGATGCGCGTGACGCGGATAGGCAGCGCGTCCCAGGGCAGGGCGGACAGCGCCAGCGTGCCCTGTTGGCCGGTAGTCACGTTGGCGATGTCGCGCTCGTCCACCTGCACCACGACGCGGTAGCGCTCCAGCGGGGCCATCACCATCAGCGGCTTGCCACGCTCCACCGGCGCGCCCAGGGATTGGCTCAGGTCGCCGTCGACCACGATGCCGTCGAACGGTGCCAGGATGCGCGAACGGGCCAGCTCGGCTTCGACCAGCTCCAGGTGCACACGGGCTTCGTCGGCGCGGGCCAGGGCGATCACCATTGCTGCGCGGTCGGCGCGGGCCACGGCGCTGGCATAGGCGTTTTCCTGTTGGCCCAGGTCGCTGGCCCATTTGCGTCGCTGCAGCGCCAGGTCCTGGTCGGCCATTTCGACCAGCAACTGTCCGGCCTTGACGTGGTCACCGGGGCGGGCGTGGACCGCCTTGAGAAAACCATCCACAGGGGCCACGAGCGAGCGTTGCTGTTCGCCTTCAATGTGCGCGCGGCCCCCCACGCGGTGCGCCACCGGCAAGGCCAGCAAGGCCACCACCGCCAACAGCGCCAGCGCCAAGCCGATGCGGGTGCGTGCGCCCTCGGGCGAGCGCAGTTTGCGGCCGCTGCGGCGCAGTGCATCGGCCACGCGCCGACCCATCGGCGCCTCGCGTTGGTGCATCAGGTACAGCACGGGCCCGGCCAGGCTGACGAGGTTTTCCAGTTCCTGCACCAGCAGCGGAAAACCCGGTGGGCATGCCGACCACTCGCAGGTCACTGCGCCGACCGCCTCGCCGACATACACGATAGGCACAGTGGCCACGCCACCGACCGAACCCGTCGCCAGGCGGCTGTGCGCCAGCCGGATGGCCGGGGCGCCCTCGGCGGGCCACCGCACGCTGGCACCCTGTGCCACGGCTTCGTCCATGGCGGCGGCCAGGCTGGCAAAGGCCTTGCCGCCCAGGCCTTCATTGCCACCGTGCGACACCGCCACCAGTGTGACGAAACCGTTGATGACAAACCCCACGCTGACCCGCGAGCAGGCCCGGGCGCTGGCAATTTCACTGGCGAACGCCGTGGCCGCCTCGCGCAGGCGCGCATGCGAGAGCACTGTGGCCTGCAGCGACAGTGCAAGCATCGGGGGGTCTTGGGGGCGAACACTCATTCCGTTATCGCGTTGCGCGCGGCGACCTCAGTCGTGAAGGATGGTTTTGCACATTTCTTTACAGGTTGTTTTGCCAGAAGATTGTGTACGGTGTCGCGCCACGCCAGATATGGTTTGCAGCTTATTTATACGTTATTTAACAATTGGAAACAACGGGCGTTGTGCATTGGTAAATATCCCTAAAGTGTTTGACACACCACGGGTGCAGTGACTTTTTTGCCTGGCCCGTGCGGTGTTGTGCGCCGTTGTCTGTGGAAGCTTGCGGGTGGCTCGCCGGGTGCGGCCCTGGTAGCCAGCCCGCACGGGTTGAATCGCCCTGGTCTGGGGGAGAAAGCGGTATTTTTTGCCCGCTTTTCGGGGCTTCGCAGGGCGGGTTGGCGGCTATGGTCGAACCACCATGCACATCCAAGCCAGTCGTCTGCAGTCCACCCTGGCCACTTTGGCCAGCGCTGCGCCGATTCGGCAGGCAGCGGCGGCTACGGTGACCAACACCCCAGCGGCCCCTGCCGCCACCGACATGGTCACCATCTCCCAGGCCGCCAAAGACCTGCTGGCCCAGTCCCGGGCCAGTGTGTCCCTTTCCAGCCGGGCGATGGACCTGATCCACCGGCGCAATCCTTACGACAGCGGCCCCGGCAGCACCCCGACCGGCGACAGCCAGCAGTCCCAGGTCCGCCGGGTGATGGACAACCTGACCACCCAGCACATCAACCGGCAAATCTCCGATACCCAGTACCGGCACGACATGGCCTTCTACACCCGGGTGGCCAACGCCATCGGTTGATGCTTCTGTTTTAATAGCTTCTCGTGCTTATGGAATAAGCGCTAGAGGCCAATTTCATATAAATTTCTCGCAACCGACCATGGGGCCCAGGAGGCCTGCTCCCAAGCTCCATTTCCTTAGTTCGGCACCGTCGAGGTAGACGCAGCCCCCATAGCCTCCAGCGCATCCAGGGGCCGCATGAAGCCGTTGGCCACCAGTGCCTTGGCGGCGGCGTTGACCAGCGCCACATAGCTGTCGTGCGTGGGGTACAGGCTGCTCAGCACCGGCTCGGTGCCCGGCAAAGGGTCAAACCCGGCCATGCCATCAAAGCTGTCGCTGCTGTGGTTCCACGGATCGCTGGCCCCAAACAAGGCACAGAACGGGTTCGCCGCCAGCGCCGCCAAGGGCCGTTCGCCGGTGTAGGTGGCGGTAGGCACGGCGATCTGCGGCAGGCGGATGCCGCCCAGGGCCAGCCCGGTGGCGGGGTCGCGCTGGATGGTGGCAGTGGCACCGGCAATGCTTACCGCGATGCGGGGCGCGGGTGTGGGCGGCGTCTTGTTGACCACCCATTGGCGCAGCGCATGCAGGGCCGCGCGTGCGCCGTAGGTGTGCAACAGGCTGTTGATGGGCGGCGCACCGCAATTCAGTGCAAAGCTGGCATTGCTTTTGGCCGCATCGGGCCCCTGCGAGTCCAGCAGGTACTGGTCGGCGTGGGCGGCACCGGTCAGCTCCCACAGCCTGTAGCCACTGCTGTCCGCTTGCTGGTGCAGGTTAAACGCGGCACCCAGCAGGGTCAGGTCGGTCTCGGTGTTGAGCACCAGCACGGGCGTGCCGGTGTCGGTGCGCAGCGATGCCACGGCGGGCACGGCAATCGCGGGGGTGGCGGGCACACCCGCTGCCACCGTGCTGCCGGCACCGGCAGGCGTGCTCTGCGACAGCGCGGCCCCCGAACCGGCGCTGTGGACCAGGAAACCGTCGTACACCTTGGCCAGCGGGTGGATGGCGTTGAAGTAAGTGATCATGCGAAAGCCGGACTGGGATTCACCATCGGCCAGCAGCGTCTTGACCGAGGCGGTCAGCGGGCCCAAGGGCTGCGGGTCACCAGCGGCGGGGGTGCGGATGGCGCGGCCTGCTTGCGAATACATGTCGTAAGAAAACGCGTCGCCCGGGTGCACCAGGCTGGCATAACGTGCGTTGGCCCCGGTTTCCCAGGCCTTGAGTGCGTTGACGCCTACGTTTTGCACGCCCACACCCACATAGGCATAGCCCTCGCGCACGATCTCCGGCATGGTGAAGGTCCAGTCCGGCGTGCCCTCGGCCCCGGCACTCACATTCAGCCATTCCACCACCACGGTGCCATTGAACTTGGAGGCATCCTTGGGTCGGCGCACCAGCATGCGGACCTGGTAGGGCGCTTTGGCATCGGGGTTGGGGGTGGCTTTCCAGAGCCCGTCGCTGCCCAGAGTGCCCACGTTGACGAATGCGCTGGCGGTGCCCGAGATGAAGAATTCTTCTTCCACGTAGCCAAAGTCGGCCAGGTTCTGTGCCGACGAAATAAACGGGAAGCCGTGCGTTCCGGTGGCGGCCACTGCGACCTTGGGCACGCCTGCCGCGCTGGCCGGGGGCGTATCACTGCCGCCGCAGGCAGTCAACGTGACCGTCAATGCGGCGGCCAGTACGGTCGCGGTGCACAGGGCTGCAAAGCCCCGGCGGCTTGTCTTGAAATCCATGGTGTCTCCTGCTTGTTTTTGGAATATTTGCTGAACGGTTGGCGTGGGGCTGGCAAGCCAAACGCCAAAACACATGCAAGTACACATTCAAATGCATTTATGCATGCGTAAGTGACTGTAAGCACTCCGGGACGTTCCCCACCCAGGGCATACCCGTGTGCGCGCCGTCTTGCACCTCCTGCTAGGGGCCTAGGGCAAGCCCTAATAAGCCATTCGACAAAATACCGGATAGTTCGGACGGAAGTCGAACTATCTACGTCTACACGCTGCATTCGCCTTCCCACACCCGCCTCACGGAGGCACACAAAAAGGAGACAAAAATGCAACAACCCTTCAAGAAGATTCTGTCCGCCGTGGCCCTGGCCGCCCTCGGGTCGGTGAGCACCGCCACGCTGGCCCAAATGACGGTGGGCGTGAGCTGGTCCAACTTCCAGGAGGAGCGCTGGAAAACCGACGAGGCCGCCATCAAGGCGCAGCTGGAAAAGCTGGGTGCCAAGTACATCAGCGCCGATGCCGGTGGCTCGCCCGAGAAGCAGCTGGGCGATATCGAAGGCCTGATGACCAAGGGCGCGAAAGTGCTGATCGTGCTGGCCATGGACAAAGATGCCATCCTGCCCGCCGTCAACAAGGCCACCAAGCAAAAGGTGCCCGTCATTGCCTACGACCGCCTGATCGAAGCGCCCGGTGTTTTCTACATCACCTTTGACAACAAGGAAGTGGGCCGCATGCAGGCCCGCGCCGTGTTCAAGGCCCAACCCAAGGGCAACTACGTGATGATCAAGGGCTCGCCCACCGACCCCAACGCCAACTTCCTGCGCGAAGGCCAGCAAGAGGTGATTGATGCCGCCGTCAAGTCCGGTGCCATCAAGATCGTGGGCGAGGAGTACACCGAAGGCTGGAAGCCCGAAGTCGCGCAAAAGAACATGGAGCAAATCCTCACCAAAAACGGCGGCAAGGTCGATGCCGTGGTGGCCTCGAATGACGGCACCGCCGGTGGCGTGGTGGCGGCACTCACCAGCAAGGGCATCAAGGGCATCCCCGTCTCCGGCCAAGACGGCGACTTTGCTGCCCTGAACCGCGTGGCGCAGGGCTCGCAAACCGTGTCGGTATGGAAAGATGCACGCGACCTGGGCCGCGAAGCCGCCAGTGCCGCCGTGGCTCTGGGCAATGGCAAAAAGGTCGATGGCGCGGTGAGCTGGAGCGGTGGCGACAAGAAAATCGCGCTGGACTCGCACTTCCTGGCCCCGGTGGCCATCACCCGCGACAACCTCGACGTGGTGGTGAAGGCCGCCTGGATCAAGAAGGACGAGCTGTGCAAGGGCGTGGCCGCAGCAACGGCACCGGCGGCTTGTAAGTAAATCGGACTTCCGCCCTCACCCTAACCCTCTCCCGTTGGCGGGAGAGGGGACAAGTCCGCCCCCTCTCCCGAGCACGGGAGAGGGCCGGGGTGAGGGTTGGACGGCCCACGCAACTCCATAAAAAAACCATGACCTCTTCCCCCAACCCCTGGCGCAACGCCGCCATCGACTGGCGGCTGGTGCTGATGAGCCTGGTGCTGGCCGTGCTGGCGCTGGCCTTTGGCCTGATGACCGACGGCCTGTTTTTCTCGCCGGAAAACCTCTACAACATTGCCCAGCAGACGGCGGTGGTGGGCATTGTGTCCACCGTCATGGTGCTGGTCATCGTGGCCCGGCACATCGACCTGTCGGTGGGCTCGGTGATGGGCTTTGTGGGCGTGCTGATTGCGTATTTGCAGTACAGCGCCAACTGGTCCTGGCCCACGGCCTGCCTGGCCGGGCTGGCGGTGGCCATGGCGGTGTCGATCTACCAGGGCTGGCTCACGGCGGTGCTGGGCGTGCCGTCTTTTGTGGTCACCCTGGGTGGGCTGATGTCGTTTCGCGGCGCGGCCTTTCTGGTGGCCGACGGCAAGACCCAGCCGGTGACCGACGATTTCTTTCTGCGCCTGGGCGGCGGCTACGACGGCGGCATTGGCACCACCGCCAGCTGGGTGGTGGTGGGCCTGCTCAGCGCCGGAATGCTGCTGCGCGCCGTACAAAAGCGCCGCACCCGCCAGCACCACGGCGTGGCCACCGACCCCCTGTGGATGGAGGCCCTGTTGGTCGGCGTGCCCATCGCCCTGCTGCTGGCCTTTGCCAGCGCCATGAACCACTACCAAATATCCAGCAAGACCGAGCCCCAGGGCATCCCGGTGCCGGTGCTGATCTGGGCGGCGGTGGCGGGCGGTTTGTCGTTTCTGGTGCACCGCACCCGCTTTGGCCGCTATGTGTACGCCATGGGCGGCAACCCCGACGCGGCGGCGCTGGTGGGCATTCCGGTCAAGAAGGTGACCTTGCAATTATTCGCGCTGCTGGGCGTGCTGATTACGATTGCAGCTATTGTTTCCATAGCGCGTCTGAATGCGGGCACCAATTCATTGGGCACCGGCATGGAGCTATATGTGATTGCCGCCGCCGTGATTGGCGGCACCGCGCTGGCCGGGGGCAGCGGCTCGATCTTTGGCTCGGTGCTGGGCGCGCTGATCATGCAGTCGCTCGACAGCGGCATGCTGCTGCTCGATGTGTCCATCGGCAAGCGCATGGTCATCATCGGCCAGGTGCTGATCGTGGCCGTGGTGTTCGATGTGCTGTACCGCAAATTCACGGGAGATCGCTAATGACCGACCTCTCCCAACCTTTAGTCGAACTGCGCGACATCCGCAAAGCTTTTGGCGGCGTGGTCGCGGTGGACGGTGTCAGCGTCAACCTGTATCCCGGCGAAGTGGTGGCCTTGCTGGGCCACAACGGCGCGGGCAAGTCCACGCTGATGAAAATGCTGGCCGGAGCCTACCCCATCGACTCCGGCGACACCGTGGTGGCCGGGCACAAAGTGCACATCCGCACCCCCGCCGAGGCCCAGGCCCAGGGCATTGAAACCATCTACCAGACCCTGGCCCTGGCCGACAATCTGGATTCCGTGGCCAACCTGTTCCTGGGGCGCGAGAAGATGACCCGCTGGAACACGCTGGACGACCATTTCATGGAGGTCAACGCCCGCAAGGTCTTTGCCCGCCTGAACAAGAACTTCACCAACATCCGCGTGCCGGTGCGGCAGCTTTCGGGCGGCCAGCGCCAGGTGGTGGCCATCTCGCGGGCGCTGTACTTCAACGCCCGCATTTTGATCATGGACGAGCCCTGCGCCGCCCTGGGCCCCGAGGAAACCGCCATGGTCGGCCGCCTGGTGCAGCAGCTCAAGAGCGAAGGCGTGGGCATCTTCCTGATCACCCACGACATGCCCGATGTGTTTGGCTTGAGCGACCGGCTGGCGGTCATGAAAAACGGCAAGCTCGTCGGCACCTACGCCACCGCCGACGTGACCGAAGACGAAGTGCTGGGCATGGTGATCACCGGCAAGCGGCCCGAGGGCAAGCCGCAAACCGAGCGCGCCAGCATCTAGACTCTGGGATTGTTTCAACTTTGCCACCCAACCCCCGCTATGGATCGAACGCTTTTCTTATCGCACGGATACCGTGGAACTGGCTCCGCCAGGCCACTGGTATCGCCCCCTGCAAGGGGGGTGGCGAAAGACGCGCAGCACTGTAGCCTGGGGGTGAGCCAATACCTATGAAAACCACCGGCGACCAGCAACTCGTCAAGCGCATCAACCGCAGCGTGCTGCTGCGTCTGCTACGCGCCCAGCCCGGCCTGTCGCGGGCGCGGCTGGCGGCTGAAAGCGGTCTGACCAAATCGACCGTCAGCCTGTTGGTGCGCGAGCTGCTCGACGATGGCTGGCTCACCGAAGCCGTGGAAACCGTCAACGAAGGCCTGGGCCGCCCGTCCACACCGCTGCGCATCCACGAGGGCAAGCGTGCGCTGATCGGGGTGGAAATCGCCGTCGAAGTGGTGCGCGTGGTCTGCGTCACCCTGCAGGGCGAAATCCTGCATACCGAAGAGCAGCCGCTGCACAGCACCGACCCCGCGCTGGCCAGCCAGCAAACCGCCCACATGGTGGCTGCGGCCTATGCCGAACTGGTGGCGGTAGGCCTGGAGCTGGTGGGCGTGGGCGTGTGTACGCCGGGCGCGATCGACCACGCCAGCGGCCTGGTGCTGTTTGCCCCCAACCTGGGCTGGCGCAACCTGGACCTGCTCAGCCACCTGACCCAGGCCCTGGCCGAGGTGGGCCTGCCCCCGGTGCCGCTGCAACTGCAAAACGATGCCGACGCGGGCGCTTTGGGCGAGTACGAATTTGCCGACGGCGAGGGCGAAGACCCGCTGATCTTTGTGAGCTGCGACGTGGGTGTGGGCGCGGGCATCGTCTCCAACGACCGCCTGTTCAGCGGCGCGCAGGGCATGGCCGGAGAAATCGGCCACACCATCATGCAGATCGACGGCCCGCTGTGCTCCTGCGGGCGCAAAGGCTGCGCCGAAGCCTTCATCGGCCTGCGCGCCCTCAGCGGCCTGGACGGTCAGGCGGCAGACCTGAGCCGCTCCGGCCACTACCTGGGCGTGCTGCTGCAAAACCTGTGGACCACCTTCAACCCCCGCGCCATCGTGGTCGGCGGCAAATCCTGCGACCACCACCCCGAATTCCTGCAAAGCGCCCTGGCCACCGTAGCCACCTACGCCGCCAGCGCCGGCATGCCCCCCCCCAGCATCCGCATGGCCCGCTACGGCCCCCTGGCCGCCGTGGTGGGGGCTGCGGCGCTGACGCTGCACGAGTATTTGCGGCCCATGCATCCGAATTCCGAGGCGCGCAGGGCGCGGGCGGGGAACGTGGGGGGGTGAGTTGGGGTGGGAGCGGTGCTATGAGATTGGTAGCTGGTTGCGCTTGTTTAATGGGCGGTGGAGGCCGATTTGGCTCTTTAAATTTTCAGGGTGTGAATGGCTGAGATTTAGCGAAGCGGGGTCTATTCAGGTCTTGAGAGGAAATGATCCGGCGCGTGTTGATGCCATAGCTTTTTGGACAGCGAGATTTAAGAACGTTAGAGGCCGCTTTGGGCCCAAAGCGGCCCCAGCCCAGCAACGTCGCAGTTGACCGGAGGGCGGTAGGCGTACGAAACGAGACGACAGAACTTTCGCTTAGATCAACCTGTAGGCAGCAGCGATTCACTGGAGACCATCCTTGGCATTCCTTTCCACCGTCTTTTGCGATTGACGGACACCCAAGGGCATGTAAGTGGTCTTTGGCACTCCACCTGCAGCCTTGTGTGCACGCAGAGCACGCTTGATGCGTCCGGATGGCATCGGAATGCTTGACGGTAATTCGCGCTGCTCTATCGCTTGACCCCAGTAATCCTTGTACATGTCACGGTGAATGCGATGAATCTGAGAGTGGGAAATGCGGTCAAAGAATCCTGTTCTGGCCAACAGGTCCCGAAGACGAACTCTGCTGGGATGGGAGAGTGCCACCAAAAAGAAGTAACGGCATTCGAGGAACGTGATTTGAGCGAATACCAATTCCTTGTAGGCGCTAACCAGCAGATGATTCGGCGCTCCGCGGACCATGTGCTCAAGCAAAACCTCAAAAGTGTCTACTAAGCGGGCTTGAGGATGTATTTCGGTCCCCACAATTTTGAAATTTCTGAAGTGCAAGTAGTCGATGCGCTGTAAGTCGTTCTCTGTGAGAGAACCGCTATCCCGCCTGCTATGCACGTCTCGCGGCATACCGTTCACACCCTCTCCCACAATCCCGGCATCCACCCTGTCCAAGGCCTTTCGCAGAACTTCGCGACCCGTGGCATCCCCCACACTGACCTCCGAGAGAGTCTGGCGGTAAATATCTAACAGCCTAAACAAGATTTCTTCATAACGGCCCTTTTCCTCGCTCTGCCTGTTGTGCCTTGCAGCATCTTCCTGCGTACGAATTTGCCGCTGCTGCAGCAACAGCGTGATGATCAGGCCGCCAAAACCGAGCGCAGTGAAAAGTGAGGTGAGTCGCCCAAAGCTATCACCGTACACCCCGTACTTTTCCACGGTCTGTTCGGCGGGTATGGGAATACCGCTCGCGGTCGAAAACCAGTAGACGGCTACCGCTAGTAGCGCCGCTGGTGGCCACCAAAAGCCATCAACAAGGTGTGACAGAGCTTTCCCCAGTCGCCGACTGAACCGGCGAATTTGCACGGAGATTGGGGATGTTTTTCTATTCATTTGAGTCGTTTCCTAGTCTGCTTTTGGCCGAAAACGGCCGCATGATGCGGAGATTTCCGCGTGCATCTAAGCAGCCCGGAGGCAGAATACCTATAACGGTTGAAAATTGCTATTTTATTTGTAGCTTCTCGCGCTTATGCGATGGGCGCAAACTCCCCACTTTCCTTCCAACCCCACCCTTAAAAAATCGACAACCCCGTCCTTCCCGCAAACAGCTCCAGCGCGTGCATCCCCAGCAGCGAATTGCCGCTGGCATCCAGCGCGGGGGACCAGACGCACAGGGTGAGTTGGTCGGGCACCACGGCGACGATGCCGCCGCCGACTCCGCTCTTGCAGGGCAGGCCGATGCGGTAGGCGAACTCTCCGGCGGCGTCGTAGGTGCCGCAGGTCAGCATCAGGGCGTTGAGGCGGCGGGCCTGGCTTTCGGTGACGACGGGCGCGCCTTCGTGGTGGGGGTGGTAGGGGTGGCGGCCGTCGCGGCACAGGTAACCGGCGGCGCGGGCCATTTGCTGGCAGCTCATGCGGATGGCGCACTGGTGGAAGTACAGGTCCAGCACGGCGGCCACGGGGTTGTCGAGCTTGCCGAAGCTTTTCATGAAGTTGGCCACCGCGTGGTTGCGAAAGCCGGTGTCGGCCTCGGAGCGGGCCACTTCGGGGTCGAGGTGCACGGGTTCACCGCACAGCTCCGACAGCATGGCCAGCAGCGAGCCCACCGCGTCGCCGTGCGACAGCAGCCGGTCGGCCACGGCGATGGCACCGGCATTGATGAAGGGGTTGCGCGGCTTGCCCTGCTCATGCTCCAGCTGCACCAGCGAGTTGAACGGGTTGCCCGAGGGCTCGCGGCCAATGCGCTGCCACAGCGCGTCGCCCAGGTGCTGCATGGCCAGGGTCAGCGAAAACAGCTTGGACATGCTCTGGATGGAAAACGGCGTGGCCGCGTCGCCGCTGGCCGCCTCCAGCCCGTCGCGGGTGCGCAGGGCGATGCCGAACTGGTGCGGCGACACCCGGGCCAGCGCCGGGATGTAGCTGGCCACCTGGCCTTGCGCGCCCAGCAGGGGGCGCACGGTGGCGTTAATGTCGTCGAGGATGGCTTGGAAGTTCACACGCAGCTCCGCACAGAAAGGTGCCCGGATTGTCCGGTATTCTGTTTGCTATTAAATCAGGAGCTGCTCACGCTCGCCAGATCAGCACAGGGTGCCGATTTGGCTTAAATATTCAAGGCCGCTTCGATGTCCTTGGCCAGGCTTTGGGGCGTGTCGGTGGGTGCGTAGCGTTTGAGCACCTGGCCGTCTTTGCCGACCAGGAACTTGGTGAAGTTCCACTTGATGGCCTTGGTGCCCAGCAGGCCGGGGGCTTCGGCGCACAGCCACTGGTACAGCGGGTCGGCACCGGCTCCGTTGACCTCGATCTTGGCCATCATCGGAAAACTCACGCCGTAATTGAGCTGGCAAAAGCTGGCGATCTCGTCGTTGCTACCTTTGTCTTGTGCGCCAAACTGGTTGCACGGAAAGCCCAGCACCGCCAGGCCTTTGGCACCGTAGCTTTTGTGCAGCGCTTCCAGCCCGGCGAACTGCGGCGTGAAGCCGCAGGCGCTGGCGGTGTTGACGATCAGCAGGGCCTGGCCCTTGAACTGCGACAGGGCCACGGGCTGGCCGTGGATGTCGGTGGCGGTGAAGTCGTAGAGTGAGGTGGTCATGCCCGCGATTTAAGCAGAAACGGGGTTTAGTCGCTGCGTGCCGCCAGGATGGAGGCCAGCAAGATCAGGCTGGCCCCCACCAATGTGCGCAGTGACAAGGTGGCCGCACCCAGGGCGATGGACGACACGCTGGCAAACACCACCTCGGTCAGCATCACGATCGACGTAGTGCTGGTGGGCAGGCGCGAGGCACCGTACTGCAAGCCCATATTGCCCAGGAAAAATGCCACGCCCAGGCCCGCCACCACCAGCAGCGCGCCGCCGTGCTCCCACAGCGGGGGCAGGGCCTGCACCACACCAAAATGCGTGCCCAGGGCGGCGGCCAGCCCTGCCACCAGCACGCCACCGCTGAACATGGCGGCCATGCGCTCGGTGCCGGGCACGGCGTGCAGGCGCTTGAGCAGCACATTGGTCAGCGCAAAGCCCAGCCCGCCCAGCACGGCCAGCAGGTCGGCCACCGACAGGGCCGAGTCCACCACGCCGCCCGCAGGCCACAGCACCACCAGCACGCCCGCCACGGCCAGTGCCAGCCGCAGCAGCGCCGCCCGGGTGGGGCGCTCGCCCAACATGCCCCAGGCCAGCAGTACCGCCCAGCCGGGCATCAGATAGAACAGCAACACCACCCGCACCACGTCGCCAATGGCTACGGCCCAGTTGAAGCAGACGTTGGTCAGGCCCGTGGCCAGCAGCAGCCACCACAGCCCCGGTTGGCGCAGGCCCTTCCACGCACCGGGGCGCAGGGCCAGCAGGCCCGCCAGGGCCACGGCAAACAGCAGCGAGGTGGCCCACAGCGGGTGCAGGCCAACCTGCTGGAGTTGCCGAAACGGCCACCACGACACGCCCCAGATGAAGGCGTTGAGCAGCAGCGCCAGGAATGGCAATAGCGAAGGTTGTCGGTGTTCAGGAAGGCTTTTATTCATTCACCCTCTCGTGCAGGCAGAACGCAACCATTCCAGAAACACCGCAGAACTGGCTTTGCCAGGCTGCTGGTGTTGCCCCCAGCAAGGGGGTTGGCGAAAGATGCGAAGCACTGCAGCCTGGGGGTGAGCCACAGTTCAGTGCGTGTTGTCGGTGCGGGCCAGCATCAGCAGGTGCTCGACCTCGTCCTTGTGGTGTACGCAGTTGCTGGCGTGCCAGCGCTGGATCAACCACATGAACCCGGCGACCACCAGGCCAAAGGCGGTGATGGCCCCAAACGACGACAGCCCCATGCCGGTGGACACGGTGTAGAACGCGCCCAGCGCCAGGATGCACAGCTGTTCGTTGAAGTTTTGCACGGCAATCGAGCGGCCCGCACCCATCAGGTTGTGGCCCCGGTGCTGCAGCAAGGCGTTCATCGGCACCACCATGAAGCCGCCCAGCCCGCCCAGCACCACCAGGAACGGCACGGCCACCCAGACGTTGTCGATGAAGTTCATCAAAATCACCAGCAGGCCCATGGCCAGGCCCAGCGGAATCACCTTGGTGGCCGTGTCCAGCCGCATGCGTAGCGAAGCGGCCACGGCCCCCACGGCGGTGCCGATGGCCACCACGCCCAGCAGGCTGGTGGACTGGGTGATGTTGTAGCCCAGGGCGGCCGCGCTCCAGGCCAGCACGATGTATTTCAGGTTGCCGCTGACACCCCAGAACAGGGTGGTGGTGGCCAGGGTGATCTGGCCCAGCTTGTCGTTCCACAGCCGGGAGTTGCAGCGCCAGAAGTCGGGCAGCAGGGCCAGGAAGTTGCGCGGCATGGGGCGCATTTCAACACCGGTGTCAGGAATACGGGTGTTGAACCAGGCTGCCAGGGCGTACACCGCAATCAGCACGGTGATGGCCGCCTGGGGCGGGGTGTCCACGCCGGTGTTGATGAGCGGAAAGTCCAGCGCCAGCAGCTTGGCCGACACCATGGGCCCCACCAGTTGCCCGCCAAACAGCACGCCCAGGATGATGGAGGCAATCGTCAGCCCCTCGATCCAGCCATTGGCCTTGACCAGTTGCGAGGCCGGCAGCATCTCGGTAAGGATGCCGTACTTGGCGGGGGAGTAGGCCGCAGCGCCCAGGCCGACGATGGCCGTGGCCACCAGCGGATGTGCGCCAAATAGCATCATGGCGCAGCCCACCATCTTGATGGCGTTGCTGACCAGCATCACCCGGCCCTTGGGGTAGGCATCGGCCAGGGCCCCCAGCCAGGGCGCCAGGATCACATAGAACAACGCAAACATCGGCACCAGTGCCGCCTGTTGCCATTGCGCACCGCCGCTGCCCCGGATCATGGCCACCGACGCGACAAAAAGCGCTTGGTCGGCCAGTGACGAGAAGAACTGGGCCGACATGAGGGTAAAGAAACCGCGCTTCATTAAATAGGGGTAACGGCATCAGCGTGGCTGATGCGGGTTGATTTAAGCCATGTCTCAAGAAGTGCGGGTTATATCACGTGGCGGAATGCCAAAATCCCCAATACCCCCGGATTCCTTCCGCTAGCCTGCACCTCCGACCTGAATGGACCCCACCCATGCCCCGTCCCATCCAAGCCACCATCCATACCGATGCCCTGCGCCACAACCTGGCCCGTGCCCGCGCCGCTGCAGGCGATGCGCGGGTCTGGGCGGTGGTCAAGGCCAATGCCTACGGCCACGGCATCGAGCGTGCGTTTGAAGGCCTGCGCGGGGCCGATGGCTTTGCCCTGCTGGACCTGAACGAGGCCGAGCGCGTGCGCGCCTTGGGCTGGCGCGGCCCGGTGCTGCTGTTGGAGGGCGTGTTCGAGCAGCGCGACCTGGAGTTGTGCTCGCGCCTGGACCTGTGGCACACGGTGCACTGCGATGCGCAGATCGACATGCTGGCCATCCACAAGACCAACGTGCCGCACCGTATTTTTTTGAAAATGAACACCGGTATGAACCGCCTGGGCTTTGCGCCCGAGCGCTACCGTTCGGCCTGGACCCGGCTCAACCTGTTGCCCCAGGTGGACGAGATCTCGCTCATCACCCATTTCAGCGATGCCGACGGCCCGCGCGGCATTGCCGAGGCCATGGCAGTGTTCAACGCGGTGACGGCCGACTTGCCGGGCGAGCGCAGCGTAGCCAACAGCGCCGCCACCCTGCGCCACACCCCCGGTGGCCCGCTGCAGCAGCCCGCGCTGGCCGACCAGGTGGCGGGCGACTGGGTGCGCCCTGGCATCGCCATCTACGGCAGTGCGCCCGATTTTCCCGCCCACAGCGCCGCCGACTGGGGCCTGCAACCGGCCATGACACTTGCTGCGAAAATAATAGCTACCCAAGACCTACAGACGGGCGCAAGCGTAGGTTATGGCTCCAGCTTTGTGGCCGACCAGACTATGCGCATCGGCGTAGTGGCCTGTGGTTATGCCGACGGTTACCCGCGTGTGTGCCCCACCGGCACCCCGGTGCTGGTCGACGGTGTGCGCACCCGCACCCTGGGCCGCGTCAGCATGGACATGCTGGCCGTCGACCTGACCCCCGTGCCCCAGGCCCACACCGGCAGCGTCGCCACCCTGTGGGGCCGGGCTGCGAATGGGGTGGTGCTGCCGATCGACGAGGTGGCGCAGAGGGCGGGCACGGTGGGCTATGAGTTGATGTGCGCGCTGGCGCAGCGGGTGCCGGTGCTGGTGGACTGAACACCTCGAACTTCCGGGCGAAAATCAGGCTGCTTAAAATGTAACCAACTGCCTTGGGCGTAGCGCACTCGCCCTGTAATCTGGGCTTGGCTGTTCGTTCAATCCAAAATTCAAAATCCATATGGGAATCTTGCGCCTGTATCTGGCACTGTGCGTTGTGGGCGTGCACAGCGGCCCCATATTCCCTTGGTCGGTGCACGATGGGCACCAGGCGGTACAGATTTTTTATCTGATATCGGGCTTTTATATGCAGATGGTGTACGGCGCCAACTACGCCACACCCTCTGAGTTTTATGCCAGCCGCTTTATCCGCATCTTCATCCCCTACTGGATTATTCTGGCGCTGACCCTGGTGCTCAGTCTGGTCTCGGTGATGTTCCACTGGCAATGGATCTGGACTTCGGTGCACCCGTATTTCGATGCTCCCTTTCAGCGCAATGGCGTTCTGGGGGTGGTTTTGGCCGGGTTGGCCAATATCACGCTGTTTTTTCAGGATTGGGTGATGTTCCTGTCCGACGATGTCGGCCGTGGCCTGGAATGGACCGCCGACTTTCGCACCAGCGGCTACCCGCTGTACCACTATTTGCTGATTCCCCAGGCCTGGACGGTCAGCGTCGAGCTCACGTTCTATCTGCTGGTGCCCTTGCTTAGCGGCCTGCGCAGCCGCACCCTGGTGGCCATCGCCCTGGCCGCTTTGCTCGCACGGGTGTATGCGTACGAAATGTTGGGCTGGAAGCACGACCCCTGGGAGTACCGGTTCTTCCCCTTTGAACTGGCCTTGTTTTTACTGGGCATGCTGAGCCAGCGCCTGTACCAGCGGTTGCCACCGCAAGCCAGGGCTTTCCGGCTGCAAGGCTGGGGGCCGTACCTGCTGGCCGGCGTGGTGCTGGTGGGCGGTTTGGTGGCGTCCAGCAAAGGCGTGGAGTTGCTGGGTGCATCGATCGGCTACCACTATGCCGTGCTGGTGTTTTACGGCCTGTGGGCGCTGGCCATTCCGGCCTTGTTTTGCATCTTTGGACAATACAAGTTCGACCGGTTCATCGGCGAGCTGTCGTATCCGGTCTATCTCAGCCACCTGGTCGTGGTGTCGGTGGCCGTGGCGCTGCAGTCCAAGCTGGCCTGGCCCCCGGCCGCGGTCGGGCCGGTGGCGGGGGTGTTGTCGGTGCTGTTGGCCCTGGTGCTGTACGTCTATGTTTTCAAGCCACTGGATGCCCGCAGGTACAGCCTGGCCAAGAAGTTCTCGGCCAATACCACCCATCCCCACCGGATGTCGCTCTAGAAGATTCTTTTCAAGATCTTGCTGACCAATGCAGCGGGCCCGGTAGGGCCGCCATGCACCTTGTTTTTGGGAATGTAGAAAGACTTGCGGGCGGCTCCTGGCTGGACACCGTGCTTTTGGATGAGGTCCGCCACATGGGGAAACAGCTGGTATTTGTGGAGTACCAAATTCCGAGCCTCGGCCAAGGCATCCAGATTTTGGTGGAAATAATCGTTGTCGATGGCCTCCCGGATGGTCTTTAAGGCCTTCGCAGGATCGGTCGGGTCGATCAGGAGGATGGACTTTTCTGGAAAGTACGAGAGTATGTTTTTCGCGCCCCAGTAGATGGGGATGGTCCACGATAAAAAACAATCGGCGATTTTCTCGGTCCAATAGTCGTCACAAGAAAAGTTCTCGATGGCGATGCTGTATTTGTAGGGCTGTATGCCGTCAAATTTATCGTCGATCGGCGTGAATCCTCTGCCGAAAAGATCGAAGTTGAAATTCTGCTCTACTAAATAGTCTTTGAATCCCATTCGCAGCTTGTGGCCTTCCTTGTGGCTGGCATTGCTGGTGATCCAGGAAACCCCGTCCCTTTTGGCCAACAGGCTTTGCGCGCAGGTCAGTGCGGTTAACTGGTCGTAGCTTTTGCCAACATGCCAGGGCAAGGATGTCTGGTCGTGCACGATGTTGCTGGCAACGGAGTCATCCCAAAATGTAAAAACCTTGTCGAAGTATTCAAATGAATCGATATGCCATTTGTACTGTTCGATCGGGGATTCCAGCGTAAAAAGCCATTTGTTTCCCGGTGGGCAATGGACTTTGATGTCCTTGTTGGGCGGATTCAAGGCAATGAAGATGTCGCACTGCTTGACCGGTTCAAACGTGAAATCATGCCCTCCCCACTGGCCACTGGAGCCGGGGCTTTGTTGCTTCACATCGGGAAATTCCCAGTCTTTGTCTATTCGGATGAGCATGTGTGCTTTCAACTAAGGGATGGGGTGTGGCACTACCGGCGGGTGCGCAGCTTGGCCCACAAGGGCTTGATTTCGTCCAGCAAGGGGTGTTTGAGTCCAATCACCGCTACCAGAAACCCGGCCATGGCGGTGGGTACGCCCATTGCCAGGGGCTGCCATACTTCTGTGGGATAGGGGCCGTACACCACAAACGCACAGAACGGCCCGATGGCCGAAGCCCCGGCCACTGCGGCGCTGCCCAGCGACAAGGACAGCAAGGCCGACCAGCTGAAGTCCACCTCTTTGCGGGCGGCTACCAGCCAGATCCAGCTGCGCAAGGCTGCCGCCAGCACCACACACCAGCCCATCACCATCAGCCCGAAGTAGGAGCCAATGGCGACCAACGCCACGGTGAGCAACGTGGTGTAAGTGGTGATGCGCAGCATGCGGTCCACCGATCCCAGGGCCATCAGAGCGGGATGGCACAGCGCCGCCGGTAGGCTAACCGCCAGCGACACCGCAATCACGCGGGTCAGGTCCACCGCACCCCCCCACTGGTCACCGTACATCATGTGGATGGTGGGGTGGGCCAGGAACACCATGCCCAGGCAAAAGGCCCATCCCAGCGCCATGGCATACGAGCTTGCGGTGAGGAAGGCGGGCGTGATGCTTTCGTTTTGCCGGGTCTGCTTGGCAAACCAGGAAATCGCCACCACGTTCATACCTTCCAGCACGATGCGGTTAAACATCGACACCAGCCCGGTGGCGCGCGAGAACAGGCCCACCGCCGTCATGCTTTGCAGCTTGCCCAGCAACAGCTCGGGGGCGCTACCGGCCACCGTCTGCAAGATGCTCGATCCTGTGAGGCGCGAACCAAACGCCAGCACGCGGCGGATTTCCTTGGTGCCTGGCAGCCACGGAAAATCTTTGGGCCGGTAGAAGATGGCCATGCCTGCGTTGACCACCGTGGATGCCAGCGCACCATAGGCCAGGCTGATCGGGCCGTGGCCCCACCAGGCCATGGCCACACCCACAAGTGCCCCCACTAGCGTGGCGGTAAAGCGCACGATGGCCAGGGTGTCAAAGCGCATTTCGCGCATTTGCCAGGCGTAGGTGAGCGAGCCAAAAGGGTTGATCACGTAGTTGGCCGCCACCACCAGCATGATGTGCAGCATGCGGGGCTCCTGGTAGAAGCGGGCGACCGGCACACTGGCGGCCAGCACCACCAACGCCAAAATCACCCCCAGCCCCAGTTGCACGGCCCACACGGCACGGATGCGGTCGGTGGTGAGCTCTTTCTCCTGGATCAGGTACTGCCCTGCGCCCAGGTCGCGCACGGTAGCCACGAAGGAGATCAGCACCATGGTGACGGAGAACACGCCAATGTCCTCTGGCGTCAGCACGCGGGCAATCACCATGGAGGACACAATGCTGACCACCAGGCTGGCATAGCGGTCCAAATAAGAATAAATAAGTGATTTGCGAATGGACAAGGCGGCTACCGGAGAAGGAGACAGCCGACGAGTTTAGGGTATCGCACCGCCGCTGCCGAGTTGGATTGCATACCGACCGGGAATACGGCTGCTTTACGGTAAAAATGGGCATTTAGGCCGCGCACCGGATGCCAAATGGACCCGCAAACCACCGTAGTCACACATGGCTATCATGCGCGAAATGGTTTTTTAAGCGGCCCGTACACGGTAGGGTGACAGACCGCCCCCATCCTTTGAACACTAGAGATATGTCTGAAAATTCGTTGCCCGTTCCGTTGGCGGATGTTTCTGTCGTGATACCCGCCTACAACGCTGCCGGTTTCATCATTGAGGCCTTGCAAAGTATTGCCCGGCAAACTCTTTTTCCCCAGGAAGTGATCGTGATCGACGATGGCTCGTCCGATGCCACCTACCAGGTGGTGCAGGACTGGACGCAAAAAGAAGATATGCCATTCACTTTGCATCTGCAAAAGCAGGCAAATAAAGGGCTTCCTGCCACCCGCAATGTAGGTATTTTGCAGGCCACGGGCCAATGGATTGCCTTGCTGGATGCCGACGACATTTGGGAGCCTGTCCATTTGCAGCAGTTGCTTGCCGCCGTGGCGCTGCGCCCTTCGGCGGTTGCGGCCTACGGTGCCGGTCGCCTGCTGGTGGGCGACTCCATTAATCCGCAGGCCTACGATGATTTCTGGGACAACCCCTCGAAAAAATACGGCCAGAAAATCGATGGATCTTCTTGTTTACTGATCAATTCAGATATTTTCCCCCGTCTGATCAAAGGCAATTTCATCAAACCGTCCAGCCTGATGTTTGCAAAAACGGTGGCGGGCAAAACGATGCTGTTTGACGAAAACCTGCGCACCGCCGAAGACCGCGAGTTTCTGGTGCGCATGGTATTTTTGGGTGAGTTTGTCTACGACCCGACCCCGATCACCCAATACCGTTGGCACGACGACAACATCTCGCAAGGCAAAAACTCCAAGCGCAACATGGAAAACGGGATGCGGGCCTTGAAGGTAATCTTCAATAACCCAGCCCTGGGCCTGGGTGGCCGCGATATGGCCGCCTGCCACGCCCAGGTGCGCGCTTCCGCCAAAGAGTATTTGTATATCTGCTGCCAGCGGGGCTGGTCGGAATACCGGTCTGGCCTGGCCTTCATCTATACCCAGTTTGGGCTGGCCAAGGTGCTGGGGGCGCTCAACCCCAAGCACATCGCCCGCAGCCTGGTATCGCGCGGTACCTGATCGTCAAGCCCGGCAGTCCAGCCACAGCACCTCGTACGGTGCCAACGTCAGCCCCGCGTGCAGCTCGCGCCTCTCGCCGGTCAGCAGGTCCACCGCGCTCTCGGGCTGGGCGCTGAAGACGATGGCCGGGCAGGTTTGCGGCTGCTCGCTGAAGTTGGCCAGCGCCAGAACATGCTGGCCCGGCGCGCCGCGCAAATAGCCCAGCACGCTGGGGTTGCCAGCCCGAAATCCGGTGAGCTGGCCTCCGGCAAACTCTTCCAGCGAGGCGCGCACCTCCACCATGCGGCGCAGGCCCTGGTAGATCTGGCCGGGCACGCTGTTCTTTTTGTTCCGCTGGCTGTACAGGGCAGGCACGCGGGCCGGGCGGTGCACCCAGCGGCTGTCGCCGGCCTTGGCGGGGTCGTTCAAATAGCTTGCATCGTTGGGCGTGCCCACCTCGTCGCCCAGGTAGATCAGCGGCATGCCGCCGGTGCTCAGGGCCACGCTGTGCAGCAGCAAAATGCGCGCCGGTGCCAGCGGGTCGCCTTGTTCGATGCCCGTCAGCGATGCGCAGGTGCCGCTGATGCGGCAGTCGCCGGTGGAGGGGTTGTCCTGGAATGGCACGCCGCGCGCAAAGCTGCCCTCGAAGCGGTTCACATAAAAGCGGTTCAAAAACTGCCGGTGCGGAAAGCCGTGGATGCCCAGCTGGATGGCATCTTCGTCGGCAAAGGTCCAGCCAATGTCGTCGTGGCTGCGTACGTAGTTGACCCAACTGGTGTCGGGGTCGAGGTTGTGGCGCTGCTCCAGGGCCTGCTGCAGCAAATTCACCTCGCGCGTGGCCAGGCTGTTCCACAGCAAGGCCATTTGCAGCGGGTTGTACGAGAGCTGGCATTCTTCGGGCGAGATGTACTTGACCACGTCGTCCGGGTGCACGATGGCCTCGCTCTTGAACAGCATGCTGGGCGCGGCAATGCGCACCAGAGCGCTGAAGGCGCGGATCACCGTGTGCGCCTCGGGCAGGTTCTCGCACACCGTGCCCATGCGCTTCCACACAAAGGCCACCGCGTCCATGCGCAAGATCTCGGTGCCCAGGTTGGCAATCGCCAGCATCTCGCCCGCCATGGCGGTAAACACCGCCGGGTTGCTGTAGTTCAGGTCCCACTGGAAGCTGTTGAAGGTGGTCCACACCCAGCGGCCATCGGGCAGCTGCGAGAACGCGCCGGGGTGCTGGTCGGGGAAGATCTCGCGCACGGTTTTGTCGTAGGCGTCGGGCAGCGTGCGGTCGGGGAAGATGTAGTAGAAGTCGGCGTACTGCGGGTCGCCCGCCACCGCGCCGGTGGCCCAGGCGTGCTCGTCCGAGGTGTGGTTAAAAATGAAGTCCAGCACCAGGCTGATGCCCTCGGCACGCAGCGCGGCGGCCAGGTTTTGCAGGTCTTCCATCTTGCCCAGGGCGGGGTTTACCTCGCGGTAGCTGCTGACCGCGTAACCACCGTCGCTGTTGCCGTCGGGGCACTTGAACAGCGGCATCAGGTGCAAATACGTCAGCCCCAGCTCCTTGAAGTAGGGAATCTGCTTCTGCAGGCCCTTGAGGTTGCCCGCGTACAGGTCCACGTAGCACACGCCGCCCAGCATCTTTTGTGACTGGAACCAGCGCGGGTTCTTCTCGCGCTGCACGTCCAGGGCCTGCAAATCCGCAGGGCGGGCGTTCCAGGCATCGAAGGCCTTGGACAGCAGGTCCACCAGAAAGTCCAGAAAGTCGGGCCGCGCGCCGTACAGCGGGGCCAGCTCGCGCACGAGCTGCGGAAAGTGCGCGTCCAACCTGGCTGCAAATGCGTTCCACGCCTTGCGCGCGGCCTTGGCCTCGGGGCGGGCTTTGAGGGCGGCGACGACGTGCTGGTGGGCGAGTTGGGTTTGGTGTGCGACGGAAAGCATGGTGCGGCCAGTGGGTGGGTAAATGGGGCTGAATGGAAGTCCCAGCGAGTGTAGGGGAACTGGCCATTCAAAGCGCTTTGAAGCAGAGGGATTTGAAGCCGGAATGGTCTGCCTGCGGCACAGGGAAAACACCAGTATTGCCGCTCAAAATTTAAGAAAAATTGGCCTCTTGTGCTGATTCCAAGGGCGTAAGCAGCTACTATAAATATAGCAATTGCCTGCACTCGCCATGCGTTGGAACCAGTGCTCCAGGTGGTCGCCCTTCTTCAGGTGCGTAGCGTGGTCAGCAGCGTGACCAGTTCGTGCAGTGCGGTGAAGGGTTCGGGATCGGTGTAGGCATTGAACTTCGCAGCCAGTGCCTGCGCCCGCTGCGTCGCCGTATCCAGCCGGTTGCGGGTGGTCGCAAACATACCGCCTGCGCCTTTGTCGTAGCCGGGGATATGCTGCTTCAACCGGTCCATCACCGCATCACGGTGCATCGGCGCTTGAATATCCTCGTAGTGCAGCAGCAACCACAGCTCGAAGCAGGGAATGGACGCGATGGCCTTGAAGCCAACCGGCTGCCTCTCGTCATTGCGCAGCTTGCCATCCAGCGACTTGGCCACATCCAGGGCGTTGAAATAGCTGTCGTGGTCGTCGCGGTCAAACACGGCATAGACCTGGTCGAAGCTTTTGGCGCGGATGCCTTTGCGCAGATCACCTTTTTCAAACAGTTGCTGGGCATAGCGCACCACCTGGATGGGCGCAGTGCCCAGCTGACCCGGCTGGACTTCCACATTGGCGGAATGCAGATGGTGCGCGGCGCGGATCTCCTCCAGATACAGCGGCTCGGTTTTGCTGCCCTCGGTCACGACCAGGATGCGGGCGTAACTGGCACGCTGCGCCTCCTTGCTTGCCTTGCGGCGCAACTGCCGGTCTTTGGCCTGGTTGTCGCGCCCCATCAGCCCGCAACCCCCAAAGCCTGGTTGCGCAAGAGCGGCAGCGCGCCGTAGCGCCCTTGCAGATAGCCTCGCTCCAGTGCTTCGTTCTTGCGTGGGCTGAAGTCGAGCAGCGGGTACAGCGACGAGCTTTGGTCCGGGCGTTTTTCCACAAACCAGATCTGGTCGCGCCGGAAGAGGCCGTAAGCATCGAGCAGCGAGGTGTCGTGCGTGGTAAAGACGAGCTGGGCGTTACCGGTATTGACCTCAGGCCGGTGAAACAAGCGCACCAGCGCCTGCACCAGCAGCGTGTGCAGGCTGGTATCCAGTTCATCCACCACCAGCGTCAGCCCCTTGTTGAGGATGTCCAGGATGGGCCCGGTGAGGAACAAGAGGTTGCGGGTACCACTGGATTCGTCCGCCAGGTCAAAGACCGCCTTGCCGTGCTCTGTGATGTGGTGAAACTTGACTTCCTCCACCGCCTGCTCACCGGCTGTCTCCTCGCGTTTTACGGTAGCAAGGTCAACATTGATGGTGTGCACCATGGCCTGCTGGGTGGCCACTTCAATGTCGGCAATGCTGGTATCCGCCGCCTGCAAAAACGCGCAAATCGCTTTTCGCTGTGCCTCCTGCTTGAGCATGTGCACCGAAAACTGCGGAGACAAAGGCGCTTGCTCGTTGAAGATCACAAGCCGGTTGGCGAACCAGTCAAACACCGGGCGCAACGCCTCGCTGTTGAGCTGCACCGCCACCGACAAGAACAAGGCATTGGGCCGGGTTGCACCCTCCCACAGGTTCTTGGCTCCCTTCAGGCCCGAGCCAAACTCGTACACATCCTTGCCGCTCTCGGCATCGAAGCGGCGTTCAAACCAGCGTTGCGGCTTGAACGCCTTGTAAACCAAAAGTTGCTCACTCACGATGCGCTGCGCATCCATGGAAAATCCATATTGGTAGCGCACACCGCCCAGGACAAAGGTGACTTCGAACGCGGTGGGTTGGCTGCCCGATGCGGCGTCCAGCTTGAAGGGCTGGAGCCGGTCAAAAGTCTGCCCCGGCTGCAGCGCCGCCGACTGCAGCACCACGCCACGCATGAATTGCAGCGCCTTGACGAGGTTGGACTTGCCACTGGCATTGGCGCCGTACACCACCGCGCTCTTGAGTACATGCGGCGGCGCCTTCAGCCCGGTAGCCAAGGCATGGGTGTCCAGCAAGGTCTTGTCCGTGGACGCCACCAGACTAAGCACCTGCTCGTCGCGCAGGCTGCGGAAGTTCTTGGTGCGGAACTCGACGAGCATTGTGTTTATCCAGGTGAGAGTAAAAATATTCTTAAATTATGACCTATCGAAGCAAATAGTGAATTTATTTACATTTACTTGGGGGTTTTTGATGGGGAAAAAGAGATGGGGACTGCTGATGAAGAGCCCTTGGGGCATGAGAGGTGCCGAATCCTGGGCTTGGATAAGAAATCAGCCTCTAGCGCTTATTCCATTGGCGTAACAAGCTACTTTAAATATAGCAACTGCTTGTGCCCCACTTTGCCCTTGCCATGCAGCGTCTTGCGCACCGTGCCCGCCATGCGTGGGAATCGGTGTGCTAGGCCGTCGATGGAGGTCGGCACCGCTAGTACTTTCGGCAAACTAAACCGCCGTGAGGCGAAGTTCCGCTCCGCAGCGGGTGCGGTCATCCAATTTGCAGAGCTGCACGCCCGCAAGCGGTCGTTCAATGCTGATCCCAGCGGAGGTTGCGCGGTTTCCGCACGAACATCAAGTCAAGCAACTCCACAGTTTCGTTGGCTAAGTGTCGCTGCACGACTTGGAGACGTTCAAGGGAGGCCAGTGCCGAATCAAGACGCTTTTCTACTGCCTGCTCTTCGCCAGTTTTTGCGACTAGACGTAGTTTCAGGTCGTGGTAGGAAGAAACAGCTTGACCACTACTAGTCTTTTGTTCCCACAGAGACTGGCAAACGACTGCTTCTTCAATCGAAAGTTTCTTGATGCTGTCAGTAAAGGCGGCGGCCGCCGCCAGTATTGCCAGGCCCTGCAGAAGACCACTTTTGGAAGGGTCAAGAAGTAGTTGTGCACTTGCGGACAATCCTCCCACAAGTTTAAAAAGAGAAAAATGAAAAAGAAATTTTGGGTCGCCGGCCAAGGCCCCGCGGGCCTGAATAAAATAGTTGGCTTGTTCTTCCTCAAGCCGGTTCGCGACGAAATTAATGACCTCCGCCGGTAGAATATCATGCCGCAGCAAGTGTTTTCGTGCTTGGTCAGTGGTGTCCATTTGATTTGCTCATTGCTTTTTTGATCGAAAGATATTCGCCAATCATGTATTCAGAGAGTGGCGCGTTCCCGCGTTGCTCGACCATGTCGTAAACCTTCATGAGAAGAGCATGACGCTTCCTCGCGTCTTCATTATGCTCATCCATTTCTCGCTCCAGATCGCAGCGGTATTTAGCCAGCTGAAAACACAACTTGGACGGCGCGCCAAACATGAGCCAGCGCGGTATTTGATCAAGAAAAATCTTCTCGTTGTTTTCATTGACTGAGCGACTCATCGTACTCTGCAACGAATTGGATCCATTCTGGTTGGCACTTCTAAGCAGTGCGCATTCGTCCCATAATCTGTCGAGCAGCCCTTCCATTTCGACTACTAGCTTCCTAACAATACCAAGCACCAAAGAACTCATTTCGCGGCGCTCACCCTTCAACTCAAGTTGCAATCGCAAATTTTTAAGACGATCTGCCACTGGTGGATGAGTGTTGCTGGTATTCATTTCATCACTTATGCGTTCGATCCAACCGGCCAACCATAAAAAGATGAATGCCCCGATGCATGCCCCAATCTGTTCGCGCTTGCCCTTTGCTTGACTTATTCCCCATGAAAAAGCCATGCTATCCGCCTGAAATTCCTCTTCCAGTTGAGGGATTGATAAATCGGAGAGCATTATGTGCGCACATTCATGGCGAATGAGGAATCTGTTTACAAAATAGGCATAAGCCGTACCGAGCTCAAGTGGGTGTCCGATTCTTCTGTCGTCACCAATTAGCGGAATTGGATAATAGTCGCGAATGAAATCGTTTGGATCCACCACACCGAGGCACGAATATCGATGCAGTTGAATTTGAATCTGGTTGGCAGTTTCTTCGATATTATATTTGCGTTGTTTTGCCTCAGATATTTCGCCCGCGAGTCTTCGCGTCCGCTTTAACTTGGTAAAAAATCCTTCCGCTTGCTCAGTCGATTCAAAATATGCCTTAAGGATGTGCGCATGACACCCTGGGCTTAGATGTATATAAAACAGATTACAGAAAAACTCGGCAAGCATCGGACTGCCGAGCGGCAGTGTGACAACATGCTTGTCTCTACTCCCAGGCACTTTGAATACGGCGCCATTGAACTCACTTGACGTGAGCGAGCCGACGGCTAAAAGACTCCCTTGAACGAACCTATGCCGCGTCGAACTAGGGAGCCGAGCTACTTCCTGTTCGAACAAATTCCTTCCCAGATCGTGACTCTGGAGCAATTTGACGTAGGTACTTATAAAATCGGGGGCAGATTGAAAATTAATCCGCTTTAGCTGCTCCCGAACCCAGCCAGGAATTTCAAACAAATCATTGCCGCCCGTATTTCTGGGCATGAAAGCAGCCAGCCAATCATGCAGTTGGTCTTGGCGCTGCAAAGCTTTCAAGTATTCGGGCGCATCCATAGCCAATATGTTTTTGACGGTGGTGCGCGTTTATCGCACAATTTCGAGGTGTCGTCATCCCACCAATTAGGGATGAGCAAGATGACCCGAGAGCGCGCATGTTTGGAGCACGCGTTCGCCGTGGTCAAGCGGCGGCGGGGCGTCAGCAAGTTGCGTCACAAGCGGCGCTCCAAAAAACGTGACACAGGGCATCTGTGGCGCTGCGTATGGCTAGCACCAGATGACGCGCAACCGCTTCGCTGGATAAGTGCTTCAGATCGTGCGGGTACGGTTGCAGCTGCCACAACAAGGCATCAGGATGGCCAGCGTGCCCGCAATCAACTTGCGGCGAGAACCGCCGACGGCCCATTTAGCGCCTAGTTGGTGACGGCCCATTGACGCCCCGCCCGGACTGATCTGCCGCAAAGCAGTCGCTGTCGAACTTTCGCAACCAGCCTAAGCAGTCTGTGAAAAGCCGTCCAAAAATACTAGATTCCGGATTGCACATGCATCTATCGCAGATGCCCCGCCACCCGCTTCTCCAACAACGCCACAAGCTCCGGCTGCATGACTTGGTAGTTGTCCGGAATATCCAGGCACACCACCTTCTTGCCGGATAACTGCCCCTTGAATTTTTGGGCCAGCTGCGTGCGGTGCCGTTTCTCCATCACAAAGATGATGTCGGCCCATTCGACCTGGTCCGCGCTTAGCGGGCAGTCTGCGTCGGGCGCCAAGCCAGCGGAGTCAGTTTCCACGCCCGGTACGGTAAAAAATATTTGCTCCGCCGTGGGGCTGCGCAATCTGTTGCGGCTGCAGATGAAGAGTACGCGTGGCATGGCGGGAGCTATATCCAAGGTTTAAACAAAAAGAGCTGCCAGCGCAGATGTTACCTGCGCTGGCAGCTCTCATTGCGATAGCAACTGGGTTTGCGATTACGGCGGCAACTGCGCTGGCACCGCACGGTCCATCGCTGGGCGATGGATCTCTTGCCGTTGCTGGCTGCGGTGTCCCGACTTTGCTACCCCTATTGCGGCACCAGCCCCGAAGCCTTCACCAGTTCGGCGTGCAGCGCGATCTCCTGGGCGATGGTTTGCTGGAATTGCTCGGGGGTGGTGGGTGCCTGGTCCATGCCGATCTCATAGAGTTGTTTCTTCACGTCCTCGCTCTGCAGGATGGCGTGCACCTGGCGGTTCAGCTGGTCCACGAGGGCGCGCGGTGTGCCCGCGGGCGCCAGCAGGCCGATCCAGGTCTGCATGACCATGTTCGGGATGCCTGCTTCGCGCATCGTGGGCACGTCGGCGATCAGGGCTGAGCGCTTGTCGCTCATCAGCGCCAGTGCGGTGAGCTTGCCGGTCTTGAGGTAGGGCAGTGCCTCGGGCAGGGGGGCGAACAGCAGGTCTACGTTGCCACCCAGCAGGTCGGTGATGGCCAGCGCGCCGCCTTTGTACGGGATGTGGGTCATGCGCACCTGCGCCCGCGTCTCGAACATCAGCGCGGCCAGGTGTTGGGGGCTGCCGTCGCCCGAGCTGGCGTAGTTCAGGCCCCCGGGCTTGGCCTTGGCGGCGGCCAGAAGCGCCGCTGCGCTGGCGAACTTCTGCTTGTCCTTGACCACCAGCACCATGGACTGGTTGGCCAGCTTGGTGATGGGGGCGAAATCGGCCTGCGGGTCGTACGGTAGCTCTTTGAAGATGCTTTTGTTGGTGGTCAGGAACGAGGCGGGTGAAGCCATCAGCGTGTAGCCGTCCGGCGCGGACTTGGCCACCACCGGCAGGCCGATGCGGCCAGAGGCTCCGGCCCGGTTGTCCACCACAAAGGGCTGGCCAGTGACGGCGGCCAGCTTCTGGCCGACCAGGCGCGCAATGATGTCCACCCCGCCGCCCGCAGGCAGTGCCACCAGTAGTTTCACCGGGTGGTCGGGATAGCTGCCCTGGGCGCTGGCGGGCATGGCGGTGGCCAGCAGGCCCAGCGCGCACGCCAGGAGGGAAATGTTGCGTCGAGTGGTCATGGATAGCTCCGGTGGGTAAGTTAAGAATTAAGAAGAAATGGATTCGCCGTGGCTGGTGGCATGGGAAACATCAGGTACATCAGGCACCAGGCGGTCCAGCCGCAGGCGGGTGATGGCGGCAATTTCGCCGAGCGTGGTGGCCAGCTCGGTGCTGCGGTCCTGCGCCAGGCGCTGCTCAAACGCCTGCAAGGCCGACTCCCGCGTGTGGCGGCGGATGCACAGGATGAACGGGAAGCCGAAGCGCGCCCGGTAGGCCCGGTTGAGCGCGCTCCAGCGCTCGGCCTCGTGTGTCTCCAGCCGAGCCAGAGCCAAGGTGCCCTGCTCTGCAATCGACGCATCCGTCATGGTGCCCCGGCGGGCATCGTCACCGGCCAGTTCCGGGTGCCCGGCATAGAAGGCGACGCGTGCAGGCTCGTCCAGAGCGGCCACCACATCGACCATGGCTGCGTGCAAGGCATCGACCGTCGCAAAAGGGCGCTGGCCCACCACGCCGCGTGCTACCCAGGGCGCATGCTCCCAGATGTCGGCCAGGGTGGCGCAAAAGACCTCGGGCGCGCAGGTGTTGAGGTGTTGCAGGTGGGTTCGTGTTGTCATGGGAACGGATCGTAAGCACGCAACTCATTGCCGTCCATCACCATTTTTGCAGTGCTGCATACGCAAAATCAGTACACTCTGCCTGCACTACTCAACACCTTTCCATGCGCCATTCGCTCGTTCCCGCCGGACTGCGCTACGCCGACCAGGTTGCGCGCTCGGGCTCCATCCAGAAGGCCGCGCGCGAACTGCACGTGGCGGCTTCGGCCATCAACCGGCAGATCCTGCAGCTGGAGGACGAACTCGGCGTGCCCTTGTTCGAGCGGCTACCGCGCGGCATGCGCTTGACGGCCTCGGGCGACGCACTCATCACGCTGGCGCGCCACTGGCTGCAGGACGAACGGGGGGTGGTCGCCGAGATCCGTCGCCTGCAGGGCGTGCACCAGGGCCATGTGTCGCTGGTGGCCATGGACAGCCACGCCACCAGCGTCATGCCCGCCCTGGTGCGGGATCTGGGTGTGCAGCATCCGCTGGTCAGCCTGTCCATCGCGCTGGCCACCCCCGACGATGCCGAGGCGGCACTGCTGACCGGCCAGGCCGACTTGGCCACCATCTTCAACCTGAAACCGCGCCGGGAGCTGCTGGTGCTGTGGAAGAGCGCGTTGCCGCTGGGCTGCGTGGTGGCACCCGGCCACCCGCTGGCGCAGCGCGAGACGGTGAGTTTCCAGGAGGCCATGGCCCACCCGGTGGCGCTGCAGAGCAAGGCGTTGACGATCCGGCGTTACCTGGAGGCGCAGTACAGCTGGCTGTTCAAGGAACCGCGCCGCTATACCGAGACCAACTCGCTGCAGCTGGTCAAGCAGTTGGCGCTGGGCGGTAACCATGTGGTGTTCACGTCCGAGCTGGACGTGGCATCGGAGCTGGCCACCGGAACGCTGGTTTTCATCCCCATCCGGGACCGGGGGGCCGAACCCCAGGAGATCAGCGTGGCCGTGGATGCCACCAAGCCGCCCGGACCGATCGTGAAACTGGTGTCCGAGCGGCTCATTGCCGCGATACAGGACTGCCTGGCGGCGGCACGGGGGCAAGCCACCCCCAAGGTTTAGACAAAAAAGGCCGCCGGCGCTTATGTCATAAGCACAAGCAGCTCTTATTACGATAGCGCCTTGCCCTGCGGCACCGGGGCCGGTTTGCCCCGCAGCTTCGCGCCCATGCGCTTGAACCAGTGCTCCAAATCGTCGATGTAGGTAAACACCGCCGGCACCACTAGCAAACTCAGCACGGTAGACGTGATGAGCCCGCCGATTACCGCTACCGACATCGGGCTGCGAAAGCTGGAGTCCGCCGCGCCCCAGCCCAGGGCAATCGGCAGCATGCCTGCGCCCATGGCCAGGGTGGTCATGATGATGGGGCGGGCGCGTTTGTGGCAGGCATCGAGCAGGGCTTCGACGCGGGTCATGCCGTGGTCGCGGCGGGCCACGATGGCGTACTCCACCAGCAGGATGGAGTTCTTGGTGGCAATGCCCATGAGCATGATCAGGCCGATCAGCGAGGGCATGGAGAAGCTTTTTTGCGCGATCAGCAGGCCCACAAAGGCCCCGCCCAGCGCCAGCGGCAGCGCGCACAGAATGGTGACGGGATGCAAGAAGTCTTTGAACAGCAGCACCAGCACGATGTAGATGCACAGCACCCCCGTCAGCATGGCCAGGCCAAAGCTGGCAAACAGCTCACCCATCACCTCGGCATCGCCGATTTCCACCACCTTCACGCCGGGCGGGAGCTGCTGCATGGCGGGCAGTTTGTGCACCAGGGCGGTCACATCGCCCAGCGGCAGGCCGGACAGTTCGATCTCGAAGTTGACGTTGCGGGTGCGGTCGTAGCGGCTGATGACGGCGGGGCCGCCGTTGGTCTCCAGCGTGGCCACCTGGCCCAGCATCACCGGGCCCTTGCTACCCGGCACGGCCAGGCGCTCCAGTACGCTGAGGTCTTTGCGGGCCGCATCGTCCAGCTTGACGACGATGGGCACCTGGCGCTGCGACAGGTTCAGCTTCGGTAAAGACACATCGTAGTCACCCACGGTGGCGATGCGCAGCGTCTCGCCGATGGCGCTGCTGGTGACGCCCAGGTCGGCGGCGCGGGCAAAGTCGGGCCGCACCGCGATCTCGGGCCGGATCAGGCTGGCGCTGGACGCGACGCTGCCCAGGCCGGGGATGGTGCGCAGGTCTTTTTCCACCGCCTGCGCGGCGGCCTGCAGGGCGACCGGGTCCACGCCGGTCAGCACCAGCACGTATTTTTCGCCCGAACCGCCCAGGCCCACCTTGCTGCGCACGCCGGGCAGGGGCTCCAGCGCGGTGCGGATGGCGTTTTCAATCACCTGCTTGCGGGGCCGCTCGCCGCGCGGGCTGAGCTGGATGGTCAGCGTGGCCTTGCGCGCCTCGGCCGCCCCGGCGGGGGCAAACGGGTCGCCGCCCGCGCTGCCGCCACCGATGGTGGTGTAGATGCTGTGGACGTGCGCCACCTGGGCAATCAGCGTGCGTGCCTGCTCCGCGGCCACCTGGGTCTGCGCCAGGGTGGAGCCGGGCGGCAGCTCGATATAGGCCTGGGTTTGCGCGTTGTCGTCGGGCGGGATAAAGCCGGTGGGCAGCAGCGGAATCAGCGCGATGGAGCCAAAGAAAAACACCGTGGCACCCAGCATGGTCAGCACCCGGTGCTTGAGGCACCAGGTGGCCCAGCGCATATAGACGCGCATCCAGCCGGCGTCTTTCTCGGCCCCGACGATGGGTTTCAAGATGTAGGCCGCCATCATCGGCGTGAGCACCCGCGCCACCAGCAGCGAGGCCACCACCGCCAGCGAGGCGGTCCAGCCAAACTGCTTGAAGAACTTGCCCGGAATGCCGCTCATGAAGGCGGTGGGCAAAAATACCGCCACCAGGGTGAAGGTGGTGGCGATCACCGCCAGGCCGATTTCGTCCGCCGCCTCCATCGCCGCCTGGTAGGGCGTTTTGCCCATGCGCAGGTGGCGCACGATGTTTTCCACCTCCACAATCGCGTCGTCCACCAGAATGCCGACCACCAGCGACAGCGCCAGCAGCGTGATCACGTTGACCGAAAAGCCCAGCAGGTACATGCCAATGAAGGCCGGTATCACCGACAGCGGCAGCGCCACCGCCGACACAAAGGTGGCCCGCCAGTCGCGCAGAAACAACCACACCACCACCACTGCCAGGATCGCGCCCTCGATCAGCAAGTGCATCGAGCCGGTGTATTCCTCTTCCACCGGGGCCACGAAGTTGAAGGACTCGGTGAGCTCCATGTCGGGGTGCTGCAGCTTGAGCTCGGCCAGCGCCTGTTGCACCGCCGCGCCCACCGCCACTTCGCTCTCGCCGCGGCTGCGCGCCACCTCAAAGCCCACCACCGGCTGGCCGTTGAGCAGGGCCGCAGAGCGTTGCTCGGCCACCGTGTCCACCACGGTCGCCACCTGGTCGAGGCGGATGCGGCGGCCATCGCTGAGCGCCAGTTGCAGTTGGCCCAGCTCCTGGGCGGTTTGCACCGTGGCCAGGGTGCGCACGGGTTGCTCGCCCACGCCCAGGTCGGCACGGCCCCCGGCGCTGTCGAGCTGCACCAGCCGCAGCTGGCGCGAGATGTCGGCGGCGGTGGCACCCAGCGCCTGCAGTTTCAGCGGGTCCAGCGCCACCTGCACCTCGCGGGTCACGCCGCCCACGCGGGTCACCGCCCCCACGCCGCGCACTGCCAGCAGCTTGCGGGTCACATCAAAATCCACAAACCACGACAGCGCCTCGGCATCCAGCTTGGATGAGCGGATGGTGAAGGCCAGCACCGGCTGGGCCGCCATGTCTACCTTGTTGACGATGGGGTCGCGCACGTCGCCCGGCAGGTCGCTGCGCACGCGGGCCACGGCAGAGCGCACGTCGTCCACCGCCTCTTGTACCGGCTTTTCCAGCCGGAACTCGGCCGTCACGGTGACGCTGCCGTCCTGCACCGAGGTGTAGATGTGCTTCAGGCCCTGCACGGTGGCGATGGCGTTTTCCAGCTTGCGCGCCACCTCGGTTTCCAGCTGGGCCGGGGCCGCGCCGGGCAGGCTGGCGGAGACGGTGACCGTGGGCAGGTCGATGTCGGGGAAGTTCTGCACCTTCATGGCGTTGAAGGACAGCAGCCCGGCAAACGTCAGCAGCACAAACAGCATCACCGCCGGAATCGGGTTTTTGATGGACCAGGAGGAAACGTTCATGGCCTGCTCTTTATTTGCTAGCTGCTTGTACTGGAGCAGAGGGCGCTGGAGGCACATTGGGCTTGGAATCCTGCACCACCCGCACCAGATCGCCGTCGTTCAAAAAGCCCGCCCCGCTGGCGACCAGCACCGCATCGGCATCCAGCGCACTGGTGATCTCCAGCCGGTCGCCCAGCTGCCGCCCGGTTTGCACCTTGACCTGGGCCACCCGCTGGTCCTTACCCACGCGGTAGACAAAGCTGAAGGCATCGCGCACCACCACGGCGGTTTGCGGCACGGTCAGCGCGGTGGTCTGGCCCAGTGCGAATGCGCCGCTGGCAAACATCCCCGGCTTGAGGCTGGACGCTGGCAAATCCACATACACCAGTCCCATGCGGGTTTGCGGGTCGACCGTGGGGGCCACCATGCGTACCTTGCCCTGCACCGGCGTGCCCTGCGCCGTGCGCACCTGGGCGACGGTGCCCACTTTGATGCGCTCCAGCTCGGCGGCGGTGACCTCGGCGCGCCACTCCAGCCGCCCCTGGCGCACCATGCGGAACAGTTCGGTGCCGCTGCCCAGCACCGCGCCCACGGTGGCGCTGCGGGCGCTGATGGTGCCGCTGTCGGGAGCCAGCACCTGGGTGTGGCGCAGGCGCTGCTGCTGCACCACCAGCGTGGCTTTGGCGGCGGCCACGCGGGCCTTGGCGACCTGCTCGGTCGTCTGGTACTGGGTGATTTGCTGCTCGCTCAAGGCCCCGGTGGCCTGCAGCGTGCGGGCGCGGGCGGCGTTGCCACTGGCATCCTGGGCATTGGCCTGGGCTTCCAGCAGGTTGGCCTGGGCCTGGGCCACGTCGGCCTGCACGCTCTCGGCCGCAAACGTGGCCAGCACCTGCCCGGCGCGCACCACATCGCCCACGTTGGCGCGCACCTCCAGCAGGCGCAGGCCGCTGGCTTCGCTGCCGATGCTGGCCTCTTGCCAGGCGGCCACGTTGCCGTTGGCGCTGAGCTGCACCGCCCACGGGGTGCGCTGCGGCTGCACGGTGGTGACGGTGAGGGCAGGCTTCGGTGCGGTGGTCTTGGCCTCGTCTGCGGCCTGGGAATTTAAGGAGAAAAGGCCGATAGCGCTTATGGACAGGGCGAGAGCAGCTACGGAATAAATAGCATTTTTTTGCATGGGAAGGTGTCCGTCAAGGTTTACTGGGGGCCGGTCCAGCCGCCGCCCACGGCACGGTACAGGCTGATCCAGGCCAGCAGGCGTTCGCGCTGCAGGGCAATGGCATTGGTGTCGGCGGCCAGCGCGGTGCGGCGTGCGTCTTCCAGTTCGGGCAGGCTGGCCAAACCGGCGCGGTAGCGGGCCTGGGTGGCGGCAAACGCGGCCTGGTAACCCTGGGCGGCGACCTCGGTGTCGGCGTTGCGGTCATCGGCGCTGCGCAGGTTGACCAGGGCTTCTTCCACCTCGCGCACGGCCTGGCGCACCTTGGCGCGGTACACGGCCACCGCCTCGGTGTAGCGGGCCTGGGCGGCATCTACATCGGCGCTGCGCCGCCCGCCGTCGAACAAGGGCACCGACACGGCCAGCGGGCCGATGGACCAGGTGCCGACGTTCTCGCTGGTAGACCCGGCCCGGTAGGCCAGTGCGCCGATGGAGCCGTTCAAAGTGAGCCGGGGGTAGCGCTGGCCCTGGGCGTTGCCCACGTCATAGCTGGCGGCGGCCACGTCGCGCTCGGCGCTGAAGATGTCGGGCCGCTGGGCCAGGGCCTGCGCGGGGATGGATGCTATGGAAAAAAGAGCTGCTTGCGCCGATGGAATGGGCGCTGAGGCCAGTTTTTGTGCCAAATCTGCCTCTGCCACACCGGTCAGGGCGACCATGGCCTTGAGGTACACGTCGCACTGCGCCAGTTGCTGCACCACGCGGTTGTTGGCCTCGGCGGCACTGGCACGGGCCAGCGCATCCACCGCCGGGGCGGTAAACCCGGCGCGGGTGCTCAAGCCCGACAGACGCGCCGTTTCCTGGCGCGATTTCGCGTCTTCCCCCGCCAGCCCGCGCAGCAGGGCGCAGGCCCGCACGGTGACGTACTGGCTGGCCACCTCGGCGGCCACCGCCACCCGCGCGTCGTGCCACTGGGCCTGGGCCCCTTGCTCGCGTGCCTGGGCGGCGTTGGCGGCAGCCCGGTTCGCGCCAAACAGGTCGATCTCCCACGCTGCCTGCAGCCCGCCCTGTGCGGTGCTGCCAACCGGCACGCCCGGCTGCGACCGGCCCCGGCTGGCGCTGGCCGATGCATCCAGCGTGGGCCCCAGCGCCGCACCCGCGCCCACCGCCGTGGCCCGCGCCTGGGCAATGCGCGCCGCCGCCGATGCCACCGTGGGGCTGGCCTCTTGCGCCGCCGCAATCAGCGCCACCAGCAGCGGATCGTCCAGCCGCTGCCACCAGTCCGATAAATCCCCCATGTTCCCTTGGTGTGGCAGTGGAGCCGTCCATTGCGCAGCCGCCTGGGCGGGCACGGTCGTGGGGGGCGGCGTGGTGGCGCAGGCGGCCAGCCACAAGGGCAGGAGGCACAGAAGTGGCCAGCGGGGAAGAGGCATGCAGAGGGCTCCAGGGGCGGGTAAGGCGTAAGGCGGGGCCTATCGTATCGGGTGAACCCTGGACACCGCGTGACAGGTCTGCGCTTTGTCCTTGAAATAGGGGAAGCCGCGCAGCCAGCACGAGGCGGCAAAGAGCACGGGCCATGTTGCCAGGGTCGGCCAGCCGCGTCTTCTCAAGGGGGTATCGGTTTGTGTCGGTTTATGGCAGCGGATGGGCTGGGTCCGGGGTGTTGTCCCCGGCATCCAGCTGCGCCACCAGGGCTTCCATGCTGGGTAACAGTGCGGAGATTTCCTGCGGCAGCTCGGGTGTGGTGCGGTAGGTGGATACGCCCATGGGGGTCTGCACGCCGCGCAAGGCGTATTCGACCATGGTTTTTTTCTTGCTTTTGCACAGCACCATGCCGATGGTGGGCGCGTCAAAAGCCGGGTCGCGCACCAGGTCGTCCACGGCGGCCAGGTAGCCGTTGAGTTGGCCGGTGTACTCGAAGCGGAACTCGGTGTTTTTCAGCTCGATCACCACGTAGCAGTGCAGGCGCGTATGGTAGAAAAGCAGGTCGATAAAGAACTCGTCGCCTTCGATGTCGAGCTTGTACTGGCTACCGACAAAGGCAAAACCCACCCCCAGTTCCAGCAAAAAATCGCGCAGGTGGGTGGTCAGGGCTTTCTCGATCGTGCGTTCGCTGGAAGCGTCGGCGATGCCCAAAAAGTCGAATGCATACGGGTCTTTGAGCAGGTCGCGGGCCAGGTCCGACTGTGGTGCAGGCAGGGTGCGGGCAAAGTTGTTTTGCGCAGCACCCAGGCGGTTATGCACGGCGGTTTCGATTTGCAACTCCAACACCGAGCGGCTCCAGCCGTTTTCAATGGTTTTGCGGATGTACCACTCGCGGGTGGCGCGGTCTTTGAGTTTGTCGAGGAGGGTGCAGTGGTGTCCCCAGGGCAATTGCGCAACGACCTGTTGCGTAAATGCTTCCTCGGGCCAGGCTGCGGCAAATGTCTGCATGTACACCAGGTTGCGAGGGGACAGGCCGCGCATGTCGGGAAACTCCGTGCGCAAGTCATGGGTCAATTGAGCATTCACCTTCGCTCCCCAGCCTGCCGTTGCTTTGCGCTCCAAAATCTCCCGCCCCATCCGCCAGTACAGCAGCACCAGCTCCCGGTTGACGGCCAGGCTGGCCTGCAGGCGGGCGGAGCGGATCTGGGTTTTCAGGTCCGCTAGCCAGGTGGCGTAGTCGGTGGACTGGAGAAGAGTCATTTTTACAAGGGAAGTAGGCCTCTACCGCCCATTCCATGGGCGTGAGCAGCTACTTATTCAATAGCTTTTACCCAAACACCACCTGCCACAGCGCCAGCACCGCCTCGCGCTCTTTTTGCAGCAGTGGCGGGGCCACCTGGGTGGGGGTTTCGTTCAGGCGGGCCTGGTGCTGGGCTTTGCGCAGTTCGCGGTAGGCATTGGCGGCGGCCTCGCCGACACCGGGGGGCAGCAGGCCGCAGGCTTCGGCGCGTTGCAGCAGGGCGATGTTGCCTACGTTGTCTTGCAGGCTGGGGTGCTGGGCGGCGTGGGCCAGTACCAGGTACTGCACGGCAAATTCGGCATCGACCATGGCGCCGGTGCTGTGCTTCACGTCAAAAGCTTCACCCCGCACCGGGTGGGCGGCGCGCACCTTGTTGCGCATGGCGACGATCTCGGCCTGCAGTGCGGGCAGGTCGCGCGGGGCGGTGATGACGTTTTGCCGCACGCCGTCAAAGCGCTGGTGCATGTCGTCCGGACCCAGCACGCAGCGGGCGCGGGTCATGGCCTGGTGTTCCCAGGTCCAGGCGGTGTTGCTGCCCCGGCCTTCCTGGTAGCTGGCGTAGGCGGCCAGGGTGGTGACCAGCATGCCGGAGTTGCCGTTGGGGCGCAGGGCGGTGTCGATCTCGAACAGGTCGCCCTCGGCGGTTTTGACGCTCAGCCAGTTGATGAGCTTGCGCACCAGCTGGGCGTAGACCTCGGGGGCGCGCTCGTCTTCGTCTTCATGCACGAAGACGATGTCCAGGTCGCTGCCGTAGCCCAGCTCCTTGCCGCCCAGCTTGCCGTAGCCGATGACGGCAAAGCGCGGTTCGTCCAGGTGGTGGGTGGGCAGGCGCTGCCAGCACCAGCGGGCGGTGACCCGCAGCACCACGTCGGCCAGCGCGCTCAGGTCGTCGGCCACCTGCTCGACGGTGATGCGGCCTTCCACGTCGCGCGCCAGAGTGCGGAACAGCTCGGCGTGGTGGGCGCGGCGCAGCAGGTTGAGCAGGGTTTCTTCGTCGTCCTCTTGGGTGATGCGCAGCGAGTTGCGGCGGGCTTCCAGCTCGGCTTCCAGCGCGGCGGGGTCGAAGCGCTCGGCCAGCATGGTCTCGGCGGCCAGCTCGTCAATCACGCCAGGGTGCTGTTGCAGGTAGCGGGCAGGCCATTTGGCGGTGGCCAGCAGACGCAGCAGGCGCTGGTGCACCGAGGGGCGCTCCAGCAGCAGGGCCAGGTAGTGGTGACGGCGCAGCAGGGGTTCGATCCAGTCCATCCAGCGCAATACGCCGTCCAGGCTGGTACTGCCCTCCTGTAGCCAGCCGAGGGTGCGTTGCACCAGGCGCGACAGCCGGGCGCTGGACACGTCGCTCAGCGCTTGCACGCGGGCGTGGGTGGACCAGCGCAGCAGGCGGCCCTTGAGCGGCTCTTCCAGGCGCTCGGCTAGCGTGGCCAGGTCGGGCGCTCCCGACAGGTCGCCCGGGCCGCTGTGGCCGGGTTTTGCCGTTTTGCCGTTACAGCCTTTGCATTCTTTCTTGCCGCCCAGCAGGGTGTCGAACTCTTGCGCCACCAGCTCGCGGTGGGTGTCCAGCTCGGTCAGGAACGGGCAGCAGTTGGGGTAGCCCATGCTCTGGGCGATCCAGGCCAGGTCGGCATCGGCGGTGGGCAGCACATGGGTTTGCTGGTCGTCCAGGTACTGGATGCGGTGCTCGACCTGGCGTAAAAAGGTGTAGGCGCGGGCCAGGGCATCGGCGGTGGTCTGGGGCATCAGCCCGGCGTGGGCCAGGCGCTGCAGCGCGGCCAGCGTGGGGCGGGTGCGCAGCTCAGGGAACTGGCCGCCGCGCACCACCTGCAGCAACTGCACGGTGAATTCGATCTCGCGGATGCCGCCGCGCGACAGCTTGACATCGTTGGCCCGCTCGGGCCGACCCGCACTGCGCTTGGCCGAATGGTCGCGGATCTGCTGGTGCAGCTTGCGCAGCGCGTCGAACACGCCGTAGTCCAGGTAGCGGCGAAACACAAACGGCAGCACCACGGTGCGCAGTGCGCTGGCGTCATGGATGCAGCTGCGCGGGGCCACGACCCGGCTTTTCAGCCAGGCAAAGCGCTCCCATTCGCGGCCCTGCTCCTGCAGGTAGCCTTCGAGCGCGTCGGTGGATACCGCCACCGGGCCGGAATTGCCGTGCGGGCGCAGCGCCAGGTCGACGCGGAACACAAAGCCGTGCTCGGTGGTGTCGCCCACCAGCGCGTAGATGATCTTGACGGCCTTGCAAAAGTATTCGTGGTTGCTGGTGCGGCCCCGGCCCTCCGGCATGTCAGCCTGGCCTGCGGTGTCGCCATCGAAGTTGTAGACGTAGATCAGGTCGATGTCGCTGGATACATTGAGTTCGCGCGCACCCAGCTTGCCCATGCCCACCACCCACATCTGGGCGCGGCTGCCGTCCGGGGCCAGGGGCGCGCCGTGCTGGCTGTCGAGCTGCGCAAAGGCGTGGGTGCACGCGGCATCCAGGGCGATCTCGGCCAGCTCGGTCACCGCCCGGGTCACTACCTCCAGCGGGGCTTGTTGGTCACAGTCCAGCACCACCAGGCGCTCCATCACCAACTGGCGCAGACTGCGCAGGGCCGCACCCGTGTCCAGGCCGGTGGCGCGCAGCGTGGCCAGGGTGGCTTCCATGCTGGCGCGCTCCGGCGGGCCGGGGGGCAACAGGTCGAGCTGGCTGGCGTAGCGGCGGCGCAGGCGTTGCACAAAACGCGAGTGGCCAGACAGGGGCTGGGTGGCGGGGGGGCTGCTTAACAAAGTAACACCGTGAACGGTAAGGCCTGCTGCGGGCGCGGCTGCCATGGGAGTGATAATTCTGGTTGCATCCATGTGTCCAATGACTGAATCCAAGCCACCTTCCAGCACCGAGTCCACGCGCCTGCTCCGATGGGCCGCCAAAGCCGCATCCTGGAGTCTGGGCTTGGTGGCGGCGGCTTGGCTGGTGCTGGCTTTGGTCTGGGGGGCCTTACACGGCTGGATTGTGCCGCGAATCGGCGACTTTCGCCCGTGGCTGGAAACCTACGCCAGCCAGGCGCTGGGGATGCCGGTGCGCATTGGTGCCATCTCGGCCCGGTCAGAGCATGTGTTCCCCTCGTTCGAGCTGCGCGATGTGGCCCTGCTGGACAGCCAGGGGCGCGAGGCCCTGAAGCTGTCGCGGGTCATGGCCACAGTGTCGCCCGCGTCGTTGCTGAAGCGCGGGTTTGAGACCCTGCTGATCGAGCAGCCCGCGCTGGACGTGCGCCGCAGCGCCGATGGCGCCATCTTTATCGCCGGGCTGGACATTTCGCAGACCGGTAGCAGCGATGGCCGGGCCCTGGACTGGCTGTTTGCCCAAAGCGAGCTGGTGGTGCGTGGCGGCACCGTGCGCTGGACCGACGAGCAGCGCGCCGCCCCTCCGCTGGCCTTGGGCGCGGTGGATTTTGTGATGCGCAACAAGGGCCTGGGCCACCACATGCGCCTGGATGCCTCGCCCCCCGCCGACTGGGGCGACCGCTTCAGCCTCAGCGCCCGCTTCCGCCAGCCCTTGCTCAGCATCCACCGGGGCCGCTGGCAGGACTGGGATGGCCCGGCCTACGCCAGCCTGCCCCGCGTGGATGTGTCGCAACTGCGCCGCTATGCCGATGTGGGCGTGGACGTGGTGGCCGGTGTGGGGGCTTTGCGGGTGTGGGCCGACATCCGCCACGGCCAGGTGACCAGCGGCACGGCCGATGTGGCGCTGGTGGGTGCCCGGGCCACCCTGGCCGCCGACCTGCAGCCGCTGGCGCTGCAATCGCTGCAAGGCCGCATCACTTTGGAGCAGCAGGCCGACAGCCTGGCGCTGGCCACCGAGGGCCTGCAGTTCACCACCGACGACGGGCGCGTCTGGCCGGGCGGCAACCTGAGCCTGCGCCTGCAGGATGCCAGCCCCCGCCAGCCTGCGCAAGGCGAGTTGCGTGCCGACCGGCTGGACCTGGCCCTGCTGGCCCACATGGCCAATAGCCTGCCGCTGGGCCCGGCCACCCACCGCATGCTGGCCACCCACGAACCCCAGGGCCTGGTGGAGCAGATCAGCTCCCGCTGGAATGGCCCCCTCGCCGACCCCACCAGCTACAGTGCCCAGGGCCGAATCACCGGGCTGGAAGTGGCCGCAGGCGTGCCTGATGCGCCCAGCCCGAAAGACATGGCCCCGCTGGGCCGTCCCGGTGTGCGCGGTGCGGCGGTGGACTTCGACCTCACCCAGGCCGGGGGCAAGGCCAGCGTGCGCGTCACCCAGGGCGCGCTGGTCCTGCCGGGGCTGTTCGAAGAACCGGTGGTGCCCATGGACCAGCTCGCGGCTACCGTGGCCTGGCAGCAGCAGGGCGACACCCTGGCGGTGCAGGCCAGCGATGTGCGGTTTGCCAATGCCGATGCCGAGGGCCTGCTGCAGGTCAAGTGGAACCACAGCGACCCCGCGCAGTCGAGCAGCCGGGCACGCATTCCGGGCGTGCTGGACCTGCAGGGCCAACTGAGCCGGGGCGATGCCGCGCGGGTGCACCGCTACCTGCCTCTGGAGCTGGATGCCGAGGTACGCCACTACGTACGCGATGCGGTGCTGGCGGGTCGCCTTAGTCCGGTGAAGTTCCGCGTCAAGGGCGATCTGTACGACTTTCCGTTCGTTAAACCTAGCCAGGGCGAGTTCCGCATTGCCGCTGAGGTGCGCGATGCCACCTACGCCTACGTGCCACCCAGCCTGCAGCCCGCCAAGGCCTTGCCCTGGCCCGCGCTGGAGCGCTTGTCCGGCGAGCTGGTGTTTGAAGGTAATAGTTTGCAGATCCGCCGGGCCACCGGCACTCTGGCCGGTGCTACCGGTTTCCAGCTGACCCAGGCCGAAGCCCAGATTGCCGACCTGGACCACAGCGTGGTGGTGTTCAAGGCCCAAGGGCGCGGTCCGCTGGGCGACATGCTGGGCGTGGTCAACCGGTCGCCGCTGGCCGAGATCACCGGACATGCCCTGGACCAGGCCACGGCCAGCGGCCTGGCCGATCTGCAACTGCGCCTGCAACTGCCGATTGCCGATATCGACAAGAGCAAGGTCCAGGGCAGCATCACGCTGGGTGGCAATGATGTGCAAATCACCCACAGCAGCCCGGCGATGGCGCGCGCGCGCGGGGTGGTAAATTTCTCGGACACCGGTTTTACCGTGGTCGGCGGGCAGGCCCGCATGCTCGGTGGCGATGCCCGGTTCGAAGGCGGCATGGCCGATGCTGCCAAGGGCGATGTGCAGATGCGGGTGCAGGGCGTGGCCACCGCCGAGGGGTTGCGCCAGTCGCCGGGGCTGGGGGTGGCGGCGCAGATCGCCCACTACGCCAGCGGCAGCGCCGCCTACACCGCCGTGGTGGGCGCGCGCCAGGGCGTGTCGGAGGTCAGCGTCACCAGCAATCTGCAGGGCGTGGCCTTGAGCCTGCCCCCGCCGCTGGCCAAAGCCGCCGACACGGTGCTGCCCTTGCGTTTTGACAATCTCCTGCTGCCGGCCAATAACCTGGCTTTGCGTGACAGCCTGGCGCTGGAGTTGGGGATGGGCGGCTCGGTGGCCTCGGTGGCCTATGTGCGCGATATTTCCGGCCCGGTCCCGCGTGTGCTGCGCGGCACGGTGGCAGTAGGCCTGCCGCCCGGCGAGGCGCTGCTGATGCCTGCCGAGGGCGTGTCGGCCAACATCCGAGTGGATACCGTCAACGCCGATGCCTGGCAGGCGCTGGCCGCCAAGCTGGCCGATGCCCCAACGACGGGTACTGCACCTTCGGCCAGCGGTGGTTACACGCCCACCACCCTGGCGGTCCAGGCCAAAGCCTTGACGATGGGAGGCCGCACCCTGCACCAGTTGGTGCTCAGCGGCTCGCACTTTGCCAGCACCTGGCGCGCCAACATCGACGCGCAAGAGCTCAACGGCTATGTGGAATACCGCCAGCCCATCGACTCCAACGCGGGCAGGGTCTTCGCCCGGCTGACCCGCCTTACGCTGGCTCCCAGCACCGCCACCGAGGTAGAGACCCTGCTGGACGAGCCCTCCGACACCGTACCCGCACTGGACATCGTGGTGGACGCGCTGGAGCTCAAGGGTAAGAAGCTGGGCCGGGTCGAGATCGATGCCGTCAACCGGGGTGGCCGGGTCGGCGGGGTCGGGCTGGTCGATGCAGGCGTGCGCGAGTGGCGGCTGAACAAGCTCAGCATCACCAACCCCGACGCGCAGCTCAACGCCACCGGCAACTGGGTCGCCCTGGGGGGCCGTACCGGGTCTACTACGCCCCGGCGCACCACGCTGAACTTCCAGCTCGACATTGCGGACGCGGGGCAACTGCTGGCCCGCTTCGGTATGCCGGGGGTGGTGCGGCGTGGCAAGGGCCAGATGGCCGGGCAGGTGGGCTGGGTGGGCTCGCCGCTGGCGCTGGACACCGCCACGCTGGGCGGGCAGTTCAATCTGGCGGTAGACAACGGCCAGTTCCTCAAGGCCGACCCCGGCCTGGCCAAGCTGCTGGGTGTGCTGAACCTGCAGGCCCTGCCGCGCCGCCTGGCGCTGGACTTCCGTGATGTGTTCAGCGAAGGCTTTGCATTTGATGCCGTGCGCGGCGACGTGCAGGTCGAGATGGGCCGTGCCAGCACCAACAACCTGAAAATGAAGGGCGTGAATGCTGCTGTGATGATGGAAGGCAGCGCCGATATTGCCCGCGAAACCCAGGACCTGAAAGTGCTGGTGGTGCCCGAGATCAACGCCGGTACGGCCTCTCTGGTGGCTGCGGTGATCAACCCCGCCATCGGCCTGGGCACGTTTTTGGCCCAGTGGTTTTTGAGCCGCCCGCTGGCCGAGGCGGCCACCCAGCAGTTCCACATCGACGGCACCTGGGCCGACCCCAAAATCACCAAGGTGCCGCACAAGATGTTCGGTGCCAAAGTAGAGGCCCAGGCCCCCACCAAGCAGGAACCCACGCCGTGAAAGTTGCCGCTATCCAGATGGTGTCCAGCACCGACGTACAGGCCAACCTGGAGCGCGCCGCCGTGTTGCTGGCCGAAGCCGCCGCCGGGGGTGCCGAGCTGGCCGTGCTACCCGAGTACTTTTGCCTGCTGGGCCAGCGTGATACCGACAAGCTGCAGGTCCAGGAAGCCCTGGGCCACGGCCCCATCCAGGCATTTTTGGCCCGCACTGCGCGCCAGTTGGGTATTTGGATTGTGGGCGGCACGCTCCCCCTGACCGTAGTGAATGCCAGAGGTAGTGGCAGCCGGGTGCGCAACAGCACCCTGGTGTTCGACCCCAGCGGCACCTGCGTGGCCCGCTACGACAAGATCCACCTGTTCCGCTTCGACAACGGGCATGAGCGCTTTGACGAGTCGCGGGTGCTGGAGCCGGGCACCGAGCCGGTGCTGTTTGAACTGAGCGCCCGCGACGGCCAGCGTTGGCGCATCGGCCTGAGCATCTGCTACGACCTGCGCTTTCCCGAGCTGTACCGCCGCTACGCCGCGCTGGGGGCCGATCTGTTGCTGGTGCCCAGCGCCTTCACCCACACGACAGGGCAGGCGCATTGGGAGCTGCTGCTGCGCGCCCGCGCGGTGGAAAACCTGGCCTACGTGCTGGCCCCGGCCCAGGGCGGCCTGCATGCCAATGGCCGCCGCACCTGGGGCCATAGCGCGCTGGTAGACCCCTGGGGCACAGTGCTGGCCGAGCAGGCAGAAGGCGAGGCCGTGGTGCTGGGCATGCTGGATGCCACCCGCCTGGCGCAGTGCCGTGCCCAGTTGCCCGCCCTGGAGCACCGCGTTCTGTGAGCGCCGCACTGCCGCTCTCGCGGGGGAGTTTGCTGCGCTGGTGGCAGCGCTGGTCGCTGTGGGGCGTGATGTTGCTGCTGCTGGCACTGGTGCTGACCACGCTGGTGTGGTTGGCCGGGCGGTTTGAAGCCAGCCAGGTGCAAGACGCGCTGGACCGCGATATTGCCGCCGCCGCAGACGATGTGCGCCTGGGCCTGGGGCGCAATGTGCAAAGTCTGCAGGCCTTGCAGTTCAACGACCCCAGCCCCGGCTCCTGGCGGGTCGATGCCACCGAGTTTTTGCGCCACCACCGCGAGCTGCTGCGGGTGGAGTGGCGGCAACCCAATCTGGCCGTGCTGGCACATGTCGAAAGCCCGTTTCGGCCTTATGCCTTTGAGTGGCTGGGCAGCAAAAATGCCGAGCCCGATGTCACCCTGGCCTGTGCCGTGGCCAAGCGCGCCAACGGGCCAGCCTATTCCAGCAGCTATTTTCTGCCCCAGGTGGATGGCTTGGGGCTGGAGGTGATGGAAATGTGCATGCCGCTGATCAGCCAGGGCCAGCTCAAAGGCTATCTGGTGGCCACCTACGCCCTGGGCGATGTGCTGGCCGACATGGTGGGCCGCCAGCTCAGCCGCAGCCAGGAGGTGTCGTTCATCGAGCCCGACGGCACCCGCCTGGTGCTGCATGGCTCGGCCCGGCGTGGCACGCGGGTGTTTACCGCCCAGCAATTGGTCAATCTGCCGGGCAACACCATGGTGCTGCGCATGGACAGTTGGCATGGCGACCCCAGCGTCTACCCCAACCTGATGACCGCCCTGGTCACACTGATGTCGATTGCCCTGGTGTCGGTGACCGTGCTGCTGGTCAAGGACACCCGCTTGCGGCTCCAGGCCGAGCGTGGCCTGGCCGACGCGCTGGCGTTTCGCAAAGCCATGGAGGATTCGCTGCTCACCGGCCTGCGCGCCCGCGACCTGCAGGGGCGCATCACCTACGTGAATCCGGCGTTTTGCCAGATGGTGGGCTTTGCCGCCGACGAGCTGTGGGGCCACGGCATGCCCGCGCCCTACTGGCCCCCCGATCTGGCCCATGAATACCAGCAGCGCCAGGAAGTCCGCATGGCGGGCAATGCGCCACCGCGCGAAGGCTTCAGTTCGGTGTTCATGCGCAAGGACGGCAGTATTTTCCCGGTGCTGGTGATGGAGGCTCCGCTGATCAACGCCCAGGGCGTCCACACCGGCTGGATGAGCGCGGTGGTCGACGTGACCGAGCAGCGCCGTGCCGAAGAGTTGTCGCGCACCAGCCAGGACCGGCTGCAGGCCACCGCGCGGCTGGCCACGGTGGGCGAGATGGCCTCGCTGTTGAGCCACGAGCTGAACCAGCCGCTGGCCGCCATCTCCAGCTACGCCACTGGCTCGCTGAACCGCTTGCAGGGCGGGGGAGTGGATACGGCAGACCTGGCCATGGCCATGCGCCGCATTGCCGAGCAGGTGGAGCGTGCGGGCAAATTGATCCGCAGCGTGCACGACTTTGTGCGCCGCCGGGCCAAGGTGCGCGAGCCGGTCGCCCCGCAATTGCTGCTGGATGCCATTCTGCCGCTGGTGCAACTGCAGGCTCGCAAGCTGCGGGTGCAGGTGCAACTGGACGTGGCGGACGCGTTGCCAGCGGTGCAGTGCGACCGCTCCATGGTCGAGCAGGTGCTGCTCAACCTGATCCGCAACGCCATGCAAGCCATGGAGCCCCCCGAGGTGGCCGAGCGGGTGTTGGAGCTGCGGGTGGCCACACTGGCGGAATCTGCCGAGTGGGTCGAGTTTTCGGTGGCTGACCGGGGCACCGGCATCCCGCCCGAGGTGGCCGAGCGCCTGTTCACCCCGTTTTTCACCACCAAGGAAGAGGGTATGGGCCTGGGCCTGAGCCTGTGTCGCACGGTGGTGGAGCAGCACGGCGGTGCGCTCAGTTTCACCGCAAATCTGCCGCAGGGCACCGTGTTTCGGTTTACCCTGCCGATCTCCGAATCAACGTGATGAATGAGAGACAAGCATGCAACCCGTACAAGATGCCACCGTATTCGTCGTTGATGACGACGCCAGCGTGCGTGATGCGCTGTCGTGGCTGCTGCGTTCGCGCGGCCTGTTCAGCGAAGGCTATCCCAGCGCCGAGGCCTTCGAGACCATGCTGGCCACCGGCTTTGTGCCGCGCCAGGCGTGCTGCCTGCTGCTGGACGTGCGCATGCCCGGCATCAGCGGGCTGGCGCTGTTTGACAAGCTGATTGCCCGGGGGCTGCACCTGCCCATGCCGGTGATCTTTCTGACCGGCCACGCCGATGTGCCGACTGCGGTGGATGCGGTCAAGCGCGGGGCGTTTGACTTCTGCGAAAAGCCGTTTTCCGACAACGCCCTGGTCGACCGCATCGAGCAGGCCCTGAACCAGTCGGCCCTGAACCTGCGCACCCGCGACAGCCGCCAGCACCTGCAAACCCGCCTGACCGAACTCACCGAGCGCGAACGCGACGTGATGCGCCTGGTGGTGCAAGGCCTGCCCAACAAGCTGATTGCCGACCAGCTCGACATCAGCGTGCGCACGGTGGAAGTACACCGGGGCCGGGTGTTCGACAAGATGGAAGTGAAGTCGGCCGTCGAATTGGCCAATTTGCTACAAAAAATGTAGCTTCTCGTGCTTATTCCTTGGGCGGTAGAGGCTTGTTTTCTTCAGATTTCTGGACAATTTCGCCGTTTTTGCGGCCCGAGAACATGGTCCACCAGACAATCAGCACCAGCAACACCCCCGCCCCCAGCGCCTCCAGTAACAACAACACCATGCACCGACTCCTTGTAGATTTTCCCCTGGCGCGCGGCGCGCGCCGTGCCCTGCTGGCCGCGATTGTAGGAACCCTGGCCGCCTGCGCCACCCGCATGCCCGAAGCCCCGGAATCCCCACCCATGGCGGTACCCACCGCGCCGGGTTTCCCTGAAGTCCCGCCCTACGCCGTGCCCGGCGACACCGGCCCGCTGCCGCCGCCCATCACCCAGGGCAAAAGCCGCTGGACGGCGGTGCGCTGGGCCGAGCTGCCCGGCTTTGGCCAGGACCCGCTGCATGAAGCCTGGAACGCCTGGATCAAAAGTTGCGAGCGCCCTGGCCCGGTGCAGGCCCCCCTGTGCAAGGAGGTGCGCCGCCTCAGCCTGGGCAACGGCGACGAGCAGCGCGCCTGGATGGTGGCGCGCCTGCAGCCTTACCGCGTCGAGTCGCTGCAAGGTCTTGCCGATGGCAAGCTCACCAGCTACTTTGAACCGGTGCTGCGCGCCAGCCGTGTACTGGCACCGGGGTTCACCACGCCGCTGTACCGGCCGCCGGTCGGCCTGGGTAACCGCAAGCCGTGGTTTACGCGCCAGGAAATCGACACGCTACCAGAGGCCCGCGCAGCACTACAAGGCCGCGAGATCGCCTGGGTGTCCGACCCGATCGATGCGATGTCACTGCACATCCAAGGTTCGGGCCGTCTGGTCATCACCGAACCCGACGGCGCGCAGCGCACCGTGCGCGTAGCCTTTGCCGGCACCAACGACCAGCCGTTTCGCAGTATCACGCAGTGGCTCAGTGACCAGGGCCAGGGCACCATGGCCGCACCGTGGACCGAGTCGACCAAAGCCTGGGTAGCGCAGAACCCGCAGCGCCTGCAGTCGCTGGTCTGGAGTAACCCACGCTATATTTTTTTCCGTGAAGAGGCATTGAGCGAATTCGATGCAGCCTTCGGTCCCAAAGGCGCGCAAGGTGTCGCGCTCACGCCGGGCCGCTCGATCGCGGTCGACCCGCAAAGCATTCCCTACGGCACGCCGGTGTGGCTGGCGACCAGCGGCAACGCTTTGCAACTGCAAAAACTCGTCTTCGCGCAAGACACCGGCAGCGCCATCCTTGGCGCTGTGCGTGCTGATTATTTCGCGGGCACCGGCCCCGAAGCCGGCGCCCTCGCGTCACGCGTCAACCAGACGCTAAAGCTGTGGGTGCTGTGGCCGAAGCCATAGATTCATTCAGTTGCGCGCAGATTGTGCAAATCCACGAAAATTTCGTGGATTTGCACAAATAGCCTAAAATTTGGCTATGGTCGAACGCGATATTTCTCCCTTGCTGCTGCAACTGGCGTGCCAGTACCCGGTCGTCACACTCACCGGGCCGCGCCAAAGCGGCAAAACCACCCTGGCACGGGCGCTGTTTGCCAACAAGCCGTATGTGACGCTGGAAGACCCCGATACCCGCCAATTTGCCACCGAAGACCCTCGGGCCTTTTTGCAGGGTTTGGCAGGCGGGGCGATTTTGGATGAAATACAGCGTGCGCCCGAGCTGCCTTCTTACCTGCAGTCCATGGTCGATGCCGACCCCACACCGGGGCGCTTCATCCTGACTGGAAGCCAGCAATTTGCCTTGATGACCCAGGTCAGCCAGTCGCTGGCCGGGCGCACTGCGGTGCTGCGGCTGTTGCCATTCACCTTGGCGGAGGTGCAGCGCAGCACGGGGCGGGCCGGTGAGGCCGGGCTGGGGCAAACCTTGTTGAACGGCTTTTACCCCCGCATCCACGACCGGGGACTGAACCCCTCGCAGGCGCTGGGCGACTACTTTGCCACGTATGTGGAGCGCGATCTGCGCCAGTTGACGGCTGTGCACGACCTGCAGCGCTTTGTGCGGTTTGTGCGGCTGTGCGCGGGCCGGGTCGGCCAACTGGTCAACCTGACCAGCCTGGCCAACGATGCCGGCATTGCCCAATCCACCGCCCAGGCCTGGCTGGACCTGCTGCAAACCAGCTACATCGTGCACCTGTTGCCCCCCTGGTTCACCAACACCAGCAAGCGTTTGATCAAAAGCCCTAAGCTGTACTTTTACGACGTGGGCCTGGCCTGCTGGTTGTTGGGGCTGCGCGAGGCTGATCAGGTCACCCGTGACCCGCTGTGGGGCAGCCTGTTTGAAAACTTTGTCGTCATGGAGGCACTGAAAGACCGCTTCAACCAGGGCGATGCCAGCCCGGTGTATTTCTACCGCGATGCCACCGGTAATGAAGTCGATCTGCTGGTGCCTGCGGGCAGCCAGTTTCGGGCGATTGAGATCAAGGCCGGGGCCACCGTCAACTCCGACTACTTTCGGGGGCTGGCAGGCTTTGCCCGAGCCTACCCAGAGGCGCTGGAAGGGGGCTGCGTCATCTTCGGTGGCAGCCAGGGCCAGATGCGCAGCCAGTGGCCGGTGTGGTCCTGGCTGCGCCTGCTGGCGCGGTAAACGTCGGGCTCTTAGAACTTGTGCGTCACGCCCAAGCCGAAGCGGGATGCATCCAGCGTGGTGCTGCCGTCGGCACGCGTCGTCTTGAGCTGGCGGGCTGCTACGTAAAAACGGGTGCGCTTGGAGATGTCGTAGGTGCCCATCAGGCTCAGGCCTTTGGCATCCAGCACTTCCTGGCCGGCGCTGTTTTGGGTGGTGGCCTTGGCGTAGCCCAGGGCCGCCGAGGCCAGGCCAAACGGGATGTTCAGGCCCAGTTCCCATTCGTTCGAGGTCTGGTCGCCCGCGATGCGACCATCGGTCTGGCGCTGAAAGGCCCCCACCATCTGCGCCAGGCCAAAGTCAAAGTTGCCCGCCACGATATGGAACTGGTTCTTGCCGGTGGAGAAGTGCTCGGACTGGTAGCCATAGCCAATGCGCAGCGGGCCTTGCGCGTACTTGGCATGGGCGCTGACCATGCGCGGCGATGCGGTGGCGGTGGATGCGCCCTCGCTGGCGCTGGTACTGACCGAGCCACTGAACGCCCCGAACACGGGTGTGATGTACATCACCGTGTTGTTGCCCCGGGCCAGATAGTCGCTGCCGGTCACTGCGGCCAGGCCGTTGGCGGCGGTGGAGCCCGCCCCCCAGACCTGCCCGGTGGAGGCAAATCCCGACGAGTCGTACAGGTGGTTGGTGGAGCCGCGCAAGGCATCGAACGCGCCCAGCATGCGGCCCATGCGGATTTCACCAAAGCCGCCGGACAGGCCGACATAGGCACCCCGGTTGAAGCCGACATTAGACGTGGACACGGTGGACACCGTGCCGCTGTCCAGCGCAAAGCCCTGGTCCAGCATGAAGCTGGCCTTCAGTCCGCCGCCCAGCTCTTCGGTGCCGCGCAGGTTCCAGCGGCTGGCTTGCCCACCACCGCTTTCCAGCACGCTGTTGGTGGTGCTGACACCGCCCACCTTGTTGCGGGTCTGGCCCGCCCAGGCATCGACGATGCCCCCGAGCGTGACGCTGGATTGGGCCGATGCGGCACTGGCAAATGCGCCGAAAACCAGCGCGGTGATGAGTTTGGATTGCATGGGGACAGGTCTCCTGGGGTAGTGAAGGTAATTTACCGGTAATACGTCAGTCGTCAGACGACTTGGTAAATGGTAAGAAAGAGTTACCCATCCTGGAATCAGTGAAAACCCTTGATTTGTGGTTTTTGGTGCGCTGCCCGCCGCCTTTTGCGCTGGCTGGCTGGTCTGGTGCGAGACGGGGCGGTTAGTGGCCGCCGCTGTCGGTGTTGGCGCGCATGCGCTCGCGGCTGTTGCTCAGGTGCATGAACATCGCCGCCCGCGCGGCGGCGGCATCGCCCCGGCGGATGGCGTCAAAAATGGCTTCGTGCTCGCGCTGGGTGATGGCTTTGCCGCTCTCCAGCATGGGTTGGGCTTCGCCGAAACGTGCGGCGGGCTTGCTGTCGCTGGCGAGCCGGGCGGTGGCATCGGGCGCAGCCCGGGGAATGGTGGCGTTGCCCAGGCTGGTCAACACCTCTTCGAAATATTCGTTGCCGGTGGCGGCAGCGATCTGTACGTGGAACTGGAAGTCGGGCTCGGTGGTGCTGCCACCCGCGCGGCGCTGCACATCGAACGCATCCAGTGCGGCGCGCATGGCCGCCAGATGGTCTTCGCGGCGGCGCACGGCGGCCAGGCTGGCGGCTTCCGATTCGATGCTGATGCGCAGCTCCAGCATGGCCAGTTTCTGGCGCACCTGCAGGTCGCGCGCACCAATCGCCAGCAGGGGTTCGGGGGAGGCAGATGCCAACACAAAGGTGCCCACGCCCTGCCGGGTTTCCACCAGGCCGCTGGCCTGCAGGCGCGACATGGCCTCGCGCACCACCGTGCGGCTGACACCGAACTCCTGCATCAGCCCCGGCTCGGACGGCACCCGGTCACCGGGCTTGAGGGCTCCGCTGTGGATGCGCTCAGAGACCCCGTCCACCACCCGCTGCGGCTGGCTTTTGGTCCGCGTGGGATGCTCTGGTGGGGTGGTTTGCATGGTGGGGCGGGGCTATGGGGGAGCTGGCCACTATAACGCGGACCGGCATCTCGCCTGACGACTGATGGCATGTGCGGGACAGTCGAATAAATCCAGCATTCAAGGGTTTCTACTGATTTAACACGTCTGACGTGTTGCCTAAAATTCATTCCAGTCTGACGACCGATGACATAAAAGGAATCTTATGAAAATTGCCAGCGTACACGGCACCGAATTCACCTACCCGACCCGCCGGTCGGTAGACACAGCGGGCCATTCCCACCCCGGCCCCGAGGGTCTGGGCAAGATGGCCATGCTGACCATCACCACCGACGAGGGGCACAGCGGCTACGCGTTTGCGCCGCCCGAGGTGATCCGCCCCCACGTGCTGGAAGCCTTTGTGCGCAAGGTGCTGGTGGGCCAGCACCCGTTCCAGCGCGAGCAACTCTGGCATGGCCTGGAACACTGGCAGCGCGGCAGCGCCGGGCAACTGACCGACCGCGCCCTGGCCGCGGTGGACCAGGCGCTGTGGGATTTGGCAGGCCGGGTCCTGGGCCAGCCGGTGTACCGCCTGATCGGCGGCTACCGCGACAAGGTACCCGCCTACGGCAGCACCATGTGCGGTGACGAGTTGAAGGGCGGCCTGTCCACCCCGCAAGAATATGGTGACTTTGCCCTCAAGCTGGTGGCGCGCGGCTACAAGGCCATCAAGCTGCACACCTGGATGCCACCGGTCTCCTTTGCCCCCAGCGTGCCCATGGACATCCAGGCCTGCGCCGCAGTGCGTGAAGCTGTTGGCCCTAACGTTCCGCTGATGCTGGACGGCTACCACAACTACAGCCGCATCGACGCGCTGACCATTGGCCGCGCCCTGGAGAAGCTCAACTTCACCTGGTTCGAGGAAATGATGAACGAGCAAAGCATGGCCTCGTACGCCTGGCTGGCCGACCAGCTCGACATCCCCATCGTCGGGCCCGAAAGCCTGTCGGGCAAGCACCACAGCCGGGCCGACTGGGTCAAGGCCGGTGCCTGCGACATCCTGCGCGCCGGTGTGCCCGGCGTGGGCGGCATCACCCCCACGCTCAAGGTGGCGCATCTGGCCGAATCCTTTGGCATGCAGTGCGAAGTACACGGCAACGGCGCGGCCAACCTGGCGGTGTGCGCAGCCATCAAGAACACCCGCTGGTACGAGCGCGGCCTGTTGCACCCCTTCCTGGAGTACGACGAAGTGCCCGCCTACCTGAACACCCTGGCCGACCCGATGGATGCCGACGGCTATGTACACCTGTCGCAACTGCCGGGCCTGGGCGAAGACATCAACTTTGCCTACATCGAAGCCCACACCCGCAACGCCTACTAAGCGCTTGCGCTGGCACCCCATCCACCTTGAGGAGACACCTATGAACCACACCAAGTTGTTGCGCCAATGCGCCGTTTCCATCGCAGTTGCCCTGGCGCTCGGCACCCTGGGGGCGGTGGCGCAAGCCAAAACCCCGGACGACCAGTTGATCGTCGGCTTCAGCATGAACAACCTGCTGTCGCTGGACCCGGCTGCGGCCACCGGCAACGACGTGGTCGAGCTGGCCGCCAACCTGTACGACTACCTGATCGAACTCGACCCGCAGACCATCAGCAAGATGCAGCCCGGCCTGGCCGAGAGCTGGAAAGTGTCGGCCGATGGCCGCAGCATCACCCTGGTGGTGCGCAAGGGCGTGAAGTTCCAGTCGGGCAACGAGCTCACGGCGGAAGACGCGGCCTGGTCGCTACAGCGGGTGCTCAAGCTGAACCTGGCCATGGCCTCGCCCTGGAAGAGCTACGGCTTCAGCGCCCAGAATGTGGACAAGGCCGTACGCGCCACCGATGCCACCACCCTGGTAATCGACCTGCCCGAGGCCACCGACCCGAAGATGGTGCTCTACACCCTGGCCACCTCGGTCAGCTCGGTGATCCTGGACCGCAAGAAGGTCATGGAAAACGAGAAAAATGGTGACATGGGTGCCGCCTGGCTGACCACCCACGCCGCCGGTTCCGGCCCGTTTTCGCTGGTGGAGTGGCGCGCCAAGGATGCCCTGCTGATGAACCGCTTTGACGGCTACTGGCGCGGCCCGGCCAAGCTCAAGCGCGTCATCATGCGCCACATGACCGAATCGCAGTCGCTGCGCCTGATGCTGGAGCGCGGCGACCTGGACGTGGCCTCTGGCATGTCGGTGCCCGATGTCGAAGCCATGAAGAAAAACGCCGATGCCGTGGTGCAGCCGGTGCGCCGTGGCACGCTGTACTACGTGGCCGTGAGCATGAAAGACCCCAAGTTTGCCGACAAACGCGTGCGCCTGGCGATGCGTAACCTGATTGACTACGACGGCATCAACACCACCGTCATGCCGCACTACGGCGTGCCGCAACAGCGTCCGGTGCAGATGGGCCTGCCCGCCAGCCTGCCCAACCCCGGCTACAAGCTGGATGTGGCGGCGGCCAAGAAGCTGCTGACCGAGGCCGGTTTCCCCAACGGCTTCAAAACCACCATCCGCGTGCTGGCCGACCCGCCGTTCATCAACATCGCCACCAACCTGCAGGCCACCCTGGCCAAAGCCGGCATCGAAGCCAGCGTGCTGTCGGGCACGGGCAACCAGGTCTACGGTGCCATGCGCGAGCGCAACTTCGAAATCATCGTGGGCCGGGGCGGTGGCGGCGTCGAACCCCATCCGCATTCCAGCCTGCGCGCCCTGGTCTACAACCCGGACAACAGCGACGCGGCCAAGCTCACCAACTTCCAGGGCTGGCGCACCTCGTTCTTCAGCCCCGAGCTGAACCAGCTGATCGAAAAAGCCGAGGTCGAGCGCGACGAAGCCAAGCAGACCACCCAGTACCAGGAGGCCCAGAAGCTGTACGAGACCCAGGTGGGCGCGATCCAGCCGTTCTCGCAAATGGTGGACACCGTGGTGTTGCGCAAAGACGTGCGCGGCTACCTGGGCCACCCCTCGGCCACCACCCGGCTGCGCGATGTGAGCAAGCAGCGCTAATAGACGCACTTTTGCGCACGCTATCCACCCCCATGGAGACACTTCTGTGACTACATCCACCTTTAGGGCCCTGGCCCACCGCCTGCTGAGCGTGGTGCTCACGCTGATGGGTCTGCTGCTGCTGACCTTTGTGATTGGCCGCGTCATGCCGCTGGACCCGGTGCTGTCCATCGTCGGCCCCGATGCAGACCGCTCCACCTATGACCAGGTCTACCAGCAGCTCGGCCTGGACCGGCCCCTGCCGGTGCAGTTTGCCTACTACCTGCGCGACCTGCTGCACGGCGACCTGGGCAACGCCTTGCTCACCGGCCACAAGGTCACCGACGACCTGGCCCGGGTGCTGCCTGCCACCGTGGAGCTGGCCACCATGGCCATCATCCTCGGCACCGGCCTGGGTGTGCCCCTGGGCGTATATGCCGCCACCCGGCGCGGCCGCCTGGCCGACCATGTGGTGCGCGTCATCAGCCTGTTTGGCTATTCCACCCCGGTGTTCTGGTTCGGCATGATGGGCCTGCTGGTGTTCTACGCCTGGCTGGGCTGGGCCGGGGGAGCCGGGCGCATCGACCTGGCGTATGACGGCCTGGTGGCAACGCGCACCGGCCTGCTGCTGGTGGACTCGGCCCTGGCGGGCGAGTGGGAGGTGTTTCGCAACGCCATCAAGTTCCTGATGCTGCCCGCCTGCATTCTGGGCCTGCACTCCATGGCCTATATCAGCCGCATGACGCGCAGCTTCATGCTGGCGCAGTTGTCGCAGGAGTACATCACCACGGCGCGGGTCAAAGGCCTGTCCGAGCGCGGTGTGGTCTGGGGCCATGCGTTTCGCAACATCCTGGTGCAGTTGCTGACCATCGTGGCCCTGGCCTACGGCGGCCTGCTCGAAGGCGCGGTGCTGATCGAAACCGTATTCGCCTGGCCCGGTTTTGGCCAGTACCTGACCAGCAGCCTGCTGCTGGGTGACATGAACGCCGTGATGGGCTGCGTGCTGGTGGTGGGGGTGATCTTCGTCACGCTGAACCTGCTGTCCGATGCCCTGTACCACGTCTTTGACCCGAGGACCCGCTAATGGCTGCCCTGACCTTATCCGACAAGACGGTGTCCACCACCCCCCAAACGGCGGCGCAAGCCCTGCGCCAAAGCGCCCGCCGCATCCTGCAAAGGCTGCTACACAACCCCATGACCGTGGCGGGTCTGGTGGTGGTGGCCGCACTGCTGGTGGTGGCCCTGTTTGCCCCGCTGATTGCCACCCACAACCCGCTGGAGCAAGACCTGGCCCAGGCGCTGCAGGCCCCCAGCAATGCCCACTGGTTCGGCACCGACGAATATGGCCGCGACGTGTTCAGCCGCCTGGTGCATGGCTCGCGCATCTCGCTCTACATCATTGCCCTGGTGACGGTGATCGTGGGGCCGGTGGGGCTGGCCGTGGGTGCCGTCTCGGGCTACTTTGGTGGCTGGGTGGACAACCTGTTCATGCGCGTCACCGACATCTTCATCTCCTTCCCCAGCCTGGTGTTGGCGCTGGCCTTCGTGGCCGCCCTCGGCCCGGGGCTGGACCACGCAGTGATTGCGATTGCGCTGACCGCCTGGCCGCCGATTGCGCGGCTGGCACGGGCCGAAACCCTGTCGCTGCGCAACGCCGACTTTGTGGTGGCCGCCCAGTTGCAGGGCGCGTCCAGCGGCCGCATTCTGCTGCGCTACATCGCGCCCATGCTGATGTCGTCGGTGGTGGTGCGCCTGACCATGAACATGGCCAGCGTGATCCTGACCGCGGCCGGCCTGGGCTTTCTGGGCCTGGGTGCCCAGCCGCCCATGCCCGAGTGGGGCGCCATGATCTCCAGCGGCCGCCGCTACATGATGGAGTGCTGGTGGCTGGTGGCCACGCCCGGTGCCGCCATCATGATGGTCAGCCTGGCCTTCAACCTGCTGGGCGATGGCCTGCGGGATGTGCTCGACCCCCGCAACGAATAAGGATGCCCACCATGACCACCCCCAAGTTGCAAGTCGAAGACCTGCACATCCACTTCGCCACCCCGGACGGCCCCATGCACGCCGTGCGCGGTGTGTCGTTCAACCTGTCGCGTGAAAAGCTGGCCATCGTGGGCGAATCCGGCTCTGGCAAATCCACCGTGGGCCGGGCGCTGCTCAAGCTGCACCCGCGCAGCGCCAAGATCGAAGCGCGCAAGTTGGCCTTCGACGGCATCGACCTGCTGGATGCCAGCCCCAAGACCATGCAGTCCATCCGCGGCAAGCGCATGTCCATGATCATGCAAGACCCCAAGTACTCGCTGAACCCGGTGGTGCGCGTGGGCCAGCAGATCGCCGAAGCCTACCTGGCGCACAACAAGGTATCGCGTGCCGAAGCCACCCAGCGGGCCCTGGCCATGCTGGAATCGGTGCGCATCCGCGAGCCGCAGCGGGTGTTCAACCTGTACCCGCACGAGGTCTCGGGTGGCATGGGCCAGCGCATCATGATTGCCATGATGCTCATCACCGAGCCCGAGATACTGATTGCCGATGAACCCACCTCGGCCCTGGACGTGTCGGTGCGCTTGCAGGTGCTGGCCGTGCTGGACGACCTGGTAGGCCAGCGCGGCCTGGGCCTGGTCTTCATCAGCCACGACCTGAACCTGGTGCGGCATTTTTGCGACCGCGTGCTGGTGATGTACGCCGGGCGGGTGGTGGAAAGCATTGCCGCCGCCGACCTGGACAACGCCCAGCACCCCTACACCCGGGGCCTGCTCAGCGCCCTGCCCAGCCTGGACCAGCGCCGCACGCGACTGCCCGTGCTGCAACGCGACCCCACCTGGCTTACCGCCTAAAAAGTGCCTAAAAAGCGCCTAAGGACACCACTATGACCATGATCGATGTCAACGCCCTGCACCTGGCCTTCGGGGCCGTCAACGTGCTCAACAACGTCAACCTGCAGGTGCGCGAGGGCCAGTCCTTTGGACTGGTGGGCGAATCGGGTTCGGGCAAAACCACGGTGCTGCGCTGCCTGGCCGGGCAGTACACGCATTGGGAAGGCAACCTGCAAATCGCAGGCCGCGCCCTGGGCCACAAGCTGGACCGCGCCCAAAAACTGGCCCAGTGCCGTGGCGTGCAAATGGTGTTCCAGGACCCCTATGGTTCGCTGCACCCGCGCCACACCGTCCACACCGTGCTGGCCGAGCCGCTGCGCATCCACGGCATGGACCAGGAGCGCGAACGTATTGAGAGCATCCTCACCAAGGTGGGCCTGAACAGCAGCTTTCGCTTCCGCTACCCGCACCAGCTCTCGGGTGGCCAGCGCCAGCGCGTGGCGATTGCCCGCGCCCTGATCCTGGAGCCCCGCGTGCTGCTGCTGGACGAACCCACCTCGGCACTCGACGTGTCGGTGCAGGCCGAAATTTTGAACCTGCTGGCCGACCTGCGCGAGCGCGACGGCCTGACGTATTTGATGGTCACCCACGACCTGGGCGTGGTGGCCCACCTGTGCGACCAGGTGGCGGTGATGCAGCACGGCAGCATTGTGGAAAGCCTGAGCACCGAAGCCCTGTGCAACAACGCCGCCCAGCACGCCTACACCCGCATGCTGGTGGACTCCAGCCGGTCGTATAGCCGGGATATGGCAGAAACTTAGGCTCACCCCCAGGCTACAGCGCAAGCGCTTTTCGCCAACCCCCTTGCAGGGGGCAACAGCAGCGGACTGGCGAAGCCAGATCTGCGCTGTTCTGGAAGGGGTGTTTATCCGCTGAAATGGAGCTTTTTTGGGCTTCTAACGCTTATTCCATGGGCGGTAGCAGCTATTGAAATAATAGCTTTTGCCGCCTACTCCGGCTGCAGCCCCGCGGCCTGGATGATCTTGCCCCACTTCACCGATTCGTCGGCCTGCACCTTGCGCAGGCCGTCGGGCGTGGTGGTGGTGATTTCGGTGCCGGTGCCCTGGTAGAAGTTGGCGGCGGTGCTGCTCTTGGCGGCCTTGACCAGCAGCTCGTTCAGCCGGGCCACCACGGGGGCGGGCGTACCGGCCGGGGCGTAGGCGGCAAACCAGTAGGTCATCTCATAGCCTTTGACTCCGGCCTCGCTGATGGTGGGTACATCGGGGGCCAGCGGGCTGCGTTGCAGGGTGGATACGCCCAGCGCCTTGAGCTTGCCGCCCTTGACCTGGGGCAGGCCGGTGGCCATGTCGGTGATCATCACATCGATCTGGCCGCCGATCAGGTCGGTCACGGCGGGCGGGTTGCTGCGGTAGGGGATGGCCACGATGTAGGCCCCGGCCATTTGCTTGAACAGCTCGCCCGCGATGCGGCTGGACGAGCTGCCCGAGCCAAAGCTGAGCTTGCCGGGCTTGGACTTGGCCAACTTGACGAACTCGGCCACGGTGTTCACGCCCAGGCTGGGATTGACCAGCATGATCTGGCCGCCCCGGCCCAGCAGGGTCAGGGGTTCAAAGTCTTTCACCGGGTCGTAGGGCAGCTTTTTGAACAGGTGCTCGTTGGCCGCATGCGTGGTGTTGGTGGCGATCAGCACGGTGTAGCCGTCGGGTTTGGCCTTGGCTGCCGCCTGCGCGCCGATGAAGGCGTTGCCGCCGGGCTTGTTGTCCACCACCACGCTGACCTTGGCATCCAGCGTGACCGCCTGGGCCAGGGCGCGGGCCAGTTGGTCGGTGGCACTGCCAGCGGCAAACGGCACGATGAAGGTGATGGTCTTGTCAGGAAAGGTGTCGGCCTGGCTGGCGGTGGCGAACAGGGCGGTGACGGCAAGGGTCAGGAAAGTGCGGCGCATAGGGGTGTCTCGTTCAGTTTTCTGGTTGTAAAAAAAGTTGCAATTCGGGGGGGATTGTCAGCGGCAAATCCAGCAGCCAAAACGACAGGGCTTTGCCGTGGCTGTCCAGGTTCAGGGCATCGTTTACGCCGCCGTCCAGCACCTCGTCCAGTACAAAATTCATAGCTTGCAGGGCAGGTAGAACATAGCGTTCCACGTGTTTTGGCTGCTTGTGGGCGAAGTGGGCGGCTACGGCTTCGGCGGTCACCTGCTGCTCCAGCAGGGCGAACAGTTCGGGGCGGTAGGCGATGACGCTCAAGTTGGAGCGGTTGCCTTTGTCACCGGTGCGGCTGTGGGCGGCGCGGTAGAGGGGGAAAGTATTTGTCATGCGGCCTCCAACAAGGTGAATCCGGTGGGCACCAGGCTGCGGGGCAGCAGGCACGACAAGGTGTTGAGCCGCGCGGTGAGCGTGGTGCGCACCCCCCCGCCGCCCGCCGGGCCGCAGGTGTACAGGGCGGTGACTTCGCGGCACAGGCACTCGGCCTGGGCTTTGTCGGCATGGCTGGCGGCGACGCGCAGGCGCACATCCCTGGCATCGCCCACAGGTGTGTGGGCCAGCAAACCGCCGCCATCATCGGCCAGCACACTCAGCACGCCGATCAGGTCCACCCGCAACGCCAGGTGCGGCAGGCGCTGGCGCAGCACCTCGGCGGCCAGCCGGGCACGGCCCTCGGCGCGCGGCCCGGCGTAGGAGATTTCGCCCTCGGCCAGCCAGCCACCCTCGTAGCAGACGTTGACCTTCAGCGATGCGGGCCGGGCGTGGCCTTGCACACCTTGCAGGGCCACCACGTCCGGGCCGTTCTGGTCTACGCGGGCAGCTGAAATGTCGGCCACCACGTCGGGGGTCAGATACGCGGCGGGGTCGTGCACCTCGTACAGCAGTTGTTCTTTCACAGTGGCCAGGGTCACCAGGCCGCCCGTGCCATCGGCCTTGGTGATGCTGCAGCTGCCATCGGCCTGCAGCGTAGCGATGGGATAGCCCACGGCAGCCAGGTCGGGCACGTCTTTGAAACCGGGGTCGGCAAAGTAGCCGCCACAGACCTGCGCGCCGCACTCCAGCAAATGCCCGGCCATGGTGGCTGCGCCTAAGCGGGGCCAGTCGTCCCGCGCCCAGCCAAAATGCGCCAGCGCCGGGCCCACGGTGAGTGAGGGGTCGGCCACGCGGCCACAGACCACGATCTGCGCGCCCGCCAGCAGCGCATCGGCAATCGGCTCGGCCCCGATGTAGGCATTGGCGCTGACGACGGCCAATGTGTCGAACACCGGCCCCAGCTCGGCCCGCAAGGCCGGTTGCAACTCGGGCCCCGACACGTCGTCGCCCCAGACCACCGCCACGCGCGGCGCGGGCAGGCCCAGCTCTTGCGCCATGCGCTGGATGTGCTGCGCCGCCGCCCGCGGGTGGGCCGCGCCAAAGTTGCTGACGATGCGGATGCCGTGCGCCAGGCAGCGCGCCAGCACCGGGCGCAGCAGCGCGTCCAGCAGCGGTTCAAACCCGGCCTGCGGGTCTTTGCTTCGGCGCAACTGGGCCAGGGCCAGGGTGCGCTCGGCCAGGGTTTCAAAAATCAGGAACGCCGGGCCGCCCTGGGCGACCAGGCTGTCCACCACCGCCTGCGCCGCATCGACCCGGTCGCCGGAGAACCCGGCGGCGCAGCCTATGCGCAGGGGGAGCGGAGGAGTTTCAAGGGGCATGGTGGTCCTTCTTCAAAGCAGTGGGCGGAGTATTGGGGTCCGCCTCTCATTTGTAAAATGGGAAAAACGTCTTGATTCATCCATGAAGCCAATTAATCACCCTCCATCCGGCAGTTCACTGAGGGGCACCTCTGACGCCCGCGAAGGAACTGCCGGATGGAGAATTAATTTCTCGGTGCGCGACCTGGAGGCCTTCATGGCGCTGGCGCAGACGCGGCACTTCACCCGCGCGGCCGAGCGCTGCAACCTGTCGCAAAGCGCGTTCAGCCAGCGCATCCGGCGCATCGAGGACACGGCGGGGTTGAAGCTGTTCGAGCGCTCGACCCGCCACGTGGCGCTCACCCCCGAGGGCCAGGTGTTCGCCGACGAGGTGGGCCGCATCGAGCAGGACTTGCGCAGCGCCCTGGGCAACCTGCAAGACCTGGCGGCGCGCCGGGTAGGCCGGGTGGCGGTGGCGGCCCTGCCTTCGGTGGCGGCAGTGTGGATGCCGCCCGCCATTGCCGAATACCGCCGCCAGTACCCGCAGATCAGCATCCAACTCTTCGACACCCTGGCCGCAGCCAGCCTGGCGCTGCTGCGCGAAGGCCGGGCGGACTTTGCCATCACCGCCGGGGGCGATCTGCGCGAATTCGACACCCGCCTGCTGCGCGACGAGCGTTACTGGCTGGTCTGCCGCCCCGACCACCCGCTGGCCGCGCAAGCCAGCATCCACCTGGCCCAGCTGGCCCAACACAACACCCCTTTGCTGCACATGGCGCGCAACAGCAGCGTGCGCCAGCACCTGGCGCAGGTACCCGGTCTGGAGGCCCTGCCCACCTCGGCGCTGGAGGTAGAGCACCTGGCCACGCTGGCCGCCCTGGTGGCGCAGGGCCTGGGCATCAGCATCGTGCCGGAGCTGACGCTGTTCCACTTCCAGCGCGCCGGGCTGCACACCTGCCCGGTGCGGGACGCCGCCCTGCACCGGCCCCTGGTGCTGGCGCAGCGCAAGGGCGAGGCGCTGTCGGTGGCGGCGCAGGCCATGGTGGCGCTGGTGTTGGCGCAGGCAGATTTATAAGAAATCGGCCTCCACCGCCCATTCCATCGGCGCAAGCAGCTATCTAAAGCGTAGCAATCGTCATTCCTGCAGCACCGCATCGCCACCCAGCGCCAGCACCAGCGTGGCGTGGTTGGTGAACTGGTTCAGGCGGCTCTCGGCCAGGGCGATTTCGGCGTTGCGGCGGGCGGTTTGGGCGTCTAGCCAGGGCTTCAGGGCCACGGCACCGGCGCGGTAACGCACGCCATACAGGCGCTCGGCCTCGGTGGCGGCTTGCAGCACCTGGGCCAGCAGCACGGCCTGGGCGCGGTACTGTTGGCGGGCAGACAAGGCGTTGTCCACATCGCCCAGCGCGGTGTACAGGGTCTGGCGGAAATTGACCACCGCGGCCTCGCTCTGCGCCTGGGCGACCTGGATGTTCAAGTCCATTTCCTTTTGGTTCAAAAACGGCAGGCTGAGGCCCAGACCCAGGCTGGCCACGGGGTTGCTCAGCAGGTTCAGCAGCGAGGTGCTGCTGGTGCCCAGCGCGCCGGTGAGCGTGAGGGCCGGGTAGTAGCTGGCGCGGGTGGCGGTGATGTTCGCGTGGCTCTCGCGCAGGCGCAGCTCGGCGGCGCGCAGGTCGGGGCGGCGGGCCAGCAGCTCGGCGGGCAGGCCTGCGGCCACCTCGGGCAGGGTGCTGGTGGGCAAGGTTTGCGGCTGGGCCGGTGGGGTGCCGGGGGCGGTGTCAAACAACAAGGCCAGGGCGGTGTTGGCGGCTACCGCCTGTTGTTGCAGGGTGGTGTCGCTGGCTTGCAGGTTGAGCAGGCTTTGCCGGGCCTCGGCCAGCTCCAGTCCGCCCACGGCCCCGGCGTTGGCCTGGGCCTGCACCAACTGCAGGGTTTTTTCGGCAGTGGCGATGTTGCTTTGGTTGGCGGCCAGGCGTTGGTTCAGGTAGCCCAGTTGCCAGTAGAGCTGTGCCGTGGTGCCGACCAGGGCCAGGGCGGTACTGGCCCGGTCTTGGGCGGTGGCGCGGGCTTCCCACAGGGCCACGTCGCGCTGGCTGCCCAGCTTGTTCCACAGGTCGATCTCGTAGCCCACACCCAGGCTGGCACCGCTGCTGCGGCTGGTGTTCGCGTTGCCCTCCAGGGCGCGGTTGGCACCTGTGTTCAGGCTGCCGCTAAAGCTGGGGCGGTTCTCGGCCAGCCCGGCCTGCAGCTGGGCCTGGCGCACCTTGATGGTGGCGGCGGCCAGGTTGTTGTTGCGTTGCAGGGCCTGGTCGATCAACTGGTTGAGTACCGGGTCGTTAAAACCTTTCCACCAGGCATCGGCGCTGACTGTGGTGCTGGCCGTGCCGTACTGCCATTGGGCGGGCAGACTGGTAGCGGGCGCGGAGTAGGGCGCTTGCGTAGTGGCGCAGCCCGACAGGACCAGCACGGCAAGAAGCAAGGGTTTGAAAGAGTGCATAACTTTATTCACGTGAGAGTGCGTCCACCGGGTTGAGCTGGGCCGCATTGCTGGCGGGCAGGTAACCAAACACCACGCCGATCAGGGTGGAGCAGGCAAACGCCGCCGCCATGGAGGCGGTGGAGTACACCATCTGGAAGCTGCCGCCGCTCTGGCTGAAGCCCCAGCCAATCAACAGCGACAAACCGATGCCCAGCACGCCGCCCAGCAGGCAGACCAGCACGGCTTCGATCAGGAACTGCTGGCGGATGTCGCTCTGGCGCGCGCCCACGGCCATGCGCACGCCGATCTCGCGGGTGCGCTCGGTCACGGACACCAGCATGATGTTCATCACCCCGATGCCGCCCACCACCAGCGAGATCAGCGCGATGGCCGACACCAGCAGGGTCATGGTCTGGGTGGTACTCTCAATCGTCTGGCGGATGGTGTCGGTGTTCAGGGTGTAGAAGTCCTGCGTGCCGTGGCGCTGCTTGAGCAGGCGGTTGATGCCCGCCTCGGCGGCTGCGCTGGAGGCATCGTCACTCACCCGCACCGATATTGAGCGCAGGTAACTTTGCCCCAGCACGCGGCGCATGGCGGCGGTGTAGGGGATGTAGACGTTCAGCGCCTCGCGGTTGCCAAAACCCGACTCGCTTTTTTGCGCCACACCCACCACCCGAAACGGCACGCTGCCCAGCAGAATCACCTGGCCCAGCGGGTTGGGCGTGGTGGGGAACAGCTGCTTGCGGGTGTTGTCGTCGATCACTACCTCTTGCGCCAGGCTGACCACGCTGGCGGCATCGAAAAACGCGCCCTGCGCCAGCGTGATGCCCTTGACGCGGTAGTACTGCTCGCCCACGCCGTTGATGTTGCCGGTCACGGCCACGTTGCCATAGCGCAGCGTGGCCGAGCTGGAGGCCATGGGCGTGGCGCTGTCCACATACACCTGCTGTGCCAGCGCATCCGCATCGGCGGGCACCAGGGTGCGCACCCGCCCGGCACGCTGGTCGCCAAAGCCGCTGCCCGAAAAAATCTCGATGGTGTTGGTGCCGATGGAGCTGATGTTCTTCAGCACCTGCAGGCGCGAACCCTCGCCCAGCGCCACCACCGACACCACGGATGCGATACCGATGATGATGCCCAGCATGGTCAAGAAGCTGCGTAGCGGGTGCGCCCGCATGGCCAGCAGCGCCATGCGGAAGGCTTCGCTGAAACGACCCCACATAGCGCCCCAGCCACCCCCGCCTGCGGGGGGCGAGGGCAGCACCGGGGCGGCGCTGGCGGCCTGGATCTGGCGGTCGGCCACGATCTCGCCGTCGCTGATTTCGATGATGCGCTGGGCGTGTTCGGCCACCTGCATGTCGTGGGTCACCAAAATGATGGTGTGGCCCTCGGCGTGCAGCTCCTGCAGGATCTTCATCACCTCGGCACCGCTGTGCTTGTCGAGTGCGCCGGTGGGTTCGTCGGCCAGGATCACGCTGCCGCCGTTCATCAGCGCGCGCGCAATGCTCACCCGCTGCTGCTGCCCGCCGGAGAGCTGGCCGGGCTTGTGGCGCATGCGGTCGGCCATGCCCAGGCGGCCCAGCAGGGCGGCGGCGCGTTCATGCCGGGCGGCGCTGTCTTTGCCTGCGTAGACGGCGGGCACTTCTACATTGCCCAGCGCGCTCAGGTCGCCCAGCAGGTGGTAGCGCTGGAAGATGAAGCCAAAGTGTTCGCGCCGCAGGGCGGCCAGGGCATCGGCATCGAGCTGGCCGGTTTCGACCCCGGCCACGCGGTAGGAGCCGGTGGTGGGCCGGTCGAGGCAGCCCAGGATGTTCATCAGCGTGGACTTGCCCGAGCCGGACGCGCCGACGATGGCAATCATCTCGCCCGCGTGGATGCGCAGGTTCACGTCTTTCAGGACGGCAATGGTTTCTTCGCCCGCCGGGAACTCCCGCCGCAAGGCGCTGAGTTCCAGCAGGGGGCTGGTGGGTGTGGACTGCATGCTCACATCCCCGGGGGCGGACGCATGGCGGAGCGGGCGCTGCTGCCTCCCGGCGTGGCCGCAGCCCCTGCCGCCGGTGCTTCGCTCACCACCACCCGGTCGCCCACGGCCAGGCCTTCCAGAATCTGCACATTGATGTTGTTGTTCAGCCCGGTGGTGACCTGGCGCGGCTCGGCCTGGCCCGCGGCGTTGACCACCCGCACGGTGGCTTCACTGCCCTTGGAATCCTTCTTGCGGCTGCGCTCGCCCAAAGCGGCTGACGGGATGGTCAGCACCTGCTGGGCTTCTTTTTGCACGATGCTGACCTGCGCCGTCATCGAGATGCGCAACTGGCCCTCGGGGTTGGGTACGTCCAGCAGGCCGTTGTAGTAGATGGCGCTGGCACTGGTGGTGGTACTGGCGGTGGTGTCGGTCAGGATGGAGTCGGGGGCGGGCTCCACCGTGCGCAGGGTGGTGGTGTAGCGCTGGTTGGGCGCGCCCAGGATGGTGAAGTACACCTTTTGCCCCGGCTTGACGCGCACCACATCGGCCTCGGAGATTTGCGCCTTGACGGTGACCGTGTCCAGCCGTGCCAGCTTGATGATGGTGGGCGTGGTCTGGTTGGCGTTCACCGTTTGGCCTTCTTGCGCCACGATGGCCACCACCACCCCGTCGATGGGGGCCAGGATCTGGGTGTAGCCCAGGTTCAGTTGCGCGGTGTTGACGGTCAGCTTGGCCTGGGCGATTTGGGCCTGCACCACGGTGACGTCGGCGCGGGCGGTTTTCAGCGCGGCATCGGCGGCCTCCAGCGTGGCGCGGGCGCTGGCATCGGCAGCCAGCAGGGTTTTTTCGCGCTGGAAGCTCAGCTCGGCCTGCTGCAGGCTGGCCTGCCGGGCCAGCAACTGGGCTTGCACATTGGCCAGTGCGGCCTCGGCATTGCGCAGGTTGTTTTGCTGGGTGAGCGAATCGATCTCGGCCACCAGCTGGCCTTTTTTGACCGTGTCGCCCAGGGCGACCTTCAACGACTTGATCTGTCCCGAGGCCTGCGCCCCCACGCTGACCTGCTTGAAGGCCTGCACCGTGCCGGTGGCCAGCACGGCCTGCTCCAGGTCGGCCAGTTCGGCGGTGGCGGTCACATAGGTGGGGGGCTTGGCCGCCGGGAAGAACACCAGCTTGGCGGCAACGCCAAGGGCCGCCAGGGCCAGAACCAGCAGGGTGTAACGCAGAAGTTTGTGCTTGGGCATGTAGGGAGTGAGGCAAGTAAAGCGCCTTGGCCCACTTTACATAGCCTGCATGCAAGCTTTGCCGCATGCAGGCAAAGCCCTTGTAAAGCTGCAGGCGCTAAGCGTGTTTTTAAGCCAAAACAGCCCCTGGCGCTTATTCAATCGGCGTGAGCAGCTATTAAAAATATAGTGAGCCCGCAGACCCCCGTGCTTACCCTTGGCCGACCTGCAAATACCGAAGCGTGTCGCAATTTGGCCAGTGCCAGGTCGATACTGTTCCAAGATGCTGGCTTGCAAGCCGCTTCTGAGGGGCTGCGCAAGTCCCAAAAATTCCCATGCCCAACAAGGAGACAAAACCCATGTCAAGCAACCGAGGTGTCGTGTACATAGGCCAAGGCCAGGTCGAGGTGCAATCCATTCCCTTTCCAAAATTGCTCAACCCGCTGGGCCAGGCGGCAGAGCACGGCGTGATTCTGCGCGTGCTGACCACCAATATCTGCGGCTCCGACCAGCACATGGTGCGCGGCCGCACCACCGCCCAGTCCGGCCTGGTGCTGGGCCATGAAATCACGGGTGAAATTGTGGAACTGGGCCGCGATGTAGAGACCCTCAAAAAGGGCGACATCGTCTCCGTGCCGTTCAACGTGGCCTGTGGCCGCTGCCGCACCTGCAAAGAGCAACACACTGGCGTGTGCCTGAACGTCAACCCCTCGCGCGCAGGCGGTGCCTACGGTTATGTGGACATGGGCGGCTGGATCGGCGGCCAGGCCGAGTTTGTGATGGTGCCGTACGCAGACTTCAACCTGCTGAAGTTCCCCGACCGCGACCGCGCGATGGAAAAAATCCGCGACCTGACCTGCCTGTCCGACATCCTGCCCACCGGCTACCACGGCGCAGTCACCGCCGGTGTGGGCCCTGGCAGCACGGTGTACGTGGCCGGTGCCGGTCCTGTGGGCCTGGCGGCAGCCGCCTCGGCCCGCCTGCTGGGCGCGGCGGTGGTCATCGTGGGCGACGTGAACCCGGCGCGGCTGGTGCATGCGCGCAAGGTGGGCTTCGAGACGGTAGACCTGTCGCAAGACGCCACGCTAGCCGACCAGATCGCCGCCATCCTGGGCACACCCGAGGTGGACAGCGCGGTGGATGCTGTGGGCTTCGAAGCCCGTGGCCATGGACACGCCGGATCGCAAGGCGAAGCGCCTGCCACGGTGCTGAATTCGCTGATGGAAATCACCCGCGCCGCAGGCAAGATCGGCATCCCCGGCCTGTACGTGACGGACGATCCGGGCGGTGTGGACAAAGCCGCCAAGAGCGGTGCCCTGAGCCTGCGCTTCGGCCTGGGCTGGGCCAAGTCGCACAGCTTCCACACTGGCCAGACCCCGGTGATGAAGTACAACCGTGCGCTGATGCAGGCGATTTTGTGGGACCGTATCCACATCGCCGACATCGTGGGCGTGCAGGTCATCACCCTGGACCAGGCCCCCAGCGGTTACGCCGAGTTCGATGCCGGTGTGCCCAAGAAGTTTGTGATTGACCCGCACGGGCAACTGGCTACGGCGTAAGTCGTCCGCTACTGGGTGCTATGCATTCAGTAGCTGCTACCGCCCATTCCATGGGCGGTAGAGGCCTAAAAGATATAAAACCCCCGCAGCGTCGCCGCCCGGGGGTTTTTACCTTCAGTCGCCGAACTCGTCGCCCAGCTCGCGGGCGCGGTGCTTGGCGGCGTGCACGGCGCGCATGATGATGTTCTTGATGCCGTCCTGCTCCATCGAGGTGATGGCCGCATGCGTGGTGCCGCCTTTGGAGGTGACGCGCTGGCGCAGGATCTCGGGCGGCTCTTTCGACTGGCGGGCCAGGGCGGACGCACCGACAAACGTGCCCACGGCCAGCTTGTGCGCCTGGTCGCGGCTCAGGCCCATGTCGGCACCGGCCTGGGTCATGGCCTCGATGAACAAAAACACATAGGCCGGGCCGGAACCCGACAAGGCCGTCACCGCGTCCAGCTGCACTTCTTCGCCCACCCACAGGGTTTCGCCAGTGGCCGACAGCACTTTGTCGATCAGCTTGCGGTCGGGGTCGGACACGGCGGGCCGGGCGAACAGGGCGGTCATGCCCTTGCCGATCAGCGCCGGGGTGTTGGGCATGGCGCGCACGATGCGGTCGGTGCCCAGCCAGTGGGCGATGCTGTCGCTGCGGATGCCTGCGGCCACGCTCAGGTGCAGCGCATTCTTGGTGTGGAAGCGGGTTTGCAGGGCCGCGTCCTTGAACATCTGCGGCTTCACCGCCCACACCACGGTGCGGGCATGGTCCAGTGCCGGGCCGGGCATTTCCAGGGCGGTGATGGCAAAGTCGGCCAGCAGCTTGGCGCGCGCATCGGCCCAGGGCTCGATCACCACGATGTGGTTGGCGGGTACGCCCTTTTTGACCAGCCCGCCAATGATGGCGCTGGCCATGTTGCCGCCGCCGATGAAGGCGATGTGGTCGTGCGCCGCGCTGGTGCCCTTGCTGCCAAAGTTGGACAGCGCCCCCGGCTGGGAAGTATTGAAATTGGACGCTCCAAAGTTGGAGGCGCTGGGTCGGGTGGGTGCCATGGGGAGTCCAGAAAAACGTGGTCCGGCTTATTTACCGTTGATACCCAGCAGCTCAACTTCGAACTGCAAGGTGGCATTGGCCGGAATCACCCCGCCTGCGCCGCGTTCGCCATAGGCAATGGCCGGTGGGCAGGTGAGCTTGGCTTTGCCGCCGACCTTCATTTTCTGCACGCCTTCGGTCCAGCACTTGATCACGCCGCTCAGCGGGAACTCAATGGGTTCGTTGCGCTTGTACGAGCTGTCGAACTCCTTGCCGTCGAGGAAGGTGCCCCGGTAGTGCACCTTGACCTTGTCGGTGGCGCTGGGGCTGTTGCCGGTGCCGTCTTTCAGGGAGCGGTACACCAGCCCGCTGGAGGTGACCGTGGCACCGGGTTCTTTGGCAGCCGTGGCCGCGTCGTTGGTTTGGGCCCAGGTGGCGGTGGAGGCGAGCAGGCAGAACGCGGCAGTGGTCAGGGCGAATTTCACTAAAAACTTTCGGGGTTAATAAGGTGGTGAGGGTAGATGCCATCCATTATTGCGGTTTCTGGTGGGGTCTTTGCGGCTGCATCCCCAAAAAGGGGGACGGCGCAGTTACCGTGTGTACCAAGAGCTATCTATTTAATAGCACATAAGATATGCGAATCACTGTAAAGGAAACCTCTATGTCCGCGTTCCAGTTTGATCTTGTGGTGGTGGGTGGTGGCAGTGGCGGCGTGCGGGCCGCCCGCATGGCCGCCCAGCGCGGTGCCCGGGTGGCGCTGGCCGAGGTGGGGGCGTTGGGCGGCACCTGCGTGAACGTGGGCTGCATCCCCAAAAAGCTCTACAGCTTTGCCGCGGGCTACGCCGAGGCGTTTGAAGAGGCCGCAGGCTTTGGCTGGCAGGTGGCGCACCCGACCTTCGACTGGGCCACACTCAAAGCCAACCGCGCCACCGAGATCACCCGGCTCAACGGCATCTACCGCCAGCTGCTGGTGGGTGCGGGCGTACAGCTCATTGCGGGCTGGGCCACGCTGGTGGACGCGCACACGGTGCAGGTGGGCGAGCAGATTTTTACCGCCGAGAACATCCTGCTGGCCACCGGCGGCACGCCCACCGTGCCCCGCATCCCCGGCGGTTTGCACGCGGTGGTGTCAGACGCCATGTTCGACCTGGATCCCTTCCCCCAGCGCCTGCTGGTGGTGGGCGGCGGCTACATCGCCTGCGAATTTGCCAGCATCTTCAACGGCCTGGGCTCCAAAGTCACCCAGGTCTACCGGGGTACGCAGGTGCTGCGCGGCTTTGACGACGATGTGCGCCATTTTCTGGCCCAGGAGGTGCGCAAGGCCGGGGTGGACCTGCGGCTGGAGGCCGACGTGGCCAGCATCCTGCACACCCCCGCCGGGCTGGAGGTGCGGCTGGTGGGCGGCGACACGCTCACGGTAGACCAGGTGCTGTACGCGATTGGCCGCGTGCCGAACGTGCAGGGCCTGGGCCTGGAAGTCGTGGGTGTGGCGCAGGGCAAAGACGGGGCCATCGAGGTCAATGCCCATTACCAGACCTCGGTGCCCAGCATCTACGCGCTGGGCGACGTGACCGCGCGCATCCAGCTCACCCCGGTGGCGCTGGGCGAGGCCATGGTGCTGGTGGACCACCTGCTGGGCCCCAAAACCGGCAAGGCCGCGCGGCAGATGGACTACGAACTCATCCCCACCGCCGTGTTTACCCACCCCAACATCGGCACCGTGGGCCTGTCGGAAGCGGCGGCGCGCAAGCAGTTTGGCCAGGTCAGCATCTACCGCAGCGAATTCAAGGCCCTGCGCCATACGCTGAGCGGCAGCACCGAGCGCACGCTGATGAAGCTGGTGGTGGACGACGCCACCGACCGCGTGGTTGGCCTGCACATGGTGGGTGCCGACGCAGGCGAGATCGTGCAGGGCTTTGCCGTGGCCATGAAGGCCGGTGCCACCAAGGCGGTGTTTGACAGCACCATCGGCATCCACCCCACAGCGGCGGAAGAATTCGTCACCATGCGCGAACCCGCCACTGCACAATAGGCATATGCCCTATCTACCCGCCTTCATTGCCCCCACCCGTTTTACCGACCCGCTGGCCGCGCTGGCCCAGGTGCACCTGATTTATGACCAACAGATTGCGCATCTGCGCCTGGCCATGCAGCGCTTTGTGGCGGGTGAAACCCTGCCCGGCCATGTGCGGGCCTGCTACCCGTTTGTACGCCTGCATACCGAAACCGTGGCCCGGGCCGCCGATCTGGAAGGCGCGCACCTGAGCTACGGCTTTGTGGCCGGGCCGGGCCGTTTTGAAACCACGCTGACCCGTCCCGACCTGTTCAATGGCTACCTGCTGGAGCAGTTCCGCCTGCTGCTGCAAAACCACCAGGTCGAGCTGGAAATCGGCACCAGCGCGCTGCCGATTCCGGTGCATTTCTCGTTTGCCGAGCACGACCACGTTGAAGGCCACATGGATGCCCAGCGCCGCATGCTGATGCGCGACGTGTTCGACCTGCCCGACCTGGGCGCGATGGACGACGGCATTGCCAACGGCACTTACGAGCCGCGCCCCGGCGACCCGCAGCCGCTGGCGCTGTTTACCGCGCCGCGGGTGGACTATTCGCTGCACCGCCTGCGCCACTACACCGGCACCGGGCCCGACCATTTCCAGAACTTCGTGCTGTTCACCAACTACCAGTTCTATATCGACGAGTTCGTGCGCATGGGCCACGCCGCCATGGCCGACCCGGCCAGTGAGTACTGCGCCTTTGTGGAGCCCGGCAACGTGGTCACCCGCCGCGTGGGCCTGCCCGCCGAGCCGCGCGATGCCCTGGGTGCCGCGCCGCCGCGCCTGCCGCAAATGCCCGCCTACCACCTGGTGCGCGCCGACAACGCGGGCATCACCATGGTCAACATCGGCGTGGGCCCGGCCAACGCCAAGAACATCACCGACCACATCGCCGTGCTGCGCCCGCATGCCTGGATCATGGTGGGCCACTGCGCTGGTTTGCGCAACACCCAGCAACTCGGCGACTACGTGCTGGCCCATGGCTATGTGCGCGAGGACCATGTGCTGGACGAAGAGCTGCCGCTGTGGGTGCCGATCCCGGCGCTGGCCGAAGTGCAGATGGCGCTGGAGCAGGCGGTGGCCGACGTGACCCAGGTGCAGGGCGCGGCGTTGAAAAGCATCATGCGCACCGGCACCGTGGCCAGCACCGACAACCGCAACTGGGAGCTGCTGCCCAACAACCAGCCGCAGCGCCGTTTCAGCCAGAGCCGCGCGGTGGCGCTGGACATGGAAAGCGCCACCATCGCCGCCAACGGCTTCCGCTTCCGGGTGCCCTATGGCACGCTGCTGTGCGTCAGCGACAAGCCGCTGCACGGCGAGATCAAGCTGCCCGGCATGGCCAACCATTTCTACCGCGAACGCGTAGACCAGCACCTGCGCATCGGCATCCGCGCGATCGAGTTGCTGCGCGCCCAGGGCATGAACCAGTTGCACAGCCGCAAACTGCGCAGTTTTGCGGAAGTGGCATTCCAATAACCGCCCCGATGCAGCTCGACCCACTGACCCTGTTGGTCATTGCCACGGTCAATGCCGGTGTGGTGTCGTTAGCCTTGCTGGCCGTCATCGGCTCCCGGGCGAGCGCGGCCACGCGTTGCGTGCAATTCGCGCTGGTCGCCTTGCTGCTGGGCGGTGTGGCCGCCCTCATGGCGGGCAGCACCTGGACGGTGGCACTGGCGCCATTGGCCCTGCTGTTTTTCAGCCTGGGGCTGTGGCTGTGGCACCGCGCGCTGGGCAGCTGGCTGGGCCACCGCACGCGCCCACCCACCCAGCGCAAAAAGCCGCGCAAAAAAGGCCATCGGGCCACGTTCTACGGGTTGGACTACCGCTGGAGCGAGCGCGGACTGCGCAGTTTGCTGGTGGCCACGCCGCTGGGCTTTGTGCTGGGCCATTCGCTGGGCGCGTCCAGCCCGGCTTTCCAGTGGGGCTGGTCCCACCTGTGCCTGGCGGTCATGCTGGTGCTGGTGGCGGGGGCCACCCTGTTTCCGCTGCGGCATGTAGGCCGTGCCTGGCGTTGGGTGCTGTGCGCGTGCCTGGTGGTGCTGGCGCTGGTGCTGGTGGTGCGCGGCCTGGTGGGCGTGTGGAGTCCGGACCTGCTGCACCTGGCCGATCTGGCGCTGGCGTTGGTGCTGAACATGGCCTTTGTCGCCGCCATGGTGGCGCTATTGGCCGCCTGGCGTGACGAGGCCAAGGCCCGCCTGCACAGTCTGGCCATGACCGACGGCCTGACCGGCCTGCTGAACCGCCGCGGCTGGACGGAGCGCGCCGAGGCCATGTTCGCCAACGCCCTGCGCTACCAGCAGCCGTTGACGTTGATGATGCTGGACATTGACCACTTCAAGCGCGTCAACGACACCTACGGCCACGAGGTGGGCGATACCGCCCTCAAGCTGTTTGCCCGCCTGCTGCGCGAGAGCCGCCGCACCGGCGACCTGGTGGGCCGTTTGGGCGGGGAGGAGTTTTGCATCGTGCTGGCCAACACCCACCGCTCGGCCAGCATCGGATTCGACCTGCGCCTGCGCACCGTGCTGCACCAGACGGCGGAGAAGGAGCTGGGTTTCCCCCTGGACTACAGCGCCGGGGTGGGTGTGCTCAAGGATGGCGACTCCACCTTGTCGGGCCTCATTGCCCGCGCCGATGCCGCGTTGTACGAGGCCAAAAAGGCGGGCCGGGGGCAACTGGTGCAGTCGGGCGGCGGGGCCGGGTTGACGGTGATTTAGGCTTGCAGCAGGCTGTGCAGTTGCGCGTACTGCAGCAGCATGATCGTCTTGCCGTCACAAATGCGCCCGTCGGCCACCATCTCCAGCGCCACCGTAAAGGGCAGCTCCAGCACCTCGATGTCTTCGCCCTCGTGGTGCTCGCCACCGCCATCCGAGACCTTGTCGGCAGCGGTGTAGGCCCCGACAAAGAAAAACACCTTCTCCGTGACCGAGCCGGGGCTCATGTAGGCCTCAAAAATCTTGCGCACGCCGTCGATGCGAAAGCCGGTTTCTTCTTCCACCTCGCGGCGGATGCAAGTGGCGGCATCGTCCTGGTCCAGCAGGCCGGCACAGGCTTCAATGAGCTGCCCGCTGGCGTTGCCATTCACATAGGTGGGAAAGCGGAACTGCCGCGTCAGCACCACCGTGCCCTGGGCGGCGTTGTACAGCAGGATGGTGGCACCGTTGCCCCGGTCGTAGGTTTCGCGGCTCTGGCGCTGCCAGCTGCCGTCGCGGCGGCGCAGCTCGAACGTGTTTTTCTTCAGCAAATACCAGTCGTGCGACAAGACTTTTTGTTCAAGGATGCGGATGCTGTCAGTGGCGTGCATGGGGGCTCCGGTGGTAGTGCCTAAAGTTTAGCGCAAACATGCAGACTCGTGCATTCTCAATGAAAAACGTGCAAAAATCCGAGCCATGCTGACCCAACAACGCAAACACCTTTTGCTCGACACCCTGCGCCGCGAGGGTCGCATCGTGGCCGTCGACCTCAGCGTGGCACTGGGCCTGTCGGAAGACACCATCCGCCGCGACCTGCGCGCGCTGGCGGCCCAGGGGTTGTTGCAGCGGGTGCACGGCGGGGCACTGCCTGCGTCGCCCGCCATGGCCAACTTTGCCGCGCGCAGCCAGTTGCAGATGCCGGGCAAGCAGGCGATTGCCGCCGCCGCTGCAGCCATGGTGCAGCCCGGCCAGGTGGTGTTCATCGACGGCGGCACCACCTGCCAGCAGCTGGCCCTGCGCCTGCCGCCCACGCTGCAGGCCACCGTGGTCACGCACAGCCCGACCATCGCCCTGGCCCTGGTGGAGCATCCGCGCATCGAGGTGCAACTGGTGGGTGGGCGCTTGTTCAAGCACTCGGTGGTGGCCGTGGGCGCGGCGGCGGTAGAGGCCATTGGCCGGGTGCGCGCCGACCTGTACTTCATGGGAGTGACCGGCATCAGCGCCCGCGTGGGCCTGAGCACCGGCGACATGGAAGAAGCCCACGTGAAGCGCGCGCTGATGGCCCAGTCGGCAGAGACCTGGGTGCTGGCCTCGGCCGAAAAGCTGCACGCCGCCTCGCCCTACGTGATTGCCCCCTGCACCGATGCCACCGGCCTGGTGGTGGAGCCCGGCACCACCGACCAGGAGGTAGCGGTGCTCACGGCGCTGGGCTTGGTGCTGGTGCGGGGGTAGCGATTTTTTACGCCCGGCCTAAAATCTGCAGATAGTTTCAGGAGGTATCCACCATGCTACGCAGCTACAGCGCACAACTCAACGGCGCGGAATTGACCTGGTTGGGCCAGCCACCCGTGTTTGCTGCGGGCACACGCGTGCTGGTCGTGGTGGATGAAGCGACAGAGGTTCCTGAGCCTGCCCCGGTCCGCTATGCCCTCGGTGATCTGGCCGGGCGCTTGCAGTGGCAAGGTGACGCGGTGGCAGCCCAGCGAGCCCAGCGTGATGTCTGGTAAGCGCTATTTGCTGGACACCAATGCCTTGGTGGCTTTGTTAAGAGGTAATACCGAGCTGCTGGCGCTCACCCAGTCCGCCGAATTCCAGTTGCTCAAACTGGCCGCGCTGGACCCCCTCTACCTGGCGCAAGGGTTTGCGGCGGAATAAGCGGCTCCACTACCGTTTCACTGGCTCCTGCCCCAGCAACGCCGCCTTCAGCCCGTAATCCGCCGGGCTGCCGCCCACCCAGATGTTGAGCACCATGGCGAAAAACTCGGCATCGCCGACCGGGTTGCCCTGGGGCTGGTCGCCGATGAAGAACAGCGTGCCCTGGCCGGGGATGAACTGCATGGCGAAGCTGTCGCCAGGGCTGAGCTTGCTGCGGCCCGAGAAGATTTCGATCAGGCGGTTGGACGACACGGTGTGCTTCAACGCCAGCTCTTTGGGGGCGTTGGCCGATAGGCCCTTGATGAAGGCCAGGCCCAGGTCGGTGCCGGGAATGTCGCGCAGGGCGGTGAAGCGCAGCAGCTTGGGGCCGGGCAGGGCCAGCAGTTCGTCCGGCGTGCCGACCTTGCGCGGGGTGTACAAGGCCATGTCGTAGACCTTGAACACCGCCCGGTAGCGGGTGCCTGCGCCGTTGAGGACCAGGGGCGTGCCCTGGACCAGGGCATCCGCGGAAAACGGGGTGGCGGGTGTGGCCGCCCAGGCGGGTGTGAACAGCAGACTGGTGGTCAATGCCAAACGGGCCAGGTTGGCGGGCAGCGTGGCGGTCGCAAAACGGATCATCGGGACAGGTCTTCCAAAAGAGATTTTTCCTCCAAGCTTACCGTGGGGGGCCTTGCGTTGTCATCCCTAATTTTTAGGATATTTCGGCCTCCCGTGCTTATTCCATAAGCGTGAGGCGCTATAAATTTAGTAGTTTTTTGCTTCTGCCATCTGGGGCGAAGGATGCAGTTCGGCACGCATGCGGGGCAGGTTCTGCGGGTATTCGCGTTGCAAAAAGTCCACCATGCCCTCGCGCACATCGCAGCGCACGCGCCACAGCAGATCGGCGTTGGCAGCCGTCACTTCCGCCCGCAGCTGGATGCCGTGGGCGGCGGTATCGGTCACGTCCAGTTTGCAGTAGCGGCGGTCCCAGGCGGGCGAGGCGGCGCAGATGCGCTCCAGCGCGGCGCGCAGCGCGGGGACAGGTGTGGTGTAGTCCACCCACAAAAACACCGTGCCGATCAGCTCGGGGTTGCGCCGCGACCAGTTCTGGAACGGGTTCTCGATGAACCATTGCAGCGGAATGACCAGGCGGCGCTGGTCCCAGATTTTCAGCACCACGTAGGTGCCGGTGATCTCCTCCACCCGGCCCCACTCGCCCTGTACGATCAGCACGTCGTCGATGCGCAGCGGCTGGCTCAGGGCGATCTGCAGGCCTGCCACCAGGTTGCCCAGCACGGGCCGCGCCGCCATGCCTACGATGATGCCCACCACCCCGGCCGATGCCAGCAGGCTGGCCCCGAACTGCCGGGCCTCGGGAAAGGTCATCAGCATCGCCCCCAGCCCGGTCACCAAAATGCCGATGACCAGGATGTTGGCCAGCACCTTGGTCTGGGTGTGTACCCGGCGGGCGTTCAGGTTGTCTTCGGCCTCCAGCGGGTACTGGGCGACCAGCCCCTGGGCGGTGCCGCGCACCACGCGCATACCCAGCCAGGTGAGACAGGCCAGCAGCAACAGCACGTTGGCATGGCGCACCTCGGCAATCAGCGGGAAGTTGCGCGGTGCAATCTGCCACACCGCCTGCAGTGCAATCAGCGGCAGCACAAAACGCGTGGGCGCATGGCAGGCGTTGGCAATGCGCGAGGCCAGCGGCAGGCTGTGCGTGACCTTGCGTACCAGCGCGGCCCCGATGGCGTGCAACACCAGCGCCAGCACAATCGCCGTACCCGCAGACAGCAAAATCCGCAGCGCCGAGTCGTCGGCCCAGGCGACCAGTTGGTTGAACGGCATCAAGCGCGGCGGGGCTTGACCAGCGCCGCCGCCTGCTTGGCGTGCGTGCGGGCGACTTCCACATCGGCATCAAAGGCCAGGGCCACGCCCATGCGGCGCTTCACAAAGCTCTCGGGCTTGCCGAACAGGCGGATATCGGTGTTGGGTACGCGCAGCGCCTCGGCCACGCCGTCGAACACAATGCCTTGGGCATCCACACCGCCGTAGATCACCGCGCTGGCACCGGGTGACTTGAGGGCCGTGTTGACCGGCAGGCCCAGGATGGCGCGGGCGTGCAGCTCGAATTCGTTTTGCCACTGGGTGCACAGCGTGACCATGCCGGTGTCGTGCGGGCGCGGGCTGACCTCGCTGAACCACACCTCGTCGCCCTTCACGAACAGCTCCACGCCGAACAAGCCCTGGCCGCCCAGGTTGTCGGTCACCGCCTTGGCGATGGCCTGCGAGCGTTGCAGCGCCAGGCTGGGCATGGGGTGCGGCTGCCAGCTTTCCACGTAGTCGCCGCTGACCTGGATGTGGCCAATGGGCTCGCAGAAATGGGTTTCCACCGCACCGTCCGCGCCCAGGGCCCGCACGGTGAGCAGGGTGATCTCGTAGTCGAAGTCGATGAAGCCCTCGACGATGACGCGCCCGTGGCTCACGCGGCCCCCGGCCATGGCCACGTCCCAGGCGGCTTGCACATCGGCCGGGCCGCTGATCTTGCTCTGGCCCTTGCCCGAGCTGCTCATCACCGGCTTGACCACGCAGGGGTAGCCCGTGGTGCTGTCAATGGCGGCCTGCAGCTCGGACAGCGAATCGCAAAACACGTAGGGGCTGGTCGGCAGGCCCAGGGTCTCGGCGGCCAGGCGGCGTATGCCTTCGCGGTCCATGGTCAGGCGGGCGGCGCGGGCGGTGGGGATCACACGTACTGTGCCCGCGGCTTCCAGTTCTTCCAGCATGGGGGTGGCGATGGCCTCGATCTCGGGCACCACCAGGTGCGGGCGCTCGGCTTCGATCAGGGCTTTGAGCTGCGCCGGGTCGCTCATGGTGATGGTGCGCGCATGGTGCGCCACCTGCTGGCCGGGCGCGTTGTCGTAGCGGTCCACCGCAATGGTTTCCACGCCCAGGCGCTGCAGCGCAATCAGGACCTCTTTGCCCAGCTCGCCGGAGCCGAGCAGCATGACTTTGGTGGCCGAGGGGGACAGAGGGGTGCCGAAGGGGCGCATGGCGGGGCTTTCATCGATTGCAAAATAGCCGGTGACTTTACTGCACCCGGTCTCGAACGTCAGGCGCGTGCTGGCTGGGGCCCAATGGAAAGGTAGAGAATCTCCGTTACTATCAAATTAAGAGCTGCTTGCGCCCATGGAATAAGCACAAGCAGCCGATTTCATTCAAATCCAGATTACCGCCTACGCACCCGCCGCTGCGAGTTGCGGGCATGCGGTAGCCAGCCGTGCCAGTGCCAGCGCGCCCACATAAGCAGGCCGCGCACCCATTCGTCGGCGGCGTAGGCGATGAAGATGCCGGGCAGGCCGAAGCTGCGGCCCAGGAAGTACGAGCCCAGGCCCAGCACCAGCGCAAACGAGCCCAGGCTGGCGGCCACCGGGTAGATCACGTCGCCAGTAGCGCGCAGCGCGCCAGTGATGATCAGGTTGAAGGCACGGCCCGTCTCCAGCGCCACGGCAATCCACAGCAGGGTTTGCGCGGCATCGATGACATGCGGGTCTTTGGTGAACACGCGCATCAGCCAGGGCGCGGCCAGCGCCGCCACTACGGCCATGCCGCCCGAGGCCATGAGCCCGTTGCGCAGGCCTTTGCGCACCAGGGCGTGGGCTTGGTTGAACTGGCCGCCGCCCACCAGCCGCCCCACCATGATCTCGCAGGCCCAGCCGATGGCCAGGCTGATCAGTAGCACGTAGCGCAGCAGTTGCAGGGTGTAGGCATGGGTGGCCAGCGCCACCACGCCCAGCCGGGCGGCCCCGGCCAGCGACACCATGAAGGCGGCGCGGTAGCCCAGCTCGGCACTGGCACCGGGCACGCCGATGCGCAGCACCGGGGCCAGCACCCGCCAGTGCAGCTGCCACCAGTGGCGGGCGGTGGGTACCAGGGCCATGCGCTTGCGCCACAGCACCAGGTGCAGGCCCAGGCCCACAGCGCGGCTGACCAGCAGGGCCACCGCAAAGCCGTACAGCCCCAGCCCGTCCCACGGTCCCACGCCCAGCATCAGCGGCACGGCCAGCGCCAGGTGGGTGCAGTGCATGATGACCATCACCTTGAGCGAGTCGCGCACATGCAGATGGGCCCGCAGAATGGAGGCCATGGTGAGGTTGTAGCCGTCCAGCAGCGCGGCGGGGGCCAGCAACTGCATGTACGGGCCGGCCAGTGGCAGGATTTCTGCGGGGGCGTTCAGCACGTCCAGAATCCAGTCGCTGCCAAACACCAGCACCGCCACCACCAGCAAGCCCGCCCAGGTGCATGCGCCCAGGCCCGCCAATGCCGTGCGCCGCACCTGCTCCAGCTGCTGGCCGCCCAGCAGCTGGGTGATGACTACGCCCATGCCGATGGCCAGCACCCGGAACACCACGTACAGCGTTTCCAGTACCTGGTTGGCCAGCCCCAGGCTGCCCGCTGCGCCGTCCGAAGCGTGTGAGGCCAGCCACAGCCCGGCGATGATGACGGTGTAGCCGAGCAAAAACTCGCCAAAGATGGGGCCAGCGATGGCGTTGAGCCGGGGGCGTTCGGGGAGGTGCATGGGGGGCTAGAGGAGTAAACCATTCGTGCGATGGTCGAACCACCATTCTTCCAAACAAATCAGGCTTGCGCCGCATCCTCGCGCAACATATCTGCGGCTTTTTCGGCCAGCATGGTGGTGGCCGCCGTGGTATTGGCGCTGACGGTGCGCGGCATGATGGACGCATCCACCACCCGCAGCCCGGCCATGCCGTGGACCCGCAGGCGGGCATCGACCACGTCGGTATGCTCTTCGGGCCCCCCTGGGCCCATACGGCAACTGCCCACCGGGTGGTACACGGTGTCGGCCGTTTCGCGCAGCAGCAATTCCAGTTCCAGCTCGCTTTGGGCATGGGCTGAGCGTTCGCGGCCGCCCCATGCCGCCAGTGCGGGCTGGGCGCAGATGCGCCGCACCAGTTGGAACCCGCGCCGCAGCCGTTCCATATCGTCCAGCGCGCCCAGGAAGTTGGGGTCGATCAACGGTGGCGCCAGCGGGTCTTTGCCGTTCAGCCGCACGCTGCCCCGGCTGGCGGGCTGCAGCACGCACACATGCACCGAATAGCCGTGGCCCCACAGCGTCTTGCGGCCATGGTCGGCCAATGGGGCGGGCACAAAGTGCAGTTGCAAGTCGGGCTGGGGCTCGCTGGGCTGGCTTTTGAGGAAGCCACCCGCCTCGGCCAGGTTGCTGGTCAGCAGGCCGGTGCGGTCGCGCCGCCAATCCCACACGCCCTGGGCGATGTGGGCCACGCCGGTGGGCGAGATGCCCCATAAATCCTTGGCCTGGGGGGCTTTCACCACCTGCACCACGTCCACATGGTCGTGCAGATGCTGGCCCACGCCGGGCAGATGGTGCACGGTGGCAATGCCGTTGGCCAGCAACTGCGCGTGGTCGCCAATGCCCGATAGCATCAGCAGCTGCGGCGACTGCAAGGCCCCGGCGCACAGCAGCACCTCGCCTGCGGTACGCAGTTGCAACAGCTGCCCATCCTGCATGAACTCCACGCCCACGGCGCGGCGGTTCTGGGTGAGGATGCGGGTGGTGTGCGCACCGGTAAACACCTGCAGGTTGGGCCGCGCCCGATGGGGCGTGAGGTAGGCCTTGGCCGCGCTGCAGCGTTCGCCGTCTTTTTGCATCACCTGGTACAGGCCCACGCCCTCCTGGCGGGCACCGTTGAAGTCGGTATTGGCGGCAAACCCGGCCTGCACGGCGGCTTGCACAAAGGCCTGGCTGGCGGGGTGCGGCTGCTGTAGGTCGCTCACGTGCAGTGGGCCCTCTGCGCCGTGCCAGGCATCCGCGCCCCGGCTATTGTTTTCGGCTTTTTGGAAGTACGGCAGCACATCGGCATAGCTCCATCCGGGGTTGCCCTGGGCCGCCCAGAAGTCAAAGTCGCCCGGCTGGCCTCGGGTATAGACCATGGCGTTGATGGAACTGCTGCCTCCCAGCACCCGGCCCCGGGGCTGGTAGCCGCAGCGCCCGTTTAGGCCCGGCTGCGGCACGGTGGCAAAGCGCCACTGCGCCTGGCCGGTGCGGGCCAGCAGCGCGATGCCCGACGGGCACTGCACCAGGGCGCTGTGGTCGCTGGGGCCGGATTCGAGCAGGGCAACGTGGATCGCCGGGTCTTCGCTGAGCCGCCCGGCCAGCACACAGCCTGCCGCACCCCCGCCAATAATGAGGTAGTCGAACATAAGGGATGTTTATGATGAATGCTGCACTGCAACCAAACTAGTCTTTCAATCGGGAGTTTTCTATGAGCGGCATTTTGACAATCAACACCGTCGGCATTGTCGGCGCGGGCACCATGGGCAATGGCATCGCGCAAACCTGTGCGGCGGCGGGCCTGCAGGTGGTGATGGTAGACATCAGCGACGAGGCGGTGGCCAAGGGCCTGGCCACCATCGCAGGCAGCCTGGACCGGCTGATCAAGAAAGACAAACTCACGGCCGAGGACAAGGCCGCCATCCTGGCCCGTATTAAAGTTTCCACCCAGTACAGCGACTTCACCAGCGCCCAGTTGGTCATTGAGGCCGCCACCGAAAACTACGCCCTCAAGGTCAAGATCGTGCAGCAGCTGGACGCGCTGCTGGCCCCCGAGGTGCTGATTGCCTCCAACACCTCGTCCATTTCCATCACCAAGCTGGCCGCGGTGACCCAACGGCCCGACCGCTGCATCGGCATGCACTTCTTCAACCCCGTGCCGCTGATGGCGCTGGTAGAGATCATTCGCGGCCTGCAAACCAGCGATGCCACCCACGATGCGGTGCACGCCATGTCTGCTGTGTTGGGCAAGACCCCCATCACCGTGAAGAACGGCCCCGGCTTCGTGGTCAACCGCATCCTGATGCCCATGGTGAACGAGGCGCTGTTTGTGCTGGCCGAGGGCGTGGCTACGCCGGAAGACATTGACGCGGGCATGAAGCTGGGCTGTAACCAGCCCATCGGCCCGCTGGCCCTGGCCGACATGATCGGCCTGGACGTGTGCCTGGCGGTGATGGAGGTGTTTCTGACCGAATTTGGCGACAGCAAATACCGCCCCTGCCCGCTGCTCAAAGAGCTGGTGGCCGCAGGCCGCCTGGGGCGCAAGACGGGGCAGGGCGTGTACAAGTACTAAGGCAACGCTGAACAAGTCCCTCGCGGTCTGCGCATCCCTGGCCTCGGGCGGTCTGCGTCGTTGCAAATCCTCGCCATAGCCCAAGCTATGTCTGTGGTTTGCGTCTAGCATCCCATCCCGATCCAGGGCGCGCCGCCTCGCGGGGACTTATTCAGCGTCGCCCTAAGTTGAAAGGCGACGCACTTCGGTGCGTTTTGAAATTAAGTTGTGCAAAATTTAATTGCACGATATAATTCAACCCATGCCCGCCCCATCCTTCACTGCCGACGAGACGCTGTTGCTGGACAACCAGCTGTGCTTTGCGCTGTATTCCGCTTCCCTGGCCATGACCAAGCTGTACAAGCCGCTGCTCAAGGCGCTGGGCATGACCTATCCGCAGTACCTGGCGATGCTGGTGCTGTGGGAGCGCGACGCGCTGATGGTGTCCGAGCTGGGCGATCGCTTGTCACTCGACTCCGGCACGCTGACCCCGCTGCTCAAGCGCATGGAAGCGGCAGGCTGGATCAGCCGCCAGCGCGACCTGCAGGACGAGCGCCGGGTGTTCATCACCCTGACGCCCGCAGGCCGCAATCTCAAGACCGAAGCGGTCAAAATTCCGCCTTGCGTTCTCAGTGCCACCCAGTGCAGCATTCCCGAAGTTCTTTCCCTCACGCAGCAAGTCCAGGCACTGCGTGATCGCTTAACCACCGCCTGACACTTTTTTCAACCCAAGGAAGCACCATGCCCACCAAACTCGACAAAGTGATCTACACCGCCCACGCCCACACCACCGGTGGCCGCGACGGCCAATCCAAAAGCGACGACGGCAAACTCAGCGTCAAGCTGGCACCCCCACCGGCCCTGGGCGGCAATGGCGACGGCACCAACCCCGAGCAACTGTTCGCTGCAGGCTACTCGGCCTGTTTCATGGGTGCCATGAAGCACGTGGCCGGCATGAAGAAGATCACCGTGCCTGCTGACGCATCGATCGACGCATCGATTGACATCGGCCCCATCCCCGCAGGCTTCGGCATCGCCGCCAAGCTGGTCATCAGCCTGCCCGGCATGGACCGCGCTGTGGCCCAGGACCTGATCGACACCGCCCACGGCGTGTGCCCCTACTCCAATGCCACCCGTGGCAACATCGAAGTCACCCTGACTTTGGCGTAACTAGGCACACCCCCAGGCTTGCTCACTGCCCCGGAATCGGCTGGTACAGCCGAGGACGCAGGTAGCCGCCAACCCCCTTGCAGGGGGCAACTGCAGCGGCCTGGCGGAGCCAGTTCCGTGCAGTTCTGGAAGGGGCTTCGCTGCGCTTGCCTAGGGAATGCCTTTCACCGCCCGTGCCATTTTTTTGGCGCGGGCGTTTTGTTTGGGAGCGACGACAATCGCCCCATGTCCAACCCCTTAGATTCCTCCGGTCCCGTCCATGATTACCAGGCCCTGACACCCGACGTGGTGATGGACGCACTGGCCAGTGTGGGCCTGTTTGGCGATGGCCGCCTGATGGCCCTCAGCTCCTACGAAAACCGGGTCTACCAGGCGCACCTGGAAGACGGCAACGTGGTGGTGGCCAAGTTCTACCGGCCAGGCCGCTGGAGCCAGGCGCAGATACTCGAAGAGCACAGCTTTGCCGCTGAATTGATGGCCGCCGAGATTCCCGCTGTCGGCCCGTTGGTGCTGCAGGGGGCTACGCTGCACCCGTTCGCCGGGTTCGCCTTCAGCGTCAGCCCCAGCCGGGGTGGGCGCGCGCCCGAGCTGGACGACTTCGAGGTGCTGGAATGGATTGGCCGCTTCCTGGCCCGCATCCACACCGTGGGGGCCAAGCAGCCGTTTGTGCACCGCCCGGCGCTGGACCTGCACAGCTTTGGCATCCACTCGCGCGACTGGCTGGTGAAGCACGACATCGTGCCGCTGGATGTGCAGGGCCCATGGCAGAAGGCCTGTACGGAAGCTCTCGATTTGATAGCTGCCTCCGCCCTTCCCATGGGCGCTGGAGGCCAAAAAGACTCTCAAGTCAAAACCCTGCGCCTGCACGGCGACTGCCACCCCGGCAACATCCTCTGGACCCCCACCGACCGGCCCGGTGGCGGCCCGCACTTTGTCGACCTGGACGATGCCCGCACTGGCCCGGCGGTGCAAGACCTGTGGATGCTGCTGAGCGGCGACCGGGCCCAGCGCACCGGCCAGCTCAGTGGCCTGGTGGATGGCTACGAGCAGTTCCGCAGCTTCGACCGGCGCGAGCTGGCCCTGATCGAGCCGCTGCGCACGCTGCGCCTGATCCACTACAGCGCCTGGCTGGCCCGCCGCTGGAGCGACCCCACCTTTCCGGTCAACTTCCCGTGGTTTGGCAGCAGCGATTACTGGGTCGGCCAGGTCAACATGCTCACCGAGCAAATCGAAGCCATGCAGGAAGAGCCGCTGTACGTTTAAAGACCGTTTGAGCTTCTAACGCTCGAACCTGGAGGGCAGCGGAAACATCTGCTGCAAGGCATCCCGCACCCGGGCCAGGCGCGGGTCGTGGGGCAGGGCATCGTCGGTGGTGTCGTTGATGCAGAAAAAGGCCAACTGGCCGTTGCGGGCCACCAGCTGGTCCAGGTGGTCGGTGGTGTCGGCATCGCTGGTGCACACATACTGGTGGGCGTAGTCGCGCAACCGGGCCTGCCCTTGGGCCAGCGCCCAGCGCAGCACAAAGTCGGAGACGATGGCAGGCTTGTCCCAGGCGCGGAAGACGGTGGAGCGCACCCGGGCAAACATGTCGGGCGCTACCTGCTCCAGCGTGGCCAGCAGCGACTTGCACAAGGGCCGGGGCGCGTGCGCAAAGGTGCGAAAGGTGTGCTGGTATCCCGGCACCGGGTGGGCGCGCAGCCACTGGTTGGAGCGGCGGCAGGCGTTGTCCAGCGCGGTGGCATCGGGGCGCAGCGGCTCATCGCTCACCGGCGGCTCATCCGACCAGGCCACGCACACGCCACCGGGCCAGAACCAGTCGTCCAACACCACCGGCGCGCCAAAAAACACATCGTCGTTCAGATAAAAGTAGCGCTCCGACAGGCCCGGAATGCGGTGGATGTACGACTCGATATGGCCGGAATCGAAGGTGGGCAGGGCTGATTCCGGGATCAGCGCGCGGTGGTCCACCACGCTGATGCCGGGCACAGCGGCCAACCAGGCCGGGGTTTGCGCGTCGGTCACCAGGTAGATGTGGCCGTGGCCGGGGAAAAAGCGCTCCAGCGCGCGCAGGCTGTAGCGCAGCTCGTCGTTGTCGCGAAACCGCCCCTCCACGTTGGCGTAGGCGGCCATGCGGGTGTGGTCATGCAGCGTGGCGGCGGCCTGCTGGCGCTTGGCGCGCCACAGCGGGTCGTTACCGTCCACCCAGAGGTAGACGATGTCGATGGGGTCGGCGGATGGGGGTGTGGGCGTGGCGGGCAACCCGCGATGTTAGCGGCATTCGGGCTGCGTACACACAGGCTGCACACTCGGCAGTGTGCAAAAACTTGCCGCACACCGCCGACAACGCGGGGCGGGGGTGTCATACTTCCAACGGACCCGTTTTCACTCCCACCGATAGACCTATGGCCGACCCTGACCCGCGCACGTCGATGCCAAACTTGCACAGCCTGCTGGCCCAGCGCGGTGCTTTGCCGCCTGCCGAAGCCGTGGCGCTGGCGCTGGACCTGCTGGATGCCCTGCTGGCCGCCCATGCCGCCGGGCGGCCCCATGGCCCGCCCACCACGGCCAGTGTGCAGGTAGATGCCACGGGCCGGGCCCATCTGGCGAATACCAGCGACTTCACCGACACCGCCTTTGCGTCTGCCGCCCTGCCGCAAGACGATGTGGCAGCCGTGGGCCATGTGCTGGAGGCCATGCTGGCCGGCCCGCATGGCACGGCGGTGGAGCGGGACGACGACCTGCAGGCCATCGTGGACCAGGCCCAGGCGCTCGAATCCCAGCGCACCCCCAGCCTGCAGGCGCTGCGCCGGGCCTTGTCGCAGTGGGCCGACAGCACCCTGCACGCCCCGCTGACCGCCTTGCCCGGCACCCCCGGTGCGCCCGCCGATGGCCGCCTGGACGCGCTCATGGTCCGCATGCGCTTCAAGAGCGACTTCCCCGCCATGTCGGACGCGGTGGTGCGCATCCAGGGCATGGCCAGCTCGGAAACCGAGAGCATCGCCAGTTTCACCAACGAGATTTTGAAAGACGTGGCGCTGACCAACAAGCTGCTGCGCCTGGTCAACAGCGCCCACTTCGCAGCCCGGGGCGGCAGTATCAACACCGTGTCGCGGGCGGTCAGCCTGGTGGGCTTCAACGGCGTGCGCAACATGGCGCTGAGCCTGGTGCTGCTGGAGCACATGCGCGACAAGGCCCATGCCCACCTGATCAAGGACGAATTCTTGCGCGCCCTGATGGCGGGTTCGATTGCGGTGGAGCTGTGCGCCGAGGCGCACGAGAACGAAGAGGCCTTCATCGCCGCCATGTTCCAGAACCTGGGCCGCATGCTGGCCGAGTTCTACTTTGCCGACGAAGCCCGGGCGGTGCGCCACCTGGTGGGTTCCAGCTACAAGCCGCAGTCCGAAGCCCGCGCCTCCGCCAGCGTGCTGGGGGTGGACTTTGAAACCCTGGGCCTGGGCGTGGCCAAAGCCTGGGGCCTGCCCGATGCCATCCAGCACAGCATGCGCAGGCCACGGGGTGAACCGCCGCTGCGCCCGCCGGTGCAGGCGGCCGAGCGGTTGCGCTGGATCGCCCTGGTGGCCAACGACATGGCCGACATTTTGCTGCGCGCCCCGCCCCGCGAACTGGAGCTGCGGCTGGCGCAAGAGGCCGGGCTGTACGCCAAGACCCTGGGCATCCGCCCCCAGCAGGTGCGCCAGGCCACCGTGGCGGCGCGCAAGAAGCTCATCGACATGGCCAGTGCCATGGAGCTGAGCGTGGCCGAGGGCTCGGCCGCCGCCCAGTTGCTGCAGCACCCCGACGAAGACATCGCCGCGCACCCACTTGCTATGCCCGACAAGGCCGAGCCGCCCGATGCCCTGGCCCCGCTGGCCCTGCAGGCCACGCCGACCCCCGTGCCCGACAAGGACCATCCTGTGGTGGCACCCAGCGTGGCCGATGTGCTGTCGGCCGGCATCCAGGACATCAGCCAGGCCATGGTGGAAGACTTCAAGCTCAGCGATGTGCTGCGCATGATTTTGGAAACCATGGTCCGCGCCATGGGCTTCCAGCGGGTGGTGTTCTGCCTGCGCGACCCCAAGGCCGATGCGCTGACCGGGCGCTTCGGCCTGGGTGCGGGCGTGGAGGGGGTGGGCCCTATCGACAAGGTCGTCAAGACCTTCCACATCGCCCTCAAGGCCAGCAGCCTGGACCTGTTCAGCACCGTCTGCCTCAAAGGCGTGGACACCTTGATCAGCGATGCCACCGAGCCGCGCATTGCCCAGCGCCTGCCCGCCTGGTACCGCAGCCACGTCCACGCGCCCACCTTTTTGCTGCTGCCCCTGGTGATCAAGGGCAAGCCTTTCGGCCTGGTCTACGCCGACATGGCCGAAAAAGGTGTGCTGCCGCTGGACGAGCAAGAGCTGGCCCTGCTGCGCACCCTGCGCAACCAGGCCATCATTGCCTTTCGCCAATCCGTGTGAATAGGCACACCCCCAGGCTCCAGTGCTTCGCACTTTCCGCCAACCCCCTTGCAGGGGGCGATTCCAGCGGCCTGGCAAAGCCAGTTCCACGGAATCCCTGGAAGGGGTGTCTCTGCGAAACTTATATGCTTTTTAGGCCGTTCGTGCTTATTCAATGGGCGTGAGAAGCTATAAATTAGATAGTGGATAGGCCCCGGCGATCTGCCGGGCCACCCAGTCGCCGTCGTCCAGCGGCAGGTCGTGGCCTGCGGTGGGATGCACTTGCAGGCCGCACTGCCATTGCCGGGCCAGGGCGTAGGAGCAGGCGACCGATACCAGTTGGTCTTGTGCGCTGGCCAGTAGCAGGGTGGGGGTGGAAGTGGCATCTGGCGCACGGTAGCGGGCCGCGGCCAGTAATTGGCGCAGGGCGTTGGCGCGGGTGACGGGGTGCTGCGCACGCAGGGCCAGCCACTGCGAAAGGACCGCGTCGTGCCCGCCCTGGCTGGTGATGCGCAGGATGCAACGTTCCCAATCGTCAGGGCTGGCACCCGGCAGCACCAGCCGCAGCAGCAAGCCGTAATTGCGGGGCCGCAGCCGCTGGTAGAACGGGCTGAACGGGCGCAGGCTGGTGTTGACCAGCACCTGCGCTGCCACTTCAATGGGGTGCGCCGCCGACCACGCCACCGCCACCATCGCACCCAGCGACATGCCCAGCAGGTGGTAGGGCGGCGGCAGCCAGCGGCGGTCCAGCTCGGCGCGGCAGTGGGCCACCATGTCTTGCACCCGGGTGGGGCTGGCGTGCTGGCACAGGCTGCCGTTGCCGGGCAGGTCCAGTGCCACCACCGCGCAGCCGGGCAGGGCGGTTTCAAACTGCGCGGTGAACGCCCCCCAGTGGCCGCTCTCGCGGGTCAGGCCGCGCAGGAAAATCCAGGTGCTCATGGGTGGCTGCCGTACCAGTCGTGCCGGGCCTGGGCGTGGTGGTAGGTGCGTGCCTCCACGTCCGGCAGCCACAGCTTGTTTCCGTGCGCGGCGCGGGCCAGAAAGTCCAGCAGCGACTGGTGCTGGCGCAGCACGCGCTGCTGGCGGTGGGCGATCAGCGGGTTGAAGATGCCGTGGCGCGAGAACAGCTGGCGCGGGTTTTTCTTGACCCACAGCCAGGAGCCCATCTCCAGCGTCAGCGGCAAAAAGATGCGCTCAGGCTGGGCACAGGCCTGCCGGTACAGGTGGTCCCACAGGTCGCCGTGCGCCAGGTACTGCAGGCTTTGCGGCTCGAAGATGTAGCGGTAGTGGCTGTGCGAGGCGGTGAAGATGGCTTTGAGCGCATGCATCTCGGCCAGGTGGGCAATCGGCGTGCGGGTGTGGGCGTAGGGAAACCACAGCCGGTCGCGGGTGCCAAAGCCCGAATGGCAGTCCACCGACAGGCTAAAAGGCCGCGACAGCAGCTCGGCCTGCACCACCGCGCACACGGCCAGGGTTTCGGCCTCCATGGCTGCGCCAAACGCCCCGCGAAACCACGGCAGCCGCGCACTCAGCCGCTGCCCGCCCACCATAAAAGGCACCGGCTCGCGCGCATCCACCGGCGCGTTGCGCATCAGGTCCACGCCCTGGGGATTGGCCCGCGTGCCCAGCGCCATGCCGCCGGGGTTGACGATGGGCATGAACACCAGGCGTACCGACTCCAGCTGGCGGTGCAGCGCGCTGTCCCAGGCCAGCCGCTCCACCAGGCTGTGCAGGTAGGCGATCACCACGCCCGCGCCGATGCGCTCCAGCCCGTGCACGCCGCCAAAGTAGCCCACCGCGGGCACGTCCAGCGCGGGGTTGCCCAGGGTGATGCACAGCACCGGGTAACGGGCAGGGGAATGGCTGCCGCCGGGCAGGTCCACGTGGCACACAGTACGCGCCTGCAGGTGCGGCCCGCCCAGGGCGATGGTGCGCTCCAGCGCGTCCAGCTCGGGCAATTCAAAGGGGGAGGGGTGGGGCACGGGGGCCAGGATACCTAGGCGGCACCTGTTGCGGGGGCTAATCCAGCGCGTTGCGAGGCTATTGCACATGGTCATGCTCCTGTCACGCGGTGGGCTTAAGCGATTACCAGTAATTTTTGTATACCTTGTGTTGATTTGTACCGAGTTGTTTAATTTGCGCCGTTTTGCGCTACAACCCGTTAGGCGCGCGTGCCGCGCTTCGGCTTCAGCCATCGCGTTCCAGTTCGGGGCGACGACTGACCCTCAAAACGCTGAGAAATAAACCATGGCCGAATGGAAAAAATACTGGATTGTGGGAGCCGTGGCATCGGTAAGCTTGCCGCTGGCCGATCGATTCGGCGTGCGCGATGTTCTCTATTTTGCTATTGTTTTCTATAGCATTTTTGGGATATTTCGCGGCATCAAGATGCATGCTTCCGGGATGGTGGGGCCCTGGGTCTACTTTCTGCTGGCGATTATTTTGCAGTTGTCAGGTGCACTGATCCAGGCCAATACCGATGTCAGTGGGCTGTTTGGATCCAGTCTGTCGCCAGCAGATGGGTTCCTGTTTTTAGGCCATCTGTGCATGGCGACGGCCTTATTTCAGTTTGCAAGCAAATTGCACCGAGATTTTCCACGGCATGGTTTTTTCCAGGGCTGCATTTTGGCCACCAGCCTGATCTTGATGGGCTGGCAGTTTCTATTTCTTCCGACCATTGTGCAGTATGGGTTTTCAATCGACCAACCGCAGACATTCAGGATGGTGTATCCCACCATGTCGTATGTCGAGATCGGCATGTTGCTGTGGATATGGACCAGCAGTGCAGCGTATCGATCCAGAGTTTTCACCCTGCTTGCCGTGGCAACCGTTTTGTTTGCCGCAGGAGAGTCATTGTTTCACGGCACCAGCTCCAGTTTGGGTGTTCCGGATAATTTCAATCTCATCTTATGGTTGCTGGCGTATGTGACCTATGGTGCACTGGCATTGCACCCCCAGATGAAACAGTTGTCTGTGCCGCGGCCTAGTGAGGAGGGCAGCCATGTCAATAATGTGTTGTCGCTCTTGTTGCCATTGGTGTTGTTATTGCCTGTGGCGCTGTTGGTGGTGTATTTCAAAGAATTGCATCCGGCCACCGTGGGTATTTTGGGGGGGTTCTTTTTACTGATGCTTCTGGGGTGGTACCAGTTGCGCATATCCATCAAGAACATCATTCGCACCAACCGGCGATTGGAAGAGCAAAACCGAACGGATTACCTCACCGGTATTCCCAACCGAAACCATATGGAGCACGTGATCGAAACCAGCACCTACCAGCTGGACAAGAAAAATGGATTGCTGCTGATTGACATTGATGGATTTAAATCGATCAACAACATTTTTGGCTTCCATATGGGGGACTTGATCATCAAGGCCGTTGCCCACCGCTTCTACACTGAAAGCCTTAAAAACGGCCACCATTTCGGTCGGGTCGACGGCGATGAGTTTGCACTGCTGATGCTGAATGTGGAAAACCGGCGCGTGATCGAAGAGCAGGCCTGGCAGATGCACCGCCTGCTGGAGGAGCCAGTCACCGTCAACGGCGTGGTCATACGCATCATGTGCAGTATCGGTGTGTCAATCGATTATCGGTTTGAAAAACTGGATTTTGCTTTGATGCTGAAAGAGAGCGAGCGGGCGCTGGTATGGGCACGCGAAAGCCAGTCCCAGGTAGAGATGTATGAAAAGGCCAAAGATATTGCCGAAGACAAGAATTGGGTATTGGCGGATTTCCGTGGCGCAGTGGCTGCGTGCCAATTGATCGTTTATTACCAGCCAAAAATCCACGCCAGCACCCAGAAGGTCATCGGGGTGGAAGCGTTGATCCGATGGCACCATCCCGAACGGGGCCTGGTCATGCCCAATGAATTTATCCAGAAGATTGAAACCACCGATTTGGCGCACCAATTATTCACACTGGTGCTGCGTGACGCGGCGAAGCAATGGCACATCTGGAGCGAACAGGGTCTGGTGATTGGGATTGCACTGAACGTGGTCGCCAAAGATATCATGGGCTTCGATCTGGTCCGAGAAATCAGGGGGGTGCTGGAGAAAACCCAGATGCCAGCCAAATACCTGGAAATTGAGATTTCGGAATCGAGCGACCTTTCGGATCCCGTGCATGTCAAGAAGGTCTTGTCGGGCTTGATGGACCTGGGGGTCAAAATCAGTATCGATGACTATGGAACCGGCTACAGCTCCCTGCTGCATCTGCAGCAGTTTCCACTGCATTTCCTGAAAATAGACCAGCAATTCATCCGCCAGATGCGCAACCACCAGTCCAGCGCGATGATTGTGAGTTCGACCATGGAATTGGCGAAGAATTTGAATGTCGAGGTGATTGCCGAAGGCGTGGACGACGTGTGGGTGTACCAGAAACTTTTGTCGTTGAACTGCTACGGTGTCCAGGGCTTCCTGTTTTCAAAGGCGGTGGTGGCCGAGCGCATTCTCCAGGTCGTCCAGGAAATTGAATCGGCACGGGCCATGCCAGAGAACTTGGAGCCCAGTAGCTAGGCTGCAGCTTTGTGGCGCGCAGCCTACAAGCGCCCGCGCCGACCCACGGTCACGCGCCTGTCACGCTGCGGGTGTAGGGTGGACTTTCTGTCTTTCAGAGGAGTCCGCCATGGTGTTGTTTCGCAAAGCGGCGGTCATGCGCCTGGTGGCTGTGCCCGCTTGCCTGGTCTGGGGCTTGTGGGAGCTGTGCGCTCTGCAGCGGGCGCGCTGGCAGCAGCGCAGGTGGGGGCATTGAGCCCGCTACCTACCGGTCTGATACCAAGCCCGTCGCTACTGTGGGATACAACAGTTTCAGCCGCAGCTCACGCTTCATCCGCGTGTTGTCCAAGCGCCGCGACTCGGACATAAAGCTCAGCAGCATCAGCGACAACTGCCCTTGTGTGGCATGGCGCGGTACCCGTGGCGGGCGGGGCAGGCCGTACAGGTCGGCCGCAAAGTCAAAGTAGTCGCCCATCAACAGGGCGCTGTCGTCGTTGATGTTGTAGACGCGCTGTGGTCGCCCCTGCCACAGGGCCTTGACACAGGCGCGGGCCAGGTCGTCGGCATGGATATGGTTGGTGAACACATCGTCGGCCCGCTCCAGCACCGGCGTGCCCTTGCGCAGGCGGGCCTCGGGCGTGCCGCCTTCGCGGTCGGGC
>CAUPNG010000014.1:0-115002 GCA_963512605.1 uncultured Albidiferax sp. | reverse complement strand
GAGTCCTTTCATGGGCAACAAACTTTACGTAGGCAACCTGCCTTATTCTTTCCGCGATGAAGACATGCAACAGGCTTTCAGCCAGTTCGGCTCCATCTCCAGCGCCAAGGTCATGATGGAACGTGACACCGGCCGCTCCAAAGGTTTCGGCTTTGTCGAAATGGGCAGCGATGCCGAAGCACAAGCAGCTATCAAGGGCATGAACGGTCAAGCTATGGGCGGCCGTAACCTGGTTGTCAACGAAGCACGTCCGATGGAAGCCCGTCCTCCCCGCTCCGGCGGCGGCGGCTACGGTGGTGGCAATGGCGGCGGCGGCGGCTACGGCGGCGGCGGCAATGGTGGCGGCGGTTACGGCGGTGGCCGCAACAGCTACTAAAATTTGTTCGCTTGGGGCTTGCGCCCCAGCCACAAAATGAAAAAGGGCCCTCGTGGCCCTTTTTTGTTGCCCGGAATTTACGGGCTCATCCGCAGGCGCATTTTTTATTTGAATTCCCCCGAAGTCGCCGCATAATATAAAAGTGTGGATTACTTTTCCATACACGTTTGCGGTGTCGATCGGTTTCGCGTCCTAAGTTTTCAGATTGCGTTTTCGGGATTCCATCGCTTTATTAATGTGTTTTTGAGGAGTCCCTTGATGGGCAACAAACTGTACGTCGGCAATCTGCCTTACTCCGTGCGCGACAGCGATCTGGAACAATCTTTCAGCCAGTTCGGTAGCGTCACCAGTGCCAAGGTCATGATGGAGCGCGACACCGGTCGCTCCAAAGGCTTTGGTTTTGTCGAAATGGGTAGCGATGCCGAAGCACAGGCAGCTATCAACGGCATGAATGGCCAGCCTCTGGGTGGCCGTAGTTGCGTTGTCAACGAAGCCCGTCCCATGGAAGCGCGCCCCCCCCGCACAGGCGGCGGCGGTGGCTACGGTGGTGGTGGTGGCGGCGGATATGGCGGCGGCGGCCGTGGTGGTGAAGGCGGCGGTGGTGGCGGTTACGGCGGCGGCGGCGGTGGCCGCAGCGGTGGCGGTGGCGGCGGCTACGGTGGTGGTGGTGGACGCGGCGGCGAAGGCGGCGGCGGCGGTTACGGCGGCGGCGGTGGCCGCAGCGGTGGCGGTGGTGGCGACGGTGGTTTCCGCAGCCCCTACGGCTCCGGCCCACGTGGCGGTGGCGGCGGTAATGGCGGCGGTGGCCGTGGCGGTTACTAAAGCGTTGATCGGGATTTCATCCTGCTAAAAAAGGCTCTTCGGAGCCTTTTTTGTTTCTACTTCTGCATTCAGTTTTGTCCAGGGTCGGCAGATTGCCGGGGTTTGCGGGCACGGCCCACCAGTAACTTGTCATACACGGCATTGGGTAATAAGCGCATTAACTTGGCCACGATACCCATCTGCCACGGAATCACGCGGTAGCTGTCACCGGCTGCAATCGTTTTGAAAGCTTTCTCGGCAAAAGCTTCAGGTTGCATCAGAAACGGCATGCCATAGCTGTTCTTCTGTGTGAGCGGGGTATCGATATAGCCGGGGCAAATGGTCACGACCCGGACGCCGCTGGCACGCAACTCGCCACGCAGGCTTTCACAGTAGCCAATGACAGCCGCTTTACTGCCGCAGTACGCACCATGGCCCGGCAGGCCCCGGATACCGGCCACGCTGCCAATACCCACCAGGGCCCCACTGCCCCGCTGCACCATGGGCTGGATAAACGGGTGGAAAGTCGCCGCCGTACCGATGGTGTTGGTGGCAAAGGTCTGCGCCATTACGGCAATGTCTTCCACCATGGCGGTGTCCATGCCGATGCTGATGCCCGCGCTGGCGATCACCACGTCCGGCACGCCCTGGCTGGCGATGCAGGCCTGGCCTGCGGCAATGATGCTCTCGGGCACGGCCACGTCTGCACTATATATTTGATAGCTGCTTACGCTTACTCCATGGGCGGTGAGCCATGATTCGAGCACTGAAACACGGCGCGCGACCAAAGCCAGCCGGTAGCCCGCCTGGAAATACCGCAAGGCCAGGGCCTGGCCAATGCCGCTGGACGCGCCGGTGATGAAAACCAGTGGGGACATGCTGTTTCCCTATTTGGCAGGCTGGGGTATCAACACGCCTTTGACACGGCCATCGAGCTGCATCAGGCGGTCCAGGTTGTTGTAGTCCATGGAGTCGGCGGTGAAGGTGTCGGTGCCGCGCACCAGGGTGACGGGTTTGTTTGAGCGCACCCGTTCGGTGTCCAGGTAGGCGTGCAGAAAGTCGCTGCGGAACTCCAATTTAGGCTGTACCACCACGCCTTTATTGACGACCGCCTGGCGCACCACCACGGCGTTGCCAAACAGCTGGACCTCGGACCCGTCGGCGTTGCTCAGGCCCCGGTCGGCGGTGGATACGGTGACCAGACCCTGCGGATTCACCGAACGAATGCGCACCTGGTCGATCTCCACGGTGTCGGTGTCCGGGAAATGGCGGGCTTCGCTGCCAAAGACCTCGCTTTTCAGCTGGCCTTGGGCATCAAAATTCTTGACCGAGAAGTTGCGCATGAAGTAGTCGGCCTCGTGCGTCAGCGGGGCTGCGGCACTGGCCGCAGTAAAAATCGGCGTGTTACGCACCAGCCAGTAGCTGCCCAGGGCCAGCACGCCCATCATTAGCACGGGCAGGTAGATGGAGAGGCGGTTCCACGCCGATTGCAGCACCACCATCACGCCAGGTACGCTTGCAGCAGCGCGGCGTAGCGGCCACTGGCGACCAACAATAGGTCGCAGAACTCGCGGGCCGCTCCGTGGCCGCCGATGCGCTGGGTGACATAGTGGGCTGCGGCCAGCACCTCGGCCTGGGCATTGGCGGGGGCGCAGGCCAGGGCGCAGTGGCGCATTACCGGCAGATCGGGCCAGTCGTCGCCGATGCCCGCGGCCTGGGACCAGTCCAGCCCCAGCTCAGCCAGGATTTTTTCGGCCGCCGGGCGTTTGTCTTCGGTGCCGAAGACGGCGTGGGTGATGCCCAGGGCTTGCAGGCGCAGGCGCAGCGGCGCGGAGTCGCGGCCGGTGATGATGGCCGGAGTAATGCCGGCTTTTTGCAGAAGTTTGAGGCCGTGGCCGTCCAGGGTGTTGAAGCGCTTGAGGGTTTCGCCGGACTCGGAAAAGTACAGTCCGCCGTCGGTCAGCACGCCGTCCACATCGAAGAAAGCGACGCGCACATTCTGGGCTTGCAGAAGCAGCTCGGGGGGGAATTGCAGGGCCGGTGTGGACATCAAATGACTTTCGCCCGCATCAGGTCGCCAATATGCACCACGCCCACCAGCACGTTGTGGGAGTCCACCACCAGCACGCTGGTGATGCGGTGACGTTCCATCAGCTCGGCTGCATCCACCGCCAGCGCCTGGGGCTGAATGCTGCGTGGATGCAGGTGCATGACCTCCTGAGCCCGGGCGGCCCGCAGGTCTACGCCGTTTTCGATCAGGCGGCGCAGGTCGCCATCGGTAAAGATGCCTAGCACCTGCTGCTGCGCGTCCACCACGGCGGTCAGGCCGCCCTTGGCGCTCATTTCGCGCATCATGTCGGCCAGCAAAGTGTCGGGGCCAACGCAGGGCAGCTCGTCACCTGCGCGCATCACATCGCTGACATGGGTGAGCAGTTTGCGGCCCAGCGCGCCACCGGGGTGGGAGCGGGCGAAATCTTCGGGCTGGAAGCCGCGTGCATCCAGCAGGGCCACAGCCAGCGCGTCGCCCAGCGCGAGTTGCGCAGTGGTGCTGGCGGTGGGGGCCAGGTTCAGCGGGCAGGCTTCTTTGTCCACCCCGCCGTCCAGCACCTCGGTGGCATGGCGGGCCAAAGTGGACTGCAGGCCACCGGTGATGGCGATCAAGGGCACGCCCTGGCGCTTGAGCACCGGCAGCAAGATGGTGATCTCGGAGGATTCGCCGCTGTTGGAGATGGCCAGCACGATGTCGCGGGGTTCGATCATGCCCAAGTCGCCGTGGCTGGCTTCACCAGGGTGCACAAACATGGCAGGGGTGCCGGTGGAGGCCAGGGTGGCGGCGATCTTGCGGCCCACATGGCCGCTCTTTCCCATGCCCATGACCACCACACGGCCTTGTACGTTCAGCACCAACTGCACGGAGCGGGCGAAGGCCTCGGTCAGGCGGTTTTTCAGGCCGGCCACGGCGGCGGCTTCAATATCAAAGGTCTCGCATGCCTGGCGCAGGGCCCGCGCAGCATCAAAAGGGGAGGCAGATGTCATGGCAGCGATTCTATCGGCGTGCCCTTGTTAGCATCGGTGCATGACCGCACTCGAATTGACGCTGATGTACCTGCTGGCTGCTGTGCTAGGGGTGGTCACGTTCCGCTCGCTCAAGCTGCCGCCGATGCTGGGTTATCTGGTGGTGGGCGTGGTGATTGGGCCCAACGCGCTGGCGCTGGCGCAGAATTCAGAAGGCATCAAGCACCTGGGGGAGTTTGGGGTGGTGTTTCTGATGTTTGTGATCGGGCTGGAATTCAACTTGCCCAAGCTGCGGGCCATGCGGCGGCATGTGTTTGGGCTGGGTTTGTTCCAGGTGACGGTGACGATGTTGGTGGCGACGTTTGCGTCCCTGGCTTTGGCCGTTGCGGCTCCCAAGTGGTGGCACATGGAATGGCAGACGGCGCTGGCGCTGTCAGGGGCCTTGGCTATGAGCAGCACGGCCATCGTGGTCAAGCTGATGTCCGAGCGCCTGGAGCTGGAGTCCGAGCATGGCAAGCGCGTCATGGGGGTGCTGTTGTTCCAGGATTTGGCGGTGGTGCCGCTGCTGGTGCTGATACCCGCGTTGGGCTCGTCGCCAGAAGAGTTGTTTACCGCGCTGGCGCTGGCCTCGTTCAAGGCCGCAGTATTGATTACGGTGCTGCTGGTGGGGGGGCAGCGGGTGATGCGCTGGTGGCTGACCATCGTGGCGCGGCGCAAGAGCGAAGAGCTGTTTGTGCTGAACCTTTTGCTGATCACGCTGGGGCTGGCCTGGTTGACCGAACTGGCGGGCCTGAGCCTGGCGCTGGGGGCTTTCATTGCGGGCATGCTGATCTCGGAAACCGAATACAAGCACCAGGTGGAAACCGATATCCGCCCTTTCCACGATGTGCTGCTGGGCCTGTTTTTCATCACGATTGGCATGCTGCTGGACTGGCGCCTGGTACTGGACAGTTGGCCGTTGGTGCTGTTGCTGGTGAGCTTGCCGGTGCTGTTCAAGCTGGTGATGGTGGCTGCGCTGGCCCGGCTGCTGGGGGGCACGGCAGGGGTATCGCTGCGCACCGGACTGTATCTGGCGCAGGCAGGCGAATTCGGCTTTGTGCTACTGACGCTGGCGCAAGAGAACCGGCTGGTGCCCCCGTCTTTGCTGAACCCGATTCTGGCCAGCATGGTGCTGTCGATGCTGGCCACGCCTTTCATCATCATGTACAGCAACAAGATCGTGATGAAACTGGTCAGCAGCGAGTGGTTGCAGCAGTCGTTGCAGATGACCCAAATCGCCCGCAAATCCATCAACGCCAACAAGCACGTCATCATCTGCGGCTACGGGCGCTGCGGTCAGAATCTGGCCCGCATGCTGGAGCGCGAAGGCATTCCGTACATGGCACTGGACCTGGACCCGGACCGCGTCCGCCAGGCCGCCGCCGCCGGGGATTCGGTGGTATTTGGTGATGCGGCGCGGCTGCAGGCGCTGATGGCAGCAGGCCTGGCGCGGGCCAGCGCGGTGGTCATTACCTACCTGGACGTGGCGGGTGCACTCAAGGTACTGGCCAACACCCGGGCCCACGCGCCACAGGTGCCGGTGATTGTGCGCACCCAGGACGACCACGATCTGGAAAAGTTGCGCCAGGCGGGAGCCACCGAGGTGGTGCCCGAAGCGATCGAGGGTTCGCTGATGCTGGCCAGCCACGCGCTGGCGTTGGTGGGCGTGCCGATGCGGCGGGTGATCCGGGTGGTGCAGGACCAGCGCGATGCCCGCTACAACCTGCTGCGCGGCTACTTCCACGGAGCCGACGACAACGGCGTGGACGAGTTGCACCACGAGCGCCTGACCACCCTCACGCTGACGATTGCCGCCAAGTGCCTGGGCAAGCCTTTGGGCCGACTGGCCCTGCACGCCGTCGGTGTACGGGTCATCAGCCTGCGCCGCAAAAATGGCCAAACCGCGCTGCCCGACGACGACCTTCTGCTGGAAGATGGCGACACCCTGGTGTTGTCCGGCGAAATGGCCACCCTGGCGCTGGCCGAAGAGAAGTTTTTGAAGGGCTAAAACCGCGGCGCAGGGCACAATAGCAGCCCCTCTCCTTTGGTGATATTTCCATGACAAGCTTCAGCGTCAACGCGTACCTCAAGGCCCACATGCGTACGGTGCCCGACTGGCCCGCGCCGGGCGTGCAATTTCGGGACATCACCCCCTTGCTGCAAAACCCGCGCGTGTTTCGCGTCATGATCGATGCCTTTGTACACCGTTACATGGACCCGGCGCTGCGCCCGGATGTCGTGGCCGGGTTGGATGCGCGCGGTTTCATCTTGGGAGCGGTGGTGGCCTATGAGCTCAACATCGGCTTTGTACCCATCCGCAAAAAGGGCAAGCTGCCGTTCACCACGGTGGAAGAAACCTACGAGCTGGAATACGGCAGTGCCACGGTGGAATTGCACACCGATGCCGTCAAGGCTGGCGACCGGGTGCTGCTGATCGACGACCTGATTGCCACCGGTGGCACCATGATGGCCGGTAAAAAGCTGCTCGAAAAACTGGGTGCCACCGTGGTCGAGGGCGCGGCGATCGTAGACCTGCCCGAGTTGGGCGGCTCACACAAGCTGCGCGAGAGCGGTTTGTCGCTATTTACGCTAGTGGATTTTGCCGGTCACTGAGGGCAGGCGCGAGGCGGCTTCCAGGGCCTTCTGAAACGCAGCCACCTCGTCGTCTTGCAAGGGCTCATAACGGCCCACACCGCCCGCCAGGGTAACCCGGTCTGACAGGCCAGCCTCCGGACCTGACAGCGTGGCCGGCATGCTGGCAGGGGCAGCCACCAGTTCGGCGTTGTTTCGCCAGTACACCGCGGTAATGACCAGGCCATGCTGGGCCTGGGCGGCCTGAACGACCTGTGTCTCGATACGTGATCGCCATCCGGCATCTCCGCCCCAGGGATTGGCCACGTCCACCATCACCAAAAACTGCTGCCCCTGGTCGTCCAAGGCCAACACCTTGAATTTAAAGCTGCTCGTTTGCACCCCGGCCTGTACCAAAGAGGTCCGCATAATGGCGTAGAGCCGCTCCCGACGGTCAATCCGGGCATCGCGCAACTTGACGGCATCCGGGGCCTGGCTTTGGGCAGCAGGCACCTGGGGTTTGCGCGAAAACCAGTCTAAAAAAGACATGTTGTTGCCTTCCTGTGGAGCAGCCTGCTCATGTCACCGCGACACGGTATCGGCTATGGATCAAACGCTTGGCCACCACGGCACCCGCACCCATGGCCACCGCCAGGGCCAGCTCCGGCTTGCGGTGGGTCATTTCGGTGAACCGCATGGGGGACAGGCTCCACAAGACGCAGGTACTGCCCGCCTGCACCGTGGCACTGCGCGGCATGGCGGTAAAAAAGCTGCCTTCTCCCACCACGCTACCTGCGCCCACTATGGCCAGGCGGATACGGCTCTCGGCATCTTCAAAATGCACGCTGAGGCTGCCACTGGCCACAAAGTACAGCGTGCGGTCCATCGCACCTTGCTTGAACAACACATCGCCCTGCACGAGGGTGAGGGGCTGCAAATACTGCGCCAACGCCTCCCACTGGGCAGGCAGCAGGTTAAGGTTAAGGCCATCCTGGGCCTTGTTCAGTACCAAGGCATCCATCAGACCTTGGAGTTGGGGTGGGACAGTAGCCATGGCCACAGTTTATGGCATTCACTTCCCAATGCAAAAGCTGGAAAAAATCACCCCCAGCAGATCGTCTGCAGTGAACGCGCCAGTGATCTCGTTCAGGGCATTCTGGGCCAAGCGGAGCTCTTCGGCCAGCAGGTCCAGCAACTGCGCCTGCGCTGCCAAATGCGCCACAGCGGCATCCACGTGTACTTCGACCCGCTGCAAGGCCTGCACGTGGCGGGCCCGGGCGATAAACACGCCTTCGGGCGAGGCTTGCCAACCGGCCACGTCCAGCAACTTGCGGCGCAGGATGTCGAGCCCGGCACCGGTTTTGGCGGAGAGGGCGAGCACGCCGGGGGCGGCTTGGTGGGAGTCGAGCTTGTTCCACACGTCGATCACCGGCACGCGGGGCGGCAGCTTCTGGGCCAGCTCGGCGGCAATGGCGGCGTCGGCGGCCTGGTAATCGGCCAGGTCGGCACGGGTCAGGTCGTGCAGAAACAGCACGGCATCGGCAGCCTCGATCTCGGCCCAGGCGCGCTCGATACCGATGGCCTCGATGGCATCCATGCTGTGGCGCAGCCCGGCGGTGTCGATCACGTGGATGGGCACGCCTTCAATCTGGATGGTTTGGGCCACTTTGTCGCGTGTAGTGCCCGCGATGGGGGTAACGATGGCCAGCTCGGCCCCGGCCAGAGCGTTCAGCAAAGACGACTTGCCCGCGTTCGGCTGTCCCGCAATCACCACCTTGATGCCTTCGCGCAGCAAGGCGCCCTGGCGGGTGCGTTGCATCACAGTCAATAGTTTTTGCTGCAATTTTGATAGCTGCCCGTGCGCATCAGCCTTGCGCAGGAAGTCGATTTCTTCTTCAGGAAAGTCCAACGTGGCTTCGACCAACATACGCAAGTGCACCAGGCCGTCGCGCAGGGCGTGGATCTCCTGCGAGAACTCGCCCGACAGTGAGCGGGCCGCGCTGCGGGCCGCAGCCTCGGTACTGGCATCGATCAGGTCGGCAATGGCTTCTGCCTGCGCCAGGTCGATTTTGTCGTTCAGAAACGCGCGCTGGGTAAATTCGCCCGGCTGGGCCAAGCGCACGCCCAATGCCGCACCCGCCTCCAGGCAGCGCGCCAACAGCAGTTGCAACACCACCGGCCCACCGTGGGCTTGCAGCTCCAGGACGTCTTCGCCGGTGTAGGAATGCGGGGCAGGGAAATGCAGGGCTAGGCCGTGGTCGATAGCGCCACCGGCTGCGTCGCGGAATGGCAGGTACGTGGCCTCTCGGGCTTTCAGCGGGCGGCCACACAGGGCTTCGATGACCGGGCCGATGTGCTTGCCGCTGACCCGGACGATGCCGACCGCTCCCCGGCCCGGGGCGGTGGCGATGGCGGCGATGGGGTCGTTGGTACGGCTGTGCATGGTGTGAAACCTTCCAGAAAAAAAGCCGCCCAACCCGAAGGTTCAGCGGCTTTGGACCACCACAAGGGCAGTATTAACTGAACTTTGGCAAGTTGAACTGTGGTGGCACGCCCATACGGGTGTTGATGAGCCACTGCTGGGCGATCGACAAGATGTTGTTGGTAATCCAGTACAGCACCAGGCCAGCCGGGAAGAAGAAGAACATCACCGAGAACGCCAGCGGCATGAACCACATCATCTTGGCTTGCAGCGGATCCGGCGGTGCGGGGTTCAGCGCAGTTTGCAGCATAGTGGTCATGGCCATCACGACGGGCAAAATGTACAGTGGATCGGGTGACGACAAGTCGTGGATCCACATGGCCCAGGGTGCGTTGCGCATTTCCACGCTAGACAGCAGTACCCAGTACAAGGCCATGAACACCGGAATCTGGACCATGATGGGGAAGCAGCCGCCCATCGGGTTGATCTTTTCTTCGCGGTAAATCTTCATCATGGCCTGCTGCATTTCGGCAGGCTTGTCCTTCAGGCGCTCGCGCATTTCGGTGATGCGGGGATTGATGGCCTTCATCTTCGCCATGCTGGAATAGGCCTTGGCGTTGAGCCAGTAAAAGGCGATTTTCAGCAACAGCACCAGGGCCACAATCGACCAGCCCCAGTTCATCAGCACGCTGTGGATCTGGTCGAGCAGCCAGTACAGCGGTTCGGCCAGGATCTTGACCCAGCCATAGTCCTTCACCAGTTCCAGGCCGGGGGTCAGCGACTCCAGCAGTTTTTCCAGTTGCGGGCCCACAAACATACGGGCATCCATGGACTTGCTGGTGCCGGGAGCAATGTCGTTCATCGGCGTGATCATGCCGACCGCGTACAGGTTGGTATCGACCTTGCGCATGAACAGATCACGCTGGATGCCGTCACCCAGTAGCCAGGCGCTGGCAAAGTAATGCTGCACCATGGCCACATAGCCGGTGGTGGAGGTCTTCTCGATATCTACCTTGTTCTCTTCGATCGTTTTGAACTCGACCTTTTGGTACTTCATGGCATCGGTGTACACCGCAGGCCCGGTAAAGGTTGAGTAGAACGAGGACTCGCCCGGAGGCTTATTGCCGTCGCGCACCAATTGCAAGTACAGCTGGGGCGATACGGCGGTAGTACCGACGTTTTGTACTTCGTGCTTTACGTTGATGACATAAGCACCACGGGCCAGCGTGTAAATCTTGACCAGCTTCACGCCGTTCACCACAGGGGATTCAAAACGGACCACCAGTTCGTTGACACCATCCGTCAGAGTGCGCTCGCCGGGCACCAAGGTCATTACGGTCTTGTGGCTGGGCAGGGCCGCGCCGCCAACCGATCCGACACCTGCAATCAAACCGGTCTGGGCTGCGTAATAGCGCTCTTTGCTGTCGTCCAGCAAGACAAAGTTCTTCGCCTTGTCGAACATATCCACCTGGCCCAGCAACTCAGAGCGCACCAGGGAGCCGCCCTCGGTGTCAAAGGTCAGTTTGAGCAGGTCCGAAGTCACTACGACCTGTTCCTTGACCGCGGCTGGTGCTGCTGCATCCACCGGAACCTGGGCCACACCGGCGGCGGGAGCGGCGACCGGTGCGGGCACCGACGAGGCCCCGGCGACCGGTTTACCCGCAGCAGCCTGTTCGACGGGCATGGGGAAAAAGGTTGCTTTGTGGCCGTTGAAAAGTTGCCATTTGTCCCACAACAGCACCATAGAAAAACCAAAAATCACCCACAGGATGGTTCGGCGAATATCGTTCATGAAGACTTCTTATGTGAAGAGGAGGAAAGCAAGTGAGAGAAAAGCCGGGGACGCTCGTGCGGAGGCAGGTCGAGCCCGCCCTCGCACCAGGGGTGGCAGCGCGCCAGCCGACGCAGCGTCAAATACGAACCTGTGGCCGCACCATGCCGCTCTAGTACTGCCAGCGCATACACCGAGCAGGTGGGCTCAAAACGGCAGGCCGAACCCAGCCACGGGCTGAGCAGCAATCGGTAGCCGCGCACCACTCCGATCAGCAGGGATTGCATCATGGCGCAGGCCCCGCTTGGGTAGCTTTGGTAGCGGCCATGCCAAACAACTGCTCCAGCTCGGTACGCACCGCCAGCTTGAGCGGCTCGGACGTGGCGCTGAGAAACACCTTGCGGTCAAACACGGCTCGCAGGCGCACCACGTGCGCCGCTTGCGGAAAACGCGACTCAAAAGCCTGGACCACCTGGTAAATCTGGCGCTTGATGGCGTTGCGGGTCACCGCGCGCTTGGCCCAGCGCTTGGGTGCCATGGCACCTACCCACACGTCCTGAACGCCAAACAGAGCCTGCGGTCGCGTGGACTCGGGCTCTGTAGGAGAGGGTATGGATTTAGCAGTGGTCTTGGGCGGCATAGGATGCACATCCAAAGCAGCGCGGTGCAACGCAAAGTGCGGTGTCCGGGCCACGGTTTTACCCGCTAAAACGGCCTGAAACTGCGCCCGCGTCTTAAGTCGCTGCACGGCAGGTTTCAGACCGAAGTCAGTGCGCCAGCTTAGACAGCCAGACGCTTGCGGCCTTTGGCGCGGCGAGCGTTGATGACAGCACGGCCGCCACGGGTTTTCATGCGGACCATGAAACCATGGGTACGGGCACGCTTGATTTTCGACGGTTGGTAAGTGCGTTTCATGATGACATCCTAGAAGAGTTCGGATTGGCAACGCCTATGGGTGCGTTGCCAAAAATGGGGGGCGGTTGAATGCCCTTTTGAGGGACCCTGAAGCTAGGAGCTTGGCACCACCTTCAGTCAGTGACGCTAAGTTCGGCAACCCATCTGTTCGATACCCCAAAGCCCCCACTTGCGAGAGACCCGGAAACTGTCTAGATGAATTTAGTCAGGGAAACCCGGCATTATGGCAAATTTTTCGGCGCGTGGCAAGACAGATATCGGCAGGGGGCGTGCGTGGGCAGCGCGCAAGCCATATCCGGCAAATTGTGGATAAGGGCGGGACAAACTACAATGGTCGGTTCGCCGATCCCTCATTTATCCACAGAAGTAGACACCCCCCACAATGACAGAGGGAACCCCCACCAACACCGGCGCAGGCCACAGCCTATGGCAAGCCTGCGCAGAACAGTTGGCCCAAGAACTGCCCGAGCAGCAGTTCAACACCTGGATCAAGCCCCTGGTGGCCCAGGTCAACGACGACTTCTCCAAAGTCACTTTGTTTGTCGCCAACCGTTTCAAGCTGGACTGGATCCGTGCGCAATACGTGGGCCGCATCAGCGCCCTGTTGGAAAAGTTGTACGGCCAAACCATTCCGCTTGAGTTAGTCCTTACTCCGCGGGAAGCCCAGGTGCGTGTGCATGCTACGGCGCTGACACCCCAAGGCGTGGGCGCCATTCCAGAGCCCGCCACCGCCGCTGAAGACCCGGCCCAGGCGCAATTCAAGAACCGCCTGAACACCGCGCTGACCTTTGACACGCTGGTCGAAGGTACGGCCAACCGTATGGCCCGCGCCGCCGCCATGCACGTGTCCGGCACGCCCGGCCAGTTGTACAACCCGCTGTTTATCTACGGCGGTGTGGGCCTGGGCAAGACCCATTTGATGCACGCCGTGGGCAACCGTTTGCTGGCCGACCGGCCCGATGCCAAAGTTCTCTACATCCATGCAGAACAATTTGTATCGGATGTGGTTAAGGCTTACCAGCGCAAGACTTTTGACGAATTCAAAGAGCGTTACCACTCGCTGGATCTGTTGCTGATTGACGACGTGCAGTTCTTCGCCAACAAGGACCGCACGCAAGAAGAGTTCTTCAACGCGTTTGAGGCGCTGCTGACCAAGAAGTCGCACATCGTGATGACCAGCGACACCTATCCCAAGGGCCTGGCCGACATCCACGAGCGCCTGGTGTCGCGCTTCGACTCCGGTCTGACGGTGGCCATCGAGCCGCCCGAGCTGGAGATGCGGGTGGCGATTCTGATCAACAAATCGCGTGCCGAGGGTACCGAGATGCCCGAGGAAGTGGCGTTTTTCGTGGCCAAGAACGTGCGCTCCAACGTACGTGAGCTCGAAGGCGCGCTGCGCAAATGCCTGGCCTATTCGCGTTTTAACCAGAAGGAAATGTCGATCCAGTTGGCCCGCGAAGCCTTGCGTGACTTGTTGTCCATCCAGAATCGGCAGATTTCGGTGGAAAACATCCAGAAGACGGTGGCCGACTACTACAAGATCAAGGTCGCCGACATGTACAGCAAGAAGCGCCCGGCCAGCATTGCCCGGCCGCGCCAGATTGCGATGTACCTGGCCAAGGAGCTGACGCAAAAAAGCCTGCCCGAAATCGGCGAATTGTTCGGCGGCCGCGACCACACCACGGTGCTGCACGCGGTGCGCAAAATTGGCGGCGAACGCCAGCAGCTCACCGAGCTGAACCAGCAATTGCACGTGCTGGAACAAACCCTCAAGGGCTAGCCAAAAGTGCAGATAAAAACAGGGAAAATCAGGCGTGCTGGTATTTCCAAAAGCTTGTTTCTAAAAATATGGGGTTGACATGATCGTTTTGAAGGCAACACAAAGCAAGGTTCTCGCGGTTCTGCAGTCGGTCGCCGGGATTGTGGAGCGCAAGCACACCCTGCCGATTCTGGCCAATGTGATGTTGCGCAAAACCGGCAGCACGGTGCAGCTGACCACCAGCGACCTGGAAATCCAGATCCGCACCAGCGCCGAGCTGGACGGCGACGCGGGCGACTTCAGCACCACCGTGGGTGCCCGCAAGCTGATCGACATCCTGCGCACCATGCCCGCCGACCAGACCGTGTCGCTCGAATCCAGCCAAAACAAGCTCATCCTCAAGGGCGGCAAAAGCAAGTTCACGCTGCAAACTCTGCCTGCCGAAGACTTTCCGCTGGTGCAAGAGGCGGCCAACTTTGGCCCCGTGTTCAGCGTGCCGCAAAAAACCCTGAAAGCCCTGCTGGGCCAAGTGTCGTTTGCTATGGCGGTGCACGACATCCGCTACTACCTCAACGGCATCTTGTTTGTAGCCGAAGGCACGCAGCTCAGCTTGGTGTCCACCGACGGCCACCGCCTGGCCTTTGCCTCGGCCGCACTGGACGTGGAAGTGCCCAAGCAAGAGGTGATCTTGCCGCGCAAGACCGTACTGGAAATGCAGCGCCTGCTCAGCGATGCCGAAGGCGAGAACCAGCCGATGATGGAAATGCAGTTTGCCAACAACCAGGCCAAGTTCAGCTTCGGTGGCATGGAGTTCGTGACCAAGCTGGTTGAGGGCAAGTTCCCCGACTACAACCGCGTGATCCCCAAGAACCACCAGAACCACATCACCCTGGGCCGCCAGGCCTTTTTGTCCAGCCTGCAGCGCACCGCCATTTTGACCAGCGACAAGTTCAAGGGCGTGCGCCTGAACGTCGAACCGGGCTCCTTGCGCGTCGCGTCCAACAACGCCGAACAGGAAGAAGCCGTGGACGAGCTGGACGTGGACTACGGCGGCGACAGCATCGAGATTGGCTTCAACGTCACCTACCTGATCGACGCGCTGGCCAATATGCAGCAAGACATGGTCACCATCTCGCTGGGCGACAGCAACAGCTCCGCCCTGCTGACCATTCCCGAGAACGAAAACTTCAAATACGTCGTGATGCCGATGCGCATCTAATTGCTATAAGTAATATAGCTGCCCACGCTTTATTAATAAGCGGTAGAGGCATATTTCACTTAAATTTTCAGCTTCGGGGGGCTTGTCCCCCCACCTGCCCCGTACGCACTGACCGCCATGACCGAAGAACACACGCCCGTCCCCCCCATCCCCACCGATGCCGAATCCATGGAAGCGGTGAACACGGGCGACAGCACGGCCGACAGCTCCAACTTCCAGCCCACCATCGACACCAACCAGGCGGGCGCGACCGAAGCCTACGGCGAAGGTTCGATCCAGATCCTGGAAGGCCTGGAAGCAGTGCGCAAGCGCCCCGGCATGTACATCGGCGACACCTCGGACGGCACCGGCCTGCACCACCTGGTGTTCGAGGTGGTGGACAACTCCATCGATGAATCGCTGGCCGGCCACTGCGACGACATCCTGGTCACCATCCACTCCGACAACTCCATCAGCGTAGTGGACAACGGCCGCGGCATCCCCACCGGCATCAAGATGGACGACAAGCACGAGCCCAAACGCAGTGCCGCTGAAATCGCCCTGACCGAGCTGCACGCGGGCGGCAAGTTCAACCAAAACAGCTACAAGGTCTCGGGTGGCCTGCACGGCGTGGGCGTGAGCTGCGTGAACGCACTCAGCAAAATGCTGCGCCTGACCATCCGCCGCGACGGCAAGATCCACGTGATGGAATTCAGCAAAGGCTTTGTGCAAAACCGCCTGCTGGAAACCGTAGGCGGCGTGGAAGTCTCGCCCATGCACATCATCGGCGACACCGAAAAGCGCGGCACCGAAGTGCACTTTGCACCCGATCTGGAAATCTTCCAGACCAACTCCGACTTCCACTACGAAATCCTGAGCAAACGCCTGCGCGAACTCAGCTTTTTGAACAACGGCGTGAAGATCCGCCTCAAGGACGAGCGCAGCGGCAAGGAAGACGACTTCTCGGGCGCGGGCGGCGTGAAGGGCTTTGTGAACTTCATCAACAAGGGCAAGACGGTGTTGAACCCCAACATCTTCCACGCCATGGGCGACCGCCAGAGCGACCAGAACACCAACATCGGCGTGGAAGTGGCGATGCAGTGGAACAGCGGCTACAACGAGCAAGTGCTGTGCTTCACCAACAACATCCCCCAGCGCGACGGCGGCACCCACCTCACCGGCCTGCGCGCCGCCATGACGCGGGTCATCAACAAGTACATCGACGACAGCGAAATCGCTAAAAAAGCCAAGGTCGAAGTCACCGGCGACGACATGCGCGAAGGCCTGACCTGCGTCCTCTCCGTCAAAGTGCCCGAGCCCAAATTCAGCAGCCAGACCAAAGACAAGCTGGTGTCCAGCGAAGTGCGTGGCCCGGTGGAAGACATCGTCAGCCGCCTGCTGCACGACTACCTGCAAGAGCGCCCGGCCGATGCCAAGATCATCGTCGGCAAAATCATCGAAGCCGCCCGCGCCCGCGAAGCCGCCCGCAAGGCCCGCGACATGACCCGCCGCAAAGGCGTGCTCGACGGCATGGGCCTGCCCGGCAAACTGGCCGACTGCCAGGAAAAAGACCCGGCGATGTGCGAGATCTACATCGTCGAGGGCGACTCCGCCGGTGGCTCCGCCAAGCAGGGCCGCGACCGTAAATTCCAGGCCATCCTGCCCCTGCGCGGCAAGATCCTGAACGTGGAAAAAGCCCGGTACGAAAAGCTGCTCACCAGCAACGAAATCCTGACGCTGATCACCGCCCTGGGCACCGGCATCGGCAAGGCCGGTGGCACCACCGGCAACGACGACTTCAACGTCGCCAAGCTGCGCTACCACCGCATCATCATCATGACCGACGCGGACGTCGACGGCGCGCACATCCGCACCCTGCTGCTCACCTTCTTCTACCGCCAAATGCCCGAGCTGGTGGAGCGCGGCCACATCTACATCGCCCAGCCGCCGCTGTACAAAGTCAAGGCCGGCAAGGAAGAGCTGTACCTGAAAGACGCCAGCGCGCTGGACGGCTTCCTGCTGCGCATCGCGCTGATTCACGCTTCGGTCTACACCGGTGGTGAGAACGGCAGCACGCTCAGCGGCGACACTCTGGCCGAGCTGGCGCGCAAGCACCAACTGGCCCAGGCCGTCATTGCCCGCCTGCAAAACTTCATGGATGCCGAAGCCCTGCGCTCCGTGGCCGATGGCGTGGCGCTGAACCTGGACACCGTGCCCGATGCCGAAGCGTCCGCCGCCGCCCTGCAAGCCCGCCTGCCCGATGCCGAGGTGGCCGGTGAGTTCGACGTGCGCACCGACAAACCCATCCTGCGCATCAGCCGCCGCCACCACGGCAACATCAAGAGCAGCGTGCTCACCCAAGACTTCGTGCACGGCTCCGACTACGCCGCCCTGGCCGAAGCCGCCAACACCTTCAAAGACCTGCTCAGCGAAGGTGCCAAGGTCATGCGCGGCGAAGGCGAGCGCCAAAAGGAAGAAAAAGTCACCGACTTCCGCCAAGCCATGGCCTGGCTCATCGCCCAAGCCGAACACGCCACCAGCCGCCAGCGCTACAAGGGCTTGGGCGAAATGAACCCCGCCCAGCTCTGGGAAACCACCATGGACCCCACCGTGCGCCGCCTGCTGCGCGTACAAATCGACGATGCGATTGAAGCCGATCGCGTGTTCACCATGCTGATGGGCGACGAGGTGGAGCCACGCCGCGAGTTCATTGAGACGAATGCGCTGCGGGCGGGGAATATTGACGTTTGAGGCCGTTGTTTACCGGAAAGAAAACAACGACTTCTGTAAGTCGTTGTTTTTACTAAATTTTTAATCTCTAGGGCTGTTGTTATCTTCGAGTGCAGATAACAAAGTCAACTCGGAACCGGCTCCATTCGGCTTGGTATACGCCATGTTTCGCTTGGCGCGACCTGGTACCGGCATCAGAAGCCCTTGTTCCCGCCACGCTGTCAGCAGTTTCGATGCCTTGAGCGTATCCACCCCGGCGATGCGGACCACATCGGCGTTGGCAATCGATCCATGACGATCGATCCAGTCACTCACCTCATCCCAGGCTGTGGGGCGCTTCAAATTGAAGAGGGTAACGGTGACACTCTCCACGGCTGTTTCCGTGTTCTGCTTGTACTGGGGTGGATACAGCTCAGCCGATGCCATTTCAGAGAACATCATCCGAACTCCTTCGCCAGCGTCAATATTCGGTGCAACGGGAAATTCGCGCAGGTTGCTGGCGATGAGTGGATTACGCGCCTTGGATCCCGCCCTGGCGATATTGACCGGCGTGATATTGCCAGGCAGCAAGCCCGGACTTTCCACCTCAATGCGATCATCAAAGATGCGCACGAAGATGTCCCGGTTCAGCCGGTAGTCCCGATGGATGACCGCATTCACGATCGCCTCTTTGACCACCCGCGCAGGATAGGCATGGAGCGTCTTGAAACCACTATTGCTCAGCGTGAGTCCTTGGGCAAGCTCATCCAGAACCAGCCTTACTGTGGCATCAATCTGGTCAATCAACGGGCCTCGGATGGTCTTGGCCGTCTTGCGCAAGTTGGGTGTGGCACCAGTGGAAACCTGTTTCCCGTCGTACACCATCACGCGCACATCGGCACGGCTGTCAAACGCGGCCAGCAGGCCTCCGGGCTCATCCGCAAACAACAGCACGGCGGCAAGTCGCGGCTGAACCAGGCCGTCCACCTCCTGTGCAAGGCCAATGCGCAAGAGCTGGTCTGAAAAGCTGCCGGACAAAGGGCCGCGTGTTTCGGCAAAGCGCTTCCACGCAGTGGTCTGCAGCCTATCGAGCGCCACAGACACAGGCTCGCTACTGGCGCTGCGCAACCCACGCCGGTACGACAAATCCGTGCTTTCACCGGCACTCATGGACCGGTTACCTGCATCCAGGCGCGTGAAAGTGCCGCCGTTCAAAATGGAGTGCACGCCACTGCTGCGGCCCACCTGCACCAGAAGCAGATGCCCGGCCTGCCCTTTGGCGGGCCCGTTGTGCAAAGTACAGGGTAGGCGGTGCAGGCGAACCGTACTGATGGCGGGCAGAAACTCCGTCCTTAGCTTGCGCTGCAACTCGTCCACGGACTCGGGGTTTTCTTCAACGCCAAACAACCGGGCATCGCCTTTGAACTCCTTCAAGTCCGCCAGGCCCAGCACCAGCGTGCCGCCGTCCGTGTTTGCAAACGCGCACACCGTTTCCAGCGCCTTGCCGACCATCTTGCCGCTGACGCGCTTGAATTCAAGATGACGGGATTCACCCAGCGCGGTGAGTTGCTGAATGAGGGCTGCGCTGTCGATTGCCAGGGTAGGGCCGAAGTTCATGAAATGTTCATCTTTAAACGGTCACGGAATCCACCAGCGCCTCGCGGAACATAAAGCCATCGCCATTGCTGGTGAAACTAAAGGGCACGTCGAGTAGCGTGGCGTAGTTGATGGCATGGGCCATGCCCAAGGCGTGGTGGTTGTCTTTGGCCTCTACCACGGCCAGGGGGATATTGGCCTTGTAAAACAAGGCATAGTCAGCGCGAAGCACTGTGGTTTTGCCGCGCACCACCACACGGCCTGCACGCAGGGGAAATTCGCGGTAAATCTGGTCTATGGGGTGCCAGCCTGCGCGCTCCATGGCGGGGCGGATGCACTTGTCGCAGAGGTCGCTTTCGGAGAGTGCTTTTTTATCCATGCCGTAGCGTGTTTCCCGGGTGCGTTGCGATCACCCAGCGCAAGCCGCCGTGAATGAATGGGCCACGATTCTGCCACCCAGCAGGCGCTGCAATTACTGCGTCCCCACCCGCCCCAACAACCCCCCATCCGGATACCCATCCGCAGGCAAGCCCACACTGCGCTGAAAGCGCCGAATTCCCTCCCGCGTCGCAGGCCCCATCATTCCGTCGGGCGTACCGCTCGCAAAACCACGCGCGTTCAAGGCGGTCTGCAAGGCCTGCAACTGGCTGCGCGTCAGCGCCTGCAGGTCGCGGGGCCAAGGAGCTTGTACTGCGGGACCGTTGCCTAGGCGCTGCGAAAGCAGGCTGACCCCCAAGGCGTAGCTGGTGGAGTTGTTGTAGCGCAGGATGGCGCGGAAGTTGGGGCCGACCAGGAAAGCGGGGCCACGGGCTCCGGCGGGGAGCAGCAGCTCGGCATCGGGTAGCGTAGGGAGGGGCGTGCCGTCCATGGTCTGAACGCCTTCGGCGGCCCATTGGTCGGACGGCTGGCGCACGCTGGTGTCGGCGCGGGCCACATCGAAACCGGGGGGGAGCTGCACCTCGGTGCCCCAGGGCTGGTCGGCCTGCCAACCGGAGCGGGCCAGGAAGTTGGCAGTGGAGGCCGTCACATCGGCCATGCTTCCCCAGATATCGCGTTTGCCGTCGCCGTCGGCATCCACCGCGTAGGCCAGAAAATTGGACGGCAAGAACTGGGTTTGGCCCATGGCACCGGCCCAGGAGCCGACCATGTGGGCGCGGTCGATATCGCCGTTTTGCACAATCTTCAACGCCGCCAGCAGTTGGCCGCGGGCCCAGTCGGCGCGCCTTCCTTCGAAGCCCAGCGTGGCCAGCGCGTCGATGGTGGGGGTGTTGCCGTAGTTGCTGCCGTAGTTGCTTTCCATGCCCCAAATGGCGGCCACGATGGTGGCGGGCACGCCATAACGGGCGGCGGCGGCATCGGCTTCTGCACGGACTTGCAGCAGCTTGTCCTGGCCACGGGTGATGCGCTGGGGCGACACGGCGGTGTCCAGGTAGTCCCACACGGTGCGGGTGAACTCGGGCTGGGCGCGGTCGAGTTGCACGACCTGGGGCAGCTCTTGCACCGGGTCGAGGGCGGCTTGCAGGGTGGCCTCGGTGATGCCTGCGGCCCGCGCCGTGGCCCGGAAGTCGGCCACCCAGCGGGCAAAGCTGGGGACTGCCTCGGGTGGGGCGCTGGCGGTGGGCGTCGCTACAGGGACGGCGGAAGGGGCGGTGGCACACCCGGCCAGGGTGGCCAGGGCGAACGCCAGGGGAAATAAGCGGATGGAATGCATACGGCGTATTGTCGGTACTGTCATGACCGCGCCCACAGCCGTGCAAAGCTGGCCATGGAGGCCAGGCCTGCGAACATGGCGCCCAGGCCCAGCGCCCAGATGGGGCCGTGCAGGTTGCCCGCCAAACCAAAACACAGGGCGACCAGGGCCGCGCCGGTGGTCTGGCCGATCAGGCGGGCCATGCCGATCACGCCGCTGGCACCGCCGCTGCGCTCGGGCGGGGCGCTGGACATCAAGGCCTTCAGATTGGGCGACTGGAAGAAGCCGAAACCCGCACCGCACAGCGCCATGCGCAGCACGATGTCCAGCGTGTGCGGCTCGGCGGGCAGCAGGGCCAGCGACACCATGCCCAGGCACAGCAAGGCCAGGCCCACACCGCCCAGGAGGCCGGGCGGATGGTGGTCCGACATGCGCCCGGCGATAGGTGCGGCCAACGCCACCACGATGGCCCAGGCCATCATCAAAAAGCCGGTGCGGATGGGGTCCAGGTGCAGCACCTGCTCGAAAAAAAACGGCAGCGACACAAAGGCCAGGCCCTGCGCCGCAAAGGCGGCCATGGCGGTGACGGTAGACAAGGCAAACATCGGGCGGCCCAGCAGGTCCAGCGGCAGCATGGGTGCCGGGTGCCCGGCCTGGCGGCGTAAAAGCAGCGCGCCCGCCACGCCGGTGACGGCCAGCGGGGCGGCAATCCACGGCCAGGGCTCGCGCTGCGCGGCGTTGCCCAGGGCCAGAATCAGCGCGGCAAAGGTGGTGGCCGTCAGCACGGCGGCCACCCGGTCAAAGCCGTGGCCACGCCGGGCGCTATGGGGCAGCGTGGGCACGGCAAAGGCCAGCGCCACCAGGCCCAGCGGTACGTTGATGGCAAACAGCCAGGGCCAGGTGGCCACCGACAGCACCAGCGAGGCCACCGCCGGGCCCAGGGTGAAGCCCAGGCCCACCACCAGCGCGTTCAGCCCCACACCCCGGCCCAGCCGCTCTGCCGGGTAGAGCTGGCGGATCAACGCGATGTTGACGCTCATCAGCGCGCCCGCGCCTATGCCTTGCAGCGCCCGGGCCGCCGCCAGCTCGGGCAGGGTGGTGGCAAAGCTGCACAGCAGCGATGCCAGCGTAAAGCCCGCCAGCCCCCAGATGTAAATACGCCGCGCGCCTAGGGCATCGCCCAGCGCAGCAAACGGCAGCATACTGGCCACCACAGCGAGCTGGTAGGCGTTGATGATCCAGATCGAGGCCGCCGCCGGGGCCTGCAGGTCGGCGGCGATGGCGGGCAGCGCGGTGTTGGCGATGGCCGTGTCCAGCGCGCCCAGCGACACGCCCAGCATGATGGCCGCCAGGGCCAGCCATTCGCGGGTGTGGAAGCGGGTGTCGGGGTGGGTGGCAGGCAGGTGCGCAGAAGTCGTGTCGGGCATGCAAAAAATGTAGCCGCTCTGGCGGACGGGCGCTGCGGCGGGGTTAAGGCAACGCGCATATCCCCATGAATATAGACCGCTGGCGCAACCGGGATAAGCACGAATCGCTCTTAAAAATAGAGCAGGCTATAGAGCCATGCCATTGTCTTTAGAATCGCGCTCCCATGATGACCCGCACCGCACTCCACAACCGCCTTCAGCAGCCGCTACAGAGTTTCCGTGCAGTAGCGCGGGTGAGGGCGGTGCTGCCATGACCCGTTTGGCCGTGATCGACTTCGAAACCACCGGCATCTCCCCCGGCCAGGGCGACCGCGCCACCGAGGTGGCCATCGTCATTGTGGACAACGGCCAAGTGGTGGACCGCTTCCAGAGTCTGATGAACGCCGGGGTGCGCATCCCCAGCTTCATCACCCAGCTCACCGGCATCACCAACGCCATGCTGGCCAGCGCGCCCAGTGCCGCCCAGGCCATGGCGGAAGCCAGCCGCTTCGTGGGCGGCCTGCCGCTGGTGGCGCACAACGCCGCGTTCGACCGCAAGTTCTGGCAGGCCGAGCTGGCCCGCATCGATGACCCCGCCGACCAGCCCTTTGTGTGTACCCTGCTGCTGTCGCGCCGCCTGTACCCGCAGGCACCCAACCACAAACTGGGCACCTTGGTGGACTACCACCGCCTGCCGCGCACGGGCCAGGCCCACCGTGCGCTGGCCGATGCCGAAATGGCCGCCCACCTGCTGGGCCAGATCCAGCACGACCTGCGCCAGCGCTGGGGCGTGGCCGCGCCGCACAGCCAGATGCTGATGGCGGTGCAGCGCTGCGCCAAGGCGGCGCTGGCCAAGCTGCTGGCCCAGCACAAAAATTAAGCATTAAATAGGCCTCTAGCGCTTATTCCATAAGCGTTAGCAGCTCCTTATTTTGTAGTGACAGACACCTGACCGATTGGCATCAAAGTTGCACGACTTCCAAGGTGCACGGCCCGCGTGCACCAAAGCCGTTCCACCGCCAAAGGTCCGCATGCCCCAGTTTGTCCACACGGTCGGTGCCCACACCTACCGCTTCCGCGATCTCCGTGACTTGCTCGCCAAGGCCACGCCCCTGCGCTCGGGCGACATGCTCGCGGGCGTGGCGGCGGGCAATGCGCAAGAGCGGGTGGCGGCGCAAATGGCCCTGGCCGATCTGCCGCTGGCCACGTTTTTGAACCTGCAGGTGGTGCCCTACGAGAGCGACGAAGTCACCCGCCTGATCATCGACAGCCATGATGCGGCGGCCTTCGCGCCGATCAAACACCTGACCGTGGGCGACTTCCGCAACTGGCTGCTGAGCGACGCGGTCGACAGCGCCACGCTGGCCGTGGTGGCCCCGGGCATCACGCCCGAGATGGCGGCGGCGGTGAGCAAGATCATGCGCAACCAGGACTTGATTCTGGTGGCCAAAAAATGCCGCGTCATCACCGCCTTTCGCAACACCATCGGGCTGGAGCAGCGCCTGGCCACCCGCCTGCAGCCCAACCACCCCACCGACGACACCAGCGGCATCGCGGCCAGCGTGCTCGACGGCCTGCTGTACGGCAGCGGCGACGCGGTGATCGGCATCAACCCCGCCACCGACAACGTGCCCCAGGTCATCAAGATCGTGACCATGCTGGACGCCATCATCCAGCGCTACGAGATCCCCACCCAAAGCTGCGTGCTGACCCACGTGACCAACACCCTGCAGGCCATTGAGCGCGGCGCGCCGGTGGACCTGGTGTTCCAGTCCATCGCGGGCACCGAGGCAGCCAACCGCAGCTTTGGCATCCACCTAGGCTTGCTGGCCGAGGCCCGCAGCGCCGCCCTGTCGCTCAACCGCGGCACCGTGGGCGACAACGTGATGTACTTTGAAACCGGCCAGGGCAGCGCCCTGTCGGCCAACGCCCACTTTGGGATGGACCAGCAGACCTGCGAGGCCCGCGCCTATGCGGTAGCGCGCGCATTCAAGCCCTTGCTGGTCAACACCGTGGTCGGCTTCATCGGGCCCGAGTACCTGTTTGACGGCAAGCAAATCATCCGCGCCGGGCTGGAAGACCACTTCTGCGCCAAGCTACTGGGCCTGCCCATGGGCTGCGATGTTTGCTACACCAACCACGCCGAAGCCGACCAGAACGACATGGACGTGCTGCTCACCCTGCTGGGTGCGGCGGGCTGCAACTTTGTGATGGGCATCCCCGGCTCGGACGACATCATGCTGAACTACCAGACCACCTCGTTCCACGACGCGCTGTACGTGCGCCGTCTGCTGGGCCTGCGCCCCGCGCCCGAGTTCGAGGCCTGGCTGCACCGCATGCAAATATTTGAAGGTGACGGTGTGGCCCAGCTCGGCGCAGCCCTGCCCGAACCATTTGCCCACGCCCTGTTGGCGATGGGCTAAGGAGCTCCCCATGAACGTGATTTCCAACCCCTGGCAGGCCCTGCGCCAGCTGACTGCCGCCCGCATTGCGCTGGGCCGCAGCGGCATCAGCCTGCCCACCGCGCCACAGCTCGACTTCCAGCTCGACCACGCCCGGGCCCGCGATGCGGTGCACCTGCCACTCGACACCGCCAGCCTGGTACAGGCCCTGGGCGATGTGCTGCCCGGCCACCCCGATGCCCTGCCCCTGACCAGCGCCGCGCCCGACCGCAGCACCTACCTGCAGCGCCCCGACCTGGGCCGCCGCCTGAACACCGCCTCGCACAACCAACTGGCCGCGCTGTACCAGCCGGTGTGCCCGTACGACCTGGCCCTGGTGGTGGTGGACGGCCTGTCGGCCCTGGCCATCGCCCAGAACGCCGCCCCCTTCATCCACGCCCTGCTGCAGCGCCTGGAGACCGAAGACTGGTCCCTGGCCCCCACCACCATCGTCACCCAGGGCCGCGTGGCGGTGGGCGACGAGGTGGGCCAGCTACTGGGTGCCAAAGCCGTGGTGGTGCTGGTCGGCGAACGCCCGGGCCTGAGCGCGCCCGACAGCATGGGCCTGTACCTCACCTGGGCCCCCCAGGTCGGCCTGACCGATGCCGACCGCAACTGCATCTCCAACGTGCGCCCCGACGGCCTGTCGTACTTCGATGCCGCCTACAAACTCCACATGCTGCTGCGCGAGTCCCGCAAACGGCAGTTGTCGGGTGTGGACTTGAAGGACGAGACGGTGGAGGTGCTGGAAGAAGGCGCGGCGCTGGGGCGGCGGTTTTTGCTGGCGTGAGAGCGCTGTGAACGGCTGGAGCAGGCATCCCGCAGAGGCCGATTACCATCGGGCCTTTTTCACCTACCCGAAAGTTGCTCCCATGACCATCCAGCGCATCCACCCCGGTAACCGCCTGTGCGACGCCACCCTCCACAACGGCGTGGCCTACCTGGCCGGGCAAATCCCCGAAGATGCCAGCCTGCCCATCGCCGCGCAAACGCAAAGCGTGCTGGACCAGATCGACAGCGTGCTGGCCCTGGCCGGTAGCGACAAGTCGCGCATCCTGACCGCCACCATCTACCTGTCTAGCATGGGCGACTTCGCCGCCATGAATGCGGTGTGGGATGCCTGGCTAGGCACCACCGGCATAGGCCCAGCGCGCGCCACGGTGGAAGCCCGGCTGGCCTCGCCGGAGATCAAGGTGGAAATTATGGTGATCGCGGCACAGATCTGAAGAACGTTTGCTCAAACTGCGCCATGCCGTACTGCATGGCGGCCACCACATGGGGGATGGTGTCAGCAATGGCGCTCTCGCGTTGCAGCACCTTTTCGGCCGACAGCAGCAGGTTTTCGATCCGGTCACGAATGTTCTGCACACCACACAAGGTGGCAAAACCGAGCAGCCCCAGCCGGGACGCAAACAAGGATTTGTTGCCCCCCAGCTCCAGTGCCAGCGCGTCTTCCGGGATGTAGGCCGTGGTGTTGACGATGTCAAAAGCCGGTGCCAGGCGACAGTCGTGGGTGCTCGGGTCGCCGTACAGCAAACCAAAGTTCTTCAGGTGGGCATCGCCATTGCCCAGCATGCACGACAGCGCCACGCTGTCGAACAGCTCCAGCAGCGATGCCTGCACGTGCTGGGGGGATGCAAACAGGCGGACCACCTTGGCCAGACTGGCGTAGCTGCCTTCGTACTTCTGATCGGCACTACGGCCCGTGAGCACCGCCATGTCTTCAAAGCCCAAGGCCTGGCCCTGGGCCGTGCGGTCGAAGCGGCGCATCACAAACAGGGCATGGTCGCGGGACAGGTAAAACTCCGGCACCGGCAGGCCCGCCTCTTTGGCAATGCCCATGCACAAGAATTCATTGGCAGCCAGGCCGGGGTACTGGGCGCGGCCACTTTTGACAATCAGCTCCTGGGTGATGACCGTGGCTTTGTCGGCAGGTGGCTCCATCACTTCGGGCACCAACACCTTGGGCTGCACACCCGAAATGCCCGCCCGCAAGATGTAGCGGTCCACCAGCTCGGCAAACAGATTCTCGGCCCCATCCCACAGCAGGATTTCGTTCAAGCGCTCGCCCTGGGGTGGAACATGTGCAGCACCGGCCCAGGGCAGCCCGCCGCTCTGTACCCGCACCCGCCCAACCGCCGTCTCGCCACCGGCAATGGCCAGCAGCAGCATCGGGTCGAGTTGCATGGTTTTGGCCAGGCGGTTGCGCAGCTCCTCCAGCATGAAGCCTTCGGGCAGATTCATCTGGAACACCGGGTGCAGCGCGGGCCGGGAGTACTGCGCGGCCCGGATCGGCATGGTCAGGCTGATGGCAGCCGCGGGCAACGTATGGGTGTAGCCAAACAGGTAGTTTTCGGCCTCCTTGAACAGCGCACCGCCCACGCCCTGGGGCGTGGTCACATCCAGTTTATGCAGGGCCACGGAACACCTCGTCCAGTTCTTCCAGCGTGGGCCGGGTCAGTACCGCCAAGGACAGCTCACAGCCCAGCACCGCCGCCACCTGTGCGTAGCTGCCGATGGCCACCGAATCCTTGCCCGCTTCCATGGCAATGACCTTGAGCCGCGTCACACCGGCCTGCGCCGCCAAGGCCACCTGCGTCAATCCCCGGTGCAAGCGCATCTCGCGCAGGCGTTGGCCGAGCTTTTGCAAATGGTAGGGGGTAGTCATGTATGAAATATAAAACATTCATGGTGCAATGTCTAATATTTCATACCTAATACGGTGTGAGCGCAGTCGCTAAAAATATACGAAAAATACGGCTTCCGCGCTGATGGAACCAGCACGAGAAGCTATATTTTTAATAGCAAACTGGTCTACGCCAGGTGCTTGCCAATCAGCCCGGTCAGCTCAAACATATTGATCTGCGGCTTGCCGAACACCGGGGCCAGCAGCGCGTCGGCGTTGATGTTGCGCTTGTTGGCGGCATCTTGCAGGTTGTTGGCCTTGATGTAGTCCCACAGCTTTTTGATGACCTGGGGGCGCGGCAGGGCTTCGGCACCCACCACGGCGGCCAGGGCCGCGCTGGGGGTCAGGCCACCGGTGCTGGTACTGGCTTTTTTGGCAGCGGCCTTCTTGGCGGGCACTTTCTTGGCAGCAGCGACCTTCTTCGCCGGAGCCGCCTTTTTCGCAGGCGCAGCCTTGGCCGCAAACTTGGCCGCCGCACCAGGACGGGGCGGAAACTTGCTGGGGGCAAATTCAAAGTTCACCTTGCCCGCTTCCGCGTCCCAGGCCAGGTGGGCCTTGAAGGCGCGGCGGGTGCGCATGGAGACGAACTTGTCGAGCAAATCGGTCTTGCCGGTGGCCAGCAGCTTGGCCATCTGGGCGTTTTCTACCGGCTGCTGCAGGATGACCTTGCCGCTCTTGAAGTCGCAGCTGGGCGTGGGCTGGGCCAGCGTGGGTACGGTTTTTTCGCACACAAAATTGGCCCCGTGCTCGTGCACCGGGCTGCCGCATTTGGGGCAGTTGCCCAGGCTGGGCGTATCGCCAAAGTCCACCAGCTCGCCGGATTCTTCGCCTTTTTTGTCGTCGCCAAAGTCGAACTCCAGCTTGTAGTTCTTGGTTTCCTCGTCGAACTTGATGGCCATCTCGGCGGTGAACGGCCAACCGGCCTTGGAGCGGAAACCTTCCAGCGGGCCGATCTTGCGATCGCGCATGAACTGCTCGACCTCGGCGCGCTCGAAGGTGCGGCCTGCGGGCGATTTGCCAAACGAGAAACCGCAGCCGTCGCTATGGCCGTCGGCCCCGGTGCAGGTGTAGCGGCGGTAGTTTTCTTTGACGATGCCGCCGCAGTTGGGACAGGGCGTGGCCAGGGTGATGTAGTCGCCGGGGATGGTGTCGCGGTCGTATTCCTTGGCTTTTTTGACCAGGCGCTCGGTCATGCCCGCAATCTCGGCCATGAAGCTTTCGCGGCTCAGCTGGCCTCGCTCCATCTGCGCCAGCTTGTATTCCCACTCGCCGGTGAGTTCGGCCTTGGACAGCTCTTCCACGCCCAGGCCGCGCAACAGCGTCATCAGCTGGAAGGCCTTGGCGGTGGGCAGCATTTCGCGGCCCTCGCGCAGCAGGTATTTTTCGGCAATCAGGCCTTCGATGATGGAGGCGCGGGTGGCCGGGGTGCCCAGGCCTTTTTCCTGCATGGCTTCGCGCAGCTCGTCGTCGTCGATGGTCTTGCCCGCGCCTTCCATGGCGCCCAGCAGGGTGGCTTCGGAGTAACGCGCGGGGGGACGGGTTTTCAGGGCCTTGGGGTCGGCGGCGATGGTTTGTACCACTTCACCGGCCTTCACCAGCACCAGGTTCTTGCCGTCTTTTTCGTCGTCGTCGTTGACAGCTTCCTTGCCGTAGATGGCCAGCCAACCGGGCTTGACCAGCACCTTGCCGTCGGTGCGGAAGGCGTACTTCTTGGCCTCCACGGCCACGGTGCTGATGCGCGTGGTGATCTGGTACTCGGCGCTGGGGAAAAACACCGACAAAAAGCGGCGCACCACAAAGTCGTACAGCTTCTGCTCGGCGTCGCTCAGGCCCGTGGGGGCTTGCAGCGTGGGGATGATGGCAAAGTGGTCGCTGACCTTGCTGTTGTCGAACACGCGCTTGGTCGGCTTGACGTAGTTGTTGGCCACCGCCTGCTTGGCAAACGGCGCCAGGTGCGCCATGCCGCTGTCGGCCAGCATGGCCATGGTTTCATGCACCACGGGCAAATAGTCTTCGGGCAGGGCGCGCGAGTCGGTACGCGGGTAGGTCAGGGCCTTGTGGCGTTCGTACAGGCTTTGCGCCAGGGCCAGCGTGGTCTTGGCACTAAAACCAAAGCGACCGTTGGCCTCGCGCTGCAGCGAGGTCAAATCGAACAGGGCGGGCGAGGCCTGCGTGGTGGGTTTGCTTTCTTCCGTCACCGTGGCGGGCTTGCCCCGGGCGGCGTTGGCGATGGCCTGGGCCTCGGCGGCGTTCCACACGCGGTCGGCACGCTGCTCGGGATCGGGCTGGCCGTCCGGGCCGGGCGGTGGTTTCTTGAACTGCGGGTCGAACCATTTGCCCGGGTAGGCACCGGCCTCGGCCTGGAAGCTGCCGTGGATTTCCCAGTAGTCGCGGCTGACGAACTTGCGGATTTTTTCCTCGCGCTCCACCACCACCGACAGGGTCGGGGTTTGCACCCGGCCCACGGTGGTCAAAAAGAAGCCGCCGTCGCGCGAATTGAACGCGGTCATGGCGCGGGTGCCGTTGATGCCCACCAGCCAGTCGGCCTCGGAGCGCGAGCGGGCGGCATCGGCCAGGCCCTGCATTTGCGCCTCGGAGCGCAGCGCGCCAAAGCCGTCGCGGATGGCCTGCGGTGTCATGGACTGCAGCCACAGGCGGCGCACCGGCTTGGCCAGCGGTTTGCTGCCCCCGGCGTACTGCTCGATCAGGCGGAAGATCAGCTCCCCCTCGCGGCCCGCATCGCAGGCGTTAATGATGTCGGTCACGTCCTTGCGCTTGGCCTGTTTGACCACGGCGTTCAGGCGGGTTTTGGTTTTGTCGACGGGCTTGAGGTCGAAGTACGGCGGAATCACCGGCAGGTGCGCAAAGCTCCACTTGCCGCGCTTCACGTCGAACTCTTCCGGGGCCTGGATTTCCAGCAAATGGCCCACCGCACTGGTGACCACGTACTTGTCGCTCTCGAAATACTCGTCGAACTTTTCAAACTTGCCCGCTGTGGGCGTGAGCGCCCGCACGATGTCTTGTGCAACAGACGGTTTTTCTGCAATCACCAAGGTTTTTGTCATAGGAATTTCGCCAATTTCTGAATTCTGTGGGGGGCTTTGCGGGGCGGCGGCACTTATATAGCCGGGGCCACTTCTACAATCCGTTTCAACCAGTGTGCAATTGCGCACGTTAGGTTCCCTTATTTAAGTTAACAGAGTTTTGCCCTTGACTTCCAAAACCCCCGTGAAAGCCGTTACAAAAACCGGCCGCCGCATCCAGGTGCGCCGCTCTGGCGTGCATGGCAAAGGCGTTTTTGCCCTGCAAGACATCGCCGCGGGTGACACGGTGGCCGAGTACGTGGGCGAGGTCATTTCCTGGGACGAAGCCCAGGACCGCCACCCGCACGACCCCAGCCAGCCCAACCACACCTTCTACTTCCACGTGGACGCAGACCGGGTGATCGATGCCAACTTTGGCGGCAACGCCTCGCGCTGGATCAACCACGCCTGCGAGCCCAACTGCGAAACCGACGAGCAAGACGGCCGCATCTTCATCATCGCCCTGCGCGACATTGCCGCAGGCGAAGAGCTCAACTACGACTACGGCCTGATGTTGGAAGAACGCTACACCCCCAAGCTCAAGGCCGAATACCCCTGCTGGTGCGGCGCGCCCAGCTGCCGGGGCACGCTACTGGCCCCTAAACGTGGTTTGCGCCGTATCAGCAAGCTGCGCAAATGATCTGGCCCGCCGAGTCCATCTGGGAAGCGGTTTACCCGCTGCTGCCCGACTTCACCGTCGAGGTGCTGCCGCAGATCGATTCCACCAACAGCGAGCTGATGCGCCGTGTACGCGCCGGGCACTTTGAACCCACCCTGCTGGTGGCCGAGCAGCAAACCGCAGGCCGGGGCCGCCTGGGGCGCGACTGGCACAGCGCGGTGGGCGATTCACTCACTTTTTCGCTAGCGCTGCCGCTGGCCCCCGCCGACTGGTCGGGCCTGTCGCTGGCCGTGGGCGTGGCTGTGGCGCAAAGCCTGCACCCGGACCTGCAACTCAAATGGCCCAACGACGTGTGGCTGCAAGGCCGCAAGCTCGGCGGCATCCTGATCGAAACCGCGGGCCAGGGCGACCAGCGCGTGGCCGTGATCGGCATTGGCCTGAACATCGCGCCCCGGGAGGCCACCGGCCTGTCCACGCCACCCGCTTGGCTGCAGGAAGTGCTGCCGGACGTGGACGCGGGTGCCGCCCTGCTGCGCATCGCCGCCCCGCTGGTGCAGGCCCTGAAGGCCTTTGAACTGGCCGGGTTCGCCCCGTTCCAGCCGCAGTTTGCCCAGCGCGACCTGCTGCTGGACCGTGCCATCACGCTCAGCAACGGCACCGTGGGCATGGCGCGCGGCGTGGACGCACTGGGCGGACTGCGGGTGCAAACCCCCGAGGGCATGCAGACGGTGACCAGCGCCGAAGTCAGCGTACGCCCTGGCAAAGAGGCCAGCTGAGGCGATGCTGCGCGGAATCGTTTTATTTTTGCTGCTGGCCAACGGCGTGTACTTCGCCTGGTCGCAAGGCCTGCTGGCGGCCTACGGCCTGGCACCGGATCCGGTGTCCGAACCGCAGCGGCTGGCGCAGCAGCTCCGCCCTGAAATGGTAGTGCTGGTGCCGCCGCCCGGTGGCAAAACGGCGGCGATGGCGGTGGCTGCCGCACCCGCCGAGGTGGCCAGCGCTCCGGACGGGCCCACCGAATGCCTGACCGCTGGCGTGTTCGACGTGGAGCGCGGCACCCTGTTGGCCAAGACCCTGGCCGACACCCTGCCCGCCGGGTCGTGGACGCTGGAGCCCGGTGTGGAGCCGGGCCGCTGGATGGTCTACATGGGCCGCTACGCCAATACCGAGCTGCTGGATCGCAAAAAGGCCGAACTGCGCGGCATGCGCATTGACTTCGATGCCCCGCCCGCCAACCTGGAGCCCGGCCTCTCGCTGGGCCGCTTCAGCAGCGAGGCGAGGGCCAACAGACTGCTGGCCGACTTGACCCAGCGCGGCGTGCGCACCGCCCAGGTCGTCGCCGAACGCCTGGAAACCCAGGGCATGCGGCTGGTGCTGCCCAGGGTGGATGCGGCCATGAAAGCCCAGCTGGAGGCGCTGAAACCGGCCCTGGGCGGCAAAGCCCTGCGGGCCTGCCCGGCCTGAGCAAAGAACGCGATATGGAAGCCCTGAACCTGGCCCGCTCGGTGCTGGCCATCTCCGTAGGGGCTTCGCTGGGGGCCATCCTGCGCTGGGGCCTGGGCCTGGCCTTCAACGCCGTGTACCCCAGCATCCCGCCCGGCACCTGGCTGGCCAATATGCTGGGCGGCTACCTGGTCGGCGTGGCCGTGGCCTACTTTGCCGACCACGGCGGCTTGCCACCCGAATGGCGGCTGCTGGTGATCACCGGCTTTTTGGGGGGCCTGACCACTTTTTCCACCTTCTCCGCCGAGGTGGTCACCCTGCTCCAGCAGGGCCGCATGCTGTGGGCCGGGCTGGCCATCTCGGTCCACGTGGTGGGCTCCCTGCTGATGACCTTGCTGGGCATGGCCACCGTGGGCTGGGTCAAAGCCCTTTAAATCCCCGCTACAGCCAACCGCCAGAGCGAGGTGACTTCGGCCGCCCGCGCCGCATGCAGGGCGGCGGTGGCATCGGTGGCCTTGGGGTGTACCGGCTTGGCATCCAGGCGCTCCACCACTTTCAGGCCGTGGGTGTCAAACGCGGCCAGCAACTCAGCGCGGGTGCGCAGGCCCAGGTGCTCGGCAAAGTCAGACAGCACCAGCCAGCCCTCACCGCCGGGGGCCAAATGCTGTTTCAACCCGGCCAGAAAGCCCATCAGCATGCGGCTGTCTTCGTCGTACACCGCGTGCTCAATGGGCGAGCCGGGCCGGGCGGGCAGCCAGGGCGGGTTGCAGACGATCAGCGTGGCCTGGCCTTCGGGGAACAAATCGGTTTGCAGCACCTGCACCTGCTTGGCCACGCCCAGCAGGGCCAGGTTGTCGCGGGCACAGGCCAGGGCGCGGGGGTCGGTGTCGGTGGCCACCACCTGGGCCACGCCGCGCCGCACCAGCACAGCGGCCAGCACGCCGGTGCCGGTGCCGATGTCAAAGGCCACGCCGGGCGCGGGCAAGGGTGCCTTGGCCACCAGGTCGATGTATTCGCCGCGCACCGGCGAAAACACGCCGTAGTGCGGGTGGATGCGGTTTTGCGGGGCCTCGCCCAGCGCCGCGATCTCCAGGCCCTTGCGGCGCCATTCGTGGGTGCTGGTCAGGCCCTGCAGCTCGCGCAGCGTGATGACCGACGGGCCGGCCGCCAGGTCTGCCGGGCCCCAGGCGGCCAGGCAGGCGGCGTGCACATTGGGTGCGCGGCGCAGCGGGATGCTGTAGTCGGCGTTCACCGGCAGCAGCAGCATGTTCAGCACCCGCGCACGCTGCGCCTGGGCTTGGCGGTACAGGTGGAAGGCCTCGGCAGGCGCGGCGGCTTCCTTGGGGGCCTTGCGCTGCTTGCGCGCCGGGGTTTTGTCGATACGCCGGGCGATGGCCTGCAGCAGCTGGCGGGCGTTGTGGAAATCGCCGCGCCACAGCAGGGCCGTGCCCTCGCAGGCCAGGCGGTAGGCGGTGTCGGCCGACATCGTGTCGTCGGCCAGCACCACGCGCTTGGGCGGCGGCGCGGCGCGCTCGGAACGCCAGTGGGCAGACTGGGGCTGGTCGGCCTCTGTCCAGTGGATGGTGTTGTCGGCAGAGGGAGTGGAGGCAATAGGGGTAGGCATAGTCGGGTTCTTTTAACAGATGGTCACACGGCATCTCTGGTGTAGTGTTGGTATTGCTATGTTTTCAAGAGCTGCTCACGCTTATTAAATAAGCGCTGGAGGCCTATTTCTTATAAATTTCTGGAGCCGGTATAGTGGCCGCTTCACGGGGGATCTGGACCATGCGACTACTGCTGTTGACTGCTTTATGGGCCGCGCTGGCCCCGGCCGCCCAGGCGGGCCCGTTCACCACCCGCTGCCTGGTGGCCGAGGGCGGCAAAAAGCCCGTCCAGCTGCAGTTCAGCACCGTGGGCGACGACACCAGCGGCTGGACCGGCGGCTTCGTGCGTTACGGCAGCCACAGCCGCCCCATCAGCCTGGTGCGCATGCGCGAGTCGCATGTGGACACCGCCCCTGGGCGGCCCATGGCGTTTACCACCGTGTGGCTGGAGATCGTCGGCGGCCTGGCCGTAGGCAGCTACGAGGTGGAAACCCAGGGCGCACGCATCCAGCGCTTCGTCTACACGCCCAAACGCAGCGGCCTGGGCACTACGTTTGTAGAGAACCCCGCCATCGGCGTAGGCGACGACGGCAGCTGCCGCTGGACGGCTACGGGTTAGCCCATTGACCTGGCGCAACATCCAAGCCCGCAGACTGGCCACAATCACCGCCATGAAAAAACCCCTGCTGCTGCCCCTGCTGTGCGCCCTGGCCTGCACCCCTGCGCTGGCCGACTGGGTACGCGTCGCCACCAGCGAGACCTCGGTCTTCTACATCGACTCGGCGGTGTCCCCCAAGGTGGGTGCCAACGTGATGGTCTGGGTGCTGCGCGACCACACCACGCCCCAGGTGGGTGCAGGCGGCCCGTATGCCTCGTCCAAGGACCAGATCGAAGTCGATTGCGCCGCCCGCCGCGTGCGCCGCATCTATGGCTCCGAGCACCCCGAGCCCATGGGCCAAGGCAAGATGGTGTACTCCGAGCACGGCCCCATGAGCTGGAACGCGGTGGCCCCCAAAACCACCATGCGGCGGGTGGTGGATATGGCGTGTATGCATCCCTGAGTACTGCAAATGCACCCGGGCCCGATCTTTGGGCCGATAACATGGGTTGGCCCTTACCCGCTTTTCCCGCTTTACCCGCCATACACCCCATGCAGACCACCATCCGCCACGCCGAGCAGGACGACTACACCGCCATCGCCCACATCTACACGCAGCCGCTGGCCGCGGCGGGCACCCTGCAAATCCCGCTGCAATCGCGCGAGGTGTGGCGGCAGCGGCTTGCGGGCATGGCCGCACACGACCGCATACTGGTCGCCGTGGTAGCGGGCGAGGTGGTGGGCCACCTGGGCCTGCACCCGGTGACCCACCCGCGCCGCGCCCACGTGGCAGGCCTGGGCATGGCGGTACGCGACGACCTGCAGGGCCAGGGCGTAGGCACAGCCCTGCTGGGGGCGGCCATCGATCTGGCCGACCACTGGCTGCACCTGTTGCGCCTGGAGCTCACCGTCTACGCAGACAACACCGCCGCCCAGCGCCTGTACCAGCGCCACGGCTTTGTGCAGGAAGGCACGCACCGCGCCTACGCCTTGCGCCAGGGCAGCTACGTGGATGCCCTGGCCATGGCCCGGCTGCACCCTGCGCCGCCGGTGCTGCCGGGTGGAGCTGGCGCCTGAACTACCGCGATGGCTGTCCGTGGAACCAGCAGCATATTTCCTTTGACCGCTATGGTTTAAATAGCTGCTTGCGCCCATAGGATGAGCGCATACGGCCTATTTTTCTCTTGTCCGAAACCCTGACTAATTAAAAATCAGACCTCCGTAGACTCCGGCGCAACCCCCGCCTGTGCAAACCGCACCGCCACCCGCATGCCCGGTGGCGTAACACCGGGATGGGCATCTTCCAAAGTGACTTCGGCGCTGTGCTGGCGGGCGATTTCCTGGACGATGGACAGGCCCAGGCCGGAGCCGTCGGCTTCGGTGCCCAGGGCGCGGTAGAAGGGCTGGAACACCAGTGCGCGCTCGGTCTCGGGGATGCCGGGGCCGGTGTCTTCGACCTGCAACAGCACGCTGGCGGTGGCGCGGCCTATGGCGCTGATGGGGCCGATGGGGGTGTCGGTGTCGGCCAGCACACGGGCGGTGATGATGCCGCCCGAGGGGGTGTAGTTGATGGCGTTGTCCACCAGATTGCGCACCAGCTCTTTGATGAGCGTGGGGTTGCCGTTGAGCTGCACGCCGGGGCTGCCGGGCTCGGCACCGTCATAGCCCAGGTCGATGCGCTTTTCCAGCGCGTGGGGCACAGAGTCGCGCACCACCTCCATGGTCAGGCGGGCCAGGTCGCAGAGCTGCAGGCTCAGGCTGACGCTGCCGTTTTCGGCCCGGGCCAGGGCCAGCAGCTGGTTGACGGTGTGGGTGGCGCGCACGCTGGAGCGGCCAATCTGCTGCAGCGAGCGTTTGAGCTCGGCCGTGTTGGTGCCTTCGCGCTGGGCCAGGTCGGCCTGCATGCGCAGGCCTGCCAACGGGGTTTTGAGCTGGTGGGCGGCATCGGCCAGGAAACGTTTTTGGGTGGCGATGGAGTCCTTGAGGCGGTTCAGCAGGTCGTTGACCGATGAGACCAGCGGCGCGACTTCCAGCGGCACGGCTTTTTCGTCCAGCGGGCTGAGGTCGTCCGAGGTGCGGGCGCGGATGCGGTCTTCCAGGCGCTTGAGGGGCTGGATGCCGCGCGCCAGCGCCAGCCAGACCAGCAGCACGGCCAGCGGCAGGATGACGAACTGCGGCAGCATCACACCCTTGATAATTTCGGCTGCCAGCACCGAGCGCTTTTCGCGCGTCTCTGCTACCTGCACCAGGGCCAAGGGGTTGCCGGGCAGGTCCAGCGCCACCCACAGGTAGGCCACGCGCACGTCCAGGCCGCGCATTTCGTCATCGCGCAGGTGTACCGCGCCTTCGGCGGGCGTTTCTTCGGTGGGCGGGGTGGGGAAGTCGTGCTCGCCGCTGAGGTACTCGCCGTGGCCGCCCAGCACCTGGTAGTAGACCTGGTCGGAGTCGTCGGCGCGCATGAATTCGCGGGCGGGCAGAGGCAGGTTGAACTGCGCCTGGTGCGGCTGCGACACCACCAGCAACTGCGACAGGGCCTGTACGTTGTACTCCAGCGCCCGGTCAAACGGCTTGCCCGCAATGCCCTGGGCCACCAGCCAGGTCAGCGCCAGGCTGACCGGCCAGAGCAGCAGCAGGGGCGTGAGCATCCAGTCCAGGATTTCGCCGAACAGGGAACGTTGCTCGCGCTGGAAGATTTTCACGGGGTGGGCGGGGTGGAAAGCACGCGCCCATCTTAGCGGGGTCAGCTATTGGCGCGTTGCTTTAGCCAGCGCATCAGCCCGCCCACCACCGGCAGCTTTTCGTACAGCTCCTCCGCCGCGTCCCAGTAGTCGCGGTGCAGGGTGATACGGCCATCCGCATCCAGTTGCAGGTGGCTGCCGCCGTGGATGGTCTGGTCGGTGCCGGTGGCGAAGTTTTTGAAGCGGAAGTGGAAGGTCCAGGTCAAGAAGCACTGGTGGCCGCTGGCGATACGCTCCGCCACCACAAAGCGCGGGGCCTCCAGTGCGGTGAACATGTGGGCGTAGATGGCCTGGATGGCGGGCACGCCTTGCACGTCCTTAAACGGGTCTTTGAAGCGGGCCTGGGGCGCGTAAAACTCGCCGCAGCGGGCCACAGACTGCGGGGTCAGCGTCTCGAAGAATGCAACGATGCAGTCGATGGGTGGGTTCATAGCCCGGTCATCTTACGGATCGCGGGGAAGTAGGCGCGGTAGGGCAGCAGGCGCAGCGTTTTCATCCAGCGGGTGAAGCGCTTGGGGAAGTGGATTTCAAACTGGCCTCGGGCCCAACCGCGCAATATCGCGTGCGCGGCCTGGTCGGGGGTGATCAGGGCGGGCATCTGGAACTCGTTTTGCGCGGTGAGCGGGGTTTGCACAAAGCCGGGGCAGATCAGGCTCACGCCGATGCCGCTGTCATGCAGGTCCAGGTACAGGGTCTCACCCAGGTTGATCAGCGCGGCCTTGGTGGGGCCGTAGGCCAGGCTTTGCGGCAGGCCGCTGTACCCGGCCACGCTGGCCACCAGGCTGATGTGGCCATGGCCCTGGCGCAGCAGGGTGGGCAGCACGGCATCCAGCATGTGCAGCGCGCCCACGTAATTGACCTGCAGGTGCTGCTGCATCTCGGCCAGACTGAACGCCGTGGCGCGCTGGGGGCGGTAGTAGCCCGCGCAGTACACCACCGCGTCGATGCGGTGCAGCGAAGCGGCTGCCGCCCGCATGGCCGCCGGGTCGGCAGCATCCAGCGGCAGGGCCTGCGCGCCGGGGTGTTCGGCCACAAAGGCATCGAGCGCGGCGGCCTGGCGGGCCGATACCACCACCTGCGCGCCCTGGCCGTGCAGCAGCCCGGCGGTGGCGCGGCCAATGCCGCTGGACGCGCCGATCAGCCACACGGTTTTGCCGCGCCAGTCGGTGAGGGGGGGATTCAGTGCCATGGTGCTTGCTCTATTTTTAGTAGCTGCTTGTGCTGGTGGAATAAGCGCAAGATGCCAATTTGGTTTAAGTCTTTCAAAGCATTGGCTCGCGCGTAAAAGCAAGAACACACGCCCACCAGAAACACCGCAGAACTGGCTTTGCCAGGCTGCTGGTGTTGCCCCCTGCAAGGGGGTTGGCGAAAGATGCGCAGCACTGCAGCCTGGGGGTGAGTCATCGCTTCGTGAACGAGAGCGTGACTTCGCCCAAGCGGATACCCAGCTTGGACATGGTGGCTTTGTTGAGCATGACCTTGTCGGTCATGAGGTACATCCAGTCGTCAAACTGCACGTTGTAGACCGAGCCGTCCACCGGCAGGGCGAGGGTGTAGCGCCAGTTGAACGCATTGCCGCTTTCCGCCCCCACAGCCTCGCCCACCACGTCGTCGGCACGGCCGGTATAGCTGCCATCGGCCTGGCGGCGCAGGCGCCAGATGCGCTTTTGCGTGGTGCCGTCGGAGTAGGTGAACGACTCGTCGAGCACGCCGTCGTCGCCGCTCCAGGTGCAGACCATCAGCACGGTAAAACGCTTGACCACCTTGCCGGATCGGTCGGTGAACACGCCATACGCGTCCAGCGTGCCGTTGAAGTAGGTGCGCAGGTCCAGCTTGGGCGTTTGGCCCGCGTAGTCGGCCACCTGGGGGCCGGCACAACCGGCCAGGGCGGCGCTGGTGGCCAAAAGGAGAAGACGGCGTTTCATGGGGAGTCCTTGGGGCGGATGATGAGCAAATAGAGCGCTGCCGCCGCCGCCAGCTTCAGGGCGCAGGGCAGCAGGCAGTAGGTGGCGGTGAGGGCGGTGAGTGCGGCGGCATCCTGCGCGCCGGGGGTGTAGCCAAAGTAAGCCAGCAGCGGCAGGGCCAGCCCGGCGGCCAGGGCCAGGTTGAGCTTGGTGGCGAAGTTCCACCAGCCGAAGTACAGGCCCGCGCCTCCTTGTTTCTGGACGATGCCCGCCAGCAAAGCGCTGGGCAGGGCCAGATCGGTACCCAGGGCGATGCCCGAGGCAGCGCAGACGACCAGAAACGCCGTGCTGTCGCCCGCACCCAGCAGGGACGCGCCCACAAACGCCGCCACCGCCACGCCCATGCCCACGCCCCAGGTGCGCGCCAGCCCCAGCCGGGGCACCAGGCGCAGCCACAACGGGATCGACAGCGCGGCGCACAGAAAATAGGTGGCCAGAAACAGGGGTTGCAGCGCTTGCGGGGCCTGCAGCCGGTCTTGCACAAAAAACAGCACCAGGGTGGCGGGCACGGCGCTGGCGATGCCGTTGAGCAGGAATACGCCCAGCAGGCGGCGAAAGGCGGGGTTGTGCAGTGGCAGCCACAGCGCGGCGCGTTCCTTGGACAGCGCGGGCTTCGCGGGTGCGATGGCACGGCTCCAGGCCAGCCAGCCCAGGGCCAGCGCCACGGCCAATAGCACCACCGTAGTGGGCAGGCCCAGCAGCACCGGGGCCACGCTGGCCGTCACCACGCCCACCAGGCCCAGGCCTTCGCGCCAGGCGACGATGCGGCTGCGCTGGGCTTCGCTGCCGCCCAGCAGCCCGGCCCAGGCCTGGTGCAGCACGCCCAGGGTGCTGTAGGCGGTGTAGGTGATGACCAGCAGGGCGGTGGCCCAGAGCAGTACGTGGTCTTGGGTGGCGGGAAAAAACAGGCCCCAAAAGCCCAGCGCCATCACCACCGCCGCCACCGCTGCCACGCCCAGCACAGCGCGGCTGGAGCGGGCAAACAGCGCGTCGCCCCAGCGGCCCAGCAGCGGGTCGATGAGGCCGTCAAACAGGCGCGCGCCCAGCAAGATCTGCCCCAGCACCGCCAGGGGCACGCCCAGCGTGGTGGCGTAGTGGTTGGGCAGCACGACGTACAGCGGCAGCGCCACAAAGGCCAAGGGCAGGCCCATCAGGCCGTACACAAAGCCGTTGCGGGGGCTGAAGGCCGCGGCAGAGGTCATGGGTTGCCCGCCAGCAGCGCCTTGCGCATCGCAGGCTCGGAGGTTTGGGGCGACAGCCAGATGCCAAAGAACAGGCGCGCAAAGTCGCCATCGCTGACCTCGCCGGTGGGTTGGCCGTTGGTCAGGAAACGGGCAGTGCGGGTCTGCGGCAGGTAGATGCCCAGGATGCGGTCGTTCTTCTTCACGTCGGGAAAGGCCGCCTCCAGCTTCTGCTGCCAGGCCTTGGCCTGCGCGTCCAAAATGGGCGCGCTGCGGCGCATCTCGTCCAGCGAGCGGCGGGCAATGTCGGCGCGGCTGAAGTCGCGCAGGTAGGTCAGCTCCAGCGCCAGGGCGGTGTCGGCGTAACGCGCGGCCTGGAAGCCGGGGGCGGCCCAGAGCTGCGCGTCATAGATGTCAAAGCCCCAGACCTTGAGCCGGGTGCTGCCCACCAGGCGGGCCTGCGGCACGGCAGCGGCTACGTCGGTGGGAATGTCGGCCGCCCACGCATTGAAGCCAAATAGGCCGCTAGCGCTTATGGCAAGGGCGAGAGCAGCTATTTTTTTAATAGCGTGTACTGTACGAGGTTGATGTTGCCCTTGTCGAAGGCGGCTTCGCAGTAGGCCAGGTAGAACTCCCATAAGCGCATGAACCTTTCATCAAAACCGAGTTGCAGCACCTGGGTGCGGGCAGCCAGAAACTGGTCGCGCCAGCGGCGCAGGGTTTCGGCGTAGTCGGGGCCGAAGGCGAATTCGTCCACCACCTCCAGCCCGGCCGCTGCCGCCTCGCGCCGGAACTCCCGCGGGCAGGGCAGGCAGCCGCCGGGAAAGATGTACTGCTGGATGAAGTCGGTGCTGCTGATGTAGCGCTCGAACAGGCTGTCGTCGATGACGATACTCTGGATGCAGGCGCGGCCCCCGGGCTTGAGCAGGCGGGCCACGGTCTGGAAGTAGGTGGGCCAGTATTCGCGGCCCACGGCTTCGACCATTTCCACTGAGCAGATCGCGTCAAACGGTGCGTCGGTGATGTCGCGGTAGTCCTGCAGGCGCAGGTCGGCGCGGCTGTCCACCCCGAGGCGCTGCACGCGCTGGTGGGCAAAGGCGAGTTGCTCGGTGCTCAGGGTCACGCCGGTCACATGGGCGTTGAATTCGGTGGTGCCCATTTCGGCCAGCGCGCCCCAGCCGCAGCCGATCTCCAACACCCGGTCGCCGGGCTGCACCTGGGCCATGGCCAGGGCGCGGCGGACCTTGGCGTTTTGCGCCTCGCGCAGCGGCTTGTCCAGGTCGCCCTCGAACCAGGCAGAAGAGTAATTCATGCTGTCGTCCAGCCACAGGCTGTAGAAGGCGTTGCCCAGGTCGTAGTGGGCGTGGATGTTTTTCTGGCTGTTGGCCTTGGTGTTGCGGTTGAGCAGGTGCTTGATGCGGTACCACAGGCGGCCCACCCAGTTGCCGTAGACCACGTCTTCGATCTCCTGCCGGTTGCAGATGAAGACGGTGAGCAGATCGGTCAGGTTGGGGGTGGTCCAGTCGCCGTCGATATAGGTTTCGGCCACGCCGATGTCGCCGGACTTGAGGGCTGCGGCGCAGACGTTCCAGTTCTTCAGCGTCATGGCTGCAGTAGGCGCATCGCCATGTTGCTGGTGGTTGCCAAACACGTGCATGCTGCCGTCGGGCAACTGCATGGTGATGCTGCCGTGGCGCAGGCGCTGCAAGAGTTTCAGGGCGGTGCGGGCGGCGGCGGGGGCATCGCCGGGCACGGCAAAACCGGGGGCAGTGGTGCTGGAGGTCATCGTGTTATCTCGTCACAAAATCTTTGGGCGGCAGGGGTTTGCTGAAAAATCGCACGCGTTTGCGCCACAGGCGAAAGGCCTGCCAGTGGATGCGCGCCACCACGCCCAGCGTCATGGCCGGGTAACGCCAGAGCGCCTGGCGGATGCTGGCCGGGGTGATGGGCCGCAGCGTGCCGCTGACGCTGGTCTCGATCAGCGCGCCCTGGCTGTCGTCATAGTCCACGCGGGCCACGGTGCGGTCACCTACCCGCATGAAGCGGAAACGGTAGCCGCCCTCCACCGGGCAAAACGGCGACACGTGGAACACCTTGGCTGCCGTCAACTCCACGCCATAGCGGGGTTGGTCCAGCACGTAGCAGTGGCGCTCGCCAAAGGTGTTGTTGACCTCGACCACGATGGCCCGCAGGCTGCCGTCTGCGCGGTGGCAGTACCAGAAACTCACGGGTTTGAAGGTGTGGCCGAAGACGCGCGGGTAGCAGTGCAGCCAGATTTCGCCATCGGCGTCAAGAATGCCTTCGCGCTGCAGCAGGGCCTCCATCCAGGCCAACGCGCTGCCCTGGCCGTCGCCGTGGTCGCAGTCGTAAAAGCTTAAAGGGGCGCGGCGGTTGATGGCCAGGGCAGTGCCCGCCAGGGAACGCATGGGCAGCATCAAAAAGTAGGTGCGGTAGGCAAAGGCGTGCCGCACCGGGCGCAGCCGGGTGTGGCGAACCTGGCCGAAGCCTATCTGTGGCTGGTTCATGCGCCGGCCTTTAACAATTCAGCCACGGCCAGCCCGGCTTTCAGGCCGTCTTCATGGAAGCCGTAGCCCATCCACGCGCCGCAGAAATAGGTGTTGTTCTGCCCTTGCAGCGCGGGCATGCGCTGCTGGGCGGCGATGGCGGCGAGGTCGAGCACCGGGTGGGCGTAGTCGAACGTGCCCAGCACCTGCGGGTGGACGATGTCGCGCGTGGGGTTCAGGGACACGATGACCGGCTGCTCCCAGGGCAGGGGCTGCAGCTTGTTGAGCCAGTAGTGCAGGCACACGCGGGCCGACTCGGTATCGGTGGCCGGGGCGCGTTCGTAGTTCCATGCGGCCCAGGCCTTGGGGTTGCGCGGCAGCACCGAGGCATCGGTGTGCAGCACGGCGCGGTTGGCGTGGTAGTGGATGGCACCCAGCGTGGCTTGTTCGGCCTGGGTGGGCGCAGCCAGCAGGGCCAGGGCCTGGTCGGAATGGGTGGCCAGCACCACTTTGTCGAAGCGCTCGGTGCGGTTAAGCCCAAGGTGTTGGCTGGTGATGAACACGCCCTCTGGCGTGCGCTCGATACGCATTACCGGGCTGTTCAGACGCTTGTCGGTAATTTGGGCGGTGATCTTGTCCACGTAATGCCGTGCGCCGCCGGTCACCGTCCACCACTGGGGGCGGTTCAAGACCTGCAGCAGACCATGGTTGTGGCAAAAGCGCACCATGGTCGCCACCGGGAACAGCAGCATCTGCGCCGTGGGGCAGCTCCAGATGCAGCCCATCATGGGCAAAAAGTACCAGTCGCGAAAAGCCGTGCCAAAGCGGTGCTGGTCCAGAAACTCGCCCAGCGGCTGGGCCAGGGCCACATCGTTGTTGTCCAGCGCAAGCTGGGTGGTGATCTGGTTGAAGCGCAGCAGGTCGCGCAGCATGCCCCAGAAGCGTGGGCTGCACAGGTTGCGCTTTTGGGCGAACACGCTGGCCAGGGTGCTGCCGCTCCATTCCACATAACGTTCGCCCGGAATCTGCGCCGAGAACGACATATCCGTCTTGGAGGTAGCCACGTCCAGCTGGGCCAGCAGGGCGATGAGCTGCGGGTAGGTGCGCTCGTTGAAGACCAGAAAGCCGGTGTCCACGCCATGGGTGACCGGGCCGTCCGCCGTGGGCAGGGTGATGTCTACGGTGTGGGTATGGCCGCCAAAGTAGCTGCCCGCCTCGAACAGCGTGGTCTGGGCCCGGCCCTGCAGGCTGTGCGCCACGGCCAACCCGGAGATGCCGGAGCCAACGATGGCCAGCTTCATGCGGCTGGGCATGGCGCTGAAAGGAAAGTGGCTGCGAAGCACCCCAAGGCGAACGAGGGAGTGAGGGAGGAGGAGAACCGCCCCGGGGTTGCGTGCCTGCACACAGGGTGCGGACGGCTTCGCTGCCAGAAAAACGTGTGCGCCCTATCGGTCGCTATGCCGGTACAGACAAGACCTGCGCTACAGAAGTTCCCCACCCGCGCCTCAAGACGAAGGTAAAGGAATGTGAAGCGTGGGGTGGAATGGAAGCGCATGTAGCGATAATATACCAATCAGTCACTTTGTGACCAACAAGTTTTATTTTAAGTGGCCTACAGCCTGACTGCCATGCATCTGACATAAAGTGCGGTGTTGACAGCCTAAAATGAAAGCCGTTATGAAGGACTTCCATGCTCTACCCCGAACTCTTTAGACAACTCGAAGCCGTGCGTTGGAACATGGAAAAAGACGTTCCATGGGACACGTTCGATCCGGCTCTGCTGACCGATGAACAGGCGCAGACCATCAAGATGAACGCCATCACCGAGTGGGCCGCCCTGCCCGCCACCGAGATGTTCTTGCGCGACAACCAGGACGACAGCGACTTTTCCGCCTTCATGTCGATCTGGTTTTTTGAGGAGCAAAAACATTCGCTGGTGCTGATGGAGTACCTGCGCCGCTTCCGCCCCGACCTGGTGCCTACCGAAGAAGAGCTGCACGACGTGCGCTTCGAGTTCGACCCGGCCCCGGCGCTGGAGACGCTGATGCTGCACTTCTGCGGCGAAATCCGCCTGAACCACTGGTACCGCCGCGCCAGCGAATGGCATTCGGAGCCGGTGATCAAGAACATCTACACCAAGCTCAGCCAGGACGAAGCCCGCCACGGCGGTGCCTACCTGCGCTACATGAAGCGCGCCATCGCCACCGCGGGTAACGAGGCCCGCAGCGCCTTCACCAAGGTCGGCGTGCTGATGGCCAGCGCCCGCCGCACCGCCCAGGCGCTACACCCCACCAACCTGCATGTGAACGAGAGCTTGTTCCCGCGCGACACCATCCAGAGCCGCCTGCCCGACCCGGCCTGGCTGGAGCACTGGCTGGACACGCAGATCAAGTTTGACGCGGTGTGGGAGGGCAAGGTGGTCGATCGCATCCTGCACAACCTGAGCCTGCTGATGGACCGCAGCTTCAAGACCGTGCAGGAGCTGAACCGCTACCGCAAAGAAGTCAGCAAAGAGCTGGCAGCGGAAATGGAACCCGCCGTTCCCGCCGCGACCTAATCTGCCAGAACGCCCCTTCCAGAAACACCGCAGAACTGGCTCCGCCAGGCTGCTGGTGTTGCCCGCTGCAAGGGGGTTGGCGAAAGAAGCGTAGCTCTGTAGCCTGGGGGCGTGCTAAATCAAGGCCAGCAGCTTTTCCAGCTGCACCTGTACCTTCACCTCCCGGTGGGGTACGTGGGCGATGATCTTGGTGGTGGGCATATTGGTTTCGCGCACGACCATCTCGCCCATGGGCATGCCTTCGCGGTTAAGGATCACCGCCACGCGCGGTGCCGTGGTGTTGGCGCTGCGGCGTACCACCACCGCCACCTCGCCATTCGCCAGCCGCACATACACCCCTGGTGAGTACACGCCCACAGCCTTGATCAGGGCCGCACCGGCCTGGTCCACATGCTGCTTTTCGTCGAAATAGCAGGCTTGCATGGCCGCATTCGGCGGCATCGACAGGCGGCCCACGCGCGGGGACAGCCGGGCGATGAAGGTGTCTGCCCGCTGCAACAGCCGGGCCAGGCGCATGGCCACGGTCTTGCTCTCCAGCGGACCGGGCGCGCGGTCGTGGTGGTGGCGCACGGCCAGCAGCCAGTCTTCGTTGTCCACGCCCATGGCCACCAGCATGCTGAAGGCGCGCTGCGCGTGCTGTTCCACGATGTCGATCTGCTTGGCGGTCAGGGCCTGGTTTTGCGCCGTCAATTCATCTTGCAGCGCGGTCATGGCGATATTCATGGTCAGCGCCGCTTTGCCCAGGGTGGCATCCTGGTCGGCCGGCCAGTTCAGCACCTCGCGCGCCGCCAGACTGCACACCACGTAGACCAGCATGGAGTGGGTGGCGCTGTACATCTGTACTTCGGTGGCCGACAAATGCATCAGCGCGCACAGCGTCGCATCGGGGTGGTTTTCCACCAGGCCGTGCAGCTCGGTGTAGAGCTTTTCCAGCCGGGGTAAAAATTGGTCACCCTGCGGGTCGCGCAGCAGGCCGTTGGCGCGGATCTGCAGCGCGGTCCAGTCGGGAATACGGGTGGGTTCGGTGGCGGATCCCTTGGCCAGGTCCGAGACCTCCAACTGCATGTCGGCAATGTCGCCCAGGGGGGTCTCGGTACGCACCATGTCGTACAGCTTGCCGACGTAGGCACGGTGGTTGTCGGCGGCATCCACGTCCACGCACAGGGTCATGCCGCGCGAGGTCCAGTAGGTGATCTCGTCGCGGTCGGTAATGATGTAACCCTTATGCGCCAGCAGTACACCCTGCTCGTTGCGCAAGGCAAACGGCAGCGGCTGCCCGAGGCGCAGGGTGGAGGTGTTGACGGCGATGAGGTTCATGGTGGGCGAGCGTATCAGTTCCATCATCGGCAAAGCAACTGGGATTCTTGAGGACTGCTAGCATTTGCCCATGACCGACACCTTAGCCCCTCCCGCATTTTTGGCCAAAATCTGCAGCCGCGCCGACGCTCCTGCCCGGCTGGCCCACCTGCCCCGCCCCTGGGTGTTCACCAACGGGGTGTTCGACATCCTGCACCGCGGCCACGCCACCTACCTGGCCCAGGCCCGGTCGCTGGGCGGCAGCCTCATCGTGGCGCTGAACAGCGATGCCTCTGCCCGCCGCCTGGGCAAGGGCCCAGGCCGCCCGCTCAACAACGAGGCCGACCGCGCCGTGCTGATGGCCGCGCTGGAGTCGGTGAGCCTGGTCACCTGGTTTGACGAGAACACGCCACTGGAGCTGATCACCGAGCTGCGCCCCGACATCCTGGTCAAGGGCGGCGACTACGACATGCAAAAGCTGGCCGAGACGGCGGTGGTGCAGGCCTACGGTGGCACGGCCCAAGCCATTCCCTTTCTGGACGGCTATTCCACCACCGCGTTGGTCCACAAAATCCAGCAACCGAGCGGTGTTTGAGTCGCTGCGCAAAGACAGGTTTTTGCACATCCTGTTGCTGGGCCTGGTAGCACTCACCCTCGCCACCCGCACCCCGCTGGCCGCCTACCCCGGCCTGGTGGACTGGCCCACCATCGCCGCCCTCACCGGCCTGCTGGCCCTGACCCAGGGCGTGGAGGCCAGTGGCGCGCTGCACCGCCTGGGCCACTGGCTGGTGGGCTACATGACCAGCGAACGCGCCGCCGCCCTGTGCCTGGTGGCCGCCGCCGCCGTGCTGTCCACCGTGCTGACCAACGACGTGGCCTTGTTCGTCATCGTGCCGCTCACCTTAGGCATTTGCCGCATCACGCCGCTGCCGACCACCCGGCTGGTGGTGTTTGAAGCCTTGGCGGTGAACGCAGGCTCGGCGCTCACGCCCATCGGCAACCCACAAAACCTGTTTTTGTGGCAGCTCTCGGGCAGCTCCTTTGGCGGCTTTGTGTGGCACATGCTGCCGCTGGTGGCGGTGCTGATGGTTTTGCTGCTGGCGGTGACGGCTGCAGCGTTCTCGGGCCGCGCCCTGCAGGCCACCGACCCGGAGGCCGAGCACCCGCTGGACCGGCGGCTGCTGGGCGCGTCGCTGCTGCTGTACCCGGTGTTTCTGGTGCTGACCGACCTGCACTACGCACCCTGGGCCCTGGTGGCCGTGCTGCTGTGCCTGGGGGCCCTGCAGTGGCGCGTGCTGGCGCAGATCGACTGGGGCCTGCTGCTGGTGTTTGTGCTGATGTTCATCGACCTGCGCCTGCTGGCCGGGCTGGACGCCGTGCAGCACGCGCTCGCAGGCTGGGGGCTGGCCCAGCCGCTGCACCTGTTCTGGGCCGGCATCGCCACCTCGCAAATCGTCAGCAACGTGCCCGCCGCCATCGCGCTGGCCGAGTTTTCCAAAGACTGGAAGGTGCTGGCCTACGCCGTCAACATCGGCGGCTTCGGCCTGATGGTCGGCTCGCTGGCCAACCTGATCGCCCTGCGCATGGCACCCGACACACGGGCCTGGATCCACTTCCACGTGTGGTCGGTGCCGTTTTTGGTGGTCGGGACGGCGGTGGGATGGCTATTGCTGTTTGCTATGTAAAAAGTAGCTGCTTACGCTTACCCCATCAGCACAAACGGCCTAAAAAGCTTACAACTGCGTTTACAACTCCGACGCAGGCACGCCGCGTATGCCCCAGCTTTCCATGGGCGGCTCGGTCAGCACGACCATCAGGTCGGCGGGCGCAATGCCGAGTGCCCCAAGGCGCTGCATGAGGGCCTGGTACAGCGCGCGTTTGGTCTCAACGCTGCGGCCCGGAAACATCAAAATATCCACCAGGGTGTAGTTCTCGGTCTTGCCGGGGGCCACCCAGAAGTGCTCGGGGCGGTGTTCGATGTAGCGGATCTGGCGGTCGTCTTCGGGCACTTGCAGGGCATCGCGCAGGGCCAGGTAGACGGCCTCCATCAGCGCGGTGACTTCGGCGGCGGGGCGGCTGCGGCGGACTTCGATTTTGGCGAGTGGCATGGCGGTTCAGGACGGGCGGGTTTACGGAGGTAAGCATCCATTGTGATGCCGGGCAACCCGTGTTACCGGGCCGGTACACAGCGCCCAATGGCAGCCCCGTAAAATACCGGACTCACAAGAATCCTCACCCTGCATTTCCACTGGAGCAACCCCCGATGGCCGATACCCTCTTGAGCGCAACCACCCCTGACGTAGCGGCACCCGCGCAGGCCACGGGCAAACCGTCGGCCGCGATGGCCAACGCCATCCGTGCGCTCGCCATGGACGCGGTGCAAGCCGCCAACTCGGGCCACCCCGGTGCGCCCATGGGCATGGCCGACATGGCCGTGGCCCTGTGGGACCAGCACCTGCAGCACAACCCCAAGAACCCGAACTGGCTGAACCGCGACCGCTTCATCCTGTCCAACGGCCACGGCTCCATGCTGCTGTACGCGCTGCTGCACCTCACCGGCTACAAGCTGCCCATGGCCGAGCTGAAGAACTTCCGCCAGCTGCACAGCAAGACCCCCGGCCACCCCGAATACGGCTACACCCCCGGCGTGGAAACCACCACCGGCCCGCTGGGCCAGGGCATCACCAACGCCGTGGGCTTTGCGCTGGCCGAGAAGCTGCTGGCCCAAGAATTCAACCGTGACGGCCATGCCATCGTGGACCACCACACCTACGCCTTCATGGGCGACGGCTGCCTGATGGAAGGCATCAGCCACGAAGCCGCGGCCCTGGCCGGTGCCTGGAAGCTGAACAAACTGGTCGCCCTGTACGACGACAACGGCATCTCCATCGACGGCCAGGTCGCGCCCTGGTTCATCGACAACACCGCCCTGCGTTTTGTGGCCTACGGCTGGAACGTGATCGGCCCGATCGACGGCCACGACGCGGCTGCCGTGTCGGAAGCCATCACCCACGCCAAGGCCCAGGTAGAAAAGCCCACGCTCATCATCTGCAAGACCCACATCGGCAAGGGCAGCCCGAACCGCGCCAACACCTCCAAGGCACACGGCGAACCGCTCGGCGATGCCGAAATCGCGCTGACCCGCGAAGCCCTGAACTGGCCGTACGCGCCGTTCACCATCCCCAAGGACATTGCCGCCGCCTGGGATGCCAAGGCCGCCGGTGCCGCGCGCGAAGCCGCCTGGAACGACCAGTTCGCCGCCTACAAAAAGGCCTTCCCCGCAGAGGCCAAAGAGCTGCTGCGCCGCATGAAGGGCGAGCTGCCCAAGAACTTCGCCCAGACCGCTGTAGACACCGTGATTGCCGCCCATACCAAGGGTGAAACGGTTGCCTCGCGCAAAGCCTCGCAGCTGGCGCTGGAAGCCTTCACCGCCGCCCTGCCAGAAATGCTGGGTGGCTCGGCCGACCTGACCGGCTCCAACCTGACCAACACCAAGAGCACGCCCAACCTGCGTTTCGACACCCTCACCGGTGTCGGCAACGGTGGCCGCCACATCAACTACGGCGTGCGCGAATTCGGCATGGCCGCCATCATGAACGGCGTGGCCCTGCACGGTGGTTTCATTCCTTACGGCGGCACCTTCCTGACCTTCAGCGACTACAGCCGCAACGCCATCCGCATGGCCGCGCTGATGAAGCTGCGCGTGGTGCACGTGTTCACCCACGACTCCATCGGCCTGGGCGAAGACGGCCCGACCCACCAGTCGGTCGAGCACGCCGCCAGCCTGCGCCTGATCCCGAATCTGGACGTGTGGCGTCCGGGCGATACGGCTGAAACCGCCGTGGCTTGGGCCGTGGCCCTGGAAAGCAAGAGCCGCCCCAGCGCCCTGCTGCTGAGCCGCCAGAACATCGCCTACGCCGCCAAGGCCGACCTGGGCGAGATTAGCCGCGGTGCCTACGTGCTGTCCGAGCCCAGCGCCGTCGGCCTGAAGAAGAAGGCCCAGGCCGTCATCATCGCCACCGGCTCCGAAGTGCAACTGGCCCTGGCCGCCCAGGCCCTGCTGGCGGCGCAAAAAATCGCCGTGCGCGTGGTCTCCATGCCCAGCAACAGCGTGTTCGACCGCCAGACCGAAGCATACAAATCCGAAGTGCTGCCCGCAGGCGTGCCACGCATCGCGGTTGAAATGGGCGTGACCGACGGCTGGTGGAAATACGGCTGTGCCGCCGTGGTCGGCCTGGACACCTACGGCGAATCCGCACCGGCTCCCGTGCTGTTCAAGCTCTTCGGCTTCACGCCCGAGAACGTGGCCGCTACGGTGCAAACAGTGCTGGCCCCGAAAAAGAAGAAGTAAATCGGACGGCCCCGGATAGCACCGGGGCTACATGTGCAAGTTTCACCTTTTAACTACTGGAGATAGAGACATGACCATCAAAATTGGTATCAACGGCTTCGGCCGCATCGGCCGCATGGTGTTCCGCGCTGCGGTGCAGAACTTTGACGACGTGGAAATCGTCGGCATCAATGACCTGTTGGAGCCCGACTACCTGGCCTACATGCTGCAATACGACAGCGTGCACGGCCGCTTCAAGGGCGAGGTGTCGGTGGACAACGGCGTGCTCATCGTCAACGGCAAAAAGATCCGCCTGACCCAAGAGCGCGACCCGGCCAACCTGAAATGGGCCGACGTGGGTGCCGACATCGTGGTCGAATCCACCGGCCTGTTCCTGACCAAGGAAACCGCGCAAAAGCACATCGACGCAGGCGCGAAAAAGGTCATTTTGTCGGCCCCTTCCAAAGACGACACCCCCATGTTCGTCTATGGCGTGAACGACAAGACCTACGCCGGCCAGGCCATCATCTCCAACGCATCGTGCACCACCAACTGCCTGGCCCCCCTGGCCAAGGTGATCAACGACAAGTTTGGCATCAAGCGCGGCCTAATGACCACCGTGCACGCGGCCACCGCCACGCAAAAAACCGTGGACGGCCCGTCGAACAAAGACTGGCGCGGTGGCCGTGGCATTCTGGAAAACATCATCCCCTCCAGCACCGGTGCCGCCAAGGCCGTGGGCGTGGTGATTCCCGAGCTGAACAAGAAGCTCACCGGCATGGCTTTCCGCGTGCCCACCAGCGACGTGTCGGTGGTGGACTTGACCGTGGAGCTGAACACCTCGGCCACCATTGCTGAAATCAACGCCGAGTTGAAAGCCCAGTCCGAAGGCGCCATGAAGGGCGTGCTGGGCTATACCGAAGACAAGGTGGTTGCCACCGACTTCCGCGGCGACAGCCGCACCTCCATCTACGACGCAGACGCCTCCATCGCCCTGGACGGCACCTTCGTCAAGCTGGTGAGCTGGTACGACAACGAATGGGGCTACTCCAACAAGGTGTTGGAAATGGCCCGCGTGATGGCTAAGTAAGCTGCGGCTTGCTGCTCCTCAAAAACGCGCCTTCGGGCGCGTTTTTTGTTTATGGACTGAAGTGCCGTATTTACACCGCTGCCAGCCGCCCCACCATATCCGGAAACCGCTCCACCATGCGGATCAACAAGGCGGCCTGGGCGTTGGGCTTGGCGCGGCCTTGTTCCCAGTTTTCCAGGGTGCGGGGATTGGTGCGCAGGTAATGGGCAAAGACAGCACGGGACAGGTTGAGCTGCTCGCGCACGCTCACCACATCCTGCGCCGACAGCGTGGGCGCGGGCTGGCTTTGCAGCGTGACGGTACGCAGGGTACGCTTGCCTTCGCGCTGCTGCTGGAGGGCCCCAAAACCTTCCGTGAGTTCTGCAAACACATCTCGTTTTGCCATGGTTAGCCGCCTTCCTTGTTGCGTTGGTCCAGTTCGGTTTTGGGCAATTAAGCGACGGCTCAAGCCGCCGTAAAACAGTTATCCACAAACAGGTGCGCGCCGTTGACGAAGCTGGCTTCGTCGCTGGCCAGGAACAGGGCGGCCTTGGCCACTTCTTCGGGCTGGCACAGGCGGCCTTGTTGCAACGACAGGGCGGCCACCGACGCGTCTACGCCGTGCTGGGTCAGGGCGGCTATTTCGCGCTGGCCGTGGGGGGTGTCGATGAAGCCGGGGCATACCGCGTTGCAGCGTATGCCGCGGTCGCGGTACTCCACCGCCACGGCGCGGGCCAGCATGGCGCAAGCACCCTTGGTCATGCAGTACAGCACCTCCAGCGGCGTGGCGGCCACGGACGAGATGGAGGCGGTGCAGACGATGCTGCCCTTGCCGGCCGCCAGCATCTGCGGCAGCACGGCGCGGGTCACCATGAACATGCTTTTCACGTTGATGTCCATCAGCCGGTCGAAGTCCTCGTCGGTGGTGTCCAGAAACGGTTTCACGACGATGGTGCCCGCATGGTTGAACAGCACCGAGACCGGGCCAAAGCGGGCGTTGGCCCCGGCCAGGGCGTGCTCGATCTGCGCCCGGTCCGACACATCCGCCTGGAAGAACGCCGCCTCGCCACCGGCCTGCAGGATCTCGGCCACCACGGCCTCACCGGCGGCCACGTTGATGTCGAAAATCGCCACCCGCGCGCCCTCGGCGGCGAACAATCTGGATGCCGCGCCGCCAGCGCCGGTGGCACCGCCGGAGATGATGGCCGTCTTGCCTGCGAGTCTGCCTGCCATGGGAGTCCTTTCAAGGGGGTTGGAATGGGGTGTGCCCAGTCTAGAGCACCGCACACCACACCGCTACCTGAGCACTATTGAATCCATAGCTGCTCACGCTCGCCAGATCAGCACGGGACGCCCTTTTTATCCTCAAGCTGCCGGGGTGGCCACAAACGCCGGTAGCTGCTCGGCCTGCGCGGCAAAGCCCGCCAGCGTGGGGTGTGCGGCGGCCTGCACGGTGCCGGGCAACAGCATCTGGGTGAAGCCCCAGGCCACGGCGGTGGTTACGCCCGCCTGGGTTAGCGTGTCGGTGCGCAGCGGTGCACCGGCCAGCTCGGCATCCAGCGCGGCGTAGGCGGCGGCCAACTGGCCGTGTACCCGGTCCAGCCAGGGCGCGTGCTGCTTTTCCGACGGGCGCAGCTGGCGCTCGTAGACGATCTGCACCGTTTTCTCGCAGGCCGCCAGGGCCAGGCCCAGTAGCTGCAGATCGCGCCGGCGCGCGGCGGGCGCACGGGGCACCAGACTGCGCCCGGGCGGGGCCAGGCTCTCGGCGTAGTCCAGGATCAGCGTGGAATCCATCAGGCACACGCCGTCATCGCAGACCAGGGTGGGGGCCTTCACCACCGGGTTGGTCTGCTGGAACTGGACGAAGGTGCTGAAGACCGAAAGCGGGCGGTGGTCAAACGGCAGGCCCAGCAGTCGCAGAGAAATGGCGACGCGGCGCACGTAGGGAGAATCAAGCATTCCAACAAGTTGCATGGTAGTAATGACTCAAGGGGTGGACAGGCCTTTACGATAGGCGGCCCGGCTGCGGCCGGGAACCGCCAAGCATTCGAAAACACCCCCGCAAACCGATCACCCATCGGTTCTTCTCACCCCATGCCACTCGACACCAAAGACCTGCTGATTCTGCAAGCCCTGCAAACCGATGCGCGGCAAAGCCTGGCCGCCATCGGCAAACGCATCGGCCTGTCGCAACCGGCGATGAGCGAGCGCGTGCGCAAGCTGGAAGAGGCCGGTGTGATTGAAGGCTACAGCGCCCGAGTGAACCTGCGCGCACTGGGCGTGGGCCTGCAGGCCATCATCCGCATCCAGACCACGCACCGCGGCATCCAGCCGTACATCGCGCTGTTTCAGCAGATGCCCGAGGTGCTGCAGGCCGACCGCGTGACCGGCGAAGACTGCTTCATCGTGCGCTGCGCCATCGCCCAGCCCGAAGACCTGCAGCGCGTGGTGGACGCGTTGGCGGTGCACGGTGCTGTCACCACATCCCTGGTGCTGTCCAGCCCGGTGCACAAGTTTGTAACGGTGCCGGGCCTGTGACACGTTCCAAGCAATTTGCTACTGAATTGGTAGCTGCTCTCGCTGGTAGCATCAGCACCAGCGCCCTTTTTGATTGAAAACTTTCCCCATGCATATCGGCATCGTCTACGCCGCCCTCGCCTACGCGGCCTGGGGCCTGTTTCCCCTGTACTTCCACCAGCTCGCGGGCATTCCGGCGCTGGAGGTGGTGGTGCACCGCACGGTGTGGTCGCTGGTGTTTGTGCTGGGCGTGCTGCTGGTGCGCAGGCACTGGGGCTGGATGCGCCTGCTGCAGCCCCGGGTTCTGGGGGCATTTGCGCTGTCGGCGCTGCTGCTGTCGGGCAACTGGCTGACCTATGTCTGGGCGGTACAGAACCAGCACGTGGTGGATGCCAGCCTGGGCTACTTCATCCTGCCGCTGGTCAACGTGGCGCTGGGCTACGTGTTTCTGCGCGAACGCCCGCGCCCCGGCCAATGGCTGGCGGTGGCCGTGGCGGCTGCGGGCGTGCTGTGGCTGACGCTGCAAACCGGTCGCCTGCCCTGGATTGCGCTGGTGCTGGCCATTACCTTCGGGTTTTACGGCCTGCTGCGCAAGGTGGCCAGCCTGGGCGCGCTGGAGGGCCTGGCGCTGGAAACCATGCTGCTGGCTCCGCTGGGCCTGGGCGCACTGGCCTGGTGGAGCGCACAGGGCCAGGGCGTGCTGGTGCAGGGCGATGCCTCGGCGATCGCCTGGCTGCTGCTGGCCGGGCCGCTGACCGCTATTCCGCTGTTGCTGTTTGCCGCCGGTGCACGGCGCATCCCGCTGACCACCCTGGGCATATTGCAGTACATCTCGCCCACACTGCAATTCGCCCTGGGCGTGTGGATCTTCCACGAGCCGTTCCAGATAGCGCGGCTGGCGGGCTTTGTGCTGATCTGGGCGGCGCTGGGGGTGTACAGCGTAGAGGGGTGGCTGGCAGCAGGCCGCAAGGGGCATTGAGAGCAAAAAGTGCCTCTCGCGCTTATGGAAAGGGCGCAAGCAGCTATAAAAAATAGAGCGAACGGCATTTCATCCATTTGGAGGATGAAACCGCTGCCCACCCGGTTCCCTGTCCAACCACAGCGGAATACAGTGGCTGTATGCAGCAAGGAGAAGCGTGATGGCGGACACCCTGGAACTGGAGTTGTTGGCGGACGAGATAGCCGCTGTGGGCGAGGTCTTGGCCGCCACCCCGCCCGACCAGCCCGCCGCGCGCTGGTTTGCCTACCTGGCCTACACCACCCTGGTCCAGCACGCCGAAGCCACACACCAGATTCCGGATGGCTTCGATGTCTTCCGACCCGATGCCGCCAGCGTGCGCGAATGGATTGCGGGCCGCGGCACACTGCCCCAGGAGATCCGCGAGGAGCTGGAGCGCCTGCTCAAGGCCATGGCCGACGAAGGCAAAGACATCGCCACCACCCTCTGCGAAGCCTACTGCGCAGCCAAGGCCACCAAGGCCGACGAGCTGGTGGCCTTCGCCCTGGATATCGCGTCCATCAAGGCCCTGCTGCTGGCCTACAGCGGCGACCTGTTGTACCTGGGCGGTGTGCCGGTGACGGCAGTGTTCGCGCTGCTGCTGCGCATGGGCACGCTGGAGAAGCTGTGCCAATGCCCGAAATAGCGAGCCCAGGATGGACAACCTGGCCAAACTGATTTCCGCGCTGGCATCGCTGGCCTGGCCGGTGCTGCTGGCTGCGTTGTTGTACAAGCTCCACGTGCCGATCCGTACCCTGCTCGAATCGGCGCTGAAGCGCAAGTTCACCATCAAGGTGGCAGGCAATGAGCTGACGATGGAAGAAGCCTCCGAGCAGCAGCGCGCCATCGTCAGCGACCTGCAAACCAAGCTGGCCGAGCTGGAAAAGCGGCTCAACCTGGACCCGGCCCCGGTGCCAGCGCAGATGGCCGCGCCCCTGTCCAGCGGCAAGCGCATCCTGTGGGTCGACGACCAGCCCAAAAACAACAGCTTTTTCGTCGCAACGCTGGAGGAGCTGGGCGTGCGGGTCGATACCGCCATGAGCACCAACGAGGGCCTGGCGCAGTTCAAGAAGACGCCCTACGACATCGTGGTGTCGGACATGGGGCGGCCCGAGGGCGACACGGCAGGCATCGACCTCACCCGCAAAATCAAGTTGATCAACCCGCAAACGCCTGTCTACATCTTCTGCGGTGCATGGGCCGCCCGCAGTTTCCGTGCCGAAGCACTGGCCGCAGGAGCCACCGAAATCACCGCCTCCAGTAGCACGCTGCTCAGTGCGCTAGAACTATCAGATGGGGAGTAACCCCCGTCCAATCCCTACACCGCCAGCACCCAGTCCCCGCCCAGGGTCACCTCCGCCGACGCAATCCGCGCATCCACCGAGGTGCCCACGTGCACGCTGTAGCCCCCCGCCTCGGCCACCCAGGCGGCACGGTCCACGTCATAGAACGCGAAGGCGCGCATGCCCAGCCGAAACTGCGCGGTGCCCGTTTCCCCTGCGGCCAAAGTCAGCTTGGCGAAGCCTTTGAGCTCCTGCGCGGGGCGCGGCAAGCTGGCGCTGGTGTCGCCCACATAGAGCTGCACCACGGCCTGGCCAGCGCGGCTGCCGACGTTTTGCACGTCCATCTCCACCAGCAGTTCGCCGCCGGGCTGTAGCTCCTTGGAAGCCAGACGCAGCGCGCCATAGCGGAATTGCGTGTACGACAAACCGTGGCCGAAGGGGAACAGCGGCGCAATGTTTTTCTGCTGGTAGTGCCGGTAGCCGATGAACACGCCCTCGTCGTAGACCACGTGGCCGTCCACACCGGGGTAGTGCCGGGCGTTGCCAAAGCCCACGGTGTCTTGCAGCTGCATGGGCCAGGTTTGCGGCAGGCGGCCACCGGGCTCGGAGGTACCCAGCAGCACGTCGGCGATGGCATTGCCGCACTCCTGGCCGGGGTACCAGGCTTGCAGCACGGCGGGCACGTCGGCCAGCCAGGGCAGGGCGACGGGCGAGCCGGTTTGCAGCACCACCACGGTGCGCGGGTTGGCGGCCACCACGCGGGCGATCAAGGCGTTCTGGCTGTGCGGCAGGGTGATGCCGCTGCGGTCCAGGCCTTCGTTATCCCACTCGGCGTTGAGCCCGGCAAACACCACGGCCACGTCGGCTTGGGCGGCGGCGGCCACGGCGGCGGCAATGTCGGCCTCGCCCAGCACCCGGTAAGCACCGAAGCGCAGGGCGTGGATGGGGGTGGACTCGGGCGTGCCGGTGCTGAACTCGACCACCACCTCGCACACCTGGCCCTGGGCCAGGGTGCGGCTGTGGCGCACCTCGTTGCAGCCAAAGGTGAAGTAGGTGTCGCCCCGGCTCCAGCCGCTCCAGGCATCCACCGCCAGGTCGCCGTTGATATAGGCCCGGCTCAGGCCCGCGCTGACCAGCGAGAACTGGTGTTCCCCCGCCTCGGCGGCCACAAAGCGCAGCGTGGCGCGGGCCGAGAAGGCATCGGCCGTGACGGCCGCGTCCACGGTGTCGATCCAGAGCTGCTCGGTGTTGTGCACGGTCTGGCGGCAGACTACCGGGCCGCTGAAGTCCAGGCTGTTGAAAAACTCCAGCTGCATGGGCGTGTTCAGCACCGGCACGTAGCGGTGGATATCGGCCCCGGCGTGGTGGGTGAAGGTGGTGGCCGGGCACTGCGCCTGCAGGGCTGCCAGCGGGGCGATGCGGTAGTGCGCGTTGACGGTGGCGCTGCCGCCGCCCATGGCCTGGGGCGTGACGGCGGCAATGCCGATCAGCGCCACGGTTTGGCCCGCCTGTGGTGCCAAGGGCAGCAGGCCATCGTTCTTGAGCAGCACCGCGCCTTCGGAGCCCAGGCGGCGGATCAGCGCGCGGTGGGCGGGCAGGTCGTCGGCGCGTTCAGCGGGGATACCAGGGTTGGCAAACCCACCCACGCGCTCGATCAGTTGCAGCACGCGGCGGGCGCAGGCGCGCACGGCTTCAAAGGGCAGCAGGCCATCCTTCACGGCCTGCACCAGCTTGGCACCGCGCTCCACCGCCGGGCCGGGCATTTCCAGGTCGCAACCGGCCAGCACGCCTTCTACCGTGCTGTGCAGGCCCATCCAGTCGGACATGACCAGGCCGGTAAAGCCCCATTCATCGCGCAGCACCTGTTGCAGCATGCGCTGGTGGTCGGCGGCATAGATGCCGTCCAGGCGGTTGTAGCCGGTCATCACGGCCATTACACCGGCCTCTTTGACGGCCCGCTCAAACGGCAGCAGGTAGAGCTCGCGCAGCGCCCGCTCGGGGATGTCGGAGCTCATGCTCATGCGCTGGTATTCGCTGTCGTTGCCCACAAAGTGTTTGATGGTGGCGGCCACGCCGGTGCTTTGCACGCCGCGCACATAGGCCACGCCCAGCTCGGAGCTGAGCCAGGGGTCTTCGGAGTGGCATTCGAAGTTGCGGCCATTCAGTACCGTGCGGTGCAGGTTGACGGTGGGGGCCAGCAGCACGCTGGCACCCTTTAACTTGGCCTCGGTGCCCAGGGCCGCGCCGGTTTGCTCGATCAGCGCCGGGTTCCAGGTGGAGGCCAGTGCGATGCCCACGGGGAAGCAGGCTGTCGTGGGGCCGTCCTTGAAGACCCCGCCGCGCGCGCCGTTGGGGCCGTCGGTCACCTTGATGGCGGGCACGCCCAGGCGCGGCACGGGCACGGTGGTCCAGAAGTCGGCCCCGGCGAGCAGGCCTACCTGCTCCTCCAGCGTCATCTGGTCGAGCAGGGATTCGATGTTCGGTGTCATGGTGTCTCTTTCTTTTGGTTTTTTACAAGCCGAGCATCCGGCGGTTGGCGGCGGCATCGGTGCCGCTGGCGGCGAAGTCGTCAAAGGCGCGCTCGGCCACGCGGATCAGGTGGTCGGTGATGAAGGGCGCGCCCTCGGCTGCGCCTTGCTCGGGGTGCTTGATGCAGCATTCCCACTCCAGCACCGCCCAGCCGCGGTAGCCGTACTGGGTGAGCTTGCTGAAGATGGCGCGAAAGTCCACCTGGCCGTCGCCCAGCGAACGGAAACGCCCGGCGCGGTCTTGCCATTTCTGGAAACCGCCGTACACCCCCGTGCGGCCATTCGGGCGGAACTCGGCATCCTTGACGTGGAAGGCTTTGATGCGGTCGTGGTAGAGGTCGATGTAGGCCAGGTAGTCCAGCTGCTGCAGCACAAAGTGGCTGGGGTCATACAGCAGGCAGGCACGCGGGTGCTGGTGCACGCGGTCCAGAAACATCTCGTAGCTGGCACCGTCGCACAGGTCTTCGCCGGGGTGCACCTCGTAGCACACGTCCACGCCCGCAGCATCGAACGTATCCAGGATGGGCAGCCAGCGCTTGGCGAGTTCGTCAAACGCCGCCTCCACCAGCCCCGCCGGGCGCTGCGGCCAAGGGTAGAGGTAGGGCCAGGCCAGCGCTCCGCTGAAGGTGGCGTGCGACTTTAAACCCAGCCGCTGCGAGGCCTGGGCCGCCAGCTTCAATTGCGCGATGGCCCAGGCCGTGCGCTCGGCCGGTTTGCCGCGCACTGCCTCGGGGGCAAAGCCGTCCATCGGCAAATCGTAGGCAGGGTGCACCGCCACCAGTTGGCCTTGCAGGTGGGTGGACAGCTCGGTGATGACCAGGCCGTGCTCGGCCAGTTGGCCGGTGACTTCGTCGCAGTAGGTCTGGCTCTCGGCGGCGCGGGCCAGGTTGAACAATCGCCCATCCCAGCTGGGGATTTGCACGCCCTTGTAGCCCAGCCCGGCGGCCCAGCGGGCGATGTTGGGCAGGGTGTTGAAGGGTGCGGTGTCGCCCGCAAACTGGGCCAGAAAAATGGCCGGGCCTTGGATGCTGTTGTGTGCCATATCAGCCTAGGTGTTGGGTGAGAAATGCATGGCTGTTGCGCAGCGTGCCCGCAAAATCCACCGGGTGGTCGTGCTCGAACACCACCAGGTCGGTGCGGGTTTTGAGCTGCGCCAGCAGCGCCACCCAGGGCACGATGCCTTGGCCCAGTGTGGTCCAGCCGTCTTCTGCCAGCGCCATGCGCGGCGGGGCAATGTCTTTGGCATGCACCGCCACCAGGCGGTCGGCAAATTTGTCCAGCCACACCTGCGGGTCGGCCCCGGCACGGCTCACCCAGCCCAGGTCGGCCTCCCAACCCAGTTGCGCGGGCGTGGCGGCGGAGAAGATCCATTCCAGCGCGGTGCGGCCCTCATACGGCAAGAACTCGAAATCGTGGTTGTGGTACGCCAGTTGCACGCCGTGCGCACGCAGCGTTTCGCCCAGCGCGGCCAGGCGTTGGCCCAGGGCCACAAAGCCCGCCGCAGTGGGCGAACGCTCGCCCATGGGCAGCCAGGGCATGACCACCAGCGGGCAGCCGGTCAGGCGGCAGGCTTCGATGACCGTGGCGATGTCGCTCTCCAGCAGCGCCAGCGCGGCGTGCATGGACGACACCTGCAGCCCGTGCGCGGCCACCTTGTCGGCAAAAGCCTGCGGCGTGAGGCCGTGGGTGGCCACGGTTTCCACCCAGGTGAAGCCGCAGCTACGCGCCAGGGCCAGTTGCACATCGAGGTCACCCGCTTCGCGCAGGGAATAGATTTGTACCGAGATTTTCATGGAGCTTCCTAGGGGGGTCAAAACAGTTTTTGCGCTAGCGGCGCGGGGCGCTCGCAGGTGGTGGTGGTGCGCTGCGGCTTGCCGGTGCGGGCGGCATCCAGGGAGCGCTCCATCACTTCCAGCACATGCAGGGCCAGGGCTTCGCTGCAACGGTGTGGGCGGTCGGCGGCGATGGCCTGGGCCATGTCGATCAGGCCGATGCCGCGCGCGTTGGTGGTGTAGGGGCGCTTGTCTTTGCTGCGCGTCCAGTCGTCCAGCTGGCGGGCGAACTTCACCGTGCCGCCAAACTGGTTGGGGTCGTGGCCCAGGATGCTGCCGTCTTCACCGTACAGCTCGATGGGTGCGTGGCTGTGTTTCCACACGTCGAAGCTGCAGGTCAGCACCACCTCGGCACCGCTGGCAAAGCTCAAGCTGCTGACGATGTGGGTGGGGGTGTCCACCGCGATCTTTTGCCCCTTGCGCTCGCCCAGCGGCACGGTGCGCGTGGTGTGCGCCGTGTGGGCGGTGCCGCGCACGCTGGCCACAGGGCCGAGGTGGTTGACCAGGTGCGTCAGGTAGTACACGCCCATGTCGAACATCGGGCCCGCACCGGGCTGGTAGAAGAAGGCCGGATTCGGGTGCCAGTGGTCCGGCCCGTGGCCCATGAACTGCGCCGTGCCATAGCGGATGGCGCCCACCGTGCCCGCGTCCACCAGGGCCCGCACGGTTTGCGCACCGGCACCTAAAAAGGTGTCCGGGGCGCAGCCGATGCGCAGCTTTTTGCGCTTGGCCAAAGCCACCAGTTCCTTGCCCTGCGCGAAGGTGGCGGCCAGCGGCTTTTCGGTAAAGAAATGCTTGCCCGCATTCAGCACCTGCAGGCCGGTGGCGTGGTGGGCCTGGGGCGGCGTGAGGTTGAGCACGATGCTGGCATCGCTGGCCAGGAGGTGCTCCACGGTCATGGCGGGCAGGCCGAATTCTTCGGCACGTTTTTGCGCCGCCGCAGGCACCGCGTCGGCCACGCCAACGATGCGGAACAGGCGGCTGCGCTTGAGCGTACGCAGGTAGGCCGGGAAGATGTTGCCGGCACCGATGATGCCGAGGGCGATAACCATGAACCTGTCTCCTTTTTAAGTTTAAAAATCGCAACTACTCGGGTGACACGCAGCGCAGTGAACAAGCCTTCCAGAAACACCGCAGAGCTGGCTTTGCCAGGCTGCTGGTGTTGCCCCCTGCAAGGGGGTTGGCGAAAAGCGCTTGCGCTGTAGCCTGGGGGTGTGCCATCACACAAAGTGCGGGCCGGGGCCCACCGATTCGCGCCACACCACCAGGGGGGCAAAGTCGCGCTGCACCTCCAGCTCCAGCCCGTAGCAGAGGTTGAGCACGTGGCGGCAGCTTTGCGCGCCCAGCTCGGCGATGGGCATATGCACGGTGGTCAGCGGCGGGGCGGTGTAGGTGGCCACATCGGTGTCGTCGTAGCCGATCACTGACACGTCCTGCGGCACCTTCAGCCCGGCCTGGGTGAAGCGCGAAATCGCCGCCATGGCCATCACGTCGTTGGCACAGAACACGGCGGTAAAGCTGCGGTCCTTGCGCTTGAGCAGGCGGGTGGCCGCCGCGTGGCCGCTGGCAAAGGTGAAGCCGCCGTCCATGCGGTGGGCGGATTTCACTTCAATGTCATGCTGCGCCAGCGCCGCGTAAAAGCCCTGCATGCGCTGTGCGTTGTCGGGTGCGTCCAGCGCGCCCTGGATGGTGGCAATGGCACGGTGGCCTTGCGACAGCAAAGCCCGCGCGGCCAGCCGCCCGCCGAGTTCGTGGTCGGCAAAAAAAGCCCGGTCGCCCAGGGCCGGGCTCTGGCGGTTCAGCAGCACCACCCGGGGAAAACGCACCTGCAGCGCCTGCAGATCGGCCTCCAGCAGGTGGTTGCTGAACACCAGAATGCCGTCGCACTCGCGCTGCACCAAAAACTCCACGCCTTCCAGCGCCTGCTGGCGTGCGTCGCCCTGGCCGCAGCCGCTGGCCACCACCATGTGGCGGCCCACGGCGCGCAGCTCGGCGTCGATGGCGTTGAGGATGCGCGAGATGAACGAGCCGCCGAATTCGGGCACGTACACGCCCACCATGCCGAGGGTTTTGAGCGACAGCGCCCGCGCCACGTTGGACGGCCGAAAGTCCAGCGCCTGCACCGCCGCCTGTACCTTGGCCACCGCGTCGGCCGACACTGCGCCCTTGCCCGACATGGCCCGCGACGCGGTGCCTACGCCTACGCCTGCCAGCTTTGCTACGTCCTTGATGGTGGCCATCTTTCCCGCATTCCATGTTGATGTGGAACCGGTTCCACAATGGATGCGGAATTTACCACTGAGGCCTGGGGGGTGGGCATTGCGGGAAACCCTAGGGGCTGGCTTGCCGTTGGCGTTTACGGCGATCCCTGGCCGGGATGTGCGCCCGGCGGCGCAGTCACTTTTACAGAAACCCGCGAAGCGGGTTTTCTTTTGCGCAAATGGCGTGCCTTGCACGCGGGGTTCACTCACTTTGCGAAGCAAAGTTACGTGAACACCAAAAGTAACCAAAAGAAAGGCGCCCCAACTGCCTGCGCCCTCCGCTGGCGCTGCGGGAACCTGCGGTGCTCACGGAATGCGGGGTCTGGCTAAACTCGCCTGCGGCTCAGACAGACGCCAGCCCTGATCCGCATTCCGCTGTGCTCCTCGGCGCATACAGATGGGGACCCCGGATTCGGGATCGGGGGCGCTTTGCGCCCCATCACGCCTAGGGCGCTAGCTCGGTCATATTTGCCTTTACCGCTTATTGCATCAGCGTGAGCAGCTATTAAAAAGAGAGCGTTTTAAGCGACTGCCCTTGCCTGGCTGCGTGCCGCTTCAGTGTGCCGTACCGGCGACAAACCAAACAGGCGGCCGTATTCGCGGGTGAACTGGGGCACGCTCTCATAACCCACAGCAAAGGCGGCGCTGCTGGCGCTCACGCCTTCGGACAGCATCAGCCGCCGCGCTTCGATCAGGCGCAACTGCTTCTGGAACTGCAGCGGCGACAGCGAGGTCTGGCTGCGGAAATGCTGGTGAAAAGACGACGGGCTCATGCCCGCCACGGCCGCCAGCCTTTCCACCGGCAGCGTCTGCGCAAACTCGGCCCGCAGCACGGCCACCGCCTTGGCGACCCGGGGCGCGTGGCCACCCGGCCAACCCAGGCGGCGGATGGCGGCCCCGTGCCGCCCGGCCAGCAGCCAGTAGTGCAGTTCGCGCACGCCTTGCGCCTGCAGCACCGGCACGGCAGCCGGGCGGTCCAGCAGGCGCACCAGCCGCAGGGCCGCGTCGGCCACCTCGGCCTCGGTGGCATCCACACGGACGGGGGCATGGCGGACCTCAGGCTCCGGGTCCATCTGCGCGGCCAGGTCGGCCACCACGGCCAGGTCCAGCGGCAGCACCAGCGACAGGTAAGGCGCGGCGGCGCTGGCGCGGGTGATCTGGTTGACGGTGGGCACGTCGGCGGTGATCAGCAGCGAGTCACCTGCGCTGAACGCAAACGACTGCGTGCCCGTGGTCACCAGCTTGCTACCCTGCACCACCAGGCACACCATGGGCTGCGACACCGCATGCATCAGCCCGCTGGGTTCGGTGGCGCGGGCGACAGCCAGGCCGGGAATGGGCGTGGGCGTGAGGCCACTAGGGTGGGGGTGGGCTTCGGCGTAACGGCCCACGGCGTGCAGGAGTGTGGTCATGGGCCAAGCGTAGCCGGTTGCGCCGAAATACGGTGCCATGCGGCGCAGTTTTGGAGGATCAGGCAAGCAAGGCCGCGCAACAGGCAACTGCGCGCAGCCGCCGCGCCAGACACTGCATAGGTCATTTCAAAGGAGCACCACCATGACCAAAATCACCCTCATCACCGGTGCCAGCCGTGGCCTGGGCCGCAACACCGCCCTCAGCATCGCGCGCCGGGGCGGCGACGTGATCGCCACCTACCATTCCCGCAGCGCTGACGCACAGGCCGTGGTGGCCGAGGTACAGGCGTTGGGCCGCAAAGCCGTAGCCCTGCAGCTCGACACTGGCGTGGTGGGCACGTTCCCGGCCTTTGCCGACCGGCTGCGCTGCGCCTTGCAGGCCACCTGGCAGCGCGACACTTTCGACCACCTGGTCAACAACGCGGGCCACGGCGAATTTGCACCCTTTGCCAGCACCACCGAGGCGCAGTTTGACGGCCTGGTCAACGTGCACCTCAAGGGCGTGTTTTTCCTCACCCAAACCCTGCTGCCGCTGCTGGCCGATGGCGGGCGCATCGTCAACTTCTCCAGCGGGCTGACGCGCCTGAACTACCCCGGCTTTGCCGCCTACGCGGCCATGAAGGGCGCGGTCGAGGTGCTCACCAATTACCTGGCCAAAGAGCTGGGCGCCCGCGGCATCGCGGTCAACACCGTGGCCCCCGGCGCGATCGAGACCGACTTTGGCGGCGGCGCGGTGCGCGACACCCCCGCGATGAACCAGCACATCGCCCAGATCACCGCCCTGGGCCGCGTGGGCCTGCCCGACGACATCGGCCCCATGGTCGCCAGCCTATTGGGTGAGGACAACCGCTGGGTCAACGCGCAGCGCATCGAGGTATCGGGTGGGCAGGGGATTTAAGGCATTCCAACTTTGCTCTGCTTTTGATAGTAAAAAAGCAGAGCATCTTGCGCCCAATTTGATTGGTCTTCAAGGCGATTGGACGGTTAAAAATGCGTAAAAACTTGAAAACTCACTGGAAAGCTAGAAATAGCCCGTTTGCTTATGGCCAACAGTACTGAATCCCTATAAAAAGGACTTACGCAAGACTTCCAGTACGCCCAAGGGGCGACTCTGGAGGAGGGCGTAAGTCCAAAAGTTTTACCGTGGATTTTTGGGCAGAAAACCGGCAAGCTCTCGCCTGGCCCTGATTAGGTCGCAGTGCAGGCGAAGCTCTCCGCCTTTGCAGGATCACCCGAACCGTTGTAGCGTGGAAATTTCGGGTATTCGCAGACGGGTCGCTTGAGCACCGGTGTTTTCGCGATGGCATCGAACTTGGTTGCCACCAGCGCATCGGGCGCTGTACCCCGCTCGACCCATGCATCCATTGCGCTCAGGAGGTCAATGGACAGCGGATCGGTACCCGAACCATCCAGCTCGTGCCCATTGGTGGGCGATGTAAGCATCCGAGCGAATGTCTGTACTTTGCCCGCGCCAAGTTGCTTCTTGACCGAATCAAAATAATCGGCGGTGCGGTACATCGATACGCAGCTGTCCGAGCTCCCGTACCAGATCAAAAGTTTGCCTCCATTGTTGGCAAAGGCGGACAGGTCGGGATCCGTGGCATCGACCATGTTGGCCAGGCGCAGGTATTCGGCTTGAAACCGCGTGGGGTCATGGCTCAATAGATCCGCGGCTGGATTCTTCTCGACAAGCTTCGCGGCTTGTGATGCGGCCATGTAGTTGAAGGAATCTCGCTTCTCGAATGTGGAGCCGAACAGGTACACCTGCCAGTCCGAGGTGGAAGCGCCCCCCCGACCGAAGCGCGGATAGCCGGTTTCACCGCGTGACGCCATGACGCCGGTGTTGTGTGATGTGTAAATCAACCGGATTGACTCTATCTGGCCAGCCGTCAGACACATGTCATTTTCCGCTCCCGCACATTGCAGATTGGTTGGCACATAGCTACAGGCTTCGACGTTGCCGATGATCCCGTCCTTCAGTCCATCCAAAGCATCGCATGCAGCCATTTCTGCTTTGGCATAGAGCGCAATTTTTGCAGGGCTCAGCCAGTTCTCGCGGGCCTGAAAGATGTGTTTGAGCACCGTGGGGCCCAGGTTCGTCTGGTGCGACTGTTGGCTGATGGCCGGCTCCATGGCAACCACACCGTCATAGTCTTGGGGGTATTTTTGGGTTGAGATCAGGCCAGAGCGCCCACCATTGGAGTGGCCGATGTGGTAGCGTCGTTTGGGTCGATTTCCATAAAATTCTGTAGCAATCACAGTACCGACTTCAAGCACGAAATGGTTGGCATCGAATGCATGGTTGCGCAGTGCTATGTCGCTCCCACCCCAAGTGAAATCCTGCGTTTGGTGCCCCGAATCGGAGCTGATTTTGACGTAGGGGTTTGCCGCTGCGCCCACTAGACGCTGGTAAAAAGGGTCATCGGCAGGTATAAATCCGTCAAATCCACCGCCACCAATCGTCAGTGTTTTGCCATTCCAGCTTGCCTTGGCGGGCAGCTCAATGGCCCAGTTGATAGTTGACTCGGGTGAGGAGGTGATTTGGCCCCTCACGATGCACACCTCCGGCAATGTTCCTTCGGCCTTGCGCACCTCGGTTTTGGTGATCTTGGCGGCATGGGGTAAGGCCGCCGAACGGTACGCTGCGCAAGTCTCCGCCAAGGGCTTCGCCGCCATTTCACCACCGTCCCCGCCGCAGGCTGAAACAGTAAGAGCGACCAAGGCAGCAACGGCCATTTTTTCAAGGATGTGGGGGCGTGCTTGGCCAAGGGCGGCGCAAGCAATGAACTTTCGGGTAACCATGTGTGTCTCCTGCTGTAATGATTTAGAAGGAGCCGTTCGGTATCGAAAGTGACTGCACGCGCGGAATTCCGGCCGCCCTCACTGCAAGCCCATGTCCATTTGCAAAGACCATGTTCCCGCCAGCTCCTGTTCATCACGATACAAAGTAAGCACATGGATGCACCCCCTGCAAATGCAGAGGGCAAGGGAAACTACCCAGATCAGTGGCGCAACGCAGTGGCCAGTTCTACTTTGTTTTGGACACCCAGTAGGACGTAAACGCTGCGCAGATAGGTTCGCACGGTGGCGGGCGTCAGTCCGAGCGAGGCCGCAATTTGTTTGTTGGAGTGACCGCCCGCGTAGAGCATGGCCACGCACAGCTCGCGCGGGGACAGCGGCGACCTTTGGCGGCCAGCAGGCAGGCTTATCGCGACCAGTGAACCACAGGGCTCAAGCCTCAAGCGGTGCGATTTTTCAATGGTGAAGTTGCATGGTGTCTTGCCCAAGGCACCCAGCAACTCGGTCGGAAGCTGGGTTCCGCTCCATGCAGGAAAGGCTGTGGCCAACACTTGGCCTAGGCGGATCCCCAGAAACAGCATGTTTCCCGCTTGATCGACCAACGCATGGCTGTCCAAGGGGCAGTGGGTTGCCGCGTTGTGAAGCTGAGCCAACGTGTGTACCCACTGAGGAACCAGATGCGATGTAAAGGCTTCTAGCAGAACCGCTTCTTGCGCTGAGAAGGCCGCTTTTGCATGTTGCCGGTAGAGCGACACGAAGAACAAAAGACCGCTGTGGGGTAGTTCCACCGTCACCGCCATGCAATGGAAAAGCCCGTGCCGCTGGCTGAATGCCGCTACCTCCAAGGTCTGCGGCATGGGATCGATCGCGTCGCTGTGTCGAATGGCTTGTCCCAGCTCTGCCATCGATTGCAGGGCAAACGCATCGCACATGGAGACGGTGTTCCACTCCTCTGCAAAGGTCTTGCTGAGACCGATACTTCCATGCAGCCAATTCCGAGGTGCCTCGTGTGGTGGGGCAGAAACCTCGCCCCACCACGCCGAGTCGAATGGCAGCATTCCGCGCAGGATGCCCATCGCGTCTTCAAGCATGTTTTGGGGCTGTGCGCGCCTTCCAAGCTCTGCCAGTTTCAGCAGATGCGTGCCAAGCCCCCGCAACTGCGCCAGCACGTGCGCGTCCTCGACCTCTTGCCCCGCGGCTGTATCCAACCGGTTCCCGGATTGCTCTGCTGCCATTGGTTTCTCCAGAATCCTGTTGCACGTGCCATGGGTCCCGACGACGGGCACCGCATGCCTATGACTCGCAAATAATAACCGGCCCATTTTTTTCGCCCGCTTCGGTCGCCTCGTATGAGCTTATAAGGCGGTGCGACAGCAGCCGCGTCCAGCCAAGCATGGTGACTTCACGATTGTGGAAATTCTGAAAACGGCTCGGTGGCAGCAGATGTGAATCCATGCTTTCTGGTGCCAAGCTAGCCGCCCCGCCATCCGCGGTGTCCAGTCCCCCCTCATGGCGCAGCGCCCCATGATCCAGGTGGACACGCGCGAGTCGCCGCGAAATTCGGCCGCCTTTTGCCTGACGATCCAGAAACAGTTGTTAATGACCTCTTCCACTAGGTCGTTGCGCCGTGTGATCCGCGAAAAAAACCGCGCAAGACGCTGGTAGTAGCTACGGTACAGCTCCGCCAAAGCGGCGCGATCCGCAGCCGCTACTTGGCGCACAAGGAGCAGGTCCCGTGCGTCGATGGCGGCGTAAATTGAGGACTCCATGGGCTTACAAAAAGTGGTGTGTAGGGCCGTGAGCGCACTTTGGCCGCTAAAAAGTTACTGCACCCCAGTCAAATTCTTCAAATTACGCTCAAGGGCGTGTTTTTCCTCACCCAAACCCTGCTGCCGCTGCTGGCCGATGGCGGGCGCATCGTCAACTTCTCCAGCGGGTTGACGCGCCTGAACTATCCCGGCTTCGCCGCCTACGCGGCCATGAAGGGCGCGGTCGAGGTGCTCACCAACTACCTGGCCAAAGAGCTGGGCGCACGCGGCATTGCCGTCAACACCGTAGCCCCCGGCGCGATCGAGACCGACTTTGGCGGCGGCGCGGTGCGCGACACCCCCGCGATGAACCAGCACATCGCCCAGATCACCGCCCTGGGCCACGTCGGCCTGCCCGACGACATCGGCCCCATGGTCGCCAGCCTGCTGGGCGAGGACAACCGCTGGGTCAACGCGCAGCGCATCGAGGTATCGGGCGGGCAGGGGATTTGATGCGCATTAAATAAAAAGCATAGCTGCTTGCGCTTATGGCTGTAGCGCAGGCAGCCTTTTTGACATATGAAAATCTTTCAGACCGAAGGTAAAACATTTCGCAAATTCCGAAGTATCCATATGCTTTAAGCGTGTTTTCTACGAATGGTTGGGTTTTTAGAATTTGGCCTGTTTGCCGACCTGTCATTGGAAGGCAACGCCCTCACGGTCTGCAAGACCGGTTATCCCAACCCATTCAGGAGCCAACATGCACATCATTGTGGAAACCCAAGGCGTCAACACCCAGCAGCTCAGCGCAGACAGCGACCAGCGGCTGCGTTTTGCCTTGCGCCGTATGGCCTGGCTCATCGATACGGTGCGGGTCAGCTTTCGCGATGCCAACGGCCCGCGCGGCGGTGTGGACAAGCAATGCCAGGTGCAGCTGCACCTGCGCAACCGAGGCAGCATCGTGGTCAAAACCACGGCCAGCGACTGGGTGGCCGCTCTGCAAGCGGCCATTCGCCGCGCCGTCAGCCGCGTGGTTAAACATCTGCAACAGTCGCGCCCGCAGCACGCCCAGCCACTCAAACGCCTGGCCGTCGACCGCACGGACATAGGCACGTTCTCTTAACCCTTTTTACGTCAACGCAGCGGAGGACCAGAGCATGGAAACCATCGGAACCTGGTGGATGTGGGTGGGTTTTGCCGTCTTTGTGGTGGTAGCCATTGGTATCGATTTGTGGGTGATGGAGCGCCAGGGCGCGCACCAGGTCACCATGAAAGAGGCCGCCGGATGGAGCCTGCTGTGGTTCTCGCTGGCCTTTGTGTTCGTGGCCCTGCTATGGGCTTACCTGGACTTTGACCAGGGCCGGGCGGTGGCCAACACCGTGTCCATGCAGTTCATTACCGGCTACCTGGTGGAAAAGAGCCTGTCGGTGGACAACATCTTTGTGTTCCTGATGATCTTCAGCTACTTTGGTGTGCCAGCCCCGTACCAAAAGCGGGCGCTGATCATCGGCATCATCGGTGCCATCGTGCTGCGGGCCATCCTGATCCTGGCCGGTGCCTGGCTGCTGGCCACCTTCCACTGGCTGCTGTATGTGTTCGGCGCGTTCCTGGTATTTACCGGTGCCAAGATGTGGCTGGCGGCGGGCAAGGAGCCCGATATTGCCCACAACCCGGTGCTGCGTTTTCTGCGCGGCCGCATGAAGATCGCCCCCCATTTCGACGGCGAAAACCTGACCACGCTGGTCAACGGCGTCAAGCACTACACCCCGATGTTCGTGGTGTTGGTGCTGATCGGCACCACCGACCTGATCTTTGCGGTAGACAGCATCCCGGCCATCTTCGCCATCACCAGCGACCCGTTCATCGTGCTCACGGCCAACATTTTTGCCATCCTGGGTCTGCGCGCCTTGTACTTCCTGCTGGCCGACCTGGCAGACCGCTTCCACCTGCTGGCCTACGGCCTGGCGCTGGTGCTGGTCTTCATTGGCGGCAAAATGCTGCTGATTGACCTGGTCAAAATTCCGATTGGTTATGCCTTGCTGGTCACGGCAGCGCTGATTACAGCCTCCATCGTGGCCTCGCTGGTCACCTCACGCAAACCTGGACCCTCCGCACACTGATGCTCAGCTACTCCCAAAGACTACGCCACTGGCTACGCGGCCTGGAGCCCAAAGTGCTGGCCCACCTGCATGGCCCCCTGCTGGAGCGGGCCAAGCCCTGGCTGGACCGGCACGATGTGTTCGACTTCAACCGCCGTCCGCTGGCCCTGGGTGTAGCGATTGGGATGTTTTGCGGCCTGATCCCCGGGCCGCTGCAGGTGCCTTCTACTTTTTTGCTGTGCGCCTGGCTGCGCGGCAATGCGATTGCGGGCGCGCTGGCCACCTGCTACACCAACCCGCTGACCATCGTGCCGCTGTACGTGCTGGCCTTTCAGGTCGGCCAGTGGGTACTGCCGGGCACCTATGTCCTGCCGCCCCTGCCCAGCATGGACGCCGACTGGATGCAGGGCATGATGGCCTGGGCGCAGGCCATGGGCTGGCCCCTGCTGGTCGGCCTGCCGCTGATGGGCGCCGCCTTTTCCGCCATCGCCTATATGGCTCTGCAGGCCCTGTGGCTGACCCCGGCCATCAAACGCGCCTGGCAGCTGGCCATGCGGGCTCGGCGACGTAGGTAATTTAACCAAAAGTATCTATTCACTAAATAAGTTAAGTTATTGAATAAATTAAGATTATTCTATAATTTATCTATTCAAGTATAGATACTTCCATGGCTTCCCTCTCCCCCCAAATCCTGCAAACGCTACGCCAGCGCGGCGGCGTGGGCACGGCAGCAGAACTGCAAGCCGCCCTGGGCGTGAGCCAGCCCACAGTGTCGCGGGCACTGGCCCCGCTGCTGCAATCCGGCCAGGTGCACAAGGTGGGCGCGGCGCGTTCGCAGCGTTACGTGCTGCCGCGCACGGTGCGGGGCGTGGGCAGCAGCATTCCGGTGGTGCGCATTGATGCCCACGGCCAGCCCAGCCCGTTTGCGCGCCTCACGCCGCTGGCCAGCGGTGCGGTGTGGGTGGACGAGGCCGACGGCCTGAGCAAACGTTTCGACGGCCTGCCCTGGTTTCTGGACGACATGCGCCCGCAGGGCTTTATGGGCCGCACCTTTGCACATGCCCATCCGGAGCTGCAGCTATTGCCCGACCCGCGCTTCTGGAGCGATGACGATGTACTGCGCGCCCTGGCCCTGTGCGGTGACGACCTGCCCGGCAACCTGGTGGTGGGCGAAGCCGCGTTCCAGCGTTTCCACACCCTGCCCGAGCGTGCATCCCAGGCCGCTTCACCGTCAGATTACCCCGCCCTGGCCGAGCAGGCCATGCAAGGCACGCTGTCGGGCTCGTCCGCAGGCGGCGAGCAGCCCAAGTTCTGCACGCTCACTGCGGGCCGCCACGTGATCGTCAAATTCTCGCCCGCAGGCGACGCCCCCACCGACCAACGCACCCGCGACCTGCTGGTCTGCGAGCACCTGGCGTTAGAAACGCTGGCCCAGGCCAGTGTGCCCGCCGCCAAAACGCAGATCTACGCCGGCGCAGGCCGGGTGTTTCTGGAAGCCGAGCGCTTCGACCGCACCGCCCATGGCCGCATCGGCATGGTCTCGCTGATGGTCTACGACGCGGAATACGTCGGCGCCATGGACAACTGGGCCGCCACCGCCGAACGCATGCAGGCCCGCGGCCTGCTCACCCCCGCCGACGCCCAGCACCTGCGCTTTCTGGAAGCCTTCGGCGTGCTCATCGCCAACACCGACCGGCACTACGGCAACATCTCCCTGCTACTGGACAACGACGACTGGACCCTATCGCCCACCTACGACATGCTGCCCATGCTCTACGCCCCGGTGGGCGGCGAGCTGGTGGCGCGGGAGTTTGCAGCGGGGCGGTTGCAGCCGACCACGGCAACGCTGCCGGAGTGGGACCGGGCTAAACAGCTTGCAGCGGTGTTCTGGGCGGCAGCGGCAAGTGATGCCCGCATCTCGGACGGGTTCCGGGCGATTGCGGTGGAGAATTTAAAGGAAATTGGCGGCTAGCGCTTATGGAGTGGGCGGGAGCAGCTACTTATTCAATAGCATTCACCCATACCCATACGGCATGAACTGCCCCGTAGAATGGCTTTGGCGCCAGCGCGCCAAGTGTCGTGAGCCCAGGGTAATGCGTTGCTCTGTCTCGCACTGTGGGGTACCCCCATGGTTGTTGTGTGCCGAGCCATCTCGGTGCGTGCGCCGCATGCGCAGTTTGCGCAGATTGCCCACGCCGGACCTGCTGGTTGGCGCGCTGGTTGCCACCTTCTTTAGGGCCTATGCGAGACATTTCCTACCGAACCTGGATCGCCCGCAGCCTGGCACGCGGCTTGTTGGCCGATGCCCACCAGCCTGGCGGCACCAGCGCAGCCGCTCTACAGGCGCGGGCGGCCGCCACGCTGGGTGACAACCCGGCATGGCTTCCTGCCGTCGTCGCGCCTCTGGCGCTGCTGCCGGCCACCAGCTGGCAACACATGGACCTGGATGCGCTGACGCAGCGCATTCTGGGGCCTGCGCCCGGGCAGTCCCCCCTGGTAGACGACGAGGACCACGGCGCAGAATTACCGGCCGCACATCCTTTTGACGCAGCCTTTGCAAACAGCGCGCGACCGCACATCCGGCGCTTGCTGCTGCGCCCCGCCCGCATGTTGCCGCGGCCTCTGGGCCTGGATGGCTGCGAAATCCCCGATCTGGCAACCGTAGACGACCTGGCCAGGTGGCTCAAGATGCCGCTGGACCGACTGGCCTGGCTGGCTCCCGAAAGTCCCTTGGGGTCCGAGCACTACCGCTACCAACTGCAGCCCAAGCGCAACGGCGGTTTGCGCCTGCTCGAAGTTCCCAAGGTCACACTCAAACAGGCACAGCGCGCGCTCTACAGCGGACTGCTGCAACACGTTCCGGTGCACGAGGCAGCGCACGGCTTTGTTCCTGGGCGCGCAGTCGCGACCCACGCAGCGGCCCATGCAGGCCAGGCCGTGGTGGTCCGGTTCGATCTGCGCGACTTTTTTGGCGGTATCCGCGCTGCCAGGGTCATGGCGGTGTGGCGTACCCTGGGCTATCCCCCCGGTGTGGCGCGTTGCCTGACAGCGCTGTGCACCCACCGCACAGCCAGGATGGTGGTGGATCGGTTGCGAGACGACGGAGGCCTGGACTGGCTGGGTGCCAAACGGCTGCAGTCCGCCCACCTACCCCAGGGCGCGCCGACCTCGCCGACGTTGGCGAACCTGTGCGCCTTTGGGCTGGATCTGCGCCTGGACGGTTTGGCCCGGGTGTTCGGTGCCCGCTACACCCGCTATGCGGATGATTTGGTGTTTTCGGGTTCGGCGGGCTTGCGTCCGCAGTTCCGGGCGCTGCAGGCCTGGGTGGCGGCGATTGCCGAAGACGAAGGCTTTGCCTTGCATCCGGCCAAGACCCGTTGCCTGCCACAACATCGGCAGCAACGCATCACCGGCATCGTGGTGAACGCGCGACCGCAGACGCCACGGCAGGATTTCGACCGGCTCAAAGCCTGTTTGCACCAGTGCGTGCACCAGGGGCCAGTGTCACAAAACCATACCAAACTGGTGGATTTCCGCGCCCATTTGCTGGGGCGTATTGGCTGGGTAGGGCAGTTCAATGCTGCGCGGGCGGCCAAGCTGATGGGCTTGTTCGAACAAATCCACTGGTGATGGATTCAAACCAAATCAACCGCTAGCGCCTATGGAATGGGCGCAAGCAGCTACGTTTTAAATAGCACCTCCACCACTGCCCGTCGGCTCGGTGCGGGCGGTGCCCAGCTTTTGGTAGATCGCAGCCTGGGAGATGCTGAGGGCGGCGATCACCCGCACATCCACCCGCACCAACCGGTTTGCGCCCAGCGGTTCGATCTCCTGCTCTTGCAGCACGCGCAGCAGCTTGGCCTGCAGGGCCAGGGGCATGTCGCCGATTTCGTCCAGGAACAGGATGCCGCCGTCGGCAATCTTGAACTTGCCCTCGCGCCCGGGCCGATACGTTGTGGATCGCGTGGGCCAGCAGCTCTTTGCCGGTGCCGGTTTCGCCGGTCAGCACCCCAAAGCGCCAACAGCCAGACGAAAAAAAGCCCCGCTTGGCGGGGCTCTTCAAGAGAAACAAGAGTTTAAATCTTGCGGCGGCGGGCAGCAGCCAAGCCAGCCAGTGCCAAACCGACCAAAGCCAATGAGCTGGGCTCAGGCACTTCTTGCTTCACCTCAACAATGCCAGCAATACCCATGTCCCAGAGATCGTTCCAAGCACCGTTAGGATATGCATTCAGGTTGACATAGTCTTCACCACCCACGCCAGAATTATTCGGCTCGCCCGGCGCCCAATTCGTGTAGGTCACAGCTTCGCCGCTTGCCCAAGCCCATGTGCCTTCAACAGCGGCATCGTTCAAACCAATCCAGTACAAAGCGGAATTCCCCAACGCTCCCATGATGGCTGTTTGCTCTTCAGCACTGTTGATGGTCACCAGATGACCACCCATGGTGACTGCCTCGGCTTCGGCTTCATCCCAGTGAAGTGCGCTGGTAACGAAGTAGTCGCTGCCACCCCAAGAAAAAACTGGAGTTGCTTGGGCCGTTGCCGTTAGCACCAAGGTGAACAGCAAGGCAAGTAATTTTTTCACGGGTTCTTTCGGTTTACAGCAAAAAATGTTGCTGTTTGTTACTTGCATGTGTAAGCAAGTTACAAGTTCAAACTGGAAAATCCATATAAATCATAGTGTTATAGAGTAATCCAAGAGATCCAAGCAAGAAAGTGTAAAGAATACCGACGCAGCCGTCCAAAATTGAAACAGCTGGTCCGGTTCGCTAATAGCAACCGCCTGACCTGTACTTCGATGTAGACACGGTGGAGCGGAGTGGCACCACTGGCGGAGCGCTGGTACGGTTTGAGGTTGTCCATTTTTGTTCTTTCAGGCGTGTAAAAAAGCAACCTAGGTTGCTTTGTTGGACATGTTGGGTGCAACAGTTTTCTGGACAAGATTCGTGATGAACGGCGTGGCAGATAGCCCGGTATCCCAGCGCTGAAAATCAATAACCGTCCATGTGATTGCTGGCGGCGGGCTGGGCATGGCCTTCCTCGGGCTGGCCCAGGCCGACCGCGAAGGCAACCTCAACGTCAGCCAATTCGGCCCCAAGCTGGCGGGCGCGGGCGGCTTCATCAACATCAGCCAGAACGCCAAGAAAGTGGTGTTCGTGGGCACCTTCACTGCCGGGCGGCTGCAGCTGCAGATCCACGGCGGGCTGCTGCGTATCGTGCAAGACGGCGCAACCCACAAGTTCGTCCACGCCGTGGAGCACCGCACCTTCAGCGGGGCGCATGCCGCCGCGCGCGGCCAGCAGGTGCTGTTCGTCACCGAGCGCTGTGTGTTCGCCCTGACGCCGCAGGGGCTGGCGCTGCAGGAAACTGCGCCGGGCGTGCACCTGGGCCGCGACATCCTGGCGCAGATGGACTTCACCCCGCTGATGGAGCAGCCCCCCCCGGCTGATGGACGCGCGCATCTTTGCCGACGCCCCCATGGCGCTGCGCGACACGCTACTGGCCGTGCCCCTGGCGCAGCGCTTCTCGCTCGACGCGGCGCAGCAGCACCTGTTCATCAACTCCGAGGGGCTGGAGGTGCGCAGCCTGGCCGACGTGGCCGCCATCCGCACCGAGGTGGAGTCGCGGGTGCAGGCCCTGGGGCGGCGGGTGTTTGCGGTGGTCAACTACGACAACTTCCAGATCCGCCCCGAGGTCTTCGACGCGTATTCCGACATAGTCCAGGGCCTGGTGGAGCGCTGCTACAGCGGCGTGTCGCGCTACACCACCAACGGCTTTTTGCGCATGCAGCTCGGCCAGGCCCTGGCCGCGCGCCATGTGGCACCCGCGCTGTTTGAAAACGCGGCGCAGGCCATGGCGGGGCATGGCTAAGACGCACCCAAGGGGTTTAAGGGTTTTAAGGATTTCGCGCCCGTCCCATGGGCGGTAGCAGCTACTTTTTAGATAGCAAAAACACCGCTTACTTCTTCGGCGCTTTCGCCGCCCGCTTATACGCCGCCGTCGATGCCCGCACCACCAGCTCGGTCGGCAGACTCACCTGCTGCGTCGCCACATCCAGGCCCGCAATCAGCGCCAGCAAGGTATTGGCGGCAGCGCGGCCCATCTCATTGATGGGTTGGCGCACGGTGGTCAGGCCGGGGTGGACCAGGGAGGCGGCTTCCAGGTCGTCAAAGCCCACCACCGAGATATCTTGCGGCACCCGCAGCCCGGCGGTTTGCAGCACCGCCATGGCACCGAAGGCGCTGAGGTCGTTGGCGGCAAACAGGGCGGTGGGGCGCACGGGTAGCGCCAATAGCTGCTGTGCGGCTGTGCGGCCACTGCCCAGCGAATAGTCGCCCGACAGCACCAGGGCCGGGTCGCGCTCCAGCCCGAGGATGGCGACCGCGTCGTCATAGGCGCGGTGCCGGTCGCGGGCCGAGTTCATGCGCTCGTCGCCGGTGATGAAGGCGATGCGCCGGTGGCCCAACTCGGCCAGGTGCAGCATGGCGCTGCGCGCGCCGCCGTAGCTGTCGGCGGCGATGGACGGGAATTCTGCGTGCTCGGTGTGCTGGTCGATGGTGACCACCGGCACCTGGGCGGCGCTGAGCGACTCCACAAAACCAAACTGGTAGGGCAGGATGGCAATCACGCCGTCGGTGAACTGTTGCAGCAATTGCAGCACGTTGTCGTTGGGCCGCTGGGCCCGGTCCAGCAGCGAGTAGATCAGCACCTCGTTGCCTGCCGCGGCCACGGCCTGCACCGCGCCCGAAACCAGCGAACTGGTGAAGGCGTTGCCCAGGTCCGAGGCCAGCAAACCAATCACCCGGCTGCGCCCACCCGAGAGCTTTTGCGCGCTGCGGTTGGCCACATAACCCATGTTGTGGGCCAGCTTGAGGATGGCATCGCGGGTGCTGCGCGAAACACCGGGCTGGTCGTTTATCGCGCGCGATGCCGTCATGGTGGACACCCCCGCGGCGGTGGCGATCTCGGCCAGGGTCGGTGTGGTTTTAAGCATGGAGGGCAGGGGCGGGCGTGTGGCGGGAGGGCGAAGGATGGACCGATTATCAACCGCGCAATCCTAGGGTTTAGCCTGATTTTGTATTTTTAACGTTAGCGTTAACGTTACGGCTCTCAACACAAGAACCATCCCCCTTTCCAACGAGGAGACACACCATGCAATCCGCCAAGATGTTGAAGTTACTGAAAATGCCAGCGGCCGCCTGCGGCCTGGCCTGGGCCACCTGGGCCGCGCCGGTGCACGCCCAGGCCACCGAAACCTTGACCGAGTGGGACATCCAGGTCCAACCGGTGCCATCCAGGATCGTGGCGGAAGCCCAGGCCCGCTTCGAAAAAGCCAACCCGCAGGTGAAGGTGGTGCGCTCGGCCATTCTGAACGACCCGTACAAAACCAAGATCAAGATCGCCTTTGGTGCCAACGAGCCGCCCTGCGTGTTCTCCAGCTGGGGCGGTGGGCCGCTGCGCGAGTACGTGCGCGCCGGGCAGGTCACCGACCTGTCGCCCTACCTGGCCAAGGACGAGGCCTTCCGCGAGCGCTTCGTGGCCTCGTCGTTCGACACCGCCAAGACCGACGGCAAAACCTACGGCGTGCCGGCCGAGAACACCTCGCTGTCGGTCATCTACTACAACACCGAGCTGTTTGCCAAGCTCAAGCTGCAGCCGCCCAAGACCTGGCCCGAGCTGCTGCAGACGGTGGAGACCTTGAAGGCCAACGGCGTGGCCCCGTTTGCGCTGGCCAACAAGTCCAAGTGGCCCGGTTCGATGTTCTACATGTACCTGGTAGACCGGATTGGCGGTGCCGAGGTGTTCCGCAAAGCGGCCGACCGCACACCCGGCGGCAGCTTCACTGACCCGGCTTTCGTCGAAGCAGGCAAGCGGCTGCAGGAGCTGGTGAAGGCCGGGGCTTTTGCCCAGGGCTTCAACGGGCTGGACTACGACATCGGCAGCTCGCGCCGCCTGCTGTATTCGGGCAAAGCCGCCATGACGCTGATGGGCAGCTGGGAGGGCGCAACCATCAAGAACGAGAACCCCGAGTTCTCCAAAAAGCTGGACTTCTTCGCCTTCCCCAGCCTGCCCGGCGGCAAGAGCGCCACCGGCGTGGTGGGCACGGTGGGCGACAACTTCTACAGCATCTCCAAGGCCTGCAAGCAACCCGACCTGGCCTTTAACCTGATCAAGGCCATGGTGGATGACATCTCGGTGCAGGCGCGCCTGGCAGACAACCGCATCGTGCCGATCAAGGGCCTGAAGGTCACCGAGCCCAACCAGCAGCGCCTGATGGCCATGCTGGCCGACTCCAAGAGCGTGCAGCTCTGGTACGACCAGGATCTGCCGCCCAAGCTGGGCGAGCTGCACAAGGACCTGGTGCAGTCGCTGTTTGCGCTGTCCATCACCCCCGAGGAAGCGGCCCAGAAAATGGAAGCCGCGGCCAAGGCCGAGCTGCACTGACGCGCGCATACGCCCAGGAGTCTGCCGTGACCCGTTCCTCGATCTCCCTGGCGTTGCCGGTTGCCCGGCGGCGCAGGCACCCGGCGGCCCGCTGGGCCCCGGTGTTCTTTCTGGCGCCGTCGGTGGCGTTGCTGCTGCTGTTTTTGCTGTACCCGCTGCTGGAGAGCTTCCACCTGTCGCTGCTGAAATGGAATGGCCTGGGAGCGAACGGCATCTTCACCGGCACGGACAACTGGGTGCAGCTGCTGCACGACACGGTGTTCTGGCACGCACTGGGCAACAACCTGCTGCTGGGCCTGATGTCGGTGCTGGTGCAGTTGCCCATCGCCATGGCCCTGGCGCTGATGCTGGACAAGGCCAGCCGCGGCTCGCGCATCCTGAAGATCCTGTACTTTCTGCCGCTGCTGTTCTCCAGCGTGGCGGTGGGGGTGGTGTTCAAGAACATCCTGGACCCCAACTTCGGCCCCATCAATGCCGGGCTGCACGCCCTGGGGCTGGACGCGCTGGCGCAGGACTGGCTGGGCGACAAGCGCTATGCCCTGGGCAGTGTGATTGCCGTCATCTGCTGGCAGAACGTGCCCTTCTACATGATCCTGTTTCTGGCCGGGCTGGCCTCGTTTCCGCCCGAGCTGAATGAAGCCGCTACGCTGGACCGGGCCACGCCCGCCACCATCTTCTGGCGCATCAAGATGCCGCACCTGCAGGGCACCATCCGCACCGCGGCCATGCTCTCGGTGATCGGCTCGCTGCGCTATTTCGACCTGATCTACGTGATGACCGGCGGCGGGCCCGACGGCTCTTCCGAGGTCATGGCCACCTACATGTACCGCACGGTATTTGCCTCGTTCCAGCTGGGCTACGGCAGCACGATTGCGTCTGCCATGTTCCTGGTGGTGACGCTGATTGCCGGGTTCGGCATGCGCCTGACGCGGCGCTTTGAAACACAGGTGTGACATGCAAACCGTAACTATCAAACCAGCCCTGGCCTACCCCAAGGTGCGCGCCGTCGGTGTGCGCAGCCTGGTCAAACTGCTGGCCACCGTGTGGCTGGTGGTGACGCTGCTGCCGCTGCTGTTCGTGGTATTCACCAGCCTCAAGTCGCAAGCAGAAACCTATGACAGCCCGGTGTGGGCGCTGCCCCGGCAAATCGACTGGAGCCACTACGCGGCGGTGCTGCAGGGCGGGATTTTGGTGTACCTGCGCAACAGCGTGTTTGTGGTGGGGCTGTCCATCATGCTGATTCTGGCGGCCAGCTCCATGGCGGCCTACGCCCTGGCGCGGCTGGAGTTTCGCTTCAACAAGCCGCTGTTTGGCCTGATCGTGGCCTGCATGATCGTGCCCATCCACATCACCCTGGTGCCCATCTACCTGCTGACGCGCAGCCTGGGCCTGTACGACACGCCGTTTGCGCTGATCGGCCCGTATGTGGCCACCAGCCTGCCGGTGTCGATCTTCATCCTTACCGAGTTCATGCGGCAGATTCCACGCGAGCTGGAAGAGGCCGCCAAGCTCGATGGCTGCGGGCCGTTTGCCATCTTCTGGAAGGTGTTCTTTCCGCTGTCCGGCCCGGGCCTGGCCACGGTGGCCATCTACAACGGCATCGGGCTGTGGAACGAATTCATCTTCGCCTACGTGCTCACCTCGTCCCAATCCAACCGCACCCTGCCGCTGGCGCTGTGGGATTTCCAGGGCGAATACGCCTCCAACATCCCGGCCATGCTGGCGGTGGTAACGCTGACTTCGCTGCCGCTGATCGTGGCCTACGCCTTTGGCCAGGAGCGCATCGTCAAGGGAATGATGGCCGGCTCCCTCAAAGGCTGACACAGAGACACAACATGACCCAAATCACCCTCCAATCCATCCAGAAAAGTTACCTGGGCAGCGTGCAAGTCATCCGCGATGTGGACCTGGACATCGCCGCGGGCGAGTTCTGCGTGTTCCTCGGGCCCTCGGGCTGCGGCAAGTCCACCCTGCTGCGCATGATCGCTGGTATCGAGTCGATCACCGCCGGGGCCTTGCACATCGGCGGCGTGCACATGAACGACGTGCCGCCCGCCGAGCGCGAGGTGGCCATGGTGTTCCAGAACTATGCGCTGTACCCCCACATGAGCCTGTACGAAAACATGGCCTTCGGCCTGCGCCAGGCCAAGGTGGACAAGGCCGAAATCCACCGCCGCGTGAGCGAGGCCGCCGAGGTGCTGCAGATCACCCACATGCTGGACCGCCTGCCCAAAGCCCTGTCGGGCGGGCAGCGCCAGCGGGTGGCGATTGGCCGCGCCATCGTGCGCCGCCCGAATGTGTTTTTGTTCGACGAGCCGCTGTCCAACCTGGATGCCGCGCTGCGCGTGCACATGCGCACCGAGATCGCCCGGCTGCACCGCGACTTCCAGCGCGCCAGCGCCGTCTACGTGACCCACGACCAGACCGAAGCCATGGCCCTGGCCGACAAGATCGTGCTGCTGCGCGCTGGCGAGGGCATGCTGCAGCACGGCAGCATCGCCCAGGTAGGCGCGCCGCTGGACCTGTACCACCACCCGCGCGACATGTTCGTGGCCAGTTTTCTGGGCTCGCCGCGCATGAACTTTCTGCCCGCCACCGTGCAGGCCGTGGATGCCGACACGCTGACCTTGCAGACCGATGCCAGCGCAGGCGGCGAGCGCCTGCAACTGCCGCGCCAAGGCCGCAGCGTGGCACCCGGTGCGCGCGTCACCCTGGGCATCCGGCCCGAGCACCTCGAACCGGGCGCAACAGGCAGCGCCACCCTGCTGCGCACCGTGCAGCAGGTGGAACATTTCGGCGAGTACAGCTATGTGTACCTCGAAGGTCTGCCGGGCGAGGCGCTGATCGCCAAAGTGCCCGGGCGCAGCGCCGCCGTGGCGGGCGAGCGCACGCCGTTCACCGTGCCCGCCCAGGCTTACCACCTGTTTGACGACGCCAGCTTTGCCATTGCCGCGCACTGATTTTCAACCTCCCCCAGCCCCCCACCATGTCCACCACACCGCTCTACCTAGACCCCTTGCAGCCCATTCCCCAGCGCGTCGCCGACCTGCTGGCGCGCATGACCCTGGCCGAAAAGACCGCCCAGATGCACGCCTTCTGGCTGGTGCTGTCCGAAGACGGCGAGCACCAGGTGCGGCCCGGCGAGGCCTTCATTGGGCGCAGCGACCCCGCCGAGGTGCGCCGCCGCCTGGCCCACGGCCTGGGCCAGATCACCCGCCCGCTGGGCACCCACGGCGTGGATGCGGCCAGCGGTCTGCGGGCCCTGAACAAGCTGCAACGCACCCTGCGCTTTGAAACCCGGCTCGGCATTCCGGCCATTTCCCACGAGGAATGCCTGATGGGCATGATGACCCGCGACGGCACGCTGTTCCCGTCGGCCCTGGCGATGAGCGCCACCTGGAACCCGGCGCTCATGGAGCAGGTGGGCACGCAGATCGGCCTGGAGTGCCGCGCCGTGGGCTGCCAGCAGGGGCTGGCACCGGTGCTGGATGTGTCGCGCGATGTGCGCTGGGGCCGCACCGAAGAAACCCTGGGCGAAGACCCGTATCTGGTCGGCGTGCTGGCCACCCGCTATGTGCGCGGCCTGCAGGGCCCGCAGCGCGATGTGCTGGCCACGCTGAAGCATTTTGTCGGCCACTCGTTCAGCGAAGGCGCACGCAACCACGCGCCGGTGAACCTGGGCTGGCGGGCGTTGAACGACACTTTTTTGCTGCCGTTCGAAATGGCCGTCAAGCAGGCCGATGCGGGCTCGGTGATGCCCGCCTACCACGACATCGACGGCGAGCCGGTGCACGCCTCTACGCACTTGCTAACCGAGGTGCTGCGCAACCAATGGGGCTTTGACGGCCTGGTGGTGGCCGACTACGTGGGCGTGAGCCTGCTGTACCAGCACCACGGTGTGGCCCGCGATGCAGCCGAGGCGGCGGCGCTGGCCTTCAACGCCGGGCTGGACATCGAGCTGCCCGGCGACGACTGCGCCCAGCACCTGGCCACCGCCCTGGAGCGCGGCCTGCTGACCATGGCCAAGGTGGATGAAATCGTGGGCCGGGTGCTGACCGAGAAATTCCGCCTGGGCCTGTTCGAGCGCGACTTTGCCGACCAACCCTTTGTGCCGCTGCGCCAACCCGCAGCCCGCCAGGCCGCGCTGGACGTGGCCCGCCAGTCCATCGTGCTGCTAGAGAACAACGGCATCCTGCCGCTGCAGCCGTCCAAGCAGCCGCAGATTGCGCTGATTGGCCCCACCGCCGCCGACCCCATGGCCTTGCTCAGCGGCTACAGCTTTCCGGCGCACCTGATCCTGCAGGACAAGACCGAGGGCACCGACCACATCGTCACCCCGCTGCAAGGCCTGCAGGCGGTGTTTGGCGCGGCCAATGTGCACTACGCCCAGGGCTGCGCGATCCTGGAGCAGCGGCGCAGCGGCACACCGGTGTTCCCCGGCGATGTGGCCCCCGCCGGGGTGGAGCGGGTGTCGCCGGTGTCCCAAGGCACCGATGGTTTTGCCGAGGCCGTGGCCTGCGCCCAGGCCGCCGACGTGGCCATCGTCTGCGTGGGCGACCTGGCGGGCCTGTTCCAGACCGGCACCGTCAGCGAAGGCTCGGACACCGACTCGCTGAGCCTGCCCGGCGTGCAGCAAGCGCTGCTGGAGCGCATCGTGGCCACTGGCACACCCACCGTGGTGGTCATGATGGCCGGACGGCCCTACAACCTGGGCGGGCTGGAGAGCCGCGTGGCCGCCTACCTCATGGCGTTTGCGGGCGGGCAGGAGGGCGGCACGGCACTGGCCGAGGTGCTGGCCGGGCTACAGGAGCCGTCGGGCCGCATGACGGTATCGGTACCCCACAGCGCCGGGGCCATGCCGTACTTCTACAACCATTCGCTGAAAAGCGGCGGCACGCCCATCGCCCTCCATTTCGGCAGCCGCTACCCGTTTGGCCACGGCCTGAGTTACAGCCCGTTCGCCTACCGGAATCTGGTGCTGGAGAGCGACGCGGTGGACCTTGCCGACGGCGATGTCCGCGTGCAGTGCGAGGTGGCCAATACCGGCAACCGCCCCGGCGTGGCGGTGGTGCAGCTGTATGTACGCGACCGCCTGGCCTCGGTGGTGCGGCCGGTGAAAGAGCTCAAGGCTTTTCAGCGCGTGGAACTGGCGGCGGGGCAGGTGGCGCGGCTGAGCTTCACGGTGCCGGTGGACATGCTGTGCTTCACCCACCCGAACGGGCACCGCTGCGTGGAGCCGGGCTGGTTCGACGTGATGGTGGGCCCGTCGAGTGCCGACACCCCGCTGGTGGCTGCCGTGCAAGTGCTGGGCACGGCCCCCCGCATGCTGGGCCGCGACTGGCGCATGGAAAGCAGCTGCAGCGTGCACCTGGAAGCTTAAGCATGAAATCGGCGGCCCGTGCTGATCCATCTAGCACGAGCAGCTATTAAAACCATAGTAATCACCTGAAAGACGAAACGCATGGAACACCCTGAAAAAGTAGAAAAAGTAGGTATTGGCATCATCGGCTGCGGCAACATCAGCGCGGCGTATCTGCAGGGCGCAGCGAACTTCCCCATCCTGGACATCCGCGGCGTGGCCGACCTGCACGCCCCGGCGGCACAGGCCCGGGCCACGGAATTTGGCGTGCCCTGCCGCACGGTAGAGGCCCTGCTGGCCGACCCGGCGATTGACATCATCGTCAACCTGACCATCCCCGCCGTGCACGTGGAGGTAGGCCTGCAGGTGCTGTACGCAGGCAAGCACGTCTACTCTGAAAAACCGCTGGGCACCACCACGGCCCAGGCGCGCAGCCTGCTGGCGCTGGCGGACGCGCGCGGCCTGCGGGTGGGCTGCGCACCCGACACTTTTTTGGGTGGTGCGCAGCAAACCTGCCGCAAGCTGGTGGATGCCGGGGCTATCGGCCAGCCGGTGGCGGGCACCGCATTTTTCCTGTGCCCCGGCCACGAGCGCTGGCACCCCAACCCGGCCTTCTACTACGCCCAGGGCGGCGGGCCGATGCTGGACATGGGACCGTACTACATCACCGCCCTGGTCAACCTGATCGGGCCGGTGGCGCGCGTCTCGGGCAGCACCCTGCGTGCCCGCAGCCAGCGGCGCATCACCAGCGAACCGCTGAACGGCAGCCTGATAGACGTAGAGGTGGCCACCCACGTGGCGGGCACGCTGGAATTTGCGTCGGGCGCGGTGGTGTCGATGGCCACCAGCTTTGATGTGCCCAAACACCGCCACAGCCCCATCGAGCTATACGGCACCGAGGCCAGCCTGCTGGTGCCGGACCCGAACCACTTTGGTGGCCAGATTGAGCTGGCCCGGCCCGGCGAAGACTGGCAGGCCCAACCCACCGAGCACGGCTGGGCGGACGGCATCCTGCGCAGCATCGGCGTGGCCGACATGGCCCATGCCATCCGCGCCGACCGGCCGCACCGGGCATCCGGCGCGCTGGCCCTGCACGTGCTGGAGGTGATGGAGGCGTTCCAGATCTCAAGCGACACCGGCCGCCACGTACCCATAACCAGCCGCCCGGAGCGCCCACCCATGCTGCCCACCCTGCACACCGTCAGCCAAACCACCGCCTCCTGGAGATTTGCACATGCAGAACACGCGTAATGCCCTGATCGTCTGGTGCGGCTGGAACGGCCACGAGCCCGAACAATGCGCCGCCATCGTCGCCGACATGCTGGCCCAGGCCGATTTCAAAGTGCGGGTGGAAACCTCGCCCGAGGCCTTTGCCGACCCCGCGCTGGCCCAACTGAGCCTGATCGTGCCGATCTGCACCATGTCCAAAATCAGCAAGGAAGCGGTACAGAACCTGACCCAGGCGGTGCAGTCCGGCGTGGGGCTGGCCGGGTTCCACGGCGGCATGGGAGACGCCTTTCGCGAGTCGGTGGAGTACCAGTTCATGACCGGTGGGCAGTGGGTGGCGCACCCCGGCAACGTGATCGACTACCGGGTGCACATCTGCGCAGGCGACGACCCGGTGGTGGCGGGCATAGAAGACTTCGACTACCACTCCGAGCAGTACTACATGCACGTCGATCCGTCCAACCAGGTGCTGGCCACCACCACCTTTTCGGCGGCGCACGCGCCGTGGATTGACGGCACCGTGATGCCCGTGGTGTGGAAGCGCCGCCACGGCGCGGGCCGGGTCTTCTACAGCGCCCTGGGCCATGTGGCGAAGGAGTTTGACGTGCCCCAGATGCGCACCATCCTGGACAGGGGTATGCGTTGGGCCGCACGTTAGTTAGACTGTCGAACTTACCTCAGCTTTCCCCTTACCATGACCACTCCTTCCCACACCCTCTACCCCAGCCTGGCGGGCCAGCGCGTGGCCATCACCGGCGGTGCCAGCGGCATCGGTGCCGGGCTGGTCACGGCCTTTGTGCGCCAGGGCTGCGAGGTGCATTTTCTGGACCGCATGGCACCGGCCACCGCGCCCGAGTCGGCTACCTTCCATTTGTGCGACCTGCAGGACACCGAGGCCATCGCCCGAACCTTTGCGGCCATCGGCCCGCTGGACGTGCTGGTCAACAACGCGGGCAACGACGACCGCCACACGCTGGCCCAGGTCACCCCCGCCTACTTTGACGACCGCATCGGGGTCAACCTGCGCCACCTGCTGTTTTGCGCCCAGGCGGTGGTGGAGGGCATGCAGGCGCGCGGTGGCGGCTCCATCATCAACTTTGGCTCCATCGCCTGGCATCTGGGGCTGGAGAACCTGGTGCTGTACGAGACGGCCAAGGCCGGCATCGAGGGCATGACCCGGGCCCTGGCCCGCGAGCTGGGGCAGCAGCGCATCCGCGTCAACTGCATCCTGCCCGGCAACGTGGAAACCCCGCGCCAGGCCAAGTGGTACACGCCCGAAGGCGAGGCCGCCATCATTGCCGCCCAGTGCCTGAAAGAGCGCATCCAGCCCAGCGACATCGCCGCCATGGCGCTGTTCCTGGCGTCAGCAGACGCGCGCATGTGCACGGGGCACAACTACTGGGTGGATGCCGGGTGGCGGTAGCTGTGGAACACCCCCAGGCTACACACTTCGTGTTTTCGCCAACCCCCTTGCAGGGGGCAACAGCAGCGGCCTGGCAAAGCCAGTTCCGCGCTGTTTCTGGAAGGGGTTTCTCTATGGTGCCGTTATGCCTTTTAGGCTGTTAACGCTTATCGGACTGGCGTGAGCAGCTCTTGTTTTTATAGCTTCACCACCACCCGCCCGCGCACGCTGCCCTGGAGCAGCGCGGCCCCGGTGGCAACCGCTTCATCCAGGCCGATCTCGCGGGTCATGGACTCCAGCTTGGCCACGTCCAGATCCTGCGCCAGGCGCTGCCAGGCCTGTTGCCGCAGGGGCAGGGGGCACATCACGCTGTCGATGCCGTACAGGCTGATGCCGCGCAGGATGAACGGGGCCACGCTGGCCGGGAAGTCCATACCGCCCGCCAGCCCGCAGGCCGCCACCGCCCCGGCGCGGCGGGTGGTGGCGCAGGCATTGGCCAGGGTGTGGCTGCCCACGGCATCGACCACACCCGCCCAACGCTCCTTGCCCAGCGGTTTGCCGGGGGTGCTGAGCTCGGCGCGGTCGATGATGCTGGTGGCACCCAGGGCCCGCAGGTAGTCGGCCTCGGCCGGGCGGCCGGTGCTGGCCACCACGGTGTAGCCCAGTTTCGCCAGCAGGGCGATGGCCACGCTGCCGACGCCGCCGTTGGCCCCGGTGACCAGAATCTCGCCGTCCGTCGGGCGGATGCCGTGCTTTTCCAGCGCCAGCACGCACAGCATGGCGGTATAGCCTGCGGTGCCGATGGCCATGGCCTGGCGCGTAGTGAAGGCCGGGGGCAGGGCCACCAGCCAGTCGCCGGGCACACGGGCCTGCTGGGCCAGGCCGCCGTTGTGGCTTTCACCCACGCCCCAGCCGTTCAAGATGACCTTGTCGCCGGGCTTCCAAGAGGCATGCGCGCTGTGGGTGACCGTGCCCGCAAAGTCGATGCCCGGCACCAGCGGAAAGCGCCGCACCACGGGCGACGCTCCGGTGAGGGCCAGGCCGTCTTTGTAGTTAAGCGTGGACCACTCTACGCGCACGGTGACATCGCCTTCGCCAAGCTGGCTGTCGTCGATCTGCTGCAGCGTGGCGCGGTAGCCCGCGTCGTCCTTGGTAACCAGAATGCCTGTGAACATGGGTTTGCCTTGTCAAAATTGTTTTAAGCCAAATCGGCAGCTTGTGCTGATCCAGTAAGCGTAAGCAGCTATGCTTTTAGGACTACGCCCCACCGGGCTGGAAAGCCGAGAATACCCCGATGGCAAAACCTTTACCCGATGCCGAAGCGCTGTTCTTCGACGGCACCCAGCGGCTTACCGTTGGCGATGCCTTGGGGGCCGAAACCTGCCTGCGGGCCGCGCTGGCCCTGGCACCCACGCTGGCCGAGGCCCATGCCAACCTGGGGCTGGCGCTGGAGGCGCGCGGCGCGTTGGCCGAGGCGGCCGACAGCTACCGCACGTCCCTCGCCCACAATCCCACGCTGCCGCAGACCTGGGTGAACCTGGCCGGGGTGCTGCTGCTGCTGCGCCAACTCGATGAAGCCGAAGTGGCGTGCGCCCAGGCGCTGCGGCTGCGGCGCGACGACCCTGCCACCTGGTGCAACCTGGGCGCGGTGTACGCCCGCATGGGGCTGGAGCTGGAATCCGAAGAGGCCTGCCGCGAGGCCATCCACCTGGACCCCCACCACGCCAAGGCCCGCTTCAACCTGGCCTATCTGCTGTTGCGCCAAGGCCAATGGGACGAGGGTTGGGCGCAGTTCGAGTCGCGCGACTGGTACGCCGCTCTGGAGCGCCAGCTGCACTGCCCGCGCTGGCAGGGCGAGCCGCTGGCGGGCCGGTCGGTGCTGGTGGGCTTTGAGGCAGGGCATGGCGACATGCTGCATTTTGGCCGCTACTGCGCCGAGCTGAAAACACGCGGGGCCGGGCGTGTGACCCTGCTGTGCCACCCGCCGCTGAAACGCCTGCTGGCCACCCTGCCCGGTGTGGATGTGCTGGTGGGCTTTGACGAAGACGTGCCGCCCACCGACTGCTGGATACCCCTGCTGAGCCTGCCTGCGCTGTGCCAGACGCGGCTGGACAACATGCCCGCCACCCTGCCCTACCTGCAGGCCGAGCCCGCGCTGCTGGCCGCCTGGGCACCGCGCTTGCCAACCACCGGGTTGCGCGTCGGCCTGGTGTGGAAGGGCAACCCACGGTTTGAAAACGATGCCGAGCGCTCGCTGCCCCACTTGGCCACGCTGGCACCCTTGGCGGCGGTGGCAGGGGTGAGCTTCATCAGCCTGCAAAAAGGCGCAGGCGAAAATGAATCTGCCCCCTGGGTGGCCACGTCGCTGGGCGCGCAGATCCACGACTTTGCCGACACCGCAGCTATCGTGGCGCAACTGGATTTGCTGATCAGCGTGGACACCGCCGTGGCGCATCTGGCGGGCGCTTTGGCCAAGCCCTGCTGGGTGCTGCTGCCCGACTACCTGCCCGACTGGCGCTGGCTGACCGAGCGGTCCGATTCGCCGTGGTATCCGGAGGTCATGCGCCTGTTTCGCCAACCGGCGGGTGGTGGCTGGGGGCCGGTGATCGAGGCCGTAGTGACGGAATTACACGCGTTTGCGGCGCGGGGTTTTGACCGCTAGCGGCACGCTGGTGGCGCGCGCCAGCTCGTTGGAGATGGTGCGGTTTTTGCTGTCCATGGCGTGCTCGAACATGGCGCGGCCCGCTGCATCCGGGTCGCCCGAGGCGATGGCGGCAATGATGGGGCGGTGCTCGTTGGCGGTGATGGGCATGAGCCAGCTGTCGGCCAGGTTCAAGCGGCGAAACAGCGACAGCTCTTTGATCAGCTTGCGGTAGATTTCGGTGAGCTTGCGGTTGCCCGCCAGCTCGACCAGGCGGTCGTGGAACTTGAGGTTGAGCAGGTGGTAGGTGTAGGCATCCTGGGCCTTGACCTGGCGCTCCATGTCGGCCACCAGGGCCTTGATTTCCTTGAGCTGGGCCGCCGTGATGTGCACCGCCAGTTGGCGGCCCACCAGCTCGTCGAGTGTGGCGCGCAGGTCAAAGATTTCGATGGCTTCTGCGGTGGGGATGTCGCGCACAAACACGCCCCGGTTCTTCTCGACCCGCAGCAGGCCGCCTTCTTCCAGCATGCGAAAGGCTTCGCGTACCGGGCCGCGCGAAACCCCCAGTTTGAGGGCCAGCGCGGCTTCGATCAGCTTGGTACCCGGCGGGTACTCACCCACCAGAATCGCCCTTTCCAGCTCCTGTTGCACCACGCTGGTGAGGGAGCTGGTTTGGAGCAGGGCAATGGCGGAGTGGGCGGGATGGGGCACGGCAGACATACCCCAAATTGAATCACAGATTGAGGCCTATTTGGCTTTCATCGACGCGACCGGAGGGCCTTTGAAACGGCGGCGTTCAAAGCCGAACCAGACCACCGCCGTCAACGCCAAGAAGGCCAGCGTAATCTGCAAAGCCGCATCGTTGGGCGGCTGCACGCCCAGGAACAAAATCAACACCGCGCTCAAGGCCACCAGCAAGGCCACCACCCGGAAGACCGGGCCCATGTCCCAGGGTCCCATCTTGGTCCAGGTTCCGCCGTAGGCCAGGCCGCCCAGGGCGATCGGCAGGCCGTAAGAGATAAAAATGAAGATCACCGTGACCGACACGATGGTGGTGTAGGCGGGGGTGTACAGCGTGAACAGCACGGCGATGGTGCAGGCCGTCCAGATGGCGGCCACGGGCGATTTGAGCGTGGCGTGCACGGTCTTCAGTGCGCCGGATGCGGGCAGGCCGCCGTCGCGGGCAAAGGCAAAGATCATGCGCGAGGCCGATGTCACCGTGGCCAGGCCGCACAGGAATTGCGAGGCGGTGATGGCCCAGTACAAGACATTCTTCAGGCCCGCAGGCAGTACGGCATCCATGGTGCCAAAGAACACATTACCGCCCGAGGCCGCGGCCTTGTCCATGTCGGGGATGGCGATCACAAACGCGCACAGCATCAGGTAGCCAAACAGCGACGAGTACAGCACCGAGGTGACGATGCCCTTGGGCACCGCGCTGGAGGCACCTACGGTTTCTTCGGCGGTGTGGGCCGAGGCATCGAAACCGGTGATGGTGTAGATGGGCAGCAGCAGGCCCAGGCCAAACAGCATCCACATGCTGTGGGTTTCGGGCCAGACACCGCCGCCGATGTCACCGCTGTAGTTCTTGAAGGTAAACAGGCGCGCCAAGTCAAAACTGGGGGCGTAGACCAGCAGCGCCACGGTCAGGCCAATGGCGGTGGCAAAGATCAAATAGCCGCTGATGTCGGTCAAAAATGCCGTCAGCTTGATGCCCACATGGTTGGCCAGGGCCTGCACCGCCGTAATGCCGATGACAAACGCGGCCTGGGTGGCAAAGTTGGGCTCCCACCCCAAGCTGGTGCCAAACGCACCGATGAAGAAGTAGAAGGTGCCCACGTTGATGGCACCCAGCACCGTGACCAGGCCCAGCAGGTTGAGCCAGGCGGTCAGCCAGCCCCAGCCGCGCCCACCCAAAATCGAACTCCAGTGGTACAGGCCCCCGGCGGTGGGAAAGGCCGAGCCGATCTGTGCCATGCCCAGCGCAAACACCAGGCTGATGGCGCTGCCCACCAGCCAGCCGATGCCGATGGCCGCACCGCCCACGCCCGAAATGGCCTGCGACAGCGAGTTAATGCCTCCCGACAAAATACAAATGATGGAGAAGGAAATCGCGAAGTTGGAAAACGGCTTCATCGTGCGCGACAGCTCTTGCTTGTAGCCCATGCTTTGCAGCACGCTGGCATCGTCGGCAACCTGTTGGGGCGATAGTGACATCAAATACCTCTCAAAGAGTATGAATGGAAAGTGAATACATGCACATCCCATGCCTGCTCTTGAAGGCGCGAAAGCGCGAGACGATGGAAACTGCTTTGGCGGTGTAACCGCGAAACCGCATTCGTGCAAGAAAAATTGCAGATTGTTAACAATCTACAAACCAGAATTGACAAGCACAGTGCGACGCGCTTGAATGGATGCATATCCTAAAAATACAGCGAGAGACAAGATGGCAACAACTTCTCCCCTGCACCCGGCCCTGGCCGCGCTGCAAAACTCCGGTGCCGCCAAGGTCAAGGTCGCGGTGGCCGACATCGACGGCGTGCTGCGCGGCAAGTACCTGCACATCGACAAGTTCATGGGTGCGGCCGAGCCGTATCCGGCGGGTGGCTTCGGCTTTTGCGACGTGGTGCTGGGCTGGGACATGCTGGATGTCTGCTACGACAACACCACGGTCACCGGCTGGCAGCACGGCTTCCCCGATGCGCTGGCCCGGCTCGACCTGAACACCGCGCGCAACGTGCCCTGGGACGACAAGGTGCCGTTCTTTCTGGGCGAGTTTGTGCTGGCCGACGGCAGCCCCCACCCGCTGTGCCCGCGCCAGACCCTCAAGCGCGTGCTCAAACGCGCCGAGAAAATGGGTTTCCAGGTGATGACCGGCATGGAATTCGAGTGGTTCAACTTTCTGGAAACGCCGCAAACCTGGGCCGACAAGAAAGGCGTGGGCGCCACGCCGCTGACCCCCGGCATGTTTGGCTATTCGCTCTTGCGCATGAACCAGAACCGGCCCTTCTTTAACGCGCTGATGGACGAGATGCTGGCCTTTGGCGTGCCCATCGAAGGCCTGCACACCGAAACCGGGCCGGGTGTGTTCGAGGTGGCCATCGGCTTCAGCGAGGCGCTGGCCCAGGCGGACCGGGCAATTTTGTTCAAAACCGGGGCCAAGGAAATCGGTGCCCGCTTCGGCATCATGCCCAGCTTCATGGCCAAGCCGCACCAGAACATGCCGGGCTGTAGCGGGCACATCCACCAGAGCTTGAGCGACGGTAAAAATAACCTATTTTTCGATGCCAGCAGCCCCCGCAAGATGAGCCCGCTTTTTGAGAGCTACCTGGCCGGGCAGGTGGCCTGCCTGATGGAATTTGGCCCGATGATCTGGCCCACCATCAACAGCTACAAACGCCTGGTCGATGGCTTCTGGGCCCCGGTCAAACCCACCTGGGGCATTGACAACCGCACCGCCAGCTTCCGCGTGATTGCCGGCAGCCCCAAGGCCACCCGGCTGGAAACCCGCTGCCCCGGGGCCGATGTGAACCCCTACCTGGCCATGGCCGCGGTGATTGCCGCCGGGCTGGACGGGGTAGAGAAGGGCCTCAAACTCACCACCCCGCCCATCACCGGCACCAATGGCGGCGCGGAGCACATCGCCCGCGCGCCACGCACCCTGATCGAAACCACCCGCAACTTCCAGCAGTCCACGGTCGCCCGCGACTGGCTGGGCGACACCTTTGTCGACCACTTCGCCGCCACCCGTGAATGGGAATGGCGGCAGTGGTTAGATGCGGTGACCGACTGGGAAATGAAACGCTACTTCGAAATCATTTAAAACACACCATGACCATCTCCTCCTTCGCCTTCCCCACGCCGATCCAATTCGGCCCCGGTGCCCGCAAACGCGTGGCACAGCACCTCCTGGACCAGGGTCTGAAACGCCCGCTCATCGTTACCGACAAGGCGCTGGCAGCGCTGCCGGTGATGGCCGAGTTTTTGACCCATCTGCAGGGGCTGGACGTGGCCGTATTTGGCGGCGTATTTGGCAACCCCACCTGCAGCCAGGTGATGGACGGTGCAGCCGCCTTCAAAGCCCATAACGCCGACTGCGTGATCGGTTTTGGCGGCGGCGCGGCGCTGGACGTGGCCAAGGTGGTGGGCATTCCGGCCACCCACTCCGGCGACATTTTGGAATACGTGTGGGACCACCCGCAGGTGCGCCCCATCACCCAGCCGCTGCCCTACTTTGTGGCCCTGCCCACCACCTCGGGCACCGGCTCGGAAGTGGGCCGCTCCAGCGTGGTGAGCGAGAACGACACCCATCTCAAACGCGTGGTGTTCAGCGCCCACATTCTGGCCAAAACCGTGTTTGCCGACCCCGAGCTCACCCTGGGCCTGCCCGCGCACGTGACCGCCGCCACCGGCATGGACGCGCTCACCCACAACATCGAAAGTTACCTCTCGCCCGCCTACCATCCGCTGTGCGACGGCATTGCGCTAGAGGGCACGCGCATCGCAGCAGCCGCCCTGCGCACGGCAGTGCGCGAGCCGGGCAATCTGCAGGCCCGATCCGACATGATGATGGCTTCGATGATGGGCGCGATTGCGTTCCAGAAAGACCTGGGCGCGGTGCATTCCTGCGCCCACGCCCTGGGTGCCGTGTGCGACCTGCACCACGGCCTGGCCAACGCGCTGATGATCGACACCGTGATGGCCTGGAACTACGCCGCCGTACCGCATAAGTTCGACGAGCTGGCCCATGTGTGCAAAGTACACGGCGGCGGTCCGGCCTTCATTTCCTGGCTGCGCCAGCTGAAAGTGGACGTGGGCATCACCACCCGGCTGGCCGACTTTGGCGTGCGCCCCGAGCACCTGCCGCGCCTGGTGGAAATTGCCACCGCCGACATGTGCCACCAGACCAATCCGCGGCCCTGCACGGCGGCAGATTTTGAGGCGTTATTCCGGGAGGCGATGTGACTTTTGAGCCTAAAGACCGTTTGAAGATCGGCATCAGCGCCTGCTTTTTGCACCCCGATCCGACCCGCGCCGCGTTTGCCAAAAAGACGCTGCAGTACGTCGAGCAGTCCATGGCGCACTGGATCATGTCGGGCGGCGCGCTGCCGGTGATGGTGCCGTCGCCCGCCGGGGACACGGCGCGCGGCGACATCGGCTACAGCGACTACGCCCACTGGCTAGACGGCCTGGTGCTGCACGGTGGGGCCGACGTGTGGCCCGGCAGCTATGGCGAAACCCCGCTGCAGGAACGCTGGAGCGGCGACCGCATCCGCGACGGCTACGAGCAGGCCCTGGTGCGCGCCTTCGTGGCGGCGGGCAAGCCGGTGTTTGGTGTGTGCCGGGGCCTGCAACTGATCAACGTGGCCTTTGGCGGCACGCTGTACCAGGACATCGCCACCCAGCGCCCCGAGGCATTGCAGCACCGCGATGCCGATGCCTACGACCAGCATTTCCACGCACTGGAAATTGTGCCCGAAACACGGCTTAGCGCCCTATTGGCGGGCGCGAGCAGCAATCAAATCAATAGCATCCACCACCAGGCCATCAAAGACCTGGCACCTGGCTTTGTGGTCGAAGCCCGCAGCCCGGACGACGGCATGATCGAAGCCATCCGCAGCACCGGCCCGGCCTATGTGGCTGCGGTGCAGTGGCACCCCGAATTCCACCAGCCCGCCCAGGGCACGCTGGACGACACCCCTTTGCTCACCGACTTTCTGGCCGCCGCGCAGGCCGCCAAGGACTCCGCATGACCACCCTTGCTATCCACAACCCCGCCACCGGCTTGCAGATCACCCAGGTACCCGCCGACGATGCCGCCAGCGTCGCCGCCAAGTTCCAGGCCGCCCGTGCCGCCCAGCCCGCCTGGGCCGCCACGCCGCTGCCGCAGCGCCTGGCCTGCGTGGCCCGCTTCCGCGCGGCCGTGGTGGCCGAACTGGAGGCCCTGGCCGCCACCATGACAGCCGAGACCGGCAAGCCCATCGCCATGTCGCGCAACGAGCTCAACGGCCTGCTGGGCCGCATCGACTTCTTCCTGGCCGAGGCGGCAGCCAGCACCGCCACCCAGACCGTGTTTGCCGAGGGCGGCATGACCGAGCAGATCCAGCACATCCCGCTGGGCGTGGTGGCCAATATTTCTGCCTGGAACTACCCCTGGTTCGTGGGCTGCAACGTGATCCTGCCCGCGCTGCTGACCGGTAACGCGGTGCTGTACAAGCCATCGGAATTCGCCACGCTGACCGGCATGGCCATCGCCCGCTTGCTGCACACCGCGGGCGTGCCACAGGACGTGTTGGCCTTGTGCGTGGGTGGCGGCGAAGTGGGTGCGGCCCTGCAGGCGCAGCGCATCGACGGCCTGTTCTTCACCGGCTCCTACGCCACCGGGGCCAAGATCGCCCAGGCCCTGGGCCCGCGCATGGTCAAGCTACAGCTCGAATTGGGCGGCAAGGACCCGACCTACATCTGTGACGATGCCAACCCCGCCAACGCTGCCGCGTCCCTGGCCGATGGCGCGATGTACAACACCGGCCAAAGCTGCTGCTCGGTGGAGCGCATCTACGTGCACGAAAAGGTGTTCGATGCCTTTGTGGCCGCGTTTGTAGCCACCGTGCACGGCTTCAAGGTGGGCGACCCGATGGCGGACGACACCTACATCGGTGCCATCACCCGCGCCGCCCAACTCGACGTGCTGGACGCACAGGTGGCCGATGCCGTTGCCAAAGGTGCACAGCTACTCACCGGCGGCACGCGCCTGCCGGGCAACACCTTTGCGCCTACCGTGCTGGTCAACGTCAACCACAGCATGGACCTGATGCGCGAGGAAAGTTTCGGCCCCGTGATCGGCATCCAGAAGGTGGCCAGCGACACCGAAGCGGTGGCCCTGATGAACGACACGCGCTACGGCCTCACCGCCGGGGTTTTCACCCCCGACGAGGCCCGCGCCCGCGCCGTGCTGGCCCAGGTGCATGCAGGCAGCGTCTACTGGAACTGCTGCGACCGCGTCAGCCCCCGCCTGCCCTGGAGCGGCCATGGCGACTCGGGCGTGGGCCTGACCCTGTCCACCTACGGCATCCAGACGTTTACCCGGCCCAAAGCCTGGCACCTGCGGCAGGCTTAAGGCCAAATCGGCCTCTCGTGCTGATGGAATGGGCACGAGCAGCTATCCATAACGCAGCAAATATCCCTGGGAATCTGTAGGGATATTATCTCTTTGCGTATCTTTCGATGTAATTTAGATATATCGTAATGGCATCTAAACCGCATCGAAAGAACCTATGCCCCATTTTGAAAAACACTGCGACCACTCTGAGCACGGCGGTCCTCGCCACGAACGCGCTGAACACCATTTCCGCCACCACCGCGGCCACCACGTGCGTGGCGAGCATCCCCACCCCGGCGGTGACCACCCCGGGCGCGGTGGTCGCCACGGCGGCGGGCCGGGCCGGGTGTTTGGCCACGGCGGCCTGCGTCTGGTGCTGCTGCAACTGATAGCAGACAAGCCCCGCCACGGCTACGAGCTGATCAAGGAAATCGGCGACCGCCTGGGCGGCAGCTACAGCCCCAGCCCGGGCGTGATCTACCCCACGCTGACCCTGCTGGAAGAGCTGGGTTATACCGCCATGGCCGAGAGCGGTGGCGGACGCAAGCTCTACAGCATCACCGACGCGGGCCAGGCCTTTCTGGCCGAAAACCGGGTGGAAGCCGATGCCCTGCTGTCGCGCATGGCGAATGCCGATACGCCGCACCCCGGCCGCCCACCGCAAGTCGTGCGCGCATTGGAAAACTTCAAGCTGGCCGCCCGCATGCGCCTGGGCGGAGCCCCCTTGAGCGACGAACAAGCCCACGCGTTTGCCCAGATTCTGGACAACGCGGCCCAACAACTCGAAAGAATCTGAATGAGCAGCAACACCCCTAACCGCACCGCCACCCGGGTCCGCCACGAGCTGAAGTTTCGCCAGCTCAGCGTGGTGCAAACCCAGCAACTCACACCCCACATGGTCCGCATCACGCTGGGCGGGCCCGATCTAGCGGGCTTCACCAGCCCCGGCTTTGACGACCACGTGAAAGTCTTCTTCCCCGACCCCACCACCGGCGAACTCATCTTGCCCGGCGGAGCAGAAGACGGCTCGCGCCCCACCATGCGCGACTACACGCCGCAGCAGTTCGACCCGCAGGCGCAAACCCTGGTGATCGACTTCGCTCTGCACGACGCAGGCCCGGCCACCACCTGGGCGGCGCAAGCGCAGGTAGGCCAGACACTGGGCGTGGGCGGCCCACGCGGCTCTTTCATCCTGCCCACCGACTTCGACGGCCACCTGCTGATTGGCGACGACACCGCCATTCCGGCCATTGCCCGGCGGCTGGCCGAATTGCCTGCCGGAGCCCCCGCGCTGGTGCTGATCGAAGTGGATGGCCCCGCCGACGAGCAAACCCTGCCCAGCGCTGCAAACGCCACCGTGGTGTGGGTACACCGCCAGGGCCAGCCCCACGGCCACCAGCCGCTGCTGCTGGAACGCCTGCGCAGCCTGGCCCTGCCGCCCGGCGATATCCACGCCTGGGTGGGCTGCGAAACCCATACCGCCAAGGCCTTGCGGGCCCATTTGGTGGGTGAGCGTGGCGTACAGCCGCAGTGGACCAAGGCCGCAGGTTACTGGCGCCAGGGCAGCGTGGCCACGCACGACACGATTGAGGCCTGATTCCTGCCGTCGGGCCGGGTGGTTTTTGGTTTCTCTCTTCTTCTAATATTTCTATTATTCAAATAGTAGTAGTAGTAAGGGTTGCCATCCCCTGTGGATAAGGTGTGATAAGCCTTCTGGCTCAAGCACTTAGGCCATTTTGACGGCTGTGCGCGACTGTGCTTTTCTGGTGTCGCGCAAATAGGGACAACTTTTAGGGATTGCCACAAGCTGTGGATAACTGCTGGCTTATGCAAAATTTATCCACAGGGTTTGCGGCAGACCCGCTGGGCTATGCTGTGTGCTTTGTTCTAAGGAAGCCCGATGCCCCGTTCCATCCTCGACGAAGCCCGTATCCACCCTGCCGTGCGCGACAAGGTCGCGGCTTCACAGCGGGCCATCGTGCAGGAGGTGCAGGCCGCCGTGGCGGCGCATGCGGTGGTGGTGGTGGGGATGCGGGCCAATCCGTTTCCGCGCCGGGCCCGCAAGGCCCTGGATGCGGCACAGGTGCCGCACCATTACCTGGAGTACGGCAGTTACCTGAGCATGTGGCGCGAGCGTGGCGCTCTGAAGATGTGGACCGGTTGGCCCACCTTGCCCATGGTGTTCGTGCGGGGCACGCTGGTGGGCGGATACACCGATCTGCAAAAGCTCATCCAGACCGGTGAGCTAGCCAAGATGCTGGGCTAGGGGATTAGGCTCACCCCCAGGCTACAGTGCTTCGCATCTTTCTCCAACCCCCTTGCAGGGGGCAACACCAGCAGCCGGGCATTGCCAGTTCTGCGGTGTTTCTGGAAGATCTTCTCTCTACTTGTAACGCTGCTTAGCCCTTGTGGTGGCGGCCACCGTGCTCACCGCGGCCGTGGTGCATGGTGTTGGCATCAAACACCTTTTGCTGTTCGGGCGTGAGTGTGGCGTAGAAAGCCTTGGTGGCTTCGGCACGCTTTTCCATCTGGGTACCACGCTCGGCGTGCATGGCGCGCATTTTGTCCATGCGCTCGGGCGTGGTCAGCTTTTCCATGGCCGCCTTGTCCGGACGGGGGCCGTGGGCAGGTGCTTGCATGCTGGCGGTGAAGGTGGTCCAGGCGGGTTCCTGGGTGGCGGTGAGCTTGAGCTTGGCCTTCAAGTCGGCCTGGTGCTTTTGCATGCGTTCTTGCATCTTCGCCTGCATCTTGGCTGGGTCGTGCTTGGCCATGCCGGTGGTGGCAGCAGCAGCGGGTGGTGGTGGAGCGTCTGCCGCAAAAGCAGCAGCGCCTACGGTGGCCAGAAGACCGGCTAAAACAAGACTTTTGAACGGTGTACGGGTGGATGCCATGTGCGAACTCCTGGGGAAATAGTGAGGACTTTCGCCTGCTGCCGGGATTGGCGACAGGTTGGAAGCCAGTGTGGAACGGCGATGTAAAGGCCCCACTAAGTCCCGCCATGTGGAATGTAAAGTTCGGCGGCCAGCAGCGACAATCATGGGTTGTTGTGAATCCATGAAGAAAGAATTCCCGTGTTTAAAAATGTGATGGTGTACCGCATTGGCCCTGGCTGGGCCCCTGACCTGCTAGCGATCGAAACGGCGCTGGACAAAGACCGTTTTGCCGAATGCGGTGCCAGCCAGGAAATGTCGGTCGGCTGGACCGAGCCGCGTGGCGTGGCCAACGGTCCGCTGCTGGAGTCCATCGGTGGCCAGCTGATCCTGAAGCTGATGTTCGAGAGCAAGGCCGTGCCCAGTTCGGTGATCAAACGCAAATCCGAAGAGCGCCTGGCCCAGATCGAGACCACCACCGGCCGCAAGCCTGGCAAAAAGGAACGCAAGGAAATCAGCGAAGACGTGAAGCTGTCGCTGCTGCCCATGGCTTTCACCAAGCGCGGCGCGGTGCTGGTGTGGATCGACCCCGCCGCCCTGGTGCTGGTGGTGGATGCCGGTAGCCAGGGCCGTGCCGACGAGGTGATCACCGCCCTGGTCAAGGCCATCGACGGCTTTGCCGTGCTGCAGATCAACACCAGCCTGTCGCCCGCTACCGCCATGGCCAATTGGCTCACCACGCAGGAGCCGCCCGCCGGTTTCAGCATCGACCGCGAGTGCGAACTCAAGGCCGCGGATGAATCCAAATCGGTCGTCAAATACGCCCGCCACGCGCTGGACATCGACGAGGTGCGCCAGCACGTGGCCGACGGCAAGCTGCCCACCAAACTGGCCATGACCTGGGAGGGCCGCGTGTCCTTTGTGCTCACCGAGAGCCTGCAGGTCAAGAAGGTCACCTTTCTGGACGGCGTGTTCGATGGCACTTCACAGGAAAAAGAAGACGGTTTTGATGCCGATGCGGCCATCGCCACCGGCGAAATGCGCCAGATGATCCCCGACCTGCTGATCGCCCTGGGCGGTGAGATGGCGCTGGGCGAGGCCGGTACCAAGCCGGATGCGGCACCGCTGCAGCCGGTGAATTTGGCTGAGTCGCCGTTTTAAGCACCAAGTAGACCGTCTCCGCCGGTCAAATAAGCCTGAGTAGCTATTTAATTTGTAGTATTCGGCACTGACAGATAAAGCAACGGGCTTTGGCTTTTAACCAAAACTGGCCCGATAAGTCACTGGGTCCAATACGCAATGCAAATTCAGCGCGCCGGGCAAGTCGAACAGTCGAGGCATGTTTCGAAACTCGAACAAGCGGTACAGGTGAAATCGTCTGCTATCCGTTTGTGAGAGAGTGAGTTCCCTGCGTGAGATAAAAAAGGGCGTGTCGCGGCCAAACGTGGTGGTCTTTACTTCTATCAGACGTTCTTGGCCAGAGGTTTCGTACGAAAGTACGTCGTAGCCTAAGCCATCACCTTGTGTTTGAGAAACGTGTTCGACCTTGTCCGCCAGCCGTGGCTGGCCCAACGCAATGAGCCGCCAATGCTCGTAATGGGTAACAAATTCTTCGCCTGCCAAGCCGAGTGATTGATTGCGGGCTTCCTGCTCCAAGTAATCGCGTTTTACAGCCCGAAAAAATGATGGGGCTTCCGCCTCTTTCACTTGGTGTTGTCGGCGTGGTGCTTCTGATTTAACCTTGGAAAAATCTATCTGCATCGGCACGATAGCAGGCTGCTCCACAGCGGCAAGTGCCACGTCATCAAGCGTCGTTCTTCCACGAAAGTGCAAGGCAATCACCTCGGGCAGCAAGGCTTGGTAATTTGCCCGGGGAAGGTAGCCACGGATGCCGGGGAATCCTAAATCCACCATCGCTGCACTGATGTTGCAGTGTTTGAACTCAATAGATGCTTCTGAACGCCCGCTCAGCTTTGTTTGCAGGCTACGCCGATGCTGTGTCTTGTTGAATTTTTGACCCGCAAGCTCCATCGTCAGCATGTGCAAATAGTCGGCAACGATGGCTTCTACTTCTTCGCGCGACCATTCCATTCGGTATCCACCTTGGTAGTTAGAACAACTTCAATCGTACTGGGTGGATACCTGGCAAACGGTCGAATTTTTCGATTGTGTTGTGGGTCACTTTTCGAGGGTCAAAAAAGCAGCCTCCGCCAGTCGAACAGACACAAGCAGCTACTTAAACCATAGCGCCCATCTGCTGCTGCAGCACCTCCAAAGCAGTATCAAAAGCAAAGTCTTTCAGCGCCTGGTCGATCTCGGCGTAGGCCTGGGGGAAGGCAGAGTGCAGCAGGGTGGCGTGTTCTTCCAGCAGGGCGATGGCATCGCTGTCGTCCTGGGCCAGCAGGGCGGCCAGTTGGGTGCACACCTGGCGCAACTGGTCGGGGTCTACCGCCACCGTGGCCTGGGCGGCTTCGGGGCTGAGCTGGGCTTGCAGGGCCTGCACCAGGGCGTTGAGCAATTGTTCGACCTCGGCCACCAGGGGCGGGAGCTGCGCCAGCGGTGCGTTGGCGTGCAGAGCGGATTCGAGCAGGCCGGCCTGTTCCTGCAGGGCCACCGCGCCGATGCTGCCGGCCACGCCCTTGGCGCTGTGGGCGATGCGCTCGGCGGTGGTCCGGTCGCCCTGGGCCAGGGCGGCGCGCAGCTGGGCCGGGGTGCTTTGCTGGTTGCGCACGAACAGGCGCAGCATGTGCAGATAGGCCTTGCGGTTGCCGTTCAGGCGGCGCAGGCCTGCGGCCATGTCCAGCGCGGGGACGTGCGCGGGCAACTCGACCGTCTCGGGCTCCACAAACGGCGCGGGCGGTGCGCTGGGCACGGGTGTTTCACGTGGCGCAATCCACTTCGCCAGCACGCTCCACAGGTGGTCGGCCACGATGGGTTTGGTGATCACGTCGCCCATGCCGGAGGCAAGGCAGGCATCGCGGTCATGCTGCATGACGTTGGCTGTCATGGCGATGATGGGCAGGCTGGCAAAGCGGGGCTGTTGGCGGATGGCCAGGGTGGCGGTGATACCGTCCATCACCGGCATTTGCATGTCCATCAGCACCAGGTCATACGAAGACTGGGCCAGCATGTCGAGTGCGACCTGGCCGTTGTCGGCCACCTCGGCCACCAGCCCGGCCGAGGCCAGCAGCTCCAGGCCCACGTACTGGTTGAATTCGTTGTCGTCCACCAGCAGGATGCGGGCCCCGGCTAGCGGTGCCATGCGGGCAAACAGGTCGCTGGGCGTGGGGGTGGAGGTGTTGCGCGCCGGGCCGTGGCCCACGCGGGCCAGCGCGTCGCGCAGGGTGGTGCCAAACACCGGTTTGACCAGCACGGTGGCGATGCCCACGGCCTTGCCCAGTTCCAGCAGGCCGTCGTCGCCAAAGGCGGTGACCATCACCATCTTGGGTACCTGTGGCAGCCCCAGGGCCTGGATGGCGCGGGCGGTGGCGATGCCGTCCATCTCGGGCATGTGCCAGTCGAGAAACACGATGTCGCAGGCATGGCTTTGCAGGTAGTCCAGCGCCAGCGCGCCCGAGGCCACGGTTTGCACGGTGAACTGGTGCTCTTGCAGCATGGCCGCCAGGATGCTGCGGGCGATGCTGTGGTCGTCTACCACCAGGGCGCGCAGGCCGGTCAGGGGGGTGGGCTCGGGCTCGGCGGCCAGGCCTACGCCCAGGTTGGCGGTGAACCAGAAATTACTGCCCTGGCCGACCTGGCTGTCCACGCCTACCGCGCCGCCCATCAGCTCGGCCAGCCGCTTGGAGATCGACAGGCCCAGGCCGGTGCCGCCGTATTTGCGCGTGGTGGACACGTCGGCCTGGTGGAAGCTCTGGAACAGCGCGGCGCACTGCGCGGGGCTCAGGCCGATGCCGGTGTCGCGGATGGCGAAGTACAGCTGGATGTGGTCGGCGGCCAGGCCCTCGGGCTGAGGTTGTTGCACGCGGGCCACCAGCACGATCTCGCCCGCGTCGGTGAACTTGACGGCGTTGTTGGCAAAGTTGATGAGGATCTGGCCCAGCCGCAGCGGGTCGCCCACCAGGTGCGGCGGCACGTCGGGGGCGATATCAAACACCAGCTCCAGCTGCTTGGCGCTGGCTTTTTCGGTGACCAGGTTGGCCACGTTGGTGAGCAGGGCATCGAGCTCGAACGGCACGTGTTCCACCTGCAGCTTGTTGGCCTCGATTTTCGAGAAATCCAGGATGTCGTTGATGATGCCCAGCAGGTGTTTGCCCGACATCTGCACCCGGTCGATGTACTCGCGCTGGCGCGGGTCGAGCGGGGTTTTCAGGGCCAGCTCCGACAGGCCGATGATGGTGTTCATCGGGGTGCGGATTTCGTGGCTCATATTGGCCAAAAACGCGCTTTTCGCCTGGCCCGCGGCTTCGGCGGCTTCCTTGGCGGCCTGCAGCGCATCGGCGGCGTGCTTGCGGCTGGTGATGTCGTCAAACCAGGTGTAGCCCGCGCTTTGGCCGCCAAACTCGCCCAGGCTGGACGATAGCGAGGCCCACAGCGGCGTGCCGTCGCCCCGGGTGAAGGCAATTTCCCAGTTGCTGATGCTGCCCTCGCGCACCAGTGTCTCCACCGCGCGCTTGCGCACTTCGGGGTCGACATACATCTTGCGCACACCGTGCTGTACCAGGTCTTGCTCGCTGATGCGAAACACCTCCAGCGCCCGCTGGTTGTGGAACAGTGCCCGCCCGTCCTGGCGGGTGATGATGAGTGCGCTGGGGGCCGATTCGAGCACGGTGCGCAGTTGCTTCTCGCGGGTCTGCAGGGTTTCCTGCGCCTGGATGTTGCTGGTCACATCCAGCCAGTAGCCGGTCCAGACCTGGGTGTCGGGGCTCTTGGCGTGCACGATGCCGGTGGCCCGCAGCTGGATCCAGCGCGACTTGCCATCGATCTGGACCCGGTAGCGCACGGCCAGAGATTCGTTGCTGGTGGCGCTGGCCTCCAGGTCCTGGAAGTTGGACGGTGTGGCCGCCGCCTGGTGGGCACCGCGCAGCGCTTCCCGCACCCGGGGCAGGTCGTCGGGATGCACATGGGTGAGGTGGGCGCGCGGGTCCTGCAATTGTGCCTCGGCGCTCACGCCCAGCAGGGCCAGGATGGGCTTGCCCACAAAGTGGAAGCGCGGCGTGCCGTCGGCTTGCGTGCTCATCTGGAACACGGCGCAGGGCAGGGCGTCGCTGATGTCCAGCATGCGCTGGCTGGCCGCCTGGACCACGTCGTTCAGCTGGCGCAGCTCGGCATCGCTTTGTCGGCGCTGCTGGGCCAGGTTGCGGCGCGCCAGGTTGCGGCGCGACACGGCGTAGTAGCCCAGCAGCACGCACAGCAGCACCGCGCTGCCGGCCAGGCCCGGGGCCAGCAGGGCGGCCCACAGGCTGCGGTCTTCCAGCAGCAGCAGTTGCCAGGGGCCGTCGCGGCTGTCCCAGTCCAGCGTGCGGCGGGCTACGGTGGTGCGGTGGCCGGGCCAGCGCAGGCTGTTGCCTTCCAGCCTGAAGGGCAGCGGTGCCAGTTCCGCATTGCCAAACTGGGCTTGCGCTGCACCTTGGGGCAAAGGTGAGGCGGTGATGCCAGGCAGCTGCTGCATGCGCCAGCCGGGCTGGTTGCTGGTGAACACCACGCCTTGCGGCGACACCACCAGGGCCGGGGCTGTCTGCTGCGCCAGCGCCGCGTCGAGCGCGTCCGCGCCGGTCTGCACCACGTAAACCCCGTTCGGCGGCTTGCTGGCCTCGGCACTGGTACGCACCGGGGCGGCAAACACCAGGCGGCGTTGCTGGCCGCTGGCATCGGTGGTGGGGTAGAACACCGGCTGGCCTTGCATGGCCTGCTGGAAATAGGCCTGCCCGCCCAGCTCGCGGCCCAGCAGGGGCGAGGTGCCTTCCTGGTTCAGCTCCGACAGGACCGCGCCTTTGGCATTGAGTACAAATACATCTTGTGTGCCAGGGGCCAGCAGCAGGGTGGAAAAGTCGGTGTAGAGCTGGCCGTAGTCGCCCGAAATGTTGCCGATCAGCACCTGCTTCACGTCGAAGCTCACCGCGGCCACCAGCGTGGCGGTGGCCATGGTGCTGCTTTGCGTGCTGGCCTGGTGCACCTTGTCGGCCAGGTTGTTGGCCACCGCCTGCAGGTTGGCATCGGCGCGGGTGGTGTTCCATTGCAGCTGCGCGGCGGCCACCACCGCCGCCAAGGCCAGGGCTACCGCGATCGCCACCCCGTCCGTCCGCCGTTGCCGTAGCTTGCTGCGGTCCTTGTGCAGGGCCTCGGCAACGGGTGTCAGGCTGGAAACAGATGAAGATGCATCCATGGGCGCTTAAGGTTCAGGGCTGAAGCAATAAGAAACAGTGTATGCATTTCGGCAGATTTTTGGGACTTCCTGCGGATTCTATATTTATAACAAATGCGGCTCTAGCGCTTATTTGATAAGCACGAGAAGCTATATAAAACGTAGCAATTATTTGCTGGATGACCGGGCGGCCTCCGCCGGGAATTCGTAGGCGATACGCATCACCAGATCCTGCGGGTAGTTGCCGAAGCGGCGGCCAAACAGGTTGATGCCGCCCTGGTGGCGCGCATCGTCCTTGATGCCAATGCGCACCTTGATGTGGTTGGAGCCGCCCAGGTTGAGCTGCTCCAGCGTGATGGGCAGCAGGGCCATGCCGTCGATCATCGAGCCCTGGGCGGTCACGCTCCAGCGCTTGAGCAGACCAAAGGTGGTCTGGTCCTCGTGCCACCAGCTGGGCGTGAGCAGGCCGGGCGAGCCGCCCATGTCGCCGGGGCTGGTCCAGGTGCCCACATCGCAGCCGTTGATCCACAGGGTGATGTCGGACGGCCATTCCAGGTTGTACTGCGGCGCTTCGGAGCAGATCTCCATCGACAGCTCGATCGAGCGGGCCACCGCGCCAAACGGCAGGTTGTTGGGAAACGCGTACTCCACATAGCCCTTGCCAAACCACAGCAGCTGGGCGTGCAAGTGCTCGGGCTCGAAGAACGAGCGGGCATCGTCGAGCAGGCCGATGATCTTGCTCTCGCTGGCCAGGCCGCAGGTAGGGTGGGCCTCCACATGCCGGTAGCTGCCGATGGGCATGCTGACGGTGACCACGTCCGGGGCCACTTCGGCGGCCGCGCCGGGCAGCTGGAACACCAGCTCGTCGTAGCGCTTGGCGCACAGCTTTTGCGTGCCGCGCGTGCCGGGCTCCACCTCCACCTTGATTAACCCCACGGCCTGCAACTGGTTCAGGTTAAAGCTGACGGTGGAGTGCGGCATGTTCATCGCCTCGGCAATTTCGCTCACGTTCATCACGTTGTGCGTCAACAGGCTGAGGATGATCTGCCGCGTTTCGGAAGCCAGCGCCTTGGCAATCGGCAGCGTGGCCTCGCCTTCCACGATGAGCACCCGCTTGCTGGTGAATTTGGGTTTGTTGTTCATTTTTTAACCTAGAAAAAGCGGTTGGACGGGCTCGAGTGTGCTGCTGCGGGCGTGTATAGGTAGACGCGACAACGCAGCGGGCTCCTGCCCGCAAGGCGGAGCAACGACCCCAGGCGCGGTCGCAGCGGTGCAATCGAGTTCGTAGCGTGGTTCACCCAGAAGGAGAGCCTGTTGAACATAAAAGAAACCAATATCCGCGCAGCCTTGCTGACCATGGCAAGCGGTCAACTGCTTTTTCTAGGTTTAGTCACCATTTAAGTTGCGATTCTAGTGGCTGACTGTGCTGCGAACAGCGCGATTTCGGAGACTGTGTTGGGCGCTTTGCTGGTGAAAACACCTAGATGCATTCATCGCGATAAAACTTGTTAGTTACGGCAATTGTGGGTAAATTCCACAGCTTCTTACCCACCACCCTAGGAACAGTTCATGGAGTACCCCCGCCCCCAGTTGCGCCGCGCGCAGTGGCAAAGTCTGGACGGAGTCTGGCAATTTGCCTTTGACGATGCCGCCCGCTGGGCATTGCCCGCCGACGTGGCCTTTGACCGCCGCATCACCGTGCCCTACGCCCCCGAGTCGCAGCGCAGCGGCATTGCCGACACCGGATTCCACCCCCGCTGCTGGTACCACCGCACGGTGGCGCTGGCCACCGCCGTGGCAGCCGACCAACGGGTGCTGCTGCACTTTGGCGCGGTGGACTACGAGGCCACGGTGTGGGTCAACGGCCAGCAGGTGGGCACCCACCGGGGCGGGCATGCACCGTTCCAGCTCGACATCAGCGCCTACGTGACCGGCAGCAGCTTCACCCTGGCCCTGTTGGCCGAGGACGATCCGCACGACATGCACAAGCCGCGCGGCAAGCAAGACTGGCAACCCGAGCCGCACAACATCTGGTACCCGCGCACCAGCGGCATCTGGCGCAGTGTGTGGCTGGAGGTTGTGCAGAGCAGCCACCTGGCGGGTTTGCGCTGGACGGCCGACGTGGCGCAGTGGCAGATACGGCTGGATGCCACGGTCCATCAGCCGCAACCTGGCCAGCGCCTGCAGGTGCAACTGACGCTGGACGGCACGGTGTTGTCGAACGACACCTATGCGGTGCAAGACGGCCAGGTGCGCCGCAGCATCCACCTGCCCGACCCCGGCATCGACTCGGCCCGCGACCCCTTGTGCTGGAGCCCCGAGCACCCGCAGCTCATCGATGCCACACTGACCCTGCTGGCCGCCGACGGTACCGTGCTGGACCAGGTGGACAGCTACACCGCCCTGCGCGACGTGCAGCTGGATGCCGCCAACTTCATGCTCAACAACCGCAGCTACCCCCTGCGCATGGTGCTGGACCAGGGCTACTGGCCCGCCTCGCTGATGACAGCCACCAGCGCCGAGCTGCGCGCCGATGTGGAGCTGATCAAACGCCTGGGCTTTAATGGCGCGCGCAAACACCAAAAGAGCGAAGACCCGCGCTGGCTCTACTGGTGCGACGTGCTGGGCCTGTGCGTGTGGGCCGAAATGCCCTCGGCCTATGGCTTCTCGGCCGAAACCGTGGACCGCGTGGCCGACGAATGGAAGGCCCTGGTGCAGCGCGACCTGTCGCACCCCTGCGTGGTGGCCTGGGTGCCGATCAACGAATCCTGGGGCGTGCCCGAGCTGCCGCACGACCCGCGCCAGGTGAACTTTGTGCAGGCTCTGTACCACCTGACCAAGGCGCTGGACGGCAGCCGCCCGGTCATCGGCAACGACGGCTGGGAAATGCCCTGCGGCGACATCCTGGCCATCCACGACTACAGCAACGACCCCACGCTGTTCCGCCAGCGTTACGGCAGTCCCGAGGCCATAGCCCACACGCTGCAGCACTCGCGCCACGCCCGCCGCATGCTGGTGCTGCCCGGCTTTGACACCGCGAACCGCCCGGCCATGCTGACCGAATTTGGCGGCATCGCCATGGTGCCCGGCAGGCCCGATGGCGTAGAGGCCTGGGGCTACACCTCAGCCCGTAATGCGGACGAGCTGCTGCAACAGTACGGCGACCTGCTGGCCAGCGTGCACGACTGCCGCAACCTGGCGGGCTTTTGCTACACCCAACTGACCGATACCTTTTTGGAGCAAAACGGCCTGCTCACCGAAGACCGCCAGCCCAAAGCCGATCTGGCCACCCTGGCCGCCATCACCCGAGGTGCTGCCGTGGCGCAGCGCATCGCCCCCGATAACCCGCTGGGCTACCTGCCCAGCTGGTTAGCCAAGACGCGTACCGCTTCTTGAAACTTCATCCCTAAAAACAAACGGAGACAACATATGAGCCCTTCTTTCACCCGCCGCACCGGCCTGGCCGCCGTCGCCCTGGCCGTGGCCAGCTTGGCCGCGCCCACATGGGCCGCCACCGACATCAAGCTCTGGACCCTGCTCAGCGGCGGCGACGGTGCCCGGCTGGCCACGCTGGTCGATGGCTTCAACGCCAGCCAGACGGACTACAAGGTGGAAACCACCACCTTGCCCTGGGGCGTGCCCTTCTACACCAAGGTGCGCACCGCCTCCGCCGTGGGCGCGGGGCCGGATTTGATCAACCTGCATTTATCGCGCATGGGTGACTTTGGCCCGTCGGGTGCGCTGCGGGCCTTGGCCCCGGCCGAGCTGGCCGCCGCAGGCATTGTGGGCGCCGACTACGCCGAGCGCCAATGGCAAAAAGGCCAGTACAACGGCCAGACCTACGCCATCCCGCTGGACACCCACGCCCTGGTGCTCTACTACAACAAAACCCTGGTCGCCAAGGCCGGGCTGGCCGATGCCGCAGGCAACCTGAAACCCATCGAAGGCATCGCCGCACTCACCGATGCCTTCCGCGCGGTGAAGGAAAAGACCGGCACCGACGCGTTTGCCATGGAGAGCAACACCAACTCCTACATGGGCTACCGCCTGTGGCTGTCGATGCTGGCGCAGCGCGGCGGCAAGATGCTGGACAACGGCAAGTTGGCCTACGGCGAGGCAGGCGTGGATTCCATGAAGGTCATCACCGACTGGTTCAGCAAGGGCTACGCCGCCAAGAACCTGGACTACCCCGCCGCCAACGCCCAATTCTTCAGCGGCAAGGCGGCCTTCATGCTCAATGGCGTGTGGGAAGTGCCCAGCATGGTGGACCTGAGCGCCAGCAAAAAGCTGCCGTTTGAGTACGGCATCGTGCCCCTGCCCAAGCTGTACGCCAACCAGAGCGTGTGGGGCGATTCGCACGCCTTTGCGGTGCCCGACAACAAGGGCAAGCCCATCGCACCCGAGCGCCTCAAAGGTGCGCTGAAGTTTGTGGACTACGTGGGTCGCCACTCCATCACCTGGGCCGGTGGCGGCCATATCCCCGCCTTCACCGCAGTGGCCGAATCCGATGCGCTCAAGGCCATGAAGCCGAACAACGAGTTCTCTGGCGTGGTGGCCAAGAACATCGTCTTCAGCCCCGAAGGCTGGTACGGTGGTGCCGCAGGCCCCATGGAGGCAAGCGCCGCCAAGTTCTTCCCGGCGGCCATGACCGGCCAGTTGGCGGTAGACAAGGCCATGGGCATGTTCGATGCCGAAGCCAAGAAGCTGCTGGCCAGCCCACGTCCCGCGAAATAGGTACACCCCCAGGCTACAGCGCAAGCGCTTTTCGCCAACCCCCTTGCAGGGGGCAACACCAGCAGCCTGGCAAAGCCAGTTCTGCGGTGTTTCTGGTGGGCGTGCGTGCTGCCTGAACAAAAAGAAAGTCCCCATGCGGCCCGCTCCCAAGCTCCCTCGCATCCCGCTGCACGCAGCGGCCATGCTGGCCCCGTTCGCCCTGGCCTATGGCCTGTTTTTTCTGTGGCCTGCGGTGCAAACCCTGCTGCTGAGCTTTACCCAGAGCAGCACCACCGCCACCACCGGCTTTGTCGGCCTGGCCAACTACATCGAACTGTTTGGCGATGCCGACTTCTGGTCGTCGTTGCTGCAAACCCTGTACTTTTGCCTGCTCACCGTGCTGCCACTCACCGCCATGGGCCTGGTAGCCGCACTGCTGGTGGAGCGTATGGACCGGGGCAAGTCGCTGGTGCAAGCCGCCTTTTTTCTGCCCTACGTGCTGCCGGTGGGCGTGATGACGCTGATCGCCGGGTGGATGCTGCACCCCAACTTTGGCGTGATCAACTACGTGTTTGAAAGCCAGAACGCCTGGCTCAGCGACCCGGTGTGGGCCATGCCCATGGTGGGTATCGCCACGCTGTGGTGGACGGTGGGTTTCAACATGCTGTTTTTCATGGCCGGGCTGCGCAACATCCCCAGCGATATCTACGAGGCCGCCGGGCTGGACGGTGCCCGGAGTTTTACCCTGTTCCGCTATATGACCTGGCCGCAGCTGATGCCAGTGACCATCATGGTGGTGCTGCTGCAGTTGATTGGCTCGCTCAAGGTGTTCAGTCAGCCCTACATCATGACCGGCGGCGGGCCGTTCAACTCCACCCGCGTGGTGCTGCACTACATGTACGAGACCGGTTTTGTGAATGACAACGCGGGCTACGCGTCGGCGATTGCGGTGGTGTTCATGGTGGTGGTGTTGCTGGTGTCGCTGGTACAAAACTGGTTGTTGCGGGGTCGCCATGCCAATTAAATCAAGAATGGAAAGCGAGAGCCGCTTCGCCGACTGGGGCTGGGCCACGGCCGCCTTGCTGCTCACCGCCGTGCTGGCCGCCCTGTGGATGGCGCCGCTGCTGTGGGCGCTGAGCACCTCGCTGCGCCCCGAAGAAGAAACCGTGTTGCAGCCCATGCGCTGGCTGCCGCAAGACTGGACACTGGGGGCCTTCACCAAGGTGCTGTCGGTGGGCAATCTGCCGACCTGGATGCTCAACAGTATCGTGACCTCGGTCGCGGTGACGGCGCTGACCGTGGCCATCAGCGTGCTGGCGGCCTATGCGTTTTCGCAGCTCAAGTTCCGGGGCCGCGACGGCTTTTTTCTGCTGGCCATGGTGGGCGTGATGTTTCCGTTCGAGGCGCTGCTGATTCCGCTGTTTCGGCTGATGCACACGCTGGACGCGATCGACACGCTGGCGGGCATCGTGCTGCCGCAGATCGTCTCGCCCATGGCGATTTATGTGTTCCGGGGATTTTTCGATGCCATCCCGCGCGACTTCCGCGAGTCGGCCATGATGGAAGGTGCCAGCGAGTGGCAGGTGCTGTGGCATATCTTTGTGCCCATCAGCAAAAACATTCTGTGGGCCATGGCCATCATCGTGTTCATCGGCGCGTGGAACAACTTTTTGTGGCCCTTCATCGTCATCACCTCGCCGCACATGATGACGGTGCCGGTGGGCCTGACGCAGATCCAGGATGCCTTTGGTGTGCGTTATGCCCAGACCATGGCCGCCGCCTTATTGGGCGGCGCGCCGGTGGCGATTTCCTACCTGCTGTTCCAGCGGCGGGTGACGCACGGGTTTCTGGCGGCTACCGGTCTTAAATAAATTCAAAGATTCCATCATGTCATTTCTACAACTCCGTGGTGTTGAAAAATTCTTTGGCGAGCACCGCGCCATCAAGGGTGTCAACCTCGATATCAATAAAAACGAATTCATCGTCTTCGTCGGCCCCTCCGGCTGCGGCAAGTCCACCCATGCTGCGCATGATCGCCGGGCTGGAAACCACCGACGGCGGCACCCTGCACGTCGACGGCAAGGACATCACCCACCTGCCGTCCAGCCAGCGCGAGCTGGCCATGGTGTTCCAGAGCTACGCCCTGTACCCGCACATGACGGTGTACGACAACATGTCGTTCGCCCTCAAGCTGGCCAAGGTGGCCCCGGACGAGATCAAGAAAAAGGTCGAGGCCGCCGCCGAAAAGCTCAACCTCACCGCCTACCTCAAGCGCACCCCCAAAGAGCTCTCGGGTGGCCAACGCCAGCGTGTGGCCATTGGCCGCGCCATCGTCCGTGCCCCGAAGATCTTCTTGTTTGACGAACCCCTGTCCAACCTGGATGCCGCTTTGCGTGGCCAGACCCGGGTCGAAATCCACAAGCTGCACCGCGCCCTGGGTGTCACTACCATCTACGTGACCCACGACCAGGTGGAAGCCATGACCCTGGCCGACCGCGTAGTGGTGCTGCGCGACGGCGCCATCGAGCAAGTGGGTGCACCGCTGGAGCTGTACGACAAGCCCGCCAACCAGTTCGTGGCGCAGTTCATCGGCATGCCGTCGATGAACATCGTCAAGGCCGCCCAGCTGTCGCAGTTTGGCGCGCTGGCAGGCCAGGCCGCAGGCCGGGTCCCCAAGGACGGCCTGATCGGCGTGCGCCCCGAAGGCGTGAAAGTGCTGCCCGTGGGCAGCGCCGGTGTACCCGGCAAGGTAGAGCTGATCGAAGCCCTGGGGGCCGACACCCTGATCCACGTGGACGTGATGGGCACGCAGATGATCTCGCGCCAGGCCGAGCGCACCAGCCTGCAGATCGGCGACCCGGTCACGCTGGAGTTCGACCTGAACACCCTGCATTGCTTTGACAGCGCGGGCCGTATGGTGGCCTTGGCCTAAGAACGTGTTCAAAGTCTCCCGAGAGTATGAGAAGCTCGGGAGATGAGAAAGAGCTACCCAAGCGACATCAGTCGAGAACAATTCGAAGTCATCAAGCTGTTGCTGGAAAGCGCGCGCAGAAAAACCAGCCCCAGGCG
>CAUPNG010000013.1:0-119316 GCA_963512605.1 uncultured Albidiferax sp. | reverse complement strand
CCTGTTGGATGAGGTAGCCCAGGTTGAGCTGGCTGGCCGCAGTGCTGGAGGCCAGACGCATGCGCAGTTGGCGGGTGGTGTCGTCGACCACCCATTGGTTGTAGTTTTGTCCATCCAGGCCCTGGCTGTGCCAGCCAGAGACGGTGCCGATGTGGTTCACGCCGGAGTCCACGCCTGCGGAGAACGGGGGGAGGTCTGCGCCGTTGAAGAGCTGGCCCAGTACCACGGGGCGGTCGATGTCGCCATGGGTGAAGTTGACCAGTACTTCGGTGGCGATACGTGGGGTGAATTGGGTGCCCCAGTTGGGGCCGGATGCGGCCTCGGCCACGCGCACCCAGGTGCCGCTGGTTTCGCTGCCGGGGGCATTGCCTTGGCTATCAATACGGTTGCCGGTGTCAAACAGACCGCCGTCGCTGGGGGCGAGGCCGCGTTGCCAGGGGAACTGGACCTTGACGCGGTGGTCGCGGTCGGTGGTGATATAGGTGTCGGACAGGCCGACGATGCGGGCGGTTTGTGGGCCAGGAACCGTGGGATTCTGGCTTTGGGACTGGAGACCCGTGGCCAGCGGCACCAAAGGCACGGCTTCGTGCACGCAGACGAAGTGGTTGCGGTAGGTGCCTGGCTCCAGTTGGGTCAGGTCGGTCTGGGGAGTGGAGCCGGGCGCGGCGACGACGTTTTGGAGCACACGAGAGTTTTGCAGGGTCGTGGTTATGGTCGCGACCAGACCGGGCTCCAGGTTGTTGACAGCGGCATGCTGCACTTGCAGTACCTTGAAGGTGTTACCGAGGCCATTGCTTTCTGCGTAGCTTTCGTGCTGGGTGAGTTGGAAGCCATGGCCTGCACTGAGCTGGCGCACAGCACCGGCACCTGGGTAGGTTGTGCGTTCCAACGTCAACGCGTGCAGCACCCGTTGGGTGTGCTGGCTGGCGTGGGTTGCACTGTCGAAGCGGCGTTCGCCGCTGCCATCGAAGACTTCGAGTCGGGGTTGATGGTCAGGGATATCAGTGGCCTGCGCGGCGGGGGAATGCAATTGCACGGGGTCCCAACCGGCCAGCGAGACGGCATTCGGGGTTTGCTGGACGCAGGCACGGAACTCGGTGATCGCATCCAACTGCTCCGTGGCGGCGACCTGGTGAAAACGGATGCGGTTGTAACCGCCGGGCATGGCCGGGGTGGTGGCGGTGGAGTCGTAAATGACCAACTGGTGGCGAGCGTGCAGGCTGCCGGTGCTGTTACCGTTCGGGCGACCATTGCCGTCGCTATTTTCTTGCCCTTCCTGGACATGGGTGATCCGCCAATTCAGGCCTTCGCTGGCCAGCAGGCGGATGAAAAAGTCTAGATCACTTTCGCGGTACTGGGTGCACAGCGGGCGTTGGGGCAGGGTTTGGGTGACCTCCCACAGGATGTTGGCTTGGGGGTGCTCGGCTACCAGATCGCCGACGATCTGCTGGACGGTCTTGTCCTGAAAGACGTAGCTATCTCGCCGCAGGCGCAGGAAGGTCAGAAATGGCTCGAGCCGGAGGCGGTAGCGGGCCATGCCGCCATCGGCACCAAGCCAGGTGATGTTGGTGCAGTAGCCGTGCCATGCACGATGGGTGCCATCGGCTTGTAGCAGCCTCAGGGTGACCTCTTCGCCCAGCAGGGGCTCCAGATCTAGATTGGTGGACAGGCTTAGCGCATCAATGTCAAAACAAAAGAGCGCGTTGACGGCTTCTTGCCCGGTGAAACGCTCGACGACCAGTGATTCAAGCAGATCAGCGCTTTGGGCTGTACGCAGAGTTAGCAGGCGCGCATGTTGGCTGATGCCGGGAGTGAAGGCGTTTGCGATGTTCTCGCTAGCCAAGCCAGATGGTGTGGATTGCATGGCACTGTGCCCATCGTCTAGGGGAGGGTGATTGTGAGGTTGGCGGGGCGGGGCGCGAGCCGCACGATATCGCGGTAGCTGTTGATGCTGGACTCGGTGGAGCGTTGCAGCATCCAGTTCAGAACGCCATACCCAGATAGCGCCATCAGTCCGAACAGTGCCCCGACGACCCACAGTGGCACGTCGCTACGCAGCCGATTGGCGATAGCGTCTGGCCGCGCCCAATGTGGCGCAAATCCAGCGCTTTTGCCTTTCATTTGGGCGATCTCGTCGCCCAGTCGAGCCGTCAAATAGTTCAGTTTTTCCAGGCCTTCAATGACGTATTTGCCCTGAAATCCCAGCAACAGACACATGTGAAATACCTCCAGTACTTGCACATGCGCAGCGCCTTTGGCACGTAAACTCTCCAGCATGGAGAAGAAGTTTTCCCCTGCAAGCTGGTCGCCAAACAATACCAACTGCAACGGTCTGCGCTCCCAGGCATCGCGGATCGAGAATTTAGAACGTAGAACGATTTCATCCACGCACGCGCAGAACGCGTACTTGGCTGCGTGCACATCTTCAGCAGAGACTTCCAGTTTTTTTGCATTTTGCTCTACGGTGCCCAGGAACTTTTGCATCCGGGTCGCGAAGATTGTTTCATCCAGGGGAGATGAATTGTTCTTTAGCAAAAACAGTGCGTAAAAGCCGTCATACATCAAATCGATCAATGCGTTGGCATGGCTAGGAGCGTCTGTACTGAATGAAGCAGTGCTCGGCGATGCACTGAGTAGCGAAGGAGCCGAGGAGCTGAATGAGGTCATGCGGTTACGGCCAATAGCTCAAGTTTGAGGTCGCGAATGCCAGAAGGCACGTAGATGCAGATCGACTGCGCTTGCAGCATTCGATCAAACATGGTGCCTTTTGATTCGATTGCGAAATAGTAAGTGTCGGGCCGTACAGGAACAGCAGCCGGTACTTGAGGGGAGTACACGAGCTTGACACCTGGCATGGCGGCAAGTACGAATTTTTCCACGTCTTCTGGTGCACCGGTTTTGAAACGCAACGGTACGATGTCGATCAGTTCAACCGCCGGTATGCCTGCGCTGACGGCCAAGTAAAACGCTGTCCTTTCGTCTATCTTGCCGGAGTCGAGCATCCCATGGTGGTAGGACGGCTTGGCCTCGGACAATGCGATGGCGAAGTAGCGGGACGAAATTACGGTGTCGAGTAACTCGCGGATGATCGTGTCGAGCTTGGCGAAGCTGGGGCCAGGGTCCTGGTGCTGGTACGCAGGCAAATCGCCTAAGGCGTAATTCTTTGAAAACGTCATCAATGAGCCAGTGAGCCCTAGCAGTTGCTCAAACAACCTCTCGGGGTGCAACATTGGATGGTTCTGGAAGTGCGTCAGACTGGCGTATGCGGTACTTGCGGTATGCAGCAGCCAAAAGGAAGAAATGTCGCCGGACCGGAACTCGACGACATTCTTGCTGGGTTCGCGATGGTGCCCGTACAGCGCATTGACTTTGGCTTGCAGTGCGTCCAACAGGCGACGTAGCTTGAGTGCAATAAGCGGTGCACTTCCGATGGAAAGGCTTGGAGGGACAAAGTTCGGATCAAGCTCAAATCCTCCTGCTACAGCCCGACGCAGGCGCACAACAGGAAGGCAGACGTATGCATCGCGCGGCTCAAGTTCGGACACCAACCGCACGGCCTTTTTGAGATAGGTCAACTCGGCTTGGGTCGCATCAGTGAACAGATCGGGAGTCTCGCGACTTGTTTGTGTGTAGCGCGTGGACTGGCTACTGTTGGCTCCGACCGAGAAATTGCCTCCAAATGGCTTCAGTGCTGGTAGGGCAGCAAAGTAAGTAATGCTTTGTTGGGCGGGTGGTAGGTCGGCCAGGGTGACTGCGTCCGGTAAATCGTCATCGTCGGGGGCTTTCAATATTTCGCCGTCTTGAAAAATAACCATGAGTTCAAGTAAACGTAGCGAGTTGTTGGCGAGTGCATCCTGGTCGACTTGCAGTCGGCCCACACCCCAGGCATAAGGGTGCAAGGCGCTGGCTGTTTGATGTAGACGCCCCTCGTGGTAGCAGTCTTGCCGTTGAAAATGTTGAGGGCGTAAGAACAGGCCTTCGCCCCACAGAACTTTACTTGTTTGGTTCACAGAGTAGGTCTCGTAATAATTTTTTGGAAGCGAAGTTTTCAAGGGCAGCGCAGGGGAGCGAGCATTTGGCTACTGCTTGATGGGTCTGTGGCACTGGTTCCTGCTCCAACGGTTAATGCGCACGCATGCATTCCGACAACGATGCCGGAACCCTCGGATAGAGCGGCTGGAAACTCTACGCGCCATCTCGCTGGTACCGGGTTTCGGAACAGTGCCACTATGCCAATATATTGAGCTTCATAGCTGACTTTTTCGAGGACTTCATAACGTTGTCCTGGGACGAGAGTGATTTCTTTTACCTCAAGCAGGTCGGTACCTAGCGCCTCCTTCTCATTCTGAGAATTCAGAAAAGTATCGTAAGTAGCTTGGACGAAAGTGGTCTTTTGTCTGAGCTTATAGATCTTCGCAACCAGTGCAAGCGGACGTCCGTTGGTATCGACATTCAAGGTGTTGCTCGCGTGCAATTTGATTGCCACGGTACGCGGTACTTTTTGTGCGTCGGGAACTTCTGGAGCGGTAGGTTTTTTCAATCCATATGCCTCCAACGCCGAGTTAGCCATGGCGCTAACCACGGTGATTGCAGAGGTTGTTGCACAACCAGCCAAAGACAGTCCAAGGAGGCTCAACAAGGCGTTTCGGACTAGTGGCTTGATCATCATTTTTGGTATCAACACGAATGGCAGAAGGGATTCAAAGATGCAGCGGAGGCACACAAAAACCGATGACCAACGGCGGTATGTTCGTGCTAGTGGAGTAACCTAAATTATCACCGAGCTTTAGCTTGTGAAAAATCTCACAGTATGGATTTCTATGAAAGTTATTTATTGTGACTTAATGTTTCTTGTGTTGCTGAATAAATCTGAAAACTTCTGAAATTAATAAAATATGTGCATATGTCACAATTTTTTGAAAATTGATCAGCTAACATCCGACGTACCAATGTTGCTTCTCATTCGGGAACGAAGCTATTGTTTTTAGGAGTATTTGGCGTGTTTTTTCGTAAGATTAGTTTTGTATTTCCTTTGGTGTTGCTGTCTTTGCTGGGCGCTTGTACGGCACCTCCTAAGAACGTTGTTGCCGAGGCCCCAAAGGTCACCATAGAAGGCAGCATTGCAGAGGCCAACGCTGCTCAAGCCTCGGGGAATACCGACCAAGCAATTGGTTTGCTTCGCACGGCTACTTCTCAATTCCCCACAGATAAGGCGCCTTGGCTACGAATGGCGCAAATTAAGTTTGATTCGGGAAATTATGGCGAAGCCATCATTAACGCCCAAGAGGCGCTGCAGCGTGATCCGACTGAAAAAGTCGCTAATAGTATTGTTACGGTAAGTGGTTTGCGCCTTGCTACAAAATCCCTGTCGGATTTGCGGTCACAGAACTTATTATCTGGAACAGTTAAAAGTGAAGCCCAGGATTTGGCTAAGATTTTGCGTGAAAATCTTGGTGAAACCATTTTGGTGCCAGTTGCTACTCCCACTCACTCCTCGCGTGTAAGGGGGGCAAACGTTACAGCAGGCAAACCTACAAAATCCACGATAAAGTCGGTCCCCCCTGCAAGCAAGCTCGATGATGATGGGAAGTCTAATCCGTTCGGGGGGTTAAAGTAGAAGGCCCTCCCCAGTATGGTGTGGATTCGCATGTCAATAAATAATATTAATATTTAAAAATATCTGAGGCTGAATATGACTAAGAGTGAAAGCATTCAAAAGAAAATTCAAAAAGTACGTCCGCCACGGGTCCAGATGACGTACGACGTTGAAATAGGCGATGCAATTGAGAAAAAAGAACTGGCCTTCGTTACCGGAGTCGTGGGAGATTTCAGTGGAAAGTCTGAAGTTCCGCAGGCTAAGTTGAAGGATCGCTCATTTGTGAATATTGATCCGGACAACTTTGATGAAGTCATGAAAGGCTTGGAACCTCGTGCGGTTTATCGCGTTGTGAATGAACTGAGCGATAAAGGTGGAGAATTTGGGGTTGAGTTGAAATTTAAGTCAATGGATGATTTTCGTCCTGAATCAATCGTCCAGCAGGTTGAACCGCTCAAGAAATTATTGGAAGCACGAACCAAGCTGGCAGATTTACGCAATAAGTTGGCGGGAAGTGAAAAGCTGGAAGATCTGCTCAATGAAGTACTAAATAGTACCGAACAGCTTACTAAGCTGACCCAGCAAGCCATCAAGTAAATGAGGCAATCCATGTCTTTACAGCAAAAATCAACCGAAGGTAACGGACTCCAAGCAATCGAAGTGGCGTTGCTGGATCAAATTGTCGAGAAAAGCAAGGTTGCAAAATCAAATGAAGAGCATGCGCGAGCTAGAGATATTATTTCTGAGCTAGTTAACCAAGTAATGGATGGAACTGTAGTTGTCTCTAATAACTTGGTAGCCACCTTGGATGCCCGTGTGGCGGAAATTGATAAGCTGATTTCGAACCAAGTTAGCGCAATTATGCATGCGCCAGAATTTCAAAAGTTGGAAGGCAGTTGGACTGGACTTCATTATTTGGTTAAAAATACTTCAACGGGGCAAAATCTTAAAATAAAACTGATGAATGCGACCAAGAAAGAATTGGTTAAAGATTTCAATTCGGCACTTGAGTTTGACCAAAGTGCAATGTTTAAAAAGGTATATGAAGAAGAGTTTGGTACTTTCGGTGGAGCTCCATTCGGTACATTGATCGGTGATTTTGAAATTACCAGGCAACCAGAAGACATGTACTTTATTGAGCAAATGTCACGGATTGCCGCTGCTGCCCATGCTCCATTCATTACGGCGGCATCTCCTGAGTTGTTTGGTTTAGAGGCATACAGTGATTTGGGTAAACCTCGTGATCTAACAAAGATATTTGACACGGTTGAGTATGCAAAATGGAAATCATTCCGTGATTCCGAGGATTCACGATATGTGGGTTTGACTTTGCCTCGATTTTTGGGGCGACTGCCTTTCCATCCACAAGACGGCCTTACTGTCGATGGTTTTAATTTTGTTGAAGATGTGGATGGCACTGACCATAGTAAATACCTTTGGTGCAATGCTGCTTATGCATTCGCCACAAAGTTGACCAAAGCATTCGAGGACTTTGGCTGGTGTGCTGCGATTAGAGGGGTTGAAGGTGGTGGTCTTGTTGAGGGGTTGCCAACCCATACTTTTAAGACTGACGAAGGTGAAGTCGCGCTCAAATGTCCAACTGAAATTGCGATAACTGATCGGCGTGAGAAGGAGTTGAGTGACTTAGGTTTTATCTCCCTCGTGCATTGCAAAAACACCGATTACGCGGCATTTTTCGGTGCTCAATCTACGCAAAAAGCCAAGAGTTACAACTCTGAGGCAGCAAATGCGAATGCGGTTTTATCGTCTCAACTTCAATACATTTTTGCTGTATCACGGATAGCGCATTACATGAAATCCATGATGCGCGACAAGATTGGTAGTTTTGCAGCGGCGTCAAGCGTAGAAGACTTTTTAAATCGATGGATTGCACAATATGTGCTTTTGGATGATAACGCAAGTCAAGAGGCCAAAGCGCAGTTTCCATTGCGTGAAGCTTCTGTTCAGGTATCCGAGGTTCCAGGGCGCCCAGGAGTCTATCGAGCAGTTTCTTTTTTACGTCCACATTTTCAATTGGACGAGTTATCAGTATCTCTCCGCTTGGTTGCTGAGTTACCTCAGTCTTCCAAATCATAACCGTTGTTTTAAACAACATATCAAAAAGGTGAATTATGGCAATTGATGTTTATTTGCAAATTGATGGTATCAAGGGTGAATCTACTGATGATAAGCACAAAGATTGGATCGAATGTTTATCGGTGGATTTTGGTGTATTGCAGCCAAAATCAGCGACAGCCTCTACCGGCGGTGGCCATACTGCAGAGAGGTGTGAGCACAAAGATATTGTTTTTACCAAACTGGCGGACTTGGCGACACCTCTGTTGTTACAAAATAGTTCTTCTGGTAAAACCATAGCGAAAGCAAAATTTGAATTTTTACGCGCTGACGGTAAGGGTGAACGTGTTAAATATTTTGAAATAGAGATCGAAAATCTCATTATTAGCAGCGATATGCCATCAGTGGCTGAAGGCAATATTTTGATAGAGCTAGTTTCTCTGAAGTATTCCCAAGTTAAATGGAAATATACCCAGCAGAAAATTGGCGGCGGAGCTGGTGGAAATACCTCTGGAGGTTGGGATTTGGCAAAAAATAAAGTTATTTAACTTTTTGTTGAATTGAATGTCTGCGGGTTGTGTTCCCGCAGATATTTTTTTGAAAGAATGGTAATGAAAGGATCCGCCCCAACTTTGTTTGACAAGCTAATGGGTGATAATTCTCGTGGATTATTCCAGGGTGTAGTTCGGCATCTTTCGATTGATGAGTTGAAGGACGAGGTCGCGCGAGACCTCGAGGCATTATTGAATACGCGATCAGTATTCAGTGATGACTTGTTATCAAAGCATCCAGCATGTAGTCGATCAATTATTTCGTATGGTTTAAAAGATTTTGCTGGAATGAGCTTAGCCAGTACAGATGATCGAGCCGCAATTTGTGCAAGTCTGGTAAGTGCCATAAATTTGCACGAACCCCGCTTACGTCAGGTTAGTGCATCGCTTGAAATTCACAGGGGTTCTATTAATAGATTGAATTTTTCTATTAAAGCATTATTGATTGTAAATCAGGATCATGAGCCCGTTAATTTTGATGCAATGCTGCAGCCATCTTCGCTGCAATACGCCATTAGAAAATATCGCCCTACGGCGCGGATAGGGGTTTAATTTGCAAGAACTTCTTCCGTACTACGAACGCGAATTAGGATTTTTGCGACGTTATTCTCGTGAGTTTTCGGAGCGTTATCCAAAAATTGCGGGGGGGTTGCTAATGGCTGGGGAGATCTGTGAGGATCCCCACATTGAGCGCATGGTTCAGTCATTCGCGCTCTTGAGTGCTCGCGTCTCCAAGCGTATTGACGACGATTTCCCTGAATTTACCGAAGCGCTGTTTGAAGTGTTGTATCCGCATTACTTGCGTCCTTTCCCATCATGCTCAATTGTGCGTGTAGATCAAGGCGCCAGTGCAACGCAACTAACGGTCGCCACCAAAGTGCCACGTGGCACAGTATGGGAAACAAGATCTGTCAAAGGCGTGAAATGCAAATTTCAAACAGCATATGAGGTGATGATTGCACCACTGCGCTTGGTGCACGCGCAATTTGACTCAATCCTTAGTTCACCGGAATCCGTCATATTGCCGAAAAATGCGGCTTCCAAGATAAGTATAAGGATTGAGATAACTTCTGAACAGGCGAGCCTTGCATCGCTTGGATTTTCAAAATTGCGTGTATTCGTAGATGGAGAAGCATCTTTTTGCGCCGCTCTGCGAGATACATTGTTTACCCGGGCCGTATGTGCATATGTCGAAGTTCCGTATACCGGGCGATGGATCGCGTTGAAATTGTTGCCGATAGCAGAAGTTGGCTTTGACGATCAAGATGCGTTGATAGATTTTCCTGCACGCTCGCATCCCGCTTACCGTGTTTTAACAGAATACTTTTCTTTTCCTGAGAAATTTAATTTTTTTGATGTTGATATGGATGAAATATCAGCATTGCTTCCTTCAAGCTGCAAAGTATTTTCTTTGCATTTGGTGTTGACTAGTTTTCGTTCTGACTCAAATATTGCACGGATGCTCGGAACTCTTTCTGCTAAAAATCTATTGTTGGGCTGCACCCCAGTTGTCAATTTATTTAAACTACATGGTTCTCCGATCCGATTGACACATAGAACTGCGCAGTATCCAGTGGTGGCTGATTCCGCAAATGCATTTGCATACGAGGTCTACTCGATTGATTCCGTCAATATGGTTAGACAAACTCCGCAAGGAGAGTCCGTTACTGAGTTTCGTCCCTTTTATTCGTTACACCATGGCCAAACGCCTGACAAGGCAGGGCATTATTGGGCTATGCGTCGCAACGAAATGGTCGCGCTGAAAAGTCCTGGCTATGAGACGGAGATTTCGATTGTAGATATTGATTTTGATCCGGCTGCGGTTGAGACTGACACCCTTAGTGTGGAATTACGTTGCACAAATAGAGAGTTGCCGACTTTGCTTGGTTATGGAAGCCATGGCGGGGATCTCTTTCCGTTGGATGGAGGTAATCTGTTGGGCGCAGTCAGTTTTATACGCAAGCCAAGTCACCCCCAGTATTTCGAGCGTGGACGTGGAGCACATTGGAGACTGATTTCTCATCTAGCTCTCAATCATTTGTCGTTGACACAAGGCGGGTTGGATGCATTTCGCGAGATATTGACTCTGTACGATTTGTCGCGTTCGCCTACGTCGCAGCGTCAGATTGGCGCGATAGTATCCATAGAGCACAGGGCTTCCACAGCTTGGCTGCCGGGTAACCCTTTTGCGAGTCTGGTGCGCGGTATTGAAGTGCGCATGGTGCTTGATGAGGAGGGGTTTGTGGGGAGTGGACTGCATGTGTTTGCCAGCGTGATCGATCGCTTTTTAGGGCTTTACGTTCATATCAACAGCTTTACACAACTCGTGATTTTCTCCAAAAGAACGGGGGAGGAATTGCTGCGATGCCGAGCACGAAGCGGAGATTTGAACCTAGCGTAATTCAACGTCTGCTCGATACGCCTTTCCGCTTCCAGTTCTTTCAAGCGGTGCGGCTCATCGAGTTGTGGCTGAAGCGCCAGGGCGTGGGTGAGGACTTGGCCTTGGCCGACCACCTGCGTTTCACCAATCGCATCTCCCTTGGGTTTCCAGCATCAGAAATCGAGGCTTTGCGTATAGATCCCCCCGGTATCGAGCGCACCGAGGTTGCTCTTGCCGATGCCTTCCGCAATGGCGAGTTGCTTCATTTGCGGTTGACACCGTCGTTCATGGGGTTCCTTGGCAGCAATGGCACATTGCCAAGCCACTACACCGAGCGCATTGCGGCGCACCAGTTTCTTGAAAAGGACGAAGGCCCAAGAGCATTTCTGGACACGTTCTCCCAGCGGGCGCTGGCTTTGTTCTACGGAGCCTGGCGCAAGTACCGGTTGGAGCTGCAGTATGACCATAGCGCTACGGGTACAGACAAAGACCACTTCTTGCCATTGTTGCTTTCGTTGGCCGGTTTGGGGCATAAGTCGTTGCACAACCGCCTCCATGCACAGGGTGCGGGCGATGCTGGCGGACCTGCGAGTGATGGGGTGCTTGACGCATCGCTCGGCCATTTTGCAGTGGCATTGCGCCAGCGTCCGGTATCCGCTGCATTGATGCAACGCGTCTTGGCCGATCACTTCGCGGTTCCTTTGGCTATTGAGCAATTTGTGGGCTGCTGGTATGACGTTCCACCGCTACACCAAACCAGACTAGGCTCTACCAACGCGGTGCTGGGTAAGGCCGCCATGGTGGGTAAACGGGTCTGGCAGCGGGATCTGCGCGTGCGACTGCGCATTGGCCCTCTGGTACGGAAGGATTTTTTGCTCTTTCTGCCGGGTGCCGGGGCTGCCTGCGCGCTGAAGAAGGTGCTCACCATGTTTACGGGTGTATGCCTCGAATACGAAGTGCAACTTATTTTGCTTGCCAGCGAAGTTGTTGGTGCCAGCTTGCATTCGCAACGCGTCGGTGGTCGACTGGGTGCGGATTTGTTTTTAACGACCCGGCCAGAAATGCACGACCGCTCCGATGTGAGTTACCACATTCACACTCTTCCCTCTTAATTTTTCACACCCACCTTCGTCGGCTATGGACATCAACTTAAAAGCGCTGATTGGCAAGCTCAATACCACTTCCCGCGTCGCCACCGAACGCGCGGCCAACCTCTGTATTAGCCGTGGGCACTATGAAGTCGATCTGGAACATTTGTTCTTGGCTCTGTTGGAGGAGCCACGTGGCGACTTTGCCGTAATAAGCCGTAATAGTGGCATCGATCCAGACCGTCTGCAGGCCGACTTGGAGGCCGAGATCAACCGGTTCAAAAGTGGCAATACCCGCACACCCGTACTGTCGCCTCACCTGCAAACCTTGTTTGAACATGCTTGGCTCATTGCTTCGCTGGACAAACAAACCAGCCAGATACGCAGTGGCCATTTGCTTTTGGCACTGCTGACCCAGACCGATCTGGCTCAACTGGCTTACCGCGGCTCCAGACTCTTCGCGCAGTTCAAGCTGGATGGCCTGAAGCACCAGCTTGGCAAGTTGACCCATGGATCGGTGGAGAGCATTCAGCCTGTCAACCTAGTGCCAGATTGGCAAGACCCCGCACATGTCGGTGATCCGGTAGGCGACCTTACTGCCTCAACTGGCGGAAAAACCCCCGCGCTCGATCAGTACACCACCTGCCTCACCCAGCGGGCTCGCGACGGCAAGGTGGACCCCGTCATAGGCCGTGATGCCGAAATCCGCCAGGCGGTCGATGTTCTGCTGCGCCGCAGGCAAAACAATCCTATCCTCACGGGCGAGGCTGGCGTTGGGAAAACCGCCGTGGTCGAAGGTTTGGCCTTGCGTATCTCCCAGGGCGATGTACCCGAAGTGCTGCAGGGTGTCGAAATCCACACCCTGGATATGGGCCTGTTGCAGGCGGGTGCCAGTGTGAAAGGCGAGTTTGAGAATCGCCTGAAGAACGTCATTGACGAGGTCAAACGTAGCCCGCACGGCATCATCCTGTTCATTGACGAAGCCCACACCATGATCGGTGCAGGCGGGCAGGCCGGACAAAACGACGCGGCAAACCTCTTGAAACCGGCCCTGGCAAGGGGCGAGTTGCGCACCATCGCGGCCACTACTTGGAGCGAGTACAAAAAGTATTTTGAAAAAGATGCCGCCCTGGCCCGGCGTTTTCAGGTCATCAAGGTCGAAGAGCCTAGTGAGGAGCTGGCCTGTGCCATGCTGCGCGGCATGGTGTGTCTGATGGAGGCGCATTTCAATGTGCGCATCTACGACGAAGCCATTACCGAGGCGGTGCGCCTGTCGCACCGCTACATCAGTGGTCGTCAACTGCCCGACAAGGCCATCAGTGTGCTCGATACTGCGTGCGCCAAAGTGGCCCTGGGCCAAAATGCCCAGCCTGCGTTGATCGAGAATATCCGCAAGCATCTCGACCGCATGCACGCTGAAATCGGCAGTCTGCAGCGTGAACAGGCCAGTGGTGTACAGCACCAGAGCCGCTTGCAAGAACTGACTACCCAACGCGATGCCGCTGCAGCCGAACTGGTTTTGCAAACCGCGCGTTGGGATGTTGAGCGCGCTTTGACAGAGAAGATCCAGGCTGCCCGCCAGGCGTTGGAAGTGGCTGTTGCCTACAACACGACCCAGGCCAGTACCCCTGTGGCGACGGTCACACCTGACCCTACCAAGTCCAGCAAAAAAACTACCAAAGGTAACAACGCCCCCAACATGCCTGCCAGCCACGAACTCCAGGCCTTGCAGCAACTGATGGCCGAACTCAAAAGCCACCAGGGCGAAACTCCCTTGGTACCAGTGCAGGTAGACGGTCATGTAGTGGCTGAAATTGTGGCCAGTTGGACGGGCATCCCCCTGGGCAAAATGGTGAAGGACGAGATCAAGACTGTCCTCAACTTGCAGCCGCTGCTGCAAGAGCGGGTACTCGGTCAGCCCCATGCCATTGCCGCTGTCGCCCAACGTGTACGCACGGCACGTGCCAATCTGGACGATCCCAGCAAACCCAAGGGTGTATTTCTCTTTGTCGGCCCCAGCGGCATCGGCAAAACCGAGACCGCCTTGGCCTTGGCCGAAACCCTCTACGGAGGAGAAAAAAAGCTCATCACCATCAACATGAGCGAATACCAGGAAGCGCACAGCGTGTCGGGCCTCAAGGGCTCGCCACCGGGGTATGTGGGCTACGGGGAAGGTGGCGTGCTCACCGAGGCCGTGCGGCGCAACCCCTACAGCGTGGTACTGCTCGACGAAGTCGAGAAAGCCCACCCTGACGTGCTGGAGCTGTTCTTTCAGGTATTTGACAAGGGCGTGATGGACGATGCCGAAGGCCGCGAGATCGACTTCAAGAACACCATCATCATCCTCACCAGCAACGTCGCCTCCAGCCAGATGATGCAGGCCTGCCTGAACCAGAGCGCCGACACGTTACCCACGCCTGAGGCCCTGGAAGCGCTGATCCGCCCCCAGCTGATGAAAGCCTTCAAACCCGCCTTCCTGGGGCGCCTTAAAGTCATCCCCTACTACCCCATCGCCGACGACGTACTGGCACAAATCATCGCCCTCAAGCTGGACCGCATCCAACGGCGTATCGCCACCAACCACCGCTGCGAATTTGTCTACGACGACGCCCTGGTTGAAGCCGTCCTGCAGCGCTGTACCGAAGTCGATTCCGGAGCGCGCAACGTTGACAACATCCTCAACGGCAGCCTGCTGCCCGAGATTGCCGAAAGCGTGCTTGCACAAATGGCTGCGGGTGGTGAGATCCGCAAAATCAAAGTCACCGCCAGCAAAAAAGGCGACTTCAAGTACGCCATCCAGTAAGCGTCCCTGCTCAAGCAGCCACGCGCATCCCGACCCCATAGTTCCCCCGCACACCGATAGCGACACCACCCGATGAGCACCACCCTCGCTAGCCTGTTCACCGGCTGGAGCCAAACCGACCGTCTGCTGCGCCTGTACACCCCGCTGGACGAACCCAGCGGCAGCTTGTTGGCCCCCTCCAGCTTGCTGGCCGAGCGGTTGCACGCGGTCGAAGGAATCTACCCCGGCAACTACGGGAATGACCACAACCCCGCTGCCGCAGCAGACCCCCGCTTCTGCGGCACCCAACTCCGCCTCAGCTGCCTCAGCCTAGACACCCATCTGGACCTGGACGCCCTGGTGGGCCAGCCCATCCTGCTGGAGCTGCTGACTGATGCCAACCGCACCGACCTGCGCCCCTTCCACGGCCACATCCGCAGCGCCCAGCTACTGGGAGCCAACGGCGGCCTGGCCCGCTACCAACTCACCATCGAACCCTGGCTGTCCGCCCTGGGCCAACAGCAAGACAGCGCCGTCTACCAAGGCCTCAACGTCTTCGACATCCTGGACACCATCTTCAAAGACTACCAAGGCCAGGGCCGACTCCAACCCCAGTGGCGCTTTGACATCACCGACAAAACCGCCTACCCCACGCGCAGCCTGACCACCCAGTACTTCGAGACCGACCTGGCCTTCGTCACCCGGCTGATGGCCGAAGAAGGCCTGTTTGGCTGGTTCGAACACACCGGCGACCCCCGCAGCCCCGCTTTAGGCAGCCACACCTTCGTCATCGCCGACCACAACGCTGCCTTCCAGCCCAACCCGCACCCTGAGGTGGACTTTACCCAGGCCGGAACCACCCTGGCACGCGACAGCATCGACCGCTGGCGCAGCCACGGCCGGTGGAGCGTGGACAGCGTCGCCCTCAGCAGTTGGGACTACCGCAGCAACCACACCCGCCCTGTCAGCGCCCAGCGTGCCCAAAACGACGGTGACGCAAGCCGATCCTCCGTCGCGATCGATCTCACCCACCGAGACGACCCCGGCGCCTACGCCTTCGAGAGCGCGGCCCTTGGCCAGCGCCTGGCCCGCAACCAGCTCCAGGCGCTGAACGTGCGCCAACAGCACAGCACCGCGGCCGGCACTCTGCGCAGCGCAGCGCCCGGCAGCACCATCGTCCTCAATGGTCAGAGCAGTCCCGACCGCTACGGCCAACAGCCACCCGCCGAGCAACGCACCTACACCTTGCTGCGCGTGCAGCACCTGGCGCGCAACAACCTGGATGCCGCCTTGGGCCAGGCCGTCCAGCAACGGCTGGGTCCTGTTCCCCTGGCACCGCCGCTGACCGCAAATGTTGCGATATATGCAAAATCAGTCACCCATGCCTCTTCCATAAGCACGAGCAGCTATCAAAACAGTAGTAATGCACTAGCTGACTTAGAAGACACCTGGTGGACCGGTGTGGGTGTTGGCGAAGCGCAAGCCTTAGCCCACAGCGTAGATGCCACCAAGCCCTTCTACCGCAACCGCCTGGACGCACTGCCCGCCCACATCCCCTACCGGGGAGCCAGCCACGGCCCGCAAGGCCAGCGCCTGCACCCCAAGCCCACCGTGCACAGCCAGCAAACCGCCATCGTCGTCGGCCCGCCAGGCCAACCCGTCTATACCGACCGCGACCACCGCATCAAACTCCAGTTCCACTGGCAGCGCGACACCACCGGCCAAACCGGCAGCCACGCCCGGCTGTCCCACCCCAGCACTGGCCGCCAAGGCAAAGTCCACACCGGCGCACCCGCCGACGACAAGGCTGGCACCTGGGTGCGCGTAGCTGCCACCCTGGCCCCCACGGCAGGCGCCAACTGGGGCAGCGTCGCCATCCCCCGCATCGGCCAGGAAGTCTGGGTGGACTTCCTGGGCGGCGACATTGACCGCCCGGTGGTCACCGGCTGCGTCTACAACGGCAGCGGTGCCCCCGATGCCCAGTACAACCGCCAAGGGCAGGGCGCGGGTGCGGCCACCGGCAACGCTCCCACCTGGTTCCCCGGCCAGAGCACAGAATCCGGTCGGGACTTGAGTAAGGGCTACGCCCACCCCGCCGTCCTCAGCGGCATCAAAACCCAGGCCCTGTCGGCCAGCCAACACGGCGCGGGCGGGTACAACCAGCTCGTCTTCGACGACAGCCCATCCCAGGCGCGCACCGTGCTGCAACAACACAGCCAGGCCCACCAGGGCACGGCCGAACTCAACCTGGGCCAGCTCCAGCACCAAAGCGACAACCAACGCCTGCACCCTGCGGGCTGGGGCGCGGAGCTCAAAACCGCCCACAGCGCCGCCACCCGCGCAGGCGCGGGCCTCTTGCTCAGCGCCGACGCCCGCGCAGGCGCCAGCCGCAGCCAGCTCGACAGCCAGGAAGCCCAATCCCAGGCCGACAGCAGCCAGCAGCTGCAAACCCGTCTGGCCGATAGCGCACAAAAGCACAACGCCAAACTGGCAGCCGAAAGCACGCCCGACAAACTCCCCGCCATCGCAGCCCAAGCGCACAACGTGCAAGTCCGCGCCACCCAAGACGGCCCGCAAGACCAGCAAGTCGATGCCTACAGCGAGCCGCTGCTGCAACTCAGCGCCCCCAGCGGCATCCAGGCCTTGACCCCGGCCGACGCCATCCTCAGCGCGGGCGCCACCAGCAGCATCACCGCAGGCCAGGCCATCCAGTTCGGGGCCCAAGGCGGGCACTACCACCTGGTCAAGGCGGGCATCAGCTTCTTTACCTACGGCAAGGTCGGCAACTCCAACAGCCCCAACCAAGAGACCGGCATCGCCCTGATTGCAGCCAGCGGCAAAGTGAGCAGCCAAAGCCAAAGCGGCCCCACGAAACTGACGGCCGACAAAGACCTGACGGTGGCCAGCACCACCGCAGCGGTCTGCGTCAGCGCCAAGCTGCACCTGCTGCTGACGGCGGGAGGGTCGGGCATCCGCATCGAGGGTGGCAACATCACCATCACCGGGGCGAGTGTGCAGTTTGAGGCCAGTGCGAAGGAGCTGGCGGGGCCGGGCAGTGCCAGTGGCTCATTGGAGTTGCCCAAGCCGGGCAAGCTGGCCGAATGCCCACGTTCATTGGCTGAGTCTGCTGCTGGAGGCGGTAGCGCCTTATGAATCTGCTTACTGAAGCAAGTTTGGCGGACCTCACGACGGCGCTAGACCCGATTGACTCGGTTTACCTTTTGGTCGATCCATTGCTTGGCGAACCGGTACCGTTGGCCGATGCCCAAAACTTGGCGGCTAGCGCGGTACAAGGTGCCCGTGAGCTTGCGTGGGTGCGTCCGATCATCCCCGTGGTATTGCATTCCCAGATTACCCTGCCAGCCCATTTACATCCCTACCTTGTCGAATTAGATGGACTTTCTGATGTGTGGCTGGGGCTAAGTTTGGAGATAGCCCAAGGTGAGCTACAGGCCGCGCAATCGGGCGGTTTGGCTGGGACGGGCGCGGCCACCCATGCCATCGGTGGCTGGTTGCAAAGTGGTCGCCCTGCGCAAGAGCTTGCCCAGCAACTGGCAAGCTTGTCTAATGTGCATCCGTTGGTGTCCACCCCTGCGCGTTACCAACGCATCGCCGATCGGCGGGTCTTCGATTGGCTGCGGCATGTGGTGGGCGATGCACCACTCGCCGCTGAATTTGGCCCCATATACCGTTGGGTCTATTTGGATGCACTCGGACAATTGGCTTGCCTGGAGCGGGCTACCGCAACCACCGAAACTTTCTGTGCCACTTCCTCCATACCGATGCAGCCCGTCGAATGGCGGCGCTTCATGCAGGGGCGGGCTTTGCACACGACTTTGGCGCGCTGGTTAGGTCAGTTGCGCATCAAGCAAGCGCCACTGTCCAGAGCGATCACCGCTGAATGTTATGAGCGAACAGAAAATGCCTTAGCGCTGGCCGCAAGTGCTGCAATGCGTTGGCCTGCCCGCTTCAAGACCCCCGAGGACTGGAGTGCGTGGGCCGCATTAACACTGTTGCATCCGGCCTTGCTGGAAAATTCTGATGTTCAGCGTCTACTGGAACTACCCGGCGAATACCAGGAACTTGGCGGCGATGTACCGCAAACTATGCATACTCTTTGCCTGTCGCTTGTAGCCGAATATAGAAAGAACCTCTCGTGAGCGAACCCTCTAATAAAGGTTGTAAAGACTGCAACAAAAGTACCTTGGCGCTGTTGCTGCTCCGCCCCAGTCCGATTGCTTTGACCAAGCCCTTGGCCCCCGTTGGCGCCAGTGCCGTTACCAGCGATGCGGCTTTGGTGGGCGGCCTAATCCCCAGCCGCGTGCCGACCGAGAGCCGCACCGTGCTGCGCCTGCTGCGTGCGGGCTATGTGTACGTCTACCTAGCCTCGCCGCCAGCGGGGCTGAAAAACTGGTTGGTCTACCGTGTCACAGACAATGCCGACCTGATCCCGGACAGCAGCGCCGAGTTTCGGCAAATGCCGCCTCCGGCGGTATGCAGCAGCAGTGGTCACAATAAAGTGGGCATGCGTTTGCTGGGTATTCCGCAGGCCGCGCAGATCAGCAGCATATGGATCGCCTACAGCGCCAATTTATGGAGCGACACGCTCAAGGCCCAGAATGCCGCCAATCCCAAGGCCATGCAGCAGCTACCACTGGGCGCACCCAGCGCCCACAGCTTTACGCCGACTGCAGCGAGCCTTAAAAGCAAAGTGCTGGAATGTGCCCTGAGCGAACTCAAGTTCAATGGAGCCAGCGACCATGACTTTGCTTTCAACAGCCTGCACGCCAACGTGGACGGCCTGGCAGAGCAATTGCAACGTGCCGCCGCCTGCCACACTAAAACCAAAGGCAAAGAGCTGGCGGTGGTGTTGGCCGACCCGGTGGGCTACGCAACCGAACTGAACGCCTTGCGTCTACGCCGCCATGTGCTAGCCCAGCAAGAGATCGAGAAACCCGAGAACGCCCACCCGCTCAACAGCAGCAACGCGCTGATGGGCTTGAAGCAGGTGATGCTGGATGCGAATACGTTGGCTAGTTACGAGCAGGTCAGCCCACTGTGTACAAAAATTGATTACGCCGCCGGAAACTGGCCTGCTGGTACCGAGTGGCAAGCGTTAACGCCAGAAGACCGAAAGACGCTGCTCAAGCGGGCATCGGGTTTGTTGAAACCGATGATCGCCCGCGAGGATTTGGGCCGCGTGATCTATCCCGACCATGACGCACAGGCAGCAGATTGGGCCAAAAAAAATACCGAAGCTGCGTGGAGCAAACTCGCCCCCCACTACGACGAAGCCGCCCGCACCCGCTGGATCCAACAGTTTGAAGCCCAACTCAAAACCCAGCACTACACACCGCTGGAAAAAATAGAAAACGACTGGCTCACCGCCAGCCAAGACCCCTGCACCCTGGCGTACTTCCAGCACCACTTTGACCCGCAAGACCCCAACAAGCCGCTCAACCTGCTATGCAGCGGCAAGGTCTATGCCGAAGAGAGCCAGCGCATCCACCAGCCCGCCCCCTTCTCCAGCGGCCCCGTGCTGGAGCGCTATCTGGCCATGCTGGAGCAGCCCATCACCCAGCCAAGTGCGGTAGTGCTGCGGGCGCTGGTGGGCAACCAGCAAGCCGTGATCGAGGTCGTGCACACCCAGTTGACCGGAGATTCTGGGGCAGACGGCATGCGCGACAAAAGCTACGACGTACTCAAGGGCGTGCTGGGGCTGGATGCCAGCGCCAAAGCCCTCAAAAAATACGGCTGGATGGGAGATGCCATCGGCATGTTCAGCGTCGGCCAGCTATCGGCTCTGAGCGGGGCGCTGCTGGGCGCAGCCGGACGCAACCCCCGTCTCAGCGCCAGCCTGCAAGCCCAGCTTGCCAAGATGCAATACCTCTGGGGCGTGCAGCAAGCCATTGAATACGCTGCCGCCAGTGCCATGGGGGGCGCGGCCCCCAAAATGCCGGTGCTGCTGCGCATGCGTGTGGATGCCAAAGAAGCACTGACCGTGCTGCGTGCCCGCAAAGGGCAAGACCTGGGCAGCAGCAAAACCCGCATCAAACGGCAAAGCAAACAAGCCGCCCAAATCACCCTCACCCTGCTGACCGACACCGACGCACTCAAAGCCGCGCAGGGCGATGCCCACAAGATGCTGCAAGACCCCGGCGCTGGCCGTGTGGCCGTGGGGGCGGCGGCGCACACCACCGTCGCAAGCGCAGCGGGCGGCGTGGCGGTACTCAGCGAACAGCAATTTTTAAAACTGTACGCCCAGCAATCCAGCCAAGGCACACGGGCAGTCAACGCCCTGCGGCAGTCCTTCCAAACCGGGGCCGGTGCGCAAGCCAAGGCCCTTGGCATGACCCTGGACGGGCGGCTGGCGATGGGCAGCGTGATTGCGCAAGGCATAGGGCTGGTCAATAGCCTGAACGTGGTGCTGAACCAGGAAAGTACCGCCACCCAGATGCGGGACGGCTGGTATGGCATCTTTGACAGCACGGCGGGCGTGCTGGGCGGGCTGTTGGAAATGTGGGCCGTGGCCGTGCAGGCCAGCACGGTGGCCAAAGCCGGGCAAGCTGCGGCCACAAAAAGCCTGGGGCTGGGAGCCTTGCGGTTTGTGGCGAGTATTGCGGGGGTGGCGGGTGGGGTGGTGAATGTGGTGGGGGCAATGGCGAAGGCAAATGATGCTCAAGCATTGGGTGACGTAAACATTGCCTGGTTGTACCAGTATTCGGCTTATGCTTTTGGTGGTACGGCGGGCACTTCGTTTTTAGTCGCAGTGGGTGCAGCGGGCGATACCCTGGTCGCACGCGGTATCGGCGGGGCCGTCGCCCGCACCATTGCCATGCGGGTAGGCGCGCAGGGCGTGCTGGCGGTCGTGGGCGGAACCGCGCTCACCGTCTCCGGTATCGGCCTGGTGCTGTTGGGGGCCGGTATGGCGCTGCAAGTCGGTGCCGTGGCCATGACCCCCACGCCCATGCAACGCTGGATGAGCCGCAGCTACTTCGGCCAAGACCCCAGTTGGTTTGACTGGGATGGCCAGCGCGACGACATGTTTGCCAAAGGCGACTGGGCCAGCGAGTACGCGGGCTTGCAAGCCGCCATGGAAGAGGGCGGCAAAGAAGCCGATGCCGCCAAGGCCGCCACCCCTGCGACGGGTGCTTAACCATGAGTGCGCCACCGCTGATACCGCATGGGCAACACGTCAAACCCCACTACGCCCCGCCTCCGGGCCAGGTAGACCACTGGGCGGGCCAGAGTACCGATGCAGAGCGCCCGGACGGCAATGCTTCGGGCATCGTCAAGCGCTACAAGAAGCACAACAAGGCCAGTGACAAACCCATCGACATGGGTTTGATTGATGCGTGTTATGCCCAAGCGATTGGCTACACCGCTAAAGCCTATGGTTTGCGTGGCTTGGCCCTCTTCACTGGATTATTGGGGGCTTGGACAATGATATTTTTTGCATTTACTTTTGTCTCGGGTACCTATATATGGCCACCACAGTCTATTTTGGCGATTCCCGCTTGGTTTGTCCCGCCGATATTTTTTGCGATGGGCATCTTTTTTATCGTTTGGACCACCCGCCTAGAACTCTTCCGCCCCCTCGACGAACCCACCATCTTCGACCGCCAGCACCGCAAGGTCTACCGCTTCTTCTGCGAGGCACAGCCGGGCTTCACAGGCCTATTCAAACCCTGGCCGATGCGTGCCTGCGCCTATGACTGGGACTTGATCGACGTGGAGCACAACGCCACGCTGGTGACCACCGGGGCCACGGTACGGCGTGAGCATGCCTTGATCTTTATCGTGCGCCGCAGTGCCGACGACCCCACCATCATCGACAGCTTCACCATCGGCAATGCGTTGATCCTGGTGCTGGACGATGCGGTGGATGCCGCCTGGGAACACATCCGCCGCTTCATGGAAGCGGACGGCCCCCACCTGCCCCCCGGCGCATCGCTACCCGAAGCAGAGCCTGAAGCCAGCCTATGGCAGCGCCTGCGTAACGTCACCCCGTTTGGTCGGCCTTACTGGCTGTGGTGGCGCGAGCAACTACCCTTGATGTTGCTGGCCCACGCCGTACTACCCGTGTCAGTGGTGTTCATTGGCCTATGGATATTCTTTGGCTGGCTCAGTGTTAAAACTTCGCGCCCCGTGGAGTGGCCGGCGGAAGTGCTGGCGGCGGTGGGGCCCGCGACTCAATCTTGATGTTAGAACTCTTGACCGATGCCACCATTGACCTGCGGGTAGGCGAACACATCTTGTGTGGCACTTTTGAACATGCAGACCAATTCAAAAACGGTGAACCCATCAAAGCAGTCGTGTCTCAACGTGAGGATGTTCTCTTCGTGCATTCCATCATGCAGGCTAGGACCCAGCAGTTTTATATGCCACTGGGAGTGTTTGCGGGGGATAGGGCGCTACTTAAGCACTGCATGAAGGTGGCTTGGGGATTTACGATTTTGGCGTGAATATTTGCGTTTGGGTTTGCCATTTTTAATGGGATTCTTGCTGAAGTAGATCCTGAAATGAGGAGCAGAAACGTAATAATTGCACTCATGTTTTTCTTCTTCCCCCCGCAATAATGTTTCCCCATGGAGCTCTGGACGTACCGCACTTTCCGTGGCATGGGCGGCTATGCTGAGGCCATTTTTCAAACGTTTGGCTTTCCGAATGCCAAGAAAATCGATCTTCGCAACGTCGGCAGCATGAACCTCACCAATACGGGCTGGTCACAGGCGTGGCAGGCGGAGTTGATGTTGCAAAAACTGGCGGGTAAGTAAATCACGTCTTTGCGCATCTAATAAGCGCAAGCAGCTATTTAAACGATAGTAACCCGACAGCGCCGTTGAGTATTTCTTGCGAACCCCAGGCGTTCCACTACCCCCCCCACACACACGGGGCTACATACCAAATCGGCTTCTAATGCCCATTCCATCGGCGTAAAATGCTATCAAAATAGTAGTAAATATCGACTGCTCCCCGTGGGACTACGGCCTGCCACGCCTGCTGGATATTCGAAGTCCTGCCCTACAGCGCCCCGATATGCAGCACGATCATCGACAGGTTGTCGCCAGTGCCACGCGCCCGGGTGCGGGCGGTTTCCATGAGCATCACGGTGGCTTCCTTGGGGGGCATGCTGCACAGTACTTCGCCGAGCTCGCTCTCGGAAAAATAATGCCATACGCCGTCGCTGCAGGCCATGAGCACGTCGCCAGGGCGGACCTGCGGGATGATGTGGATGTCGACCGGAGGGTCGGCTTCGGTGCCCAGGCAGCCCAGCAGGATGTTGGAGTCGGGGTGGCTGTTGGCTTCTTCGGGGGTGATTTCGCCGCGCTCCACCAGGGTCTGCACATAGGAGTGGTCCAGCGTACGTTTGACCAGTTGGGTCTGATGGTAGTGGTAGATCCGTGAGTCGCCGGTGTGGGCCCAGAAGCATTGGCCGGTGGGCTGGAGGACGAACAGTGCCGCCGTGCTGTGGGGCTCTTCTTCGGCCGAGATGGCGGTGAGTTTGATGACCAGGTGGGCTTCTTCGATGATGTGCTTGAGCATGCCGGGCGCATCGTCGGTGAAGGGGTCGAAGCGTTCAAACAGTTGCTTGGCCGTCATCATCACCTGGTCGGAGGCCTTGCGCCCGCCGCTGCGTCCGCCCATTCCGTCGGCTACCACGCCCAGGATGCAGCCGCTCACGCGCGGATGGCTGATCAAGGCAAGCTGGTCTTGCTGGTAGTCACGGTCGCCCTTGTGCAGGCACGTTGAAGCCGTAATCTTGAAACCTGGGGTCATGGTGCAATGCTTTGTGGGGGGTTAGCGTGGATCGCGCGGCTCATAATGGCCCAGTTTATCCCCAGCGGATTGCCCCATACCGACACCACTGCCTTGACTGCCAATCTCCATTCCCCTGAACGCCAACTGATCGAGCTGCGCATGGAGCACGCCGACCTGGACGCCACGATCGATTACCTGGTCGAGCACAAGCCGCTGGACGAACTGATGTTGCAGCGCCTGAAAAAGCGCCGTCTAGCCCTGCGCGACAGGATTTCACGGCTGGAAATCGCCCTCGACCCCAAAGAGCCCGCCTGATGGACCTGCAAAGCCAGGTGCGCGAGGCGTTTGCGCCGCAGGGCGCGCTGGCCCGCACGGCCCAACACTTCCAGCCCCGGCAAGGGCAACTGGATATGGCCTTGGCGATTGGCCGCACGATAGAGGAGGGCGGGGTGCTGGTGGTGGAGGCCGGTACCGGGGTCGGCAAGACCTTTGCCTACCTGGTGCCCGCACTGCTCAGTGGCGAGCGGGTGCTGCTGTCTACCGCCACCAAAACCCTGCAGGACCAGCTTTTTGGCCGCGATTTGCCGGGATTGTTGACGGCCTTGGGGCTGCCGCTGCGCACCGCGCTGCTCAAGGGGCGGGGCAGTTACTTGTGCCTGCACCGCTTGGGTCAGGCGCGCTCCGACCAGCACCATTTCGAGCGGCCTGTGCTGCAAACTCTGGCCCATATCGAGCAATGGGCGCAGGCCACCCGCAGCGGGGACTTGGCAGAGCTGTCGGATCTGGACGAGCGCTCGCCCCTGGTGCCGCTGGTCACCTCGACCCGCGAGAACTGCCTCGGCGCGCAATGCCCCCAGTTCCGCGCCTGCCATGTCAATCTGGCGCGGCGCGAAGCCCTGGCGGCCGATGTGGTGGTGCTGAACCACCATGTGTTTTTCGCCGATCTGGCGGTGCGCGAGTCCGGCATGGCCGAGCTGCTGCCCACGGCGCGCATTGCCATTTTTGACGAGGCGCACCAGCTCAACGAGACCGGGGTGCAGTTTTTGGGCACCCACCTCAGCACCGGCCAATGGCTGGACTTTGCGCGCGACATGCTGGCTGTGGGCTTGCAGCAGGCGCGGGGTCTGGTGGATTGGCAACAGGTGGTTTTGGTGCTGGAGCGGGCGGTGCGGGAGCTGCGTCTGGTGGTGGGTAAGCAGCCCGCGGGCAGCAAACTGCGCTGGTCGGGCGTGGCACCCGACGGCGTGCCGGAGGCGCTGTGGAGCGATGCCATGGCCGACGTCGTGGTGGCCTTGCGGCAGGCAATTGCGGCGCTGGATACCGTGACCGAACTATCCCCCGACTTCGTGCGCCTGCATGCCCGCGCCGTGGGTTTGTCCGAACGCGTGCAGCAGTTTGCCGAAGTGTGTGATGCGGCATCGGTGCGCTGGCTGGATGTGGGCCAGCAATTGCGCCTGACCGAATCACCGCTGGACATTGCCCACGCGGTACAAACCCGCTTGCTGGCGCCTACTGAGGGGGCGCAAGCCAAGTCCTGGGTGTTTACCTCGGCCACGTTAGGTGACGATGCGCGCCTGGCCTGGTTTACCGAGCGCTGCGGTCTGCAGGATGCCACCTGCCTGCGGGTGGAGAGTCCGTTTGACTACGCCAGCCAGGCCGCGCTGTACGTGCCGCGCCATCTGCCCAAGCCCAGCGATCCATCGCATAGCGCACAGGTCGCTGCACTGGCCACCGAAGCGGCCCGGCAACTGGGTGGTCGCACCATGGTGCTGACCACCTCGCTGCGCGCCTTGCGCACTATTGGCGACAGCATGCAGACTACATTTGCGGGCAGTGTGGAGATCGAGGTGCTGGTGCAGGGGCAATGGCCCAAGCGGCGCCTGATGGAGCGTTTGCGCCAGGGCAGTGCGGACGGCAAACCGGGATGCGTGCTGGTGGCATCGGCCTCATTTTGGGAGGGGGTGGATGTGCCGGGCGACATGCTGCAGCTGGTCATCATCGACAAGCTGCCGTTTCCTGCACCCAACGACCCGGTGGTGGAGGCGCGCACCCAGCGTATCGAGGCCGAAGGTGGCAGCCCCTTCATGGACTATTTTGTGCCCGAGGCCGCTGTGGCGTTGAAGCAGGGCGCGGGCCGCCTGATACGGCATGAATCCGACCGAGGGGTGCTGGTGGTCTGCGACACCCGGCTGGTGGGTATGGGCTATAGCAAACGCATTCGGGCAGCGTTACCGCCGATGCGGGTGTTGAAAACCGAAGATGAGTTTCAGCAAGCCCTGGAGGGCTTGGGGCCCGTTACCAAATCTTCCACCACGGCGAATCCTTGGCCTTGAAGCCGTTGGCGGTGTACTGGCTGTTCGGGAAGTTCATGGCCAACACCCGCTGGGTATCGTCACGCAACTGCGTCATGCCCAGTGCTTCGTACGACTTGACCATGATGTACAAGGCTTCTTCCACAGCGGGCACGTTGCTGTAGTCCGCCAAGGTGGCCTGGGCCCGGTTGATGGCGGCCACATAGGCACCCCGGCTGTAGTAGTAGCGCGCTACGTGCACTTCGTACTTGCCCAGCGAATTCACGATGTACACCATGCGTTGGCGGGCATCGGAGGTGTAGCGCGAGTCAGGGAAGCGGGTGCTCAATTCCTTGAATGCCTCAAACGATTCCTTGGCGGCCTTTTGGTCGCGTTCAGACAGGTCTTGGCGGCTCAGGAACGAAAACAGGCCCAGGTCTTCGTTGAAATTGATGATGCCCTTGAGGTACAGCGCGTAGTCCAGCGCGGAGCTGGACGGGTGGAGTTTGAGGAAGCGGTCCAGTGTGGCCAGCGCCTGGGCCTTGTCGCCTGTCTTGTAGTGGGCATAGGCTTTTTCCAGCTGCGCTTGCTGGGCCAGCGGCGTACCTGCGGCACGGCCTTCGAGTTTTTCAAACAGGCTGACAGCCTTGTCGAAAGACCCGGAGTTCATTTCGTCCTTGGCTTCCGAATAAATCTTGTTCGGGCTCCAACCAATGGTCTTGTCTGCTTCCACCGTAGCGCAGGCCGACAGGAGCGCCGCAATACCGACCGCCAAGAGGCTGGGGAACACCGATAATCTAGAACGAAACATCACTGGCTACTTTCTTGAAACTAAGCGATTTGATTATATCGACCGACCCTGCAGGCGAAGAGCTGGCCGAACCCGGCCTTGATTCTGTCCTTGAGAGCGAACTGCGTCCTCTCACCATCACCGAAGCACAGCACGGCGGACGGCTGGACCGCGCGCTGGTGGATCTGGTGCCGGAGTTCTCACGCAGCTATCTGCAGCAGCTGATCGAGTCGGGGGCGGTCACCCTGCAGGGGCGCCTGGCCACCAAACCGTCGGCCAAGGTGCGCGCGGGCGAGGTGGGCACCATCGAGTTGCGCCCCACTTTGCAAAGCCAGGCTTTCAAACCCGAGGCCATGGCGCTGGACGTGGTGTTTGAGGACGAGCACCTGCGCGTCATCCACAAACCCGCCGGGCTGGTAGTGCACCCGGCACCGGGCAACTGGAGCGGTACCCTGCTCAACGGGCTGCTGGCGCGCGATGTACAGGCCCAGATGCTGCCCCGTGCAGGCATCGTCCACCGGCTGGACAAAGATACCAGCGGCCTGATGGTGGTGGCACGCACCCGGGCCACCATGGATGCCCTGGTGGCTCTGATTGCGGCGCGCGAGGTGAGCCGCCAGTACCTGGCCCTGGCGCACAAGCCCTGGACCGGTTCCGCCCACCGCAGCGTCGAGCTGCCGATTGGCCGCGACCCGCGCAACCGGCTGCGCATGGCGGTGGTGGACCTGGCAGTGCAGGGCGGCAAAACCGCCCGCACCGATATTGCCCTGCTGCATAACTTTGACCAGGGCTGTTTGGTGCGTTGCACGCTGCATACTGGCCGCACCCACCAGATTCGGGTGCACATGGCTTCTGCCGGGCACCCGCTGGTGGGCGACACGGTGTACGGCGGTACTCCTGCGGCGGGCCTGGCGCGGCAGGCCTTGCACGCGACCCAACTGGCGTTTGTGCACCCTGTGACCGGCGAGGCCTTGAAATTCCATGCGCCTTTGCCCACCGACATGCGCGCTGCACTGGCCGAGTGGGGCCTCAGTTACAATGGCTAAAAGCGTTTTGAAGCTCAGGCAGTAGTTCTGACGCTCGCCGGTTTTTGCGACACCCTGCACATTGCGTTCAGGGCTGGCTGCAATCTGAAACCCACGCCATTGATTTTGTGCCGACCAGGCATGTTTTCCCGGAATACTGAACCACCATGAACACGGCAGAGGCCAAGCGCGTCCTCGAAGCTGCGCTGATTTGCGCGCAGCAGCCCTTGCCTGTGCGCGATATGCGCGTGCTGTTTGACGACGCGCTGGGTGCCGACACCGTAAAGGCGCTGCTGCTGGACCTGCAAAACGACTGGGCCCAGCGCAGTGTCGAGCTGGTGCAGGTGGCCAGCGGCTGGCGTTTCCAGAGCCGACCCGAAATGCGCGAGTACCTGGACCGCCTGCACCCTGAAAAGCCCCCGCGTTACAGCCGCGCCACGCTGGAGACCCTGGCCATCATTGCCTACCGCCAGCCCGCCACGCGGGGTGACATGGAAGAAATCCGCGGTGTCACCATCAGCGCCACGATCATCAAGCAGCTGGAAGACCGGGGTTGGATTGAAGTGATTGGCCACCGCGAAACCGTGGGCCGCCCGGCCTTGTTTGCCACCACGCGGCAGTTTTTGGACGATTTAGGTCTGTCGTCGCTGGACCAATTGCCAGTGGCCGACGACCCTGTGCAGCGCGCCGAGTTGCTGGCATCGCTCACCCGTGCCGAAGAGCCCGGCCCCATTTTTCCGATTTCCCCTGAGGGCTCCGCCGAGACGGTGGATGCCCCGATAACCGAGATACCCCATGAACACCCCTGACGAATCCATGCCGCTGCCCCCTCCCGTTGTGACGATCGAGGAGGGCAACCGCTTTCTGGACGTGGTGTCGGGCCAGTTCGATGCCGACGAGGAGGTGCCAGACCTGGCGCCTGCCAAGCGGGTTCTGCTGCCCCAGGCCGAAAGCCCCAAGCTGCACAAGGTGCTGGCCCAGGCCGGTATGGGCTCGCGCCTGGAGATGGAGCAGCTCATCCTGGAAGGCCGTATCTCGGTCAACAACGAGCCCGCCCACATCGGCCAACGCGTGCAGTTTGGCGACTCGGTCAAGGTCAACGGCAAACCGGTTCGTTTCCGCATCGAGCCGCCGCCTGCCCGGGTGATTGCGTACCACAAGCCCGTCGGCGAAGTGGTCACCAACGACGACCCGCAAAACCGCCCCACCGTGTTCCGCCGCCTGCCCAAGCTGTACCAGGGCAAGTGGCAGTCGGTCGGTCGACTGGATTTGAACACCGAAGGCCTGCTGCTGTTCACCAGCTCGGGCGAGCTGGCCAACCAGCTGATGCACCCGCGTTTTGGCCTGGAGCGGGAGTACGCAGTGCGCGTGCTGGGCGCTTTGAACAAGGAAGAAAAGCAGCGCCTGCTCGACGGTGTCAAGCTTGACGACGGCATGGCCTCGTTTGGAAGCATCGAAGACGGCGGCGGCGAAGGCTCCAACTGCTGGTACCGCGTCACCATCTCCGAAGGCCGCAACCGCGAAGTGCGCCGCATGCTGGAAGCCGTGGGCCACGCCGTGAGCCGACTCATCCGTATCCGTTACGGTGCCATGCTCTTGCCGCGCGGCCTCAAGCGCGGTGGTTGGATGGAGCTGGACGAGCGCGACATCCAGGCCCTGGTCCGGGCGGCCAACAAGGCCCCGGCAGGCGAATTCGACGAAGTGCCCCGCCAGGCCCGTGCGCCCAGCCACCGCCCGCCTAATCCCCTGGATAAACGTGAAGCGCCCAACCGTACCCGCGGTGGCCGCAACACCGGTGGCCGCGGCCCGCGCCCGTCGGGTGCCAATGCACCGATGGCACCGAACCCGCTGATGACCAACCAGATCGGCGGCAAAGGCCGTGGCCCGGTGCGCAAAGATACTGGCGGCCAGCCCGACCCAATGAAAACCTCGCTGGGCTACATCGGAGGCGACAGCCTAGCGCGCCAGCGCAAGGAGCCGAACCAGGGTGGGCCACGCCGGGGTGGCGGATCTGGTGGCGGCAATGGCGGCCGCAGCGGTGGCCGCAACCGCTAAGGAGCACACCAGGCACCGCAATCGCCTACACCACGGCAGCCTATTCGTAAAGAGGACATGCTGGCGGGTTAAACTCGCAGGCTTTGCTTAGTTGGCAAAATTCCCCTAAAACCCAATTTTTGAATCTCATAGGAAAAACCATGGCAATCGAACGCACTCTCTCCATCATCAAGCCTGACGCTGTCGCCAAGAACGTCATCGGCCAGATCTACGCCCGTTTTGAAGCCGCTGGCCTGAAGGTCATCGCTGCCCGCATGGCCCACCTGTCGCGCGGCGAAGCCGAAGCTTTCTACGCTGTGCACGCTGCCCGTCCTTTCTTCAAGGACCTGGTTGAGTTCATGATCTCCGGCCCGGTGATGATCCAGGCCCTGGAAGGCGAAAACGCCATCCTGAAGAACCGTGACCTGATGGGCGCTACCGACCCGAAGAAGGCCGACGCTGGCACCATCCGCGCCGACTTCGCCGACAGCATCGATGCCAACGCCGTGCACGGCTCTGACGCTGCCGATACCGCCAAGCAAGAAATCGCTTTCTTCTTTGCCGGTATGAACGTTTACGCTGCCAAGTAACCTGCGATCCATGCAATGACGGCCAACCTGCTCGACTTTGACCTCGACGGCTTGGCCGCGTTTTGCGAACGGCTCGGTGAAAAGCGCTTCCGCGCCACCCAGCTGTTCCGCTGGATCCACCAACGTGGAGCCACCGATTTCGAGCAGATGAGCGATCTGGCCAAGTCCTTGCGCAACAAGCTGGCCACCAGTGCCCATGTACAGGGCCTGCCACTCATCAGCCAGCATGCATCCACCGACGGCACCATCAAGTGGCTGTTCGATGTAGGCGACGGCAACGCCGTCGAAGCCGTATTTATTCCCGAAAGTGACCGGGGCACTCTGTGTGTATCGTCCCAGGCCGGTTGTGCCGTAGGCTGCCGCTTTTGCTCTACTGGCCACCAAGGCTTCAGCCGCAACCTCACCACCGGTGAAATCGTTGCGCAGCTCTGGTTTGCCGAACACTTTTTGCGCAAGCACCTCAATACCTCTGAACGCGTCATCTCCAATGTGGTGATGATGGGCATGGGCGAGCCCTTGCAGAACTACAACGCCCTGGTGCCCGCCCTGAAAGTGATGCTGGACGACCATGGCTACGGCCTGTCGCGCCGCCGGGTCACGGTGTCCACCTCGGGTGTGGTGCCGATGATCGACCGGCTGGGCCAGGACTGCCCCGTCGCCCTGGCCGTATCGCTGCACGCACCCAACGATGTGCTGCGCGACAATCTGGTGCCGCTGAACAAAAAGTACCCGCTAGCCGAGTTGCTGGAATCCTGCAACCGCTACCTGGCGCACGCGCCGCGCGACTTCATCACCTTTGAATATTGCATGCTGGATGGCGTGAACGACCAGCCCGAGCACGCCCAGCAGCTGATTGCCTTGGTGCAACAGTACCGCCAGCCCGGCGTGTGGTGCAAATTCAACCTGATTCCGTTCAACCCCTTCCCGGCCTCCGGTCTGCTGCGTTCGCCCATGGCGCGGGTCACGGCGTTTGCCAAGATGCTCAGCGATGCAGGCATCATCACCACGGTACGCAAGACCCGGGGCGACGATATCGATGCCGCCTGCGGACAGCTCGCAGGCGATGTGAAAGACCGCACCCAGGTCGTCAAGCGCATGGCGCAGCAACGGGTGGTGATGATGGCGCAGGTTCCGGCAATGGCTCCGGTAACAGCTCCGGTAGCGGCAGACGACTCCAAAGGGGCTTGAGGCATGCAAACAAATATGTGCACTGCGGTGCTGGTCCGGCTGTTGGCGGGTATTTCTCTGTTGGCGGGCTTGCAGGCCTGTACCACCACCACAACCACCACCAGCACGCCCAATAGCAGCACGGTGAGCACGCCCACGCCCCGGGCCACCCCGGCCCCGTTGGCGCAGGGCGAACTGCTTACCGACTCGGACGAGCCCGAGGCCCGCAAGCGCGCCCGTATCCGCATGCAGCTTGCCGTGGCCTATTTTGAGCAGGGACAGACTACCGTGGCCCTGGACGAGCTCAAGCAGGCGCTGGCGATCGACCCGTCGTTTTCCGATGCCTACAACCTGCGCGGCCTGATCTACATGCGGCTCAACGACCTGCGCCTGGCCGAAGACAGCTTTCGCCGCGCGCTGGCCACCAACGCCCGCGAACCCAACACTTTGCACAACTACGGCTGGCTGATGTGCCAGCAGGGCCGCTACCCCGAGTCGATCCAGATGTTCGAGCAGGCGCTGGCCAACCCTACCTACGGTGCCCGTTCCAAGACATGGATGGCCCAGGGCCTATGCCAGCAACGCGCCGGCTTGCTGCCCGAGGCCGAGCGCAACCTGGCCCGCGCCTACGAGTTGGACGCGGGCAACCCCATCATTGCCTACAACCTGTCGAACCTGCTGTACCAGCGCGGCGAGTGGTTGCGGGCGCAGTTCTACATCCGCCGCCTGAACAATTCCGAGCTGGCCAATGCCGAGTCCCTGTGGCTGGGCATCAAGGTCGAGCGCCGCATGGAAAACCGCGAAGCCATGCTGCAACTGGTGGAGCAATTGAGAAAACGTTTTGGCCAATCGCGTGAGCTGGCCGCATATGACAGAGGGGCATTTGATGAGTGAGCCAGTGGGGCAAGAGGGAATGGCACAGAACCCGGCAACCGATACCGCCGCTTCCGCCATAGAGGCCGGGCATTTGCTGCGCCAGGCGCGCGAAGCCACGGGCCTGCATGTGGCCGCCCTGGCTGTGTCGCTGAAGGTGCCGGTGAACAAGCTGGAAGCCCTGGAAGCCGGTCGCATCGACCTGCTGCCCGACCTGACCTTTGCACGGGCGCTGGCCGCCAGCGTGTGCCGCTCGCTCAAGATCGACCCCGCTCCGGTGCTGGCGCATTTTCCGGCCACTGGCATGTCGCGCCTGGGTGCGGTGGCTCCGTCGGTCAATACGCCGTACCGCCCCGAAGGCTCAGGCCCGCGCCTGTCGTTCCGCGCGCAGATGCTGAGCCCGTCGGTGCTGGCAGTGGCGGCCTTGCTGATCGCCGCCGTGGCCGTGGTGCTCTGGCCCAAATCACCCGATGCCAACCCGGACGCGTTGGCCGTGTTGGCTCCCGGCGCGGAAGCCACCGAACCCGTGGCGGCGCCGCTGCCCATGGCGGTGGTGTCCGAGCCGGTGCCTGCAGCCTTGCCGGTAGAGCCTGTGGTTGCGGCGGTGCCCGCAATGCAGGGCGTATCGTTGACGGCCCAGGCCGAGTCCTGGGTCAAGGTGACCGATGCCAAAGGTGTGGTCGGCGTGGGCCGCACCCTCAAGGCCGGTGAAACCGTGGAAGTGACCGGTGCCTTCCCCATGGCCGTGGTGGTGGGGCGGGTCGATGCCGTGCAGTTGCAAGTGCGCGGCCAGCCCTTTGACATGGCGGCTTTCCCCAAAGACCGTGTCGCCCGTTTCGAGGTGAAGTGATGCACCCAGCACTGGACTTTTCCACCCCTATTGATGCGGCCGCGCCGCGCGTGCGCAATACCTACCAGGCCCATGTGCGCTGGGGTGCCCGTGATGTCACCGTGGGCGGCGACGCGCCGGTGCGGGTGCAGTCCATGACCAACACCGACACGGTGGATGCCATCGGCACCGCCATCCAGGTCAAAGAGCTGGCGCTGGCGGGCTCGGAGATGGTGCGCATCACCGTCAACACCCCCGAAGCCGCCCAGGCCGTGCCCTACATCCGCGAACAGCTCGACCGCATGGGCATCGACGTGCCCCTGGTCGGCGACTTCCACTACAACGGCCACCGCCTGCTGACCGACTTTCCGGCCTGCGCCGAAGCTCTGTCCAAGTACCGCATCAACCCCGGCAACGTGGGCAAGGGCGACAAGCGCGACCGCCAGTTCGGCCAGATGATTGAAGCCGCCGTGCGCTGGAAAAAAGCCGTGCGCATCGGTGTCAACTGGGGCAGCCTGGACCAGGAACTGCTGGCCGGTTTGATGGACGAAAACAGCCGCCGCGCCGAGCCCTGGGATGCCAAGCCGGTGATGTACCAGGCGCTGATCACCTCGGCCATTGAATCCGCCCACCTGGCCGAAACCATGGGCTTGCCGCCCGAGCAAATCATTTTGTCGTGCAAGGTCAGCGGCGTGCAGGACCTGATCTCGGTCTACCGCGGGTTGGCGCAACGCTGCCGTTACGCCCTGCACTTGGGCCTGACCGAAGCCGGTATGGGCACCAAGGGTACCGTCGCCTCTAGCGCCGCCCTGGCCGTGCTGCTGCAAGAAGGCATTGGCGACACCATCCGCGTCTCGCTCACGCCCCAGCCCGGCGAGGCCCGTACCCAAGAGGTGGTGATTGCATCCGAGATTCTGCAGTCGCTGGGTCTGCGCAGCTTTGTGCCCAGCGTCACCGCCTGCCCCGGCTGTGGCCGCACCACCAGCACCACCTTCCAGGAGCTGACCAAGCAGATCGACGATTTTCTGCGCGCGCAAATGCCCGTCTGGCGCGAGCAGTACCCCGGTGTCGAGGCCATGAAGGTCGCGGTGATGGGTTGCATCGTCAATGGCCCCGGCGAGAGCAAGCATGCCGATATCGGCATCAGCCTACCCGGCACCGGCGAAGCGCCCGCCGCGCCGGTCTACATCGACGGCGAGAAAAGTGTCACCCTGCGCGGCGACAGCATCGCCCAGGAATTCCAGGTGATCGTGGAGAACTACATCGCCAAGCGCTTCGGCAGCTCTGCGGTAGCCTAGGCAGGCAATTTATAAGAAATCGGCTGCTAGCGCTTATTCAATGGGCGCAAGCAGCTATTAAAACTATAGTAACGAGATTTATGGCTGACAAGATCAGTGCCGTCAAAGGCATGAACGACATACTGCCGCCCGACTCCGCGCGTTGGGAATGGCTGGAGGACAAGGTCCGCACGCAGATGGCGCGCTCGGCCTACCGCATGGTCCGCACGCCCATCGTCGAACCCACCGCCTTGTTCGTGCGCGGCACCGGCGAAACCACCGACATCGTCGAAAAGGAGATGTACTCCTTCGAAGACCGCTTGAACGGCGAGCAGCTCACCCTGCGCCCCGAAAACACCCCCGGCGTGGTGCGCGCCGCCATCCAGCACAACCTCACCTACGACGGTGGCAAGCGCCTGTACTACATGGGCCCGATGTTCCGCCACGAGCGGCCCCAGCGTGGCCGCTACCGCCAGTTTTACCAGCTCGGTGCCGAGGCCCTGGGCTTTGCCGGTCCCGAAGTGGATGCCGAGCTGATGCTGCTGGCGAACGAGCTGCTGGCCGGTCTGGGCCTGCGCAATGTGCGCGTCGAGATGAACAGCCTGGGCGTGCCTGCCGAGCGCCAGGCCCACCGCGCCGCCCTGATAGCCTACTTCGAGCAACACCGCGAGTTGCTGGATGCCGATGCCCAGCGCCGCCTGCTGACCAACCCGCTGCGCATCCTCGACACCAAGAACCCCGCCATGCAGGCCCTGGTGCAAGACGCGCCGCAGCTGCTCAGCTACCTGGGAGACGCCTCGCGCAAGCACCTGGACACGGTGCAAAGCCTGCTGACCGCCTGCGGCGTGCAGTGGACCATCAACCCGCGCCTGGTGCGCGGCCTGGACTACTACAGCCACACCGTGTTCGAGTTCATCACCGACGAGCTGGGTGCCCAGGGCACGCTGTGCGGAGGAGGGCGCTACGACGGCCTGTTCGAGCTGCTGGGCGGCAAGCCCACCCCGGCGGTGGGCTGGGGCATGGGCATAGAGCGGGTGCTGGAACTCATCAAGGAGCAGGGCGCCGAGCTGCCCGCTCTGGTGGCCGATGCCTATGCCGTGGTGCCCGATGCGGCCGCTTTGCCTGTGGCCATGCAAACCATCCAGACCCTGCGCCGCGCCGGTGTGCAGGTGCAGATGCACGCGGGTGCCGCTGAGGGCATGGGCAGCATGAAGTCGCAGCTCAAGAAGGCCGACAGCAGCGGTGCCCGTTACGCGCTGATTTTTGGTGCTGACGAGTTGGCGCAAAACCTGGTGCTGGTGAAATCCCTGCGCGATGGCAGCGGGGTGCAAACCACCCAAGCCCTGGCCGATGTGGCTGCCTGGGCCGCCACCCTACAATCGTAAATTCGACTACAGACACATATGGCAAACCAACTCGACCTTGAAGAACAAGAACAGCTTGACGAACTCAAAGCCTTCTGGAACCGTTTCGGCAACCTGATCACCTGGGTGCTGATCGTGGTGCTGGCCGGGTTTGCGGGCTGGAATGGCTACCAGTATTGGCAGCGCAGCCAGTCGGCCCAGGCCGCCGCTTTGTATGACGAGGTCGACCGCGCCGCCAAGGCGGGCGATGTCGCCAAGGTCGAGCGCGCCTTTGCCGACATGAAAGACAAGTTTGGCCGCACCACCTTTGCCCAGCAAGCCGGTCTGCTGGCCGCCAAAACCCTGTTTGAAAAAGGCAATGCCGATGCCAGCAAGGCTGCACTGACCTGGGTGGCCGAGCAGTCGTCCGACGATGGCTACCAGCCTGTGGCGCGCCTGCGTCTGGCCAGCCTGCTGCTGGAATCCAAGTCGTATGACGAAGCCATGCAGCAGTTGTCCGGCAGCTTTCCGAAAGAATTCGAGCCGCTGGTGGCCGACCGCAAGGGCGATGTGTTTGCGCTGCAAGACAAAAAAGCCGAGGCGATCGCCCAGTACAAAGCCGCCTACACCGGCCTGGACGAACGCGACGACTACCGCCGCATCGTGGAAATCAAGCTCAACAGCCTGGGTGTGGACCCCCGTCCTGCCACACCGGTGGTCACCGCCGTCAGCCCTGTCACTGTAGAAATCAAAAAATAATGAAAAATATGCCTTCTGTGCTTATTCTGCGCGCATCAGCAGCTAGTTTTTTGATAGCGGCTCTGGCCGCATGCTCCAGCACCCCGGACAAGCCCAAACCCGCCGATCTGCCCGCCAATGTGTCCTTGCTGGGCGTGCGCCAAGCCTGGAGCGCCAAGCTGGGCGATGTCAGCTTCCCGCTGACCACCAGCGTCAGCGGCAACACGGTGGCCGTGGCCAGCAACAACGGCACGCTGCTGGCACTGGACAGCGCCACGGGCCGCGAACTGTGGCGTGCCTCGGTGGGCGTGCCCTTGTCGGCAGGCGTGGGCAGTGACGGCAAAGTCACCGCCGTGGTCACCCGTGACAACGAAGTGGTGGCGCTGGAAGCCGGTCGCGTACTGTGGCGCCAGCGCCTGGGCGCGCAAACCTATACCGCACCGCTGGTAGCCGGTGGCCGCGTGTTCCTGCTGGCGGCAGACCGTTCGGTTACCGCATTTGACGGCCAGACCGGTCGCCGCCTGTGGAACCAGCAGCGCACCGGCGAGGCCTTGGTGCTGGGCCAGTCCAGCGTGCTGATGGCCGTGGGCGACTCGCTGGTGGCCGGTATGTCGGGCCGCCTGGTGGGCATGAACCCGGCCAATGGCAGCACCCGCTGGGAAGCTGCGATTGCCGCGCCGCGGGGCACCAATGAAGTCGAGCGCCTGGTGGATCTGGTCGGCAGCGTCAGCCGCGTTGGCAATGTGGTGTGCGCCCGTGCGTTCCAGTCGGCGGTAGGTTGCGTAGATGCCCAGTCGGGCCGCTTGCTGTGGACCAAGCCTGCCGTGGCCTCGGAAGGCGTGGGCGGCAACGACAGCGCCGTCTTTGGCACCGAAGGCGATGGCCGTGTGGTGGCCTGGAACCGTACCGACGGCGAACGCCTCTGGTCTTCAGAGCGTTTGCGCTACCGCACTTTGTCGGCCCCGCTGGCCGTGGGCCGCTCGGTGGCGGTGGGTGACGGCACGGGTCTGGTACATTTCCTGTCCCGCGAAGACGGGTCAGCCCTGACCCGTGTGTCCACCGACGGCTCTGCCATCGCGGCCGATCCCGTGCTTGCGGGCAACACGGTTGTTGTGGTGACCCACAACGGCGGTGTTTTTGGCTTCCAGCCTGAATAACTATTTGCGTCAGCCGATCTGCGCCATCCTATGAAACCAGTTTTGGCCTTAGTCGGTCGCCCCAATGTGGGCAAATCCACCCTTTTCAACCGCCTGACCAAGACGCGTGATGCGATCGTGGCGGACTTTGCGGGCCTGACCCGCGACCGCCATTACGGCAATGGCCGCCAGGGCAAGCACGAATACATCGTTATCGACACCGGCGGTTTCGAGCCGGATGCCGACAGCGGCATCTACAAAGAGATGGCCAAGCAGACCCGCCAGGCCGTGGCCGAAGCCGATGTGGTGATTTTTGTGGTCGATGCCCGGGGCGGCCTGTCGGCCCAGGACCACGACATTGCCAAATACCTGCGCCGCCTGGGCAAGCCCTGCATTTTGACGGCCAACAAGGCCGAGGGCATGACCGAAGGCCACCAGTTGATCGAGTTCTACGAGCTGGGCCTGGGTGCGGTGTACCCGATTTCTGCCGCGCACGGCCAGGGCATCCGCGACCTGGTCGATCTGGCGCTGGCCCCCTTGAACCTGGCCGACCCAGACGAAGAAGCCGAGGCCGAAGACATCGGTGTCACCAAGCTGGCTGTGGCGGGGCGCCCCAATGTAGGCAAGTCCACCCTGATCAACACCTGGCTGGGCGAAGAGCGCCTGGTCGCCTTCGACATGCCCGGCACCACCCGCGATGCCATCAGCGTGCCGTTTGAGCGCAACGGCCACAAGTTCGAACTGATCGACACCGCAGGTTTGCGCCGCAAGGGCAAGGTTTTTGAAGCCATCGAGAAGTTCTCGGTGGTCAAGACCTTGCAGGCGATTGAAACCTGCCACGTGGTGCTGCTGCTGATCGATGCGACCCAGGGCGTGACCGACCAGGATGCGCACATTGCGGGCTACATCCTGGAAAGTGGTCGTTCGGTGGTGTTGGCCATCAACAAGTGGGACGCGGTGGATGCCTACCAGCGCCAGCTTGTGATGCGCTCCATCGAGACCCGCCTGGCGTTCTTGAAGTTTGCCTCCATGCACTTCATCTCGGCCATCAAGCGCCAGGGTCTGGGGCCGCTGTGGGCCTCGATTCTGCAAGCCCACCAGGCAGCCATGTGCAAGATGTCCACCCCGGTGTTGACGCGTTTGCTGCTGGAGGCCACGGCTTTCCAGAGCCCGCAGCGCGCCGGTATGTTCCGCCCCAAACTGCGCTACGCCCACCAGGGCGGCATGAATCCGCCCATCATCATCATCCACGGCAATTCGCTGGAGCATGTGACCGAGGCCTACAAGCGCTTTCTGGAAGGGCGCTTCCGCAAGGCCTTCAATCTGACCGGTACGCCGTTGCGTATACAGATGAAGTCGGCTGCCAATCCGTATTCCGACAAAGACGATTGATCAACCAAGTCTCCGCAATTCAATGGGGGCTTCCCTTATTTCTGCGTAAGTGTCAGTAACGCTGTGGTAAGGTCCATCACTTCTTTAACCTCTTCACAACACGGAGAATATCGTGAGCAATAAAGGGCAGCTTCTTCAAGACCCATTTCTCAATACTTTGCGCCGTGAGCATGTACCCGTGTCGATTTACCTCGTCAACGGCATCAAGCTCCAAGGCCAGATTGAGTCTTTTGACCAATACGTTGTGCTGTTGCGCAACACCGTGACCCAAATGGTCTACAAGCACGCTATCTCCACCATCGTCCCTGGTCGCGCAGTCAACTTCTCGGCTGCAGACGACACGACGGCGGCAGAGCCAGCGGCTTGATTCGCAGGCACGTCTTCTGGTGGTCGGGTGCCCTGGCGGTATCCGACCCACCTCAGCCTCTTTCCCTTACTGGCTTCCCGATTTGAGTTCTGCTGATACCCCTGACATGCCGCTGGCCGTTCTGGTCGGCGTTGATCTAGGCACTCCCCATTTTGACAAAGAGCTCGAAGAGCTCGGCTTGCTGGCCGACACGGCTGGCATGCGCGTGGTGGCCCGCATCACCTGCAAGCGCCAGGCACCCGATGCGGCCTTGTTTGTGGGCAGCGGCAAGGCCGACGAAATCAAGCTTCTAGCGCAAATGCACGGTGCCACCGAGATTTTGTTTGACCAAAGCCTCAGCCCGGCCCAGCAACGCAACCTGGAACGCCATTGTGAGCTGCCGGTTAACGACCGGACCATGCTGATCCTGACCATCTTCGCCCAGCGCGCCCGCAGCCATGAAGGCAAATTGCAGGTCGAACTGGCGCGGCTGCAGTACCTGAGCACCCGGCTGGTGCGGCGCTGGTCGCATCTGGAGCGGCAAAGCGGCGGTATCGGCATGCGAGGCGGCCCGGGCGAGAAGCAGATCGAGCTGGACCGCCGCATGCTGGGCGAATCCATCAAGCGCACCAAAGAGCGGCTGGCCAAAGTGGTCAAGCAGCGCAGCACCCAGCGCCGCCAACGCGCGCGCCGCGATGCCTTCACTATTTCGCTGGTGGGCTACACCAATGCGGGCAAGTCCACGCTGTTCAATGCCTTGGTGAAGGCCCGCGCCTACACCGCCGACCAGTTGTTTGCCACGCTGGACACCACCACCCGCCAGCTCTACCTGGGGGAGGCCGGTCGGTCCGTGTCGCTGTCAGATACCGTGGGTTTCATCCGCGACCTGCCGCACGGCCTGGTGGATGCCTTCCGTGCCACGCTGCAAGAGGCAGCGGATGCCGATCTGCTGCTGCACGTGGTGGACGCGTCCAACCCGAATTTCCCCGAGCAGATGGCCGAAGTGGCCCTGGTGCTGCGCGAAATTGGTGCGGCCGATGTGCCGCAGTTGCTGGTATTTAACAAGTTGGATGCCCTTGATAAAGCCCGCTGGCCGCTCCAACTGCAGGACATGTTCGAGGTGGACGGCCAGCCGGTGCCCCGGATATTTTTGAGTGCCCAGAGCGGCGAGGGTTTGCCCGCGCTGCGTTTGAAGCTGGCCGAGCTGGCCATCGCCAAATTGCCGATCGCCGATACCGCGGCCCAATCCCCTGAACAGCATGAGGATGCTGCCCGATTGGGCACAATAGACGAATGACAACCAAGAGACTTGCGCGAATGAATCTCAACTTACGGGCCTTCAATCTGGCCGCTTTGCCTGGCCGCATCCGGGGCATGTTCAATCTGAACGATCCCCGCTGGGGCCGTGGCGATGACAAGTCGGATGCCGATGGCACACCCAAGCCCGATGAACCCGCCAAAAATACGCCCAACAAAGGCCAGGGCCCGAACCAGGGCCCGCCCGATCTGGACGAACTGTGGCGTGATTTCAACCGCAAGCTGGGCGGCCTGTTTGGCGGGGCCAAGGGCGGCCAGCGTCCGAATGGCAGCAACAACGGTGGCGGCAATGGCGGCCCCGGTGGCGGTTTTCAGCCGGACATGAAGAGTGCCGGCATCGGCATGGGCCTGATCGCTGCCGTAGTGGTGCTGATCTGGCTGGGCACGGGCTTCTTCATCGTGCAGGAAGGCCAGCAGGCGGTGATCACCCAGTTTGGCAAGTACAAATCCACTGCGGGCGCTGGCTTCAACTGGCGTCTGCCGTACCCTATCCAGCGCCATGAACTGGTGTTTGTGACGCAGATCCGTTCGGTCGATGTGGGTCGTGACTCCATCATCAAGGCCACCGGCTTGCGCGAATCGGCCATGCTGACCCAGGATGAAAACATCGTGGAAATCAAGTTTGCCGTGCAGTACCGTTTGAGCGATGCCCGCGCATTCCTGTTTGAGAGCAAGGACCCTACCGGAGCCGTGGTGCAGGCGGCGGAAACCGCGGTACGTGAAGTGGTGGGCAAGATGAAGATGGATTCGGCGCTGGCCGACGAACGCGACCAGATCGGCCCCCGCGTGCGCACCTTGATGCAAACCATTCTGGACCGCTACAAGGTCGGCATCGAAGTGGTGGGCATCAACATGCAGCAAAGCGGTGTGCGTCCGCCAGAGCAGGTGCAGGCGGCTTTTGACGATGTGCTGAAAGCTGGCCAGGAGCGCGAACGCGCTAAAAACGATGCCCAAGCCTACGCCAATGACGTGGTGCCACGCGCCGTGGGTTCCGCTTCGCGCCTGAAGGAAGAGTCCGAAGCCTACAAGGCCCGTATCGTGGCCCAGGCCGACGGTGATGCCCAGCGCTTCCGCTCGGTGCTGACCGAATACCAGAAAGCCCCGCAGGTCACCCGTGACCGCATGTACCTGGACACCATGCAACAGGTCTACGGCAATGTGACCAAGGTGCTGGTGGATTCGCGCCAGGGCTCCAACCTGCTGTACCTGCCCCTGGACAAGATCATGCAGATGTCGGGCCAAACGGGCGCTGCAACGCCTGCAGCTGCTGACGCTGCCGTGCCGGTAGTACCTGCCGCACCCGTTTCTTTGTCCAATGATGCCCGTTCGCGCGATGTTTCGCGCTCGCGTGACCGCGACGTACGCTAGGAGAATGCTTTGAACAGAATTGGTTTTATTGGATCGTCTTTGTTGGTGCTGCTGGCACTGATGAGTTCCATGTTGTTTGTGGTGGACCAGCGCCAGTTTGGTGTGGTCTATGCGCTGGGCCAGATCAAGGAAGTGATCACCGAGCCGGGGCTGAACTTCAAGCTGCCGCCGCCTTTCCAGAATGTCAGCTATCTCGATAAGCGCCTGTTGACACTGGACAGCACCGATGCCGAGCCCATGCTGACTGCCGAGAAGCAGCGCGTAGTGATTGACTGGTACGTACGCTGGCGCATTGCGGCTCCGTCGGAGTACATCCGCAATGTAGGCCTGGACGAAAACGCCGGAGCCAACCAGCTCAACCGCGTGGTGCGTAATGCGTTCCAGGAAGAAGTCAACAAACACACCGTCAAGGACCTGCTGTCGCTCAAGCGCGAAGTTTTGATGGCCGACGTGAAGCGTGAGGTTTTGGAGGCCGTGCGCGGGGCCAAGCCTTGGGGTGTGGACGTGGTAGACGTGCGCATTACCCGCGTGGACTACGTGGAGGCCATCACCGAGTCGGTGTACCGTCGTATGGAAGCCGAGCGCAAGCGCGTAGCCAACGAGTTGCGCTCTACGGGTGCGGCCGAAGGCGAAAAAATCCGCGCCGATGCCGACAAGCAACGCGAAGTGACAGTTGCCAACGCCTACCGCGATGCGCAAAAGATCAAGGGTGAGGGCGATGCCGAGGCTTCCCGCCTGTACGCAGAGTCGTTTGGCAAAGATGCCCAATTTGCACAGTTTTATCGCAGCCTGGATGCCTACAAGTCCAGCTTCAACAAAAAGAGCGATGTGATGGTGCTCGACCCATCCTCCGACTTCTTCAAAGCCATGCGCGGCAGTGGTAACTCCGCAAACGCGGCGGCCGCACCAGCCAAGAAATAATCTTGGAAGACGCTGGCAATAGCCTCTGGGCCGCCCTGGCCCTGGTGCTGGTGATAGAGGGGCTGCTGCCTTTTCTTTCACCGGGCGGCTGGCGTCGCATGTTCCAGCAGATGCTGGCCTTGCAGGACGGGCAGCTGCGGTTTTTCGGCCTGTGCAGCATCCTGGCAGGCCTGCTCTTGCTCTGGTTCGTGTCTTAGGAACGGGTTCTAACTTTCACGTTAAACCCGGCCCGCGTTTTATCGGCTTCCAAGCCCGGTAAAATCTCTTTTTTAACAGCCTCCCAAAACTCCATGTCTGCTTGGGTCCTCCCGGATCACATTGCCGATGTTCTGCCTTCCGAGGCTCGGCACATCGAAGAACTGCGTCGCGCCCTGCTCGATGCCGCCCGTGGCTATGGCTATGAACTGGTCATGCCGCCGCTGTTGGAGCACCTGGAATCCTTGCTCACCGGCAACGCCCAAGCGCTGGACCTGCAAACTTTCAAACTGGTAGACCAGCTTTCGGGTCGCATGATGGGTTTGCGGGCCGACACCACGCCCCAGGTCGCCCGCATCGATGCCCATTTGCTCAACCGCAAGGGCGTCACGCGCCTGTGCTACTGCGGCCCGGTGGTACACACCCGGCCCGACCGCCCGCACGCCACCCGCGAGCCGCTACAGCTCGGGGCCGAAATCTACGGCCACGCCGGGCTGGAAGCCGATCTGGAAATTCTGCAACTCTCGCTGGATTGCTTGCGGGCTGCCGATGTGCAAGGCCTGACCGTGGACATGGGCGATGCCCGTATTGCCCGGGCACTGCTGGCCGATCTGGGGCTCTCAATCGAGCACTTGGCACGCGTGCATGCCGCGCTGGCCAACAAGGACGCGACCGAACTCGCTACCCTGTGCCAGGATTTCCCCAAAGCGTCGCGCGATGGTGTGCTGGCCCTGGTCCAGCTCTACGGCGATGCCAGCATCCTGCAGACCGCCGAGCGCGTGCTGCCCGCCTTGCCTGCCATCCAGGCTGCCCTGCGCGACCTGCAATGGCTGTCGGCCCAGCTGATTGGTACGCCAGTGACGTTTGACTTGGCCGACCTGCGCGGCTACGCCTACTACAGCGGTGCCCGTTTTGCGATTTACGCGCAGGGCGCCAGCGATGCCCTGGTGCGCGGCGGGCGCTACGACGAGGTGGGCGCGGTGTTTGGCCGCAACCGCCCGGCAGTGGGTTTCAGTCTGGATCTGAAGCAGGTGGTGGGCGCGGTGGGTCCGCGTCCGCTGCGAGCGGTGATCCGTGCGCCCTGGGGCCCTGGGGCCGATTTGCGCAGCGCCATTGCCGCGCTGCGGGCCCAGGGCGAAACCGTGGTCTGCGTACTGCCCGGCCACGAGAGTGAAGTTGATGAATTCCATTGCGACCGCGTGCTGACCCAAGCTGCGGGCCAGTGGATCGTGCAAGCTATTTAAGAAAATTCCCGAGATGAACACCCAAAACAATTTAGTCCCTGGTCGCAATGTCGTCGTCGTTGGCACACAGTGGGGCGACGAAGGTAAAGGCAAGCTGGTCGACTGGCTCACCGAGAGCGCCCAGGGCGTGGTGCGCTTCCAGGGCGGCCACAATGCCGGCCACACGCTGGTCATCAACGGCGTGAAAACGGCTTTGCACCTGATCCCCAGCGGCATCATGCGTGCGGGTGTGAAGTGCTACATCGGCAACGGCGTAGTGCTGTCGGCCGCCAAGCTGTTCGAAGAAATCGAAGGCCTGGAAAAAGCCGGTGTGGAAGTGCGTTCGCGCCTGCGCATCAGCGAAGCCTGCCCCTTGATCTTGCCGTTCCACGCCGCCATCGACATTGCCCGGGAATGCCTGCGCGAAAAGGGCGGCACCGAAAAAATCGGCACCACGGGTCGCGGCATTGGCCCGGCCTATGAAGACAAAATCGCCCGCCGCGCCCTGCGTGTGCAGGATCTGAAATACCCCGAGCGCTTTGCCACCAAGCTGCGCGAACTGCTGGAACTGCACAACTTCGTGCTGACCCAGTTCCTGCACGCCCCGGCCATCGACTTCGACACGGTGTACGCCGAGTCCATGCGCCACGCCGAGTTGCTCAAGCCCATGATGGCCGACGTGTCGCGTGAACTCAACGATGCCCATGCGCTTGGCGCCAACCTGCTGTTTGAAGGCGCGCAGGGTACGCTGCTCGACGTGGACCACGGCACCTACCCCTACGTCACCTCCAGCAACTGCGTGGCCGGTAACGCGGCAGCGGGCTCGGGCGTGGGCCCGGGCATGCTGCACTACATCCTGGGTATCACCAAGGCCTACTGCACCCGCGTCGGTGGTGGCCCGTTCCCCACCGAACTGGCATGGGAAGAGCCTGGCACGCCCGGCTACCACATGAGCACCATCGGCGCTGAAAAAGGCGTGACCACCGGCCGCAGCCGCCGTTGTGGCTGGTTCGACGCGGCTTTGCTCAAACGCAGCGCCCAGGTCAATGGCCTGAGCGGCCTGTGCATCACCAAGCTGGACGTGCTGGACGGCATCGACGTACTGCAACTCTGCACCGGCTACATGCTGGACGGCGAACTGATCGACATCCTGCCCATGGGCGCAGACGATATTGCCCGCTGCGTGCCGGTGTACGAGGCCATCGACGGCTGGACCGATTCCACCGTGGGCGTGACCGACTACGACAAGCTCCCGGTCAACGCCAAGCGCTACCTCAGCCGCATCGAGCAGGTGACCGGCGTGCCCATTGCGATGGTGTCCACCAGCCCGGACCGGGACCACACCATCCTGCTCAAGCATCCTTATCAGGCTTAAGCCAAATTCATAAAAAATAGGCACTCACCGCAATCAGTGCCTATGCGAGTAGCTATAGTTTCAGGAGTAGTTCCCATGTTGACAGAAGACGGTAAACACCTGTACGTGAGTTATGACGAGTACCACAACCTGATCGAAAAGCTGGCACTCAAGGTGCACCAGTCGGGCTGGCAGTTCGACACCATTCTGTGCCTGGCCCGTGGTGGCTTGCGCCCTGGCGACGTGCTGTCGCGCATCTTCGACAAGCCGCTGGCCATCATGTCCACCAGCTCCTACCGCGCAGATGCCGGCAAGCAGCAGGGCACGCTGGACATTGCCCGTTTCATCACCACGCCCAAGGGTGAAATTGCGGGCAAAGTGCTGCTGGTGGACGACCTGGCCGATACCGGCCACACCCTGCGCTCGGTGATAGAGCAACTCAAAACCAACTACCCGCCCATTACCGAACTGCGCAGCGCCGTGGTCTGGACCAAGGCAGTGTCGGTGTTCACCCCCGACTACTCGGTAGAGTTTTTGCCCACCAACCCGTGGATCCACCAGCCTTTCGAAGGCTACGATGCCATGCGTCCCGAGCAATTGATGGAAAAGTGGAAACTTTGATGCATGTTTGACGGAGATGTTGTTTGCCTGACCTGACCACCCAACTCATCCACCACCCCTACCAGCCACCGGCCGATTTTGCGGCCCCGCAGCCAGGGGTGTTCAAAGCTTCCACCGTCATCTTCCCCAGCGTCGCCGCCATGCGCGAACGCGACTGGAAGGACAAATCCGCCTTCACCTACGGCCTGCACGGCACGCCCACCACCTACCAGCTGGAAGAGCGCCTGTGCACCATAGAGGGCGGCACGTACTGCGTGCTGGTGCCCAGCGGGCTCACGGCGATTGCCAATGTGGCCCTGGCCCTGCTCAAGACCGGCGACAGCATGCTGGTGCCCGACAACGTCTACGGCCCCAACAAGTCGTTTGCCGATGGCCAATTGGCGCGCTGGGGGATTACCACCCAGGTGTACAACGCCATGGACCAGGCCGATCTGGCCGCCAAAATCACCGATACGACCCGGCTGGTCTGGGTCGAGGCCGCCGGTTCGGTCACGCTGGAGTTCCCCGATCTGCCCGCCCTGGTGCGTATCTGTCGGGAGCGGGGTGTGTTCTGCGCACTCGACAACACCTGGGGTGCGGGTCTGGCCTTTAACCCGTTTGATCTGCTCCCCGGCACCAGCCCGGCGCTGGGGGTGGATATCTCGGCGCACGCCCTGACCAAATACCCCAGCGGTGGTGGCGACGTGCTGATGGGCAGCGTCATCACCCGCGACCCGGCCTTGCACCGCAAGATCCAGCGTACCCACATGCACCTGGGCCTGGCCGTGGGGGCCAACGATGCCGAGCTGGTGCTGCGCTCCTTGTCCAGCATGGCTTTGCGCTACCACGCACACGATGCCGCCACCCGCACTTTGGCGCGCTGGTGCACCCAGCAACCCGCATTTGCCCAGGTGCTGCACCCGTCCTTGCCCGACTCGCCAGGGCACGCGCACTGGCTGACGCTGTGCCGCAGCGATGCGGCAGCGGGCTTGTTCAGTGTGGTGGTGGATGCCAAATACGCGTCCGCGCAGGTCGATGCGTTCTGCGATGCCTTGCAGCTTTTCAAGATTGGCTATAGCTGGGGCGGCCCCATGAGCCTGGTGGTGCCGTACGAGCTGGCCAGCATGCGCAAGACATGGCCTGCGGGCGTGGCGCAGGGCACGCTGGTGCGGTTTGCGGTGGGATTGGAATCTGTTGTGGACCTGCAAGCTGACTTGGCGCAAGCGCTTCAAACCCTGGTTGCAAGCTGTTAAAGTGGCTGCACACTATTTGAAAGAAGACGACCTTGGCAACACCTAATTACGGATACGAAAAGCGCCAAAAAGAGCTGGCCAAGAAAAAGAAGAAAGAAGACAAGCTCAAGTCCAAAAACGAACGCAAGCACGACGAGCATGCGCCCGAAGATGGCACCACCCCGGCAGACGGTCAGCCGCCCGAGGCACCCACGGAATCCTGATTTCGGGACTTTCGGCTACTTCAACAGCTTCTTCAGCTCCGGCCACACGTTGTCCAGCATCACAGGATGCGCATCCGCCTTGGGGTGGATGCGGTCCGGCTGGAACAATTTGGCCGCATCTGGCCCGTCCGCCACGCCTTTCAGCAGAAACGGCACCAGCGCGGCTTTTTCCCCTTTGGCAACCTTGGCAAACAGGCCACTGAAGCGGTCGGTGTAGTCGCGCCCGTAATTGGGCGGCACCTGCATGCCCACCAGCAGCACCTTGGCCCCAGCCTTTTGCGCGGCCTTGGTCATGTTGCGCAAATTGTCTTCGGTGCCCTGCAAAGGCAGGCCGCGCAAGGCATCGTTGCCCCCCAGTTCAATCACCACCACACTGGGCTTCACGCTGCGCAGCAGGGCGGGCAGGCGGGCGCGTCCGCCGGGGGTGGTGTCGCCGCTGATGCTGGCGTTGTGCACCGTGGCGGCAATTTTCTCAATGGCTAGGCGCTTTTCCAGCAAGGCCACCCAGCCCGTACCACGGGCCAGGCCGTACTCGGCGCTCAGGCTGTCGCCGACGACCAAAATAGAGGGAGTTTGGGCGGCCGATGTCCCTACAGCCACGGCCAGGGTCGCTAGCGCGATAAAGTGTCTACGTTTCAAAACTCAAAGCCTTTCATGCCAACTCTTTCAACCGGTGCCGTCATTGCGGTAGAACACATCTCCAAATCCGTCACGGATTCCACCGGTTCGCTGGCCATTTTGCGCGATATCGATTTCTCCCTCGCGCCCAGGGAGACTGTGGCCATTGTGGGCGCGTCCGGGTCGGGCAAAAGCACGCTGCTGTCCATCATTGCCGGGCTGGACACACCCACCCAGGGCACGGTGCGGGTAGCCGGACAGGACATTTTTGCCTTGTCGGAAGACCAGCGCGCCGCCGTGCGGGCGCAAAAGATGGGTTTTGTGTTCCAGAGCTTCCAGCTGATGGGCAACCTGACCGCACTGGAAAACGTGATGCTGCCGCTGGAGCTGGCAGCGCGCAAGGATGCCCGCAAAGCCGCCACCGAGATGCTGGAGCGTGTGGGCCTGGGGGCACGCCTGGGCCACTACCCCAAGCTGCTCAGCGGCGGTGAGCAGCAGCGTGTGGCCCTGGCACGGGCCTTTGTGGTCCAGCCCGCCGTGCTGCTGGCCGACGAGCCCACCGGCAGCCTGGACTTTGCCACCGGCGAAAAGGTCATGGAGCTGATGTTCACCCTGAACCGCGAGCAGGGCACGACCCTGGTGCTGGTGACACACGACCGGGGCATTGCCGCCCAGTGCGAGCGTCGCATCACCATCGAAGCGGGCCAGATCGCCCACACTTGAATTTATAAGAAATCGGCCTCTAGCGCTTATTCCATAAGCGCAACTAGCTCTTAAAAGAGTAGCAAATCAGCCCCGGTGCTTGAACAGCGCCGAGGCCGCACTGGCGTGGCCTACGGCTTCGGCGGTTTCCAGCAGCACGGGGCCGAGTTCGCGCATGCGGCTTTCGGTCAAACGCACCGCCGGCCCGGCGATGGTGACCACCCCGATGACCCCATTGTTGTGGCCGCGCAGCGGGGCGGCCATGGCGGTCATGGCGGGGGCGAAGACTTCGTTGATCATGCTGTAGCCATACGCTCGGGCCGCGTGCAGGTAGGCCAGCAGGGCCGGGGCCGTGGTGGGGGCGTTGGGGCCAAAGTGCTCCGGCAGGCCAAAACCCTGCTTTTGCGCCAGTTGCAGCGCGTCCGTATCCGACATGGTGGACAGCCAGGCGTGCCCGGCCGAGCTGCACGACAGATTCACCGACAGGCCCATGTCGGGGTCGTAACGCAGGCCCTTGGTCGCGCCCTGGGCCTTGGCCACAAAGGTGAGTGTTTCGCCGTCGACCACCGCCAGCCGCACCAGTTCGCCGGAGGCCGCCGCCAGCCGGTCGAGTAGCGGCTGGGCCACATCGACGATGCCGCTATTGCTCAAAAAGCGCAGACCCAGTGACACCAGCTTGATGTTCAGCACATAGACGCTGTGGCTTTGTTCCTGGCGCACATAACCGCAGCGCACCAGTTCGGTGAGCAGGCGGTGGGTGGCGCTGAGTGGCATGCCCAGCTGGCTGGCCAGGGCCGACAGGGGCGTGCCTTCGGGGTGGTCGGCCAGGTGCTCCAACACGTTGAAGCTGCGCTCAAGAATAGTGGTCATAGGGGGGCGTTTTTTGCGCCACTGTAACCCAGCGGATTTGGGCATACCAGTTATGCGCAAATAAAGTGGAAAACATTTCCACTTTTTGTCTATCATGCCTGCACCGCGCAGATTGCACAGGCTCTGCGCCGGATAAAACCACCAGGAGACAACGTTGAAACCCATTTTCCGAACATTGGCGCTGGCCGCATGCTGCATGGCGCTGGGGACCGCGCAGGCCCAGGAGGAGCGGGTGATCCGCTTTGGCCACCTGAACAACGCCGACCACCCGGTCAGCTTCGGCGTGAAGCGCTTTGCCGAGCTGCTGGCCGCCAAGAGCGGCGGCAAGCTCAAGGTGCAGGAGTACCCGGCCTCGCAGTTGGGCAACGAGATGCAGCAGCAGTCGGCGCTGCAAGGCGGTATCCAGCAGATGTCGGCCCCGGCCACCACCTCGCTGGCGGGCATTGTCAAAGAGTTCGGGCTGGTGGACTTTCCGTTTGCGGTGGGCAACTTTGCCCAGGCCGATGGCCTGTTGGACGGCCCGCTGGGCCAGGCGCTACTGGCCAAACTGCCCGAAAAAGGCCTGGTCGCCCTGGGTTACTGGGACCTGGGCTTTCGTAATGTGACCAACAGCAAACGCGCCATCACCCGGCACGAGGACCTGGACGGCCTGAAGATCCGCGTGATCCCCAACCCGGTGTTTCTGGAAACCTTCAAAACCTTCAAGGCCAACGCGGTGCCCATGCCGTTTGCCGAGCTGTACGGCGCGCTGGAAGCCAAGGCGGTGGACGGCCAGGAAAACCCGTTTGCGGTGATCCTGTCGAACAAGCTGTTCGAGGTGCAGAAGTTCGTCAGCGCCACCAACCATGTGTACGCGGCCAACATCGTGCTGGTGAGCAAGAAGTTCTGGGACCAGCTCAGCCCCGCCGAGCAAAAAATGATGCACGAGGCGGCAGACGAGACACGCAACTACCAGCGCCAGGTGAGCCGGGCGGCGGCCCAGAAGGCGGTGGGTGAGCTGCAGGCCAAGGGCATGCAATACAACGAGATTGCCGCGCCCGAAGTGGCCCGCATGCGGCAACTGGTGAAGCCGGTGGTGGACAAGTTTGCCGCCAGCTACGACCCGGCCATGGTCAAGCTCTACAACGACGAGCTGGCCCGCATCCACAAATAAGCACCGACCTACAGATCCACACCAAGGCACACCATGCAAATCCTCGTTCTCCACGGACCCAACCTCAACCTGTTTGGCCGCCGCGAGCCGCACATCTACGGCACCACCACGCTGGTGCAGATCAATGAACGTCTGCACATCCTGGCCCAGCAGCTGGGGGTGGAGCTGGTGGTCATGCAGTCCAACCACGAGGGCGCGCTGGTGGACTTTTTGCACCAGCACATCGACACCGCCCAGGGCGCGCTGGTCAACCCGGCCGGGCTGACGCAGCACGGCGTATCGCTGCACGATGCCATCAAGGCCATGCCTTTCCCCACGCTGGAGGTGCACATGTCCAACATCGCTGCGCGCGAGACGTGGCGGGCGCACTCCATCATCTCCCCGGCGGTGCGCGGCACCATCCAGGGGCTGGGGCCGGTGTCGTACCTGGCGGGGCTGCGGGCGCTGGTCGATCTACAGCAACCGGCCTAAATCTTTCCCACTTCGTTGACCGCACGGGCCACCGCGCCCGTGCTGCCTCACACGTACCTATGTACGAACCAGTTTGTTTTAACCACCCCTCAGAGGAAGACATGCGCACAAAAGAAAAAACCACCACCCTCCCGGCCCAAGGCGGCCTGACCACCGAGCGCATCTCGCGCCGCTTTTTTGGCCAGATGCTGGGCATGCCCGCGCTGCTGGCCTCCACCGTCACGGTGACGGCCTGCGGCGGCGGGGACGACGGGCCGGTGCTGGGTTCCGAGGTGATGACCCGCGCGGCCTTTGTGGCCAGCATTGCCGAGCTGTTCAACTGGGTGCATTCCTCCGAGTACAACGACCCCTACAAGGCCGTGCAGCCCACCTTTGTGGATGTGATCCTGGGTGCCACGCCGTTTGCCAAGCAGATCGAGATGGCGCTGGAGGAGTCGCTCATCAGCAACGTCGAAGGCTATTTCTACCCCGACAAGCCCATCACCCGCGAGGACGCAGCCGACATCTTTGTGAAGGCCTTCAAAGTCCCCTTGAGCAGCACCAACGCCCTGGCCGGGTTTACCGACGCGGCCACCATCAGCCCAGCGAAGAAAAGCAGCGTCAACGCCATGCTGGCCGCAGGCTACATGGCGGGCAGCAGCGCCACGCTGTTTGGCCCGGCGACTTCGCTGTCGGTGAACGATGCCAAGGCCATCCAGACCGGCATCAGCGCCAAGCTGGTGGCCCCGCCGCAGGTGATGTGCAAGGCAGGCACCACCGCGCCCCGGCGCTACATCCGCATCTCCACCCCCACCGACGGGGCCACGATTTACTACACCGTCACCTTCGACGGCAAGGAGCCCGCCGACCCCACCACGGGCGGGGCGGTGTACGACTTCACGGTGGACGGCGTGCTGCAGTTCGTCAACCCGCTCACCTCGGTGACCGACTCGCGCCTGTACCGCCTGAAGACCGTGGCCAAAAAGAACGGCCTGGCCACCAGCGCGGTGCGCGAATTCATGTGGAACGTGGTGCGCCCGCAGGTTGGGGCTTTCCAGGCCCGGTTGATGCACCCCGGCACCGCCACCACGCCCACGGTGTGGAAGATCCACAACCCGGCCGAGTACTACCAGGCCTTTGTGTTCTACATCGAGGGCTCCACCCGCGGCATGGTGTTTGACGCGGGCGAATACGGCTACCAAAAGGCCAACCTCAAGGCCTTCATCGACACCCTGGCCACCAAACCCTATGACGTGATGGTGGGCCACAACCACCCCGACCATTCCGAGCAGATCTACAACTTCACCTCGGCCGGCATCACGCTGTACGCCTCTGCCATCGAGAAAGCCGCCTTCATGGCTGCCAGCCGGGCCGACTTCCGCAGCGCGGGCACCGCCGCCGTGGCCGCCACCGATGGCCAGGTGTTCGACCTGGGCAATGTGCAGGGCACGGCCTACATCCAGCCCGGCCACACCAACGGGCTGCTGACCTTCATGGTGAACCAGACCGGCTGGGTGTTTGGCTCGGACATGTGGGCCTGCAACCGCGCCTACACCGCCGACACCACCCAGTACCAGTCGGTCAAGGTCGATCTGTTCCTGTCGCTAACGCAGCAGCTCATCAGCAACTACCAGAAAAGCAGCACCCTGGGCCAGATCACCGAAGTCACCAATGCCCACCAGGAGGCCTCGGTGGGCATGAAGGGGGTGAACAACTTTGTGCAGTGCTTCCAGCAGATCATCGACCAGGGCAATGCCGTCACCCTGCCGTCCATCCGGGGCGGCAGCAAGGGCGGCGACCGCATGAGCATCGTGGGCGACATGTGGCGCGACAAAAACTGGATGTGCATCGGCCCCATCGGCAAGTTCGCCGCGGCGGTGGACTACCTGACCAAACCCACCAGCGTGTACCCCACGGCCGCCGCCATCGACTACAACGCTGCCGACGGCTACAAGAAATACGCGGTGCTGAGCAACATCGAGTTCACCGGCGGCACCCTGGTGGGCGTGGACGTGTACTGGGCCGCCCCCAGCAACGGCGTGGCCAACAAGCTGGCCAACAAGTTCGACCCCTGGACCACCGCCTACACGGTCAATGTGCCCGCTGGCAGCACCCGCCTGGTGGTCAAGCCCACCGCCATGTCGAACAAGATCGCCTCGATGAAGGTCAATGGCACGGCGCTGGCGCAGGGGGCCAGTGCCACCTTGGCGGTGTCGGCGGGCAGCAGCTTCACTGTGGAGGTGGTGTCGCCCGACGGCAGCACCACCTGCACCTACACCTTCAGCGTGGCCTGAGGGGAATTTAAGCTTTTTTAGCTGCTAGCGCTTATTCCATAAGCGTGAGCAGCTATTAAAAGAATAGTATGGTGCCAGGGGCGTGCCAGCGTCGATAATCTCCCCATGTCTTCCCCTAAAGTTCTCTTCGGCTTCCATGCCGTGGGCGTGCGCCTGAAAACCGCGCCCCAATCCATCATCGAAATCTATTACGAGCCCACCCGGCGCGACGCGCGCATGCGCCAGTTCCTGGAAAAAGCCAATGAGGCCGGTGCCCGCCTGATCGAGGGCGACAGCATGCGCCTGGCCAAGCTCTGCGGCAGCCATGGCCACCAGGGCGTGGCGGCACGGGTGGAACATATTCCACAGGTGCATTCGCTCGATGATTTGCTCGACAGCCTGACCGAGCCCGCGCTGTTGCTGGTGTTGGACGGCGTGACCGATCCCCACAACCTGGGTGCCTGCCTGCGCGTAGCCGACGGTGCCGGTGCCCACGCAGTCATTGCCCCCAAAGACCACGCCGCAGGCATCAACGCCACGGTGGCCAAGGTGGCCAGCGGCGCAGCCGAAACCGTGCCTTACTTCATGGTCACGAATCTGGCGCGCACCTTGGGCGAGCTCAAGGAACGCAGCATTTGGTGCATAGGCACCAGCGACAACGCGCCCAAAACCCTGTACCAGGTGGACCTGAAAGGCCCGGTGGCGCTGGTGCTGGGCAACGAAGGCGACGGCATGCGCCAGCTCACGCGCAAGACCTGCGACGAACTGGTCGGCATCCCCATGCACGGCGCGGTAGAGAGCCTGAACGTGTCGGTGGCCAGCGGCGTGTGCCTGTACGAGGCGCTGCGCCAGCGCCTGTAACTTGCTGTAAAAGTTCTCCCCGTTCCCTCTGGATAACTTTGGGGATAACTCTGTAAATCGGCAGAATAGCGAGGGTAAACCCTTGATCTATAAGGGTAAACCTTGCACTGCTTGTTATTTAAGCAGTTGACAAGTCTCTCGCAGCCCCTATCACAGTTTCGATCAGAGCTGAAAAGCCACCCAGCGCACCAGCCCCTCGACCAGCTCGCGCCGCAGGCTGGGTGGCTGGGCCTGGTAGGGCCGGGTGTGGCCTTGCAGCTGCTGGATCCAGTCGGCAAATTGTTGCACCACCGCCGGGTCGTAGAAGGCCACCATCAGCTCGTAGTTCAAAAACAGGCTGCGCTCGTCCAGGTTGGCTGAGCCGACCAGGGCCAGATCCTGGTCGATCAGCACCGCCTTGGCGTGCACCATGCTGGGTAGCAACCAGATGCGCGCCCCCGCGGACACCAGCTCGCGCAGGGCGGCATGGCGGGCGATGTCGGCCAGGCGGTGGTTGGACTGCGCGGGCAGCACCAGATCCACCGCCACCCCGCGCCGGGCCGCCAGGGTCAGCGCCATCAGCAGAGTCTGGTCGGGCACGAAGTAGGGCGTGACGGCCAGGATGCGGGTTTGCGCAGTGAAGCAGCCCGACACCAGCAGGGCGTAGAAAGTGTCGTCGGCCTGGTCGGGGCCGCTGGGCACCAGGCGCCCACGGGGGCCGGGGGATGCCAGAGGCGCAGCCCAAGGCGGGGCGCTGGTGGCCTTGCCGGTGGTGGCAAAAATCCAGTCCTGGTCAAACCGCTGCTGGGCTTGGCCCGCCAAATCGCCTTGCAAATCAAAACTCAGGTCGATCCATACCGGTTTTTTCAGCACCGAGACGGTGTCACCCTCAAAGTATTCGGCTGCCAGGTTGCGGCCCCCGCACCACAGCCAGGCACCGTCGGCCACGGCCATTTTGCGGTGGTTGCGCAGGTTGGTGCGGCCCCGCAGCGGTGACGACAAGGGCGGCACGAACAACACCACCTGGATGCCCGCGGCCCGCAGGCGCTGCAGATTCGGGTGGCCACCCAGGTACAGGCCAATGCCGTCCAGCAGCAGGCGGATTTTCAGGCCCTGGTGGGCGCGCAGCAGCAGTTGCGCGGTGATGGCATCGCCCAGCACGTCCCGCCCCAGGATGAAGGTGCAGATATCCAGCCTGTGCCGTGCCTCGGTGATCAGCGCCTGCAGGCGGTGCAGCGCTTCGCGGCCATCCTGGTGGACCACCAGTGACGCGAAGCTGGCGGTGCCACCCAGGCCCAGCGCGGTGGCCAGGTGTTCTTGCGCGCTGGCCGCATGCGGGGCGGGTAGGGGCGTGGTGCGGCGGGTGCTGGCCAGTTTGCGGCGGCCAAACATGAGGTACAGCGGCAGGGCGATGTAGGGCAGCAGCACCAGCGAAATCGTCCAGGCGATGGCGGCCGACGGGTGGCGGCGCTGCTTCAGCGTGTGCGAGCCCGCCATGTAAATGCCCAGGCCCAAAACGACCAGCGCACCGTGCAGCGTGATCCATTGGCGGGTGAGCAGGTCTTGTAGCAAGTTCGGTGTATCGCTGATGTAAAGAGGGGGCGAAGGGCCGCCACCCTAGTGTGAACCCGATTGTCACGCACGCTAAATGGGATTGAAATGGCGTATGTGTTCAGTGTAATTATTAATTTCGAAAGGATGCGCCATGCGAATCGAACTGATGCAACCCACCGCCACCATCATCGCCGCCATGATCACCACCGACAACGACCGCAGCTCCACCGGCCACCGCGTCACCTGCCAGGACCTGTTTGTGTCCACCTACCGCAAGCTGGAAGCCGCGATGCTGCAAATCCAGCGCGAGGACGATGCCAAGAGCCAGGCCCAACGCGAATCGCAACGTGAGTACGCCTGAGTTTTCGGCATAAAAATAGCTGCTAACGCTTACTGAATAAGCGTGAGCAGCTATTGATACAGTAGCAAATTTCAGTCGGTCAGTGACGACAGGAATTGTTTGAGCTCCGGCGTTTGCGGGTTGCCAAACAGCTCTGCAGGCGGACCCATCTCGTGCACGCGGCCCTGGTGCATGAAGATCACCCGGTTGCTGACCTTGCGGGCAAACGCCATTTCGTGCGTCACCATCAGCAGGGTCATGCCTTCTGCGGCCAGGCCCTCCACCACGCGCAGCACTTCGCCCACCAACTCCGGGTCGAGTGCCGAGGTGATTTCATCGCACAGCAGCACCGCCGGTTCCATGGCCAGTGCACGGGCAATGGCCACCCGTTGCTGCTGCCCACCAGACAACTGGTCGGGCCAGGCATCAAACTTCTCGGCCAAACCCACGCGGGCCAGCAGCTTTTTAGCCTGGGCCGTGCCCGCGTCATCCGCCTGCTGCTTGACCAGGCGCGGGGCCAGCATCACGTTTTTGCCCACCGTCAGGTGCGGAAACAGGTTAAAGCCTTGGAAGATCATGCCCACGCGCTGGCGCAGCGCCCGCATGGCCAGGGCGTTGTCGTGCAGCAGCGGCTTGCTGTCCACGGTGAGGCTGCCGCTCTGGAACACTTCCAGCCCGTTGATGCAGCGCAGCAGCGTGCTCTTGCCCGAGCCGCTTTTACCGATGATGGCAATGACCTCACCGGCCTGCACCTGCAGGTCGATGCCTTTGAGCACCTCGTTGGTGCCAAAGGACTTGCGCAGGCCCTTGATCTCGACGATAGGGCTAAGGCTGGTTTGGGGTTTAGCGGCGGGCTGCATGCATCTTCCTCTCTAACAATTTGGCGTAAAAACTGACCGGAAAACACAGGGCGAAGTACATCAGCGCCACGCAGCTGTAGACCACGAAGGGCTTGAAAGTGGCGTTGGCGATCATGGTGCCGGCCTTGGTGAGCTCGATAAAACCAATCACCGAGGCCAGCGCCGTGCCCTTGATCACCTGCACCAAGAAGCCCACCGTGGGTGCGATGGCGATCTTGATGGCCTGGGGCAGCACCACGTAGCGCAGCCGCTCGCCAAAGCTCAGCGCCAGGCTTTCCGAGGCCTCCCACTGTCCCTTGGGGATGGAGGCCACGCAGCCGCGCCAGATCTCGGTCAAAAACGCGCTGGTGTACAGCGTGAGTGCCGCAGCCGCCGCCACCCAGGCACTGGTATTGATGCCAAACAGCGCAATGCCAAAGTACGCCAGAAACAGCTGCATCAGCAGCGGCGTGCCCTGGAACACCTGCACGTAGGCGGCGACAAAGGTCTCGGTGCCGCGCACCTGGCTCAGCCGGGCCACCAGCAGCAGCACGCCGACGATGCCGCCGCCGATGAAGGCCATCAGCGACAGGCCCACCGTCCAGCGCGCTGCCAGCAGCAGGTTGCGAAAAATATCCCAAATGGCGAAATCAACCATAGAATTTTTCACACCCCCAGGCTACACACTGCGTGTTTTCGCCAACCCCCTTGCAGGGGGCGAACCCAGTGGCCCGGCAAAGCCGGTTCCACGGGTCCCTGGCCTGAGAGACGCCTTGTCTTTTGTTGTGCGGTGTTGTCATACAGTCTTTACCTTCCATAAACAAAACGCGGACCCAGCCAGTTCAGCAGCTTGCGTACCGACATCGACAGCGCCAGGTAGATGGCCGTGGCAATGATGAAGGCCTCGAACGCGCGGAAATTGCGGCTCTGGATCAGGTTGGCGGCGTAGCTCAGCTCCTCGGTGGAGATTTGCCCGCACACCGCGGAGCCCAGCATCACGATGATGATTTGGCTCACTAGCGCGGGCCAGACTTTCTTCAGCGCTGGTGGCAACACCACCCGGGTGAAGGTCTGCCATTGCGACATCGCCAGGCTGGAGGCGGCCTCGATCTGCCCACGGGGCGTGGCATCGATACCGGCGCGGATGATTTCGGTGGCATAGGCCCCCAGGTTGATCACCATGGCCAGGATGGAAGCCACCTCGGGCGACAGCCTGAAGCCCAAAGCGGGCAGTCCGAAGAAGATGAAAAACAGCTGCACGATGAACGGTGTGTTGCGGATCAGCTCCACATACGCGCCCACCACCCACTGCAGCCACTGGGGTGCCCGCGTGTTCTGGCTGCGCACCCAGGCACACGAGATACCCAGCGCCGCGCCGATCAGCGTGGCGACCAGGGTCAGGCCCAAAGTCCAGGTGATGCCCTTGACCAGCAGCGGCCACTGCTCCAGCACGGCGTAAAAGTCGAATGCGATGCGCATGGCTTGGCTCTCCTATGTATCCAAGAAAAGGCTAGTGAGGGGTAACTGCTGCGCCCGACAAGCGGCATGCAGAAGAATCCTTCGTGAACACCGCAGAACTGGCTTTGCCAGGCTGCTGGTGTTGCCCCCTGCAAGGGGGTTGGCGAAAGATGCGAAGCACTGCAGCCTGGGGGTGTGCCAAGTTACTCGGGCAGGTTACCGGCGGGGCGGCCCAGCCAGCGCTGGGCCATCTTGTCGATGTCGCCGGACTTTTTGGCGGCGATGATGATCTCGTTGACCTTGGTACGCAGTGCATCTTCGCCCTTGGCCACGCCGATGAAGTTGGGCGAGTCTTTCAGCAGCAGCTTGTATTCGGCACCCAGTTGCGGGTTCTTGGCCATCAGGTTGCCCGCCACCGACGCGCCGGTGGCAATCACCTGCACCTGGCCGGATACAAAGGACGAGACGGTCACGTTGTTGTCTTCAAAGCGCTTGATATCTGCGCCCGACGGGGCCAGCTTGGTCAGCTCCTGGTCTTCGATGGCGCCACGGGTCACGCCCACCGACTTGCCCGCCAGGTCGGCAAAGCTCTTGATGCTGAGGGTTTTGGGGGCAAACACGGCCTGGAAGAAGGGCGAGTAGGCGGCGGTGAAGTCGATGACTTTTTCGCGCTCGGGGTTTTTGCCCAGCGACGAGATCACCAGGTCGGCCTTTTTGGACTGCAGGTAGGCCACGCGGTTGGCGCTGGTTACCGGGGCCAGTTCCACCGCCACGCCGAGCTTGCCGCCGATGTAGTTGGCCATGTCGATATCCAGGCCCTGGGGCTTCAGGTCGGTGCCCACAAAGCCGTAGGGCGGGAAGTCGGTGGGGATGGCGATGGTGATTTTCTTGGCCTTGAGCACGTCGTCCAGGGCGGTCTGGGCGTGGGCACCCAGGCTGGCGAGCAGGGCGATGGCAGCCAGGCCGGACTGGAAGTGGCGGCGGGTGGACGAAGAGGTACGTGTCATAGCAAGGCTCCTAGGTAAGTGGAAGGGTCGTCGGGGAGAGCATCCGCGCCAGTGGCTGTGGATGCCTTGGTTTTGCGAGATCTTGTATGCAAGTCTTGTGCCGCAGATGCGGCCTTGGCCGTGGTGCCCACCGGGGCCAGGGCATCGCGCAGCTGGGCCAGCGGGTCGGTGGCCACCGGCAGCCGCAGCGCCTGCTGCACCGTGCCGATGTGGGCGGCCATGAGCTTTTCGGCCAGGGCGGTGTCGCCTTTTTCCAGGGCGGCAACGATTTGCACATGGTCTTCGCAGGACTGCTCGGCGTTGTGCGAGGACTGGTAGAGCATGGCGATCAGCGTGGTGCGGGCAGTGAAGTCGCGCAGCGTGTCGGCCAGCAGGCTGTTGCCCAGGCATTCGGCCAGGCACACGTGGAAGTCGCCCAGCAAAAAGCTGCGCGTGCCCACGTCATTGCCTTTGATGGCCGCCTGCTCTTGCTTGAGGTGCTGTTTGAGCCGTTTCAGGGCGGGTTTTTCAATGCCCTGCAGGCTGCGGATCAGGCCGGTTTCGATCACCCGGCGGGCCTCAAAAGCCTCGCGGGCCTCGTCTTGCGAGGGCTCGATCACGTACCAGCCCCGGCGTGCGCTGACGGTGACGATGCCGCGCGCCGCCAGCCGGGTGAGCGCCTCGCGCACCACGGTGCGGCTGCAGTCGAACAGCATGGCCAGCGGCTGCTCGCCCAGGCGCGCGCCGGGGGCGAGTTTTTGCGCCATGACGGCTTCGATGATGCGGGTACTGATGTCGGCGGCGGTGGTCATTGCCACGGATTACGCAGAAACCGTGCCAACTGATATACAAGATGGATGCACCTATTCGGTGTCTTGTCCGCGCCAAAACCGGTTTATGCACCCTGGCGCACCCATTCGGCACACGTTCCAATGACCGGGTGGTAGGCAAAGCCGGGCTATCGGCACTAAGATGGTTCCATGCTGTCGCAGTCTTCTCTTGTTGTGGCCCTGGTGTGCCTGCTTGCCGTGCTGGCGGGGGTGCTGCTGGTCGGCGTGCACCGCCGGCGCATCCACGACCTGCAGCAGCGCCTGGACGCGGTGCTGGCGGCCTCCACCGATGCCATCAGCTTCGAAGACCTGGACGGCGCGGTGGTCGGCTGGAACCCGGGGGCCGAGGCCTTGCTGGGCTACACCGCGCAGCAGATGCTGGGGCAGACGCTGCGGCGGCTTGTACCTGCCGACCGCCAGTTTGAGGAAGATGCACCATGGGAGGCCCTGGATCCGGCCATCCGCACCGTGGAGACGGTGCGCCTGCACCAGAATGGCAGCCTGGTGCCGGTGTCCATGGTGCTGGTGCCGCTGGTGGATGCACAGGGGCAGCGCACTGGTACCGCGCGGGTGCTGCGCGATACCTCGCGCCAGCAGGTGTCGGCCGAGCTGATCCAGTCCATGGCTTTCAATGACGGCCTGACCGGCCTGCCCAACTGGCGGCTGCTGCGCGACCGGATCTGGCGCGCCCAGCTCAACAGCGCGCGCCAGCGCTCGTACTTTGCGGTGTTGTACGTTGATGTGGACAACTTCAAGGCCGTCAACAACGTGCATGGCCGCGCGGTGGGCGACCAGGTGCTGGTGGAGGTGTCGGTGCGGCTGATGGCCGCCATCCGCCAAAACGACACCGTGGCCCGGGTGCGCGGCGATGAATTTGTGGTGCTGCTGGAAGACCTGGGCAGCAAGGAGGTGTCTGCTGCCCACCACGTGAACACCGTGGCCGACAAGATCTGGGACATGCTGGAGCGCGACTACACGCTGGGCGCGCTGCACGTGCGCTGCACCGCCAGCATCGGCATCCAGTTGCGCCTGGGCGGCAACGGCAGCGTGGACCAGATCATCCAGGCCGCCGATGCCGCCATGGCCCAGGTCAAGCAGGGCCGCCGCTCGGTGGCGCGCGGGGTGTTTGGCGGAACCTGAGGCAACGCTGAACAAGCCCCTCGCGGTCTGCGCATCCCTGGCCTCGGGCGGTCTGCGTCGTTGCAAATCCTCGCCATAGCCCAAGCTATGTCTGCGGTTTGCGCCTAGCATCCCATCCCGATCCAGGGCGCGCCGCCTCGCGGGGACTTATTCAACGTCGCCCTGGTTCAACGCCGTTGCACCTTGCCCGGCAGCTCGGCTGACACCGGCACCGTGCCCGTGGCATGGCGCTGGTTATTGCACACATCGTGGCTGATGGCCAGGTTCTCCAGGTGGCTGTTGCCGCCCTCGCTCAGGGGCTGGATGTGCTCTAGCGTGGCCGCAGCGGGCAGCACGTGCTGGCCACACACCCAGCAGGGCACCACGCCGTGCAGTTGCCGGGCCACGGTTTTGTAGATCTTGTCGCGGGTGTGCCCGAGTCGGCTCATAAAAATCTCTGAGATTGATTTGCTATTTATTGTATAGCTGCTCGTGCTTATGGAATAAGCGCTGGAGGCCTATTTTTTATAAATTAACCACCCAGCAAGCGCTGCGCCAGGTCGGCGGTGGTAGAGGCCTTGTACTTGCGCATCAGGCCTGCCCGGTAGATTTCCACCGTGCGGTGGCTGATGCCCAGCAGTTTGGCGATTTCTTTGGAGGTCAGGCCGGTCATCACGTGGGCGGCCACCTCGCGCTCGCGCGGGGTCAGCGCGGCCTTGACCGGGCGGCGGGACGACAAATCTTCAAAGCTCCAGACCCCGGCGGCGTGCGGCGCGTTGCGGTCAAAGGCACGGCCCATCACGTGGCACCAGAAGGCCTCGCCTTGGAAGCGCCCGCCCACGCGCTGCATGATGCGGTCGTCGGCATAGTGGCCCTTGGCATCCATGGTCAGCGCGATGCGTGCACCGGTGCGCTCGAACTCCACGGCGGTGGGGTACAGCACCTGGAACGACTGGCCGATGAGCTGGTCGCGGTCGGCCCCAAACATCTCGCACAGGTGCTGGTTGCAGTCCACAATGGCGCGGTTGCGCGACACCACCAGGCCCACCGGGGCCAGCGCAAACGCCAACTTGTAATCCACGTCCATAGTGCAAACCCTTTACGAAAAACTACGTAGCTGAATAGGTAGTATCGTCCTGCTAGATTTTTAACCGGAGAACTGTGTGAACAAAATTTTCCCCTCTGCCGCCGAGGCGCTCGAAGGCGTTGTCCAGGACGGCCAACTCATGGCCGTGGGCGGCTTCGGCCTGTGCGGCATCCCCGAGGCGCTGATCGACGCACTGCGCGATTCCGGCGTACGCGACCTGACGGTGATCTCCAACAATGCCGGTGTCGACGGCTTTGGCCTGGGCAAGCTGCTGGAGACGCGGCAGATCAAGAAGATGATCTCCAGTTACGTGGGCGAAAACAAGGAGTTCGAGCGCCAGTACCTGGCCGGTGAGCTGCAACTCGAGTTCACCCCCCAGGGCACGCTGGCCGAGAAGCTGCGTGCCGGTGGCGCGGGCATCCCCGCCTTCTTCACCAAGACCGGTGTGGGCACCCTGGTGGCCGAAGGCAAGGAACTGCGCGAGTTCGACGGTGAAACCTATGTAATGGAGCGCTCCCTGGTGCCCGAGGTGTCGCTGGTCAAGGCCTTTCGCGCCGACAAGTCCGGCAACCTGCAGTTCCGCCTGACGGCGCGCAACTTCAACCCCGCGGTGGCCATGGCGGGCAAGATCTGCATTGTGGAAGTGGAAGAGATTGTGGAAACCGGCAGCATGGTGCCCGACCAGGTGCATCTGCCCGGCATTTACGTGCACCGCATCGTGCTCAACGCCAACCCCGAAAAGCGCATTGAAAAGCGCACCTTGTCGGCTTCCACCGCCGTGGATCCGATTGCCGCCAAGGTGGAAGCCCAGGCGGTGATCGCCCATGCCGCCGTGGTCAGCACCGAAGAGTTGGCAGTCCCCAAGGTGGATGCGGCGGCCGCGTCCCAAACCAACCCCGTTAAAGGAGCCTGATATGGCCTGGAACCAAGACCAAATGGCGGCCCGCGCGGCCCAGGAGCTGGAAGACGGCTTTTACGTCAACCTCGGCATCGGCATCCCCACCCTGGTGGCCAACCATGTGCCCGCCGACAAAGAAGTGTGGCTGCAAAGCGAAAACGGCATGCTCGGCATCGGCCCGTTCCCCACCGAAGACCAGGTCGATGCCGATCTGATCAACGCGGGCAAGCAAACCGTCACCACGCTGCCCGGATCAAGCATCTTCGGCAGCCACGAAAGCTTTGCCATGATCCGTGGCGGCAAGATCAACCTGAGCATTCTGGGTGCCATGCAGGTCAGTGAAAAAGGCGACCTGGCCAACTGGATGATCCCCGGCAAGATGGTCAAGGGCATGGGCGGCGCGATGGACCTGGTGGCAGGCGTGAAGCGCGTCATCGTGCTGATGGAGCACGTGGCCAAGAAAAAGGACGGCACGATCGATCTGAAGATCCTGCCGAACTGCACCCTGCCGCTGACCGGCGTGGGCGTGGTGGACCGCATCATCACCGACATGGCGGTGATGGACATCACCCCCGCCGGGCTGAAGGTGGTGGAACTGGCCCCCGGCGTGACGCTGGAAGACCTGCAAGCCCAAACCGGCGTGAAGCTGGTCTAGAGACCCAGAACGTGTTCAAGGGGCCAGCCGCAGCAGCTTACCGCTATCGGTCAGCAGCAGGATGGCCCCGTCTTTCGCCTGGGCTACATCCCGAAACCGCTCATTGCGGTCAGCGAGAAGCGCTTCGCGGGTCAGTACCGCCGTGGGGCTGATCGCCATGTGCCACAGCGTCTGGCCCGCCAGCGAGCCCGAGAACATGTTTCCCTTCCATTGCGGAATCAGGTTGCCGGTGTAGAACAGCATCCCTGCCGGAGCCACCGAGGTGGGTACCCAGTAGGTGAGCGGCTCGGTATAGGCGGGTGCATGCACGCCACCACCGATGCGGCAAGCATCGCCCACCGGGTCGCCGTAATTGCAGCCATAGCTTTTGACGGGCCAGCCGTAGTTGGCCCCGGCGCGGGCAATGTTGACCTCGTCGCCCCCTTGTGGGCCATGTTCGCTGACCCACAGCTCTCCGGTGTCGGGGTGCAAGGCGGCACCCTGGATGTTGCGGTGGCCCAGGCTCCAGATGCCGGGCAGGGCGCCAGCCCCCAGTGCCGGGTTGCCGGTGGGGATGCTGCCATCGCGCGCAATCCGCACCACCTTGCCTATGGTCTGCGCCAGGTCTTGCGAGGGGGTGAACTTTTGCCGGTCGCCCAGGGTGATGAACAGGGTTTTGTCGCGGGCAAATACCAGCCGCGACCCGAAGTGGCCCGAGCCCGTGGTCTTGGGTTGCTGGCGAAACAGCACGGCCACATCCTGCAGTGCGTTGCCCACCAGACGCCCCCGCGCCACTGCCGTGCCGGTGAGCCCGGCATCCACGCCGCTGCCGGATTCGCTATAGGCCCAGTAGACCCAGGGGGCGGTGGCAAAGTCGGGGTCGATCGCCACACCCAGCAAGCCGCCCTGGCCGCTGTCGTTCACCGGCAAGATGCCGCTGATGGGCGTGGTGCTGGCACCATCTGCGCTGACCCGCAGCAGGCTGCCGCTTTTTTGGGTGACCAGCAGTTCACCCGACGGCAGCACGGCCATGCCCCAGGGGCTGGACAGGCTGCTGGTCAGCGTGGTGACGGTGGGTGCCACCACGGCGGCAGGTGGGGTGGCTGCGCTGCTGCCGCCACCGCCACAGGCCACGAGGGCAACGGTTGCGACTAGCAAAGACAAGGGGGCGGGCGAGAAAGACATGCTGCGAACTCCTGAAAAGGGGCTCCGCAGCCGAGATGCGCAGGTGGCGCAAGGGGCGGTGGAGCGGGTGAAGGGGATCGAACCCTCGTATCGAGCTTGGGAAGCTAGCGTTCTACCATTGAACTACACCCGCTAAAGTGACCGGATTATAAGGGGCCAATAACCCCACAATAACCCCATTTTCCCCCCGTTTAGTGGGTGATGTACCCCATGGTCTGCGGCAGCCACAGCACGATCTGCGGAAACACAGTGATGGCCAGCAGCAGGCACAGCAGCATCAGCAAAAACGGCCAGCCCTCTTTCATCATCTCGCCGATCGGAATGCCGGTGAGCGCCTTGGTGACGAACAGCAGCATGCCAAACGGCGGGTGGATCAGGCCAATCATCATGTTGAGCACCACCAGCACGCCAAAGTGCACCAGGTCCACCCCCAGCAGCTTGGCGGCGGGCAGGAGCATGGGCACAAACACCAGCAGCAGGACAGACACGTCCAGAAAGCAGCCCAGCACCAGGAACATCACGTTCACCAGCAGCAGAAACTGGATGCGGGACAAGTGCATGCTGTCCACCCACATCGCCATGCTTTGGGGCACGCCTTCGGCGGTGAAGGCGTAGTTCAGCATGAAGGAGCCCGCCAGGATCAGCGTGATCACCGCGCTGCCCCGGGTGGATTCCATCACCACACCCCAGAAGCTGCGCCAGGTGAGCGCCCGAAACACCACCGCCGCCAAAATGAGTGCGTGCAGCGCGGCCACTGCAGCGGCTTCGGTGGGCGTGAAGGCCCCCGAATAAATGCCGCCCAGCAGCACGATGGGCATGGACAAGGGCAGGGCACCACGGAAGATCAAACCCGCCCATTCCGAGCGCGGCACGGGTTCGTCGCGCGGCATATTGCGTTTGACGGCAATGATGTGCACCACGCCCATCATCAGCCCGGCCATCAGAAAGCCCGGCACCACGCCGCCCAGAAACAGCGCCCCGACCGATGCGCCTGACACCATCGCATAAATCACCATCGGAATGCTGGGCGGGATGATGGGCCCCAGCGTGGCGCTGGCCACCACCACTGCACCGGCAAAGCCGCGTGTGTATTCGGGCTTTTTGAGCATCTGGCGTATCGTCACCAGGCCCGGCCCGGCGGCATCGGCAATCGCGCTGCCGCTCATGCCCGAGAAGATCACGCTGACCAGAATGTCCACCTGTGCCAGGCCACCGCGCATGCGGCCCACCAAAATGCGGCAGAAGTCAAAAATCCGCTCGCTCACCGTGCCCGCATTCATGATGTTGGCGGCAAACACAAACAGCGGCACCGCCAGCAGCACATAGCTGTTGTACAGGCCGTTGCCTACCTGCTCGGCCACCAGGCCCACGTCCTGGCCCTTGACCAGCAGGTAGGCAATGCCGGAGGCCAGCATGGAAAAGCCGATGGGCATGCGCAGCAGCAAACCGGCCACCAGCACAGCAATCAAACTCCAAAGACCCGTGGTCATAGTCGTAACTCCGCTTCCAAGCCAATGCCGCGCACGGCGTTCCAGATGGCCCAGGCGCTGCGGATGACCAGGGCGATCAGCAACAGCACGAACGGCAGAAAAATCCACATGAAGGACACGCCCAGCACCGGCGAGCCTTCGCGGGCCATGAAGTGCACATAGTCCCAGCTGGCCGGTATGGCCACCAGCGCCAGCCCACCCAGCATCAGGTTGCCCACGATGCACATCACCTGGCGGGTGCGGTAGCTCGCGCTGTTCCACAGCAGGTCGAACACCACGTGCTCCCGCTCGGGCACCACGGCGGCTGCAGCCCAGAGGATCACCCAGACGTACAGAATCACGGCGGCCTCATCGGTCCAGGGCAGCGGTTTGTTGAAACCGAAGCGCGCCGTGATCTGGATGATGAATACGGCGAACAGGGTCAGAAAAAGGCCGCCCCCCAGCAGGTTGGCGGCCTGTTGCAATCTGCGCAACATACGGGGGACCGTGGCTTACTTGGTCGCGTTGATGCGGTCCAGCAGGCCCTTGGGCCAGACCTTGGCGTAGTCCGAGGCCTGGTAGGTGGCCTGCACTGACTTGCGAAACGCCTCCACATCCGGCGTGTTGACCTGCAGGCCTTCTTTCTTGAAGAACTCCACCAGCTGGCTTTCTTCCTTGAGGCGGTTTTCGTTGTTGTAGGCGGCTGCGGCCTGGGCGGCGGCGGTGACCTTTTGCTTCTGCGCGGCGTTCAGTGCGTTGAAGCTCTTGCTGGCGATGGCGATGAAAATGCCGTCCACCAGGTGGCTGGTCATCACGACCTGCTTGGTCACCTCGTAGAACTTGGCAGCGCGCACCGAGGGCAGCGGATTGTCCTGGCCGTCGATCGTGCCGGTTTTCAGGCCCATGTAGACCTCGCCAAAGGCCAGCGGCGTGGCCGTGGCACCCAGCGCCTCGCCCAGGAACAGCCACTCCTTGGAGCCGGGCATGCGCAGCTTCACGCCTTTGAGGTCGGCGGGGGTTTTGACCGGCTTGGCTTCGCGCAGGTTGATCTGGCGGGTGCCCAGGTAGACGGTGGCCAGGGGCGTGACTTCCATCTTTTCAGACACCAGCTTGAACAGCTCGGCACCGATGGGGCCGTTGAAAATCTTCTGCTGCTGGTCGGGGTCGCGCACCACATAGCCTGCGGTGAAGATGGAGAACTCGGGCACCAGCTTGGCAATATCAAAGGCCGAGATGCTCGACAGCTCCAGGTTGCCGCGCGCCATGGCCGCAGGCTCGGTGCCTTGCTTGAACAGCGTGGCGTTCAGGTTGATCTGCACATCGAATTCGCCAGGCGCAGTTTTTTCCAGCTGCTCTTTGAACACTGTCCACATCTTGGCGTGCCAGTCGTCGGGCACGGCGGGGGTGGAAATGCGCAGTACCGTCTTGGTCTGTGCCAATGCAGGCAGGGCGCTGGCGCCCAGGGCGGCGGCGGCGCCCAGCAGGGTGCGGCGGTTCAGTGTGGATAAGGTCATGGTTGTCTCCTAGGGGTTTTTATAAGAATCTCGGTCAGCGCGCCATTAAACGCGGTCCAGCGCTGCGCCCAATGCCCGGTAGCCATCGCGCACGGTTTGCAGCTCGTCGCTGTCCAGCGGGCTCAGGGGCGCCCGCATGTGCAGCCAGGCTGCATCGCCGGTTTGTTCGGCCAGCATGGCCTTGTACACGCCTACAAAAGGCATGCCGGGTTTGGCCGACAGCAGGGCCAGCAGATCGGTGATCAGCTTTTCGTCGGCGGCGGCCACGGCGTTGGGCGCATCCATTACCCGACGCATCAGCTTTGGTGCGATATTGGCCAGCCCGTTGATGGAGCCGGAGCCGCCTTTGCACAGGGTGGGGGCTACGTGCAGCTCGGCACCCACCAGAATCGCCAGTGCCGGGAAGGCCTGGGCCAGCGCCAGGGAATGCGCCAGGTCGCCGCTGCTGTCTTTCACGCCCACTACCTGGCCGGGGTGGCGCTGCACCAGCTCGGTGATGGCTGCGTGCGAGAAGCCGAAGGTGCTCATGAACGGGAAATGGTAGAGCAGCAGCTTCAGAGCGTCGTCGCCAATGCCACGCACCACCTGCGATACGGCCTCCACAATGCCCGCATCGCGCGGCTGGTTAAAGAAGAAAGGCGGCATCAGCATCTGGCGGTGCACGCCCAGGCGGCTGGCGTGCTGGCCCAGCGTGATGGCATCGCCCAGGGCCAGCGCGGTGATGGTGACGATGACCTGGTCGGGTCGTATGCCACTGCCCAGCATGGATTCGAGCAGGCCGGTGCGCTCGGCGATGGTGAAGGCCGGGCCCTCGCCCGTGGTGCCAAACAGGGTGATGCCATCGCACCCGGCTTGCAGCATGCGGTGGGCGTGGGTTACGGCGCGGGGCGTGTCCAGCGCGCCAGTGGCGCTGACGGGCAGCAGCAACGCAGGCCAGAGGCCGTGGATATCAGGGTTCAAGAGGTGCTCCTTGGGGTTGGGTAGGGATTCTGGTTATCGGGGTCCACTCGCTACGCACGGTCTCCAGCGGCGCATCCACCACCCGGCTGCGCGCGCTGTGGATGTGTTCTTCGAGCAGATCGACGGCCAGCGGGGCATTGCGGTTGCGCAACGCATCGATGAAGCGCAGGTGCTCCTGCATGGCGGGGATCAGGCGGCTGGGGGTGATCACGCTGTGCTCCAGCTTGATCAGGCGTACGCGCAGGCTGTTGACCCGGTACATCTCGGAAATGATGTCGTTGCCCAGTGCGTCCACCATGCGGTCGTGCAGGCCCCAGTCCACCGCCTGGGCATCGTCGAGCAGGCCGTGGTCGTCCAGGGCATCGGGCGCATGGGCGCGCTCCAGAATCTGGCGGTGGCTGGCCTCGATGGCGGCTAGTTCCTCGTTGCTGGCGCTGTGCGCAAAGTGCCGCACTGCTTCGCGCTCGACCATGGAGCGCACCTGGAAGGCATTGCGGATCAGCTTCAGGTCCACCGGCGTAACCTGCAGGCCACGCTGGGGCACAGTTTTCAGCAGACCGCCCGCTTCCAGGCGGGGAATCATCTCGCGTACCGCGCCCAGCGGCATGTCCAGCAGCAGCATCAGCTCGCGCTGCGAAATGAACTGCCCGGCGCGGATGCCGCCATTGAAGATCTGCTGGGTGAAGCCCTGGTAAGCACGGGCACGCTGGCTCGTCATGTTGGCGTACACCGGGGGGCTGGTGGGAGTGCTTACGGGCTGCGTCATGGGTGACATGTTAGCTCGTCCGCAGTGCCCGCCACCCCAGACAAACCCTGTGTTGGGCAGGTCCGGGGTGGACTAACGCAAACAGGATGCTGGATTAGCCCGCGTGCTTCACCATTACATGCCGCACGCAGCTGTAGTCTTCCAGCGAATAGAGCGACATGTCTTTGCCGTAGCCCGAATGTTTCATGCCGCCATGCGGCATTTCCGACACCAGCATGAAGTGGGTGTTGACCCAGGTGCAGCCATATTGCAGGCGCGAAGCCACCTGCATGGCCAGGCCCACATCGCGGGTCCACACCGAGCTGGACAGGCCGTATTCGGAGTCGTTGGCCCAGGCAACCGCCTGCTCCACGTCCTTGACGCGGGTGACGGACACCACCGGGCCAAAGACTTCGCTGCGCACGATTTCATCGTCTTGCAGCGCACCGGCCACCACGGTGGGCTTGTAGAAAAAGCCTTTGCTGCCCCAGGCCGCGCCGCCGGTGGTCACTTCCACATGGGGCAACTGCGCGGCGCGGTCCACAAAGCTGGCGACGCGGTCGCGCTGGCGGGCCGAGATCAGTGGGCCCATTTCCACGCCCGGCTCCTGCTGCGTGCCCACCTTGATGCCGGAGACGGCGCTGCTCAGGTCGGCCACCAGCCGCTCGTAAATCTTTTCGCCCGCGTAGATGCGGCAGGCGGCGGTGCAGTCCTGGCCCGCGTTGTAGTAGCCAAAGGTGCGCAGGCCTTCGACCACGCTGGGCAGGTCGGCATCGTCGAGCACGATCACCGGGGCCTTGCCGCCCAGCTCCAGGTGGGTGCGCTTGATGCCGCGGGCGGCGGCTTCCATGATCTTGCTGCCGGTGGACACATCCCCGGTGAGCGACGCGATGCGGATGCGCGGGTCGCGGATCAGCGGGGCACCTACCGTGTCGCCCCGGCCGCAAACGATGTTGACCACGCCAGGCGGCAGGATGGTGGCCAGCACTTCGCCCAGGCGCAGGGTGGTCAGCGGCGTGTTTTCCGAGGGCTTGAGCACCACGGTGTTGCCCATGGCGATGGCCGGGCCCAGCTTCCAGGCGGCCATCATCAGAGGGTAGTTCCAGGGCGCGATCGAGGCCACCACGCCCAGCGGGTCGCGCCGCACCATGCTGGTGTGCCCGGCCAGGTACTCGCCCGCCAGCGGCCCCGACAGGTTGCGCAAGGCTCCGGCAAAGAAGCGGAACACATCGGCAATGGCGGGGATTTCGTCGTTGCGCGCGGCGCTCAGCGGTTTGCCGCAGTTCAGCGACTCCAGCGCGGCAAATTCATCGCCGTGAGACTCAATCGCATCGGCGATCTGCAGCAGGTAGGCGCTGCGCTCGCGCGGGGTCAGCGCGGCCCAGGCTGGGAAGGCATGGCTGGCGGCATCCACGGCCAGGCGCAACTGGTCGGCGCTGGCTTCGCGCACTTCGCAAAGCACTTCGCCGGTAGAGGGGTTGAGCACGCTTTCCGCGCGGCCTTCGCCGGTGACGGTGCTGCCGTTGATCAGCAATTGGGTGGGAAATCGTTGTACGGCCATGGTGGAGCTTCCAGGAGGTGGGTGGAGGGGTAAATCATTGCGCGCCGGGGCTGGTGTCGGTGTCGCGGGTCAGCCGCCAGGCCAGCAGGATCAAGGGCATGGTGAGCAGCATCACGGCCATGGCAACCACATTGGTCACCGCCACTTCGCGGGGCCGGCTCAGCTGGTTCAGCAGCCACAGGGGCAGGGTTTTTTCGCTGCCCGAGGTGAAGGTGGTGACGATCAGTTCGTCCACCGACAAGGCAAAGGCCAGAATGCCGCCCGCCAGCAGTGCCGTGCCCAACTGGGGCAGGATGATGTAGCGCAGGGTGGTCAGGGTGTCGGCACCCAGGTCCATCGAGGCCTCTACCAGGCGTGCAGGCAGGCGGCGCAGCCGGGCGACCACGTTGTTGTGCACCACCACCACACAAAACGTGGCGTGGCCCACGGCAATGGTCCAGAAACCAGGGTTCACGTCCATCAGTTTGAAGGCCGCCAGCAGGGCCAGGCCGGTGATGATGCCCGGCAGCGCAATCGGCAGGATCAGCAAGGTAGTGAAGCCGTCCTTGCCAAAGAAGCGGTCGCGGTTCAGGGCTGCAGCCGTCATCGTGCCCAGCACCATGGCGATCAGGGTGGCCATGGCCGCCACGCCCATCGACAGGCTGATGGCCTGCAGGATGTCTTCACGCTCCCAGGCGCGGGCGAACCAGCGCAGCGTCAAGCCGCGCAGCGGGAAGCTGTAGCCGCCGTCATCGCTGTTGAAGGCATACACCACGATGAACAGCAGGGGCAGGTGCAAAAACGCCAGCCCCGCATAGGCTGCCGCGCGCAGCAGGTGTGCGGATTTAAAGCGCATTAAAAGCCCCCAGTCGGCGTGCAAAGCCCAGGTAGATAGTGATCAGCACAATCGGCACGCAGGTGAAGGCCGCCGCCATCGGCAGGTTGCCGATCGTGCCCTGCAAGGTGTAGACCATGCTGCCGATGTACAGGCCGGATGGGCCCACCAGTTGCGGAATGATGTAGTCGCCCAGGGTCAGCGAAAAGGTGAAGATCGAGCCCGCCACCACGCCCGGAAACGCCAACGGCCACAGCACGGTGCGAAATGTCTGCCACGGCCTGGCCCCCAGGTCGGCCGAGGCCAGCAGCAAGTTGCCCGGCACGCGCTCGATCGCCGCCTGGATGGGCAGCACCATGAACGGCAGCCAGATGTAGGTAAACACCAGAAACCGCCCCAGGTTCGAGGTGGCCAGTGTCTCGCCGCCGATGGCCGGGATGCTCAGCACCGCCTGCAACGCGCCCCGCAGGCCGAGGTGGTCCATCACCCAGTAGACCACGCCGCCTTGCGCCAGCAGCACCGTCCAGGCATAGGCCTTGACGATGTAGCTGGCCCACATGGGCAGCATTACGCCCACGTAAAAAAAGCCTTTTTCCCAGCCCTTGGCGTAGTGGGCCATGTAGTAGGCCATCGGAAAACCCAGTACCACCGTGCCCAGGGTCACGGCTACGGCCATGGCCAGGGTGCGCAGCACGATGTCCAGGTTGGCGGCGACCAGCAGGTCCCGGAAATTCTGGCTGGTCAGTTCGGGCGTGACCGACATGGCCATGTCGTCGAAGGTGAACACGCTTTGCACCAGCAGCGTGAGCAGCGAGCCCACGTAGACCACGCCAAACCACAGCAAGGGCGGGGTCAGCAACAGCAGCAGCGTGAGGTTGCGGCGCTGGTACAGCAGGTTGGCCAGGCGGTGGCGCAGCCCGCCCTGGGGGGCCGCCAGCGGGGGGAGGGCGAGGGTCTCAGGCATCCAGCGCCACCATGTGCTCTGGGGCCCAGTGCAGGGCCAGCGCGCCTCCTGGCGCCATGTGGGCCGCCAAGGCGCTGGCCGCCTCGTTGTCTTGTTGCAGCGCGGTGAGCATCTGGTCGCCGACCTGGATTTCCAGGCGCTGGGCGGCCCCCAGAAACTGCACCGCCACCAGCGTGCCTTCCACCTGCACGCGGCCCGGTGGCGTAGCCGCGCCTGCGGTGGCGACGGTGATGTGTTCCTGGCGCACGGCAAACGCCTGCTGTGTGCCGGTGATGCGCAGCGCCAGGGCGATATCCACCACATTGGCACTACCCACAAAGTTTGCCACGAAGCGCGTGCGCGGCTGGCGGTAGAGTTCGCGTGGTGTGGCGATCTGCTCGATCTGCCCGCGGTTAAATACCGCGATGCGGTCGGACATCGACAGCGCTTCGCTCTGGTCGTGCGTCACGTACACAAAGGTGATACCTAGCTTGCGGTGCAGCACTTTCAGCTCTACCTGCATTTGCTCGCGCAGCTTCAGGTCCAGCGCGCCCAGGGGCTCGTCCAGCAGCAGGATGCGGGGCCGGTTGACCAGTGCGCGGGCCAGTGCCACCCGCTGGCGCTGGCCGCCAGAGAGCTGGGCCGGGGTGCGCAGCGCGTGGTCGGGCAGGGCCACCATGTCGAGCGCTTCGCGGGCCTTGGCATGGCGTTCTGCCAGCGGCATCTTGCGCACCATCAGCCCGTAGGCCACGTTGTCCAGCACGTTCATGTGCGGAAACAGGGCGTAGTCCTGGAACACGGTGTTCACGTCCCGGGCATAGGGCGGCGTGCCTGCGGCTTCCTGGCCAAACAGCGTCAGGCTGCCGCTGCTGGGCTGCTCAAAGCCCGCCATCAGGCGCAGTGAGGTGGTTTTGCCCGAGCCTGAGGGACCCAGCATCGAGAAAAACTCACCCTCCTGCACCGTGAAACTTACCCGGTCCAGCGCCTTGACGCTGCCGTAGTGGCGGGACACACCGCTGAAGGCAATCGCATCCGCCCCCACCTTCAGCGCCCGCCCATGATGGCGATGTAGTCCATGGTCCACTTGGCATAGGGCACGCAGTTGCCCTGGGTGCTGCATTTGGCCTGCGGTGTTTTCCAGAACTTGACCTCGGTGAAGCGGTCGTAACCGTTGTCCTTGCAGAAGTCGCTGCCGCCCGGTGCCTTGGCCTTGCAGGCCGCGCCCACCACCGGGTTGGCACCAAACCACTCGGCCAGCGGGGCCTGCAGCTTGTCGCTCAGAGAATGCTCCATCCACTTGTAGGCGCAGTTGGGGTGCTTGGCGTTGGCGTGCAGCATGGTGGTGTCGGCCCAGCCGGTGACGCCTTCCTTGGGGATGGTGGAGGCGACGGGCTTTTTCTCGGCCTGCAGCGCGTTCACCATGTAGCCCCAGGATCCGGATGCCGCCACGCCTTCGTTCTTGAAGTCGTTCATCTGCACGGTGGCATCGTGCCAGTAGCGGTGCGTCAGGGCTTTTTGGCCGCGCAGCAGTGCCAGTACGGCGGCGTACTGTTTGTCGTTGAGTTCATACGGGTCTTTGATGCCCAGCTCGGGCTGCTTGGCCATCAGGTACAGCGCAGCATCGGCGATGTAGATGGCGCCGTCGTAGGCTTGCACTCGGCCCTTGTTGGGTTTGCCATCGGGCAAGACCGTGGGCTCGAACACCACCGACCAGGATTTGGGGGCTTCCTTGAATACGCTGGTGTTGTACATCAGCACGTTGGGGCCCCACTGGTAGGGCACGCCGTAGTGTTTGCCGCCCACGGTATGCCAGTCGGCGTTTTGCAGGCGTGCGTCCACGTTTTTCCACGACGGTACCAGGGCCGGGTTGATTTCCTGCACCAGTTTGGACGCTACCAGCCGCAGGCTGGCATCGCCCGAGGCGGTCACCAAGTCGTAGCCGCCCAGCTTCATCAGCGACACCATCTCGTCCGAGGTGGCGGCCGACTTGGCGTTGACCTTGCAGCCGGTTTCTTTTTCGAAAGCGGTGACCCAGTCGTAAGCCTTGTCGGTCTCGCCGCGTTCGATGTAGCCCGCCCAGGCAATGATGTTGAGCTGGCCTTCGCCCTTGCCGATGGCCGTGGGTGGGGCGGCCAGCACAGAGGCGGCAGCGGCGACGGCCAGCAGGCCAGTGGAGATTACGCGGGTGGTGGACATGGAGAATTTCCTCACTTAAAGGTCGGGCAATAGGGCTGGGTCATCTTAGGAGCCGGTGCCAGCCCGAGCCATACCCCCGCGCCAATACAATCCATCGGTAAAACAGAAACCTTGCACCAGTTCGCGTAAAAATAGTGATTAACCCTAGGTGCCAAGCTGGTGCGTTGCCCGGTTTCCCATCGGAATCGCCCAAAACAGTGCTTATTCGCCTCGTTCTGTGTGAGTATTACGTTCCATGAGCACCTCCTTCAAGAGCATTCGGTATTTCATAGCGGTGGCCGAATCGGGCTCGATAACGGCTGCCATCCACGACCTGGGTGTATCGCAGTCGGTGGTATCGCAGGCCATTGCGCAGATCGAGGCGGATTTGGGCACGCTGCTGTTTGACCGGCGTGCGCGCGGCATGTCTTTGACGCACGCGGGCCACCAGTTCCTGCGCCACGCCCACCAGATTGAGGTGGCCATGCGTAACGCGCGCGATGCCCTGTCGTCGCGGCCCCATACCGTTACCGGCAGCCTGAACATCGGTGTGACCAGCCTGATGGTGGGCTACTACCTGCCGTTTCTGCTGGACCGTTTTCGCCGGGTGTTTCCGCGCATCCAGGTGCAGATCACCGAGGACCGGCGCGATTACCTGGAGCACCTGCTGGTCAGCGGCGAGCTGGATGTGGCCCTGATCGTGGTGTCGCAGTTGCAGAACCCCCGCGCCCTGGCCACCGAAACCATTTTGCGGTCGGGCTGGCGCGTGTGGTGCCCGGTGAACCACCGCCTGGCCAGCGAGGCCAAGGTCGAGGCCGCCGACCTGGCCCAGCAGCCGCTGGTGCTGCTGCAGGTGGACGAGCTGGGTGATGCCACCACCGCGCTGTGGAACGCCGGGGGGGCCGAGCCGAACGTGCTGATCCGTACCTCGTCGGTCGAGGCGGTGCGCAGCCTGGTCGCCACCGGTGCCGGTTGCTCGGTGCTGCCCGACATGCTGTACCGCCCCTGGTCGCTGGAGGGCGACCGCATCGAAGCCCGGCCCCTGGCGCACAGCCTGCCGTTGCTGGAAGTAGGCCTGGCCTGGCGCAAAGGCGCGGTTCTGGCCGAGCCGTTGCGCAACTTTTTGACGGCGGTGCGCCCTACGCTGGACGGGCACCACACCGGGGCCCATGGCTTGCCACGCTGATATCGATAGCACCCCGGGCGCACGGCGATAATAGAGGGCTCCATAGACCCACGGGACTTACGCAGCGTCCTCGGTGTCGCCCGCTCGGCGCACAGAGGACGCTGCGTAAGTCCTGACCCACTCGCCCGAAGAATGAACGACATGACCCAGCCCGTTTTCACCGTTGCCGACATCCGCAAGACCTTCCTCGACTTCTTTGCCTCCAAGGGCCACACCGTGGTCGCCAGCAGCTCGCTGGTGCCGGGGAACGACCCCACGCTGATGTTCACCAACTCCGGCATGGTGCAGTTCAAGGACGTGTTCCTGGGCACCGACAAGCGTCCCTACGTGCGCGCCGCCTCGGTACAGGCCTGCCTGCGCGCCGGTGGCAAGCACAACGACCTGGAAAACGTGGGCTACACCGCCCGCCACCACACCTTCTTCGAGATGATGGGCAACTGGAGCTTTGGCGACTACTTCAAGCGCGAGTCGCTGCACTGGGCCTGGGAGCTGCTCACCACCGTGTACAAGCTGCCGCCTGAGCGCCTGCTGGCCACGGTGTACGAAGAAGACGATGAAGCCTTCGACATCTGGACCAAAGAGATCGGCCTGCCGCCCGAGCGCGTGATCCGTATCGGCGACAACAAGGGCGGCCGCTACAAGAGCGACAACTTCTGGATGATGGCCGATACCGGCCCCTGCGGCCCCTGCAGCGAGATCTTTTACGACCACGGCGACCACATCGAAGGCGGCCCCCCGGGCAGCCCCGGTGAAGACGGCGACCGCTTCATCGAGATCTGGAACAACGTGTTCATGCAGTTCAACATGGCCGAAGACGGCTCGGTCACCCCGCTGCCCGCCCCCTGCGTGGACACCGGCATGGGCCTGGAGCGCCTGGCCGCCATCTTGCAGCACGTGCACAGCAACTACGAAATCGACATCTTCGACGCGCTGATCAAGGCCGCATCGCGTGAAACCGGTGAGGCCGACCTGGGCCACAAGAGCCTGCGCGTCATCGCCGACCACATCCGCGCCACCTCCTTTTTGGTCAGCGACGGTGTGATCCCCGGCAACGAAGGCCGCGGTTACGTGCAGCGCCGCATCATCCGCCGCGCCATCCGCCACGGCTACCTGCTGGGCCAAACCAAGCCGTTTTTCCACAAGCTGGTGCCCGACCTGGTGGCGCTGATGGGCGCGGCCTATCCGGCGCTGGCGGCACAGCAAGAGCGCATTGTTGAAGTCTTGAAGACCGAGGAAGAGCGCTTCTTCGAGACCCTGGCCATGGGCATGGAGATCCTGAACACCGCGCTGGCCGACGGCGTGCAAGTGCTGCCCGGCGACGTGGCCTTCAAGCTGCACGACACCTACGGCTTCCCGCTGGATTTGTCGGCCGACGTGTGCCGCGAGCGCGGCCTGTCGGTGGACGAAGCCGGTTTCAGCGCCGCCATGGAAGCCCAAAAAGCCAAGGGCCGCGCCGCAGGCAAGTTCAAGATGGACCGCGCGCTGGAATACACCGGTGCCGACAACGCCTTCGTGGGCTACGAAAAACTCGAAGCTACTGCAAAAATCGTAGCGCTTTACGCCGATGGAACCAGCGTTGCAGCCCTAAAAGTAGGCCAAACCGGTACCGTGGTGCTGGACACCACCCCGTTCTACGCGGAGAGCGGCGGCCAGGTGGGCGACGAGGGCGTGATCACCAGCGGCTCGGCACGCTTTGCGGTGGGCGACACGCAAAAAATTAAGTCCGATGTGTTCGGCCACCAGGGCACGCTGGAGGCGGGTACGTTGAACGTGGGCGATACCGTCACTGCCAGCGTCAACACCGCCTTGCGCGCCGCCACCCAGCGTAACCATTCGGTCACCCACCTGATGCACAAGGCCCTGCGCGAAGTGCTGGGCACCCACGTGCACCAAAAGGGCAGCCTGGTGAATGCCGAGCGCACCCGTTTCGATTTCACCCACAACGCCCCGGTCACCGACGCGCAAATCCTGCAGATTGAGGCCATGGTCAACGCCGAAATCCTGGCCAACGCCGCCACCCACGCGGAGCTGATGGACATCGAATCCGCCCAGAAGACCGGCGCGATGATGCTGTTTGGCGAGAAGTACGGCGAGATCGTGCGCGTGCTCAGCATCGGCAGCACGCAAGAACTCTGCGGCGGCACCCACGTGCAGCGCACCGGCGATATCGGCCTGTTCAAGGTGGTGGCTGAAGGCGGCGTGGCCGCAGGCGTGCGCCGTATCGAAGCCATCACCGGCGAAGGTGCCTTGGCCTACTTGCAAGACCTGGAGCGCACCGTGACCCAGGCCGCAGGCAGCTTCAAGGTCCAGCCGTCTGAGTTGCAAGCCCGCGTCACGCTGGCGCTGGACAACATCAAGGCGCTGGAGAAAGAAGTCGCCCAGCTCAAGGGCAAGCTGGCTTCCAGCCAGGGCGACGAGTTGGTCAATACCGCCATCGACATCAACGGCACCAAGCTGCTGGCCGCCAAGCTCGAAGGTGCCGACACCAAGACCCTGCGCGACACCATGGACAAGCTCAAAGACAAGCTGAAAACCGCCGTCATCGTGCTGGCCGCGGTAGATGGCGACAAGGTGCAGATCGCCGTGGGCGTGACCAAGGACAGCGTGGGCAAGGTGCAAGCCGGTGCCCTGGCCAACTTCGTCGCCAGCCAGCTCGGCGGCAAAGGCGGCGGCAAGCCCGACATGGCCATGGCCGGTGGCACCGAGCCCGCTAAATTGCCCGCAGCCCTGGCTTCGGTGCAGGCCTGGGTGGCAGAGCGCGTGTAAATCTAGCTGCTACTAAAAAGAAAGCTGTCTGTGCTGGTGCGACCGGCGCAGACAGCTTTTTTTCTTTGAAAAATCCCCCGCTCCAGCCCCGTCCGTAGCCCAAGCGGGTATAAATTGAGCCTTTGGCGCGCTGTCGTGAGCCTGTCCTGCCTGGATGCGGGTCCAGGGCGCGCTGCTCTTTTGTGGGGAGACGGGTGTGCGCTGCTATTCCTGGGTTCGGTATTGGGTGCTGGTGTGTGCGGTGTGGCTGGCCGGGCCCGCCCATGCGGTGTCGGTGGCCTTCATCAATCCAGGCAAAGCCGATGAGGTGTACTGGGTGACGGCTGCGCAGGCCATGGGGGCGGCGGCCAGCAGCCTGGGCTTGCAGCTGGAGGTGCAGTACGCCCAGCGCGACCCGCTGCAGGTGCTGGCGCTGGCCCGCGCTCTGGTGGCCCGGCCCAAGGCGCAGCGGCCCGATTATGTGGTGTTCTCCAACGACAGCGGCACCGGCCCAGAGTTGCTGCGCCTGTTCGACGGCTCGGGCATCCGGTGCTTCATGGCCTTCAGCGGCTTTTCCGCTGCCGAAGAGCAGCAATCGGGCAAGCCGCGCCAGCATTTCAAGCAATGGATAGGCTCGCTGGAACCCGTGGCCGAGGATGCGGGTTACCTCACTGCCCAGGCCCTGATCCGGGCCGGTCGGGCCGCCAATGCCCAGGCGGCCGACGGCAAGCTGCACCTGCTGGCGATTGGCGGCGACCGCTCCACCGCCAGCTCGGTACGGCGCAACCAGGGCATGCGGCGGGCGGTGGCCGAGGCCGACGACGTGGTGCTGGACCAGATGGTCTACGCGGGTTGGAGCCGCGACAAAGCCGCCGAGCAAAGCGGCTGGCTGTTTGACCGCTACCCCACTGCCCGGCTGCTCTGGGCGGGCAACGACCTGATTGCCTTCGGCGCCATGCAGACCCTGGAGCAGCGCGGCGGCCAGCCGGGCAAGAGCATGTGGTTCAGCGGCATCAACACCTCTGCAGAGGCCATGCAGGCACTCAAGTCGGGCCGTCTGGCCGCGCTGGCCGGCGGGCATTTCATGGCCGGTGCCTGGGCGCTGGTGATGCTGTTTGATTACCACCACGGCCACGATTTCGCCGACGAAGGCCTGCAGCTGGAGCGGCCCATGTTCGTGCTGTTCACCCCGGCCATGGCCGAAAAGTTCGAGGCCCGATTCGGCCAGCGTTTTGATAGCGTGGACTTTCGGCGCTACAGCAAAGTATTGAATCCGGTGACAACCCGTTACAGCTTTGAATTTGCCGCGCTTTTGCGCTGATTGCACAATGCCCGCATGCCGAACCTCCCCTTCCGGTCCCTGGCCGGACACCTGATCCGCAGCACGCTGGGTTTGGCTCTGTGCTGCATGGTCGGGGTGTTTGGGGTACAAAGCGCGCTGATGGTGCGCCAGCACCAGGCGGATTTTCAGCAAGCGGTGGACGACATTGCCAGAACCAGCGTGCCCTTGCTGGCGGTGAGCCTGTGGGACATCGAGCCGCGCACTGTGCAGCAGCAGTTGAACCTGCTGGCCGATCGCCCGCAGGTGGGCTATGTGCTGTTGCTGGCCGGGACCGGGCGGCAGTTTGAAGCCGGCAACGCCCTGCTGCGCCAGGGAGCCGACAGCCGCCGCATCCCCATTCCGGCCCCCCAGGGCACCGCCGAGCTGGGGGTGCTACGGCTGTGGGGCGACCCGGCCTTCGAAACCGAGGAGATGTTCCGCACCGCCTGGACGGTGCTGGCCGGATACGGGCTGTTTACCGTGCTGGTGTGCGGCTTGATCGCCTCCATGCTGCGCCGCGAGCTGCAAATCCCGCTGCAGCGCCTGGCCCGCTTTGCCAGCGAACTGACCCCCCAGACCCTGGTGCGGCCCCTGGTGCTGGACCGCCCCGCGCGGGCCCGCAGCGACGAAATTGACCAGGTGGCCGAGGGGTTTTCCACGCTGCAAAACGGCTTGCGCGCCCATATCGCGAACCTGGACCGGATGGTGGCCGAACGCACCCAGCAGCTGGAGGCGCTGGCCGAGGCCAACCTCCTGCTGTCCATCACCGACCCCCTGACCGGCTGCCTGAACCGCCGCACCCTGGAGCCGCGCCTGCTGGAAGAGATCGAGCGGGCCCAGCGCTACCAACGGCCGTTTTCGGTGATTTGCCTCGACCTGGACCACTTCAAGCGCATCAACGACCGCTACGGCCATGCAGGCGGCGATGCGGTGCTGTGCGCCACGGTGGAGCATTTGCGCCGGGACACCCGCGCCCGGTTGGACTGGATGGTGCGCCTGGGCGGTGAAGAGTTTTTGGTGGTGCAGCCCGAAACCGTGCTGGCCACGGCGCTGCGCAACGCCGAACGCTTGCGCGAGCTGCTGGAAACTACACCGGTGCTGTTCGAAGGCCAGCAGATCGCCATCAGCGCCAGTTTTGGCGTGGCCCAGTGGCAGCCGGACCAAAGCACCTCCGACCTGCTGCACCAGGCCGATACCTTGCTCTACCAGGCCAAGACAGCGGGCCGCAACCGGGTGTATCCCGTGCCCGAAGCGCCGGTGCTAATTGCTATTTAATTGATAGCTTCTTACGCTTATGAAATAAGCGGTAGAGGCTGATTTGGCTTAAGAAACCACCAGGTTTTTGTACACGCCACAGCCCACGGCCAGGTCGTCCACCATCTGCACAAAGGACATCTTGGTCTGCACCCGACCGGTGGTGGGGTTGGTGATGTCGTACTCCACCCAGCCGGGCTCCAGCTCGGCCTGGGCGTAGATGGCGTGCAGCAGGCCCGCGCCATCGATGCCCGCAATGTCTTGCACGCGGGTGCCGACCTTGGCCGCGTTGCCGCCAAAGGCCACGTACGTGCCGTTGCGGTCCAGCACAAACACATACATGTCGCGGTCAAAAAAGCCCTGCGTGGGGCTGGTCAGGTCGCGCAGAAAGCTGTCGCGCGAGGCACCCTTGCGGCGGTGGGCCAGGGCGCGGGCCACCAGGGCCATGGCTTCCTCGGCCGAGCCCTGCTGCAGCTTGAACAAGGCCACGGCTTCGACCAGGGTGGAGGCGCGGTTCTCCAGCGTCGAGGCCTGGGTGACGGCGTGCTCCACCATCTGGGCGTTCTGCTGGGTGATCTCGTCGAGCTGGCGCACTGCCGAGGTGATCTCGCTCAGGCCGGTGCTTTGCTCGGCGCTGGAGTTGGAGATCTGCGCCATGTTGGCCGCCACGTCGCGGATGCCGCTGACGATGGCGGTGATGCTGGTGCCCGCGGTGCGGATCTTGAGCACGCTGCTGCCCACCTGGGTGCTGGAGGCCCCAATGAGCAGGCGGATTTCTTTCGAAGCCTCGGCCGAGCGCTGCGCCAGCGAGCGCACCTCGCTGGCCACCACGGCAAAGCCCCGGCCTGATTCGCCCGCGCGGGCGGCTTCCACCGCCGCGTTCAGCGCCAGGATGTTGGTCTGGAAGGCCAGGCCGTCGATCACGCCCACGATCTCGTCCATGCGCTTGGCGCTGCCCTGGATGGCCTCCACCGAGGCAATGGCTTCGGCCATGGTGGCCGCGCCCAGGTTGGCGGCATCGCGCACCTGGGCGGCCTGGGTGTTGGCCTGGCTGGCGGTGTGGGCGGTGTCCTGCACGGTGCTGGACAGCTGCTCGACGCTGGCCGCCGTCTGCTCCAGATTCGCGGCCTGCTGCTCGGTGCGGTCTGAGAGCGCGCGGTTGCCGCTGGCCAGGCTCTTGCCCGAATGCGCCACAAACGCCGCGTTGCTGCGCACATTGGCCACCATGGCCGACACCGTGCTGCCGATCTGCCGGGTGGCGCTGGCCAACCCAGCCAGCTCGTCGCTGCCGCGCTGTACCAGGCCCAGGCGCAAGTCACCTTTGACCAGCTGGTCCATGGCCTGGCGCACCTGGGCCAGGTCCTGGGTGAAGCTGGCATAGAAGGCCAGCAGCAGGTAGATCGACACGAGCATGCTCGTGCCACTGAACCAGGCCATGCCTGCGCCGCTGGTGTTCCCCAGGACGTACTGCAAAAGTAGCGCCACCGGCGTGGCCAGCAGCACTGCCGCCAGCAGCAAAATCTTGCCGCCAAGGCGCATGCGCCGCATCAGCCACAGGCCGGGTGAGAACACGGTTTGGAAAATCATGCGCTTGTCTCGCTGGTAGTTATCCGAGTGCTTCTAACCGCGCATGCTGACGGGAAACTGTCAGTAAATGTATCTGCTACAGAATAAGTAGCTGCTTGCGCTGGTGGAATAAGCGCCAGACCCTTTTTTTTTATAAATGTTCAGACAAACGCCAAGCTGGCAATCTCGTCGTGGCGCAGGCCGGTGCCCAGGGTTTTCAGGCGGTCGAAGCTGCCATCGTCCAGGGCATCGCGGGCCAGTTGTTCGGCGTGCTCGGCGCAGCGGCCTTCGTTGACTTCGCGGGCTTTGCCGTGGGCGGCGTGCACCGTGTCGGCGTAGCCCAGCAGGCGGGCGGCGGTCTGGGGGCGGTTTTCCAGCGCGGCCAGCAGGGCCAGGTTGTCGACGGCATAGACCTGGGCATCGAAGTGCAGCACCTGCGACCAGCTGGCTTCCAGCAGGGCGCGGGCCTGCACCGTGTCGCCCTTGGCCAGCCAGGCACCCGTGAGGTGCAGCTGGACCAGCAGCAGCGTGGCCATGTGGCGGGTATTGGCCAGCCGGGCCTGCAGCGCCAGGTAGCGGGCAATGGACGCATCCACCCGGCCCGCCGCCAGCTCCATGTAGGCAATGATGTCTTCGCCACGCAGCAGGGCTTCGGAGTGGCCGGCCAGCGCGTCCAGGGCGGCTTTTTGCAGTAATTGCTCGATGGCGGGGTCGAACTTGCGTTCGACGAAGTTGCAGGTCAGCGAGGCAAACAGGCCGTAGCTGCGCACGATGGGCGGCCAGGCCGGGTCTTCCATGGCCCACATTTCGCCCAGCACCTCGCGCTGTTCCTGGCCTTGGTCGGGCCCATAGGTGAGGGCGTAGACCAGGGCCGCCAGGGCGTGGTAGAGGTTGCGCTTTTCGCCCGGCTGGGTGCGGTACAGGCTGGCGGCACGGCGGGCCAGGCGGCAGGCCAGGGCGGGCTGGCGGTAGGCCCAGAAGTAGGCGGCACGGCTGGACCAGCGGGCTTGCAAGCCAGCGGGCAGTTGGTCGGTGACCAGCAGGGCGGTGGCCTGCCAGACGTAGCGGCGCTCGCGGCGGCGGTCACTGGTCAGGGCCTCGGCCAGGCCGGGGGCGATGGCTACGGCGGTCTGCGGGTCGAACTGGATGGCCCAGGCCAGGGCTTCGCGGCCATTGGCCAGGTCGGGTGCCAGGGCTTTGTACCAGTCGTCGATGCGCTGCCGGCCGCTGAAGAAGTCGCTGTCGGCCTGCTCGAACAGGTGGCGCATGGCCAGCGCGTGGCGTTGGCGCAGGGCCGGTTCTTCGTGCACGGCGGTGAGTTGCTCCAGCGCGTAGCTGCGGGGCGTGTCCAGCAGGCGGTAGCGCGGGGTGACGGCACCATCGGCAATCACCAAAGAACGGTCGACCAGCGCGCCCAGCACATCCACCACGGCCCAGGCATCCAGCCCTTCGTCGGCCACCACCTGCTGGGCCAGTTCCAGCGAAAAGCTGCCCAGAAACACGCCCAGGCGGCGAAACACGGTTTGCTCAGTGGCATCCAGCAGGCCATAGCTCCATTCGAGTGCGGCGCGCAGGGTTTTTTGCCGCGCGGGCGCGCCCCGGCCACCGCCGTTGAGCAGGCGCAGGCGTTCGTGCAGCGAGCGGGCCAGCGGCACCAGGCCCAGCAGCGGCACGCGGGCCGCGGCCAGCTCGATGGCCAGCGGCAGGCCGTCCAGGCGGCGGCAGATATCCACCACCGTGGCCAGGTTCTGCGGGGTCAGTGCGAAGCGCCGGTCGGCCGCCTGGGCGCGCTCGGCAAACAGCGCCACCGCGCCACATTCGCGGGCCACGTCCAGCGGCGCGCTCTCGTCGGGTAGGGCCAGGGCATCCAGCCGGTACACCCATTCGTTGGCCAGCTTGAGCGGGGCCTGGCTGGTGACCAGTACCTGCAACTGCGGGGCGGCCTGGTGCAGGGCCTGCAGGATGCGGGCGACTTCGTCCAGCAGATGCTCGGCGTTGTCGATGGCGATCAGCATCTGCAGCGGGCGCACGGCCTCCATCAGGCCCTTGAGCGGGTCGCCGTGGCCGGACTGCAGGCCCAGGGCCCCGGCCACCGTGCTGGCCACAAATTCAGGCGCGGTCTGCCCGGCCAGATCGACCCAGGCCACGCCATGCTGGTGGGCGCTGCGCCGGGCGTGCAGCAGCCACTGGGCCAGCAGCGACTTGCCGATGCCGCCCGCGCCCACGATGGTCAGCAGGCGGTGCTGTCCCATCAGGGCATCGAGGTTGGACACATCCAGCGTACGGCCAATCAGCGGGGTCAGTACCAGGGGCAGGTGCGTCAGGTTGGGGTGGGCCTCCGAAGACGGCGCGGGCGCGGGCGATGCGTCAGTGGGTGTGGCCGTGGGCGTGGCATCGGGCGTGGTGTCGGTGGGCTCCAGCGCAAAGCGGTAGCCCCGGCCCGGAATGGTCACGATGGCCTGCGGCCCCAGCAGCTTGCGCAGGGCCGACACCTGGGCTTGCAGGTTGTTTTCCTCTACCACCAGGCCGGGCCAGGCCAGGTCCAGCAGTTCGTCTTTGGACACCACGCGCTCGCGGTGGCGCAGCAGGGCCATGAGCACGTCAAAGGCCCGTGCGCCGGGGCTGAAGGAGGTTCCGTCCACCAGCACCACCCGCTGGGAGGGACGCACTTCAAACCGGCCAAATCTGTAACTGTTTAACAACAAAGCTCCCCTGGATGTCGGTTTTCAAATGTAACGCACCACCTGAATTTTGGCGGTTCTGTGCGGTTATGCACGGTTTCAGAATGTTTCAGGCTGGCTTCAGAAGGCCTAAGGACGGGATCGGGCCAACAGAGGAAAGTCCGTCTCTGCAGTACCGACCTACTGGATTGCCCGATTGTCAAGGACATATGTATGAACTTTGAACCTTTTTCCCCGTTTGAGCGCTCTGAAACCCTGCCGCCGCCCGCACCGGTTGCCGAGGCTGGCCAGACACCGTCGGCACCGCCTGCCCACTATTTCGACCGCGCGGGCTGCGTCTGGATTGTGGCCTGCGTGCTGCTGGCCGGCACCGCCGGACGGATGCTGCCCTCGTTGGCCGAACCTGGCGGCGTGCGCCATGCGCTGGTGGCCCTGGGTCTGGGGTCGGCACCTGAAGACACCGCCAAAGCGACCACCGTGGCCGGTTTGCCACCGCACAGCGCAAACCCGGTTGAGGCTACACGAGATGGTCCGGCCAAACAAGAAATCGGGCCACTGGTGCCCGCCATTCTTCGCCAATTTTGAGGACGCGGACCATGGCCCATCTTTCGTTGGTACCCGGCCCATCCCGCGGCACCCAACCCCATGTGCTGCAGTTTTTGCAGCGTTTATCTGGCCCACCAAGCGCTTCCGCAAGGGAGTGGAGGAGAAAAATCATGTCGATCCCGTCGTTGTTGACCCGTGCCACCCCCCGCGTGCTGATTGCCGAAAGCCATGCCGATACCCTGCTGCAATGCGCCGAGGCGGTACAAGCCGACGCGCAGCTCAGCCTGGTGGCGGCCGTCTCCACCGGTGCCGCCGCCATTGCCATGATGGACCAGTGCGTGCCCGACGTGGTGGTGGTTGACCTGCAGCTGCAGGACATGCCGGCCACTGCGGTGATTTGCCACGCGGCCCGGCATTTTCCGCAGGCCGACATCGTGGTGCTGACCCAGTTTGGCAACGACGAGCAGGTGTTGCAGTGCATCGAAGCCGGTGCCACGGCCTATCTGTTCAAGGACAGCGCCGCCGAATGCCTGGCGCAGAGCATCCATCTGTGGCGCGAGGGCAGTGCCCCCATCAGCCCCGGCATGGCGCGCCGGGTGCTGGGGCGGTTTCGGCTGCGGCTGGGCACCGGCACTGGTTCGGCCTGGGCATTTCCGCTGCGTGAATCGACCCATCCTCTGAGCGACTGCGAGGCCGGCATCCTGCGCTGGATTGCCCGCGGCATGAGCCTGGAGCAGATCGGTGCGCTGGCCGCCAGCCCGCAGCCGGGCGTGCTGCTGCACGTGAAAAAGATCTACCGCAAGCTGGCCGTCCACGCCCGGGGCGAGAACCAGGTGGACACCGGTGCGCCCGACATTCAGATAGTGGCCCTGGGCTCGGCCAGCCAGCGGCGTGCCCCGGCCATGCCATCGCTGCGATTTTCAGTTTTCAAATAAAGGACTTTGTATGCGTGTTACATCGGGGCAACCCAAACCCATGCCACCCCGCCGGTCCAGCCGCGAACCCTGGGTCTCTGCCCTGGCGTGGCTGCTGTTTTGCGCCGCCATGGTGGCGGTAGCGCTGTTTTTAAGCCCACGGATCGGCGCGGCCGACGGGTTGACCATGCCACCTGTGGCCAGTGCCCCGGTGCTGGCCAGTGCCGACGGCGAACTTGCAGTGCCCATGGCCGCCATCGTGCTGTACCCGAACGAACCAGTGGCGGCTAGACATTGAGCGCTCTGGCGCTTTCAAAACGCCGCGCCTGTCCGGTGACCGGGTCGGTAAAGGCGATGGACCGGGCCAGTAGCTGCAGGGGTGCGGCGTAGTCGTCATCGGCAATATTCACCACCTCGGGGTAGAAGCGGTCGTTGCGGATGGGCACGCCCAGCGCCGCCATATGCACCCGCAGCTGGTGGGTGCGGCCGGTGACCGGCGACAGCTGGTAGCGCGCCCAATCACCATGGCGCTGCAGCACGGCGATGTGGGTTTCGGAGTTCGGCTCGCCCGGCATTTCCTGGTACCGAAAAAACGGCTCGCCGGGCACGATCTGGCTGCGGTACACGCCAGGCAGGTCGCCCCGCCAAGGCGCAATCGCCTCGTATTGTTTATGCACTTCGCGTTGCTTGAACAGCGCGTGGTAGGCCGCCCGCTCTTGCGGCTGGATGGCAAACAACGACACCCCGGCGGTTTCGCGGTCCAGCCGGTGCAGCGGGGCCAAGGTGTCCAGCCCCAGGCTTTGTTTGAGCCGCACCAGCAGCGTCTCTTGCACAAAGCGCCCCGCGGGCAGGGTGGGCAGGAAATGCGGCTTGTCCACCACCACCAGGTGCGCGTCCTGGTACAGGATGGGGGCTTCGAACGGAATGCGTGGCTCCACCGGCAAATGGCGGTAATAAAACAGCCGGGTGTGCGGGCGGTAGGCGGCATCGGGGGGCACGGGCAGGGCCTGTTCGTCCAGCACCAGGCCGTCGCGCATGCGCTGCAGCCACACGGCGCGCTCCACGGTGGGAAAACGCTCTGCAAAAAAGTCGATGACGGTGGGCCAGCTGCCGCCGGGCAGGCCGACGGTGCTGGGGCCTACGCCATCCCGCGTGGGAAGCGGTACAAGGCGACCAGCGATCGTCACTTCGTGAAACACCGCAGAACTGGCTTTGCCAGGCTGCTGGTGTTGCCCCCTGCAAGGGGGTTGGAGAAAGACGCGAAGCGCTGGAGCCTGGGGGTGTTCATATTTTTTGGAACACCACGTCCCACACACCGTGGCCCAGCTTGATGCCCCGGTTCTCGAACTTGGTGAGCGGGCGGTAGTCGGGCTTGGGGGCGTAGTCGGCGGCGGTGTTTTTCAGCAGCGGCTCGGCGCTGAGCACTTCCAGGATCTGTTCGGCGTAGTTTTGCCAGTCGGTGGCGCAGTGCAAGTAGCCGCCGGGTTTGAGGCGCGCGGCCAGCTTGGCCACCAGCGGGGCTTGCAGCAGGCGGCGCTTGTTGTGCTTCTTTTTGTGCCAGGGGTCGGGGAAGAACACGTGCACACCGTCCAGGCAGCCGGGCGGCAGCATGTGGTCCAGCACTTCCACGGCATCGTGCTGGCAGATGCGGATATTGGTTTGCCCTTCCTCGCCTATGCGTTTGAGCAGCGCGCCCACACCCGGCGTGTGCACTTCGCAGCACAAAAAGTTCTTTTCGGGCAGCAGTGCGGCAATGTGGGCCGTGGCCTCGCCCATGCCAAAGCCGATTTCCAGAATGGTCGGGGCGCTGCGGCCAAAGGTGGCCTCCAGGTCCAGCGGCGCGCTGCGGTAGGGCAGTAAAAACTGCGGCCCCAGGCTTTCAAACGCCTTGGCCTGGCCGCTGGTGGTGCGGCCGGTGCGCAGCACGAAGCTCTTGATGGTTTTGTGGTGGGCGGGGCTAGGGGCGGGGGCGATTTCGGGAGGGAGTTCGGTGTGCATGGCATCAATTCATTAATCTGGACTGGGTGGCAGAGTTGCGTAAAACCGCGCTTCCCACAGATCCAACAGGGCTACACCATACCAAACCGTGGCTTGCCCTTGCGCGGGGAACACGCCCGCTCCTCCACCAACTGGCCTTGCGCGTCCCAGGTGCGCCATCGGCCGGGCTTGAGCAAATGCGGAATCGGCAGCCTGCCCAGCACGCCCGGCAGCGTGGCAAAAGCCCCTTGCCCCACCGCCCGCCCGCCCAGCGGGAAGTTCCAGGTGGGGGTGGTCGCTGCCGTCACCGGGGTGGCCAGGGCCTGCGCCAACTGGCTGGCAATCCCGCAGGGGATGGCCCCGGCATGGCAGGCATCCACCAGGATCGGCTCGCCATGCCACACCCCGCTGTCACGTACCAGCTGTGCCAGCGCCGCGCCATCTGCAATGCCTTGCACGCTGTGTGGCGTGGCATGGGCAAAGATGCACAGGTAGCCGGGTAGCCGCTTTTCGCGCAGGCCCGAGGCGTACAGCCAGCGGTCGCGGGGCTGGATGAGGATGATTTTCTGGCGCTGGGGGTCGATGGTGGCCACCTTTTGCACCATGCGCTGGTGGCGGTCCAGGGCGGTGAAGGGGAGTTGTTGCAGTTCGCGTTTCACTAACATTTCCACTGCCCCACCCACTGCGCCAGGGCGCTGGCAACATCCCCATCGCAAGCCGCCAGTCCCAACACCCCCGCCGCCGTATTCAACGCCGCCAGCGGCTGGGCCACATCCAGCGCCTGGGCGCCGTTTTGCTTGGAGAGTTTTTCGCCATTCGGCCCTAGCACCAGGGGCGTGTGCAGGTACTGCGGGGTGGGCAGGGCCAAGGCTTGTTGCAGCCAGATCTGGCGCGGGGTGTTGTCGGCCAGATCCTGGCCGCGCACCACGTGGGTGATGCCCTGGGCTGCATCGTCCACCACCACGGCGAGTTGGTAAGCCCACAGGCCGTCGGCGCGGCGCAGCACGAAGTCGCCGACTTCGGTGGGCAGGTTTTGCTGCTGCGGGCCGAGCAGGCGGTCGTGCCACACCAGCCTACCGTTTACTATGGATTTGATAGCTTCTTGCGCCGATGGAATAAGCGCTGGAGGCCGATTTTCTTTAAATGCATCGGTACGCAGCCGCCAGGCCCGCGCGGGCCGACCCCACAGGCCGCTGCGGCAGGTGCCGGGGTAGACCAGCTCGGCGTTGCGGTGGCGCACCTGGCCCTGGGCGGCGCAGGCCATCTCGATCTCTTTGCGCGAGCAGGCGCAGGGGTAGGCCCAGCCGCTGGCCACCAACTGGTCCAGGGCCTGCTGGTACAGGTGGCTGCGCTGCGACTGGTAGGTAGGCGGTGCGTCGGGGTGCAGGCCGCAGGCGGCGAGTTGCTGCAGGATGACCGCGTCCATGCCCGGCAGGCAGCGCGGGGTGTCCACGTCTTCGATGCGCACCAGCCAGGTGCCGCCCTGGGCACGGGCATCGAGCCAACTGGCCAGGGCCGCAACCAAAGAGCCCGCATGCAGCGGGCCCGTGGGGGACGGCGCGAACCGTCCGATGTAGCTCGCAATCAAGCTATTTTTAGGCAATCGCCAGCGCCATCTCCAGGCCGGAGATGAAGGCGTCTTCCACCCGGTGGCCTATGCACCAGTCGCCACAGGCACCGATGCTGGACTTTTCGTCCCACAGGTGGCTGCGGCCCAGGGGTTGCACGGTTTGGGCGTAACGCCAGCGGTGCACCGCGGCGTGGGCGGGTTCGGCGCGGATGCCGGTGACTTCGGTAAAGGCTTTGAGCAGCTTGGCTTGCACGCGGGCGGCATCGTCCTCCAGGTGCTCCAGCGACCAGGCGGCGCTGGCCTGCACGGTCCAGCGCTCAATGCTGCCGCGCCCAGGCTTGCTGGATTCGCGCGCCAGCCAGGCAATGCGGTGGTGGTTGCTGCGCGCCGCGTTCCACTGCGGGCCCAGGTGGGCCATGGTGGGCTGCATGGCCTGGGGGAAGGCCAGCATCAGCGTCCAGCAGGGGGCGACCTGCACCGGGTGGATGTCGCGCACCAGGCGGGCACCCTGGGCCGAGTTTTGCAGCAGGTCGACGGTTTGCGGATTCGGCATGGCCAGCACCACGGCATCGAAACCCGAGAACACGTGCTGTGCGTCTGCCGCGCCGGGCATGCCGGTGGTGCGCAGCTGCCATTGTTTTTTGTTCATCGGGTCACGCTCGATGCGGGTAACCTGGGTTTCGAGTTCCAGGCGGCCGTCTTCGGCCAGCGGCTTGGCCCAGTGCTTGACCAAGGCGTTCATGCCGGGCACCGGCACCCAGTGCGGGTCGCGCGAGGGCAGGGCGGCCAAGGCGACGCGGCCAAAGGTGTCGAGTACGCGCACCGAGTTGGCGCTCCAGGGTTTGCACACGCCTTTGGCGGTTTCCAGGGCCAGGGCGAAGCGCGGGTCGCGCACGGTGAAGTACTGCGCGCCGTGGTCAAAGGTGCCAAACGAGGTGCTGCGCGTGGACATGCGCCCGCCCGCGCTGCGGCTTTTGTCGAAAACCGAAACGTTGTGGCCCGCCTGCACCAGCGTGCGTGCGCAGGCGATACCGGCCATGCCTGCGCCGATGACGGCGATCTGGCGGGGGGCTGTAGCACTGGGTTTGTTTGTCATGTGTGTTGGTTTTCTTTAGTGAGGCTACATAGGAACGGCTGCTCACACTCTACACGTACTGCGCCGCCACTTTTGTCGGGGACTCCCCGCAGTCAATTGCTTTGCTGCCTTTCCAGCAGTGCGGCACGCGTGGCCGGGCTTTTGAGCTGCTGCAGCCACCATTGCAGTGCCCGCCCGTGGGTGCCACTGGCCTCGGCGCGCCAGGCATAGTTGAGGTGGATGACGCGGCTGGGGCGCTCTACCGCGCGGCCCACCAGGCGGCCGGTTTCCAGGTAGGGGCGGGCCAGGCCCTCGGGCAAAAATCCGCAGCCCAGGCCACGCAATTGGGCCTCCAGCTTGGCGCGCATGCTGGGCACGGTGAGTACGTCCTGCCCGCCCAGCAGGCCAAAGGTGAGCGCATTGCCGCGTTGGGTGGAATCGGCCACCGCCACCGCGCGGTAATGCTGGATCAGGCTGTCGGCCAGCGGCTCGGGCTGGCTGGCCAGCGGGTGGTGTGGGGCCACCGCAAAGATGAAGTGCATGTCGCCCAGCCGGTCGCCCACGATGTTGCTGTTGGTGATGTCTTCCATGGCCACGCCAATCGCCACATCGGCCTGGCCGGTCACCAGTGCGTCCAGCGTGCCGTACAGCACCTCTTCGCGGATCTTCACGCGGGTGGGTGGGTTCAGCGCAAAGAAGGCCTCGCACAGCTCCATCACCGTGGAGCGCGAAATCACGCTGTCCACCGCAATCGTGAGCTGCGGCTCCCAGCCGGTGGCCACGCGCTTGACGCGGTTGGCTACGGCATCGATGTCTTCCAGCAGGCGCTGGCCTTCGCGCAGAAGCTCGGACCCGGCCACGGTGAGCTTGGCCTGGCGCGAGCTGCGGTCAAACAGCAGCACGTCTAGCGCGTCCTCGATGTTGCGCACCCGGTAGGTCAGGGCGCTGGGCACCATGCCCAGGCTGCGGGCGGCGGCGGCAAAGCTGCCCTGGGCGTGGATGGTGACCAGCATGGATAAGGCATCGGGGGTGAGTACGTCGCGAGCAGTTTGCATGGTCGGCCTGGTTCCGTTCAAATTTATAGAATGATGCCATCAAATGCGGTGGACTGCCAACACGCCCTGCAGGCCCAAAATTCAGGCCATGGATTCGATACGCGGATCTTAATTTTTCAGGAGTTCACACATGCTCACTCTCCGTAAATCCCAAGACCGTGGCCACGCCGACCATGGCTGGCTCAAGTCGCACCACAGCTTTTCGTTTGCCGGTTACTTTGATGAAAAGCACATGGGCTGGGGCAACCTGCGCGTGATCAACGACGACACCATCACCCCCGGTGCCGGCTTTGGCACCCACGGCCACCGCGACATGGAAATCATCAGCTACGTGCTGCAGGGCGAGCTGGCGCACCGCGACACCATGGGCAACGTCAAGGGCATTCCGCCCGGCGACGTGCAGCGCATGAGTGCCGGCCGGGGCGTGCAGCACAGCGAGTTCAACCATGCGGCCGACCAGACCACGCACTTTCTGCAAATCTGGATCGAGCCCAACGTCAAAGGCATTGCGCCCAGCTACGAGCAAAAGACCTTTGCCGAGAGCGAAAAGCGCGGTGCCCTGCGCCTGGTGGCATCGCCCGACGGTGCCCAGGGCTCGGTGACCCTCCATGCCGATGCCCACTTGTACGCCGGGCTGTTCGACGGTGCGGAGTCCGCCACCCTGGCGCTGAACCCGGCGCGCAAGGGTTATGTGCACCTGGTCAGCGGCGCGCTGGAAGTGAACGGTATCGCACTGACCACCGGCGACGCGCTGCTGATCGACAACGAAGCCCAGCTCACCCTGGGCAATGCGGCAAATGCCGAAGTGCTGGTCTTTGACCTGGCCGCCTGAATTTATTAACTTCAACTCTGAAATCTCTGAAAGAAAACCATGTTCAACACTCTCCAAAACCCCCTGAGCTTCGTAGGCCGCCTGCTGCTGGCCGCCCTGTTTTTGCCTGCGGGCATCGCCAAAATCACCGGCTTTGCCGGTACCGTGGGCTATATCGGCTCGATGGGCCTGCCGTTCCCTACGCTGGGCGCGCTGGCGGCCATTGCGGTCGAAGTGCTGGGCGGCCTGGCGCTGATCTTGGGCCTGGGCACCCGTTTTGCGGCGCTGGTACTGGCCGGTTTCACCCTGGTGGCCAGCTTCATCTTCCACGCCTACTGGGCCGTGCCCGCTGACGCGGTGATGGTCACGCAGCTGCTGTTCATGAAGAACATCGCCGTCGCCGGTGGCCTGCTGACCGTGGCCGCCTGGGGTGCCGGTGCCTGGAGCCTGGATGCCCGTCGCGGTAACTAAGCTCGTTTAAAGTGATTCCCGTTGTTCGTTTCTTAACTTCCCAGAAAGTCTGTATGACCCAAACTGTTGTTGTGTACCACTCTGGCTACGGCCACACCCAGCGCGTAGCCCAGGCCGTGGCCGAAGGTGCTAACGCCGAGCTGATCGCCATCGATGCCGAAGGCAATGTGTCCGAAGCCGGTTGGGCATCGATCAACGCCGCCGATGCCATCATCTTCGGAACGCCCACCTACATGGGTGGCCCCAGCTGGCAGTTCAAGAAATTTGCCGATGCCACCAGCAAAGCCTGGTTCACCAGCGCCTGGAAAGACAAAGTGTTTGGCGGCTTCACCAACAGCGCCAGCTTCAGCGGCGACAAGCAAGTCACCCTGATCTATCTGCAAACCCTGGCTTCGCAGCAAGGTGGCATCTGGGTGAGCCTGGGCCACATGCCCAGCAACTCCAAGGCCGCTACCCGCAACGACATCAACAACCTGGGTGGTTCGGTGGGCGTGCTGGTGCAGTCGCCATCGGACAGCAGCCCCGCTGAAATGTCGCAGGGCGACCTGGACACTGCCAAACTGTATGGCAAGCGCGTAGCCGACATTACCGCCAAGTTCAAAGCCTAATCCCCACAGGAGCCCGACCATGCCCATCACCCTGCAACTCACTGGCCACGCCAAAGACCTCGGGGGCGGCTTCGTGGTGCGCCGGGTGCTGCCCGCCGCCGCGCGGCAATCGGTCGGGCCCTTTTTGTTTTTTGACCACTTTGGTCCGGTCACCGTGCATCCCGGCGGCGGCCACGCAGTGCGTCCCCACCCGCATATCGGGCTGGCCACGGTCACCTACTTATTCGAAGGCGCCATGCTGCACAGCGACAGCCTGGGCTACGTGCAACAGATCGCCCCGGGTGCCATCAACTGGATGACCGCCGGGCGCGGCATCGTCCATTCCGAGCGGCCACCGCCAGCGTTGGCCACCACCACCTACACCAACCACGGCATCCAGCTCTGGGCCGCGCTGCCGCAGGCCTTTGAAGAGGTGGAGCCCAGCTTCACCCACACCCCGGCAGAAAGCATTCCCGAGCTCACCGTGGGCGATGCCCAGGTGCGCGTGCTGATCGGCCAGGCCTGGGGCCAGACTTCCCCGGTAGCCACCTTCGCCCCCACCCTGTACCTCGACATCGCGCTGCCCGCCGGTGGCCTGCTGGACCTGCCGCCGCTGGCGCAGGAGCTGGCCGTGTACCCGGTGGAGGACGATGTGGAGGTGGACGGCTCCCTGCTGGCCGCCCGCACCCTGGCGCTGCTACAGCCCGGTGTGACCACGCAGATCCGCGCCACCGCTGCCGTTCGCCTGCTGGTGATCGGCGGCGACGCGCTGGACGGCCACCGCTTCATCAGCTGGAACTTCGTCTCCAGCCGCAAAGAGCGCATCCTGCAAGCCGAAGGGGATTGGCAGAATCAACGCATGGGGCAGGTGCCGGGGGATGTGGAGTTTATTCCGTTGCCTGAGAGGCACTGAATGACGTTGCCAATCAGTTTAGTGGTCGAGCAAAAACAGACCGATGTTGCCCGTTTCGTGTAGCTCTTAGCCTACGTTTTACGCGGCGTTTTTGCGCTGTGCCCTGTCCCAGCGTTTCTCGTACTGCATTGGGCTGAGATAGCCCAAAGATAAATGCAGCCTGCGATGTCTGTAGAAGGCCATCCCGTCCATCACGGCTTGCCTGGCCTGCTCTCTGACGGCGAGTTTTCGGCCGTGCACATTGGCGGTCTTCAGTCTCCCCCAGAAGCTCTGCGCTGGGGCGTTATCCCAACTTTGCCCTTCCCGCTCATTGATGAACCATGCCATGGCCAGCCCTCGCCGGTGGCGATGCAGGTGCTGTCGCCGCACCACAGTTGGTTGGTTGCCTCGGGGTTAAAGCGCCGCTGCACTAAGTCCGGCACCACTGGCAGGCTGTGTTTGCTGTCGGTGGTCACAACGCACTTGTGCTTGGTTCTGGCACGGATACCGTGCTGTGTCATCAGCTGTGGCAAGCGCTCCTTGCCCACCCGGATGCCCCGGGCCGCCACGCCTTGTGCATGCGCGGCCAGCCGTATTCGCCCAGAAGCCGATGCTTGCATCGCAGCGCACAACCTGTAGACTGTCCAAACCTCACCCCACCCAGCCGGCAGTCGACCGAGGCGCGGTGCCAACACCATGCCCCAATCCCCGAACGCAGCGTCCACGAGGTACGAACTGCTTGCCCGAGAACTTGAGCAGCAGATCGCTGCAGGTGTACTCCGTCCTGGGGATCGCCTGCCTTCCGTACGCCAGGTGTGTGCCACTCGGCGCTTGAGTCCAAGCACTGCGTTCCAGGCCTATTACCTGCTTGAATCCCGCGGCCTGGTCCGCGCGGTGCCACGGTCGGGCTACTTTGTCGCCGCTCGTGCTAGCGGCACCTTGTTGCCGGAGCCGCAAACGTCGCAGCCACGGTCCGGATCGCAGCCTTTCGAGATCAGCGACCTGATCTACGCCTGTCTCGGTACTGCGCGCGCTCGCACGATCGTGCCTTTCGGCTCTGCGTTCCTGAGCCCGACCCTGTTTCCGCTCGATCGACTACGCCTTGCCTTGGTCTCCAGCATGCGGCGGCGTGACCCCTGGCGCATGCTGGAAGACCTGCCGCCGGGCAACCTACAACTCAAGCGCGAAATTGCAAAACGGTATCTGCGTCAGGGTTTTGCGGTGGCTACCGACGAGATCGTGCTGACCCACGGTGCAATGGAGGCACTCAACCTGTGCCTGAACGCAGTGACCAGGCCGGGCGACGCCGTGGTAGTCGAGTCCCCCACCTTCTACGTTGCACTGCAGGCGCTGCAGCGGCTGGGCCTGCGCGCCATCGAAGTGCCGACCCATGTGCGCGAGGGCATCGATCTCGGTCGTCTGGCGCAGGTGATCGAGCTCCACCGTCCCAAGGCTTGCTGGCTGACGACGACCTTTCAGAACCCTCTGGGCAGCCTGATGCCCGAAACGAAGAAGCGCGACCTCGTCGCGCTGCTGGCCCTGCACGATGTGCCGTTGATCGAAGACGACGTCTACGCGGAGCTCTACGAAGGCAAGGTAGCGCCGTTGCCAGCCAAGGCCTTCGACCGCCGCGGTCTGGTGCTGCACTGCTCGTCATTCTCCAAGTGCCTGGCTCCCGGCTACCGCGTCGGCTGGGCTACGCCAGGCAGGTTCACGCGCGAGGTCGAACGTCTGAAGTTGACGACGAGCTTGTCGGGGGCGATCCCGGTGCAGGCGGCGCTGGTAGCGTATCTCCAGGAAGGTGGCTACGATCACCACCTGCGCGGCCTGCGCCAGTCGCTGCAGGCGCAGCGCAACAGCCTGTTCGAGGCCGTGACCAGGTCCTTTCCGGACGGAACGCGGGTGGTGCGGCCGGCCGGCGGCTACTTCGTGTGGGTCGAGTTGCCCATCGGGGTGGACGCGATGGCCCTGCACCGAGCCGCGCTGGCGCACCACATCAGCCTGGCACCCGGACCGATGTTCTCGGCACGTGCGGAGTTCCGGCACCACATCCGGTTGACTTGCGGCCAGCCCTGGGATGCGACGCTCGAGCGCGCCATGCGCACGCTGGCGCGGCTGGTCGCCGACGCACCACGCTCGGACACCTCGGCGCAGCCATCGCTCTGATCCGGTCGTCCAGACGCGCAACTGCACACGCCGCGGGTGCGGGCCGCCGGACACACTGGCGGCATGTCAAAAAAACCATCCTTCCCGATCGCCCCGCCCTGCGATGCCGCCTTGGCGCGCGTGGTGGCCAGCCCCACGCCAGCCGGCCCGCAGATGACCCTGCCGGAAGTGATGGATCGGCTGGGCCCGTCCATCTTCGCCGGACTGATCGACACCGACGGCGTGCTGCGTTATGCCAACCAGGCGGCACTGCAGGCTATCGGCAGCACGCCGGAACAGGTGCTGGGACAGCGCTTCGACACCACCCCATGGTGGCAGGCCTGCGACCGCTCACAGCAGCGGCTGCAGCAGGCGCTGGCCAGCGCTTTGCGCGGCGAGGCCTCACGCTTCGACGTGCGGATCGCCACCAGCAGCGGCACCACCTTGTCGATGGACTTCTCGCTGCTGCCGCTCTACGGCCCGGACGGGCAGGTGCTCTGGCTGATTCCGTCGGCGCGCGACGTGAGCGAACGCGAGCAGGCACAACACCAGCTGCAGCTCACCCGCCATGCCGTCGAACAGGCCAGCGATGCGCTGCTGCAGGTCGGGCCCGATGGCGCCCTGCGCGATGCCAACCGCGCAGCCTGCCGTCTGTTGGGACTGGAGCGCGAGCAGTTGCTGCGGCTGCGGGTGTCCGACATCGATGCCCAGGTGGATGCGACGCAGTGGCCGCACCGCTGGCGCGAATTGTGCGAACAGGGTTCGCTGCGGTTTGAGACCAACGTCCGCCACCAGGAGGGCCATGAGATTCCGGCCGATGTCTCCGTCAGCCTGGTCACCAGCGAGACCGAGACCTTTGCCCACGTTTGTCTCGACGACCTGCGCGAGCGCCGCGCCGCAGAACGCCGCATCCGGCAATTGCTACAGTTCGATGAACTGACCGGGCTGCCAAACCGCCAATTGCTTTACGAGCGTCTGGGCGCGACCTTGCAGACCAGCTCCGAGACGGTCGTACTCTTGCTGGAAATCGACCGTTTCAAGCGCATCAATGACAGCCTCGGTCCGCAAATCGGTGATGCCGTGCTGCGCGAAGCGGCACAGCGGATCACCGCCACGGTGCGTAGCATCGACTTGGTTGCACGGCGCGGCGGCGACGAGTTCGTGGTCGTGATGCCGACTCCTTCGGCGCCGACGCTGCAAACGGCACAGGCGCTGCTCGACGCCCTGGCCCGACCGATGTCGATCGAGGGGCACGAGATCTACATCACTTGCAGCATCGGCATCGCCACGGCACCAGACGACGGCGACCTTCCGGACACACTGGTGCGTCGCGCCAACGCGGCGCTGCACCAGGCCAAGCGGCAGGGCCGCAACCAGGCGGCGGTCTACGCCGGTGCGCCGCACGACGACGACCCTGAACGACTGGCGCTGGAAACCGCGCTGCGACATGCGCTGCGCGACGATCAACTCGACCTGCACTACCAGCCGCAGGTGGACCTGGTGCATGGCCGCATCGTGGGCGTGGAGGCCTTGCTGCGCTGGCAGCACCCGACCCTGGGGCGCATTGCGCCGGACCGCTTCATCCCCATTGCCGAAGAGACCGGCCTGATCTTCGCCATTGGCGATTGGGTGCTGCGCCGCGCCATCGAGCAGGCCGCAGCGTGGCAACGCGCCGGGCTACCACCGCTGCGCATGGCGGTCAACCTCTCGGCGCGCCAGTTGCTGCAGCCGGAACTGGCACGGCGCATCGAAGGCCTGCTTGCCGCGGCTGGCCTCGACCCGCGGTTGTTCGGCGTCGAGGTCACCGAGAGCATGCTGATTGCCAATTTCGACCAGGCGGTGCAGCATCTGCAGGCGCTACGTGCGCTCGGCGTCGAGGTCTCGCTCGACGACTTCGGCACTGGCTACTCGAGCCTGAGCTATCTGCGCCGGCTGCCGGTGGACGTGGTCAAGATCGACCGCTCGCTGGTGCCCGACGTCACCACGCTGGCGGAAGATGTATCGATCACGCGCGCCATCATCACGATGGCGCACCAGTTGCAGATGAAAGTGCTTGCCGAAGGCGTCGAAAGCGAAGGCCAGGCCGTCCTGCTGGCGGCCAACCACTGCGACCAGATGCAGGGCTACTGGTTCAGCGCGGCACAGCCTGCGGCGGCAGTCGAGACCATGCTGCGCGAAGGCCGGCAGATCGATCCGGCGCTCTTCGACCGGCGTTCGCGGCAGCGCACCCTGCTTTTGGTAGACGACGAGGAAAACATCGTCTCCGCGCTCCGTCGGCTGCTGCGTAACGAAGGCTGGCTGGTGCTCAGCGCCACCTCTGCCGAACAGGCGCTGCAGCTGCTGGCACGGCACGAGGTCGACGTGATCCTGTCCGACCAGCGCATGCCGGGCATGACCGGCGTCGAACTGCTGCGGCGGGCCAGGCGGCTGTACCCGGACACGCTGCGACTGGTGCTATCGGGCTACACCGAGCTGCAGTCGATCACCGATGCGATCAACGAGGGAGCGATCTACAAGTTCCTTGCCAAACCCTGGGACGACGAGCAGTTGCGGGCCCACCTGCGGGAGGCCTTCGCGTTGAAGGAGATCGCCGACCAGAACCGCCGCCTCCACCAGGAACTGCAAGCTGCGAACAGAGACCTGGCCGCGCTGAATGGGCAGCTGCAGACGCTGCTCGAAACTGCTTTAAGGAGCTGATGACCATGTCCGAATCCGAACTCATCGCGCTGCAGCGTGCAAACCAGGAGCTGCAAGCGCTGAACGAAAGCCTGCGCAGCGCACAGAACCAGGTGCGGCAGTCCGAACGGCTGGCCTCGATCGGCCAGCTCGCCGCCGGTGTGGCGCACGAGATCAACAACCCGATTGGCTATGTGTTTTCGAACTTCGGTACGCTGGAAGCCTATCTCCTGCGCCTGTTCGAGATGCTCGAAGCCTACGAACAGGCCGAACCGGCGCTGGCCGATAGTGCCATCGCAACGCGCCTGGCGGCATTGCGTGCGCGCGTCGAACTCGACTACCTGAAGCAGGACATCCCGATGCTGATGGACGAGTCCAAGGAAGGTCTGTCCCGGGTGCGCAAGATCGTCCAGGACCTGAAGGACTTCTCGCGTGTCGACACCCAGCAGGAGTGGGTATGGGCCTCGCTGCACCAGGGCATCGACTCGACTCTGAACATCGTCGCCAACGAGATCAAGTACCGGGCCGACGTTCGCCGCGAGTATGGGGACTTGCCCGACATCAAATGCCTGCCCTCAGAGCTCAACCAGGTGTTCATGAACCTGCTCGTCAACGCGGCCCACGCAGTCGGCCCGCAGCGTGGCCTGATCGTGGTGCGCAGCGGCACCGCCGGGAACGAAATCTGGGTCGAGATCGAGGACGACGGCTGCGGTATCACGCCTGAACACCTGCCGCGCGTCTTCGATCCATTCTTCACCACCAAGCCGGTGGGCCGCGGCACCGGCCTCGGCCTGTCGCTGGCCTACGGCATCGTGCAAAAGCACCAGGGCCGCATCGACGTGCGCAGCGAACCCGGACGCGGTGCGTGCTTTCGTGTCACGCTGCCGGTGCGGCGTCCGGTCGCAGAAGGTGCTGCAGCATGACGGCCGCCATCACACCCTGGACGCTGCTGGCCGTCGACGATGAGCCGAACATCCTGGCCGCATTGCGACGGGTGTTCCGCGCGACCGGATGGCGCATTCTGACGGCAGGGCATGCGCAGGAGGCGCTGGCGCTGCTCGCGACCGAATCCGTCGACGCCGTGCTGTCGGACATGCGCATGCCGGACATGAACGGCGCACAGCTGCTCGAACGGGTCAGCCAGGGCTGGCCGCGAACTGCGCGACTGCTGCTGACCGGCCAGGCCGATCTGGCTTCGACGATCGCCGCAATCAACCGCGGCCAGCTACACCGTTACATCGCCAAGCCCTGGAACGACGACGAGCTGGTACTGACCCTTCGCCAAATCGCCCAACAGCAGCAGCTCGAATCCGACAAACACGCCCTGGAGCGGCTCACGCAACAACAGAACGATGAGCTGAAGGCGCTGAACGCAGGGTTGGAGACCCATGTGGCCCTGCGTACCGAGGAACTGGCTACCGCCAACGGTCGGCTCAAGCGCAACTACCTCACATCGATCAAGGCCTTCACCGCTTTGATCGAGTTGCGCGACAGCGCCCAGATCGGGCACGCGCGCCAGGTCGCCAGTCTGGCGCGCCGCATCGCGCAGGCCATGGGGCTCGATGCCGAAGCCACGCGCGATCTACCGATTGCCGCGCTGCTGCACGACATCGGCCATATCGGCCTCAGCGACGCGATGCTGGCGCGACCCCTGCACCGGCTCGGCGGCGACGAACTGCGCCGCTACCGGCTGCACCCGGTGCTCGGCGAGCAAGCCCTGCTGGCCAGCGACGACATGCAGGGTGTCGCACCGCTGATCCGCTCCCATCACGAGCGCTGGGACGGACGCGGTTTTCCCGACGGACTGTGCGGTGCGGCGATTCCGTTCGGCGCCCGCATTCTGGCGGTGGCGGATGCCTACGAGGATTTGCGCCTGGGTCAAATTGACGGCCAAATCCTGAGCCCATTCGATGCTCGACGCGCCGTGATCGCCGGACGCGGCAGTCGGTTCGATCCGAACGTCATCGAGGGCTTTGCGGACCTGTTCTCGACCGCTCCATCCAGCCCGAGCGCGCCGTCGCTGCGCCTGCGCACTGCGGAACTGCGCGACGGCCAGACGCTGACAGAGGATTTCATGTCGCCCGAGGGCGTGTTGCTGTTGTCTGCCGGCCAGCGGCTGAACGACGATCTGATCGACCGCATCCAGGCCTTCGAACGCAGAAATGGCCTGGCGCTGATACTGGCCGTGCAGTTGCCGCAGGAGGTTGCCGCGTGAAGCCGCCGTCGGCGACTGGCTGTTGGTAATGACGAAGACCTCAGCTGAAAACAACGCAGCTCCCATCGCAAGGCTTGGAGTTTTGAGCAATCACGTTTTTTACCGGCTCGTTAAGGCCGGGCTGGCCAGCGGCGGCCTGCCAACGCTAGTCGGCTAGAACGAATGACCAGTTAAGCCTTGCCAAAGCTAGCTCGCTTGAGCTGTTGCGCAAGTTCCCAGGCCTTTGTACGCAGGGATTTAAAGCTCTCGTTCAGTTCCCCATAACCCGGTTTCCAGGCAAAGGTTCTGTTGAGAGTTGTCTGACCGAGGACGAGGCCGTTAAGTGAGCCCATGCCGCCGAACGTTCCAAGAAAGTGCTCAACACCATTTGCGTCACCATTGGTAAGTGTTTTCGTCCTAACTGGTGATTTGGAACGAGCATTTGGCTTCTACTGCCACTCGGATGCCTCCGTGGTGGATGGGATATTGAAAATGCCGAGTAGCCACTTTTTGTTTGATTTTTGGAGGGTGAGGGCGTTGCGGTGCCGGATGCGGTAGTCGCTGCCGGGTGCATATCCCGGTCAGGGATGCCAGTGGCACCCAACCCGCCAAAGGGGTCGGAGTACGAATGCGGGCAAGCAGACGACACGCCAACAGGCAACTCGGCGCGCAATCGCGATCCGACCCCATTGGCTACCGCCAGTGCAGTCGAAATAATCTGCTTCTCCTTTGATAGTAAAAAACAGGAGCTGCTTGCGCCTATGCCATAAGCGCGGGCAGTCTTTTTGGCGCTTAAAAATGAGCCTAAAAACCTGAAATGGACGAACGCAGCGGCTTTGCCGATATGAACCAAGCCAAGCGCCACGCCGAGCTCGCGCCGGAGGCGCGATGCCCGGCAAAGCCGGGCCGATCCCGCTCCCCGGGGTCCCCATCTGTGTGCGCCGAGGAGCACAGCTTTGGGCGGATCAGGGCTGGCGTCTGTCTGAGCGCCAGCGAGTTTAGCCAGACCCCGCCCAAAGCGCGCACCGCAGGTTCCCGTAGCGACAGCGGAGGGCGCAGACAGTTGGGGCGCCCTTCTTTGGGTTACTTTTCTTTTGCGCAAAAGAACAAGTGACTGCGCTGCCGGGCGCACCACCCGGCCGGGGATGCTGGCAGACAGCCAGAAAACGTCAACGCAAATCCGCCAATAGGGGTCGGAGCCCAAATGCGGGATACAGCCGTCTCCACCCGCCAGCAACCTGCGCGCAATTGGGATCCGACCCCCATTGGCTAGCGCCCCGTGCAGTCCGCACAGATTGCTTCTCTTTTGATAGTAAAAAATAGGAGCTGCTCGTGCTTGTCTGGTCAGCACAGGCCGCCATTCTTACATTCGAAAATAGGCCAAAAAACCCAGAACTTGCACAGCGGGCCGGTCATGGCGGTCTGCTGGTGAAATCAGCCCCAGCAGCCCATTGCCCATAAACCCCGTTTCAGCTCAACGCCCGGTCCAGGTGCGTATAGCCACCGTCCACAAACAGCCACTGCCCGGTGGTATGGCTGGCGGCATCGGACAGTAGGAAGACGGTGGTGCGGGCGATTTCTTCGGAGGTGGTCATGCGCTGGCCCAGCGGGATCTTGCTGGTGATGCTGCGCAGCTTTTCTTCGGCATTGTCAAAGCTGCTGATCCAGCGTTCGTACAGCGGGGTCATCACCTCGGCGGGGATCACGGCGTTGACGCGCACGCCGTCTTTCAGCAGCGAGGCGGCCCACTCGCGGGTCAGGGACAGTTGCGCACCCTTGGATGCCGTGTAGCCGCTGGTGTCGCCCTGGCCGGTGAGGGCGGTTTTGGACGAGATGTTGACGATCGCACCGCGCGAGGCCTTGAGGTGCGGCACGCAGTAGTGGGCCATCACGTAATAGTGGATGAGGTTTTTGTCCAGCGAGGCCACAAACGCGTCGCGCCCTGCGTCCAGGCCCACGCTGTCGTTGATGCCCGCGTTGTTGACCAGGCCGTCGATGCGCTGGAATCGGGCGATGGTGTGCGCCACAGCCGCGCCGCAGGCGGCTTCGTCCTGCAGGTCCAGGCGGATGAACTGGAACTTGGGCTGCAAGGCGCGGAGCTGGGCTGCGAAATCTTCGTGCAAGGCGCTTTTTCCCAGGATGACGGGAATCGCGCCCTCTTGTGCCAGCGCCAGCGAAATCGCGCCGCCGATACCGCTGCCGCCACCGGTGACGAGGATGACTTTGTCTGTGAGATGCAAATCCATGGGAGCTTTCAGAAGGAGGGGAGGCCGTAGCAACGGATGGCGTTGCCGGACCAGAAGGCGGTTTGTTCGGATTCGGATAGACGTCTGGCCGCCCAAGTGTGCGCCAGCTGGTGCACGGTGGGGTAAGGCGCGGCCAGCTCGCACACCGGCCAGTCGGAGCCGAACAGCAGGCGCGCTGGGCCAAAGGCTTCCAGCGCGGTGTCAAAGCAGTTCCATACCGCCTGTTGCACGTCGGTAGGCAGGCCATCGGCAACATTGGCAAACGGCCAGGCGGCTTCGGTGACCAGGCCTGACAGCTTGCACGCCACATGGGGCAGGGCGGCCAGCGCTTTCAGCGACTGGGTCCATAACGGCATCAGTTCAGGGTTTTTCAGCGGCGGCTTGCCCAGGTGGTCGAGCACCAGCCAGTGGGCATCGTGGGCGGTGCAGAAGTCGACAACCTGCGGCATTTGGTGGGCGAACACCAACACGTCGTAGGCCAGTTGGCGGCTTTGCAGCAAGGCTACGCCGCGGCGGAACAGCGGGTTGTTCACCACCTGGGCTACATCGGGCTCGTCTTGCAGGATGTGGCGAAAGCCACAGAGTTGGGGATGCTCCGCCCAGCCGTCGAGCTGGGCTTCCAAGGCGGGGCTGGCCAGGTCGGCCCAGCCCACCACACCCAGGATCTGGGGGTGGTGCGCGGCCAGACTTAGCAGAAAGTCGGTCTCGGCCGCTTCGGTGCGGGCCTGCACGGCGATGGTGCCGGTGATGCCGCTGGCCTGTAGGGGGCAATCGGCGGGCGCACGGTCTTGTGCCAGCACGGCCATGCCGGGGCTGATCCACGGAAAGGCGGCGGGCTCAAAACGCCAGTAGTGCTGGTGGCTGTCGATTTTTTGCATTACTTTTGGAAGGCGTACTGCACCAGGGTTTCAGGCAGCATTTCGATGGAAAAACCCGCTGCGGTGGGTGGCATGTAGGCCGCGTTCTGGATGACGCAGGGGTCGATGAAGTGCTCGTGCAGGTGGTCTACGTACTCGATGACGCGGCCCTCGCGGATGCCGGCGATGCTGAGAAAGTCGATCATCGACAGGTGCTGCACGTATTCGCACAGGCCCACGCCGCCTGCGTGCGGGCACACGGGCAAGTTGTATTTGGCGGCCATCAGTATGACGGCCAGGATTTCGTTGACACCGCCCAGGCGGCAGGCGTCGATTTGCACCACGTCAATCGCGCCGCGCATGATGAACTGCTTGAATAGGATGCGGTTTTGGCACATTTCGCCGGTGGCGACCTGCATGGGAGCGATGGCGTTGCGGATGGTGCGGTGGCCTTCCACGTCGTCGGGGCTGGTGGGTTCCTCGATGAACCAGGGCTTGGCAAAAGCCAGGTCTTTCAGCCAATCCACCGCCTGGCCCACGTCCCAGACCTGGTTGGCGTCGATCATCAAATGCCGGTCCGGGCCCAGCACCTCGCGGGCAATGCGCAGACGGCGGATGTCGTCGGCCCTGTCCCGGCCCACCTTGAGCTTGACGTGGTTGAAGCCCGCGTCCACCGCCTCCTGGCACAGGCGGCGCAGCTTCTCGTCGCCATAGCCCAGCCAACCGGCGGACGTGGTGTAGCAGGGGTAGCCTTCGCGTTGCAAGGTGGCTAGGCGCTCGGCTTTGCCCACGGCGCGCTCGGTCAGCAGCGCCAAGGCCTCGTCAGGGGTGATGCAGTCGGTGATGTAGCGAAAGTCGATGCAGCGCACCAGCTCTTCGGGGCTCATTTCGCCTACCAGTTGCCACACCGGTTTGCCTACCGACTTGGCCCACAGGTCCCACACGGCGTTGACCACTGCGCCGGTGGCCAGGTGGATGGCACCCTTGTCGGGGCCGATCCAGCGCAGCTGGCTGTCGGAGGTAATGTGCCGCCAAAAGCGCCCCATGTCTGCCGCTATCCAGTCCAGGTCCAGGCCCACCACCAGGTGCTGCATGGCATGGATGGCGGCGCAGCAAATGTCGTTGCCCCGGCCAATGGTGAAGGTCAGGCCGTGGCCGGTGAGGCCGGGCTGGTCGGTTTCCAGGATGACGTAGGCGGCCGAGTAGTCGGGGTCGGGGTTCATCGCATCCGAGCCGTCCAGGTGCTGCGAGGTGGGAAAGCGCAGGTCGATGGCGCGCAGGGATTGGATGACGGGCATGCGGGGGCTCTTGGAGGGGTAAGGAAAAAAATAGGGAGGGGCTCCCGCAGGAGCCCCGGTCAGGCTTTAGTCGTACAACACCGCAGCGATCTTGGGATCGTCGATGTTGGACTTGTCGTAGAAGTAGAAGCCGGTGTCGATGATCTTGGGCAGTTTTTCGCCCTTGAGTGCCTTGACGGCGGCTTCGACCGTTTTGTAGCCAATGCCCACCGGGTTCTGGGTGATGGCACCGGCCATGGCACCGCTGCGCACGGCTTCTTTTTGCTGCTTGCCCGAGTCGTAGCCGATGATGACGATGCTGCGCTTCATCTCTTTGGCACCGTTCAATACGCCTATGGCCGAGCCCTCATTGGCACCAAAAATGCCTTTGATGTTGGGGTTGGCTTGCAGGATGGACTTGGTGATTTCGGTGGACTTGAGCTGGTCGCCGCCGCCGTATTGCACGCTGACAATCTTGATATTGGGGTAGGTCGATTTGATGCGTTCCACAAAGCCGTCGCGGCGGTCCACGCCGGTGCGGCTGGTCTGGTCGTGCACCACCAGGGCCACTTCACCGGCTTTGCCGATCAGACCGGCCATCTTGTCGGCAGCCAGGGCGGCAGCGGCCTTGTTGTCGGTGGTGGCGGTGGTGACAGGGATGTCGCTGTCCACGCCCGAGTCAAATGCGACCACCGGGATCTTGGCGGCCTGGGCTTTTTTCAGCAGCGGAATGGCGGCCTGGCTGTCGAGTGCGGCAAAGCCGATGGCCGATGGCTTTTTGGCCAGAGACGACGACAGCATGTCGATTTGCTTGTCCACCATGGCTTCGGTCTCGGGGCCTTCGAAGGTGACCTTGACCTTCAGGTCTTTGCCTGCCTGGTCGGCACCTTGTTTCACGGCTTGCCAGAACTGGTGCTGGAAGCCCTTGGACACCAGCGGAATGTAGATTTCATCGGCGGCAAAGCTCTTGCCGGTGATCAGGGAGGTCAGGCTGAAACCAACAGCCAGGCAAATCAGTTGTCTTTTAAAAATCATGTTCTGTCTCCAAATATTGTAGGTATCTCAATGGCTTGCGTGGTGTGCTCGTGGGTTATTTGCGCCTCCTTAAAATATCGGCGTATACCGCCAAAATAATGATGATGCCGGTAATCACGGTCTGCCATTCTTGGGCCACCGACATAATGCGTAACCCATTGGTCAATACGCTCATGATGAAGGCGCCAATAATCGTGCCCAATATCGTGCCCGCACCGCCGCTGAGCGAGGTACCGCCAATCACCACCGCCGCAATCGCATCCAGCTCATAACCTTGCCCCAGCGCAGGCTGGGCAGAGTTAAGGCGCGAGGCAATCAGCAAACCGGCAATACCGCAGATTGCACCGTTGAGCGAATAGATCATGATTTTCCAGCGGTCTACATTCACACCTGATAAACGCACGGCTTCTTCATTGCTGCCCAAGGCAAAGGTGTAGCTGCCCAAAATGGTTTTGTTCAAAATCAGGCTGGACACAATCGCCACCACAAACAAAATCAACACCGCATTGGGAATCGGCAGGCTGGGGAAAAAATAACCGATCAGCGACTCTTGCGAGATATACGAGAAATTCGGCGTGTCGTTGAAGTAAATCGGCTTGGTGCCCGAGATTACTAATGACAGGCCCTTGAGCAGCATCATCATCCCCAGCGTGGCAATAAAGGGCGGGATCTTCAGCTTGGCAATTAAAAAGCCCGACACCCAGCCCGCCAGCGCACCAAACACAATCGCCGCCGCCACGCCCAGGTACATCGGCAGGCCCCAGTAGGTCATGAAGACCCCGGCCATCACCGCGCAAAAGGTCATCAGCGTGCCCACCGACAGGTCGATGCCGGAGGTAATGATGACGAAGGTGCAGGCAATCGCCAGCACGCCGTTCACCGCCGTGGCCTGCAGGATGCCGACCAGGTTGTCGGTCTGCAAAAAGTTGGGCGAGGCAGCGCTGAAAAACACCATCAGCCCCACCAGGCTGGTGAAGGCCAGCAGCTTTTGCCGGGTGCTTTGGCTGAACAGGGCGGCTTTGAGGCGTTGGGCGGGAGACAGGTTGGACATAGTGGTCTTTTTTAGTGGGCTGGAACTTCGCGCTGGGTCGCGAGTTGCATGATTTTTTCTTGGGTGGCCTCGGCGGCAGACAGCTCGCCGGTGATGCGGCCCTCGCACATCACCACGATGCGGTGGCTCATGCGCAGCACCTCGGGTAGCTCGCTGGAGATCATCACGATGGCGCGGCCCTGCTCGGCCAGGGCGTGCAGCAGCTTGTAGATTTCGGCCTTGGCCCCCACGTCGATGCCACGCGTGGGCTCGTCAAAAAACAGCACCTCGCAGTCGCGCAGCAGCCATTTGGCGATGACAATTTTTTGCTGATTGCCGCCCGACAGCAGCCCGGCGCGCTGGAAGATAGACGGGGTTTTGATGCCCAACTGGGCCACGTATTTCTGCGCCACGGCTTCGATGGCATCCTGCTTGAGCCAGAAGCCCATGGAGACAAAATTCTTCAGGTTCGCCAGCAGGATGTTGGACTGCACGTCCATGCCGGTGGCCAAGCCGTAACGTTTGCGGTCTTCCGACAGATAGCCGATGCCGTACCGAACCGCGTCGCTGGGGGCCTGGATGTCCACCACCTGGCCCTTGACGCGGATCTCGCCCGCGTCGCGCGCATCGGCCCCAAAGATGGCCCGCGCCACCTCGGTACGGCCCGCGCCCATCAGCCCGGCAAAGCCCAGAATCTCGCCCTTGCGCACGCTGAAACTCACGTTCTTGATGCTGCGGCCCCGGTTCAGGCCCTTCACTTCCAGCATCACGCCATCGCTGTTGTCGCTGTCGTCGGTGTGGGCGTAAGCCACCGGCTGGTGCACTTCCAACGCACGGCCCACCATCATGGCGATGATGGTGTCCATGCTGGTGGTGGCGGTGGGCACGGTGCCGATGGTCTCGCCGTCGCGCATCACGGTGACGCGGTCTGAAATGACCTTGAGCTCGTCCATCTTGTGCGAGATGTAGACGATGCCCACGCCTTGGCTTTTGAGCTGGCGGATGATGCGAAACAGGTCGTCGATCTCGGCGTTGTTCAGCGCGGCGGTGGGCTCGTCCATGATCAGCACGCGTGAGTCGAACGACAGCGCCTTGGCAATCTCCACCATCTGCTGCTTGGCCACGGTGAGCTCGCCCACCTCGACGCGCGGGTCCAGCTGCAGGTGCAGGCGGTCAAAGATGGTCTGGGTGTCATCCACCATTTTTTGCTGGTCCACAAACAGGCCGAAACGCCCCATGGGCTCGCGCCCGATGAAGATGTTTTGCGCGGCGCTGAGGTGGTTCATCAGGTTCAGCTCCTGGTGGATGATGCCGATGCCCAGTGCCTGCGCTGCACGCGGCGTGGGGATCTCCACCGGCTTGCCGTCCATCTGGATCTCGCCTGCGTCCTTGGTGTACACGCCGGCCAGCACCTTCATCAGCGTGGACTTGCCCGCGCCGTTTTCCCCCATCAGCGCATGCACCTCGCCGGGAGCCAGTTCAAACTGGCAGTCGTTCAGCGCCTTCACGCCGGGGAACGACTTGCTCAGGTGGGTGATGCTGATAAGTGCTGCCATGTAGGGGTTTGTATTTATATGCAAACAATGTGTTCATGTATGAACATTGGCTGCCATCCTAGGGTGTGAGGCAGCCAACGCGTCTTGGTACTTTCCCTCAACAACTTCTTACAAGTATGACCAAAGCCGACAACGTGGTGCCCGACGACCGTTACCGCGCCCCCGCCCTGGACAAGGGCCTGGACATCCTGGAGCTGCTGGCCGGCCAGGCCCAGGGCCTGACCCGCGCCGAAATCGTCAAGGCCACAGGCCGGGGTGCCAGCGAGATCTACCGCATGTTGGAGCGGCTGGTGGTGCGCCAGTACGTGATGCGCTCGGTGTCCGGCGACCGGTATGCGCTCAGCCTGAAGCTGTTTGCACTGGCCCACATGCACCCGCCGTTGAACCGCCTGGTCTCACAAGCCCTGCCGCTGATGGACGTGTTTGCCCAACGGGCCGAGCAGTCCTGCCACATGGGCGTGTACGACCGGGGCAGCGTGCTGATCACCGCCCAGGTCAACGGCCCCAGCGCCTGGGGCATGTCCACCCGGCTGGGCGCGCGCGTCGGCCTGCTGGATTCGGCCTCGGGCCACGTGTTGCTGGCCTTCAGCGATGCCGAACGTGCCCAGCGCATGCTGGCCGAGCACACCACGCTAGATGGCGAGGTGCCCATGGACAGCGCCGCCCTGGCCGCCGTAGCCGACACCGTGCGCCAGCAGGGCTACTGGCAGGGCGACAGCCTGCAGTCGTTTGGCGTGGTGGATATTTCGTACCCGATTCTGGGTGTGGACGGCAACGCCCTGGCAGCCCTGACCTGCCCCTACATCCGCCGCATCGACCGCCACACCGGGCCCAGCGAAGCCGATGCGCGGGCCCACCTACTGGAGGCGGCGCGGGCGCTGTCGCTGGCCGCAAAAAGCTGAGGCGGTAAGGCCAGGGGCTAACTCGGTCTGCATGGATTCGGATGCTTGGATAGACCGACAAGCACCATGGCACCCTCCGTTCGCATCCGCGCCATGCTCCGTCGTACATCGGCGGTTTGTCCTACCCGTGTAAAAAATTCTGCGGTCAAGATACAGGCATCACTACTGAAAGACCTATGACCGATCCCAGAAACGTTGCCCACGACAAGAAAGTCCAACAAGAGAAAAAGCACCGCGGCGAAGAGGTAGCACCCGGTGCCGACGAAACCCCGCAGCCCGGCAAAAAGACCCACATGGAACACCATGCGTCCGATACGCCCAAGGTGCCCGACGAAGCTTTGCCAGTGCCCACGGAAGAGAAACCGCTGAACTGATCCCCCGCGTCAGACCGCAGGGTAGGCCGCCTGGGGCTCCACAGCCTGCGGCCGCCGCGCGGTGGCGGCGCTGCCCATCGAGGCGGCCATGATGCAGGCGATGGCCAGCCATTGCCGGGCATCCAGGTGCTCGTCCAGCAGGCCCATGGCCAGCAGCGCGGCCACCGCAGGCTCCATGCTGATCATGATGCCGAAAGCCTCTTTGGGCAGCCGTTTCATCGCCACCATCTCCAGCGAGATCGGGATGGCGCTGGAAATCGCCGCCACGCACACCCCCACCAACAGCACCGTGGGCGACAGCAGCGCAGCACCGGCGTGGGCGATGCCTACCGGCACCACCACAATGGCCGCTACCAGCAGGCCCAGCGACACCGAATGCCCCGCATGCAGATGGCCGACCCGTTTGCCAAATACGATGTATGTGCCCCACAGCACCGCAGCCCCCAGCGCGTACAGCACGCCCACCGGGTCCAGATCGCGGTCCCCCAGGCCCAGCGGCAGCAGCATGAGCAGGCCGAAACCGGCCAGCGCCAGCCAGGCAAAGTCCACCTTGCGGCGCGATGCGGCAATGGCTACCGCCAACGGCCCGGCAAATTCAATCGCCACGGCCAGGCCAAACGGCAGCGTGCGCAAAGACATGTAGAACATCAGGTTCATCGCCCCCAGCGCGGCCCCGTAGCAGGCGATGGACTTCGCGTCGGCACGCGACAGGTGCCAGCGCCAGGGCCGCCACAGCAGCAGCAAGAGCAGCGCCGAAAAGCCCACCCGTACAGCCGTCGTGCCCTGCGCGCCCACCAGCGGAAACAGCTGTTTGGCCCAGGACGTGCCGATACCCAGCGCGGTTACCGCGCCCAGAACTGCCAAAAAGGGAATTGCCCGTTGAAAATGTGTTGTCGCCATGGGTGAAAATATAAATCGCAGGGCAGCTGGTTTCCGCTGCAAATTCAGGGCATAAACGCAAGATTCGCTCACCTTTACCCTGCCCACCGCCATGGCCCTTGATAGCTTCGACATTGCCATTCTGGAGATTTTGCAAAAGGACAACAGCGTGCCCCAGCGTGCGATTGCCGAGGCCGTGCACCTGTCAGCACCAGCGGTGCAGCGCCGCATCCGCAAGTTGCAAGACAACGGCGTGATCCGCGCCAATGTGGCGGTGCTGGACGCGGCCCAAATCGGCCTGCCGCTGACCATCATCACCGAGGTGCACATCGAGAACGAACGGCCCGACCGCACCGCCCCCTTGCGCGGGCGCATCGCTGCCGAGCCTGCGGTGCAGCAGTGCTATAGCGTGACCGGCGAGGCCGACTACCTGTTGATCGTGACCGTGGCTTCGATGGCCGACTACGAGGCGCTGACCCGGCGGCTGTTCGAGGGCGACGACAACATACGCCGCTTTCGCACCTCGGTCGCGCTGGGCTGGCTGAAGTCCAGCATGCAATTGCCGCTGGACAAGGTGCTGTCCGCGGGGTAAGGCTGGGCCCACATTCAAATGGTGACCACCAAACCCGTCTTCGCCGCTTCGGCAATCGCTTCCGTCACCCGCAGGTTCTGCACCCCGTCGCGGGCGCTCACCAGCGGCGCGGCCTTGCCTTGGATGACATCGGCGAAGTGGTCCATTTGGCGCTTCAGCGGGTCGTCGCGCACCATGTCCACTACGCCCACCTCAAACGCTTTCCACCACGAGCGGTCTTCCGCGCGCGGGTAGGTTTTCAGGCGCATGGTGGGTATGGCCAGGCTGCCGAAGGTGCCTGCGACGAGGTAACAGTCTTCATCGGCGTAGCTGGCGTAAGCTGGATTTTCCTGGCTGGTCTGCTCCCAGCTGCGGGCGCTGGCTGCCGTGTCGCTCAGCATAAAGCTGCCCAGCACGCCGCTGGCAAAGCGCAGGTTGATGGCCACCGTGTCTTCCACCGCGAAGCCGCGCGTGGTGTTGCTGGCAAAGGCCTGCACGGCGGTGATGTCGCCGCACAGCATGCGCAGGTTGTGCACCTCGTGGATCAGGTTGATCAGGATGGGGCCGCCGCCGGGCTGGGTGCGCCAGGGGCCGTTGGCAAAGTAGTCGTCGGGCTTGAAGAACTGGGCGCTGCCTATCACGCTGACCAGTTTGCCGAGCTTGCCGCTGTCCACCACTTCCCGGGCCTTGGCCATGATGGGACTGTGGGCGCGGTGGTGGCCGATGAGCACGCGGGCTTGTGTTTCCTCCGCCACTTTTTGCAGCTGCAAGCCCTGGTCCAGGGTGGCGGCGATGGGCTTTTCCAGCAGGATGGGCACGCCCGCCGCCATGCACTCCAGCGCCTGCGGCAGGTGCAGGTGGTTGGGCGTGGCTAAAACGATGCCGTCAGGCTTGCCTGCGGCAAAGAGTGCTGCCAGTGAGGGGTATAGCGGCACCCCGGCCTGGGCGGCGGTGGCCACGGCGGCGGGGGAGGGGTCGACGATGGCCGACAGGCTGCAGCGTTGGCTCTGGGCCAGCACCGCGATGTGTGCCTGGCCAATCATGCCCGCGCCTGCCACGGCGATTTTCAGCTTGCTCATGGTGTCTCTTGGGGTTGCGGTACGGCATCGTATTCATAAGCAATCGATTTGTAATTAGCCCAGAAGCTGATTCACAATCAACCCATGGTGAACAATCAATGGTGAATACGCAGTGGGAATTGATCGACCTGCGGGTCTTCTGCTGCGTGGCACGGCGCAGCAGTTTCAATGCGGCGGCGGTGGAGCTGGGCATCTCGCCCGCCTACGTCAGCAAGCGGGTGGCCGGGCTGGAGAAGGCACTGGGGCTGGCGCTGTTCCACCGCACCACGCGGCGCGTGTCCATCACCGACGAGGGCGAAACCGCCTTGCTGTGGGCGCGCAAGGTGCTGGACACCGCCGACAGCCTGACGCAAGAGGTGGGCCGCACCCGGGCCACGCCCTCGGGCGCGCTGCGCATCAGCACCAGCCTGCGCCTGGGCCGCAACCATGTGGCACACATCCTGGCGCGGCTCAAGCGGCACTACCCCGCGCTGGACATCTGGCTGGAGCTGGTGGACCGCCGGGTGGACGTGCTGGGGGAGGGATTTGACATCGACATCCGTGTGGGCGACGTGCAAGAGCCGTATCTGGTGGCCCACCCCGTGGCCCAGAGCGTGCGCGTGCTGTGCGCCGCCCCGGCCTACCTGGCCCGCCGCGGCGCACCCAAGACCCTGGCCGAGCTGGCCCAGCACGACTGCCTCCTATTTCGCGACCGCGACCAGGCCTACGGCGTGTGGCGGCTGGAGGGGCCGCAGGGCGTGGAGTCGGTCAAGGTCACCAGCACCCTGGGTTCCAACCACAGCGACGCGGTGCAAAACTGGGCGGTAGACGGCCACGGTATCGTGCTGCTGTCCAGCTGGGACGTGGCCGTCCGCCTGCAAGATGGCAGCATGGAGCGCGTGCTGCCCGCCTACTACCAGCAGGCCAACGTCTGGGCCGTGACGGCTACGCGGCTGGGCAATTCGGCCAAGCTCAAGGTGTGTGTGGACTACCTGGTGCAGGAGCTGCAGCGGGGGGAGTTTGCGTTGGCGGCGTTTGGGGTGTAAGAGGCTCTGGGTGGCCGCGGCACCTCAGTACGTAGGCGGCGAAATGACCCAGACCGCCACGGTCTCCGCCTGGCTGGGGTTTTCCCAGCGAAAGGGCTCACGAACGATCCGAAAGCTATCGCCCGCGTGCAGATGGAACAGCTTCTTGCCGATCCACAGGTCCAGGCTGCCCTTGACGATATAGCCTTCTTCTTCGGTGTCCCGCTGGGTGAATGCCGTAAGCTTGGCCCCCGGCTGGAAGGTGCTTAAAAACGTTTCAAATGCGCCGCCGATGTCGGGGGACAACAGCTCTTCCATCAGGCCATCGGTGCGGCTGCCAAACAGCTGCCTTTTGTCGGCGCGCACGACGCGGCCACGCTCTTCCGGGGGCTCGGTTTCGGTGACAAAAAACCACCCCATGGGAAGGCCCAGGAGTTGGGCCATTCCACGCAGGTCCGCGATGGAGGGGTGTGTGCGCCCCCGCTCTATCTGGCTGATGAAACTGACCGACCGGCCAATGGCTTGCGCGATATCGATGAGCGACTTGCCCCGTGCCTTGCGCAGCTTGCGCAGCTTGCCGCCCAAAATGGCGGCATCGCAGTCGTTCGGCAAAGCGCTATCGGCGGGAGGAGAGATCTGCGTTTTCGATTTGGGCATGGGATACAGGCTTGGCGGGTCAAGATCTGACGCGCGTGTTGGGGTCGCGAAAGCCGTAACTCTACTGCAGCATGCATCGGATGGACCCCTTAACCTTTCACCAGCGGCATGTCCTCGCGGGCTTGGGCTTTTCCACACGCGCGCTCCGCCGATTCCAAGGTATTGACGATCAACATCGTGACCGTCATGGGGCCCACGCCACCGGGCACGGGCGTGATGTGCGAGGCTTTTTGCCGCACACCGTCAAAGTCCACATCCCCCACGATGCTTCCGTCAGGCAATCGGTTGATGCCCACGTCGATCACGACCGCGCCCGCTTTCACCATTTGCGGCACGATCAGCCCCGGTTTCCCAGCGGCTACCACCAGGATGTCCGCCAGAATGGTGAACTGCGCCAGATCGCGGGTTTGCGCGTGGCAGATGGCGACCGTCGCCTCTTGTTGCATCAGCATCAAGGCCATGGGCTTGCCCACGATGTTGCTGGCACCCACGACCACCACGTTCTTCCCCCGCACCTCGATGCCTTCGGACTGCAGCAGCTTTTGCACGCCATAGGGTGTGCAGGGCGGGAAGATGGAGTCCCCGACGACCAGGCTGCCCACGTTGTACAGATGGAATCCATCCACGTCCTTGTGGTGCGAAATCGTCTCCAGCACCTTGCGCACCGAGATATGCGGTGGCAGCGGAAGTTGCACCAGGATGCCGTGCACAGCGTCATCCTGGTTGAGGGCCCGGATTTTCTCCAGAATCTCGTCCTCCGACACCGTGCCGGGAAATTTGAACAATGTGGAGTGGACACCGACCTCGTGGCACGCCCGGACCTTGTTGTTCACGTAGACCTGGGACGCAGCGTCATCACCCACCACCATCACCGCCAAGCCTGGAGTACAGCCGTTCTGTACCAGCCTTTCGGCCCGCTCTTTGCACTCCATGCGCACGACCCGCGCAAGGGCTTTCCCATCGATAATTTTGGCAACCATGGAATGTCTTACAGCGCCTTGACCAGCTCTGGAACGGCCACAAACAAATCGGCGACCAAGCCGTAATCGGCCACGCTGAAGATCGGCGCTTCTTCGTCCTTGTTGATCGCCACGATGACCTTGCTGTCCTTCATCCCGGCCAAATGCTGGATGGCACCGCTGATACCGGCGGCCACGTACAGCTGCGGGGCCACGATCTTGCCGGTCTGGCCCACTTGCCAGTCGTTCGGCGCGTAGCCTGCGTCCACGGCAGCACGGGATGCACCCAGGGCCGCACCCAGCTTGTCGGCCAGCGGCACCATGACTTCGTTGAACTTCTCGGCGCTGCCCAGGGCCCGGCCACCGCTGACGATGATCTTGGCGGCAGTGAGTTCGGGGCGGTCGTTCTTGGCGATTTCGCTGCCCAGGAAGCTGGTGCTGCCGCTGGCTGCCACGGGCGCTATGTTTTCAATAGCTGCTTGTGCTGATTCCATAAGCGCTGCAGCATCAAAACCCGTAGTACGCACGGTCAGCACCTTGGTCGCATCCAGGCTTTGCACGGTGGCGATGGCGTTACCAGCGTAGATCGGGCGCTCGAAGGTGTCGGCGCTGATCACCTTGGTCACGTCGCTGATCTGGCCCACGTCTAGCTTGGCGGCCACGCGGGGGGCGATGTTCTTGCCCGAGGCGGTGGCGGGGAAGACGAT
>CAUPNG010000012.1:0-120256 GCA_963512605.1 uncultured Albidiferax sp. | reverse complement strand
TTTTGCATCGCAGGGCTCTTGGACTTGATCGTTTCGACCTCGCGCCCCTGACGTACTAGCTGGTTAATGGTTGGCACTAAAGCCTCCTTGACAAAGAAAACGTCCCTAAACGTTTAAAACTAACAGAAAACGTGAATCCCTCCGGAAGTTTCCGAAAAGCCTTCAAGTATAGCTTTTTGGCAGCGTGCGTGCAAACACTATGCGGCTTGTTAATGTTTGCAGGCGCTTACTTACCGAAATTACTTGATCCACAAACGGATCGAATCCCAGGCGCGGCCCAAAATACCGGCCTGCTCTACGCCGTCCAGCGCCACCAGGGGCACGGTCAGCAGGGTTTGTTCACCCAAAGTGACCTTCAGCGAGCCCACTGCCTGACCCTTGGTGAAGGGGGCCACCAGCGGATCGGGGCGCTGGATTTCGGTCTTGACCTTGGCGGCGTTGCCCGACGGCACGGCCACCACGATGGACTCGGTACGGCCCAGCTTCATGGTGGCTTCCTTGCCCTTCCACACACTGGGCGTGGCCACGGCCTGGCCCGCGTCGAACAGCTTCACGCCTTCATAGGCGGTGTAGCCCCAGTTCAACAGCTTTTGCGATTCGTTAAGGCGGGCGTTGTCGCTGGCCGTGCCCAGCACGATGGTCAGCAGGCGGCGGCTGCCGACGTTGGGGAAGTCGCGCTTGGCGGTGGCGATCAGGCAGTAGCCCGCCGCTTCGGTGTGGCCGGTTTTCAGGCCATCGACGGTGGGGTCACGGAACAGCAGGCCGTTGCGGTTGTTTTCGTTGCTGACCGGGGTGCCGGGGTAGTGGTATTTCTTCATGCCGTCGTAGTGCGCGTACTCGGGGAAGTCGCGCATCAGGCGGGTGGCCAGAATGCTCAGGTCGCGGGCGGTGGTGGTGTGGCCGGCTTCGGTCAAGCCTTCGGGGTTGCGGTAGCCGGTAGCTTTCATGCCCAGCACCTTGGCTTGCGCGTTCATCATTTCGACAAAGCGCTCGGAGGTGCCGCCCACGCCCTCGGCCAGCGCCATGGTGGCATCGTTACCCGACTGGACGATCATGCCCTTGATCAGGTCTTCCACCGGCACCTGCATCTTGGGGTCGATGAACATGCGCGAGCCGGGCATCTTCCAGGCTTTGAGGCTGACAGGCAGGGTCTGGGTGAGCGTGATCTTCTTGCTGCGCAGCGCGTCGAACACCAGGTAGGCGGTCATCAGCTTGGTCAGCGAGGCCGGTTCGACCTGCATGTCAACGTCTTTGGCCAGCAAGACCTGGTTGGCCGTCACGTCCAGCACCATATAAGACTTGGCGGCGATTTCGGGGCCGGCTACCGACTGGGCGGCAGCGACCAGGGACATGGACGCCAGCACGGGCGCGGCAACAGCCTGTAAAAAATATTTCATGGGAGGGGGGTTCAAATTAGGGTGATGCAATCACCAGAGCAAAGGGAAAACCCGTGTACGAGGGCACACGGGCTCGAAAGTTCAGACAGAGTTCAAGACCGCAGGTGGCGCAGCACCAGGTTTTTCAACAGCGGCAATTGTCCGTGAAAGAAATGGCCGCCCGCGGGCACCACCGTCACCGGCAGCACCTGGGGCCGCGCCCAGTCCATCACCGAGGCCAGCGGCACGGTGTCGTCGAGCTCGCCGTGCACGGTCAAAGTACGGTCGTGGGCCTCGGGCGGCACCGGGGCCACGGTCCAGCGCGAAGTGGCCGTACCGACCAGCACCAGCTTTTCAACGGGACGGGTGGCCCACAGCGAGGCCACGGCGTGGCTGGTCACAAAGGCACCGAACGAAAACCCAGCCAGCGCCAAGGGCTGGTCGGCGGGGGCGGCCTGGGCCACCACGGCCAGCAGGTCGTCCAGCTCGCCCCGGCCTTCGTCGTGCACGCCCGCGCTGCCGCCCACGCCCCGGAAGTTGAAGCGCACAGCGCTCCAGCCCGACTGCACAAAGGCGCGGGCGATGGTCTGCACCACCTTGTTGTCCATGGTGCCGCCAAACAGCGGGTGCGGGTGGGCAATGACGGCCACGCCGCGCGGCGTGCCCTCGGGGTGGTCGATGACCGCCTCGACCGCGCCCGCGGCACCGGTCAATGTCAAACGTTGGGTGGATGCATTCACGGGATTACTACCAAATTAATAGCTTGTCACGCTTATGGAATAAGCGCTAGAGGCCTAAAAAGCTTAAATTTAGCGACCCAGGTGAGCGGGCGTCACCAGCCGCTCCACCACCTGGCCGTTCTTCAGGTGCGATTCGACAATCTCGTCGATATCGCTCTCGTCCACAAAGCTGTACCAGACCGCCTCGGGGTAGACCACGGCCACCGGCCCGGCGGCGCAGCGGTCCAGGCAACCGGCTTTGTTGACGCGCACCTGGCCGGGGCCGGACAGGCCCGCCTTCTTCACCAGCGCCTTGCAGCGGTCAAAACCGGCCTGGGCGTTGTGGTGGGCGCAGCTGTCTTCGCCGTTGGTGCGGTCGTTCAGGCAAAAGAAGATGTGGCGGCCGTAGTAGGACGGGGCAGTAGATTCAGTCATGCCGCTATTTTAGTTTTGCCAGACATCGGTCGGGCGATGCGGCCCACCACCACCACCATGGCCGCATACGGCCACAGCCAGCCCAGCCACTGCACCAGGCCCTGGAAACGGATGAACCGGCCCTGCTCCCAGGTGTGCAGGGTCTGCGCAAAGTACGGGCTGGTAGGGGCCTGGTTCAGCACGCTGACGTGCACCGCCAAGGCCAGCAGCACCAGCGGCGCGCAGACGCGGCGGGGCAGCCACACCAGCGAACCCGCCAGCGTCAGCCCGGCCCACAGGCCCACGTGCACCGGCAGGCTCAGCCAATCCAGCGTATGGGCCGGGCCGTAGGTCAGCCCGGCCGACAAAGCCGCCGCACCCAGGCCCAGCGCCAGCACCAGCGGCGCCAACACCGCCCGCCGCCACACATTGCGCACCACGCAGTAGCCCAGCAGGCAAGGAATCAGCACCCCCAGCAGCACACACAGCAGTTCGGCACTGGGCACCAACGGCTGCAGCTCCACATCGCGTACCGGCAGCCAGTCGAGAAACGGCGTGTCCTCCAGCGCGTCGGCCAGGGAAGCCTCCAGCCGCTCCAGCACCTGGCCCAGGCCCAGCGGCACGGCGGCCGGGAACAGCAAGGCCACCGGCCACAGCGCCAGCAGCACCAGCTCGCCGCGCGCATCGGGCACAAACCAGCGGTCGCGGAACTGGCTCCAGCGGTCAATCGCCCCAAACCGCTCCAGCAGCGCGGCCGTCACCGCGCCCAGCAAGGCCCCGGCGGTGTTCAGCCCCCAGTCCACATTGGACGGCACCCGCACCGGCAAAAAGCTCTGCAGGGTTTCCATGCCCAGCGACAGCAGGCAGGCGGCCAGCGTGGCGGCCAGCACCGGGGCCCGGTCGCGCCCGGTGCGCAGGGCACTCAGGGCGAACAAAAAGCCCAGCGGCGCGTAGCCCGCGATGTTGATACCCACATCCACCCCGGTCCAGTACTTGGGCAGCGGCGCGGTGACGAAGAACCAGGGCGAAATCCCCTGGTCGCGCCAGCCGTCAAACGGGTACAGGCTGGCATACAGCACCAGCCCTACATAGAGCAGCGCGAGAGGCCAGGCCGAAGTCTTGTGCACAGCGCCGCCCCGGTGGTTAAAAGGGTTTGACGACCACCAGCACCACGATGCCCAGCAGCAGCAGCACCGGCACCTCGTTGAACCAGCGGTACCACTGGTGGCTGCGCATCGGTGCCCCGGCGCGCATCTTGCGCAGCAACACCGCGCAGCCGTGGTGGTAGCCCACCGCCAACAGCACCAGGGCCAGCTTGGCGTGCATCCAGGCATTGCCCGGCCCGCGCCCGATGCCGTAACCCAGCCACAGCCAGGCCCCGAAAGCCAGCGCGGGCACGGCCAAAATGGTGGTGAAGCGCAGCAGCTTGCCCGCCATCAACAGCAGCCGCTCCCGCTCGGCCAGCGAGCCCGGCGACACCATCGCCAGGTTCACAAAAATGCGCGGCAGGTAGAACAGCCCGGCGAACCAGCTGGCGATGAAAACGATGTGGAGAGATTTGATCCAGAGCATGCGGGCAGTGTAGACCGGGCCTGTTACTTTGGGCGGCGCAGGGGTTCCGGCATTTTGATGTTTGATGCAAAATGTTCGATGCAAAAACTCCCAGGGAGCCTCTCCTATGCGCACCACTTTGTCGATTGACGATGATGTCTTTTTGCTGGCCAAAAGCCTGGCCGAGCGGCAGCACAGCACCATAGGGGCCGTGCTGTCCGAACTGGTGCGCCAGGGGCTGCGCCGCGATGCATCCCCCAGCGCACAACGCAACGGCATCCAGCTGCTGCCCAACGCGACCCAGGCAGTGCCGGTCACGCTCGACATCGTCAACCAGTTGCGGGACGAACTGGCTTGACCACCTACCTGCTGGACGTGAACGTGTTGATCGCGCTGGCAGACCCCGCCCACGTGGCGCACGACACCGCGCACGGCTGGTTTGCCCAGCATGGGCACAGGTCCTGGGCCAGTTGCCCCATGACCCAAAACGGGCTGCTGCGCATCGTCGGCCACCCCCGCTATCCCAATTCACCGGGCACCCCGGCCGCCGTGGTGGCCACCCTCACCAGCCTGTGCGCCTTGCCAGGGCATCGATTCTGGCCCGATGACATCAGTCTGATGGACACCCAGCGTATCGATGCCAGCCGTTTGCTGACTTCCGCCCAGATCACCGACAGCTACCTGCTGGCCTTGGCATGCGCCCACGGCGGACACCTCGCCACTTTTGACCGCAAGCTGGTGGTGGATGCAGTGAAAGGCGGGGCCAAGGCCCTGTGTTTGATTTGACCGCCGCCCAAAAAAATACCCCGACCATCAGGCCGGGGCGGTAAGCCCGCAGGTGTTGCCACCGTAAGGCCCCGCTCAGGGAGGTAAAGCGGGAGGACGGCAAGCCGCCCCACGGGCAATTTAGCAAAGCTGAAGAGCCGGTTCAAGAGGGCTTACCGGGATACGAACCAGGATGGTGCACAATTTTGGCCATGACCACCTTTGCCCCCTACCCCGCCGGCCGCCCTCGCCGCCTGCGCCGCGCCGCCTTCAGCCGCAACCTGGTGCGCGAAAACACCCTCACCGCGCACGACCTGATCTACCCGGTGTTTGTGCTCGACGGCGAGAACCGCCGCGAGGCTGTGGCCTCCATGCCCGGCGTGGAGCGGCTCAGCCTGGACCTGCTGCTGCCGGTGGCGGCCGAGTGCGTGCGGCTGCAGATCCCGGTGATGGCGCTGTTCCCGGTGGTCGACCCGTCGCTGAAGACCTACGGCGGCGAAGAAGCGTTTAACCCCGACGGGCTGATCCCCCGCGTGGTGCGCGCGCTCAAAGCCCACTACCCCGACCTGGGCGTGATGACCGACGTAGCACTCGACCCCTACACCAGCCACGGCCAGGACGGCCTGCCCGATGAGAACGGCTACATCGTCAACGAAAAAACGATTGAAGCCCTGGTGCAGCAGGCGCTGGCCCAGGCCGCTGCGGGCGTGGACATCGTGGCCCCCAGCGACATGATGGACGGGCGCATTGGCGCCATCCGCGCCGCGCTGGAAGCCCACGGCCACATCCACACCCAGATCATGGCCTACAGCGCCAAGTACGCCAGCGCCTTCTACGGCCCGTTCCGCGACGCGGTGGGCTCGGCGGCCAACCTGGGCAAGAGCGACAAGAAGACCTACCAGATGGACCCCGCCAACAGCGACGAGGCCCTGCGCGAGGTGGCCATGGACATCGCCGAAGGCGCCGACATGGTGATGGTCAAACCCGGCATGCCCTACCTGGACATCGTGCGCCGGGTGAAGGACGAATTTGCCGTGCCCACCTTCGCCTACCAGGTCAGCGGCGAATACGCCATGCTCAAGGCCGCCGCCCTGAACGGCTGGCTGGACCACGACCGGGCGGTGCTGGAAAGCCTGGTGGCCTTCAAGCGCGCCGGGGCGGATGGCATCCTGACCTACTTTGCGCTGGACGCCGCCCGGCTGCTGCAGTCCTAAAACCATAGCTGCTACCGCCCATAGAATAAGCGCTAGCGGCCTATTTCTTATAAATTTCAGCCCATGCGCATCTTCACCATCGTTGGCACGCTTGTGGCGGAAGTCAGCGCCCTGCCCTCCGCGCCTGTGCCCGGCGGCTTTGTCTGGGTGTCCTGCGGGCGCGGCGAGTTCGAGGCCCAGCAGGCGCAGCTCCAGGCCGCGCTGCAACAGCTGGGCGGCCACCCGCTGGTAGACCTGCACGTGTCGGACCTGCTGAACGCGCAGTTGCCATCGCACTACGACTACACCTCGCAGTACGACCTGCTGGTGTTCCGGCGGCTGTCCACCGGGCATGCCGAAACCACCCCCAGCCCGGCAGCCAAGCGCAGCGGCCCGCCCATCCTGCGCCGCATCAACACCGACCCGGTGGGCTTTGCCGTGTTCGACGCGGTGCTGCTCACCGTGCACCCCGGCGACTGCGCGGTGCGCGACAGCTATGCCGAACGGCTGCAGGCCAGCGGCGCTCGCGTGCCCACCAGCCCGGCCGACCTGATGCTGCGCATCGTCAACCAAATGGTCGATGGTTACCTGGACCTGCGCCGCGAGCTGACCCGCCAGCTCGACCACTGGCAGACCGAGCTGCTCAAACCCGCCACCCGCTTCAACAACTGGAGCGCGCTGCTCGATGCGCGGCTCACGCTGCACCAGCTGGACGACGTGTGCGAAGAGCAGCGCGCCGCCATCCAGGACTGGATCGAGGCGGTAAAAACCTGGCCCGAAGCCACCAGCCCCGCCGCCGCCCGCGAGCGCGAGTTGCTGCAGGTGCGCAGCCGCGACGTGCTGGAACACATCGAACGTGTAGTGCACCACGTGCAGCGGCTGGAGCACAGCGTGGAAACCGCCGTGCAAATGCACTTCAGCGTGCAAAGCAACCGCACCAACGACATCATGCGCACCCTGACGGTGCTGACCGCCATCTTCCTGCCGCTGAACCTGATTGCAGGCATCTTCGGCATGAACTTCGACTTCATCCCCCTGCTGCACCAGCAGTCCGGCATCTGGTGGGCGCTAGGCGCCATGGGCCTGATCGCCGCCGCCATGGGCCTGGTGTTCTGGCGCAAGCAGTACCTTAAGCGCAGCAGCGGCTAAATTAGGCACCAAATCGGCCCTATCCGCCTATTCTGTAAGCGTTTTTAGCTATTATTTGCATAGCGTCTGACCACTGGGGAGCAGCCCAATGCCTTGCTGCACACCGAAGTGTTAAAGGAAATTTGCCATGTCTAAAACCCAGCCCTCTGTCTCCACCCGCGTCCTAATAGAGATGATGGAAATGGCCCAGGCCTTGCAAGGGCACGCCCTGATCTCCAAGCAGGACATGGCCAAAATGCAGCTCATCTGCCAGAAGCCACCCCAGCTCGCGCCCTAGGCGCGATGCCCGGCACCGCCGGGCCGATCCCGCACCCCGGGGTCCCCATCTGTATGCGCCGAGGAGCACAGCTTTGGGCGGATCAGGGCTGGCGTCTGTCTGAGCCGCAGGCGAGTTTAGCCAGACCCCGAACAAAGCGAGCACCGCAGGTTCCCGCAGCGCCAGCGGAGGGCGCAGACAGTTGGGGCGCCTTTCTTTTGGTGACTTTTCTTTTGCGCAAAAGAAAAGTTACTGCGCCGCCGGGCGCATTACCCGGCCAGCGGCGCGAGTCACGCCAATGCACTTGCGGGCAACGTTTTACTCGCTTGCACCTTGATTGGGTAAGTAAGAGGACAAAGTCGCCTTCAATTGTTCAGAAAAATTAAAAATATCATCAACGCTTTCGAGCGGCATTTGTTCTTCTTCCTTTTTGTCATTGAATATGCTGATACGAAGTTTTTGAGGGTTATTGAAGCGTAAGCGGCAGATGGGTTTTCTATTGTTGTCATCAAGAAGGATGGCACAGTAACTCTGGGCATCCCGTATCACAATCCGCTTTGGGTTCACTAATCCCCGAAGAATGGATCTAATCGTGTGGAACCCTTCAAGTTCCTCGGCGGTCGTTACAACTTGGACTTCGGTAAGGCCTTCTACTGGGATGATTGGAGCAACCGCTTCTGCTGTAGGCACGGATTCAGGTGTCATTGCGCCTTTTAGCCGTTCATTGATGCGTTCACCAACGAGTTGTTCGAAAGCTCTTTTCGTTATAAGCGTGAACTGATCTTTCACACTAGGCGTAAAACGCTTATTGCCCAACATATCTGAGGAAACCAGCCGAACAAACTCCTCCGAGGGGCTTGCCATCCAGTCGGATAACCGATTTTGAATTGCTCGAACATACTTCAAATCATTTGCAGTGGTAAGAATTACATCAAGGTCAAATGCTGCTTTTGCAAATTTTTTGAGTTCATCGACATCACGTTCTTTGAAATCCAAAATATTGAATTCAAAAAATGGTTTCTCATCCATCTTGTTGGGCTGTTCTAAGTCTGTAAAAAACTTATAGACAAGACCATTTGTCAAAACACCAAAACGTGCTGAAGTAACGTGAAAGTATCGAAACAGCTGCCCTGCATGATTAATGTGTAACTCTGCGCCGGCTTTCTTGCATTCAAAAAGGATGATCGGCTTCCCATCCTTCAAGATCGCGTAATCAACTTTTTCTCCTTTTTTCGTACCAACGTCCGCAACTAATTCAGGTGTTACTTCTAAAGGGTCAAATACGTCGTACCCAAGAATCTGTATAAGAGGCATGACCATTGCATTTTTTGTCGCCTCCTCGGTCTGGATCATGTTCTTGGTATTCGCAATGCGCGAAGATAAAACACGTAGATGGTCAATGAAGTCCAATTGGTTTCTCCCTGTGAGTGTTGATGCTGTGCGAATGAATTAATTTGGGACTGCCATCTGTCCGGTTTGACTAACGCGAGATCAATCTTAATAGCTTGCATGCCATATCTGGCTCAGGCTTCTAAATTTGTGTGGAAATGTAGCCAGCGACTTTTGCATATGTGTTGCAAAACTATGTTCCTTTCCTCACCCCAAATGCCCCAACGGCAACACCCCGCTGCCCTTCACCTCGCCCAGTGAAAAGCTGGTGTGCAAGTCCTTCACATTCGGCAAATTCATCAGCACCTGCCGGGCAAACTGGCTGAAGGTATTCAGGTCGCGCGACACCACTTGCAATTCAAACGTGCCAGTGCCGCTGATGTAGTGGCACGAGACGACCTCGGGGATGTTGCGGATGGCATCTTCCAGGCCTTGCAGGGCGGGGCCGCTGTTTTGTACTGCGTCGATGCGCACAAAGGCCAGCACGTCCAGGCCGATCTTGTGCCGGTCGATCTCGGCGCGGTAGCCCCGTATGTAGCCCGCCTCCTCCAGCGCCCGCACGCGCCGCCAGCAGGGGGCCGCGGACAGGCCGACGCGCTGGGCCAGTTCGGCGTTGGTCAGGCGGGCGTTGGCTTGCAGGGCATCGAGTATCAAAAGGTCAAATTTATCGAGCATGGTGTGTTTTGAGCAAGGTTCTTTCGCATAGTAGGCGAATGCGGGCAAAGAACGCAAAGACTTTTCAGGGGTACAGGCATACACTTTTCCGACAAGCGCAGCCCACTGCGCAGGAGACAAACACGATGAATGCACCTCTGCCCGAAGCGCTGCGCAAAGCCCTAGCAGCCGCGTCGCTGGACGACAAATACAGCCTGGACTATGGCCCGGCCTTTATGAGCGGGGTGCAGGCCCTGGTCAAGCTGCCCATGCTGCAGCGCCAGCGCGATGCGCGGCAGGGGCGCAACACGGCGGGCTTTATCAGCGGTTACCGGGGCTCGCCGCTGGGCACCTACGACCAGGCGCTGTGGAAGGCGGCACCGTTCCTCAAGGCGCAGCACATCGTGTTCCAGCCGGGGGTGAACGAGGAGCTGGCCGCCACGGCGGTGTGGGGCACGCAGCAGCTGGGCTTTTCGCCGCCGGGCACCAACAAGTTCGATGGCGTGTTTGGCATCTGGTACGGCAAGGGGCCGGGGGTGGACCGCTGCTCGGATGTGTTCAAACACGCCAACATGGCGGGCACGACAGAGTTTGGCGGGGTGATTGCGGTTGCGGGCGACGACCACATCAGCAAAAGCTCCACCGCCGCGCACCAGAGCGACCACATCTTCAAGGCCTGCGGGCTGCCGGTGTTCTTTCCGGCCAATGTGCAGGAGATTCTGGATCTGGGCCTGCACGCCTTTGCCATGAGCCGCTTCTCGGGCGTGTGGGCGGGCATGAAGACCATCCAGGAAATTGTGGAGTCCAGCGCTACGGTGATGGTGGACCCCGAGCGGGTCGAGATCAAAATCCCCACCGACTTTGTCATGCCGCCCGGTGGCCTGCACATCCGCTGGCCCGACCACGCGCTGGAGCAAGAGGCGCGCCTCATGCACTACAAGTGGTATGCCGCGCTGGCCTATATCCGCGCGAATCGGCTGAACTACAACGCGATCGAGGGCCCGAACGACCGCTTTGGCGTGATCGCCAGCGGCAAGGCCTACAACGACACCCGCCAGGCGCTGCTGGACCTGGGTCTGGACGATGCCACCTGCCGCCGCATCGGCCTGCGCCTGCACAAGGTGGGCGTGGTCTGGCCGCTGGAGGCGCAGCTCACCCGCGAATTTGCCACCGGCCTGCAAGAGATTTTGGTGGTGGAAGAAAAACGCCAGGTCATCGAATACCAGCTCAAAGAAGAGCTGTACAACTGGCGCGCCGACGTGCGGCCCAATGTGCTGGGCAAGTTCAACGAGCCCGAGGGCGACCTCAGCGGCGGCGAATGGTCCATGGCCAACCCCACGGCCAACACCTTGCTGCGCGCCAACGCCGACCTGTCGCCCGCGCTGGTGGCCCGCGCCATCGCCCAGCGCCTGCACAAGCTGGGCATGCCGGAAGACGTGGCTGCCCGCATCGACGCGCACATTGCCCTGCTGGATGCCACCGACCGTGCCATGCTGCTGCTGGATGCCAGCCCAGCGCAGGCGCGCCCGCCGTGGTTTTGCAGCGGCTGCCCGCACAACACGTCTACCGTGGTGCCGGATGGTTCGCGCGCCATGGGCGGCATTGGCTGCCACTTCATGGCCACCTGGATGGACCGCAGCACGGTGGGCTTTACCCAGATGGGCGGCGAGGGCGTGCCCTGGGTGGGCCAGCAGCCTTTCACCACCGACCAGCACATCTTTGCCAACCTGGGCGATGGAACCTATTTCCACAGCGGCCTGCTGGCCATCCGCCAGGCGATTGCGGCGGGGGTCAACATCACCTACAAGATTTTGTACAACGACGCGGTAGCCATGACCGGCGGCCAGCAGATCGGCGAACGGCCTGAAGGGCACTCGGTGGTGCAGATAGCCCAATCGGTACGGGCGGAAGGCGCTATCAAAATCGTAGTGGTGACCGACGAGCCTGAAAAGTACGTGGGCGTGGCGTTGGCCGACGGCGTGGAAGTCAAACACCGCGACCTGCTGGACGAGATCCAGCGCGAGTTCCGGGCCATCCAAGGTACCACCATCATCATCTACGACCAGACCTGCGCCACCGAAAAGCGCCGCCGCCGCAAGCGCGGCACGGCGGTGGACCCGGCCACGCGGGTGGTGATCAACCCGCTGGTCTGCGAGGGCTGTGGCGATTGCGGCGAGCAAAGCAACTGCCTGAGCGTGGAACCGCTGGAAACGCCGTTGGGCCGCAAGCGCCAGATCAACCAGTCCAGCTGCAACAAGGACATGTCCTGCGTCAAAGGCTTCTGCCCCAGCTTTGTGACCGTGCAGGGCGGGCAACTGCGCAAGAAAAAGCCCGCGCAAGCCCTGTCGCCTTTCACCGGCAGCCCGCTCCCCGAACCCACACTGCCCAGCACCGCCGGTGTTTGGGGCATCGTGGTGGCGGGTGTGGGTGGCACCGGGGTGATCACCCTGGGCCAGCTGCTGGGCGTGGCCGCGCACCTGGAGGGCCGGGGCATCGTCACGCAAGACGCGGCAGGCCTGGCGCAAAAGGGCGGGGCCACCTGGAGCCACGTGCTGCTGGCCCCGGTGGACGCGGGGCAGGACGCGATCCGCACCACCCGGGTCGGCGCGGGCGCGGCGGACCTGGTGCTGGGCTGCGACCCGGTGGTCGCGGCAGGCAAGGAAACCCTGGTGCGTATGCGCCCGGGCCGCACCCATGTGGCGCTGAACACCCACACCGCGCCCACGGCGGCCTTTGTGCACAACGCCGATTGGCAAAACCCCAGCGATGCCTGCATGGCCGAGATCGTGCGCGCAACGGGCCTGGACGACATTGCCAGCTTCGATGCCGATGCAGCCGCCAACCGCCTGATGGGCGACAGCCTGTACGCCAACCCCATGCTGCTGGGCTACGCCTGGCAAAAAGGCTGGGTGCCGCTGAGGCTGGACTCGCTGCTGCGCGCCATCGAGCTCAACAACATGGCGGTAGAGGCCAACAAGACCGCCTTCGCCTGGGGCCGCCGCGCCGCCGTCGATCCCAGTAGTGTGGCCACCCCGCCGCAAGCCATCCAGTGGCATGCCCGCGACCGCGAGCCGCTGGATGCCATGCTGCAGCGCCGCGTCACGTTCTTGACCAGCTACCAGAACGCCGCCTACGCCGCCACCTACAGCGCCTTCGTGGCCCAGGTGCGTCAGATAGAGCAGCCGCTGGATGCCCACTTGCCGCTGACCGAGGCCGTGGCCCGCTACCTGTTCAAGCTGATGGCCTACAAGGACGAGTACGAGGTGGCCCGGCTGCAGACCGACCCCGCGTTTCTGGCCGACATCCAGGCCCAGTTCGAGGGCGACTACCAGCTCCACTACCACCTGGCCCCGCCGCTGCTGGCCAAAAAGAACGCCCAGGGCGAGCTGCAAAAGCAGAAGTTCGGCCCCGGCGTGCGCGTGGCTTTCCAGTGGCTGGCCCGGCTCAAAGGCCTGCGCGGCACGCCGTTCGACCCGTTTGGCTACCAGCACGAGCGGCGCACCGAGCGGGCACTGGTGGCCGAGTACCAGGACAGCATCCGCGCGCTGCTGCCCCGGCTAACGGCGGCCAACCACACGCAGGCCATCGCAGTAGCCCGCATTCCAGAGCAAATCCGGGGCTACGGCCATGTCAAAGCGCGGCACTTGGCGGCGGCGCGCGTGCAGTGGAGTGATGCCCTGGCAGCCTTTGAAATCAGCACAAAATAGGCCTCTAGCGCTTATTCAATCAGCGCAAGCAGCTATTTAAAACATAGCAACCCTGCGTTGCCAAGCCTATGGCAAGCCCCGATTTCGGGTGGCGAACACGGCGGCATACAATTGGTTCTACCCCCGCCCAGCCGCATGGCATCTGTTGTGCCGTGTCTGCGGGTTTATTTTTGCCATTTGTCGTTGGAGCCCTCTGTGTTTATTTCTTCTGCCTTTGCCCAAACCGCCCCTGCCGCCCCCGCTGCCGGTGGTGACCTGATGTCCTCCCTGACCGGCATGCTGCCGCTGGTGCTGATGTTCGTGGTGCTGTACTTCGTGATGATCCGCCCCCAGATGAAGAAGCAAAAAGAGCACCGCACCATGCTGGAAGCGCTGGCCAAGGGCGATGAAGTCGCCACCGCAGGCGGCCTGATCGGCAAGGTCACCAAGATCGGCGACGGCTTTCTGAGCCTGGAAATCGCCAACGGCGTGGAAGTGCAGCTGCAGCGCAGCGCCGTTGTGCAGGTTCTGCCCAAGGGCACCCTGAAGTAAACCCAGTAAGGACCTAAGCGCGACCATGAATCGATACCCGGTATGGAAGTACGTGATCCTCCTGGTCGCGCTACTGGTGGGGGCCATTTACACCCTGCCCAATTTTTTTGGTGAAGCCCCCGCGGTGCAGGTCTCGGCCGCCCGCGCGTCGGTCAAGATCGACACCACCACCCTCACCTTGGTGCAGGACGCACTCAAGACCGCCAGCCTGACGCCCGACCTGATCGCGGTCGAAGGCAACTCGGTCAAAGCCCGTTTTGGCAACACCGACGACCAGCTCAAGGCCAAGGACGTAGTGCAAAAGGCCCTGGTGCCCGATGCCAACGATGCCAACTACGTGGTGGCACTCAACCTGCTGTCGCGCTCGCCGTCCTGGCTCACCGCCTTGCACGCCTTCCCCATGTACCTGGGGCTGGACTTGCGCGGTGGCGTGCACTTCATGCTGCAGGTGGACATGCAGGCTGCGCTGACCAAAAAGGCCGAGTCGCTCACCGGCGACCTGCGCACCAGCCTGCGCGACAAAAACGTGCGCCACAGCGGCATCACCCGCAACGGCCAGACCATCGAGCTGCGTCTGCGCGACAGCGCCACCCTGGCCGCCACCAAGGCCGTGGTGCAGGACCAGTTTCCTGATCTCATTACCACCGACGCGCCCGAAGGCACCGAGTACAAGCTGACGGCCGCCATCCGGCCCGAAGCCGCCCGCCGCGTGCAAGACCAGGCGCTGAAGCAAAACATCACCACCCTGCACAACCGTATCAACGAACTCGGCGTGTCCGAGCCGGTGATCCAGCAGCAGGGCCTGGACCGCATCGTGGTGCAACTGCCCGGCGTGCAAGACACTGCCAAGGCCAAAGACATCCTGGGCCGCACCGCCACTTTGGAAGTGCGCCTGGTAGACGAAAGCACCGAAGCCGGTGCTGCCGCAGCCGGTGCGGGTGCCGTGCCGTTTGGGGCCGAACGCTACCTGGAACGCAGCGGCCAGGCCGTGATCGTGAAAAAGCAGGTGGTGCTGACCGGTGAAAACCTCACCGATGCCCAGCCCGGCTTTGACAGCCAGACCCAGGAACCCACCGTCAACCTGACGCTGGATGCCAAGGGTTCGCGCATCTTCAAAGACATCACGCGCGAAAACATCGGCAAGCGCATGGCCATCATCCTGTTTGAAAAAGGCAAGGGCGAAGTGGTGACCGCACCGGTGATCCGCAGTGAAATCGCCGGGGGCCGGGTGCAGATCTCGGGCCGCATGACCACCCAGGAAGCCGCCGACACCTCGCTGCTGCTGCGCGCCGGATCACTCGCCGCGCCGATGGAAATCATCGAAGAACGCACCATCGGCCCCAGCCTGGGTGCCGAGAACATCTCCAAGGGGTTCCACAGCGTGCTGTGGGGCTTCCTGGCCGTGGCCGCCTTCATGTGCTGCTACTACATGCTGTTTGGCGTGTTTTCCAGCATCGCGCTGGCGTTCAACTTGCTGCTGCTGGTGGCCGTGCTGTCCATGCTGCAAGCCACGCTGACGCTGCCCGGCATGGCCGCCATGGCCCTGGTGCTGGGTATGGCGATCGACTCCAACGTGCTGATCAACGAACGCGTGCGTGAAGAGTTGCGCGCCGGGGCCTCGCCGCAGGCGGCCATCCACGCCGGTTTCGACCGCGCCTGGGCCACGATTCTGGACTCCAACATCACCAGCGCCATCGTCGGCATCGCTTTGCTGGCTTTTGGCTCGGGTCCTGTCCGCGGATTTGCCGTGGTGCACGTTCTGGGTATTGCGACCAGTATTTTCTCGAGCGTGTTTTTCTCGCGCGGCCTGGTCAATCTTTGGTATGGCCGCACCAAGAAGCTCAAGTCTGTGTCCATCGGCACCGTGTGGCGGCCCGATGCCGCTGTTGAAACCAAAGCCAAGTAAGGACGCGCCAGCATGGAGTTTTTCAAGATCCACCGCGACATTCCGTTCATGCGGCATGCCCTGGTGTTCAACATTGTTTCGTTTGTTACCTTTTTGGCGGCCGTGTTCTTTCTGTTCTCGCGCGGCCTGCATTTGTCGGTGGAATTCACCGGCGGCACCCTGATGGAGGTGAGCTATTCGCAGCCCGCCGACCTGAACCGGGTGCGCACCGTGGTGGCGGGCCTGGGCTTGCAGGACGTGCAGGTGCAAAACTTCGGCACCTCGCAAGACGTGCTGATCCGTATGCCGGTGCAAAAGGGTGTCACGTCGGCCCAGCAAAGCGACCAGGTGCTGGCCGCACTGAAAACCGCCGACGCGTCGGTGCAGCTCAGGCGCACCGAATTCGTGGGCCCGCAGGTGGGCGACGAGCTGGCGGTGGACGGGCTGAAGGCCCTGGCCTTTGTGGTGGTGGGCATCATGCTGTACTTGGCGGTCCGCTTCGAGTGGAAGTTTGCGGTGGCGGCCATCTTCGCCAACCTGCACGACGTGGTCATCATCCTGGGCTTCTTCGCCTTCTTCCAGTGGGAGTTTTCGCTGCCGGTGCTGGCGGCGGTGCTGGCGGTGCTGGGCTACTCGGTGAACGAGTCGGTGGTGATCTTTGACCGCATCCGCGAGAACTTCCGGCGCTTTCGCAAGATGACCTCGATGCAGGTGATTGACAACGCCATCACCTCGACCATTAGCCGCACTATCATTACCCATGGTTCTACCCAGATCATGGTTTTGTCGATGCTATTGTTCGGTGGCCCGACCTTGCATTACTTTGCGTTGGCCCTCACTATCGGTATCTGCTTCGGCATTTATTCATCGGTGTTTGTGGCTGCAGCCATTGCCATGTGGCTGGGCATCCAACGCGAAGATCTGGTCAAGGCATCCAACAACAAGAAAGACGAAGACCCCAACGACCCCAACGCAGGCGCAACAGTGTGACCTGCGCCTGAAATATGGCATCTAACGCCCCCTCCCACCCTGGCCTGCAACTCGCCCGCATCGCGCGCGAGAGCTTGGTCACGGAAGTAGGGCAGGCGATGGGGGATGTCAGCCGGGCCGTGGCCGCGCGCCTGACGGTGCTACTCGAAGAAGCCCACAGCACCCGCGAAATGCACGAACGCCAGGATGCCTGGAACGCCTTCCAGCGCCTCAGCCGTACCTGGGAGCAGGCCACGGCAGCAGCCTGGCAACGGACCTTGCAGCCAGGCTTGCAGGGCAGTGCGGTACGCAGTGCCGGCCTGCAGTTCGAGCTGATGGGCGACGAAGTCGTCGAAAACAAAATTCTGGCCTCGCGCCTGGCCGTGGCCATTCTGGACAAGCTGGGCGAAGGCTATGGCAATTTGTGCGCCCGCATCCAGTTGCTGGAATCCACCAGCGAGCTGTCCAGCCACGACCCAATCCGCCCCGAGGTGCTGATGCTGGCGCTGGTCGAGCAATGGACGGCGGTGGGCCTGGCGCGCACCATGTTGCCACTGGTCAGCGATGCCTTGCAGCGCGAACTGGCCGAGCATTTCCTGCATGCCTTCGCCAGCTGCAACGACCTGTTGCTGTCCCGTGGCGTGATCCCCACGGTGGACTTGCGTTCCCGCGTGAAGCGCAGCGACGCGGCCGGTGCCTCCACCGCTGCCGGGCCGCGCTCGCCCCAGGATGCACCCACGCGGCCTGGCGCGGTCGATACCGGCTGGAACGCAACCCGGTTTGAACCTTCCAACCTGCAGACCGGTCGGCAAAGCGCCGCCGGGGGTGGCGGCAGTGAAGGTGGCAGTAGCGGTGGTGTTGGCGGCGGTGGTGGTAGTGCTGGCGCACCTGCCGCAGGCGGACCGCGCAATGCCGCCGACGAAACCCGCATGATGACGGCGGTGTCGCCGCTGGCCCGGGCGCGGCGACGCGCCCAGGGCGTGATGGGCCACCTCAAGCGCATGCTGAACGACCACGTCAGCGATTTCGACCGTACCGAACAGCACCCGGTTTCGCCCGCCCTGGCGCAGGCCATTGCCCGCAAGCGCGATGGCGGCGACACCGACCCGATGTCCGACGGCATGGTGGTGCAAACCGACCGCTACGAATACGGCGTGGCCGATGTGTCCCGTGCCGCCTCGGTGCTGCGCGAGCGCTCCAACGTCCTCAAGCAAAAGGCCGGCACGCAGGCAGAAAAAGCCACCATCGAGGTGGTGGCGCTGATGTTCCAGAGCATCCTGGCCGAAGAACGCATTCCGCCATCGGTGCGGGTGTGGTTTGCCCGGCTGCAGTTGCCGGTGCTGCGTGTGGCCCTGGCCGAACCCGAATTTTTCAGCACCGTGGACCACCCGGCGCGCCAGCTGATTGACCGCATGGGCTCCTGCGTCATGGGCTTTGATGCCCGTGCCATCAACGGCAGCGCCCTGGAGGCCGAGATCCGCCGCGTGGTGCAGGTCATCGAGCAGTACCCGGAAACCGGGCGGCGGGTGTTCCAGCTGGTGTTTGACGAGTTTGTGCTGTTTTTGTCGAAGTTCCTGACCGAAAAAGGCAGCACCCAGCGCCTGGTCAGCCTGGCGCAGCAGGTCGAGCAAAAGGAAACCCTGGCCATCCAGTACACCATCGAGCTGCGCAACATGCTCAAGGACATGCCGGTGCGCGAGGAAATCCGCGCCTTCCTGTTCAAGGTCTGGGCCGAGGTGCTAGCCATGGCCGCGGTACGCAATGGCCCGCAGCATGTCGACACCGTCGCCCTGAAAAAAGCCGCCTCCGAGCTGGTCTGGTCGGCCAGCGCCAAGCCCAACCGGGCCGACCGCGCCAAGGTGATCCAGAGCCTGCCGACGCTGCTGCAGCGCCTGCGCCAGGGCATGGGCCTGCTGGGGCTGGACACGCCGGGCCAGGAGGTCCACATCAAGACCATCAGCGACACGCTGGCCGATGCCTTCATGTCCAAGACCGAGGCCATCCCCCAGGCGCGCATCGACTCCATGGCCGCGCACCTGGCCAACCTGGAAGATTTCTTCAGCGACGAAGCCACCGGCGATTTGCCGCTGGACCCGGAAAGCATCGAAATGATGCTGGGCATGGACGCGTCCACCATCGACGTGATTGCCGACGGCGGCTCCAAGCCCACCGATGCCATGCTGGCTTGGGCGCGGGAGCTGCAATTGGGCCACTGGTTCATGCTGGACCACAACCGCCAGATCAACCGCGTGCAGTTCGCCTGGCGCAGCGACCGCAAGCAACTGCATCTGTTTGCCGCCATGGATGGCCGCAGCTACCTGATCCAGGCGCGCCGCCTGGCTGCCTATCTGCAAGCCGGTTTGCTGGTGCCGCAGGAAGAAGAGGCCCTGACCCTGCGCGCCACCCGCGACGCACTGGCAAAGCTGGATGCCAACCCCGAGCGGCTGTTGGCCTGATTGCTGCGGTATTTATAGCTGCTCACGCTTATTCCATAAGCGCTAGCGGCCTGAAAGACTTATAAAAAGTTTTTAGTGCGCAATGCGGTCGGATGCGTCATCGCAGAGTTCGTCCAGCACCAGCGCATCCGGCTCTTCACCAAAACTCCAGTACACCATCAGGATGATGATTTTCAGGTCGTCCAGGGTCACAGGGTTGCCGCTGGCGGCCATGGCGCGGTCCAGCACGATTTCGCGCATCACCGGTGCCAACACCCCGGCGGTTTCCAGAAAGCTCACAAAGCCCAGGCACTCGGCACCCAGATGGTCTTGCTCGGCTACCGAGTAGACGCGCAGGCTGTCGGTGCCGGGGAAGTCCATGGCCTCGATAGGCAGCGGGGACGGGGCCAGATTGGGGCTGTGCGAAGCGATATGCAGGCCGTCGAGCCAGCGCAGCGCCTCGGCGATTTCATCGGCTTCGAAGCCGACGGCCGACAATTTGCGGCCAAGTTGTTGCGACTCGGGGCAGGCATCGCCGCGCCAGTAGTTTTCATAAACGAACACGAGTACTTCAAACATGGACCCAATATAGCGCAGAACCTTGGCGCAGGTTTCAACTGTGGGCAATCCGCTGAAAAAGCCCCCCAGGCAGGCGCGCCACCTGGTTGTCCAGCTCCAGTTCGAGCAGTTGCACCTGCAGTTGCGACGCGGCAATACCGGTGCGGGCGACCAGCGCGTCCAGGCCCACGGGGTCGTAGCCCAATGCGACCAACAGTGGATTTTCAGTGCCATTTTGGCCGCTGGCGCTTATAGGATAAGCGCTAGCAGCTATCGAACCAGGAGTCGTCGAGAGTCTCAACTCGTCCAGCACATCCTGGATGGTTTCCACCAACTTGGCACCTTGGCGGATCAGCGCATGGCAGCCCCGGGCCTGGGCCGAGTGGATGGAGCCGGGGATGGCGAACACCTCTTTGCCCTGCTCCACGGCCAGACGGGCGGTGATCAGCGAGCCCGATTGCAGCGCCGCCTCGACCACCAGCGTGCCCTGGGCCAGCCCGGCGATCAGGCGGTTGCGCTTGGGAAAGTTGGCGGCCAGCGGCGGCGTGCCCAGCGGGTATTCGCTCAGCAGCAGGCCGTGCTGGGCGATCCGGTGGGCCAGGGCCAGGTTGCGCTTGGGGTAGACGCGGTCCAGCCCGGTGCCCACCACGGCGATGGTGGCCAGCCGGTCATCCATCCCCGCCGCACCCTCCAGCGCGCCCAGGTGGGCCGCGCTGTCCACCCCCAGGGCCAGGCCGGACACCACGGTCAGCCCGGCCTGGGCGCAGGCCTTGCCGAACTGGCGCGCATTCGCCTCGCCCTGCGGCGTGGGGTTGCGGCTGCCGACGATGGCAATGCTGCGGCTGCTGGCGGGCCGCCACAGGTCGGTGCGGCCCAGCGCGTACAGCAGCAGCGGTGGGTCTTCCATGGCCAGCAGGCCGGCGGGGTAGTGGTCGTCGCCCAGGGTGATGAGGCTGCGCGGGGCGGCCCCGGCGGTGGCCAGCCACTGCCAGGTGGTTTCCAGCTGGGCCTCCAGCTCGGGCGGGATCTGTTGCAGGGCCAGGGCCTGCGCCGGGGTGGCGACTTCGCGCAGGCTGGCTTGGGGTTGCGCAAACACCGCCGTGGGCAGGCCAAAGGCGGCCATCAGGCGGCGTGCGCTGGTGTTGCCAATGCCGGGTGTCAGAAGCAGGCGCAGCCAACCTGCCAGCTCATCCCGGTCCATGGTACGGCCCCGTTTAGCGCGGCGTGGTCAGCCGGTCGCCGATTTTCACGCCGGTCTTGATTTCCATGATCAGGCCGTAGGACACCCGCTCAAACGGGCGGAACACCATCAGCAGGCCGTTGCGCTCGTCGGGCAGCTTGATCATGGCCTTGCCGGGGTCGGTGGAGTCGCGCAGGCGGGCACCGTCGGACAGCAACGACAGCACGTGGCCGCGCTCGATACCGTCGCGTGTGCCCTTGTTGATCACCACGATCTGGTTTTGGGCGGCGTTGGCCACCGCGCTGCCGTACACCGAGACGATGCGGCCTTCGATGTCTTTGGCCGGGGCGCGGGGCACGAAGTTCAGCAGCTCGCGCTCGGGTTCGGTCAGCAGGCGGTCGCCGACGCGGATTTCTTCCTTGGCCGAGACGATGTCCAGGCTGGCGGGAATGATGTCCATGAAGGGCTTGCCGTCGCGGTCCAGGTCTTTGGAGGGGCGCTGCACTTCGCTGGTAACCAGGCTAGCCTTGCCGACGTACTGGGTTTCATAGCCCAGGATTTCGCCGGTGCCGGGGTCTTTGAGCGGGGTGGCGTTGCGCATCACGCGGAAGGTCTGCACCGGGCCCTTGTTGTCGACCAGCGGCGCGTTGGCCGGACCCCGTGCGTAGGCGCGGTCGCCCTGGCTCAGCATCACATGGTCTTCTTGCGTGGCGACGATGCGCGGCGCCAGCGCCAGGGTGTTTTGGTCTACCACCAGGGGCTCGGCCAAAAATGGTTCGATCAAATGGGTTTGCAGCGTGGGCAAGGCGTTGTCGGCCAGGTTCTCGATGCGGGTGCGCGGCGACAGGCGCACGGTGCGCATGCCGTCGCCCGATACGGCCTGGCCCGCCTGCAGCGTGGCGCGGCCATCTTTTTTAAACAGAAACAACTGCTGGCCGGGGTAGATGCGGTGCGGGTTGCGGATATCTTGCTGGTTCATGCCCCATAGCTCGGGCCAGCGCCACGGGGTGGTGAGGAACAGGCCGGAAATGGCCCACAGCGTGTCGCCCGATTTGACGGTGTAATGGTCGGGGGCATTCGGGGCCAACGCGGCCAGCGGCACGCCGTTCTGGGCGACCTGGCTGGCGGTGGCCTGCTGGGCGGGGGTGACGGGGTAGTCTTGCGCCGGGGCCAGGGGGCTCCACAGGCTGGCCGACAAGGCCGTCAACACCATGGCGGCGCTGACCATAGCCCCACGCGACTCCACTCCCGCTGTTCTATATTTCATATTTGGTAGACCACAAATGCCCGTCGGTGCCGCTATTGGCGTGGTCTGCAAACAGACGCAAATCCGACGGAAAACTAACGACAAATTACGGGCGATTCTGCGCCCAAGCCCCTAGCAGGGCAACGAATATTGGCGCACCGGGGTTTCCCCGGGTCCAAAAGTAGCGAAAATAGCGACATACGGCTGGCCGCCCCGCGTCCAGTTCCTGCAATTTCGGCGAGATTCCATGGCCCTACTTCCCATTCTTCAATACCCGGACCCCAAGCTGCACACCTTAGCACGACCCGTGCAGGCGGTGGACGCACGCATCCAGGCCCTGATCGCCGACATGGTCGAGACCATGTACGACGCCAACGGCATCGGCCTGGCCGCCACCCAAGTGGATGTGCACGAGCGCCTGATCGTGATCGACGTGTCCGACGAGCGCACCGAACCCCTGGTGCTGATCAACCCCGAAATCATTTGGGCCAGCGAAGAACGCGTGCTGAACGAAGAAGGCTGCCTGTCGGTGCCCGGCATTTACGACGGTGTGGAGCGCGCCACCCAGGTGCGGGTACAGGCGCTGGACGGCGCAGGCCAGTCGCGCACGCTGGAGGCCGAGGGCCTGCTGGCAGTGTGCATCCAGCACGAGATGGACCACCTGCTGGGCAAGGTGTTTGTGGAATACCTGTCGCCCCTGAAACGCAACCGTATCAAAAGCAAGATGCTCAAGACCCGCCGCGCGCTGGGCCGCTCGGACGCGGCCTGATGCGCGTCGTCTTCGCGGGCACGCCGGAGTTTGCCCAGGTGGCGCTGGCCGCACTGCAAGCTGCGGGCTTTGAAGTCGTGCTGGCCCTCACCCAGCCCGACCGCCCCGCCGGGCGCGGCATGAAACTGCAGGCATCCCCCGTCAAACAGCACGCACTTACCCACGGCATCCCCGTGGCCCAGCCGCGCAGCCTGCGCCTGGATGGCAAATATCCTGAAGAAGCCGCCGCCGCCCAAACCCTGCTGCAAGCCGCCCAGGCCGATGTGATGGTGGTGGTGGCCTACGGCCTGATCCTGCCGCAGTGGGTGCTGGACGTGCCGCGCCACGGTTGCCTGAACATCCACGCCAGCCTGTTGCCGCGCTGGCGCGGTGCCGCCCCCATCCACCGCGCCATCGAGGCGGGCGATGCACAGACCGGCGTGGCAATCATGCAGATGGATGCCGGGCTGGATACCGGCGACATGCTGCTGGTCGAATCCGTAGCCATCGCCCCCACCGACACCACCGGCAGCCTGCACGACACGCTGGCCGCACTGGGCGGCAAGATGGTGGTGCAGGCCCTGGCGCAGCTGGACACCCTGGTGCCCGTGCCCCAGCCCACCGAGGGCATCACCTACGCCCACAAGATCGAAAAGCGCGAGGCGGCCATCGACTGGACGCAGAGCGCCGACACCATCGTTCGCCGTATCCGCGCCTTCAACCCCTTTCCCGGCGCGGCCACGCAACTGGCGGGCGAGAGCCTGAAAGTCTGGGCCGCCACGGTGTCGGAAGCGGCCTTGCCCGCAGGCACAGTTTGTGGATCCATTCTGGCTGTAACGCCCGAATCCATGGCGGTAGCAGCTATGGATTCGATAGTAAACATCACCCAGGTGCAGCGCCCGGGTGGCAAACGTCTGGCGGTGGCCGACTTCCTGCGCGGCTGCGACGTGCAGCCCGGCATGGTGTTTGAAAGCACGCCGGATGTTCCTCAAGCGCGCTAACCGCAGCCACCCCGAGTTCCGCGTCGGCGCGTCCGAAATGTGGCCGCAAGCCCCCGGCATGGTCGCTTGGGGCCTGATGACCGGCGTGGCCATGGCCAAATCGGGCATGAGCCTGGTAGAGGCGCTGCTGATGACCTTGACTGTGTTTGCCGGTAGCTCCCAGCTGGCCGCCGCGCCCTTGCTCACGGTGGATGCCCCAGCCTGGGTGATCCTAGCCACCGGCTTTTGCGTCAACCTGCGTTTCGTGGTGTTCAGCCTGCACCTGCGGCCCTACCTGATGCACCTGCCCTGGCTGGAGCGCATCAGCCACGGTTACCTGACCACCGACATGACCTACGTGATGTTCACCCGCCGCTTCGCCAACCCCGGCGATACGCCCGAGGCTAAAACCGCCCAAGAGGCCTACCTGGCCGGCAGCAACAGCGCCTGCTGGATCAGCTGGATGCCCGCCAGCGTGGCCGGTGTGGTGCTGGCCAACTTCATTCCCACCACCTGGGGCCTGGGCTTTGCGGGCATCTTGTGCCTGATCGGCATCTTGTGTTCGCTGGCCAGCACCCGGCTGCGGATGGTGTCGGCGGTGGTGGCGGCCATGGTGGCGATTGCGGCCTATAACCTGCCGTTCAAGCTCAACATCGTGGTGGCGATCGCCATGGCGGTGTTCGCCTGCATGTCGATCGAAAAAATGCGGCGCAGGGCGGTGGCATGAACGGCGAAACGACCTGGCAGACGGTAGCCATCATCCTTGGGCTGGCGGCCATCACCGTCATCACCCGCTGCTTCTTCTTTTTGACCCGCAAGTCCGCCAGCCTGCCGCACTGGGCCCAGCGCGGCCTGCAGTACGCGCCCATTGCTGCGCTGTCTGCCGTGGTGCTGCCCGAGGTGCTGATGACCCAGGGCCACCTGCTGGCTACCTGGATGGATGCCCGGCTGTTCGGTGCCGCCGCCGGGGTGCTGGTGTACTTCTGGCGGCGCGACGTGCTGCTGACCATCGTGGCGGGCATGGCCGTCTACCTGCCGCTGCATCTTGGCTTAGGTTGGTAACTCTTTGGGCGGATAGCGCTCCTAGAATGGCGGGTTTCCCCCTCCAACCTACCGAGACACCGCCATGAACGTCATCCGCTTCTCCGATCTGTGCGCCCAGGGCAAAGCCGCAGGCCAACGTGTTTTCATCCGCGCCGACCTGAACGTGCCGCAAGACGATGCCGGTGCCATCACCGAAGACACCCGTATCCGCGCCTCGGTGCCGTGCATCCAGATGGCGCTGGACGCAGGCGCGGCGGTCATGGTCACCTCGCACCTGGGCCGCCCCACCGAGGGCGCGTTCAAGCCCGAAGACTCCCTGGCCCCGGTGGCCAAGCGCCTGGGCGAGTTGCTGGGCCGCGATGTGCCGCTGGTGGCGAATTGGGTCGATGGTGTGACCGTGGCCCCCGGCCAGGTCGTGCTGCTGGAAAACTGCCGCGTGAATGTCGGTGAAAAGAAGAGCAAGCCTGAGCTGGCCCAGAAGATGGCCGCGCTGTGCGACATCTTCGTGAACGACGCGTTCGGCACCGCCCACCGCGCCGAAGGCACCACCTACGGCATCGCCGAATACGCCAAGGTCGCCTGCGCAGGCCCCTTGCTCGCGGCAGAGATCGATGCCATCACCAAGGCCCTGGCCCACCCCCAGCGCCCGCTGGTGGCCATCGTGGCGGGCTCCAAGGTGTCCACCAAGCTGACGATCCTGAAAGCCTTGTCCGAAAAGGTGGACGGGCTCATCGTGGGCGGCGGCATTGCCAACACCTTCATGCTGGCCGCAGGCCTGAAGATCGGCAAGAGCCTGGCCGAGCCTGACCTGGTGGACCAGGCCAAGGCAGTTATTGAAGCCATGAAAGCCCGTGGTGCGGCCGTGCCCATCCCCACCGACGTGGTCACCGCCAAAACTTTTGCCGCGGATGCCGTGGCCACCGTCAAGGCCGCCACCGATGTGGCCGACGACGACCTGATCCTCGACATCGGCCCCCAAACCGCCGCCGCGCTGGCGTTGCAGCTCAAGTCCGCAGGCACCATCGTCTGGAACGGCCCGGTCGGCGTGTTCGAGTTCGATGCCTTCGCCCACGGCACCGAAACCATTGCCCGCGCGATTGCCGACAGCGCTGCGTTTTCGATAGCTGGCGGTGGCGACACTCTGGCCGCTATCGCCAAATATGGCATTGAAAAGGAAGTGGGTTACATCTCCACCGGCGGCGGCGCTTTCCTGGAAATCCTGGAAGGCAAAACCCTGCCCGCGTTCGAGATACTGCAAAAGCGCGCTGCCTGAGCTTGGTCAAAAGTGCACCCCGTGCTTATGGAATGAGCACGGGCAGCTACTATTTTCATAGCGTCTAGGTTGACTGTTTGGGTGGGCGTTTTCAGGGGTTGGCGCTGCACCGATCCTCGGCCGGGATGTGCGCCCGGCGGCGCAGTAACTTTTCTTTTGCGCAAAAGAAAAGTCACCATCGATGCGTCGCCCCAACTGTCTGCGCCCCGCCGCTACCGCGTCGGGGAACCTGCGGTGCTCGCGGCATGCGGGGTCTGGCTAAACTCGCTGCGCTCAAACAGATGCCAGCCCTGATCCGCCTGCCACTGTGCTCCTCGGCGCATACAGATGGGAACCCCAATGCGGGATCGGGGGCGCGAAGCGCCCCATCGTGCCTAGGGCACGAAACTGGAGTCGGCACACCAGCTGATAGCCAAACAGATTTCACAGTCACCAATAGTTCCCCCAGTTCGCGACCGGCGCGATGCCCGGCACCGCCGGGCCGATCCCGATCCCCGGGGTCCCCCTCTAGATGCGCCGAGGAGCGCAGCTAGCGATGGATCAGGGCTGGCGTTGTTTGAGCCGCAGGCGAGTTTAGCCAGACCCCATCGATAGCGAGCACCGCAGGTTCCCGCAGCGACAGCGGAGGGCGCAGGTAGTGGGGGTGGCCTTTCTTTTGGTTCCTTTTCTTTGGCCAAGCAAAGAAAAGGGACTGCGCCGCCGGGCGCAACTCCCGGCCGAGGATGCCAAAGGGGCAGCACCCTCAACAAAAACCCCATCCTACGCCAGTCGCATAAGGACGAACAGCTCTTATTTACATAGCATCCGGATGCGCCAAACAAAACGCCTCCAGCGCCGTATCCAGCCGCAGCAGGTCGGCACGCAGGGCCGCTACCTGGGCCTGGTAGGCGGGGGTGGCACACAGGGCGCTGTCGGCTTCCAGGGACTGGGCGCGGCGGATCAGGGGGGTGGCCTGGAAGTTGGCGACCAGGCCTTTGAGGGTGTGGGCGATGCGGTGGGCGGTGGGGGCATCGGCGGCGCGCATGGCGGCTTCCAGGGCGGTGAGCTGCTGGGGCCAGTCCTGCATGAACTGGGGGGCGATCACGCCGACGATCCAGGGGTCGGCCAGGGCCAGGCCCTGGGCGTAGTCGAAGGCCTGGGTGTCCAGGGCGGCACGCAGCTGGGCCGGTTGCACGGGTTTGAACAGCAGGGTGTGCAGACCGGCGGCCTGGCAGCGGTCGGCAGTGCCGGGATGGTCGAACGTGGCCAGGCCCAAGGCCGGGCGCAAGGGGTGGGCCAGCACCGTGTCGCGGTCTCCGTCCAGGTCCAGCAGCACCACATCCGCCGGGCCATCGCCCTCCTCCAGTACCTGGTGACCCCAGGCCTGCAACAGGGCGCGCAGTACCGCGTCATGGCCGGGTGTGGCGCGGGTGCCGACCAGCAGGACGTTCACGCGGGGTCCGGGGTGTGGGCGGGGTCGTCCAGCCGCGCCTTGGTGGCCAGCACGGCATCGAGCTGGGCCATGAAGGCATTGACACAGGCGGGGTCGAAGTGGCTGCCGGAGCCGTCGCGCAGCAGTTGCAGGGCACGCTCCACCGGCCAGGCGGGTTTGTAGGGGCGGGCGCTGGTGAGCGCGTCGAACACGTCGGCCACGGCCACGATGCGCCCGGCCAGCGGAATGGTGTCGCCCACCAGTCCGGCGGGGTAACCGCTGCCGTCGAACTTTTCGTGGTGCGAGATGGCGATGGTGGCGGCCATTTGCATGAGCTGGGAGTGCCCCACCACCAGCGCCTGGTGACCGATGCGGCTGTGGGTTTTCATGGTCTCGAACTCTTCGGGCGTGAGCTTGCCGGGCTTGAGCAGGATGCTGTCGGGGATGCCGACCTTGCCCACGTCGTGCAGCGGCGCGGCATCGAACAGCAGTTGCTGCGCGTCGGCAGGTAGGCCCAGGTGCCGGGCGATGAGCAGCGAGTAGTGGGCCATGCGCTGGGTGTGCAGACCGGTTTCGGGGTCGCGGTATTCGGCGATGCGCGAGATGCAGGCAATGGTTTCGCTGTCGCGCAGGCGCATTTCGGCGGTGGCTTTGGCGACTTCTTCCTGCAGCCACAGGGCGCGGTTGGCCAGCCGGGTCTGGCTGCGGCGCAGGGCCAGCATGTTGCGGGTGCGGGCAAAGAATTCGGTGCGGTCCAGGGGTTTGGAGAGAAAGTCGTTGGCCCCGGCTTCCAGGGCTTGTACCCGCACGGCGCGCTCGTCGCTGGCGGTGACCATCAGCACGGGGATGTCTTCACGCCCGGGAATGGCGCGGAACTTGCGCACCAGGCTGATGCCGTCCAGCACCGGCATCAGGTAGTCCACCAGCAGCAGGTCGGGCATGGTGGTCTGGCAGAACGCCAGCGCCTCCACGGGCAGCAGAAAGGTGTGCACCCGGCAGCCGCCGACCTGGTCCATCAGGCGGTTGAGCAACATCAGGTTGATATCTACGTCGTCCACGATCACTACGTCCATGCGTCACTCCCTGTTGTGTGGGCCAGGATGGCCGCGCCCAAGCGCAATACCAGGGCTTCCAGCGTGTCCAGCCCCGGCTCCCGCGCCCGTGCATGCTGGGCCAGGGCGGCACCGCCCAGTGCGTCGGCCATGCGGGCCAGGGCATCCAGCCGGACCCGGGCTTCGGTGCCTTGCGGCGTGGCCAGTGCCACGCGCAGTGCAGGCAGTTGCCGGTGCAGGTCGTCCAGCAAGCCGGGTAACAGCGGGCCTGCCAGCGGCAGGTCGTCTCCGTAATATCGGCCCAGCAGCGCCAGACTGAAATCTTCCGGCGGTGCCTCGGGCACGGTGCCGCCGCCCGAGCGCAGGGTGCACCAGCGCTGCACCGCCGCGCGCAGGGCCGGGGCATCGATGGGTTTGCTGATGTGGTCGTCCATGCCCGCGGCGATGGCGGTAGCGCGGTCGCCGACCATGGCGTTGGCGGTGAGGGCGATGATGGGTACGTCCACATGCCTATCTCCGGCCTCGCCTGCGCGAATGCGGCGGGTGGCTTCGTAGCCGTCCATCTCCGGCATCTGGCAGTCCATCAGCACCACGTCGAACGGGTGCTGGCGCAGTAGCGCCAGGGCATCCAGGCCGTGCCCGGCGGTGCGCACCTGGTGGCCCCATTTGCCTAACAGGGCCAGCACCAGTTTTTGGTTGGTGGGGTTGTCTTCGACCACCAGCACCCGGGCGCGGGGCGCGGCATCCTCCAGGGTATGGCGGGTGACCAGCGGCGGCGCGGCGGCGGGCGGTGGCGGCGCAGCCCCCAACGACAGCAGGGTTTGCATGCAGCGCAGCAACTGCGCACCCTTGATGGGCTTGGTCAAAAAGGCGGCAAACCCGGCGGCGGTGAGGCGGGCCGCGTCGCCGCGCCGGGCTACCGAGGTGAGCATGACCAGCGGCACGGCGGCCCACTGCGGGTCGGCCTGCATCCAGCGGCCCAGGGCTTCGCCGTCCATGCCGGGCATGCGCATGTCCAGAATCGCCAGGTGCAGCTTGCGGCCCGCAGCCTGCTCGGCGGCCAGCACGCGCTGGGCATCCAGGCCGTCTTCGGCCACCACGGCCTGCATGCCCCAGTCCTGCAGCAGCAGCTCCAGCAGGCGGCGGTTGGTGGCGTTGTCGTCCACCACCAGGGCGCGCAGGCCGCCCACGGCGGGCAGGGGTCGCTCGGCTTCGTCTACACGGGGCCCCGGCGGCACACCCAGCGGCAGCTCGAACCAGAACACCGAGCCCTGGCCCGGCACGCTGCGGGCCCCGATCACGCCGCCCATGCGCTCGACCAGTTGCTTGGAAATCGCCAGGCCCAGCCCGGTGCCGCCGTATTGGCGGGTGGTGGACGCGTCGGCCTGGGTGAAGGGCGTGAACAGCTGGGCCAGCTTGTCAGGGAGGATGCCGATGCCGGTGTCGCGCACCTCGCAGTGCAGCACCACCTCGCTGCCCAGGTCGGCCGCCAGGGACAGGTCGATGGTGACCTCGCCGTGCTGGGTGAATTTGGTGGCGTTGCCCGCCAGGTTCAGCAGCACCTGGCGCAGGCGGCCAGGGTCGCCGCGCACGTGCGACGGCACCCGCGGCTGCGCCACCCAGGCGCACTCCACCGGCTTGTTGCCAATGCGCAAGGCCACCGCGTCGGCCACTTCGTCCATCAGGCTGCGCAGGTTGAAGTCCAGCGTCTCCAGCTCCAGCTTGCCGGCTTCGATCTTGGAGTAGTCGAGGATGTCGTTGATGATGCGCAGCAGGGCTTCGCCGCTGTTGCGCACGGTTTCGGCGTATTCGCGCTGCTCATCGTTGAGCGGGGTGTCCAGCAACAGGCCGGTCATGCCCAGCACGCCGTTCATGGGGGTGCGGATTTCGTGGCTCATGGTGGCCAGAAAGTCGCTCTTGGCCTTGCTGGCCTCTTCGGCGATCTGCCGCGCCAGCGACGATTCGTACAGCGCCAGCTCGGCCGCCCGCATGCCGCCCTGCGCCAGCAGCGCGCGGATGCCGTAGGCGATGTTGTTGGCCGCCTCGTCCAGCAGGCGCACTTCGTCCTCGGAAAAGCTGTCGGGCTCCATGGAGTAAGCGTAGATCGAGCCCCAGACCTGCTCGGTGCCATGCAACGGCAGGCACAGCATGGAGCGCACGCCCAGGGAACGGGCGGCACCGGGGGTGTTGAGCACCCGCGGGTCGGTCTGCACATCGGGCACCAACACCGGTGCGCCTTCGGCAATGCTGCGGCCCATGGCCCCGAAGTCAGGGGCCGCCGGATCCCAGCTGTGGCTGAGCGCGAACATGCCCTCTGCCAGGCTGCCGTAGCCCGCCACCAGGGTGACCGTTTTGCGCGCATCCGATTCGGCGCGGCCAATGCAGACGGTGATGTAGCCGCCAATTTCCACCATCTGGCGGCACACGGCATCCAGCAGCTCTTGCAGGCTGCGGGCCTTGGCCACGGCCAGGTTGGTGGCGCTGGTGAGGGTGAGCGCGCGGTTCAGGCTTTGCAGATGGGCCTCGGCCTGCTTGCGCACCGTGGTGTCGCGCGAGAGGATGATGACCCCATCGACCTCGCCCTGGGCGTTGCGCTGGGGCATATAGCGCGAGGTGGAAAAAATCTGCGGCACACGCCCGCGCGCAGGCGATGCCAGTTCCAGCAGGCCTTCTTGCCCGGTGGTCAGCACCTGCTCCACCAAAGCCTGGTGCTGTTGGCGGTAGTAGCTGTTGAGCAAGGTAACCGCATCATCCAGCACATCCACGTGCTCGCCCAGCACGTTCCGGTATGCGCGCTGCATGGCCGGGTTCATGTAGACCCGTTTGCCGTGCTTGTCCAAACACAAAATCAGGTCGGTGATGTTTTCGGCCAGACCGCGGAACTGCTGCTCGCTGTCGGTGAGGCGCTTTTCCAGGACCTTGCGCTGGGTGATGTCGCGGGCGGTGGCCAGCGAGTATTCCACCCCGTCGAATACAAAATAATTGGTGTTGACTTCCACCGGGAAGTCGGTGCCCTGGCGGGTCCGGTGAACGGACTCGAAACGCATGGTGCCCTGGACTTTCAGCACCTGCCAGATGTGCTCCATGCCCTCTGCCGTGACGTGCGGGTCGATGTCATACAGGGCCATGCCACCGGTCAGTTCGGCCTCGCTGTAGCCCAAAGTCTGGCACATGGTGGCGTTCACGTAGACCAGACGCGAGGTACCAAACGGAATCAGGCAGACCGAGTCGCCCACCCGGTCCAACGCCGCCGATAGCATGCTCATCTGTCGGGTGGCATCTTTGATGTACGTGATGTCCCACATGAAGCCCGCGGTGCCAACCAGCTCGCCGTCGATGGTGGCCGGTCCCCGGGCAACTTCAAACCATTGCAGGTCCGCACCGCTGCCGCGCGTGCCCTCGGTACGCACCATCTGGCGGGTCTGCATGGCCTCGACCTCTTTGGCGAAGTAGGCCGCCGCGTCCTCCGGCGGCACCAGGTCCACATCGGTGAGGCCCAGCATGTCGTTGGCGGTGGCAAAGCCATGCAGATCCGCCACCCCCTGGCTGGCCACCAAAAACCGGCCCTGCGTGTCCTTGAGCCAGGTGTTGAACGGAAAGTTGTCGAGCAGGGCACGCTGGTAGCGCTCGCGCTGCAGCAGCCGGGCCTCGGCCTGTTTGCGCAGGCTGATATCGATGGACGCGCCCACCGTGGCATATTGGCCCGGCCCCAGCAGCACGCGGGTCTTGAAGATATCGACCCAGGGGCCATCGGGCTGCATGCCCTGGAGCTCTTCCTGGTGCAGCACCCCGCCGCTGCGCAGGACCTGGGCATCACTCTCCCGGAAGTAGCGGGCCACCGGCTCGGGCCAGAGCTCCAGGTCGGTGCGCCCCTCCACCGCATCGAGGCCAGACACCTGCGCGTAGGCGGCATAGGCGGGGTTGACCAGCAGGTACACGCCCTGCGCGTCTTTGAGCCACACCGGAAACGGCAGGCTGTCCAGCAAAATGCGCTGCTGCTGGCTCTGCCGCTCCAGGTCCGCCCTGCCATCGGCTGCCGCCTGGGCCGCTGTGCGCATCGCGCGCGTGCCCGCCCAGGACAGCAGCGCCGCCGCCGCTGCCCCGCCTGCTGCCTGCCAGGCCCCGGGCGGATGCAGCAGCCAGCTAGCACCCAGGGTGGCCGCGCACAGCCCCCAGGGTGCCCATCCAAGCTTGCCAATGTCCAACGCCATGCTGAGTCCCTAAAGCCAATGCACACCACGCACAAAGCATCGCCCGGCCACAGCGCTCCATGTGCTGTGGCCGGGCGATGCGTCAGGCCGCTTTGTAACATTGTGCGCCAGGGAGTTGGCGCTGTGGGGTCTACCGTTAACCGTGGATGTCCGGGATGCTGCCGTCTTTTCGGGCCTGGACCAGATCGGCCAAGACCTGGGCGCGGGTCAGCGGGGTGCCGGTGGGGGTGATGACGGGGTAGTTGTTGTCATTGATGGCGGCCAGGCTGCCATCTTTCTTGGCGGCCACCAGCTCGGCCAGCACCTGGGCGCGGGTCACGGTGCTGGGGGTGTTGTTGACCACGGGGTAATCGCGGTCGTACGCATCGGCGAAGGCGCTGGTGGTGGCCACCGAGGCCAGGGCGATAAGGGAAGCAGCTAAAAGTTTGGTCGTGTTCATGGTCATTCCTGAAAGTTAAAAAGTGCGTCAGAACCAGGAACCTCTGGCGAGGGCAGCCACTCTTGCAGGGTGGTTGCAGCGCCGGAGGACAGGTTCACAGGGTTTTTCACCTTGCCTTGATTCAGAATGCGTGCTTGTAACTAAGTTTCAGCTTTATGACACCCTAAACGGAACCAGGCTGTTTCGGTCTTGGAAACAATGGACACCCTCGAACTCATCCGTACCTTCCGCGAAGTCGCCGCCCGAGGCGGTTTTTCACTGGCCGCCAAAACCCTGGATGTGTCCAAAGCCAACGTGAGCAAGCACGTGGCCGAGCTGGAAAGCCGCCTGGGCACGCGCCTGCTGAACCGCAGCACCCGCACCGTCAGCCTCACCGACGCGGGCGGCCTGCTGCTGGAGCGCAGCAAGCCGCTGCTGGAGATGATGGCACTGACCCGCGAAGAGCTGCAACACCGCGCCCAAGAACCCAGCGGCCGCCTGCGCCTGACCGCGCCGCAAGGCATTGGCAGCGTGGAACTACCCGCCCTGCTGGCCGACTTCATGCGGCGCTACCCCGAGGTGCACATCAGCCTGGACCTGGGCAACCGCGTGGTGGATCTGGTGGAAGAAGGCATGGACCTGGCGCTGCGCGTGGGCACCACACCCAACGACAACCTGATCGTGCGCAAGCTGCGGCGCATCGACGTGGTGGTCTGCGCGTCACCCGCCTACTGGCACAAGCACGGCCTGCCCGCCCACCCGGACGACCTGGCCGGGCACGATGCGATGACGCTGTCGCTGCACGGCAACCATCCGCAATGGAGCTTCAAGGTGAACGGCAAGGCGCACAACGTGGCCGTGCGCAGCCGCATGGATGCCACCGATGGCATGCCGCTGGTGCACATGGCCTTGCACGGCCTGGGCGTGGTGCGCGTGCCGCGCCTGCTGGTGCAGGCGCATCTGGACAGCGGGGCCCTGGTGCCGGTGCTGGAAGACTTTCGCGCCCACGACCTGTGGTTGTACGCCGCCTACGCCCAGCGCCGCCACAACAGCGCCGCGTTGAAGGCGCTGCTGGACTTCATGGAAGCCCGCTGGAAGCAGGATTGAGGTTTTTAGGCCATTTTTCAGGCATCAAATCGGCAGCTAGCGCTTATGGATTGAGCGTGAGCAGCTATCAACAACTTACTTAAAAACAATAGCGTCAGACCAGGTGCTCGGCAAAAAACGCCAGCGAGCGTTCGCGCGCCAGGGATGCCGCCGGTGCGTCATAGGCCCCGCGCTGGTCGCAGTTGAAGCCGTGGTCGACCGGGTACAGGCGCACATCCACCGCCAGGTGCGCCTGGGCAAAGGCCCGCACCGTGTCCAGCGCGATGCCATGGTCGCGCTCGCCAAAATGCGACAACACCGGCACCCGGGGCGTGCGGGCCACCTCGGCCGCTGCCGTCATGCCGCCGCCGTAGTAGGTTACCGACGCTGCCAGGCCCTGCACCAGGCAGGCCGCGCGCCAGCTCAGCAAGCCGCCCCAGCAGTAGCCCACAATGCCGACCTTGCCCGCCTGGGCTGCGGCATAGGCCACGGCGGCCTGCACGTCCAGCATCAGCGTGGGCACGCCCAGCGCCTCGGCAGCGGCTTTCAGGGCGATACCGGCCTGTATGTCTTCGGGTGTGTAGCCCAGGTCCACCCCCGGCTGCACGCGGTGGAACATGTCCGGGGCCACAGCCAGGTAGCCCGCCGCCGCATAGCCATCGGCCACCGAGCGGATATGGCTGTTGATGCCAAAAATCTCCTGGACCACCACCACCGCACCCTTGGGCGTACCGCTGGGCCGGGCCAGGTAGGCGGGCAGGACAAAGCCGTCGGCGGCGGTCAGGTGGATGGAATTCGGCATGGGGGAGTCTCCTGAAACTGAAAGTGGGGGGCCATCGTACTGGTATCGTTCTGGACCCATCCCAGGACGCACCAATGACCCCCATTTCCGACCTTCCCGTGCTGCTGGTGACCGGCGGCGGGCGCGGCATCGGTGCCGCCACCGCCCGGCTGGCCGCCCAGCGCGGCTATGCCGTGGCCGTTAACTACGCGCACAACGCCCAGGCTGCCGAGGCACTGGCGGCCGACATCCGGGCCCAGGGCGGCCAGGCCATCGCCTTGCAGGCCGATGTGGCCGACGAGGCCCAGGTGCTGCGCCTGTTTGCCGCGGTAGACGCACAGCTCGGCCCGCTGCGCGCCCTGGTCAACAACGCCGGGGTGGTGGACGTGCCCGCCCGGGTGGACAGCATGGATGCGGCCCGGCTGCAGCGCATGTTCAGCATCAACGTGGTCGGCCCGTTCCTGTGCGCCCGCGAGGCCGTGCGGCGCATGGGCCGCCAAGGGGCGCAGCTTTTCGGCCCCGGCTACGGCCAGGGCGGTGCCATCGTCAACGTCTCCAGCGCCGCCTCGCGCCTGGGCTCGCCCGGCCAGTACGTGGACTACGCCGCCGCCAAGGGGGCCATCGACAGCATGACCATCGGCCTGTCCAAGGAAGTGGCCGCGGAGGGCATCCGCGTCAACGCGGTGCGCCCCGGCCTGATCGAGACCGACATCCACGCCTCCGGCGGCCTGCCCGACCGGGTGCGCGACCTGTCGGCCACCGTGCCCCTGCAGCGCGGCGGCACCGCGCTGGAGGTGGCGCAGGCGATTGTCTGGCTGCTCAGCCCCGAGGCGAGTTACACCACCGGGGCGCTGGTGGATGTCAGCGGGGGGCGTTAAGCTCAGTGGCTATGGACTTCAAACCGCTCATCACCTTGTTGGCCATCGTCAACCCGCTGGCCATCGTGCCGTTTTTTATCCACTACACGCAGAGCTTTTCGGAGGCGCAGCGCCGCCGCACCATCTGGGTGTCGTCGTTCAGCGTGTTTGTGGTGATTGCGGTCAGCGCCCTGCTGGGCCTGCAGATACTGGAATTCTTCAACATCTCGCTGGCCAGCTTCCAGGTGGGCGGCGGCCTGCTGCTGCTGAGCTCGTCGCTGAACATGCTCAACGCCCAGCCCGCCGAGGCCAAGTCCAACGCCACCGAGCTGCAAGACGCGTCCGAGCGCGCCGCCGTGGGCGCCAGCATCGCCGTGGTGCCGCTGGCCATTCCCCTGCTCACCGGCCCGGCCAGCATGTCTACCGTGGTGATCTACGCCGACAAGGCCAAGACCTTCTGGCAACTGGCCACCTTGGTCGGCTACGGCGTGGTGATCGGCCTGGCCACCGCCCTGTGCTTCGCCCTGGCCGCCCCGATTGCCCGCGTGCTGGGCAAAACCGGCATCAACGTGATGACCCGCCTGATGGGCCTGATTTTGGCCGCCCTGGCCGTGGAAGTGATGGCCGACGGGCTGCATAAGCTGTTTCCCGTGCTGGGGGGATAGTGCTGCGGTTTTTGTAGCTTCTTGCGCTTATGGAATGGGCGCTGGAGGCCTATTTTTATGGATTTTATGACATACACTTTGCGCCGTTTCGCCCCCCTGCTGATGGCCTGTGCCTTGGCCCTGGCTGGCTGCTCTACCACCATCCCCGAGGGCATCACGGCGGTCACGGCGTTTGATGCCACGCGTTATGCGGGCAAGTGGTTTGAGATTGCCCGCCTGGACCATTCCTTCGAGCGCGGGCTGGACAATGTGAGCGCCCGCTACACGCTGCAGGCCGATGGCAGTGTGCAGGTGATCAACCGGGGCTTCAGCCGCGAGAAAAACGCCTGGAAAGAAGCCGAAGGTATCGCCAAGTTCACCGGCGACCCGCGTACCGCTTCGCTCAAGGTGTCGTTCTTCGGCCCGTTCTACGGCGGCTACCACGTGGTGGCGCTGGACCCGGCCTACCGCTGGGCGATGGTGGTGGGGGCCGACCGCAGCTACGTGTGGATCCTGGCGCGCGACAAGCAGCTGCCTGCCGACATCCGCGCCCAGTTGCTGGCCAAGGCGCAGGCGCTGGGCATTGCGGTGGACCAGTTGGTGTGGGTGGACCAGAGCCGCAGCGACAGCTAGGTTTCAATAAAAACAATAGCTATCAGCGCCTGATTGAGCTGCGCTGTAGCCGTATTTCACCCCTAAACGCAGCCTGTATTCAGAGCCCCCCCAGGCAAACCATCGCTTAAACTGCCCGGCCAAGCCCTGGCCAGCAACACCTGTTGCCCCTCACCCCACAGCGCCCGCACCATGCCCCCAAAGACCCCACCCGTCCTGCCCGATTTATCGGCCCACCTGCGCAACATCGAGATGCTGCAAAAGCACTTTCCGCAAGTGCTGGAAATCGATGCCCAGGGACGTTACCGCGTCAACGCAAGCCTGCTACAACTGGCTGTGGACCCGGCGGGCCTGCAAGTGGAAGAAGACGGCTACGAACTGCGCTGGGTGGGCAAGCGCGAGGCCTACCACAGCGCCTTTTTGCCGGTGCAAAAGATCCTGCAACCTCTGCCCCAAGACAGCCACAACTGGGACAACACCGGCAACCTGCTGCTGCGCGGCGACAACCTGGATGCCTTGCGCCTGCTGCGCCACAGCTACTTTGGCAAGGTCAAACTCATCTACATCGACCCGCCCTACAACACCCAAAACGACGGCTTCATCTACCGCGATAACTTCAGCACCAACCAAAGCCAGATACTGGAGCAACTGGGCTACGCGGCCGACAACATCGACTACATCAAGAACATCTACGGTGCCAAAACCCATAGCGGCTGGTTGAGCTTCATGTACCCGCGCCTGTTACTGGCCAAAGACCTACTGCGCGACGACGGGGTGATCTTCATCAGCATCGACGATAACGAGCAGGCGCAGTTGAGGATTTTGTGTGACGAGGTTTTTGGGCAGGAAAACTGGGTCGGTAATATCGCATGGAAAAATGTAACGGATAACAATCCCACCAACATCGCAATCGAACATGAAGGTGTTGTATGTTTCGCAAAAAATAAATCATCCTTAGCATCCGCTTGGAAATCAAAAATATCAGATGTGAAAGATGTATTGATTAAAGTTGGGAAAAAATTAATTTCTGAGAACTCGACTGATGAAGATTTACAAAAAGCTTACTCACTGTGGTTAAAAGAAAATAAATCCTATTTGTCACCACTGGATCGATATAAATACATCGACCGGGGCGGAATTTACACCGGAAGCCAAAGTGTTCACAATCCTGGACGCGAAGGCTATCGTTACGACGTGATTCATCCGGACACCCATTTACCGTGTACCCAACCACTAATGGGCTACCGTTTTCCAAAAGAAACGATGTATGACTTGCTCGCAAAGAAAAAAATACTTTTTGGCGTTGATGAGAAAAAAATAATCGAGTTAAAAGTTTACGTACATGAATACGAAGACAAATTACCAAGCGTAATCACTTTAGATGGGCGCATTGGCTCATATGAACTTCGCGACCATTTTCCTGAAATTACCAAGATTTTTGACAATCCAAAATCTACCCAATTTCTATCGCAACTCCTTTCGTTCACGACTGAACCGAACAGCCTCGTCCTCGACTTCTTCGCCGGTAGCGGCACCACGGGCGAAGCTGTGATGCGCCTGAACGCCGAAGACGGTGGTAGCCGCCAGTACATCCTGGTGCAAATCCCCCAGCCGATCGACCCCAAAAAGCAAAAGGAAGCGCACCGCTTTGTCACCGAGGAGCTGGGCAAACCGGCTACGATTTTCGAGATCACCGCCGAACGGCTGCGCCGCGCCGGGGCGAAGCTGCAAGCCGAGCTGGCCGCCAAAATCGCAGCCCAAGGCACGCTACTGGAAACCACCGTCGCCCCGCTGGACACCGGTTTTCGCGTCTTCGACCTGGTGGACGACGCCGACGCGCTGATGCTGGGCAAGCCACTGGCGCAGGCCACGCAGGCCGACCTGGCTTTCTTCGCCAAGCCGCCCGCGCAATCCACAGAACAGGTGCTGTACAACCTGCTACTGGCCGAGGGCCTGCCGCTGACCACCCGGCTGGAGCCCCTGGTAGAAGGCACGCTGTATCTGGCCGCCGAAGCATCGGGCAGCGTGGCGCTGGTGCTGCGCGCCCTGCCACTGGATGTGCTGACCGACACCCTGACCCGCCTGAAAACCGAAGGCCGCCCGGCCCTGCATATCACGGTGTACGCCCCCTGGATGCGCGACGACAACTTTATGCAGGGCATCAAAACCGTGGCAGAGAGCCTGGGCTACTCCAGCGACAAACTGCGCTTGCGCGGGTAATGGCACAGGAGACCGTGATGGCAACAGCAAGCGATAAAGACTGGGGTGATGGTGCGATTGAGCAATTGATCGCACAGTTTGAGGCAGAAGCCCATAACGATGACGAGGGCGTGGAGTTTTGGTACGCCCGCGCACTGCAAGTTTTGCTGGGCTATGAAAGCTCTTGGCAAAACTTTTCCAAGGTGATTGACAAGGCAAAAATAGCCTGTGAAGCCTCGGGTAGACCGGTGTCGGACCATTTCAATGACGCCATTAACATGGTCGAAATTGGCTCTGGAGCAAGCCGCCCGATAGACGACATCCAATTGACCCGCTACGCCTGCTATCTGGTGGCGCAGAACGGCGATGCCCGCAAAAAACCAGTAGCTTTTGCCCAAACCTACTTCGCCCTGCAAACCCGCAGGCAAGAAAAGCGCGATGCCGAGGAAGCCAACGCACTGCCACAGTCAGAAGAGGCCAAACGGTTGATGCTGCGCGATGAAATTAAAAAACACAATAAGAGTCTGGCCAGTGCCGCCAAAGACGCGGGTGTGATCGAGCCCTTAGAGTTTGCGGTGTTCCAGAACTTTGGCTACAAAGGGCTGTACGGTGGCCTGGACCGCGTAGGCATCCAGCAGAAAAAAGGGCTGAAGCCCAAAGACAACATCCTTGACCACATGGGCAGTACCGAGCTGGCGGCCAACTTGTTTCGCGCTACGCAAGCAGAAGACAAGCTGCGGCGCGAGAACATCCGAGGCAAGTTCAAAGCCAACCAGGCGCACTTTGAAGTCGGCCAGAAGGTGCGCCAAACTATCCGCGAAATTGGCGGCACCATGCCTGAAAACTTGCCCCCCGCAGAAGACATAGTGAAGATGGAACGGCGCGTACAAAAAACTGCTTTACCCAAAAAATCGGGTAAGCCATGACCCGCCAGTTCCAGTACACCCGCCTGCAACACCAGGCCGATGCAGTGCAAAGCATTGCCGATGTGTTTACCGACGTGCACTTCTACCCTGCTGTGGGCAGCGAGATGAACCCGGTGTTCCATCCGGCGGAGTCAGCCGCCGTCCTCAAAGCCAACATCGTGCAGCGGCGCGCTGCCAACGGTGTCAGCGCGGGCGAGGTGCAAGTGCCCACCACGGCCACCCCGGCGTTGAACCTGGATGTGCTGATGGAAACCGGCACGGGCAAGACATTTACCTTCATTGAGACCATTCACAAACTGCACCAGCAGCACCGGTTGTCCAAGTTCATCATCCTGGTGCCTAGCAACGCGATCCGGCAGGGCACGCTGAAAAGCCTGGCTAGTACGGCGGCATTTTTTGCCAAGGAGTACCAGCACCAGCACATCAACGTCTACAACTACTCCAGCCGCACCGTGCAAGGCTTCATCCACGGGGCCAACGCGGGCATCCATGTGCTGGTGGCGACCTACCAGTCATTCAACAAGGACAAGAACGCCATCAACCAGCGCGGTGTAGAGGCAAATTTGTTTGGCCATGCCAAAAGCTATATGGAGGCACTGGCGACCATCCGCCCGGTGCTGATCATTGACGAACCGCACCGCTTTGAGGGCAAGCAGACGCTGGAGTACCTGGGCCGCTTCAACCCGTTGTTCACACTGCGCTTTGGAGCCACGTTCAAGGGTGAAGGTGACCTGAAGTACAAGAATCTGGTCTACACGCTGGACAGCTTGGAGGCGTTTCGCCAGCGGCTGGTAAAGGGTATTGCGGTAGACACAGTGGGCAGCGCCGAGATGGATGCCTACGCGCTGTGCTTTAACGGTGTAGCGGGCAAGGGGGCCGAGCGGGTGGCGCAGGTGGGTTATCAAACCCCTGCGGGCAAGCACGCCACGACCGCGCTGGTGGCCAAAGACAACCTGGGGCTGAAGACAGGCATTGCGTATTTGCAAGCCTATGTGGTGGAGTCTGTCACCGCCAAAGAGGTGTTGTTTACCAATGGCTTTGCCTTGCCCCTGGGCGAGGCTTCGTCTTACGGGATGCTGGCCGACCAGATGCAGCGGCTGATCGTGGAGCGCAGCATCCAGAACCACTTTGAACGGGAAGAGTCGCTGTTCAAGCTGGGCATCAAGTCCCTAAGCCTGTTTTTTATTGACGCGGTGGCCAAGTATTTGCCCGACGGCCAGCAGCCGACCGTACTGCGCGATGTATTTGAAGCGGTGTACCGCGTGGAGCTGGCCAAAGCCCTTGCGCGGCCTGGGCTGGACCACGCCTATCGCCAATATTTGGAGCGCAGTGCCTCCAATGTGTCGGCAGTGCACAAGGGCTACTTTGCCCGTTCGCACAGCGAAAAGGGTGAGGAAGAGGCCATCCAGCTGATCCTGCAAGAGAAGGAAAAGCTGCTGTCGTTCGATACAGACCTGCGCTTCATCTTTTCGATGTGGGCGCTGCAAGAAGGCTGGGACAACCCGAATATTTTTACCCTGTGCAAGCTGGCACCCAGTAACTCCAAAATCACCAAGCTGCAGCAAATTGGCAGGGGCTTGCGGCTGGCGGTGAACCAAAACCTGGAACGCATCACCACGGACGATCCGGCCTTCGCGGAGGTGAATGAGCTGGTGGTGGTGGTGCCCGCGACCGAGGGGGATTTTGTGGCCTCCATCCAGGCCGAGATTGCCGGGCATAGCGTGCAGCGCGTGGCCAAAGTGTTTGACGATGCGGTGCTGGCCGAGTTTGGCGTGGCCCTGAGCACGCGGGTGGCCAACCGGGTGCTGGATGCGCTGGCCGAGCTGGGGGTGATTGCGCTAGACGACCTGAGCGGCAAAGCTACCATCACCATGGAGCGCAGCACGTACCAGACCCAACGCGAGCCGATTCTGGCGCGCATCCAGCGGGTGGAGGGGGCCAATGCGGCCAACATGCTGGATTACTTGGACCGGTACTTTGACGGCTATGGGCAGGTACGGCACAAGCCCGACCGTACTGTGCCGAAGTTGACGGTAAACCCCAGCCAGTTTGCCCAATTCAGGCAGCTCTGGGACAACCTGAACCGCGACGCTGTGGTGCGCTACGAGCTGGACACTGAGCGGCTGGTCGAGAAAATTTTGGACCGCATTGATGCGTCTTTTGACGTGCGCCCTTTGACGTTGAACGTCACCCGCAGCCAAAATGTGCACAGCCCCCACCGGGTGGAAACCAGCCAAGCCAGTTACACCATTGCCGCCCAGTCCATCTACACGCTGGCCGAGTTTGTGCGCGAACTGGCCAATGCCACCAAGCTGAGTTACGCCACCGTGGCCAGCGTGCTGGCGCGCATGCCTGCGGCCAAATTTGACCTGGTCCGGCAGAACGAGAACCGGGCGTTGTCGGTGTTGAAAGACATTTTTGTGTGGAGCATCTACGAGCTGATCATCAACAAAGTGAGTTACGAGCTGCGCGAAGTGCGGGTCAAAACCGCCTTGACCGATGCCACGGGCGCACTGCTACAGACGATTCCTGCCGTGCTGTGTGGCAAAGAGATGCATGCATTGACCAATGCCGCCGTAGCGCGCAAGTCGCTGTTTATCGAAGCGGTGATGCCGGTGGACAGCCAGATTGAACGCGACACCGTGGACGAATCGGCCATCGACCGCGTGGCCGTATTTGCCAAACTCCCCAAAATCAACATTCCCACACCCGTAGGGCACTACAACCCCGATTTTGGCTATGCACTGATGCAAAACGGCAGCGCCCAAGCGCTGTATCTGGTGGTGGAAACCAAGGGCTACGACCATCTATCGGAGCTGGGTCAGAAAGAGGCTTTCAAAATCCAAAGCGCCAAGCGGTTTTTTGAAGCGCTAAAGGCCCAAGGCGTGCCCGTAAGCTTTCAAACCAAAATCAACCACGCTTCGCTGGCGCAGGTACTGGGTGCTATGGATGCAACGAGCTCGCTACAGTAACTGTAGCTTCTTGCGCTTATGAAATAAGCGCTATCGCCCTATTTGGGCCCCATCCGCCCTACCAACCGGAACGCCACCACCATCGCCAGCGTGCCAAAAATCGCGGTGCCGATGGCCGCCCCGGCCAGCACGCCGACCGGGCCGAACTGCGCACCCCACCAGGCAAACGGAATCGTGCCCAGCGTGGCGCGGGCCCAGTTGAAGCCGGTGGACCACAGCGGTTTGCCCAGGTTGTTGAACGCCGCGTTGGCCACAAACAGCGCCCCGGCAAAGAAGAAGCTGGCCGCCAGCCAGGAGCAGAACATGTGGATCAGGTGCTCGGCCTCACCGTGGGCGCTGAAGGCCCAGACCAGTGCGTTTTGGCCCAGCGCCAGCAGCAGCCAGGCAGTGCCCACCGCGATCACCATGAACAGCAGGCTGTCGCGCAGGCCCTGGCGCACCCGGTCGAACTGGCCCGCGCCCAGGTTTTGCGCCAGGATGGGGCCGACTGCGCCGCTGAGCGCGTAGATCACCCCAAAGGCCACCGGGGTCACCCGGTCGATGATGGCCTGCCCGGCCACGGCAGACGCGCCAAACTGGGCGATGGAATGGGTGACGAACGCGGCACTGACGGGGGTGGCCAGGTTGGTCAACACCGCCGGGCCCGCCACGCCCGCCAGCAGCAGGGCATCGCCGCCCAGGGCCACCCGGTTGGCCGGACCCCAGCGCCCCAGCAGGCCGTGGCGCAGCACACCGCGCAGGCCTACCGCCGCCAGGATGCCGCGCGACACCACCGCGGTGGCCGCCGCGCCGTCCAGCCCCATGCCCAGACCAAAAATCAAAATCGGGTCCAGCACGGCAGTCACCACGGCAGCACCCAGCGTCACCGCCATGGCCCCGCGCGCATCGCCCACCGAGCGCATCAGCGCCGAGCAGGCCATGCCGATGCCCAGCAGCGGCAGCGAATGCACGGTGACGCTGAGGTAGCGCACGGCCAGGCGTTCGGTCTCGCCGGTGGCCCCCAGCAGCTCCAGCAGCGGGCGCAAGAACGGCGCAGTGCCGCTGCCGATCAAGGCGGCCAGCAGCACCATCAGCAGCAGGCTGGAGGTGGCCAGGCGCTTGGCATCTGCCGCGCGGCCCGCGCCCACGGTGCGCGCCACCACGGCGGTGATGCCGATGGTCAGCCCTATGCACAGCGAGGTATGGAAGAAACCCACCACCCCCGCAAAGCCCACCGCCGCCGCAATCGCCTGCTGGCCCAGCTGGGAGATGTAGAACAGGTTGATCAAATCCACAATGAACACCGCCACCAGCCCGATGGCCGAGGTGGTGGACATCACCGCCACATGCCGGAACAATGGGCCTGTAACAAAACGTGGTGAAGCGGGAGGAGCGGTAGAGGTCATGGGGACCATGGTACAAGCCCCTCACTAGGAGGACTTACGCAGCGCCCCTGTATCGCCCTTCGGGCTTACAGGGGGAACTTGCGTAAGTCCTGACTATTAAAAAAGTAGCTGCTCACGCTTATTAAATAAGCGCAAAGGGCCGATTCAATCTAAAAACAAGTTTGCCATGAGCGCCTTGCCCCACCGCCCGCAATCCCAGGATGCCCTGCTGGTGCGCCACCTGCACGCCTTCTTCGGCGCGCTGGAGCCCCAGGCCATGGAGCTGCTGCGGCACAGCCTGCAATGGGTGGAGGTGAGCGGTGGCGACACCCTGCTGACCCAGGGCGAGGCGGGCGATGCGATGTACCTGGTGGTCAGTGGCCGCCTGCGGGCCTTTGTGCAGGCCGAGGGCGCAGCCCAGCAGCGGGTGGGCGACATCGTGCGTGGCCAGGTGGTGGGCGAGATGAGCCTGTACACCGGCGAGCCGCGCGCCGCTACCGTGGTGGCCGTGCGCGACGCGGTGCTGGCCCGGCTGGACCGCCCGGCCTTCCAGCGCCTGCTGGCCTGTAGCAGCCAGGTGTCGCTGGCGTTCACCACGCAAATCATCCGCCAGCTCAAAGACCGCAAACGCGCCGCCCCTGTCGACAAGCTGGTCACCATCGGCCTGCTGCCCATCACCACCGGCATCGCCCTGGCCGACTTTGCCGCGCGGCTGGCGGCACAGCTCGCCCCCCTGGGCCGGGTCGGCGTGGTCAGCCGCCACGACATCGACCAGCGGCTGGCGCAACTCGGCCTGGGCCCCAGCGACAACACCGATAAAGAGACCCAGCGCCGCATCGCCATGCTGCTGGACCAGATCGAGGCCGAGCACGACTTCGTGCTGCTGCTGGCCGATGCCACGCCCACGCCCTGGACGCAGCGCTGTTGCCGCCACTGCGACGAGCTGCTGCTGCTGGCCGATGCCACCCAGCCGCCGGTGCTGCACCCCAGCGAAGTCCAGTTCCTGCGCAACCGCCCGCCGCTGACGGTGATTGCCGACATCCTGGTGCTGTTGCACCCGGCCGACCAGACCTCGCCGCGCGGCACCGCGGCCTGGCTGGCCCGCCGCCCCGTGGCCGGGCACATCCACATCCGCCCCGCACTCGATCGCGACATGGCCCGCCTGGCCCGCATCCAGAGCCGCACCGCCGTGGGCCTGGTGCTGGCCGGCGGTGGTGCGCGTGGGCTGGCGCACCTGGGCGTGCTGCGCGCCCTGCAGGAGCGCGGCATCGAGGTGGACTGGGTGGGCGGCACCAGCATTGGCGCGGTAATGGCCACGTATGCCGCCTCCGACCAGCCGCTGGACAAGATCATGGCCAACGCCCGCCGCGCCTTTGCCACCAACCCCACCGGCGACTTCAACCTGTTCCCGGTGCTGTCGCTGATCAAGGGCCTGCGGCTCAAACGCATCTTGCGCACGGCGGTGGAAGAGCTGGTGGGCTTTGATGCCGACATCGAAGACCTGTGGAAGAACTTCTTTTGCGTGGCCACCAATTTCTCCACCGCCAGCGAGCAGCGCCTGCAGCACGGCAAGCTGGCGCACGCGCTGCTGGCCAGCACCTCCATCCCCGGCGCGCTGCCCCCGGTGGCGCATGGCGGCGACCTGCTGTGCGACGGCGGCAGCTTCAACAACTTCCCGGTGGACGTGATGCGCAGCATGCGCGGCGTGGGCCGGGTGATTGGCGTGGACCTGAACATCCGCACCCCGGTGCGGGTGGACCACGAAGACATGCCCGGCAGCCTGGCCCTGCTGCGCGACCGCCTGCGCCCGCTGGCCCAGCGCCGTTACCACCTGCCGTCCATGCCCTCCTACCTGATGACGGTGACCATTCTGTACAGCATGTCGCGCCAGCGCAGCGCCCAGCAGCAGTGCGACCTGTACTTCAACCCGCCGCTGCACCGGGTGGGCATGCTGCAGTGGCGGCGGCTGGAAAACATCGTGCAGCGCGGCTATGCCCATGCCATCCAGGTACTGGATGCCCCACCTGACATTCCCAACCCATAGGCCTATAGTGTTTTGACCTTCACAAGGAGCCCGCCATGCGCATGACCGACGAAGAGTATTTCCGCAGTTGCGTTGCCAAAGAGCGGCAACTGGCCCACCTGCTGGGCCACCACCAAATCGAGGAATGCTACGAGACGGCAGGCACGCTGTGGGAGGGGCGCACCAAGCTGCCGCAGTGGAGCCGCCAATGGAGCGCCTGCGGCCCGCTGCTGGCAGCCCACCGTATTGCGCTGCACTTTGGGAGCGATGCCGCCGGGGCCTGGGTGCAGGCGGGCAGCACCACCCAGCACCTGGCCGACCACCCCAACCCCGACCGGGCGGTGATGCTGGCGGTGGTCAAGGAAGTGGTGCGTCGGCTAGAGCACCCGAAAGAGTTACGCGCCGCCTAGAAGGCCGCAATTACCGGGCGTTTATGCCGCTTTGCGGTGATTCAAAACCATAGCAGTCTATAAACTTTGGCGCTATGAACACACCCGACCTGCGCCAAGAATCCCCCTGGAACGCCGAGCTGATGCTGCCCCGGGTGACCGACAACCCCAAACTGCTGGAACTGCAAATCCTGCTCGGCGGCCTGCAACTGGTGCTGAGCCGGGTGCACCCCGCGTTTGCGGCCAGCCGCTTCATCGCCACCCGGCAACTGGCCCAGAGGCTCACGCGCGGCATCGAAACGCTGAACCCGCGCAAGGCCCACATGGGCAGCAGCGACCTGCAGCAGGCCCTGCTGGAGACCGAAAAAGCCCTGGACCCCGGCAGCCTGATGGTGCTGCGCAAACTGCTGGCCCAGACCTTGAAGGACGAAGACGAAGATGCCGGTATGGGCCACACCGACTTCACCTACAGCGACTTCATCGCCGAAGAACGCATGCTGGCGCACCGCCAGGTGGCGCACTGAGAGCGTGTTGCGCAAGGCGCACCAGAAAGGGTAAGTCCTAATACTTTTGGCGACACATCCGTATACAGTCTCGTCAACTTGCAGAGGAGCCCAACGCTCCTCCCAGCGAGGGTCCGGGGAGACACCCAGCAGAATGATCAACACATCCATTTAGACATCCGCTACGAGATGTTTTTGAAAAGCGCCGCTTCATCCCGGCGCTTTTTTTTATGGTGGGTTTTGGCACACCCCCAGGCTACAGCGCAAGCGCTTTTCGCCAACCCCCCTCGCATCGGTTTGAAAAACCGATGCGACATGCAGGGGGCAACAGCAGCGGCCTGGCGGAGCCAGTTCCGCGCTGTTCACGAAGAGGTGCCATGGCGGCAGGTTTATGCCATTTTGGCCGCTAACGCTTATGTATTCAGCGTAAGCAGCTCCTGAATCCATAGCATTTTGGGATGCGACAATCTTCGCATGGAACTCCTTTTTGTCTCGCTGGCTTCGCTGCTGGCTGGTTTTGTGGACGCAATTGTGGGCGGCGGGGGCTTGATCCTGGTGCCTGCGCTGTTTGCCACCTTTCCCACGGCCCACCCGGCCACGCTGTTCGGGGTCAACAAGGGGGCCTCGATCTGGGGCACCGGTTTTGCCACCTGGCAGTACAGCCGCCGGGTGCAATTGCGCTGGCAGAGCCTGCTGCCCGCAGCCGCCGCGGGCTTTGCCGGGGCGATGTGCGGGGCCTGGCTGGTGACGGTGGTGCCCAGCGACTTTTTGCGCAAGCTGCTGCCGGTGGTGCTGCTGGCGGTGCTGGTCTACACCCTGGCCAAGAAAGAGCTGGGTGCGGTGCACGCACCCCGTTTCAGCGGCACGCAAGAGGCCTTGATTGCCAGCGGCATCGGCCTGACCATCGGCTTTTACGATGGCTTCTTTGGCCCGGGCACGGGCAGCTTTTTTGTGTTCTTGATGGTGCGCTGGCTGGGCTACGACTTTTTGCACGCCTCGGCCTCGGCCAAGCTGCTCAACACCGGCACCAACCTGGCGGCGCTGATTTTGTTTGTGTCTACCGGCCACATCTGGTGGCACTTTGTGCTGCCCATGGCGATTGCCAACGTGCTGGGCAGCGTGCTGGGCTCGCGCATGGCGCTGAAGCACGGCACGGGTTTTGTGCGCACCGTGTTCATCGTGGTGGTGAGCGCGCTGATCCTGAAGACCGGCTACAGCGCTTTTTTCCAATAGCGGATTTGCTACTAAATAAGTAGCCTCTACCGCCCATGGAATAAGCGCTGGAGGCCTAAAACACCACTAAAACCTCGCGCCATGCGCCCTGCACGGTGCTACCGGCCACCGTGGCCCCGGCCACCGCCAGCGGGCGCGGGTCGGCAGCGGGCAGGCGCAGCAGAAGATGGCTTTGCGTGGGCGGCTGCTGGCCTTCGCGGGCCACCGTGATGTGCAGGCTGCTGGCGCTGCTGGCCCCCTGCAGCCGCCACTGGCCGTGCTTGCCATCGCGGCAGGCCTGGGAATGGCCGTCGTCTTCAAAACAGGTGGCTTCGAACTGGCCCGCGCCGGGGTGCGGAAATACCTGGAAGCCGCGCACGTCCTGCACGTTGTCGAAGTGGATGGTGCCCACGTTCAGCGGGATGGCGCACCCGGCCTGGGCCAGCAGCGGCGGCGGGCCGTCCAGCGGGGCGGGCAGGCTGATCCACTGCCCGGCTTCAAAGGTGGTGGCGCTGTGCCAGCAGACCCAGGCCCCGGTGCCGGGCAGCCAGACGCGGCGCTCGGTCTGGCCGGGCTCCACCACCGCAGCGGCCAGCAGGTGCGCGCCCAGCAGCATGTCGTCGTTTTCCTCCAGGCACTGCGCGTCCTCGGGGAAGTCGTAGTAGGTGGGGCGGATGATGGGCGCGAAGCTGCGGTGGTAGCGCCACACCAGGTCGTAAAAGTACGGCATGAGCCGGTAGCGGAAGTGCACCAGCGCGCGGATCTGCGGCGTGACGGCGGGGTGCATCCAGGGCTCGTTGACGGTCTGGTCGTCGTTCCACGAGTGGATGCTGAAGCGCGGCAAAAAGATGCCGTGCTGCACCCAGCGCAGCAGCAGCTCGGGGCCGGGCGCGGGGCCGCTGAAGCCACCGATGTCGTGCCCGGTGTTGGACACGCCGGACATGGCCAGGCCCAGGCCCATGCGGATGTTGTACTTGAGCGTGTCCCAGGCGGTGTAGTTGTCGCCCGACCAGGTTTGCACATAGCGCTGCATGCCCGCCGCACCCGAGCGCGACACCAGAAACGGGCGCTCCTGCGGGGCAAATTCAGTCTGCGCGGCGTGCGAGGCCTGCACCATCAGCAGGGTTTGCAGGGGCCGGGCTTCCATGGCGGCACGCGGTGTGCCAAAGCCGTGTACCTGGGCCTGGGCGCTCCAGATCTCGAACTCGTTGTTGTCGTTCCAGGTGGTAGGAATGCCCAGCTGCAGCAGCTGGGTGGTGACCTGCTGCTTCCACCAGGCAAGGGTGGCGGGGTTGGTGAAGTCCAGGTAGCCGCCGGTGCCGTCCCAGAACTGCACGGCGGTGGGCTGGCCGTCGGGGTCGTGGATCAGCAGGCCGGCCTGGGCCGCCTCGCCAAAGCGCGGGTGGTCGCGCAGCAGGGCGGGCTTGATGTTGGGCACCAGGCGCACACCCCGGTCGAGGTAGCTTTGCACAAAGGCCGCCGGGTCGGGGAACTTGTCGCGGTTCCAGTGGAACACGTAACGGCCCGCGCCGATGGAGGTGTAGCCCGAGGACAGGTGGAACGAGTCGCAGGGGATGTCGTGCTCGGCGCAGCGGGCCAGAAACTCGCCCATGCGCTCCTGGGCGTTGGGCGCGTCGGTGTAGCGCATGGTGGAGCCGGAGTAGCCCAGCGCGTAACGCGGCGGAAAGATGGGCCGGCCGGTCAGCCAGGTGTAGCGGCGGGTAATGGCAGCCGGGTCGGCCCCGGCGATGTAGTACAGGTCGAGGTCGCCGTGGTCGGCCACAAAGTAGCGGTAGTGGCCGTGGTAGTTGTCCATCTCGCGGCCCATGTCGAAGCTGCAGTCGGACAGGGTGTCGTAGAACAAACCAAAGCACAGGCCCGCGTCTTTTGCGCCGCCATCACCAGATTTACGGGTGATGTAGAACGGGATGTGCTTGTACAGCGGGTCGGTGCTGCGGGCGTTGTAGCCCATAGGGTCGAGGTTGCACATGCGGTAGCGTTGGCCCGCACGGTTGGCATCGCCCGCGCGCTCGCCCAGGCCAAAGTACTGCTCGCCCCGGGCGCGTTCCAGGTAGTGGTAGACCTTGTCGTCCCACCAGCCGAAGTTGTAGCTTTGGGTGGGGCGGTCGGCGGCGGTGGCGGTCCACGCACCGTGGTGCTGGCCCTCCCAGCGGCAGAAGAAACCTTGCAATGCAACGGTCAGCCGCACCTGGGCGGTGGTGATGCACAACTGCGTGCCATCCTGGGCCAGATCAAACGCGGGCAGCGAGAAGCCGCTGGTATCGAAGCGGTCGCGGCCTTCGGGCGGCAGGTCTTCCAGGCCGGGGGCTACCGTCCAGGTGCGGGGCATCTGCAGCTGGCCCTGCGGCAGCACCAGCACACGGACGATGTCTTCTTCGAGCACCCAGATGTGGGCGGTGGCCCCACCCGGGCTGGCCAGGGTGAGGTGGTTGCCCTGCTGCGACTGCAGGGCGAATACGGGGGGGTGGTCGAGGCGCATGGGGGGAATTCCAATGAAAAAGGGGTGTGGGCTTCAGCCCACTTTGCCCAGCAGCACCTGCGGCAGCCACAGCGACAGGGCGGGGAAATAGGTGACCAGACCCAGGGCGATGATCATGAAACCAAACATCGGCAACAGGGGCCGGGTCAGCTCGGACAAGGGCACGTTGGCCACGCGGGCGGCGATAAACAGCGTGCTGCCCACCGGCGGCGTGGCAATGCCGATGCACAGGTTGAAGGTCATGATGATGCCGAAGTGCACCGGCGAGATGCCCAGCTTCAAGGCCACCGGCAAAAAGATGGGCGTGAAGATCAGCAGGCCGGGGGTGATGTCCAAAAACGTGCCCAGCACCAGCAGCAGGATGTTGAGCAGCAATAGCAGCACGTAGGGGTTGGACGACATCTCGGTGATGGCGTTGCCCAGCATCTGCACCGAGCCGGTACTGGCCAGCAGCCACGACATGGTCATGGACACGCCCACCATCAGCATCACCACCGCCGTACCCACGGCAGCGTTGAGCATGCAGGTGAGCAGGCTGTGCAGCGTGAGGGTGCGGTAGGCCATGGCCAGCAGCAGGGTGTAGAGGGCGGCCACGCCAGCGGCCTCGGTGGCGGTGAACACGCCGCCCACGATGCCGCCCATGATGATGGCGATCATCACCAGGGCGGGCAAGGCACGCCAGAAGGTGACCGCCGCTTCGCGCAGGGTGTAGCGCTGCACGTCGGTGGGCAGGTCGCCGCGCCGGGCGATGATGGCCAGCCACAGCATGACCGAGCCCGCCATCAGCAAGCCCGGGATGTAGCCCGCCACAAACAGCACATCCACCGGCGTGCCGCCGGAGATCAGCGAGTACACGATGAGCGCGCCCGAGGGCGGTATCAGCAACCCGCAGGGCGAGGCCGCCACGTTGGCCGCCGCGCAGATCGGCATGTTGTAGCCCGCCTTGCGTTGCAGCGGCGACAGGGTGGAGCCCACCGAGGCCGCACTGGCCACGGCCGAGCCCGAGATGGCGCCAAACAAGGCATTGGCCACCACCGAAATTTGCGCCAGCGAGCCCGGCATCCAGCCCACCAGCACCTTGGCCAACTCGATCAGGCGCAGGGCAATGCCGCCGGTGTTCATCAGCCCACCGGCCAGGATAAACAGCGGAATCGCCACCAGGGTAAAGCTGTCCAGGCTGGAGGCCACGCGCTGCGCCGACACGATCAGCGCCGTGTCGATGCTGGGGGTCACGGTCATCAGCGACAGCAGCGTGCCAATGCCGATGCAAAAACTCACTGGCACGCCCAGCACCAGCAGCACGGTGAAGGTCAGGGCCAAAATCAACAGGGCAGAGATCATACGGAGGCCTCTTTTTCAACATGCGCGATGGCGGCTTGCACCTCGTCGGCAATCTGGAAGTCTTGCGGCGCAATCAAGATTGCCACCTGGTAGAACACCATGCACAGGCCCGAGACCGGGATGCAGGCGTACACGTAGGCCATGGGCACTTCCAGCGTGGACGAGAACTGCTCCACCTCCAGCGCCCGCAGCACCAGGCGGCCGCCACCGTACAAAAACACCGCCCCGGTAAAGGCCAGCGTGATGGCTGCGACCACCCGCATGTGGGTACGCAACGCGTCGCCGCTCAGGCGCGACTGCAGCATGTCGTAGGACATGTGCTCCAGCTTGCCGCAGGCATAGGCCGTGCCCAGCATGCTCAGCCAGATCACCGCGAAGCGCGAGACTTCTTCGGTGAAGACGGCTGGGTTGTTCAGCACGTAACGGCTGAACACCTGCCACAGCACACACAGGGCCAGAACCAGAAAGCTCAGCACCAGACCGGTTTGCAGCAGCCGGTCCACCACTTTTCGCAGCGCGTTCATCATGTTGGTCTTTACAAGAGGCGGAGGGGGATCAGCGGGTGGCTTCTACCTGGTCGAGCAGGGCTGCCAGCTTGGCGTTCTTGCGCTCTTCGTCCAGCATGGGTTTGACCTTGGCGATGAAGGCGGCCTTGGCGGGGTTGCTGGTTTTCACGCCCAGCTTTTCGGCGGCGGTGGCTTCGGTTTTCTCAGCCTCTTGCCAGAGCTTGCGCTGGTACACCGACGACTCCTGGGCGGCCTCGCGCAGGGCATCCTGGATCGGCTTTTTCAGGCTGTCCCACTTGGCGCTGGAGACCACCAGCACGTCGGGGGTCATCTGGTGCTCAGTGACCGAGAAGAACTTGCTGACCTCGCCGTGGCGGCCGGTGGTGAGCGCGGTGATGTTGTTTTCGGCACCGTCCACCACCCCGGCCTGCAGGGCGGAATACACCTCGCCCCAGGGCATGGGGGTGGGCGATGCGCCCAGGGCCTGCACCATCTTGATGGTGGTGGGGCTTTGCTGCACGCGGATCTTCATGCCCTTGAGGTCATCCGGCGTGGCAATGGCCTTCTTGGCATAGAAGCTGCGCGCACCCGCGTCGTAATAGGTCAGGCCGATGAAGCCCCGGCTCTTGCTGGATGCCAGGATGGCCGCGCCCACCGGGCCGTCCACCACCTTGAAGAAATGCGCCTTGTCGCGGAACACGAAAGGCAGGTTAAACACCTTGTACTCAGGCGCAAAAGTCTCCAGAGGCGAGGCGCTGGCCTTGGTCATTTCCAGCACGCCGTTTTGCACCTGCTCCAGGGTTTCGCGCTCACCGCCCAGGGTGCCGTTGGCGAACACCTTGATCTCGATCTCGCCCTTGGTTTTTTGCTTGGCCAGGTCGGCAAAACGCACCATGGCCAGATGCACCGGGTGGTTCTCTGCCAGGCCGTGGGCCAGGCGCAGGGTATCGGCATGGGCTACCTGGCTGGCGCAGGCGGCGAAGAGGGCGAGGGTGCAAAGCGAAGAAGTTTTCATGGTGGCTCCAGGGGGTGGTTGGGCGGTGGATGTGTTTCGTTTCAAACCAATTTCGCAGATTTGTTATCGATAACAATCTAAAACGAAGCATATCGCCAATGTTTTCGTAAAAAAATAGGGATAACCCTTTGATATTTCACGCCAATTGAAACAAAAGGAACCGGCTACCGAACCATTTCGAACCCTTGTTATTGTTATCATTCGCGCCCGCACCCCTCCCCCACCATGTCCCACCATTTCACCGTCCACGACATTGCCAAGATGGCCGGCGTATCGGCCATGACCGTCTCCCGGGCGCTGAACCACCCGGAGCAGGTCTCGCCCGCCACGCTGGAAAAAGTGATGGTGATGGTGCGCAGCACCGGCTTTGTACCCAACGGCATGGCGGGCGGGCTGCGTTCGTCCAAGGCCCGGCTGGTGGCGGCGGTATTGCCCACGCTGACCGGGCCGGTGTTCCAGGAAACCATCCAGGCGCTGAACCAGGCGCTCGACGCGCAGGGTTACCAGCTGATGGTGGGCCAAAGCGGCTACGACAGCGCCCGCGAAGACGTGCTGCTGGACGCCATCATCCGCCGCCGCCCCGACGGCATTGTGCTGACCGGCATCATGCGTTCGCTGGCCGGGCGCAAACAGTTGCTGACCTCGGGCATTCCGGTGGTGGAAACCTGGGACCTGACCCCCACGCCCATCGACATGCTGGTGGGCTTCTCGAACGAAAACATCGGTGCCGAGGTCTGCGCCTTCCTGCACCAGCGCGGCTACCGCCGCCCGGCGTTGATCTGCGGTGACGACGAGCGCGCCCGCCGCCGCAACACCGGTTTTCAGCGCATGGCCCGCACCCTGAGGCTGACGCAAGAGGGGCAGGACGTGCCCCTGATGCTGACCCCGCCGCCCACCACCCTGGGCGCAGGCCGCAGCGGGCTGGCCGAGCTGTTGGCACGGCCCGAGGGCATTGACGCGGTGTTTTGCAGCTCGGACATGCTGGCCCTGGGCGTGCTGATCGAGGCGCAGGCGCGCGGCCTGGCGGTACCGGGGCAACTGGCCATCGTCGGCCTGGGCGACCTGGGCCTGGCCGCCAGCCTGCACCCTGCGCTGACCACGGTGCGCATCGACGGCACCCGCATCGGCCAAACCGCTGCGCAGTACATCGTGGACCGCGCCGATGGCCGCCCGGTTGCCGAGCCGATCCTGGACATTGGCTTCTCGATCGTCGCACGCCAGACCGCCTGAGCGTACTATGCTATATTTTTAGTAGCTGCTTACGCCGATGGAATGGGCGTCAGCATCACTTTTTGTTTAAATTCTTAGGGGCAGATGCCGTGGCCACCGGGGCCGATGCCACCGGCGCAGGCGGGGCCACGTAGCCTGGCAGCTCGGGCACGTCGGCAATCGCGCGGGGCGTACCTATCGGCACCGGGGCCTGGCCCAGGCGCACGGCGGCCAGGTCTTGCACGCTGGGGTACTTTTGCAGCAGCCAGTAGTCAAACACCCGGCGGGCGATGGGGGCCGCAGCCACGCCGCCAAAACCGGCGTTTTCCACCACCATGGCCAGGGCGATCTGCGGGTTCTCGGCCGGGGCAAAGGCCATGTACAGCGCGTGGTCGCGGTGGCGCTCGGCCATGGCGGCGGCGTTGTACTTTTCGTTTTTGCCGATCGACACCACCTGGGCCGTGCCAGTTTTACCCGCCGCCACATAGCCCGCGCCGCGGAACGAGTTGGCACCGGTGCCTTCGATGTTCACACCCACCAGGGCGCGTTTGATGATCTCGATGTTGGCCTGTTTGGCGCTGATTTCGGCCTTGATCTCGCGCAGGGTCTGCTGGGTGGTGTGGGCCACCACATCGGTCACTTCCTTCACCAGGTGCGGCTTCATCTTGATGCCGTCGTTGGCCAGAATGCCGGTGGCCGAGGCCAGTTGCAGCATGGTGAAGTTGTTGTAGCCCTGGCCAATGCCCAGCGAGATGGTTTCCCCGGCGTACCACTTTTGCTGCTCGGGCCGCTTGTAGGCGCGGCGCTTCCAGGCGGTGGACGGCAGAATGCCGCGCACTTCGCCCTGGATGTCGATGCCGGTGAGGCCGCCAAAACCAAACTTGCTGATTTCGTCGTGCATCAGGTCCACGCCCATGTCGTTGGCCAGCATGTAGTAATAGGTGTCGCAGGATTCGACGATGGATTTGTACATGTCCACCGTGCCGTGGCCGCCTTCCTTGTCGTCGCGGAAGCGGTGGCCGCCCAGCATGAAGTAGCCGGGGTCGGCAATGCTTTGCTGCGGCGTGCGCTTGCCGGTTTCCAGTGCCGCCAGGGCCATGAAGGGCTTGTAGGTGGAGCCCGGCGGGTAGGTGCCGCGCAGGGCCCGGTTCAGCAACGGTTTGTCGGGCGAGCCGTTCAGCGCCTGCCAGCTCTCTACATCAATGCCTTCCACGAACAGGTTCGGGTCGAAGGTGGGCATGCTGACAAAGGCCAGCACCTCGCCGGTTTTCGGGTCCAGCGCCACCAGCGCGCCCCGGCGGTTGCCGTACAGGTCTTCGACCAGCTTTTGCAACTTGATGTCGATGGACATGACCACGGTGTTGCCGGGCGTGGCCGGGTTGCTGGCCAGCTTGCGTACCGCGCGGCCCCCGGCCGAGGTTTCGATCTCTTCCACCCCGGTCAGGCCGTGCAGTTGGGCCTCGTAGCTTTGCTCGATACCCAGCTTGCCGATGTATTCGGTGCCCCGGTAGTTGTCGGCCTCCTCGGACTCGTCGATGCGGGCTTTTTCCGACTGGTTGATACGCCCGATGTAGCCAATCACATGGCTGGCCAGCTCGCCCTGCGGGTAGGTGCGGAACAGCCGGGCCTTGATGTCCACGCCAGGAAAGCGAAAGCGTTGGGCGGCAAAGCGGGCCACCTCCACATCGGTCAGCCGGGTGCGGATGGGCAGGGATTCGAAGTTGCGCGACTCTTCGGCCAGCTTCTTGAAGCGCCGGCGGTCGCGCGGCTGGATGTCCACCACCTCGGCCAGCGCGTCGATGGTCTGCTCCAGGTCGCCCACCTTGCTGGGCGTGATCTCCAGCGTATAGGCCGAGTAGTTGGTGGCCAGCACCACGCCGTTGCGGTCCAGGATCAGGCCCCGGTTGGGCACCACTGGCACGATGGCGGTGCGGTTGCTTTCGGCCTGCTCCAGCAGGTCGTCATGGCGCGAGATCTGCAGGTAGGCCAGCCGCGCCACCAGGCCGCCAAACGCCAGCACCACCACCACCCCGGCGGCCACCAGCCGCAGCCGAAAGCGGTAGATCTCGGCGCCAACATCTTTAAGTTCAGTCATGCCGTAACACCACGGCGCGTGACACCACCACCGATGTCTTCAAACGCGATGAGCCGCCAGAAACACCGTGGAACCGGCTTTGCCGGGCCACTAGTGTTGCCCCCTGCAAGGGGGTTGGCGAAAACACGAAGTGTGTAGCCTGGGGGTGTTCCATACCTACAGCGGGCGGGTCTTGTCGGGATCGGGGGCCATGCGTTGCGGTGCCAGCAGCAGGATGCTGACCAGCGGCCACAGCAGGGCTTCGATCACCGGTGCCAGCAAAATGGACCAGCCGGGAAAGGTGCCGCCGCCCAGCATGCGCAGCACAAACTGCACCAGGTGCGCCACCACAAACAGCGGCAGCACCTGCATGGCCTGCGAGGGCACGGTAAACCACAGCAGGCGGCGGTGCATGGCGATGGCCAGAAAGCTCATCACGCTGTAGGCCAGCGCGTGCAGGCCCAGAAGGCTGACCTGGTGCACGTCCATGAACAGGCCAAACACAAAGGCCGTGCCAATGGCCACGCGCTGGGGTTGGTGCACGCTCCAGAACACCAGCAGCACCGCCAGCAGGTCGGGCACCCAGGGTGCGCGGCCCCACAGGCCGATGTTCTCGGCCATGTTGAACAGCAGCGCCAGCACCAGGCTGACACCGATGAACACCGGGTTGGCAGGCAGCAGTAGCTGCTGGCCAGGGCGCATGATCATGAAAGGCTCCCGTGCTGGTGCTGTATCATTTTTTAGCTCCTTTTTTAGGAGTAACCACGGGCTCAGGCTCCGGCGGCATTTCAGGGATCTGCGAAGCCACCGGCTGCAACACCAGCACATGCCGCGGACCGGCCACCTGGGCCACCGGCGTGCAGTAGATGCGGGCAAAGGCCGAGTCGGCCCGCCGCTCGATCTTGGCAATCTTGGCCACCTGCAGGCCCAGCGGGTAGACACCGTCCACGCCGCTGGTGGTCAGCACGTCACCGATCTGCACGTCGGAGTTGCCCGCCATGAAGCGCAGCTCCAGCTGGCCACCGTACGAAGCCGGGTCGCCATAGGCCACGCTGCGTGCGCCGGTGCGGGTGTTGAGCACGGGAATGGCCTGGTCGCGGTCGATCAGCAGGGTGACTTCGCTGACCATGGGGTAGGCACGGGTGACCTGGCCCAGCACGCCCTGGCCGTCGAGCACCGGCGAGCCCGCCACCACGCCGTGGGTGGTGCCTTTGTCGATCACCACCTTGTGGGTGTAGGGGTCGGCCGCGTCGTACAGCACTTCGGCGCTCTGGGCGGGGGTGGTGATGGTGGCGCGCAGCTCCAATAGCTGGCGCAAGCGGGAGTTTTCCAGGGTGAGCTGCTCCACCTGCCCGGCGCGCACCGACTGGGCGACCAGTTGGCGCTGTGCCGTGTCGGCCTGGGCTTGCAGGCTGGCCTGGCTGGCAAAGTAGGCGCTGCCGCCCATTGCCAGACGGAAGGGCTCGATCACCGCCCATTGCACCGGGTACAAGGCCGTAGCCAGACCGGCACGCAGCGGGCGCATCAACGCAAAACGCGCGTCGGCCACCATCAGAAACAGGGCCAGCGCGCTACAAAAAATGAGTTTGGTCAGGGCCGAGGGGCCCTGTTTGAAGAACGGGGGCGGGGTCCTGTCCAGCGTACCAAGTGGCATCGCCGTACCTCTGGTTGGCGTATTCCGCGAATATTATTCGCTGGTGAAAATCGAACCCAGGCGTTCCATGCGTTCCAGGGCGATACCGCAGCCGCGCACCACACAGGTCAGCGGCTCTTCGGCCACCAGCACCGGCAGGCCGGTTTCTTCGGCCAGCAGGCGGTCCAGGTCGCGCAGCAGCGCGCCGCCGCCGGTCAGCATCATGCCGCGGTCGGCAATGTCGGCACCGAGTTCGGGCGGGGTTTGTTCCAGCGCGTTCTTCACCGAGGCGACGATGTTGTTCAGCGGATCGGTCAGGGCTTCCAGGATCTCGTTGCTGGAAATGGTGAAGCTGCGCGGCACGCCTTCGGACAGGTTACGGCCCTTGACTTCCATCTCCTTGACTTCGGAGCCGGGGAAGGCCGAGCCGATGTTTTTCTTGATGGCTTCAGCCGTGGGCTCGCCGATCAGCATGCCGTAGTTGCGGCGGATGTAGTTGATGATGGCATCGTCAAAACGGTCGCCGCCCACGCGCACACTGCCCTTGTAGACCATGCCGCCCAGCGAGATCACGCCGACTTCGGTGGTGCCGCCGCCGATGTCCACCACCATGGAGCCGCTGGCTTCGGACACCGGCAAACCGGCACCGATGGCCGCGGCCATGGGTTCTTCGATCAAATACACCTCGGAAGCACCGGCACCCAAAGCGGACTCACGGATGGCGCGGCGCTCGACCTGGGTGGAGCCGCAGGGTACGCAGATGATGATGCGCGGGCTGGGACGGAACACGCCACGGGGGTGCACCATCTTGATGAACTGCTTGAGCATCTGCTCGGTGACGGTGAAGTCGGCAATCACGCCGTCTTTCATCGGGCGGATGGCCTCGATGTTGCCGGGCACTTTGCCCAGCATGGCCTTGGCTTCCTTGCCCACGGCCTGGATGGTTTTTTTGCCCTGCGGCCCGCCCTCGTGGCGGATGGCGACCACGGACGGCTCGTCCAGCACAATGCCTTTGCCGCGTACGTAAATCAGGGTGTTGGCGGTGCCAAGATCGATGGCCAGGTCGGTAGAAAAGTACCGACGGAAAGTCCCAAACATGCAAAATCCTCTCGGGCATGGCCTGCGCATCGGCATGCCATCGCCGTGTAATACGGTTCTAGATAGACACGACTCTTGCACTGCCCAGGTTGTGGGCAATATTGGGAACAATAGGCCCGCCGCCCGGGTTCTGCAAAAGTCTTAATAGGTTTCTTGGTGCAAAACAATGTCACGAAGCGACCGCGCGACCAAAGGCGGGATAATACCGCATCTCCTGTGGCTAACCTGCGCCAACTGCGCGGAAACCCCGCTTTACTTTCGTTTGCAACCCTGTTTAAGACATGGCCCTGACACTCCCCGAACTTGACCGCATCGCCAACCTGGCCCGCCTGGAACTCCAAGCCGATGAACGCGAACGCCTGCTGAACCAGCTCAACGGCTTTTTCGGCATCGTCGAAACCATGCGCGCGGTAGACACCAAGGGCATTGAGCCCCTGGCCCACCCGGTGGCGGCCATGCACGACATCGTGCTGCGCCTGCGCGACGACGTGGTCAGCGAACCGAACCGGCGCGAAGCCAACCAGCAAACCGCGCCCGCCGTCGAGCGCGGCCTCTTCCTCGTACCCAAAGTCATCGAATAAAGCGCCATGAGTCTTTCTACACAGCTACACGACCTGAGCGTGGTCGAACTGGCGGCACTGCTGCGCGCCCGCAAGATATCCGCCGTGGAAACCACCCGGCACTTTCTGGCCCGCGCCGAAACCCACGCCTCGCTGGGTACCTACCTGGCCATGGACGAAACCGTCAGTCTGCGCCAGGCCGCCGCTGCCGACGCACGGCTGGCCAACGGCACCGCAGGCCCGCTGGAAGGCGTGCCCATGGCGCACAAGGACATCTTTGTCACCCAGGACTTCCCCACCACGGCGGGCTCCAAGATACTGGAAGGCTATCGCTCTTCTTTTGATAGCACAGTTGTCAAGCAGCTTGGGCAGCAGGGTGTTGTTACACTGGGAAAGCTCAACTGCGACGAGTTCGCCATGGGCTCGGCCAACGAGAACTCGGCCTTCAAGCCAGTGCTCAACCCCTGGGACACCACGCGCATTCCGGGTGGCTCGTCGGGTGGCAGCGCCGCCGCCGTGGCCGCGCGCCTGGTGCCTGCCGCCACCGGCACCGATACGGGCGGCTCGATCCGCCAACCCGCCTCGTTTTGCGGCATCACCGGCATCAAGCCCACCTATGGCCGTGCATCCCGTTACGGCATGGTGGCGTTTGCCTCCAGCCTGGACCAGGCCGGCCCCATGGCCCGTAGCGCCGAAGATTGCGCCCTGCTGCTGTCCGCCCTGTGCGGCCCCGACCTGGACCGCGACTCCACCTCGCTGGACATCCCCGCCGAAGATTACAGCCGCAGCCTGAACGACTCCATCGACGGCCTGCGTATCGGCATCCCCGCCGAGTTCTTCGGCGAAGGCCTGGCCCCCGACGTGCGCGCAGCGGTCGATGCCGCCTTGCAGCAGTATGTGAAGCTGGGTGCCAAGTTGGTGCCCATCGCCCTGCCGCGCACCGAGATGGCGATTCCCGTGTACTACGTGATCGCCCCGGCCGAGGCCTCCAGCAACCTGAGCCGCTTCGACGGTGTGAAGTTTGGCCACCGGGCCGACAAGTACACCGACTTGATCGACATGTACAAAAAGACCCGTGCCGAAGGCTTTGGCGACGAAGTGAAACGCCGCATCATGATCGGCACCTACGTGCTGAGCCATGGCTACTACGACGCGTACTACCTGCAGGCGCAAAAAATCCGCCGCATGATCGCCGACGACTTCCAGCAGGCCTTTCAACAGTGCGACGTGATTGCCGGACCGGTCGCGCCCACCGTGGCCTGGAAGTTGGGCAACAAGTCGGCCGACCCCGTGGCCGCCTACCTGGCCGACATCTTCACCCTGCCCTCGTCCCTGGCCGGTTTGCCCGGCATGAGCATCCCCGCAGGCCTGGGCGAAGACAGCATGCCCGTGGGCCTGCAACTGATTGGCAACTACCTGCAAGAAGCCAAGTTGCTGAACATCGCGCACCGGTTCCAGCAGGCTACCGATTTCCACCGCCAACAACCCGCCGGTTTCTGAATATGAGCAAAGCACCTCCCTCCCTGCTGGTCCAGGGCTACGAAGTCGTCATCGGCTTCGAAACCCACGCCCAGCTGTCCACTGCCAGCAAGATTTTCAGCCGTGCCTCTACCGCTTTTGGGGCCGAGCCCAACACCCAGGCCTGTGCGGTGGACCTGGCTTTGCCCGGCACGCTGCCGGTGATGAACAAGGGCGCGGTCGAGCGGGCCATCCAGCTCGGGCTGGCGCTGGGCTCCACGATTGCGCCGCGCAGTGTGTTTGCGCGCAAGAACTACTTCTACCCCGACCTGCCCAAGGGTTACCAGATCAGCCAGTTTGAAATTCCTGTAGTGCAAGGCGGCTCGGTGGAGTTCTTCCTGGGCGACGAAAAGAAGACCGTGCGCCTGGTGCGCGCGCACCTGGAAGAAGACGCAGGCAAGTCGCTGCACGAGGACTTCATTGGCCAGACCGGCATCGACCTGAACCGCGCCGGTACGCCGCTGCTGGAAATCGTGACCGAGCCCGACATGCGCTCCAGTGCCGAGGCCGTGGCCTACGCCAAGGAGCTGCACAAGATCGTCACCTGGATCGGCATCTGCGACGGCAACATGCAGGAAGGCAGCTTCCGCTGCGACGCCAACGTCTCGGTGCGCAAGCCCGGGGCTCCACTGGGCACGCGCCGCGAAATCAAGAACCTGAACAGCTTCAAGTTCATGCAGCAGGCCATCGACTATGAAGTGCGCTGGCAGATCGAGCAGATCGAAGACGGCCATGCCATCCAGCAGGCCACGGTGCTGTTCAACCCCGACACGGGCGAAACCCGCGCCATGCGCACCAAGGAAGATGCCGCCGATTACCGCTACTTCCCCGACCCAGACCTGCCGCCGCTGGTGGTGGCCCCAGAGTGGGTGGAGCGCGTGCGGTCCGAGATGGCCGAGCTGCCGCGCGTGATGGCGGCACGGTTCAGCACGGACTATGCTTTGAGCGAATACGATGCCACCGCGCTGACGCAGAGCAAGGGCATTGCCCGCTACTTTGAGGCTGCCATTGCCGCAGGCCAGCCCGCACAGCCCAAGCTGGCGGCCAACTGGGTGATGGGTGAAGTAGCCCGCCGCCTGAACGCGCAAGACATGGACATTGACCAGGTTCCTGTTGCCGCCGACAAGCTGGCCAGGCTGCTAGACCGCATTGCCGACAACACCATCTCCAACAACGCTGCCAAGCAAGTCTTTGACACGCTGTGGACCGATGCGGATACGCAGGTAGATGCGGTGATCGAAGCCAAGGGTCTGAAGCAGATGAACGACACCGGCGCATTAGAGGCCATCGTCGACACAGTGATTGCCACCAATGCCAAGAACGTGGCCGAGTTCAAGGCGGGCAACGAAAAGGCGTTGAATGCCCTGGTGGGCCAGATCATGAAAGCCAGTGCAGGCAAGGCAAACCCTGGCCAGGTCAACGCGCTCCTGAAGGCAAAACTGGCGGGGTAAGCTGCCGTTTTATAGGCCTTTTAGGCTGCTAGCGCTGATGGAACAAGCGGTAGTAGCTACTAAAAACATAGCAAATCTACTGAGACGCCCCGGCCCACAGCGGTTTGAGCCGGGCCAGCTCTTCGTCAAAGCGGTCGTTGACGCGCTTTTTCTCCAGCTGCTGGTTGGCGATGAAGCGCTGCTGGGCGACCAGGTTGTCCTGGAACTCGGTGACGCGGCGCTTGAGGTAGGCCGGGGCTTTGCTGGGATCGGTTTTATAGAACTCCAGCTCGCTGTCCAGCGCTTTGCGTTGCACGGCCAGTTCGGCCATACGCTTGTTGGCGGTCTGGATCACCGCATCCACCTGGGTCAGGGCGCTGGCGCGCTCGGTATCGTGGGCGGCCTGGTTCTGGTAGCGGGTAAGCAAGGCGCGGCTGCGGCGGCGTTCCTCATTCACGCGGGCCCGGTCTTCGGCTTCTTTTTTATCGCGGGCTTCCAGGGCGCTGACTTCCTGGGCGGTGAGGTTGGGGCCCACGCTGCGCTTGACGGTGCCGCTGGGGTTGAGCTCTTTTTGCTCACGGTCCAGGCATTCGGAGATGGGCCGGTCGGAGGTGATCTTTTTGCCCCGGCTGTCGGTGCAGGTAAATATGCCCTGCGCAGACACAGCGCCGAGCAAACTACTGCACAGCACGCCGACACCTAAAACCCTAGCCCAACATATCACATGGTTCCTTCGTCAACTCCGTAGCGCTGCCGGTAGGCTAGCACCCGCGGATAGTGAGCCCGCAGCTCGTTTGTATCATTTTGTTGCAGATATTGTAGTAAGTCGGCGAGCTTGGCAATAGCGCAGACTTGCATGCCCAATTGGTTGCGGACAAATTGCACCGCGCTGTGCGGCACATCCTGGCCGCCCTCGGTGGCCATCTCCTGGCGGTCCAGCGCAATCACCACCGCGTGGGGCGTGGCCCCAGCGGCCTGGATCAACGCAATCGATTCACGGGCGGCGGTGCCCGCCGACATCACGTCGTCCACGATCAGCACCCGGCCCTTCAGCGGCGCACCCACCAATGAGCCACCCTCGCCGTGGTCCTTGGCTTCCTTGCGGTTGTAGGCAAACGGCAGGTTGCGGCCCTGCCGCGCCAGTTCCACCGCCACCGTGGCCGCCAGCGGGATGCCCTTGTAGGCGGGGCCAAAAATCATGTCAAACTCGATGCCGCTGTGCAGCAGCGCCTGTGCATAGAATTCGGCCAGCCGCTGCATGCGGGCACCGTCGTCAAACAGCCCGGCGTTGAAGAAATAGGGGCTCATGCGCCCAGCCTTGGTTTTGAACTCGCCAAAGCGCAGCACCCCGGATTCCACCGCAAACTGTACAAATTCCTGCGCCAAGCTGTTGGGCGCTTTGTTAACCACCATGGGGAAATCCTTGTTCAAATTAACCAGCCTGAATCTCAACGGCATCCGCTCGGCCACCAGCAAAGGCGTGGAAGCCTGGATCGCCGCAACCGCCCCGGATTGTATTTGTGTCCAGGAAGTCAAGGCCCAGGCCGCCGATGTGCAGGGCAAGTTCGAGCAGTTGGCCGGACTGCAGGGCTACTTCCACTTTGCGGAAAAAAAGGGCTACTCTGGCGTGGGCGTGTACTCGCGGCACACGCCCAGCGAAGTGGTCACCGGCTACGGCTCGCACGAGTTTGATGCCGAAGGCCGCTACGTCGAGCTGCGCTTTGACACCCCGACCCGCAAACTGTCCATCATCAGCTGCTACTTCCCCAGCGGCTCGTCGGGCGAAGACCGGCAACTGGCCAAGTTCCGCTTTCTGGCCGAAATGGGCCCTTATCTGGCCAACTTGCGCAAAACCCGCGAGTTCATTCTGTGCGGTGACGTCAACATCGCCCATCAGCAGATCGACCTGAAAAACTGGCGCAGCAACCAGAAAAACAGCGGCTTCCTGCCCGAAGAGCGCGCCTGGATGACCACCGCGCTGGCCCACCCTGAAGCCGCCGAAGCCGCAGGTTTGGGCTTGGTCGACGTGTACCGCCAGCTCCAACCCACCGCCACCGACACCGCCTACACCTGGTGGAGCAACCGCGGCCAGGCCTATGCCAACAACGTAGGCTGGCGGCTGGACTACCACCTGGCCACGCCCGCCCTGGCGGCGCTGGCGCGCGCCGAACACATCTACAAGGAGGTGAAGTTCAGCGACCACGCGCCGATCACGGTGGACTACGACTTCAGCCTTTAACCCGCGCGACCATCGGCACCGCGGCCACGGCCAGCAAGGCGATCGCGGCTGCCACATAGCCCACGCTGGCCGGCCCCCACAGCGGAATGGCCAGGCCGCCGACGATAGCCCCCAGGCCGATACCAGCGTTGGCCGCCGAGACATTCAGCGTACCGGCCAGGGCCTTGGCGTGGGATGCGGCCTGCATCACGCGGATCTGGCAGATGGGGTACAGCGCCGTGTTGGCCACGCCCCACACCGCCAGGGCCAGGCACAGCCAGAAGCGGTCGCCCACGGCGGCCATGCTCGCCGCCATGCCCAGCGCCAACAGGGCGCTGAACAAGGCGGTCACGCCCAGGGGGCGGCGATCCACCCAGCGCCCGCCCAGCCAGTTGCCCACCAGACCCACCGCGCCAAATCCCATCAGCCACCAGCCCACCTGGGCCTGGGGCACGCCCGCAGCGTTTTGCAGCGTGTCGGCCAGGTAGGTGTAGGCGGTGAACATGGCCGTAAAAACCAGCACCGACAGCGCCACATTGGCCACAAACCGCGCATCGCGCAGGATGCGCAATTGCTCTGCCATGCGCAGGCGCTGCGGCGAGCGCAGGGTGGGCATGCCAAGCTGCAGCATCAGCGCCACCAGCAGGCACAGGCCGGCCAGCAGCCAGAACGCACCGCGCCAGCCCACGGCATCGGCCGCCAGGGTGCCCAGCGGAATGCCAAACAGCATGGCCGCCGAGATGCCCAGGTACACCCGAGACACCGCCTGCCCGCTGCGCGCAGCCCCCGCCAGTTGCCCCGCAGTCTCGCTGGCCGTGCCCCAAAACACCGGCAGCGCCAGGGCCGGAATAAAGCGCGCCAGGCCCAACACCCAGAGGTTGGGGGCCATGGCGGCCAGGGCGTTGGATGCGGCAAACACCCACAAGATGGCCACGAACAAGCGCTTGCGCTCCAGGTGGGCCACCCAGGCGGTGAGTACCGGCCCGCACAACATTACCGTGAACGCAAACAGCGTGACCAGCAAGCCCGCCTTCGATATAGAAATGCCCAGCTCCAAAGCCATCGCGGGCAGCAGCCCGACGATCAAAAACTCGGTGGTCACCAGCACAAAGGCCGCTGTGGCCAGGATGGCGATGGACACCGCATGCCCATCGGCAGAGGCGGAGGGGGCGGCGGTTGCTAAGGCCGTGGGAGGATGCGCAGACATGGCTTGGATACTTTCAAACTAGGGTTTCCACTAGGTTACTTGAGAATGCAAGTCGCATTTGCGGAGATTTTTCAATAGACTCTGGCGTTAGTTTCTACAATAGCTCCCCCCCGCCATGCTCCCTACCGAACGCCTTAAGGGCATCGAAGCCTTCGTCTGCACCGCCGATGCAGGCAGCTTTACCGCCGCCGCCGAGCGCCTCAGCCTGAGCAACTCGGCGGTGGGCAAGGCGGTGTCCCGCCTGGAGGCGCGCCTGGGCACACGGCTGTTTGAGCGCACCACGCGGCGCCTGGCGCTTACCGACGCGGGTGCCGCCTTCTACCGCACCTGCGTGCGCGTGCTGGCCGAGCTGCACACCGCCGAGCAGGTGCTGGCGGCCGACAAGCTCGAACCCTCGGGCCGGCTGCGGGTGGATGTGCCCGCCACCTTTGGCCGCATGCGGGTCATGCCCTTGCTGCTGGCCTTCATGGAGCAGCACCCGGCGGTGCGGCCCCACATTTCCTTCACCGACCGCTTTGTGGACCTGGTGGACGAAGGCATCGACGTGGGCGTGCGCATCGGCGGGCCGGACCACTGGCCCAGCGCCCTGGGGCACCGCTACCTGGGCACCGAGCGGCTGATCTTTTGCGCGTCGCCCAGCTACCTGGCGCAGCGCGGCACGCCGCAGTCCATCGCCGAGCTATGGACCCACGACGCGGTGACCTATGGCCGCGCCGACGGCAGCGCGAACCCCTGGCGTATCGCCCACGGCACGGGCCCGGTGGAGCGCCGCGATGTAGAAGGCCGCATCACCGTGGGCCAAGCCGACGCGCAAACCGAAGCCGTGCTGGCCGGTGGCGGCGTGGCGCAGTTGGCCACCTGGCTGGTAGATGCCCATTTGGCCAGCGGCCACCTGGTGCAACTGCTGCCGCACACCGCCACCGACGGCCTGCCCCTGCACTTGGTGTGGCCGCGCAGCCGCCAGTTGCTGCCCAAGGTGGACGGCCTGCTGACCCACCTGGGCGAACGGCTGGCGATTCACTGAGCCTGCGCCCGCACAAAATCAATAAACGCCCGCAGCGGCGCAGGCGGCAGCCGTCTGCCGGAGTAGTACAAAAACGGCCCCGAAAAGCGCGGCCACCAGGGCTCCAGCACCGGCTGCAGGGCACCGCTGGCCAGGTGAGGGCGCAGCCAGTCTTCGAACAGATACACCAGGCCCGTGCCCGCCACCGCCGCATCCACCACCAGATCAATGCCGGTGCCAATCTGCACGATGAGCGGGCCACGGGGGTCGATGCGCACGGTTTCACCGCCCTGCGCAAACTCCCAGGTGGGCAGGGCCCCGCTGCTGAACCGCCCCTGCAGGCAGGCGTGCTGTAGCAGGTCGCGGGGGTGTTGGGGCGGGCCGCAGCGCGCGAGGTAGGCGGGCGAGGCGGCCAGGGCAAAGCGCTGCTGGCGCGGGCCGATGGGCACGGCAATCATGTCTTTTTCCAGCCGCTCCTCGTAGCGGATGCCCGCGTCGCAGCCCACCGCCAGCACGTCCACAAAGCTGTCGTCGGCCAGCACCTCCAGAGCGATGTCGGGGTAGGCCGCCAAAAAGCCCGGCACGATGGCGGGCAGCACCAGGCGGGCCGCGCTGACGGCCACGTTGAGCCGCAAAGTACCCGCAGGCCGGTCGCGAAAGCCGTTGACCACGTCCAGCGCGGCCTGCACCTCGGTCAGCGCCGGGGTCAGCCGCTCCAGCAGGCGCTGCCCGGCTTCGGTGATGGAGACGCTGCGCGTGGTGCGGTGCAGCAAGCGCACGCCCAGCTGGGTTTCCAGCCGCCGCACCGCTTCGCTGAAGGCCGAAGCACTGCCGCCGCTGGCCCGTGCGGCTTCGCGGAAGCCTTTGGCGCGGGCCACGGCCAGAAAGGCGTTCAGGTCGGCAAGGTTGGCGTTCATTGTGCGTAATTTGGTACAGGTCGTGCGGATTGTGATGGATTGTCGAACGGAGGTGGGCTGCCTACCATCCGCACACCTTCACCCCACAGGACTTTTGACCATGACCACCTACACACTCGGCGACCGCACGGTCCACCGCCTCGGCTACGGCGCGATGCAGCTCGCAGGCCCCGGCGTATTCGGCCCACCCAAAGACACCGCCGCCGCCCTGGCAGTGCTGCGCGAGGCGGTGGCCAGCGGGGTCAACCACATCGACACCTCGGACTTTTACGGCCCGCACATTACCAACCAGCTGATCCGCGAGGCGCTGCACCCGTATGCGGACGGCCTCACCATCGTCACCAAAATCAGCGCCCGCCGCGGTGCGGATGGGTCGTGGATCACTGCCATGTCGCGCCCGGAGCTCGTCCAGGCGGTGCACGACAACCTGCGCAATCTGGGCCTGGAGGTGCTGGATGTCGTCAACCTGCGCAGCATGCTGGACGTGCACCACCCGGTAGAGGGCTCGCTGGAAGAGCCGCTGACGGTGCTGGCCGAACTGCAGCAGCAGGGACTGGTGCGGCACATCGGCCTGAGCAACGTCACGGCCACGCAGGTAGCCGATGGCCGCAAAATCTGCCCTATCGTGTGCGTGCAAAACCAGTACAACCTGGCGCACCGGGGCGACGACGCGCTGATCGACGACCTGGCCCGCCAGGGCATTGCGTACGTGCCCTTCTTCCCGCTGGGCGGCTTCTCGCCCTTGCAGTCTGCTGGCTTGTCGGCCGTGGCGCAGCAAATGGAGGCCACGCCCATGCAGGTGGCGCTGGCCTGGCTGTTGCAGCGCGCGCCCAACATCCTGCTGATCCCTGGCACCTCGTCGGTGGCCCACCTGCGGGAGAACCTGGCGGCGGGGCAGCTCGTGCTGCCTGCCGAGTCGCTGGCGCAATTGAATGCTATTTAATTAATAGCTTCTCACGCCCATTCCATAAGCACAGGGGGCCGATTTGGCTTAAATCCCCATCAACCCTGGCCTTCGGGCTTGATCTGCGCCCGCGCAATCACCGGCTTCCAGCGGGCCTGCTCGGACTTGATAAAGGCGTCGAACTCGGCGCTGGTGCTGCCTACGGCCAGGGCGGTTTCGTGGGACAGCTTTTCGGTGACCAGCGCGCCCCGGGTGGCCTTGATGGCCTCGGCTTCCAGCTTGGCCAGATTCGCCTTGGGCCATTTGCTGGGGGCCATCAGGCCGTACCACTGGGTCATCTCGAAACCCTTGAAGCCCTGCTCGGCCACGGTGGGCACGTCGGGCAACTGGGGCAGGCGCTGGGCCGTGCCGGTGGCAATGCAACGCAGCTTGCCCGCCTTGATGAAGGCCAGCAGCGCGGGCGCGCCCACCGACGCGGCCTGCAGGCGCCCGGCCATCAGGTCGGTCAGCATAGGGCCGGTGCCCCGGTAAGGCACGTGCAGCATGAAGATGTTGCTGGCCATCTTCAAATACTCAAACGCCAGATGCCCGGCGCTGCCGTTGCCCGCCGAGCCGTAGTTCAGCTGGCCGGGCTTGCTCTTGGCATAGGCAATCAGTTCGGTGATGTTTTTGACCGGCAGGTCGGGGTGCACCACGTACAGGCTGGGCACTTTGCTGACCAGGGTGATGGGCGCGAAGTCGCGGGCTGCGTCGTACGGCAGCTTGGCAAAGATGTAGGGGTTGACGGCCAGCGTGCCGATGTGGCCCAGCACCAGGGTGTGGTCGTCGGTGCTGTTGGCCACCTCTTGCATGGCGATATTGCCTGCCGCGCCGGGCTTGTTCTCTACAAACACGTTCTGGCCGATGGTTTTGGACATCTCGCCCGCCACCGCGCGGGCCACGATTTCGGAGCTGCCACCGGGGGCAAACGGCACCACCAGCCGCAGCGGTTTGCTGGGCCAGCTGGATTGGGCGCGGGCAGAAGGCAGCAGCAGGCCGGAGGCCGTGGCACTGGCGGCCAGCAGCACACCGCGTCGGGAAAGGTTCAAAGAGGGCATGGCGTGTCTCGTCGTTGTAGTGGTTGGACCGCCATCTTGCACTTGCCAACCTATCAAACACCTATCAACACCGGCCCGGTCACACCACCATAATTGCCGCCATGCACATCCTGTTAGCCGAAGACGAACACGCCCTGGGCGAATGGCTGGCCAAGGCGCTGGCGCAAAGCGGCCACCGGGTGGACTGGCGCGACGACGGGCGGCTGGTAGAGGCGGCGCTGGCCGATTGCGACTACGACGTGCTGGTGCTCGATCTGGGCCTGCCGGGGCGCAGCGGCGGCGACATATTGCGCCGCCTGCGCGCCCAAGACAACCGCCTGCCGGTGCTGATCCTCACCGCCCGCGACGCGCTGGCCGAGCGCGTCAACGCCCTGAACCAGGGGGCCGACGACTTTCTGGCCAAACCCTTTGCCCTGGCCGAGCTGGAGGCCCGCCTCACCGCCCTGGTGCGCCGCGCCCGGGGCAGCGAGCACCCGCGCCTGGCCTGCGGCCCGTTGGCTTTTGACACGGTGACGCGGCAGTTCACCCTGGGCTCTGAGAGCCTGCTGCTGTCGCCGCGCGAGCACGCCCTGTTGCTGGCCCTGGTGCAGCGCAGTGGCGAGCCGCTGACGCGCCAGCAGGCCATCCACCGCGTGTTCAGCTTTGATGACGAGGTGCAGGCCAGCGCCATCGACGTGCTGCTGCACCGCCTGCGCAAGCGGCTGGAGCACAGCGGCGTGGGCATCCAGACCTACCGGGGCCTGGGTTACATCCTGGAATGTGATGCGCCAAGCCAGCCTTAAATTACGCCTGCTGGCCCTGCTGCTGCCCACCCTGGCCGTGGCCACCGCCACCAGCCTGTGGCTGACCCGCGTGGATGCCGTGGCCTCGGCCAATGCCGCGTACGACCGTTCCCTGCTCGGAGCCATCAAGGCGCTGGACCTGAACGTGTCTACCGCCTCGGGCGGGCTGGCGGTGGAGCTGCCGTACCGGCTGTTCGAGTTTTTCCAGCTCACCGCCACTGGCAATGTGTACTTCCGCGTGGCCACCGCCGATGGCCGGGTGGAGATTGGCCACACCGACCTGCCCGCACCGCCCCAGCCGCTGCGTATTGGCGTACCGCAGTTTTTTGATGCTACCTACTTTGGTGAGACGGTGCGCGTGGGCGCTTACCAGCGTACGCTGGAGCCGCTGCAACCGGCGGCAGGGCAGACCTTGCTGGTGATCCAGGTGGCCGAAAGCACCACCTCGCGCGAACAGTTCACCCACCGTTTCGTGCGCCATGCGGTGCTGCGCGATGCCGGGTTTTTGCTGGTGGTAGGTGCACTGGTGGTGCTGGGCTTGTATTTGGCCCTGCGCCCCATGGCCCGGCTGGCCCGGCAGACCCAGGCCCGCGCCCCCGACGATCTGCGCCCCCTGCCCACCGCCGACCTGCCACGCGACCTGCTGCCGCTGGTGGACGCGGTGAACCAGCAAATCGCCCGCACCGAAGCCCTGGTGGAGCAGCGGCGCGGCTTTATCGACGATGCCTCGCACCAGCTACGCACCCCGCTGGCGGTGCTGCGCGCCCAGCTCGACTACCTGCTGCGCGAACCCGACCCGGCGCAGCGCCAACTGGCGCTGCAAGCCCTGTCCGACGCGCTGGACCACGCCGTGCGCGCCACCAACCAGCTGCTGGCCCTGGCCCGCAGCGATGCCGCGCAGCCGCACTGGGAGCCGTTCGACCTGGGCGAGCTGGCCCGCGCCGTGGCGCTGGAGCTGCTGCCGCTGGCCCGCACACGGGGCATCGACCTGGGCGTGGATGTGCCCACAGAACCCCTGCCCGCCCAGGGCGACCGCAGCCTGCTGCACCAGGCGCTGCTAAACCTGGCCCACAACGCCTTGCAGCATGGCCGCGCCCACGGCGTGGTGACGCTGGAGGCGCAGGCCGTGGAGCACACCTACCAACTGCGCGTGCGCGACGACGGCCCCGGCATCGACCCCGCCGTGGCCCCCCGGCTGGGCCAGCGTTTTGCCAAAAGCCGGGGTAGCCGGGGTTCAGGCCTGGGCCTGGCGATTGCGCGCTCGGTGCTGGAGCGGCATGGCGGGCAACTGCGGCTGGAGGCCACCGCGCCCGGTGTCTGCGCGATTCTGGAGTGGCCCGCACCATGAAGCGCCGTTGGCTCTTACTCGCCACCTTGCTGGCGACCGTTGCCCAGGCGGGCCTGCCTGAGGGCGCGCGCTGCATCGCCCCGGCCAAGGGCGGCGGCGGTTTCGATGTGACCTGCCAGTTGCTGCGCGACATGCTGCAGGCGGCGGGTCAGACCCGCACGCCCATCGCCATCGCCTACCAGCCCGGCGGCATCGGTGCCATGGCCTTGCACAGCACCGTGGCCCAGCGCCCGGCCGAGGCGCAGACGGTGGTGGCCTTCTCCAGCGGCACCTGGCTCAACCTGGTGCAGGGCCGGTTTGGCCCGTACAGCGCGGGCGATGTGCGCTGGCTGGCCGCGCTGGGCACCGACTACGGCGTGGTGGTGGTGCGCCAGGACGCGCCCTGGCGCACCCTGCCGCAGCTGCTGCAGGCGCTGCGCAAAGACCCGAACCGGCTGATTTTTGGCGCAGGCGGCTCCATCGGCAGCCAGGACTGGATGAAGGCCGCGCTGCTGGCCCGGGCTGCCGGGGTCAGCCACAAAGCCATGCGTTTTGTGGCCTTTGAAGGCGGCGGCGAGGCGCTGACCGCCCTGCGCGGCGACCACGTGCAGGTGCTGGCGGGCGATGCCGCCGAGGTGGCCCGCCAGATCGACCAGGGCGCTCCCGTGCGGGTACTGGCCGTACTGGCCGCCCAGCGCCTGCCGGGCCGCTGGGCCCAGGTGGCCACCGCCAAGGAGCAGGGTTTTGACATCCAGTGGCCCATCGTGCGCGGCGTGTACCTGGGCCCGCAGGTGCCCGAGCCGCAAGTGCGCGCCTGGACCGAAGCCCTGGCCCGCGCCGCCGCCCACCCGGCCCTGCCGGGGCAACTGGCCCAGGCCGGCCTGCAACCCGGCTGGGCCACCGGAGCCGCGCTGCAAGCCCTGCTGGAGCGCCAGACCGCCGACTACCAGCAGCTGGCCGCCAGCTTCGGCCTGGCCCGGCGGGCACCTTGATTGCTATTGAAAATCTAGCTTGTAATGCTGATGGAATAAGCGCTGGAGGCCGATTTCACTCCAAAGCCGAGACCTGCACCTTACCGGTGGTGTAGAAAGCCTGCAGGTTCGCCAGGGTCAGCGCTTCCATGGCCTGGCGGGTTTCGCGGGTGGCGCTGGCGATGTGGGGGAGCAGCACCACGTTGTCCAGCGCCATCAGCTCCGGCGGTACGTGGGGCTCATCGGCGTACACGTCCAGCCCGGCCCCGGCGATGGCACCGGTTTGCAGGGCCTGCACCAGGGCGGCCTGGTCCACCACCGAGCCGCGCGCCACGTTGACCAGAAAGCCATCCGGCCCCAGCGCGGCCAGCACTTCGGCGTTGACCAGATGGTGGGTGGACGCGCCCCCGGCGGCCACCACCACCAGGGTGTCGGCCCAGCGTGCCAGCTCCACCAGCGCGGGCTCAAACTGCCAGGGCACACCGGCCACCGGCTTGCGGTTGGTGTAGCGGATCTGCATCTCAAAACCGGTAGCCCGCTGGGCCACGGCGCGGCCAATGCGGCCCAGGCCCAGAATGCCCAGGCGCTGGCCGCTGACCTTGCGCGCCAGGCGGAACTTGGCCTTTGGCCAGTCGCCCCGGCGCACAAAACGGTCGGCAGCACTGGCTCCGCGCGCCACGTCCAGCAGCAGGGCCATGGCCAGGTCGGCCACGCAGTCGTTGAGCACCTCGGGCGTGTAGCCCACCTGGATGCCGCGCTGCGCGGCCACCGCCAGGTCGATCTTGTCCAGCCCCACGCCGTGGCTGGAGATGACGCGCAACGCAGGCAGGGCCGCCAGCAGCGCCGCCGACGCACCGGCCGGAGCCGAGGTGGCCAGGCCGGTGCAGCGCGCGCCGTGCTGGGCCAGAAAGGCCTGCGGGTCGGCTTGGTCGGCCAGGCGCAACACCTCGAATTCGGCGGCCAGCGCGGCCTCCAGGGCGGGGGCCAGCGGGCCGTTTTGCAAAAGGATGGGGCGGGTGGTCATGGTGTGCTTTCTGGCTCAGTCGAGGCCGATTTTTTTGTCCTGGATGATGTGGGCGTAGCGCTTGCGGTCGTTGGCGATGAGTTGCTGGAACTGGGCGGGGGTGGTGCCCTTGGGCAGCGCGCCCAGGTCGGTCAGCTTGCGCTGGGTGTCTTCGGCGGCCAGCACCTCGCGCACATCGGCAGAGATCTTGTCCACCACGTCCTTGGGCGTGCCGCCAGGGGCCAGGATGCCGATCCAGGAGATGGAGTTGAAGCCCGGCAGCGCGGCTTCGGCCAGCGTGGGCACGTCGGGCAGGGCCGGTACGCGCTTTTCACCGGTGACGGCGAGGGCCCGCAGGGTGCCCGACTTGATGTGGCCGCTGCTCTCCAGCACGGTGGCAAACGTGAGTTGCACGTGGCCCGCGATCAGGTCGGCAATGGCCGGGCCACCGCCCCGGTAGGGCACGTGCAACACAAAAGTGCCGGTGCCGCTTTTGAACATCTCGGCGGCCAGGTGCATGGAGCCGCCCGCCCCCGAGCTGCTGTAGCTCAGCTTGCCCGGCTGGGCCTTGGCGTAGGCGATGAAGTCCTGGGCGGTTTTGGCCGGGACCTGGGGGTTGAGCAGCATCACCAGCGGCAATTCGGCCACCAGCGAGACGGGTTCGAAGGCCCGGTCCGGGTCGTAGGGCATCTTTTTGTACAACGCCGGGTTGATGGCCTGGGTGCCGATGTTGCCCATCAGCAGGGTGTAGCCGTCGGGCTTGGCCTTGGCCGCAAATTCGGCCCCGATCATCCCGGCGGCCCCGCCTTTGTTGTCCACCACCACGGGTTGGCCCCATTTCAGGGACAACTTCTGCGCCACCAGGCGCGCCCCGGTGTCGGTGCCGCCACCGGGGGCAAACGGCACCACCAGAGTGACGGGGCGGTTGGGAAACGCGCCCTGCGCCAGCGCAGGGCTGGCCGACAGGGCGGTGACGGCAGCAATGGATAAGGCCATGGATGTGGCCTTTGCCAGGCCTGTGGTGATCGCCATGGTGTTACACCCCACCGTGGGCTTCGGTGTACAGCGTGTACCCCGCATGGCAACTTGCCATGTACAGGCGAGCGGTGGAGGCGATCTGGGTATGTTGCATACGGTGTCTCGGTGGTGGAAGTGTTGGTATGGGAGTGCGAAACCAGTGCCTTGAGCGGCTGGAGCACCTACATAGACTCTAGATCGAACACATGGTAGCGCTACCTTGCGCAAATGGTAACGCTACCAAGACTACAAAGCAAGATCCAGTACAGACTTGCAAGCCAAGGGTAAACGCGGAGCTGTGCTGCGCAGGGGCGCGGGGTGCGCCCTGGCAAAGGCGCTACCCCACACGGCTACGGTGGGGTAGCAGCGGTGGGCAATCAGTCCGCCGAGATCTTGCGGGCATCGATCAGCTTCTTCCAGCGGGCCGACTCGCTGGCTTGGTAGGCCACGAACTGCTCGGGCGTGTTAGCCACGAGTTCAAAGCCCACATCGACAAACTTCTGCTTCACCGCCGGGTCGGCCAGGGCTTCCATCAGCGCGGCGTGGATCTGGGCCTTGACCTCGGGCGGCAGGCCCTTGGGGGCGACCACGCCTTGCCAGGAGGTGGCGACCGCGTCCTTCACGCCCGCCTCGGCCAGCGTGGGCACGTTGGGCAGCAGGGGCGAGCGCTTGTCGCTGGCGATGGCCAGGGTGCGCAGCTTGCCCGCGTTGATGTGCTGGATCACCGAGTTGATGTTCTGGAACGCGGCATCCACCTGGCTGCCCAGCAGGTCGGTGATGGCGGGCGCGCCGCCCTTGTAGGGCACGTGCAGGCCGGAGGTACCGGTTTGCAGCCAGAACAGCTCGGCGCTCAGATGGTCGGACGAGCCATTGCCCGCCGAGGCAAAGGTCAGCGCGCCGGGCTTGGCCTTTTCGGCGGCGATCAGGTCGGCCACGGTTTTGAACGGCGAGGCAGCGGGTACCACCAGCACGTTGGGGGCTTGCACGGCCACCGTCAGGTAGTCAAAGTCTTTGGCCGCGTCGTAGGCCACCTTCAGCAGGTGCGGGGTGATGACCAGCGGGCCTAGCGAGGTGACCATCAGGGTGTAGCCATCGGCTGGGGCACGCTTCACAAAGGCTGCGCCGATGCTGCCGGTGGCCCCGGCCTTGTTTTCCACAATGACGGTTTGCTTGAACTTCTCTTGCAGCTTGGGGGTGATGGCGCGGGCCAGCGCGTCCGACGAGCCCCCGGGCGGGAACGGCACCACCAGGGTGACGGTTTTGTCGGGCCAGGCGTAGGCGCTGGTGACAGCAGCCAGGGCCAGAGAAACGAGGGCGATGGTCTTTTTCATAGTGTCTCCAAATAAGAGGGCAACAGGGCATGGCTCTGCTGTTGCCAGGCATTCTATGAATTTATGCAAATGTGTCAAACAACTTTGCGTATTTTGGGGAAAGTTGTCAGAGCCTGTCAGAATCGCAGCTCCTTTGCCAACTGCCGCCATGAACGAATCCCTGCTGCAAACCGACGGTGTCGGCTCCCTGCCCGACCGCATCTACGCCCGCGTGGTCGAGGCCATCCTGCGCGGCGACTTCAGCCCCCACAACAAGCTGCCCACCGAGGGCGCTTTGAGCGCCCAGTTCGGCGTGTCGCGGCCCACGGTGCGCGAGGCGCTGGCGCGGCTGCGTTCGGACGGCATCATCGACTCCAAGCGCGGCGCGGGCAGCACCGTGGTACGCGCTCCAGGTGCAGCGGGCACGCCGGTGGTGGTGGCCACGCCCATCAAAAGCCTGGCCGACATCGAGCGCTATTACGCGTTTCGCAGCTGCATCGAAATGGGGGCTGCCGCCGGGGCCGCCGAGTTCCGCGACGATGAGGATCTGCAAGCCCTGCAGCAGGCCTTCGAGGCGCTGAACACGGCCATGGAAGGCGGCCACTCCGGGGCGGACGAAGACGTGCGCTTCCACCTGGCCATCGCTCAGGCCTCGCACAACCCGTTTTTTGTGGCCACCATTGCCACCAGCGTGGCCCCGATCCGGCAGTTCATCGAGCTGGCCCGCAACGTGACCGACAAGAAAAGCCCGACCCGCGTGCGCGCCACCCAGGCCGAGCACCAGGCCATCGTGGACGCCATCGCCCGCCGCGCCCCTGCCGAGGCGGCCGAGGCCATCCGCATCCACATCCTGAACGCCAAACGGCGGATTTTCGAAAGCACACCTCTGCCCTAGTTTGCTTGACAACTTTTAAAGTTGTAAGATAATCTTGGTCAAATAGGAGACCACGATGAGCACCGCCCTGCCCCACACCATCCGCATGCACGCACGCGACAACGTCGCCATCGTGGCCAACGACGGCGGCCTGGCCGCTGGCACCGTACTGCCCAGCGGCCTGGTGCTGAAAGACAAAGTGCCCCAGGGCCACAAGGTGGCGCTGGTCGATTTGCCCGCGAATGGCCCGGTGCTGCGCTACGGCATACCCATCGGTTTTGCGGCGCAAGACATTCCCGCTGGCAGCTGGGTGCACGAGCGCCTGCTGCACATGCCTGATGCGCGCGGGCTGACCGATTTGCCCATGGCCACCGTCCAGCCCGAAGCCCTGCCCCCGCTGGAGGGCTACACCTTCGAGGGCTACCGCAACGCCGACGGCTCGGTGGGCACGCGCAATATTTTGGCCATCACCCAGACCGTGCAGTGCGTAGCCGGGGTCACCGACTTTGCGGTGCAACGCATCAAGGCCGAGCTGCTGCCCAAATACCCCAACGTGGATGATGTGGTGGCGCTGGAGCACTCCTACGGCTGCGGCGTGGCCATCGACGCACCAGGGGCCGAAATTCCCATCCGCACCCTGCGCAACATCAGCCTGAACCCCAACTTCGGCGGCGAGGTGATGGTGGTCAGCCTGGGCTGCGAAAAGCTGCAACCCGAGCGCCTGATGCCACCCGGCACCATTCCGCTGATCGACGAACGTGCACCCCCTCCTCCATTGGACCTGGTGTGCCTGCAGGACGACGCGCACGTGGGCTTCATGTCCATGGTCGAGTCCATCATGCGCCAGGCCACCGCCCACCTGGAGCGCCTGAACGCCCGCCGCCGCGTCACCGTGCCTGCTGCTGAGCTGGTGGTGGGCGTGCAGTGCGGCGGCAGCGACGCGTTCAGCGGTGTCACCGCCAACCCGGCGGTCGGCTATTGCACCGACCTGCTGGTGCGCGCCGGGGCCAGCGTGATGTTCTCCGAAACCACCGAGGTGCGCGACGGCATCGACCAGCTCACCTCCCGCGCCAGCACGCCCGAGGTGGCCGAGGCCATGGTCAAAGAGATGGCCTGGTACGACGCGTATCTGCAGCGTGGCAAGGTAGACCGCAGCGCCAACACCACGCCCGGCAACAAAAAAGGCGGCCTGTCCAACATCGTCGAAAAAGCCATGGGCTCCATCGTCAAGAGCGGCTCGGTGGCCATCACCGGCGTGCTGTCACCGGGCGAGAAGCTCCAGCAAAAAGGTTTGACCTACGCCGCCACCCCGGCCAGCGACTTCATCTGCGGCACGCTGCAACTGGCCGCGGGCATGAACCTGCACGTCTTCACCACCGGTCGCGGCACGCCCTACGGCCTGGCCGCCGTGCCGGTCATCAAGGTGGCCACGCGCAGCGACCTGGCCCGCCGTTGGCACGACCTGATGGACGTGAACGCAGGCACCATCGCCGACGGCGCGGCCAGCATCGAAGACGTGGGCTGGGAGCTGTTCAAGCTCATGCTGGAAGTGGCCAGTGGCCGCAAGAAAACCTGGGCCGAGCACTGGAAGCTGCACAACGCCCTGGTGCTGTTCAACCCGGCACCGGTGACCTGAAGCCTGCTTGCTATCTAAAAAGTAGCTGCTCGTGCTTATTGCATAAGCACGGACGGCACTTTTAGCTCTTTTTCGCCTGCTGGTACAGCGGCAGCACCTTGGGCAGGTTCTTTTCCATCTCGGCAATGCGGTTCTTGCCTGCCGGGTGGGTACTGAGCCACTGGGGCGGTGCGCCCTTGTTCTGGGCGCCCATTTTTTGCCACAGGGTGATACCTGCGCGCGGGTCGAAACCGGCGCGGGCGGCCAGCTCCAGGCCGACCAGGTCGGCTTCGGTTTCGTCCGAGCGGCTGAACTGCAGGCTGAGCAACTGCGCGCCGCCGCCAATCACCGTGTTGCCCAGTTCCCCCGCACCCAGCAACTGGCTCAGCAGGTTGGCGCCCACATTGGTGGCCACCGACTTGCCCAGCCGTTCACGGGCGTGTTCGCGCAGGGCATGGGCGATTTCGTGGCCCATGACGGCGGCGACTTCGTCGTCGGTGAGCTTGAGCTTGTCCAGAATGCCGGTGTAGAAGGCGATCTTGCCGCCGGGCATGCACCAGGCGTTGACCTCGCTGCTGCCGATCAGGTTGACCTGCCACTGCCAGTCTTTGGCGCGCGGGTTCCATTCCACGGCAAACGGGATGATGCGCTCGGCAATGCGGCGCAGGCGCTGCAGTTGCGGGTGGTTGGCCGGGGCCAGCGCCTGCTGCTGCTGGGCCTGTTGCAGGGTTTGCTGGTACTGCGCACGGGCGGTTTGCTCCACCGACTCGGCCGGTACCAGCTTGGAAAACGCCGAGTTTTTGCCCACCTCCACCCCATCACGCGCCCACGCCAGCGGGGCGGCCAGCAGGGCAGCCCCCAGCAGCATCGTTGCGCATCCACGCTTAGCAATCATCCAATTCTCCGGTAGTCCACCACGTATTATTCCCGGATGACGCAACCTCGCCCCGCCAGCCCGGCAATCCCCTCTTCGCCGCCCGAACAAGCCCTCCCTGTGCGCTGGATCGACACCCTGCGGGTCTACAAGGAACCGGCCACGCTGCGCATGCTGTCGCTGGGGTTTTCAGCCGGGCTGCCGCTGCTGCTGGTGCTGGGCACGCTGGGTTTTTGGCTGCGCGAGGCGGGTATTGACCGCACCACCATTGGCTACCTGAGCTGGGTGGGCTTGGCCTACGGCTTCAAATGGGTCTGGGCTCCGCTGGTAGACCACCTGCCGATTCCGCTGCTCACCCGCCTGCTGGGGCGGCGCCGCAGCTGGCTGCTGCTGGCGCAGGCGGCCATCATGCTGGGCCTGCTGGGCATGGCCAGCACCGACCCGCAGGTGGACCTGAACCGGGTAGTGTGGTGCGCGCTGGCGGTGGCCTTTGGCTCGGCCACGCAGGACATCGCCCTGGACGCGTTTCGCATCGAGTCTGCCAACACCGAGCGCCAGGCGGCGCTGGCGGCGGCCTACCAGACCGGCTACCGGCTGGCGATGATCTGGGCCGGGGCCGGGGTGCTGTGGCTGGCCGCGCGGGCCGAGGTGGCAGGCACCACCGGTTACCAGCCCGGCGCGTGGCAAACCGCCTACCTGGTGATGGCTGCCAGCATGCTGGTGGGCGTGGTTACGGTGCTGGTGTCCCGCGAGCCGGTGCGTATCGCCATGCCCGCCGCGCGCAACGCCGCCGAATGGCTGCGCGGCGTGCTGATCGAGCCGTTTGCCGACTTTCTGCGCCGCTACCAGGGCCAGGCCCTGCTGATCTTGGCGCTGATCGCCGTCTACCGCATCAGCGATGTGGTGATGGGCATCATGGCCAACCCGTTTTACGTGGACATGGGCTACACCAAGGACGAGGTGGCGGCGGTGACCAAGGTCTTCGGGGTCATCATGACGCTGGTGGGGGCCTTTGTGGGCGGTGTGCTGTCGATGCGGCTGGGTGTGATGCGGGTGCTGATGCTGGGCGCGGTGCTGAGCTCGGCCACCAATTTGCTGTTTGCCTGGCTGGGCAGCGTGGGGCACGACCTGCAGGCCCTGGTGTGGGTGGTGTCGGCCGACAACCTGGCCGGGGGCATTGCTTCGGCGGCCTTCATCGCCTACCTGAGCAGCCTGACGAACGTGCAGTACTCGGCCACGCAGTACGCGCTGTTCAGCTCGATGATGCTGCTGGCACCCAAGTGGCTGGCCGGGTTTTCGGGGCGGTTTGTGGATGCCTACGGCTACAGCCCGTTCTTTACCGCCACCGCCTGCCTGGGTGTGCCGGTGTTGCTGCTGGTAGCCTTGGCTTCAAGGCAAAAAGTGCCTTCTGCGCCCGTGGAATAGGCATGAGCAGCTCCTAATTCAGGAGCAAATCCTGTGTAAAGTGTTTACGCAACTTTACAGGGGCTACAACCGGGATTGGCCGCAAAGGCGCACTATCACTTTACAAAGCGATTTGTCCCTTTCTCCTTTTTCCCTCGATTAAAGATGGACACCCCATGAGCGCACACCTGCTAATGATTGAAGACGACACCCGCCTGGCCGGTATGGTGGGCGAGTACCTGGGCCAGTCTGGCTTCACGGTGGCGCATTCGCCCACGGCCACGGGCGGCCTGGGCATGCTCAACGGCGCGGCCAGCGCCAGCCGCCCGGAGCTGGTGATCCTGGACCTGATGCTGCCCGACATGGACGGCCTGGAAGTCTGCCGCCGCATCCGCACCACCTCGGGCGAGGTGTCGCAGATCCCGATCCTGATGCTCACCGCCAAGGGCGACCCGCTGGACCGCATCATCGGCCTGGAACTGGGTGCCGACGACTACCTGCCCAAGCCCTTCGAGCCGCGCGAGCTGCTGGCCCGCATCCGCGCCATCCTGCGCCGCCGCATGGACGGCACCGCTGCGCCGCACAAGGTGATGCAGTTCGGCACGCTGGAGATCGACCGTGATGCGCGCTCGGTGTCGGTGGCCGGCAAGGCCTGCGACCTGACCGCCTACCAGTTCGACCTGCTGGTGACCCTGGCCGAGCGCGCCGGGCGGGTGCTGACCCGCGACCAGATCATGGAAGCCGTGCGCGGCCGCGAGCTGGAGGCCTTTGACCGCAGCATCGACGTGCACATGGGCCGCATCCGCGCCGCCATCGAAGCCGACCCCAAGAACCCCCGCCGCATCGTCACCGTGCGCGGTGCCGGTTACGTGTTCGCCAAGCAGCAGGATTAAGAACACCCCAGGCTTGCCCACTGCGTGTGGCAGCGCCAACCCCCTTGCAGGGGGCAACAGCAGCAGCCTGGCAGAGCCAGTTCTGCGCTGTTCGCGAATGGGCCTCGCTGCGCTCGCCCTGGAGAAAATAACTCGGCGCTCATCCTTTAGCATCCTCCCATGCAACCCACCCTTCCCAATATCCTGCAGCGGCTGTATGTCCGCATCTGGCTGGCCGTGCTGCTGGCCGTGGCGGTGCTGACGCTGCTGGTGGGCTGGGCCTGGCGCATGGCCACCGACCCACCGCTGCGCGATGTGGAGGTGCGCAACCGCTCGGGCGAGATCATCGGCAAGGGAACTACCCGCCGCCACCGCGCCCGGGGGCCGGAAGGCGAGCGCCTGCCTGAGCTGGCCGCCAGCGCTGCCGACAACCCGGACGAAGACGAAGAACCTCCTCCACCGTCCAGCACCGAACCCCAGGGCCGTGGCCCCGAATTCCTGGTGGTGATGCAAGACGGCCAAAAGCTGCTGGTCCACCTGCCCCGCCCCGAACGGTCCGGCTGGCTGCTGCGCCCGCCGTTCGGCTTCTTCTGGACGCTGGGCCTGGTGGGCCTGGCGATGGCGCTGGCCATGTACCCCATCATCCGCCGCCTGACCCGCCGCCTGGAATCGCTGCAGCGCAGCGTGGAGCAATGGGGCGCGGGCGATTTGTCGGTGCGCGTGCCCATCCACGGGCAGGACGAGGCGGGCCTGCTGGCGCAGCGCTTCAACACCGCCGCCGAGCGCATCGAGACCCTGGTGGCCTCGCACAAAACCCTGCTGCAGTCGCAAAAGTCGCTGCTGGCCAACGCCTCGCACGAGCTGCGCAGCCCGCTCACGCGCATCCGCATGGGGCTGGAGCTGATGGGCTCCACGCCCTCGCCCAGCTTCAAGAACGAGATCAACCGCAACATCGCCGAACTCGACCAGCTGATCGAAGAAATCCTGCTGGCCAGCCGCCTGGATGCCAAAGAGGCCGACATGGGCACCATCGAAGAGGTCGATCTGATCGGCCTGGTGGCCGAAGAATGCGCCCGGCTGGATGCGGCGTTTGAAGTCGGTGAAGAGGGTGCAGACGACATGGACAGCGAACACGAGCAGACCTTTGTAGTCCAGGGCGTGTCCAAGCTGCTGCGCCGCGCCATCCGCAACCTGCTGGAAAACGCCCGCCGCTACACCACCGGCGCGGTCAACGTCAGCCTGCAGCAGCACGAAAAGTACGCCGTGCTGCGCGTGTTTGACCGCGGCCCCGGCGTACCCGCGGCCTTGCGCGAACGCATCTTCGAGCCGTTTTACCGCCTGCCCGGTGCCAGCGAGACCAACGGCGGCGTCGGCCTGGGCCTGGCCCTGGTCAAGTCCATCGCCGAGCGCCACGGCGGCACGGTGCGCTGCGAGGGCCGCGAAGGCGGCGGTGCCTGCTTTGTGATCGAGCTGCCCTGCTGAGCAAATATCTGCGCACACCAGTTACTTTTGCTGGCAATTAAGTGCCTGATTTATGAGCCTTTACGCGTGGGGCGGGCCTTACCATGCACCATCAGTTCCGCCTTAACGCCGTAAACGCTGGCGCAGAACCCATGGGTTTCAACCGCTCAGCACACATGCCAGAGTGCCTTTACAAACCCGATGGCGTGTGTCGGCAGAAAGAATTTCTGATGGGAGTTCCCTGCCTCCGCCGCGTCGGCGTAGCCGATGCCAACCACCTGTTTCCCATGCGGGCGAAATGAGCCGCAGCCCCCCCTTTTTCGCCGTCACCGCCGACGGTGTCCGCCTGGCACTGCGCCGCATCGGCGCGCCGAATGGCCGCCCGGTGCTGCTGTCGCATGGCTCGTTCTCCAACCACGGCACCTGCCTGGGGCTGGCCACGTACCTGGAGAGCATGGGCTGGACGGCCTGGGTGTTTGACTGGCGCGGTCGCGGAGGCAGCGCCACACCAAGAACCGGTGCCAGTTTTGATGCCGTGGCGCGCTGGGATGTCCCGTGTGTGGTGGACGCGGTCCTGGCCTACAGTGGCCACGAGCGCCTGTTCTGGGTGGGCCATTCTGGCGGCGGGCTGGTGGCGGCCATGTGGTTGGCACGGCATCCCCGGCCCACGCAGCAGAAGATTGCCGGCCTGGTCATGCTGGCCAGCCAGGCCACCGAGGCGGCACGGCATTGGCGGGCCCGTGCCGCACTGCGGCTGTTTGACGGCTACCTGCGCTGGAAGCACGCCGCCCACGGTCCCCGCCTGCGCATGGGCCCGGAAAACGAAGATGCCGCCATGATGCGCCAATGGTGCCGTTGGAACCTGCGGCAAACCTTCCACGGGCAGGACGGCTTTGACTACCTGGCGGGGCTGTCGCATCTGACGCTGCCGGTGCTGGCCCTGGCCGGCAAGGGCGACCAGCATATTGCCCCCCCACTGGGCTGCCACAAGCTGATACAGGCCTTTGGCAGCACCGACCGCAGCTTCGAGATCTGTGGCAAGGCCCAAGGCTACCTGGAGGACTACACGCACAACCGCCTGATTCTTTCGCGCAGTGCCCACAAGGAAATCTGGCCGCTGGTGGAGCAATGGCTGCGCAACCGATGCGACAACAAGGTTTAGTACGAGCACTGCATGAACTCCCGCGCGACTCCCTAGAATGGTTCACCCATTCCACAACACGCCGGAGACAAACCCCATGAGCTACCACGCCGCAGCCGACCGCTACGCCGACAAAATGCAGTACCGCCGCACCGGGCGCAGCGGCCTCAAATTGCCCGCCATCACCCTGGGTCTGTGGCACAACTTTGGCGACACCACCTCGCTGGCCACCCAGCGCGCCATGCTGACCACCGCGTTCGATCTGGGCATCACCCACTTCGACCTGGCCAACAACTACGGCCCGCCCTACGGCAGCGCCGAGAGCAATTTTGGCGAGCACATGCGCCGCGACTTCCGCCCCTACCGCGACGAGCTGGTGATCTCCAGCAAGGCCGGTTACGACATGTGGCCCGGCCCCTACGGCCAGGGCGGCGGCGGGCGCAAATACGTGCTGTCCAGCCTGGACCAGAGCCTGAAACGCATGGGCCTGGACTACGTGGACATCTTTTACTCGCACCGCTTCGACCCCGACACCCCGCTGGAAGAAACCATGGGCGCGCTGGCCAGCGCGGTGCAGCAGGGCAAGGCGCTGTACGTGGGCGTGTCCAGCTATTCCGCTGGCAAAACCCGTGAAGCCGCCGCGCTGCTCAAGCAAATGGGCGTGCCCTGCCTGATCCACCAGCCCTCGTACAGCATGATGAACCGCTGGATCGAAGAAGAGCTGCTGGATGCGTTGGAAGACAACGGCATGGGCTGCATCGCCTTCAGCGCGCTGGCCCAGGGCCTGCTGACCAACAAATACCTCAACGGCATCCCGGCCAGCGCCCGCATCAACCAGCCCGGCGGCGGCTCGTTCAAGAGCGAGCACCTCAGCGAGAAAAACCTGGCCCACGTGAGCGCCCTGAACGACATGGCCCTGGCGCGCGGCCAAAGCCTGGCGCAAATGGCCATCGCCTGGGTGCTGCGCGACCCGCGCATGACCTCGGCCCTGATCGGTGCCAGCCGCCCCGAGCAGATCGTGGAACTGGTGGGCGCGCTCAAGCAACTCGACTTCAGCACTGAAGAACTGGCCCGCATCGACCAGCACGCGGTAGACGGCGGCATCAACCTGTGGAAGCGCCCTTCGACCGACCAGCGGCTGGCCTGAGTACGGACCAAAATGGCTGCTCGTGCTTATCGGATAAGCACGAGTAGCTACTGAATATGTAGCATATGAGGTTTCACGTGAAACCAGCCGAGCTTCAGTGGTAGTCGTCTTCCAGCTGGTGCCGAACGGCCAGGATGGTGACGGTGTGTTGGGCTTCTATTTCGTACAGCACCACGTAGCCCGTCCGGCCCAATGGCACCACCAGCTCGCGCAGAAAAGGGCTGGGGCCTGCCTTGCGGAAGATGAAGGGCGCGCGAGCGAGGTGGTGCTCGATCTCGGTGGTGAGGGTGTCGATGGCCTGCTGCGCCGCATCCAGGTCTTCCGCCGTCTGCGCCCGCTCCAGCAAAAAGTCGAACAACCGCAGCAGATCTTCGCGGCCCGATGCGGTGTACCGGACCTGGTAATTGCCGGTCATCCGAGCAGATTTTTGCGCCGTGCATCCAGCCGACGCTGCAGCTCAGAATGCACGGAAGCCGCACTGTAGTAGCTGCCGGTGCTGCGCGCATCCTCACCCGCCTGCAGGCCCCGCGCCAGAAATTCCGCCTGCACCTGGCGCCGGTGGATGGCCTCGCGCATGGCGGTTTCGATCAGGCTGGTCAGCGTCTCGCCGTCGCGCAACACGCTTTCGGCGGCCTGGCGTAGCGCGGGTTCGACCCGCAGAGAGGGAAAGGTGGCGGTTTTCATGGCGGCAATGCGTTGCAGTTGCGATGCGTTTAGTGTAGCGATTGTTTACCGTTCGGCAACACCGCGTTTCCTTGCCAGCCCCTTCTAAACCCGCCCGTACACCCCATCTACCCAAATCCGGCCTACCGGCCCCACCCTTTTTTGGATATTGCCTTCATGCCCTCTTTGTTCGACCCCATCCAGATCGGCAACTTCACCGCCCCCAACCGCATCCTGCTAGCCCCGCTGACGCGCGGGCGGGCGACGCGCGAGCATGTACCCACCCCCATGATGGCCACCTACTACGCGCAGCGGGCAACGGCCGGGCTGATCATCACCGAGGCCACCGGCATCAGCCGCGAAGGCATGGGCTGGCCCCACGGCCCCGGCATCTGGACGGCTCCACAGGTCGAGGCCTGGAAGCCGGTGACCGATGCAGTGCATGCGGCGGGCGGGCGCATCCACATGCAGCTCTGGCACATGGGCCGCATCGTGCACCCCAGCTTTCTGGGCGGTGCGTTGCCGGTCTCGTCCTCGGCCACCACGGCCCCGGGCGATGCCCACACCTACAGCGGCAAGCAGCGCTACGCCCAGGCGCGGCCCCTGGCCCTGGACGAAATCAAGCGCCTGTTGGACGACTATGCCCACGCCGCCCGCAACGCCATGGCGGCGGGTTTTGACGGGGTGCAGGTGCATGCCGCCAACGGCTACCTGATCGACCAGTTTCTGCGCGACAACAGCAACCTGCGCGACGATGCCTACGGCGGCACGGTGGAAAACCGCATCCGCCTGCTGACCGAAGTCACCCAGCGCGTGGCCGACACCGTCGGGGCCGCGCGTACCGGCGTGCGCCTGTCGCCCAACGGCGACTCGCAGGGCGTGAACGACAGCGACCCCGAGGCCTTGTTCGGTGCTGCCGCCCGCGCGCTGGATGGCATCGGCATCGCCTACCTGGAACTGCGCGAGCCGCCGCTGAACGGCACCTTCGGCAAGGCCGACCGCGCCCCCGTGCACCCGGTGCTGCGCAAGGCCTTCCGCGGCCCGCTGTTCCTCAACTCCGACTACAGCCAGGCCCGCGCCCAGGCTGCGCTGGACGCAGGCGAGGCCGACGGCATCGCCTTTGGCCGCCCCTTCCTGGCCAACCCCGACCTGCCCTACCGCTTCGCCCACGGCCTGCCGCTGAACCCCGACGTGCCCGCCACCTGGTACAGCCAGGGCGTTGAGGGCTACACCGACTACCCGGCGGCGGTGCACCGCTAAAGTCACACTGGCCAGAAATTTTCGATTCATTTAAGCACTTCGTACTTATGGAATGGGCGTGAGAAGCTACTTTTTATGTAGCAGCCACGCCCACATTTTTTGGCCAGATGACACCCCAATACCCCGCTGCAGTTACTCCAATAACTGCAACAATCGCCACCCTTACGTTAGGATGCAAGCTTATCCACAGGGCATTTGGGGTGCATTTTGGACATCTTGCGACGTAATAACGTGCACGTCCTGGGCGACAGCGGCCCGGTGCTGCTGTACGCCCACGGCTTTGGCTGCCAGCAGACCATGTGGAGCCGTATCACCCCGGCGTTTGCCAGCGGCTACCGCCAGGTGCTGTTCGACTACGTGGGCAGCGGCAAGTCGGACCTGGCGGCTTTTGACAGCCAGCGCTACAGCAGCCTGCACGGCTATGCGCAGGATCTGCTGGAAGTCTGCGACGCGCTGGGGCTGCACAGCGGCGTGACTTTTATCGGCCACTCGGTGAGCTGCAGCATTGGCCTGCTGGCGTCGATCGCCCGGCCTGGCCTGTTCGACCGGCTGGTGCTGCTAGGCCCCTCGCCGTGCTTTCTGAACGACCCGCCCGACTACCAGGGCGGCTTTGAGCGCGACGACCTGCAAGGCCTGCTGGAGCTGATGGACCAGAACTACATCGGCTGGGCCCAGTACCTGGCGCCGGTAGTGTCCGGCCAGGCCGCGGGTGCCCCGGCAAGCCTGCCCACGGCCGAGCTGACCGACAGCTTTTGCTCCACCGACCCGGTGGTGGCCCGGGTGTTTGCCCAAACCACTTTTTTTGCCGACAACCGGGCCGATCTGCCCAAGGTGACCCGGCCCTGCCTGGTGTTGCAGCACCGGGTGGATGCGCTGGCACCGCTGGCGGTGGGCGACTACATGCACCGGCATCTGCAAGGCAGCAGCCTGCAGATACTGGACATTACCGGCCACTGCGGCCACATGAGCCACCCAGCCGAGGTGATAGACGCGATCCGCAACTACCTGCCCCATGCAGAGCCTGCTGCCGCCTGACCCGGCCTGCGCAGACCCCCTGAACCAGCTGCCCTGCCCGGTGCTGGTGACGGACCTGCAGGGCCGCGTGCTGGCCGCCAACGCCGACCTGCTGGCGGTGGTGGGCGGCACCGAGGCGCAGTGGCAGCAGCAGGCCATGGACGTGCTGCTGCCCCCGGCCAGCCGCATCTTCTTGCAAACCCACGTCTGGCCGATGCTGATGAACCAGGGCGGCGTGCGCGAAATCTACCTGCACCTGCGCGGCGCGCAGGGCCAGCGCGTGCCGGTGATGGTCAACTGCCAGCGCGGCTGGTATGACCCCCCTGGCCAGGACGACCGCACCGAGAGCTGCTACTGGGTGTTTTTTGTGGCGCTGGAGCGCAGCCGCTTCGAGGCCGAGCTGGTGCAGGCCCGCGCCCGCGCCCAAAGCCTGGCCGCCGACCTGGCCCTGGCGAACGCCGAGCTGCGGGCCGTGCACCTGCAGCTCACCCAGCACACGCATGTGGTCGAGTCGGAAAACCGCGAACTCGCCGAACTCAGCCAGACCGACCCCCTGACCGGCCTGGGCAACCGCCGCGCCCTGGCCCAGGCGGTGGCGCACTGGCAGGCCCTGGCCGATCCCGGCGCCTGCGCTTCGGTGCTGATGGTGGACGTAGACCACTTCAAGGCCGTCAACGACCGGCACGGCCACGACGAAGGCGACCGCGTGCTGGCCACCCTGGCCCGCCAGCTACAGGCCAGCATCCGCAGCAGCGATCTGGCGGTGCGCTACGGCGGCGAAGAATTCACCCTGTGGCTGCCTAACGCCGACCGCCCGGGTGCCGCGCACACCGCCCTGCGGGTGCACGAACATGTGCGCAGCCTGCGGATCGGCGACCAGCCCATCAGCGTCAGCATCGGCGTGGCCACCGCCACCCTGGCCCACGACCCGGCGCTGCTGCAACGGCTGCTGCACCAGTCGGATGCCGCCGTCTACCAGGCCAAAATGGCGGGGCGCAACCGGACGGTGTTTGCTGATTAGGGGATGGGTTAAGCGCCAAATCGGCAGCTAGCGCTTATGCAATAAGCACGACAAGCTACTATAACTATAGCAAATTGGAGATGAAAGCCAGTGGAGGAATATCGCTTGCAAATTACATAATTTGTTGATATTCTTTCAATTGAAACTAAAGGAGCATCCATGCCCGCTACCGCATCCACTGCGCTCCCTTCCTGCGAACCCGGCACCGTCCTGGCGAAAGCCACCCTGCAGGCGGCCTCGCTGCTGGGTTTTACCGGCACGGTGCTGGGCAAGGTACTCGGCCTGAGCGAAGCCTCGATTTCGCGCATCGGCACCGGCGAGCGGCCGCTGCAGCCTACCACCAAGGAAGGCGAGCTGGCGGCACTGCTGGTACGCAGCTGCTGCGCCCTGGATGCCATGGTGGGCAGCGACCCGCAGCACCGCCTGGTCTGGCTGTGCAGCTACAACAAGGCCTTGAACGGCGCGCCCAAGGAGCTGATGCAAACCGTGCAAGGCCTGGTCCTGGTGGCCCACTACCTGGACAGCATGCGGGCCAAGATATGAGCCTGCTGGAGATCGACCCCGACTGGATCACCCAGTCGCTGGCCGAGTACGAACACGGCCTGGAAAGCGATATCTGGCGCGCCGTGGACGGCCTGGAGGGCCTGACCGCGCTGCGCCTGGTGGACACGCTGGCCGAGCTGCAGGTGCTGGAGCAGATCCTGGCCGCCAGCCTGCCGCCCTTGCCCACCGGCACGGCGCACCTGGAACCCTGGCTTACCAGCCCGTTTCGCCACACCGTGCTGCACCCGTCGCGCTTTCGTCCGGCCCAGACCACCGGTATCTGGTACGGCGCGGATTCCCCCGAGGCGGCCTGCGCCGAAGTCGGCTACTGGCGCTGGCGCTTTCTGACGGACAGCGACGGCCTGCGCGGCAGCCATCTGGTGGGCCCGCTGACCCTGTTCCACGCGGTGGTCTCCGGCCTGTGCCTGAACCTGGAAAGCCCGCCCTGGCACGACCATGCCGCCGTGTGGAGCGACCCGCGCGACACCCGGGCCTGCCTGGCGCTGGCCGATCTGGCACAGGCCCAGTCGGTACAGTGGATCCGCTACCCCTCGGCCCGCAGCCCGGACGGATTTTGCGCTGCCGTGTTCGACCCGCAGGCCCTGAGCGTGGTGGCTCCGCACGCGCAAGAGACCTGGGTGCTGAAGGTCAGCGCCCAGCGGCTCATCTTCGGCCACGCCCACGAGCGGGTGGAAGTGGAAACGGAAGGCTGGGTTTAAAGCACTGCCAACACGCGCGCTGGTGTCACATCCACCAGGCAACGGGTGTGGCCCAGCGGGCAATCGCGCTGGAAGCAGGGCGCGCAGTCCAGCGGCGGCTGGTAGGCGGCATCGTTTTTCAGCCACAGCACCTGGGCCAGCGGGTTCAGCGGCGGGGTGTGCAGCGGGCTGCTGGAGCCGAAGATGGCCACCTGCGGCACGCCGAAAGCGGCGGCCACGTGCATCAGGCCGGAGTCGTTGCTGACTATGGTTTTGGTAGCTGCTATCGCCGATAGCGCCTGCTCTAGCGTGGTTTTTCCTGCAAAGTTCAGCGCCCAGCCGGGACGGGCGGCGTTGACCGGTGCGGCAATCTCTTCGCACAGCGCCCGCTCCTTGCCCGAGCCCAGCAACACCACCGGCACGTCCAACTGCTGGGCCAACGCGGCAAAGTGGGCGGCAGGCCAGCGCTTGGCGGGGCCGTATTCCGCCCCCGGCGCAAACACCGCGTAGCCACCCGGCTGCAGGCCCAGGTCGGCCAGCGACTGCGCCACCACCCGCGGGTCCATCTGCAGGCGGGGCTGGTCGCTGTCCAGGCCGGTTTCACCACTGAGTGCGGAATAGAACGCCACCATCGGCGGGCGCTCGTCGCGCGGTGGATTCTTCAGCCGCTCGGTCAACAGGCCGATGCGGGCTTCGCCGAAGTAGCCCACGCGGCGCGGGATGCGCGCCAGAAACGGAATCAGCGCGCTTTTCAGCGAATTGGGCAGCACATAGGCCGCGTCAAACCGGCCCTGGAGCTGCGCCGCCATGGCCCGCCGCGCCTGCCACTGCAGACCGCCGTGCTGGAACGGAAACTCCACCACCTCGGCCACCTGCGGCATGGCCCGGTACACCGGTGCCACCCAGGGCAGCGCGCCCACGGTGAGCCGCTCGCCCCGCGCCTGCAGCCGACGCATCAGCGGCTCGGTCATCACCGCATCCCCAATCCACTGGGGGGCGATGACTAAAGAATGGGGGTCGGATTCCAATTTGGCCTAAACAAAGGTACTTATTGCTGAGCGGCCTCAGTCCAAATTGGACTCTGACCCCTATTCTTTACGCCGGTTGTGGCGACGACGAATAACGAAATAGGGGTCTGACCCCTATTATTTCAGTGTCCGCCGCCGAAATGTTCACCGGCCTTGAGCGCGTAGACCGTGCCGCAATAAGGGCACTTGGCCTCGCCCGTGTGGGCTACGTCGAGGTAGACCTTGGGGTGGCTGTTCCACAGGGCCATGTGGGCTTTTTGGCTGGGACAGAACACGCCGCCTTGGGCGTTCAGGTCTTTGGCAAGGAGTTCGATGGACATGTTCAGACTTTCGTGAGCCAGTGGGCGTATTTAGGATTGCGGCCGTTGACGATGTCAAAGAAGGCGCTTTGGATTTTTTCGGTGATCGGGCCGCGGCTGCCGACGTAGTCGTCTTTACCGAGTGCGATGCGGTCGAGTTCGCGGATGGGTGTGACTTCGGCGGCGGTGCCGGTGAAAAAGGCTTCGTCGGCGATGTAGACCTCGTCGCGGGTGATGCGCTTTTGCACCACTTCCAGGCCCAGGTCCTTGCAGATGTGGAACACGGTGTTGCGGGTGATGCCGTTGAGCGCACCGGCGGACAAATCGGGGGTGTAGACCACGCCACCCTTGACCACAAACAGGTTTTCGCCCGCACCTTCGCTGACAAAGCCGCTGGCATCGAGCAGCATGGCTTCGTCGTAACCGTCGTCCACGGCTTCCATGTTGGCCAGGATGGAGTTGGTGTAGTTGCTCACCGCCTTGGCCTGGGTCATGGTGATGTTGACATGGTGGCGGGTATAGCTGGAGATCTTCACGCGGATGCCGCGCTTCATGCCCTCTTCGCCCAGGTAGGCACCCCAGGGCCAGGCGGCGACCATCAGGTGGATGGTGTTGCCCTTGGGCGAGACGCCCAGCTTCTTGTCGCCAATCCAGGTCAGCGGGCGCAGGTAGCCGGATTCCAGCTTGTTTTCGCGGATCACGGCGCACTGCGCATCGTTCACCTCTGCTTGCGTGAACGGGATTTGCATGCGCAGGATCTTGGCGCTGTTGAACAGGCGCTCGGTGTGCTCCTGCAGGCGGAAGATGGCCGGGCCGTTGACGGTGTTGTAGGCCCGCACGCCTTCGAACGCGCCGCAGCCGTAGTGCAGGGTGTGGGTGAGCACGTGGATCTTGGCATCGCGCCACTCGACCATCTGGCCGTCCATCCAGATTTTGCCGTCGCGGTCAGACATCGAAGGGGGTAGCGGGGACATGGCGGTTCCTAGGGGAAGGTTGTGGGGGGTGAGAATCTAATTTTACGGGCTGCTCAGACCGCGCCAGGGGCGGCCGCAGGCGGCTCGGCACCGTCTTGCGCGGGGCGCAGCAGTTGCCATTCCACCAGCTTGCCATCCGAGAAGGTGCAGGTCACATGCGAGGCGCTGGCATCGGTCCAGCGGAACAGTTCGGGTTGGGTGTCTTTGGGGGACTGCAGCGCGCCCAGCGACTTGGTCATGGCCACCACGTGCAGCAGGGTCACGCCGGGGCGCAGCTTGGCGTTGAGCATCACCGCACTGGCCACCGTGCCGATGGGCCGGTTGGCGGCACGCTTCATGACCTGCAGCATGCGGCTGAAATGCAGCAGGATCCAGGTGACCAGCAGGCTCAGCGCCATGGCCACCCCGGCCCAGGAATATTCACGGTACGCCACCACCACCAGAGCCACAACGCCCACAGGAACCAGGATTTTTTGAAATTGCATGCCGGGATTTTGTCAGACCCGGCCCGCAGGCCAGCGAACCCCCACCACCAGCCCGCCCAGGCGCGCCGATCGGCCCACCTGCACCTGCGCGCCCAGCACTTCGGCCACGCGCTGCACGATGGACCAGCCCAGTCCGCTGCCGGGCTGGTCCTGGCCCAGGGGCCGGTAAAAGCGCTCGCCCAGGTGGGCCATGTCGGCCTCGGCCATGCCCGGGCCACTGTCGTCTACCTGCAGCAGGGTCTGCCCACCCTCCTGCGCCAAGCGGATCTGGATACGGGCCCCCGGCGGGCTGTAGCGCAGGGCGTTGTCTACCAGGTTGCGCACCAGCACACCGGCCAGCACCGCATCGCCCGGCACGGGGCAGGCGGTATCGGCCTCCAGCTCCAGGGTCTGCTGGCGTTGCAGCGCGGCGGGTGCCAGGTCAGCGGCGATGCTGCGGGCCACGGCGCACAGGTCCAGCGTGTCGGTGGGCAGGGTGCCGGTGGCTTCCAGGCGCGCCAGGGTCAGCAGCTGCTCGACCAGCCGGGTGGCGCGGTCGCAGCCTTCCAGGGTGGCGTGCAGCGCGTGCTGGCGCTGCGCGGCATCGGCTCCGGCCCCCAGCGCCACCTGGGCCTGGGCACGGATGGCGGCCATCGGGGTGCGCAGTTCGTGGGCGGCATCGGCGGTGAAGCGGCGCTCGGACTCGCGCATGCGGGCGATGCGCTCCAGCAAGCCGTTCAAGGCCTGCACCATGGGCCGCATTTCGGGCGGCAGGTCGGCGATCTGCACCGGCTCCAGGGCCTGTGGCTGGCGCAGGCCCAGCACCTGGCTGAGCTGGCGCAGCGGCCGCAGGCCCTGGCGCACCGCCCACCAGCCCCCCAGTGCCAGCAGCGGCAGGGCAAAGGCCAGCGGCAGCAGCACACTGCGCAAAATGGCCCGCAGTATTTCGCCGCGTGCCGCCGTCTCTTCGCCCACCAGCACGTAGACATCGCGCGCGCGCTGGAAGCTGGCAAACACCCGCCACTCGCGGCCCTGCGGCATCCGCACCGTGCTGAACCCCGCCACCAACGGTGCCATGGGTGCAGCGGGTGCATTGGCCGAGCGGACCACCAGCGCGCCCTCGTGGAACACCTGGAAGGCCACGCGCGAAGCGTAGCGGTGCGCCAACGGTGCATCCATGGCAGGGCCATCGTCATCGGGCGAGAGCTGCTGCGCCACCAGCAAGGACGCGGCCTGGGCCAGGTGGCTGTCGAGCAGCTCGTCGAGTTCGTGGCGGGCATCGAACCAGGTGGCCACCGCCGCCCCCAGCCACACCACCATCACCAGCCCCAGCACCCCGGCCAGCAGGCGGGTTTGCAGCGAGCGGCCTTTCATGCCGGGTCGCGCTGCACGGTGTAGCCCACGCCGCGCACGGTTTGCACCAGGTCGACCGCCAGCTTGCGGCGCAAGTGGTGGATATGCACCTCGATGGCATTGCTCTCCACCTCCTGCCCCCAGCTGTACATCTGCTGCTGCAACTGCTCGCGCGACAGCACGCGGCCCGCCTGGCGCATCAGCGTGTGCAGCACATCGAATTCCCGCAGCGACAGGGCCACGTTCTCGCCGTGCACCCGCACCTGCCGTGCTGCCGGGTCCAGCTGCACCGGGCCGCTGCACAACTGCTCTTGCAACTGGCCATGGGCGCGGCGCACCAGGCTGCGCAGGCGTGCGCCCAGCTCGTGCAGGTCCACTGGCTTGACCACGTAGTCGTCGGCCCCCAGGTCCAGGCCCTGGATGCGCTCAGGTACGGTGTCGCGGGCCGTCAGCACCAGCACCGGTGTGGCAATGCGGCGTTGGCGCAGCTTGCGCAGTACCACCAGTCCGTCCTGCAGCGGCAGGCCCAGGTCCAGCACCGCCGCCGCATACATGCCGGTGGCCAGTTCGCGCTCGGCTGCCAACCCGTCACGCACCCAGTCCACCTGGAAGCCCAGTTGCCGCAAGCCGGCACGCAGGCCGTCACCCAGCAGGGCATCGTCTTCTGCCAACAAAATGCGCATCGTCAGCCGCCGGTGCTAGTGGGTTGGTCTGGGGACATGGCGAGCCTTGGCGCTTTAGTCATCGCCATCCTCTTCTGTGCTGCTGGCGCTCCAGCTTTGGGCAGATACCAGCCCGTTGGGCGACTGCTGCCACTGCCACGCCCAGAAGGCCAGCACCGCCACCAACAGCAAGGCGGCCAGCAGCCCATGGTTGCGCTGCGCCAGGTCGGGCCCGGGGCCTTCGACCCGCCCGGTCAGCATGTTGCGGGCCACGTTCTTGCGGCGCAGCACGCTCAAGACCAGCATCACCGCCAGGTGGCCCAGCACCAGCGCCAGAAAGGCGTTGCCCAAAAATTCATGCACCTCGCCCAACCAGTCGCCCCATTCGCTGTAGGTGGCATAGCCCGACAGCGTCAACGGCAAGGCCAGCACCAACAGGCCTGCCACCGCTACCGCCATGGCCAGGTTCTGCGCCTGGCGCCCATCCACGGCTTGCAGCGACGCCACAGAAGCCAGCCACTGCGGCAGGCCCGCCAGCTTGCGCCACAGCAGCGACAAACGGGCCTGGCGGGGGCCCACCAGCCCGTACACCACCCGAAAGGCCAGCAAACCGGCCAGGGTGTAGCCCAAGGTGACGTGCAACATGCGCCAGCCCTCGCTATCGGCGGTGAGGTAGGCCCCCACAAAACTCAGGGCAAACAGCCAGTGGAAGACGCGGGTGGGCGCGTCCACCACCCGGCGGGTGCGGGGTGGGGTGGGGCCGCTGGATGCGGCGGCAGAAGAAGAGGTCATTGCGTTCATGGCTAGCTCCTTTAGTCGTCCCAGTTGCGCCGAAAGCGCGCATCCAGGCCTTTGGGAAAAGTGATTTCCGACTCGCGGAAACTGCCGGTGTCGGCACGGGTGTGGCAGGCCATGCAGTTGGCTGCGCTTTTCACGGCCGACTGTTTCCAGATGGCCGGATCCAGCTCGCGGTGTTTGCGGATAAACCAGTCCGACTGCGTGATGCGGTCTTGCGGCGGCGGTGTGCTCACCCGCTTGTAGGTGCCTGCGTGGGTCTGCAGCCAGGTGCTGATCTCGCGCACGCTGGCTTCGTCCAGCGACGCGTCGGTGCCGTAATGCTGGCCCAGCGAACCCATCAAGTGCTTCCACGAAGCCGCAGGCAGCATGCCCGGTGGGTAGGCGATGTGGCAGGCCACGCATTCCTGCTGGAACTTGGGCAAGGGCGTGGGCATGGGCACGCGGGAATCGGCCCAGGCGCCGCAGGACCACAGCGCGGCTCCCAGTACCAGGGCGCAGCGGCGGGCGAAAAGATGGTGCATGGTGGTTTCTCCAAGAAGGGGGTCAACGCTTGAGCGCCATCAGCCAGGCCAGCACATCGGCTTTTTCGCCCGCACTGCATTCGCGCGCCAACACGTCATTGCAGTTGCGGCGAAACCATTTTTCGGTCTTGGCGGCATCGGTAAAACGCTGGGGGTTAAAGGCCGGAGCCAGTGCAGCGATGGATTTGCCGGTGCTGGCGTGTTGGCCCGCCACCGTGGGCGATGCCGTGTGGCACGAGGCGCAGGTCCACTCTTTGCCGTGGCGGGCGGTGAACAGCTGCTGCCCCCGTGCGGCCTGGGCGGGCGCACCCGCCTGGGCGGTGTAGCCTGCCAGTTGTTCGGCGGGGGTGGTGGCCAGCGCCCACGGGGCCCAGGCCAGTGCGCTCCACAGCAGGCTGCGGGCGATAAATGTCAAGATGTCCATGCGTCCTCCATGCAGCCATGGTAGGAAGCGCAGATTATCGGAAGCTTAAGAAGGTTCTCGGAATGTGTTCAAGGTCTACAGCCGATCCAGCGACGCATCCCGGGGCTGGTCGCTGTGCGACACCGGAAAACCATCGGCCACATAGCCGGGGCCCTTCATCAGCATCACGATGGCGCAGCCAATGCCTACGGTGAGCACCGCCGTCCAATGGAACAGCACAGCACCCACCACCGCGTAGCCCACCATCTGCACCCAGCGCAGTTCGGCAGCGGTATCGCCCGCCATGAACGCGTACCACAGGCACCAGCCCGCAATCGGCACCACGGTGCCGACCAGCAACACCACCGGCAGCTTGCGCCAGATAGCCCACTCCCAGCCCGCCGGAGAGCGGCAGGTGGAGGGGAGTTTTTGAAGCCAGTCCATGGGTAGGGGTGCGGTGAGCGCAAGGGCCATCCTACGCCAAAGAACGCACCACTTCCATCGCCTGCTCCACCCGCTCCACCGCGTGGATGGTCAGGCCCTCGATGGGCTTCTTCGGCGCATTCGCCTTGGGCACGATGGCCACGCTGAAGCCCAGCTTGGCGGCTTCTTTCAGGCGTTCCTGACCGCGTGGCGCAGGGCGCACTTCACCGGCCAGACCCACCTCGCCAAAGGCGATGAAGCCCTTGGGCAGCGGCTTGCCGCGCAAGGACGAGGTGATGGCCAGCAGCACGGCCAGATCGGCGGCGGGCTCGCTGATGCGCACGCCGCCCACCGCGTTAACAAACACGTCTTGGTCCATGCAGGCGATGCCCGCGTGGCGGTGCAGCACGGCCAGCAACATGGCCAGGCGGTCTTTGTCCAGGCCCACGCTCAGGCGGCGCGGGCTGGGGCCGCCGCTATCGACCAGCGCCTGGATCTCTACCAGCAGCGGGCGCGTGCCTTCCAGCGTCACCATCACGCAGCTGCCGGGCACCGGTTCGGGGTGCTGGCTTAAGAAGATGGCGCTGGGGTTGCTCACGCCCTTCAGGCCGTGCTCGGTCATGGCGAACACGCCGATTTCGTTCACCGCGCCAAAGCGGTTCTTGATGGCGCGCACCAGGCGAAAACTGCTGTGCGTGTCGCCCTCGAAGTACAGCACCGTGTCCACCATGTGCTCCAGCACGCGCGGCCCGGCCAGCGCGCCCTCTTTGGTGACGTGGCCCACCAGCACAATGGCCACGCCGCTGGCCTTGGCCGCACGCGTCAGGTGCGCCGCGCATTCGCGCACCTGCGCCACCGAGCCGGGGGCCGAGGTGAGCTGGTCGGAATAGACGGTCTGGATCGAGTCGATTACCGCGATGTGTGGGCGGTGGGTTTGCAGGGTGCTGAGGATTTTTTCCAACTGGATTTCGGCCAGCACCTGCACCTGGCTGTTCACGATGCCCAAGCGGCGCGAACGCAGTGCCACCTGCGCCCCGCTCTCTTCGCCGGTCACGTACAGCGTCTTCTGGCCAGAGCGTTGCAGCGCATCCAGCGCCTGCAGCAAGAGCGTGGACTTGCCGATGCCGGGGTCGCCACCGATCAGCACGACGCCGCCCTCCACAATGCCGCCGCCCAGCACCCGGTCCAGCTCGTCCAGCCCGGTGGGGGTGCGGTCCATGTCCGTCGCTTCGATGTCGGCCAGGGCCATCACCTCGGCGGTTTTGGCCAGCGCGGCGAAGCGGTTGTTCTTGCTGGCCGCCACCGGCTCGGCCACGGATTCGATCAGCGTGTTCCATGCCTGGCAGTGCGGGCACTTGCCCAGCCACTTCGGGCAGGTGCCGCCGCATTCATTGCAGGTATAGATGGTTTTGTCTTTGGCCATGCAGCGACTATAGCCGAAGGCTGTGTAAAAACACAGTAGCTATTGTTTTAGGAGCTGCTACCGCCTATTCCATAAGCGCTAGCGGCACTTTTCATCTGAAGATGGTAGTTACGCTGCAGTCACTGCCGCGTGAGAATCAGGTGCGTGGCGAGTGGCGAGGCAACGTTGGAGCTAACCGATACTCGGCTTGTCCGCGCGTCCGGTTGAGCGACCAGTTAAACCCAGCATTTCAACAAAGTCACTGGGATCAGGCGAGGGCGGGCGTTTTTCTATATGCGGTAAGTAGCGTGACGAATCTGGCCCCCAGTCGAAGTACAGACCAGTTCCCGGCTCTTCCAGTGCGACTGAAACTTCGCGTTTTATCTCAAGCGACTGAGCAAACAATAGTTTGCTCTCTTGGTCGCCTAGAAGCCGCGCAAAGACTTGCAAATGATATGTACCTTCTGAAAAAATAAAACTGCTACCGTCCTTGGGCGTCAGAAAGTGATGGTTCGCTGACACCCCGGTTTCGCCGACGAATAGACCACTTCCGCGAACTAATTTCTCATCGCCATAAACCCAAATATTGAAGTTCTGGCGTGTTTCATTTCGCGACAAGGTTGCGTGCATGCTTTCAATAACCCGACCGCGCTTTGAGGTCGAAAAAAGTAAGCCCCTCAAAAATATTTTTGGCGATGACTTCCTTTCATTGCCACGTGGCGCATCGGGGCCGAAAAATATTACGGTCGGCTGCGTCATCTTGATAGTGCCGCGGCGGAACAAGGTCAGCCAAGCAGTCGTGGCTGATATTGCCAACGCAAGTACAGCGACGGAGAGAGTGATAGGGTCGGCCATAAGGTTTAACGTGATGTACACCGAAAACCCTGAGGTTTCAATCGGCGACTGAGGTTTAAATCATCCATCAAAATCTCCTGAAAATGGCTTGCAGACTTGTTTTCCGCAGGGTGATCCGGTTTACATACAGGGCTAAAAACCCCGACAAACCCCGCAGACAAAGCGCCAAACCACTATAGCCCGCCGAAGCATCGCCACACCCGTGCGGCGGCACTGTTCCGTCAAAAGAAGGCCACACGAAATACTCTCATTTTCGTAGCTTCTCACGCCCATTCCATCAGCGCTAGCGGCACTTTTTATATACAGCATCAAACCCACGGCTGCGCCAACTGCTCCGTAGCAAACACCCGCTGCACCGCCGGTCGCGCCAGCGCCCTTTGCAGGTACGGCCCCAGGTGCGGGTAGGTGCGCGCCGGGGCGCTGGTGAAGTTGCGGGTCCAGCGGCAGAGCATCAGCGCGTAAGCGTCCAGCGCGGAATAGGTGGGGCCCAGCAGCCAGGGGCCGCCGTGGCGGGCCAGTTCGGCATCCAGCTGCGCCAGTAGGCCGCCCACGCGGTGTTCGGCCTGGGTCTGCACCTCGGCGGCACCGGCGGTGTTGCCGGGGTTCACCCAGCGGTGCGGGTAGAAGTAGGCGATCAGCGTGCTTTGCAGGGTGTTGGTCATCCACACCAGCCACTTGTAGAAATGGGCGCGCTCCAGCGTGCCGACCGCCGGGGCCAGGCCCGCGGCGGGGTGGCTGTCGCACAGGTGCAGGCAGATGGCGGCGGACTCGAACAGCACCAGGTCGCCGTCGGTCAGCACGGGCACCAGGCCGTTGGGGTTGAGCGCCAGGTAGGCAGGGGCCTTGTGCGCGCCTGCGCTGGTGTCGACCAGTAGCAGTTCAAACGGCAGGCCGATTTCTTCCAGCAGGATGTGCGGCGCCATGGCGGCGGTGCTGGGGGCGTAGTGGAGTTGCAGCATGTGTGTGAAAAAAGTTAGGGGGCCTGGCGATGGTGCTGGCGGAGGCCCCAGGCGGCCAAGCTTAAACCGGCCAGCGCAAACACCAGCAGCGGCAGCACCAGGCCCAGCGGGCCCATGCTGGCGATGGCGTAGGCAAACACCGGCGGGCCGAGGGTGGAGCCTAAGTTGCCCATTTGCGCCACCGCCCCGGTGGCGCGAGCCTGCACGGGGGGCGCGTCGCTCAAGTACGGCACCAGCGCAAACGCGGCCCCGCCCGCCAGTCCCACTAGCGCCATCAACAGCAAGGCCACTGGCGCAATCGCGAAGCCCTGCCACAGGCACACCCCTAGCGCCAGCCCGGCGGCGGCCACGCCCGCAAACGCCAGCGGCACCAGCGTGGAAGGGCGCATTACCGACTGGGCCAGCCAACCCGCCAGAAAGTTGCCGCCAATGCTGAGCAACGGCAGCAGCACCGCCAGCCAGGTGCGGTCGGCCCCGGCGTAGGGCGGAATAAAGGTCAGCAAGGCAATGGCGGTAGCGGTGTAGAAGAAAAAACAGCAGCCCGGCAGGGCCGTGGCCCACTGGCTGTAGATGCGTGCATGCAGCTGCGGCAGGCGTGCCAGCGCGGGCCAGGGCTGGGGGGTGGCGCTGTCGCGGGGCAGCAGCCACAGCACCATGGCACCCATCAACGCCATGGCTACCGCGTGCACCTGCAGCAGCCCGCTGAGCTGCCATTGCGCCAGCACCCAGCCCCCACCCGCCGCCGTGAGCGCAAACGCCACCCCCACAAAGGTGCTCCACAGCCCCATGGCAATGGCGCGGTGTTGCGGCGCGCTGTGCTGCATGATGAGTGTGGGCGCGGCGACCACCACCGCCAGTTGCGACACGCCTTCCAGCAGCCGTGTGCACCACAGCAGCGCAAACGGTGGCTCCAGCGACTGCACCCCAGCCAGCACGGCACCCAGCCCCATGCCCACCAGCAGCAAGCGGCGGTAGCCGATGGCGGGGGCGCACAGCCCCATGGTTACGCCAAACACCAGCCCCACCATGCCCACGGTGGACAGGATCCAGCCCATGGCCGCAGGCGTGGCCGCGTAGGTGGCCTGCAGGGTCTGGAAGGCAAACGACACCTTGGAAAACTGCATCGCCGCCGCCACGCCGCACAGCCACAGGGTGAGAACGCGGGGCCAGTGGGTGGTGGTCAGTGGAGCCATGGACAAAAGGGGGATGCTTCTAAAAATATAGCTGCTTGTGCTTATGGAATAAGCACGGGAGGCCTATTTTATGCTTGAGCTTTAGGCCTGAACTTTCGGCCACAGCCGCACCGCCAGCGCCACCCCACCCGCCAGCGCGGCCATGCCACACACGCCCGGCCAGCCCCATTGCGCCAGGGCCTGGCTGCCCAGCCAGGCACCGGTGGCCATGCCGATGAAACTGCCGCCCATCAGCACCGCATTCAGGCGGCTGCGGGCGGCGGGCTCCAGGCCGTAAACGATGGTCTGGTGGGCGATCAGGCTGGCTTGCATGCCCAGGTCGAACACCAGTGCCCCCACGGCGATCAGCCACAGCGGGCCGCCGCCGTCCAGGCTACCGATAGCCATCGCCAAAAATGCCGCCACCGCCAGGCCCGCGCCGATGCGCGTTACCACTTCGGGGCCACGGCGGTCGGCCACCTTGCCTGCCAGGGGCGCGGCCAACGCACCGGCAGCCCCCGCCAGGCCAAACGCCCCGGCGGCGGCACTGCCCAGGTGGAAGGGCGCGGCATGCAACATCACCGCCAGGGTGGACCAGAACGCGCTGAAGCCCAGGCTCAGCATCCCCTGGGCCAGCACGGCACGGCGTAAGCCAGCGTGGCGCTGCAGCAATGTGAGCAGGCTGGCCATCAGGGCCAGGTAGGGCATTTGCGTGGTGGGCGCAAAGCGCGGCAGGCCGCGCCACAATGCCGCGCCCAGCACCGCGATGCTCAGCGCCGCCACCCCAAACATGCCGCGCCAGCCCGCGTGCTCGGCCACAAAGCCCGACACCACGCGCGACAGCAAAATGCCCAGCAGCAGCCCGGTCATCACCATGCCTACCGTCTTGCCCCGGCTGGATTCCGGTGCCAGCGTGGCGGCGGCGGGCACGATGTCTTGCGCCAAGGTGGCCGAGACGCCAATCGCCAGACTGGCCGCCAGCAGCACGCCCAGAGACGGTGCCGCCGCCGCCGCCAGCAGCGCGATGCACAAAATGGCCGCCTTGCCCAGGATGATGCGGCGGCGGTCAAACCGGTCGCCCAGCGGGGCCAGCAGGATCAGGCCCGACGCGTAGCCCAGTTGCGTCAGCGTCGGCACCAGGCCAATGGTGCCGGGCATGGCCTGGAACTCGCCGGCCAGCACGCCCAGCATGGGCTGGCTGTAGTACAGCGCGGCCACCGCCAGCCCGGTGCCCACGGCCAGCAGCAGCACCAGGGCGCCAGGCATCTCGGCAGCGGGGTGGTGGGAAGGGGCGGAATCCACAGCCATGGGGCACATCCTCGTGGTATTGAATGCTGCAAGTGTCCCTGAATCTGCCCCCCCTCCATGTAACCGGCCCCGGCTTGGCCAGATAAAGCGCCATCCTCCTACATCCTTGTCACACCTGCAGGTCTAAGCTGGCGGTTTTTCAAAAGGCTCGCGCATGCAACTCACTGCCACCTGCACCCTGTTGGTCCACAACGCCGCCGAATGCCCGCTGGTCGCCATGCTGCGGGCCTGCCACGGCGAGGCCCAGCACATCGTGCAGGAAAACTTCGAGGTGCAACCCTGGGTGCCGCGCGTGGACTACACCGATGTCTACGGCAACCTGTGCCAGCGCATGGTGCTGCCGCCCGGCCCCACGCAGATGGCCTTGTCGGTCACCGCCAACGTAGATGCCGACATTGCCGTCGCTCCGCAAACCGCCCCCACCCCCATGCAGCTCTTGCCCGACAACGTGCTGATTTATCTGCTGCAAAGCCGCTACTGCCCGTCGGACAAGATGGCCGAGCGCGCGCTGGGCATCGTGGGCCAGGTTGCACCCGGCTACGACCAGGCCGAAGCCATCCGCGCCTGGATCCACGCGCACCTCACCTACCAGTACGGCGTGAGCACCGCCACCACCGATGCGCTGGACACGCTGTCCCAGGGCGCAGGTGTGTGTCGCGACTTTGCGCATGTGGGTATCGCCCTGTGCCGCAGCCTGCGCCTGCCCGCGCGCATTGTGGTGGGCTACCTGTACGGGCTGGACCCGATGGACCTGCACGCCTGGTTCGAGGTGTTTGTGGGGGGCCGCTGGTACACCTTTGATGCCACCCAGACCCAGCCGCGCGGCGGGCGCATTGTGCTGGCCTACGGAAGGGATGCGGCGGATGTGGCGTTTATCTCCGATTACGGCAGCGCGCCGCTGGAGGTGCAGCAGATGCAGGTCACGGTGGACCTGCTGGCTGGATAAATTACTCCGGTAAAACGAGCGATTCGCCGCGCGTCTTTTGGTCGTGCAGCTTGTGCAGCAGGTCGTCGATCTTGCGGGTGAGCTTGTCGGCCGCGCCATCCACCGCCTTGTGCAGCGTGTCGGCATGGTGCGTCACGGCCACGGGCGGGCGGCCTTCCAGGCGGGCTTCGAGCATGCAGCGTTTGTCCTGGCGGCTGCTTTTGTCGCTGTTTTCATCGCTCAGGTGCACTTCTACGCGGGTAATGTGCGCGCTGAGCCGCGCCAGCGCGTGCTGCACCACGCCGGTCACGTGCGCCGCCAAACCTTCATGGCCTTCGATGTTGTGGTCGGTGTTGAATTGGATCTGCATAGAGTCTCCTTGTAGGGGTTATGGCAACGCACCGAGGATGCCCTTGCTGCTAGGTAGAGCCTTTGGGGAGCCTGTGAGTTCCCCTAAAGTGCCTAACCAGTCCAAATGCAGTCCAATGGATGCGCCCCAAGGTCCATTATGCGCGCTATTTTTTTGATAGCTACTTGTGCTTAGCTGGTGAGCACAAGCACTCTATTGGGCATCGGTGCACGGCCCGTGCGGCCTCACCAGGGAACCGCCATGCCTTTGCGGTCGAGGTATTGCAGACCCGCATGGAGCTGAGCGCGTTGGTGACCACCACATGCACGAACTCTTCGGTGGACACCTCGGCAACCGATCTCTAGCCCGGGACGGCCCCACCCGCGTTCGCAGTCCGCCAATCCGATGGTGTTTGCGCCTCCCATTGCCTGAAGGCACGAAAAAACGAGTTTTGGTCTTCGTAACCCAGCATGAAAGCAACCTCGATGAGGGAGAGGGATGGCTCCACCAGGTAGTCGAGCGCAAGCTGGTGCCGGGTCATGCTGAGCAAAGCCTGGAAGCTGACACCTTCATCGGTCAGGCGACGCTGCAATGACCGTTCGCTCATGGCGAGCTCGGCCGCCACCGAGCGGATATCGGGACGGCCTGCGGTGAGTCGCCGGCGCAGCACCCATTGGGTCTGTTCCGCCACCGAGTTCGAGGCTGCATGGTGTTCGAGGCGGCGGTCCAGTTCGGGGGCAAGGACCTCCAGTAAATCCTTGTTGTAGGTGACGAACAGCTTGTCCAGGTCGTCCCGGTGGAAGGTGATGCGGTTCACCGTCCCCCCACATTGGACCGGGCAGCCAAAGTACCGCTCGAGTGCAGACCTCGGTGCCGCAGGGCGGGCCAGCGCCAGCGCCAATGGCACCAGGCGTTCTGCCGTGCCGCGGCGACCCAGCTCGACCAACGACACCATGGTTGCGTCCACCAAGGAAGGTGGCGCGCAAGCGTTTCCCGCATGGGGCCAGTGGAGCACGAGGTCGGCCCGGTGATCGGTCTCGGCGAGGGAAACCTCTTCGGGGGCGCAGAGGCGTTTGAAGCGGGCGACACGCTTCAACGCGTCCCGGAAGTCCCGTGCGTGGTAGGCCGCCACAAAGGCCAATGGCATCACGGCCCCGTCCAGACCGGTGGCGATACGCAGGCCAATGGCGGGGTCTGCACTCACCGACTCAATGGCGCGCCACAGGGCGAAGAATTGCGCGGTCGCGATCGGGGCATCGTCTTTGAGCACGCTGGCAGGAAAGCCTGCGCGACGGACCACCTCCGCGCGGTCCACCCCGGCCCGCTTCAGGCCTTCCCAAAGCGTGCCGGGCACCTTCATCTTGTCGGCAGGAGAACGGAGCATGGCCCCTACTTTGCCTGGAAACCGCCGTCCACGTTGAGCACGTGGCCGGTGACGAAACTCGCCTCGTCCGACAGCAACCAGCAGATCGCGTTCGCGACTTCTTCCGGCTCGCCCAAGCGGTTCATCGGGTGCATGGCTGCAATGCTGGCCTCGTTGTAGTTGGGGTCTCCGCCACCCAGCTGGGCGGCAATGATGTCGGTCTTGATAGCGCCGGGCGCTACGGCATTGACACGGATGCCCTGCGTGGCATGGTCCAGGGCGGAGGACTTGGTCAGCCCCACGACAGCGTGTTTGGTGGACCCGTACGGTCCGGCCCAGGCGATGCCATTCAGGCCCGCGATGGAGGCCAGGTTCACGATGGCACCACGGCCCTGCTTCAGCATCTGGGTGAGCTCGTGCCGCATGCTGAAGTACACCCCCATGACGTTGGTGTCCACCATGGCCCGGTAGTTATCGCTGCTGGACTGAACCAGTGTTCCGGTCTCGTTGGACAGGCCCGCGTTATTGACGGCCATATCGAGGCGGCCAAACTCGGCCACGATGCCTTCCACCATCGACTGGACCTGCGCTTCATCGGTGACATCGTTTTGCACAAAGCGCACTTGTGCGCCGTTCTGGGCGACGGCCTGCACCTCGGCCACCGCGGCGGCGCCTGTTTCAGCGCGGCGACCGCTCATGATGACCGTCGTGCCGCGGGCGGCCAACTGCATCGCTACGGCTTTGCCAATACCTGTGGCACCACCAGTGATGAGGGCTATTTTGTGAGACATATTTGAAACTCCTTGGGTTCGGGGGATGGCCCCGAACGACTCGCCGGGGGGTGAAGAGAAGTGTAGGAACCACCCCCTCGCCCCGATATGCAAAGCGCGCCAGATAGCTTGCGGAATACGCCTGATCCGCCCTAAACAAACCCCGCCCTACTTCGCGTCGTTGTACACCGTGGCGCGCGACACGCCCAGGTGGGCGGCGGCGATTTCGGCACCCCGGCGGATGTCCAGATAGCCCGCGCGTTTGATGTCCTGCACCAACTGCTTGCGGTCGGCGGACTTGAGCGCACGGGAGGTGGTGGCCCGGGCGGCGGCAAAGTCGTCGATGGTCTGGCGGATGCGGTCGGCATTGGCCGCGTCCAGGGTTTCCGTCACCGCGCTGGACTCAATAGCCATGAACTGCGCCATCGCCGCCTGGATGCCGCCAAACAAGGTCAGGTCCACGTTCAGGCACAGCGCAGCCACGTACTCGCCCGCCTCGTTCTTGATGCCGATGGAGGTGCTTTTGACCTTGCGCCCGTCGGCAAACTGGTTGGCATAGTTGGCGATCACCGCCGGGTACTGCGGGTCCTGGATGCGGGCCAGGCCCAGCTCGGTGGCCGGTAGCCCGATGCCGCGCCCGCTGAGGTTGTTTTCAATCGCCAGGATGGCGTTCTTGGGGTGCGTCAGGTCGTGCACCACCACCTCGCAAAACGGCGCAAAGGTCTTGCCCAGGCCTTCGGCGATTTGCTGGAGCTGGGTGAACAGGTGCTGGTTGGATTTTTTGGCCATGCGTGTCGCGTCTGAAATTCAGACAAATTGTCTAGTTCCGGATCGTATCCCAAGGGCGAAGGCCATCACCACCCGCAAATAATTGACTATTTGTCTAGTATTGGATATATTTTCCAAAACACGGAGAAATAAACACCATGGCCCCCGACCTTCTGCTGCTGGACGACCCCGCCGTCCAGACCCTGCTCACCCACACCGAAACCCTGCGCTGCGTGCGCCAGGCGTTTGAAGCCCACAGCGCCCGCACCGGGCGGGTGTTTCCGCTGGTACGCGAACGTGTGGCGCAAGCCGACGGGCAAAGCGCGGTGTTCGGCATCAAGTCGGGCGACATCGCCGCAGCCCAGGTGCTGGGGCTGAAGATCGCGGGCTTCTGGCCCGGCAACCGTGCCTGCGGCAAGGAAGCACACCAGGCCACCATCGTGCTGATCGACCCGGCCACCGGCCGCCCGCGCGCGCTGTTCGACGGCAACCATGTCACCGCCATGCGCACCGGGGCCGCTGGGGGCCTGGGCATCCAGCTACTGGCCCGCGAAGACAGCCGCCGCCTGTGCGTGTTCGGCACCGGGGTGCAGGCCCAGATCCAGCTCGACTACGCCTTGCGGGTGCGGCCCGCGCTGCGCCAGGTGCTGTACGTGACGGCGGGCGGCCAAGCCCATGCCGCGTTTGAAAATGCCTTTGCCGACCGCTGCGCCATCGCCCACGCCGTGGATGCAGATGCCGCCGTGGCCCAGGCCGACATCGTCATCACCGCCACGCCCAGCACCCAGGCCCTGTTCTCACGGCAGGCCGTGCAGCCCGGCACCCACATCAACGCCGTGGGGGCCGACACCCGGGGCAAGCGCGAACTGCCCGCCGGGCTGCTGGATGCCGCCTTGCTGGTGGTGGACGACATGGCCCAGGCCCGCAGCGTAGGCGAATCGCAGTGGTCGCCAGACTGCCCCATGGCCGAAATCGGTGCGCTGCTGCTCGGTCCCGCGCCCTGGGTGCGCCCGGCCGGTGCCATCACGGTGTTCGACATGACCGGCATCGCCCTGCAAGACCTGACCGTGGCCGAGTCGCTGTACCACAGCGCCACCGCCCAAGCCCGCGGCCAGCGCCTGCACTGGCCCTGGTGACGGCCCCCGTACTCCATGTTTCCTTGCTATCCACCATCCCCAGGAGTTGTATGTTGACCAAAATGGCTTACGCGGCCTTTGCCGCCTGTTCTCTCGCGCTCGGTGCCAGTGCCGCCCCTGCCGACACCCTGCAAAAAATCGCCGAGACGCAGCGCATCGTCGTTGGCGTGCGCGATGCCGCGGCCCCCTTGTCGTACACCACCGGCGACGGCAAATATGTGGGCTACCAGGTGGAGCTGTGCGAGCGGGCCATCGCCGGTATCCGCCGCAAGCTCAAGCTGCCCGAGCTGGCCATCCACTACCAGCCCGTCACCTCGGCCAACCGCATGGCCCTGGTGCAAAACGGCACGGTGGATGTGGAGTGCGGCACCACCACCAACAACCTGGTGCGCCAAAAAGAAGTGGCCTTTGCGGTCACCACCTTCGTCACTGAAGTGCGCATCGCCGTCAATGCCAAGTCGGCCATCCAGTCGGTGGCCCAGCTCGCAGGCACCACCGTGGCCACCACCTCGGGCTCCACCGCCGTCAAAACCCTGCGGCAGCAGAAACGGGCCGCCGGGCTGGACTTCAAAGAAGTTTTCGGCAAGGACCACGGCGACACCTTCATGCTGCTGGAATCCGGCCGCGCCGATGCCATGGTGGAAGACGACAACGTGCTGGCGGGCAACATCGCCCTGTCCAAAACCCCGCAGAACTTCAAGCTGCTGGGTGAGGTGCTGGCGGTAGAGCCCATCGCCATCATGTTCCGCAAGGAAGATCCGGCTTTCAAACAGGCGATGGATGCCGAAATCACCGGGATGATGCGCTCTGGCGAGCTGGCCAAAATCTACCAACGCTGGCTGGTGGATGCCATCCCGCCCCGTGGCATTGCCATGCACCTGCCCATGAGCGCCAGCCTGCAGGCGCTGGTGGCACGCCCCAACGACAACCCGGCCGAGAGCTACGAAGCCAAATGAAGCCAAGCAAAGGACCCGCCATGCCCATCCCCCGCTACCTCGACCCGCACACCGGCAAAGAATATCCGCTGAGCGACCGCCGCTGGCGCTCGGACGACGGCAACGCCCTGCTCATCACCCCGCTGCCCGGCATCGGCCGCGACGACATCGACACCCGCGAGCGCTCGATCTGGCGCTACCGCGCTGCCCTGCCGCTGGCCATCCACCCCAGCGCCAGCATGGGCGAAGGCTGTACGCCGTTGGTACAGAAAAAGTGGGGCGGGCTGGAGCCCTTCTTCAAGCTCGAATGGTTCAACCCGACCTGCAGCTTCAAGGACCGGGGCGCGTCGGTGATGGTGTCGTTTTTAAAACAGCTCGGGGTGGCCCGGATTCTGGAAGACAGCTCGGGCAACGGCGGTGCGGCGATTGCAGCGGCCGGGGCCGCAGCGGGCATGCAGGTGAAAATTCTGGCTCCCAGCTATACGCCGCAGCCCAAAGTGGCGCAAATCCGCGCCTTTGGTGCCGAGGTGCAGCTGGTGGACGGCCCGCGCGAAGCCTCTGAAACCGAGGCCATCCGTCAGTCGGAGCAGATTTTCTACGCCAGCCACAACTGGCACCCCTTCTTCCTGCAAGGCACCAAGTCGCTGGCCTACGAGCTGTGGGAAGACCTGGGTTTTAAAGCCCCCGACAACATCGTTATCCCGGTAGGCGCAGGCAGCAACTTGCTGGGCTGCTACATCGGTTTTAGCGAGCTGCTGGCAGCCGGGCAGATTACCCAACTGCCCCGGCTGTTTGCCGCCCAGCCGCTGAACTGCTCGCCGCTGGATGCGAGTTTCCAGGCCGGGGTGGAGACGCGGGTAGAGCGCCCGGTACACCCCACCATCGCCGAAGGCACGGCCATCAAACGCCCGGTCCGGCTGCGCGAAATGCTGCAGGCGCTGCGCCAATCGGGCGGTCGCAGCGTAGCGCTGAGCGAGGCGCAGATTACCGCCGCCGTACGCCAGCTGGCCAGCACCGGCCTGTACGTGGAGCCGACCTGCGCCTCGGCGGCGGCGGCACTGGACGTGCTGCACAAATCCGGTGCCATCCGGCCGACCGAGACCACCGTGGTGCTGCTGACGGGCACCGGGCTGAAGTCCACGCAGTTCATGACGGAGCTGTTTGGCGAGGGGGGCTGATTGACCCCGCACGACGCTATGCTTTAAATAGCTAATTGCGCAGGCCAAAAAAGCACCAAAGCCACTTCCTGCTTGTCAATTAATGGGCAGGTGCCGCTACGACTTCGGCCCCGCCTTCAACCTCTTGGCCACCGGCGGCAAGTAATTGTCGGGCGAGATGATGGACTTGCCGGTTTGGTGTTCCAGCTGCTGGCGGGCCTGGCGGGCGATGCGGCCACCGGCCTGGGCGGCCCCCTTGTTTTCGGTGAGGCCGGTGGCATCCACGTTTTCGGCGATTTGACGGGTAGAGAGCTCGGCCAGGGCGGTGAAGATGAGCTCGGCTTCGGTCATGTGGTCGCGCAGGTTCTGGCTTTTCAGGCCTTTCTTTTCCTTATGTTCCTTCACACTCACCCCCGTCCACTCCTGGTGGATGATGTTGGTGAGGATGGCGAATTCCTGGCCCTCTTTGATGTCGTGCTCGCGCCAGAAGTCGGTGAGTTTGTTGCGCGTTTCCTGGCCGGTCATGCGCTGCTGGATCCACTTGTCGCTGCGGCCATGCTGTTGCCAGGTCTGGCGGGCGCGGTCCAGGGATTGGGCGGGGTCGGCCATTTCCTGCATGCGCTCGTAGCCGACCTTGGCCAGCCAGAGTTTGATGGGCTCGGCTTTGGGGCTGGGGATGGACTGGACCAGGCGCAGCAAGGTCTGGGCAGTGGCCGTGTCGGTCAAATAGCTTTTGCCATCTGCGGCAGGTAATTTCAGTCGGTGACAATCTGTCACCGACTGACTTCCTTCCTTTTCCAAGCGACGCTTTAACTGGTTCCAGTATTTGCGCGCAGTTTGGTAGTCGGCCTGCTGGGTCAGCACCTGCACCACATCCACGACCGAAAACCACCACACCTCGGTGGCCTCGTCGTACACGCGGCGGATCGCCTGGCCGTCGAAATCGCTGGGGAGTATTGCCATAGTTTGCTCCTGATACCGTAGCTGCTCACGCCCATGGAACAAGCGCTGGAGCCTCTTTTTATCTTAAACCCTGGGTGCGAGGATCGCCACCGTGATGCGCGAGACGCAGGTCAAATTGCCTGCGTCGTCCACCAGCTCGATGGCCCAGACCTGGGTGGTGCGGCCGATGTGGACCGGGCGGGCGGTGCCGGTGACCCAGCCACTGGAGACACCGCGCAGGTGGTTGGCGTTGATGTCCAGGCCGACAGCGCGGTGGCCCGCGGGGGCGGCATACATGGCACCGATGGAGCCCAGGGTTTCGGCCAGCACCACGCTGACCCCGCCGTGCAGCAGGCCGTAGGGCTGGCAGGTGCGGCTGTCTACCGGCACGCGGGCGCGCACGAAGTCGTCGCCCACCTCCAGAAACTCGACACCCAGGTGGGCGATGGCGGTGCCGATGGCTCCGGCGGTACAGATTTCGACGGAGAAGGGCTGCTTCCAGATGGACATGGGGAGGACTCCAGTAAGAGATATAAACGAAGACCGTTTCAGCATAAACCACGCCCCGCGTCCCCGGAGTCTCCCGCTTGCCCACCCCCCCTGCTTCTACTTCCTCTTCTGTCTCCGCCGCCAACCTGCGCGGCATTGTGGCCATGGTGATTGCCGTGGGTTCTTTCTCGGTGATGGATGCCGCCCTGAAGACCCTGAGCCACCACTACCCACCGCTGCAGGTGGCATCGCTGCGCGGGCTGGTGGCGCTGCCGCTGGTGGCCTTGTACGTGCTGTGGCGCAAGGAGGTGCCTACGCTGCTGAAGATACGCTGGCCGCTGCATCTGCTGCGCATGGTGATCGGGGTGGCGATGCTGGCGCTGTTTGTGACGGCGCTGCGCACGCTGGGGCTGGCCGAGGCCTACACCATCTTTTTCATTGCCCCGCTGCTGATCACGGTGCTATCGATTCCGGTGCTGAAAGAGCGCGTGCGGCCGCGCCACTGGTGGGCGCTGGCGGGCGGGCTGTGCGGCGTGGTGGTGGCGCTGCGGCCCGACCAGGGGGCATTTTTGTCGCTGGGCGCGCTGGCGGTGCTGGGCTCGGCCGTGTGCTATGCCGTATCTGCCGTGACCGGGCGGGTGCTGAGCCGCACCGATTCCAGCGCCGCCCTGGTGTTCTGGGGCACCACCGGGCTGGCAGTGGGAGCCGGGGCGCTGGCCTGGCCGCACTGGGTGGCGGTGCTGCCCACGGACGCGCCGGTGCTGGCCGTGATTGCGGTCAGCGGCTTTGCCGGGCAGTTGGCCATCACCCAGGCGTTTCGCTACGGGCAGGCGGCCGTGGTGGCACCGTTCGAGTACACCGCGCTGGCTTGGGGTGTGGCGCTGGACGGCCTGCTGTGGCACACCGCGCCCGACCACCGCACCCTGCTGGGCGGGGCTATCGTGATTGCCTTCGGGCTGTGGGTGGTGCGGCAGGAGCGCACCAAAGAGCTGGTGGTAACACCCTGAACTTTGGCTCACCCCCAGGCTACAACAGTGCTTTGCACTTTCCGCCAACCCCCTTGCAGGGGGCAACAGCAGCGGCCTGGCAAAGCCAGTTCCGCGCTGTTCTGGAAGGGGCGTTGTTGCAGTCGCCTTGGAGATCATCAGGACCGCTATTTTTTATCTTTTGGCCAAATCGGCCTCTCGTGCTTGCAGGATAAGCACAAGCAGCTATCAAAACCATAGTTTTAGGACTTGCGCTCCAGCGCGGCCTGCAGCTGGTCGGCGGCGAGTTCGAAGTCGAAGCCGGTGACGGCGCTTTGGAACGCCGGGTAGCCGCCCGCAGGGAACAGGCTGCGCAGGCTGGCGGCGTGCTCCAGCACCAGCTCGACCGCGTCGCCATCGCTGTCTTCCAGCAGGTGCAGCAGTTTTTGCCCCAGCACCCGGGCATCGGCGCTGGCGACAACGGGGGTGGCTTCTTCCACCGCAGGCTCGGCCACGCGTTCGACCAACAGGCTGCGCAGGGCGGCCAGGCCACGGGTGTTTTCGGCCTGCAACCGGGCCATGGCGGGGGCGACGTCTTCGCCCATGGTGCCGTCCTGGTGCAGCGCTTCTTCCAGCGCCAGCGCAGCAGCGGCCAGGTCGGTGAGGCCGATGTTGCCCGCCACGCCCTTGGCGGTGTGGACTACGCGCTGCAGGGTGGCCAAATCGCCCTGGGCCAGGGCCTCTTGGGCGCGCTGGGGGGCGTTGGCGTGGTGTTGCACAAACTGCTGCAGCAGCCGCAGGTAGAGCTTTTCATTGCCCGCCACACGGCGCATGCCGGCGGCGGTGTCCAGGCCGGGCACGGCGGCCCAGACCTGGGGGGCGGCGGGGCTGGGGGCGGCGGGCGGACGCGGGACGCTGGTCCCGGCGCTGGCCGGTCGGGCCCAGCGCAGCACGGTCTGCAGCAGGGTGGGCGGGTCCAGCGGCTTGGTGATGTGGTCCACCATGCCCACGGCCAGGCAGCGCTCGCGCTCCTCGCGCAGCGCGTGGGCGGTCATGGCAATGACGGGCAGCTCGGCATAGCGCAAGTTGGCGCGGATCTGCTGGGTGGCTTCCAGCCCGCCCATCACCGGCATTTGCAGGTCCATCAGCACGGCGTGGAAGTGGTCGGGCGCGGCGGCATCCAGCAGGTCGAGTGCGATGCGGCCGTTGTCGGCCACCACCACCTCGGCCCCGGCGGCCTGCAGCAGCTCCACCGCAATCTGCTGGTTGATGTCGTTGTCTTCGGCCAGCAGCAGGCGCAGGCCGTCCAGGCGGGCCGGGGCCGTGTCCACCGGGGCGGGCAGTGCGGTCGGGTCGGCCAGGCCAAACCATATCTGGAAGCTGAAGCAGCTGCCTACGCCGGGTTCGCTGTGTACGCTGATCTCACCGCCCATGCGCTCCACCAGGCCCCGGGTGATGGCCAGGCCCAGGCCGGTGCCGCCGTATTTGCGGGTCACCGAGCCGTCGGCCTGGGTGAAGGCCTGGAACAGTTTGGCGGCCTGCGCTTCGGTCATGCCGATGCCGGTGTCGCGCACGTCGAAGCGCAGCTGCACCCGCTGGGGAGGGGTGGGGTCGGTGTCCACGGTGTGTACCGACACGGTGACCATGCCTTTTTCGGTGAACTTGGCGGCGTTGCTGAGCAGATTGGTGAGGATCTGCCCCAGCCTCAGCGGGTCGCCCACCAGGGCCGGGGCCACCCCGGAGGCCACGTCGAACAACAGGGCCAGGCCTTTGTCGGCCATGCGCTCGGCCAGCAGCGTGGTGCTGTGGTTGAGCACCTCGTCCAGCCGGAACGGCACCTGCTCCACATCGAGCTTGTCGGCCTCGATTTTGGAGAAGTCCAGGATGTCGTTGATGATGCCCAGCAGCGCCACGCCCGCGCGGTGGATCTTGCTGACATAGTCGCGCTGGGTGCTGTCCAGGGGGGTCTTCAGCGCCAGGTGCGACAGGCCGATCACGGCGTTCATCGGGGTGCGGATCTCGTGGCTCATATTCGCCAGGAACATGGACTTGGCCTGGGTCGCCTCCTCGGCCACTTCCTTGGCCTGGCGCAGCTCGGCCTGTACCTGGGTGAGCTCGCTCACGTCCACCAGCACGCCCACCAGCCCGGCCACCCGGCCATCGGCGTGGTGGAAGGGGTTGATGGAGTAGAGCGTGGTGTGGGGCTTGCCGTCGGCAAACAAAAAGGTTTCTTCGCGGCGCATCGCGGTGTTGGTGGTGACGATGGTGAGCTGTTCGCTCTGGATCACCTGGCGCCGCGCGAGTGGAATGAATTCCAGCTCCATCACCGTAGTGCCCAGCAGGTCCTGGGCGTGCAGGCCGAACGCATGCTCGTAGGCCTGGTTGCAACCCAGAAAACGGGTTGCGGCATCTTTGTAGAACACCGGGGTGGGGATGCTGTCGAGCATGGCCTGCAAGGTGGCCGCGTGCTCGGCCGACAGGCGCAGCCCGGTGTGGCGGCTGCGCATGACCTGGCTGGCGATGCGGCTGAGCAGCAGAATCAACCCCAGCCCGAGGGCCGCCACCAGGGCAGCCAGCGAATAGTGCCAGCGCACCATGGGCCCCAGCGCATCCTGCTGGTCCAGCGCCAGCACCTGGTAGCCGGGCTGGGCCAGCGGCACCCGGTTGACCAGGTAGGGGTTGCCGTCTACCTCCCAATGGCTGGGGTGCAGTAGCTGGGCCGGGCGCCGCACCGGAATCGTGGCCATGCGCGCCGTGGCGGGCGGCACCGGTGCCAGGGCGCCCACATGGCGCAGCATGAAGTCGCTGCGCGAGGCGCTGACCACGATGCCGTCGCGGTCCACCACCAGCGCAATCTGGTGGCCCGACAGCAAGGGCGACAGCGCGCTGGCATCGTGCTTGATGACCACCACCCCCTGGGGCACGTCGTCGCGGTCGGCCCGCAGCGCGTAGAAAAAGCCCGGCTGGTTGGCGTAGCTGGTCAGCCCCTGGCCCACGGTGAACATCTGGCCCACGCCGTGCTCCATGGCGTCGTTGAAGTCGCCGCGCGCCAGGTAGGTTTGGCCGAGCAGGCTGTTGGGCAGCCGCCCATCGCTGGTGGCCACCACCAGACCGGCCACGTTGACCACGAACACGTGGCTGTACTCCTGCCGCTGGCGGGTCTGCTCCAGGCTGTCGCCCAGAAAGCGCACATACGGGTCGCCCACCAGCTGGGCCCGCCGGGCGGCCTCGGGCATGGCCAGCAGGCTTGCGGCCTTGGGGTTGGACTCGCCCAGTAGCTCCTGCACGGCGGTGTGCTGGGCCAACAGCGCGGCCACCGTGGCGACCTCGGAGAACTTGCGGTCGATGATGCGGGCGGTGCTGAGGGCGTCGGTCTGCGCAGCCAGGGCGCTGTCGGTAATGTGCGCGCCCACGATGCGGCCCGACAGCCACAAGGTCACGGTGCACACCAGCACCAGCCACAGCACGGCGCAGATGCCGGTCCAGCGGTTGAGCTGGCGCAACTGGGCCTCAAAGGCCTGCAGGACAGTGGGCGTGGCCCCCGTGCGGGGACGGAGGTCCGCAGAATGCGGTTGGTCGATAGGCATGCCGTGGACTGGAGTGGCGCGGCCAGAAATCACCGCACGGGGCTCCACGATACTGCGGATGCCATCTTAAGTACACCCACACAACACCAGCGCCTTCGGCTGATTAGCTACAAAATATATAGCTTTTTGTGCTTATCCCATCAGCACGGGGGGCCTAAAAGGCTTGTACCTCTAGCCGGGCGAAGCGGCGACCAGCCGGGGGAACAGCCGCAGCGCATTGCCCCGCGCCATGCCCTCGTGCTCTGCCGCCGTCAGGCCCGCCAGGCTGCGAAAAGCTGCCACGTTGGCCGCGATGCCTGCCGCCGGGGTGAACGGAAAGTCGCTGCCAAACAACACGTGGGTCAGCGAGGTGAGCCGCCGCAGGCGCTCGATGGCCCCGTCGCTGGCCGACCCGGCCAGGTCGTAGTACAGCGCGGCCAGCACCCGGCGCACCTCGTCTGCGCCCCCGACAGGCCGCTGCTGGAGAAACGGCAGGGTCGAAAACATGGCGATGCGCTCGGCCACCGCCGACAGCGCGCCGCCTGCGTGCGGGATGATGATGCGGATGTCGGGGTACTTGGTGAGCGTGCCTGCAAACACCAGGTCGGTCACGGTGCGGGCCGTGTCCAGCGGAAACTCGAAAATCGGCGCGGGCCGGCCCAGCCCCACGGCCTCGAAGCACGGCGGCGAGGTGGGGTGCAAAAACAGCGTGGCGCGGCGGCGGTGCAGCTCGGCAAACAGCGGGTCCAACCGGGTATCGCCCAGGTAGATGGCGTGCACATTGGTTTCCATCACCACACCGTCCAGCTTGAGCACGTCCAGCGCGTAGCCCATCTCGTCCAGCGAGGCGGCCACATCGGGCAGCGGCAAGGTGGCAAACGCGCCAAAGCGCTGGGGCGTGCGCTGCACCAACTCGGCGGCAAACACATTCAGCGCGCGGGCCAGACGCTGGCGCGCCAGACCGTCCTTCAAAAAGCCCACGGTAGGTGAGGACACCGACAGCATCGAGGTGTCGATGTGGTGCCGGTCCATGTGGGCCAGGGCCTTGTCTTCGGACCACGGTGGCACCGGAAAGCCGCCGTCCAGCGTGACCAGGCCCGCGTCGGCCAGGGCCTGCGCATAGAACGGCGGCAGGTAGTGCGAATGCGCGTCGATCAGGCCGCAGGCACAGGGGCTGCCGGTGGGCGCATCTGCAGCCTGGGCGCTAGCAGCCACACCCAGGGCCAGGGCGGCAGAAAATTGGCCGATGGCGGCGCGGCGGGAGGGGTTGTAAGAGGGGTTGTGCATGGTGAACGCTCTAAAAAAACAGATCAGTCAAATGGGTAACGCCAAGGCAAGCGCAGCGATGCCCCTTCGTGAACAGCGCAGAACCGGCTTTGCCGGGCTGCTGCTGTTGCCCCCTGCAAGGGGGTTGGCGCTGCCACACGCAGTGGGCAAGCCTGGGGGTGTTCACCTTTTCGAAGGGGCGGTTTCTTGCAGGAACAAGACCACCACAAAGCCCAGCACCATGGCCACGACCGCCAGGTGCAGGATGTACTGGATGCCGTAGTGCTGGGCCACATAGCCCGCAATCACCGGGGCGATGCCGCCGCCAAATATCTCGCCCGTGCCGACCACGATGCCGGACGCGGTAGTCATCAGCTTGGCGGGTACCGACTCGGCACTGATCGGGCCGACGGTCAGGCAGATCATGCTGAACACAAAGAACAGCGTGGCAAACAGGCTGCCAAACAGGCGGTAGGGCTCGGCCCCGGTGTGCATCAACCAGTACAAGCCGACACCTGCGCCGACCACCGAAATCAGCATCACCGGCTTGCGGCCCAGCCGGTCCGACAGCGCAGGCATCACCAGCGTACCCAGCGTGCCGCCAAAGCCGATGGCCGACAGCACCAGGCCCATCTGCTCCAGGCTCAGGTGCAGGTAGTCGATCAGGTAGCTGGGCAGCAAGGCGCTGAGCACCACCAGGCAGGTCAACCAGCACAGCATGCCCAGCATGTTCAGGGGGATGTTGCGGTAGCGGAACACGTCGCTCCACTTGTGCGCCGACACGTCGGCGATGGCGGTGTCGATACTGGTGTGTATGGCAGCGACTGCCGGGGTGGTGTTGCGCAGCACGCGGTACAGCAGGTAGGCGATGACCAGGCCGGGAATCGACACCAGGGCAAAAATCCAGTGCCACTCCACCACCTTGAGCAGCTGCGTCACCAGCACCGGGGCGATGCCTAGGAGTCTGTCGGGCTTGAGTCCGAACGAGGGGGTTGATTGAGCGGGTCGCGGTTTTCGAAGCGATTTTTCGTGGCTCGGGCGTTGTTGACGGGTGGATGAGCGCCTTGAGGGCTCCACCGCCACCTTGGGGGCTCG
>CAUPNG010000011.1:0-182673 GCA_963512605.1 uncultured Albidiferax sp. | reverse complement strand
GTTCATGGGGGTGCGGATTTCGTGGCTCATGTTGGCCAGGAAGTCGGTTTTGAAGCGGTTGGCTTCTTCGGCCAGGTCTTTGGCCCGGCGCAGTTCGGCTTCGGCGTGTTTGCGTTCGCTGATGTCTTCCAAGACCCAGATCTCGGCCTCGTCAAACGCAGCCACTTCCAGGCGCTGACCCACCAGGCGACCGGCAAAGTAGCTGCCGTCGGCCCGGCAGAAGCTGCGCTCCTGCACCACGCGCTGGCCCCGGCCCAGGGCCGCGTCCACATCGGCATTGAAGGCTTCGTGCTCCTGGGGGGTGGCAAACAGCATGGCGAAGGTACGCACGCTGCCGTCTTGCAGGTCCAGCCCGGGCAGGCCCACGATGGCGGCGAACCCGGCGTTGCACTGGCGTATCTGGCCGTCGGCCCAGAAGATCAGGCCCGAGGGGATGTTGTCAAAAATCACCTGCTGCTGCTGCATCACCTCGTGCAGGCGGTTTTCACGCTCCTTGATGCCGTCTATGACCTGCAAATAGCCGGTAGACAGCACCGAGCCATCGGGCAGCGCCCGGGGCACCGACGCGCAGTGCACCCAGTGCACCTGGCCGTCCGGGCGGCGGATACGGAAGTCGCAGGCGAACACCTGCATCGTCCGCAAGGCCTCGGCCGAGGCGTGCAACATGTGGGCCCGGTCGTCCTCGTGCACCGGGGCACTCATGGCCTGGACATCCTGCAGCACGGCTTCGGCGGAGATGCCCAGAATCTCGTCCACCCGGTCGCTGATGTAGGTGTAGCGGCTGCGGCCATCGGGGAAGCGCTGCAGCCGGTACACCACCAGGGGCAGGGCCGAGGTGATCTCGGACAGGTCATCTTGGGCGGCACGCTGCACGGCCTCGGTTTCCAGCCGGGCACCGGCCTCCAGCAGGCGCAGTTGCTGGGCCTGGGCCACGGCCCCGGCGGCTTCGCGTTGGCGGTATTGCAGGTACAGGGCCACCACCAGGCCCAGGGTCAGCAGGCCCTGGAAGATGGTCAGCCAGCGGGTGGTGGCCACCTGGCGCTGCACTTCGATCGTGCGCCGGTCCACCATGGCCGAAGAGGACTGGCTGGACTCCAGCGACAAACCCCGGATCGGCTCACGCAGCTCGCCCAGCCGTTCCTGCACCATGCGCAACTGGTCTTGGGTGGGCAGGTGGGCGGCATGGGGGTCGAACACCGGATCGGCCACCACCAGAAATTCCCGGATCGCCATGCGCACCGATTTCAGCAACTCCTGGTCGTGCAACAGGATGGCCGACTGGCCCAGGTCCAGCGATGCCACCCGGCTGTAGAACAGGTCGTAGCGCAGCTGCAGTTCTTCGGCGCTGAGGGTGTCGGGGCCCAGCAGGCGGCGGTCCACCGCCCCGACCAGGCGGAAATACTCCACCTCCAGTTGCACCACGTTCCACACCACATCGCGGTCGGTGCGGCGGCTCACCTGGCTCAAACCCTCCTGCTGGTAGTACTGGTATACCGCGATGGCGGCATACACAGACACCAGCACGGCCACCAACAGGGCCAGGAGTTTGCTGCTTCGGGTCATAGGGGAGAGGTCAACGGCATCGCAACGCGCTTACAAATAAACACATTGTGGCGCATTTAAACCTGCTAGGCCACCGTAAAAGCCGAAACGCCATTCCTGCGCGCTTGCTATGCTTAGTAGAGCTGCCTACGCCCTATCCATAAGCACAAACAGCCTTTTTTACCTAAATTTCTAAGTTTGCCGTGCCTGCAGCACCACGCAGTGGATGAACTGCAGCTTGGCCACCACGGGGGTGGTGAGCACGAAGGGGTAGAAGTCGTGCTCGCCCATGCTGCGCGACATCTCATTGAGCACGCCGGTCAGCTCGATCCAGGCGTTGGCGATTTTCAGGAAACTGTCGGCGCTGGGGTCGTCGGGCCGCCACAGGGCCTCGCGGGTGAACGGGGCATGGGGCAGCTCCACGTCATTGGCATCCAGGCCAAAGCGCATGGCCGTGCCCAGGGTGTCCACCATGTGCAGGTAGTGGGCCCAGGTTTCGGCCCAGTCCTCCCAGGGGTGGGTGCTGGCGTAGGTGCTCACATAGCGCTGCGCCCAGTCGGCGGGCGGGCCTTCTTCGTAATGGTGCTTGAGGGCGGCGGCGTAGTCGGCCCGCTCGTCGCCAAACAGGGCGCGGTAATCAGCCAGCCAGGGCGTGTCCACGATCAGCCGGTCCCAGTAGTAGTGCCCCACCTCGTGGCGGAAGTGCCCCAGCAGCGTGCGGTAGGACTCGCCCATTTGCGTGCGCACCTGCTCGCGCCGGGCATCGTCGGCCTCGTCCATGTTCAGGGTGATCAGGCCGTGGTGGTGGCCGGTCAGCACCGGTTTCTCGGGCGTGGGACGCAAGAAGTCGAATGCCAGGCCGAGTTGCTTGGGGTGGTCGGGCTGGCGCGGCTCTACCGGCAGGCCCATCACCATGAGCTGGGCCACCAGGTGGCGCTTGGCGATTTCCAGCGCCCGCCAGGCGACCAGGTTCTCGGGCAGCTCGGGGTCGGACACGGTGCGGTTCAGGCTGCAGGCCAGGCACACCGCATCGTGGGCCCCGTCGCCGGGCACCAGCCAGTTGCAGCCGATGGCGTGCAGATTGGCGCAGCGCCGAAAGCGGGGACCCTCGGGGTCTTTCCACAGCGTCCACAGATTAGGGTGGTCCTCCACCACCGCCAGAGGTTCCAAGCGGGAGCTGCCCGTGTCGAAGCCCAGCGGCGTGTGGCAGGCCAGGCATTCGCTGTTGCGAAAGAACACCGGCCGCCCGCACTGGCACACGTAGGCGCGCGACCGACGAATGGCACCGTAGTCCTCTTTGGGCAGGGTCCAGAAGCTGTCAAACAGGGAGAAGGGGCGGAATACAGCGGAGAAGAAGTCCATGGAGGGAGTCTATGTGCAGCGGGGCCGGGTTGTCTGTGCGCTGGGCCGCGCAGGATGGAATGGGCCACCCCGGTAGATTCCCTATGGGGCTGGCACGGTGGTTGCTATATCGTTTGCACTTCTTGACCGTTTGGTCAGGATTTTAACGCCCCAGCCACCGCCGGGCCCCGCGTGCCGCATTTTGGTGCAGCGTGTAGGGCCCCAATGCCCCAGCCACAGGAGTTACCGTGCCCGCCACCTCCCCCCCGGACATCCGCGCCGGCCGCCTCAGTGCCACGCAGTACGCGCAGCACTTTGCCGATGCCACCCCGCCGCTGAACGCATCGCAGGCCATGCTCGAATCCGAGCGCTGCCTGTACTGCTTTGACGCGCCCTGCCAAACCGCCTGCCCCACCGACATCGACGTGCCCAGCTTCATCAAGCGCATTGCCGACGGCAACCTGCGCGGCGCGGCCCGCACCATCCTGGAGTCCAACCCGCTGGGCGGCATGTGCGCCCGGGTCTGCCCCACCGAGGTGCTGTGCGAGCAGGCCTGCGTGCGCAACACCCAAACCGACACGCCCATCCCGATTGGCCGCCTGCAGCGCTTTGCGGTGGACGCACTCATGGCCAGCCCCCAGCCGCAGGTATTCACCCGCGCAGCAAGCACCGGCAAGCGCATCGCTGTGGTCGGCTCCGGCCCGGCGGGCCTGGCCTGCGCCCACCGCCTGGCGCGCCTGGGCAACGACGTAGTGATCTTCGATGCCCAGCCCAAGGCGGGCGGCCTGAACGAATACGGCCTGGCCACCTACAAAACCGTGGACGACTTCGCCCAGCGCGAGGTGCAGTGGCTGCTGGACATCGGCGGCATCCGCATCCAGCACGGCTGGCGCTTTGCCGGTGCGGCCTCGCTGGATACGCTGCAAACCGAATTCGACGCGGTGTTCCTGGGCCTGGGCCTGTCCAAGGTGCAGGCGCTGGGCCTGCCGGGCGAAGACCTGGCCGGGGTGCGCAACGCGGTGGACTTCATCGCCGAGCTGCGCCAGGCCGACGATGTGGCCACCGTGCCCATCGGCCACCACGTGGTGGTGATCGGCGGCGGCATGACCGCCGTGGATGCTGCCGTGCAGGCCAAGCTGCTGGGGGCCAAGGTGGTGCACATGGTGTACCGCCGGGGTGTAGAAACCATGGGCGCGTCTGCCGCCGAGCAGGAGTGGGCGCAAACCCACGGCGTGGTGCTGCACCAGTGGATGGCCCCGGTGGAAATCGTCGGTATTGCAGGCAACGCCACCGGCGTGCGCTTCGCCCAGCAGGCGCTGGTAGACGGCCAGATGCAGCCCACGGGCCGCGAACTCACCTTCCCCGCCGACATGGTGTTCAAGGCCATTGGCCAGAAGCTGGACGACTCCCCGCTGCAGGGCACCGGCCTGGTGCTGCAAGGCGGGCGCATCGTGACTTCGGAGGACGGTGCCACCAACCTCAAGAACGTCTGGGCCGGTGGCGACTGCCGCGCCGGGGGCCGCGACCTCACCGTGGAAGCCGTGGAGCACGGCAAACGCGCTGCTGAATCCATCCACAAAGGTTTGAACCATGGCTGATCTCTCCACCATCTTCGCGGGCATCAAAACCCCCAACCCCTTCTGGCTGGCCTCTGCGCCGCCCACCGACAAGGCCTACAACGTGAACCGCGCTTTTGAAGCGGGCTGGGGCGGCGTGGTCTGGAAAACACTGGGCGAGGCCGGGCCACCGGTGGTCAATGTGAATGGCCCGCGCTACGGCGCGCTGCTGTCCAACGACCGCCGGGTGCTGGGCTTCAACAACATCGAGCTCATCACCGACCGGGATCTGGAGCTCAACTTGCGCGAGATCACCGAGGTCAAACGCCTGTGGCCCGACCGCGCCATGGTCGTCTCGCTGATGGTGCCCTGCGTGGAGGAATCGTGGAAAGCCATCCTGCCGCGCGTGGAAGACACCGGTGCCGATGCCATCGAGCTGAATTTCGGCTGCCCGCACGGCATGAGCGAGCGCGGCATGGGTGCCGCCGTGGGCCAGGTGCCCGAGTACATCGAAATGGTCACGGCCTGGTGCAAGCAGTACAGCAAACTGCCGGTGATCGTGAAGCTCACGCCCAACATCACCGACGTGCGCCTGCCCGCCCGCGCCGCCAAACGCGGCGGAGCCGACGCGGTGTCGCTGATCAACACCATCAATTCCATCATCGGCGTAGACCCCGACACCCTGCTGATGACCCCCAGCACCGGCGGATTGGGCTCGCACGGCGGCTACTGCGGTCCGGCGGTCAAACCCATCGCGCTGAACATGGTGGCCGAGATCGCCCGCGACCCGTTGACGGCAGGCTTGCCCATCAGCGGCATTGGCGGCGTGGGCAACTGGCGCGACGCGCTGGACTTCATCGCCCTGGGCGCAGGCACGGTGCAGGTGTGCACCGCCGCCATGGTGTTCGGCTTCAAGATCGTGCAAGAGATGACCTCGGGCCTGTCGGACTACATGGACAGCAAGGGCTTCAAAAGCCTGGACGACTTCCGCGGCCGCGCCGTGCCCAAGGTGACCGAGTGGCGCAACCTGAACCTGAACCACGTCAGCAAGGCCGTGATCAACCAGGACAGCTGCATCTCGTGCGGCCGCTGCCACATCGCCTGCGAAGACACCTCGCACCAAGCCATCACCAAGGTGAAAAACGGCGTGCGCCACTTCGAGGTGATGGAAGACGAGTGCGTGGGCTGCAACCTGTGTGTGCTGGTCTGCCCCGTGCCCGACACGATCCGCCTGCGCGACCTGCAGCCCGGCGAAAAAGACTTGCGCACCGGCCGCACCGTGAGCGATAAACACGCGGACTGGACCACCCACGCCAACAACCCGATGCGGGCCTGAATTTAAGCCAAATCAGGCCCTACCGCCCATTCCATAAGCGCAAGCAGCTACTTTTTTAGGAGCAACCATGTCCAGTGTCTTGATCCGCGGCGGCACGGTCGTCAACGCCGACCGCGCCTTCCGCGCCGATGTTTTGTGTATCGACGGCCAGATCGCCGCCGTGGGCGACAACCTGGTGGCCCCCGCCGGGGCCGAGGTGGTGGATGCCGGGGGCCAGTACGTGATGCCCGGCGGCATCGACCCGCACACCCACATGCAGCTGCCGTTCATGGGCACCACCACCATGGACGACTTCTACAGCGGCACGGCGGCCGGGCTGGCGGGTGGCACAACGACGATCATCGACTTCGTCATCCCCAACCCGAAACAGCCGCTGATGGAGGCTTACCAGACCTGGCGCGGCTGGGCCGAAAAGTCCGCGTCCGACTACAGCTTCCACGTCGCCGTGACCTGGTGGGACGAGAGCGTGCACCGCGACATGGGCACCCTGGTGCGTGACGAGGGCGTCAACAGCTTCAAGCACTTCATGGCCTACAAAAACGCCATCATGTGCGACGACGAAACCCTGGTGAACAGCTTTAAGCGATCGCTGGAGCTGGGTGCCATGCCCACCGTGCACGCCGAAAACGGCGAACTGGTCTACCTGCTGCAGGCCGACATGAAGACCAAGGGCATCTTCGGTCCCGAAGCCCACCCCCTGTCGCGCCCGCCTGCCGTCGAGGCCGAAGCCGCCCAGCGCGCCATCGCCATCGCCAACGTGCTCAACGTGCCGATCTACGTGGTGCATGTGTCATGCGCCGAATCCGCCGCAGCCATCGCCCGCGCCCGCGCCGCAGGCCAGCGCGTGTATGGCGAGGTGCTGGCCGGGCATTTGACGGTGGACGACAGCGTCTACCGCAGCCCCGACTTCGCCTATGCCGCAGGCCACGTGATGAGCCCGCCGTTTCGCAACAAAAGCAACCAGGACGCGCTATGGCACGGCCTGCAGGCCGGGCACCTGCACACCACGGCGACAGACCACTGCACCTTCTGCGCCGCCCAAAAGGCCGCAGGCAAAGATGATTTTTCAAAAATCCCCAACGGCTGCGGCGGCGTGGAAGAGCGCCTGGCCGTGATCTGGGACGAAGGCGTCAACACCGGCCGCCTCACCCCCAGCGAATTCGTGGCCGTCACATCCGCCAACGCCGCCAAGCTGTTCAACATCTACCCGCGCAAAGGCTGCGTGGTGGCCGGGGCCGATGCCGACCTGGTGGTGTGGGACCCGGCGGGCACCAAAACCCTGTCCGTCAAGACGCAAAAGTCCCTGGGCGACTTCAACATCTTTGAGGGCCGCACCGTCACCGGCGTGCCCAGCCACACCCTGAGCCAGGGCAAGGTGGTTTACGCCAATGGCGACCTGCGCGCCGAGCGCGGCGTGGGCCAATACGTGAAGCGCCCGCCCTTCGGCCCGCAGTTCGATGCGCTGGCCAAAAAAACCGCGCAACAAGCGCCCCACCCCGTCGCCCGCTAACCCTGGAACGCACCATGACCCCGAACCTTGAATCCCTGCGCATCAACGGCCCGCGCCTGTGGGACTCGCTGATGGAACTGGCCCAAATCGGTGCCACCCCCAAGGGCGGCGTATGCCGCCTTACCCTCACCGACCTGGACAAACAGGGCCGCGACCTGGTCACCCGCTGGGCCAAAGAGGCGGGCATGTCGGTCACCATCGACAAGATCGGCAACGGCTTCATGCGCCGCCCGGGCCGCAACAACAGCCTGCCGCCCATCATGACCGGCAGCCACATCGACACCCAGCCCACCGGCGGCAAATTCGACGGCAACTACGGCGTGCTGGCGGGCATCGAGGTGGTGCGCACCCTGAACGACCACGGCATCCAGACCGAAGCGCCCATCGAAGTCGCGTTCTGGACCAACGAAGAAGGCTCGCGCTTTGTGCCGGTGATGATGGGCTCGGGCGTGTTCGCCAAAGCCTTCACCCTGGAGCACGCCTACGCCGCCACCGACCTGGAAGGCAAGACGGTGCAAGGCGAGCTGGAACGCATTGGCTACGTCGGCGCGCAAGAGCCCGGCGACCATCCCATCGGCGCGTACTTCGAGACGCACATCGAACAAGGCCCGGTACTGGAAGACCACGACATCACCATCGGCGTAGTGCAGGGCGTGCTGGGCATCCGCTGGTTCGACTGCACCGTCACCGGCATGGAAGCCCACGCCGGCCCCACGCCCATGGCGCTGCGCAAAGACGCGATGCTGGCTGCCACCCGCATCATGCAAGACGTGGTCGCCGCCGCCCACCGGCACCCTCCCCATGGCCGTGGCACCGTGGGCATGGTGCAGGTGTTCCCCAACAGCCGCAACGTGATTCCGGGCCGCGTGAAGTTCAGCATCGACCTGCGCAACAGCACCGATGCCCTGGTGGACCAGATGGCCGATGAAGTCAAAGCCTTCGCCGCCACCGTGGCCCAAGAGCACGGTGTAGACGTAAAAATCGAAATGGTCTCCAGCTACTCCGCCATAGGCTTCCACCCCGACTGCGTAGACGCCGTGGGCCGCGCCGCCGCCAAGCTGGGCTACTCGAACATGCCCGTCGTGTCAGGCGCGGGGCACGACGCGGTGTACATGGCGAAGCTGACATCCAGCGGCATGATCTTTATTCCCTGCAAAGACGGGATCAGCCACAACGAGATCGAGGATGCAAAGCCGGAGCACATTACGGCGGGGTGCAATGTGCTGTTGCATGCGATGCTGGAGCGGGCGGGGGTGGTGGGATAAAGGTTAGGAGGCGCTTTTGACCAAGAGCGAGGGGTTGCGAATGCTGTCAATGGGCCAAACTGGTCTAGAAGAGGCCATACACTCAAGACAATAACCAGCGGAAAAACAGATGGCACAAACGCAATGGAAGTCCCAAAGCTTCGATCCGAAGAAACTGTTGTTAGATTTCCAAAATCCACGCATTGAAGTTGAAAAGGACGCGACCCAAGAACGGATCCGCCTGAAGCTAATTGAACTTGAGGACGTTCTTGATTTGGCTCGCGGCATCGAACGAAACAAGGGCCTGTTCTACGGTGAACGCATTATTGTGGTGGAGGAATTGGGGAAAGTCGTTGTTCTTGAGGGAAATCGGCGTACCGCAGCTTGTCAAATGCTGCTGAGTCCAGCATTGGTTCCAGAGCATTTCAAAGCACGTTTTCCCAAAGCGTCGACAGAGACGAAAGCCAACATCCGAGCAATCATGGCCGATGTGAGTCCCAGTCGCGTTGCGGCCGAGCCTATTTTGACAAAGAGGCATACAGAGCAAGGGGCGAAACCTTGGTCACCGGTCGCCAAAATGCGCCGTGCGGTGCGACTACTAGACATGCACTCCGTCGACGAAGTAGCTCAGTTGCTCGGTACGTCAGCATCTCAAGTACGAAAACTTATACGCCCTTACAGACTCTTGAAACTGGCGCTAGAGCTGACCGTTTGGACTGCCGACGAACGCCGTGCACTAGAAGATGAGAAGCTTAAGACCAATCCGTACACCCGTTTATTTACTTTGGCGGCGACCAAGGAGGCGCTGCGAGCGTATTTTGATGACGACCAAAACATAGTCAGTGGGCTGCCCCCTGACAAGTTCAAAAGTACGATGGAGCAGATTGCACGCGACTTTCTAATCCCCGATCCAGCGAATGGTGGCAGACCAAAGCAAGACACTCGAACCGATGCACAGGAATACTTCGCCGCGCTACTTGCGGATAACAAGGCTCAGGGTTGGAATCCACGCAAAGAAAAAAACAATACAGCCACTGCAACAACTGGCGGACCCGGTGATGCCAAGCCACCAACTGAAAATTTGACTCCTCCCAAGCCGTCAATCAAGCCACAGGGGGCAGCCCTGGGTGCAGCCACACAACCTCAGACGCCGAAAGCATCGGTTTTCTTCGAAAACCTGCAGTGTCACGTTCAAGATGACATTCTGATCAAACTCTCCGCGGAGCTAAAAAGCGTCAACTACTCCAAGATGCCCGTTGCGGCATCGTTGTTGCTCCGAGCTACGTTCGAATGTGCGCTTGTTTATCGCATTCGGAAGGCAAAGAAGTGGGGCGACTTAATGGCAATTCAGAAACAAGGCACCAAACCTGGGCGCGACCCTGGACTAAGTGACTTAATTTCATTTGCAGCCGTCCATACGAACGGCGTTTTTCTGGAGCAAAACATGTGCAAGACCTTGGCATCAGGCACCACAAAGAGCGCCAAAAATTACCTTGATGCAATGACGCACATGAAATTCCAAGAAGCTGATCCGCAGACTCTGGTTTCCGTTGCAAACAACATACGCGCAATCATTCAGTACATCCTCAATGGCAACTAAAAAAGTGCGGCCAAATATCTTAGGCCTTGTCGCAACTGATCCTGCGAGCCCCCTCCGATACCCTGGCGGAAAATCGCTCTTGTCCGCATACGTCAGCGGTGTTCTAGAAGAAAATCTGCTTGCAGGTTGTACCTTTTACGAACCATACGCAGGGGGAGCCTCGGTCTCTCTAGACTTACTGCGTCTGGGCTTCGTGGACAAGGCCGTGTTGATTGAGCGGGATCCGTTGATTTACTCGTTCTGGCATTCAGTTTTTAACTCAACCGAGGCTCTGTGCGCAGCCATTGAAGAGTGTCCGGTGACGCTTGAGAAGTGGCATGACCTACAGCCTACAAAAACAGTTGACGACCCAACGAAGTCGACCTTTACGCTGCTGGAGCTTGGGCTCGCCGGGTTATTTTTCAATCGAACAAACTTCTCCGGAATCATTGGGGCGGGACCAATTGGTGGGCAAAGTCAAACGTCGGCCTATAAGATTAACTGCCGCTTCAACAAGACGGCTATGGTTAGACAAATTCGGGCAGCATCGTTACTAGCATCTCGCGTATCGGTGCACTTTGGTGATGCTTTGACATTTCTACGCAAGAACGCCACAAAAATCTCAACCGGCTTCTCGTTCGTGTATATCGACCCGCCGTACTACTTGCAGGGCAAGAAGCTCTACCGCCACCACTACACAGATGCGGACCACACAGCATTGGCGGCGTACATCACAGCCCAGGGATATCCGTGGCTAATCAGTTACGACGATCACCCCCGAATTCGCGAGCTGTACGCATCCAAGCAAATGCAGCCCGTCTATCTGGACTACAAAGTTAAGTCTTCTCGAACTGCCCAGGAGTTAGTTATCTCCAACTTGGTGATCCCGCCTCCGGTATATACGGGATCTCCAGAATTACAGCAATCGGTTGCCAAGGTCGAGTAGATAACTCGTTGGGGACGGGTGTCCAGCATCGACTGTCACAAGACATGGAAGAGCAAGTTCCAGCCTTGGCGCTGGATCACAGCGCCACATCACCCTCAATATCTTGACTCAAATCGACGGGCCTCTGGATGGTCGCCAACATCGCCTCCGCAAGCCCTTGGGGCAGCGTGGAGACTTGCGAACCCGAGACGACCCCTTTCTCCAGCAGAGCCAGAAAACCCTCGATAGCGGGATCAGCGTGGATAGCGGTCATGGTGAAGCTCTCTTTCTATTCAGCAAAATCCAAACTCACCCCACCCACCGCTTCGCATCCTTCAGCAACAGCAGCAACTGCTGTGGCCGCAACTCCGAGCCTTCAAACCCAAACCGAGCGTAAAACGCGGCAGCTTGTGCATCGATCGGGTGGGTCAGCATGGCCCGGATACCGGCCTGCTCGGCGACCAGCACGGTGCGGCGGATGGCATCTTGCAGCAGGCCCACACCCAGGCCTTGTTTTTGGTGGTGGATGGACACGGCCAGCCGGGCCAAAACCACCACCGGAATCGGGTACTGGCCCATGCCTTTGCGCACCCGCTCGGGCGCTTCCAGCGTGTCGACCTGGCCGACGGTCAGGCTGTAGTAGGCGGCAATAACGTCGCCATCCAGCACCACATAGGTCTTGGCGGAGCCGCTGGCCTGGGCTTGACGGGCGTGGCGCAGCAGCCAATCGTTGAGCGCGGGCTTGCCGCAGTCAAATGGCTCCAGCACATGCTGCACGGTCAGCGGCTGCGGGCCGCGCAGGTTCACGGTTGTGCCCAGGGCGCAGGGCGAGAAAACAGGTCTTGCAGACCCGCGTTGTCTTGGGCCGGGCGGTCCAACAAGGCCAGGAAATCCTCGTACTGCTGGCCCGACACGGTGAACAGGCGCTGGTCGATCAGGGTTTGTTCGGCGGCGCGGCAGGCGCTGTCGAGGATGTAGTCGGTCAGGGATTTATGGGCCACATCGGCGGCGCGGCGCAGCACCGCCTCTTGGGCCACGGTAGCTCGCAGCCCCAGGCGTGCAGAGCGGGCGTTGGGGGCGACGGGGTCGATAGTGTCAGCAGGCATGGGCGGGCCTCAGGGAGCCAAAAGAAGCCACAATGTTAGTACAAACGACATACATTGGCAAACTCTGCAACGCCACCGCGCCGCATCTTTGAAAACCCCTATCCGATGCATAAATTTAATTGCATTTAAATATTCATAGCCATTAATTACCATGCAGGTGCGTGCCGTACAGTTGCGACACGATGTAACGGCCAAGCCAGCCATTCCCTCGACAACCCCAAGGAGACCCCATGACCACCGAAGCCAAATGCCCCTTCCACCACGCCGCAGGCGGCGGCACAACCAACAAGGATTGGTGGCCCAAGCAAGTGCGGGTGGATTTGCTGAACCAGCACGCCGGCAAGTCCAACCCGCTGGGCGAAACCTTCGATTACGCCGAAGCCTTCAACAAGCTGGACTACAAAGCCCTCAAGGCCGATCTGGTCAAGCTGATGACGGACAGCCAGGACTGGTGGCCGGCCGACTTTGGCCACTACGGCCCGCAGTTCGTCCGCATGGCCTGGCACGCTGCCGGCACCTACCGCACCCAGGACGGGCGCGGCGGTGGCGGGCGGGGCCAGCAGCGCTTTGCGCCGCTGAACTCCTGGCCCGACAACGTCAACATCGACAAGTCGCGCCGCCTGCTCTGGCCCATCAAGCAGAAGTACGGCCAGAGCATTTCCTGGGCCGATCTGTTCATCCTGACGGGCAACGTGGCGCTGGAATCCATGGGCTTCCGCACCTTTGGCTTTGGCGGTGGCCGTGCCGACGTGTGGGAACCCGACATGGACGTGAACTGGGGCGCAGAGACCACATGGCTGGCCACCGACAAGCGCTTCAGCGGCGACCGTGATCTGGACAACAACCTGGCCGCCACCCACATGGGCCTGATCTACGTGAACCCCGAAGGCCCCAACGCCAGCGGCGACTACCTGGCCGCCGCCAAGGACATCCGCGCCACCTTCTACCGCATGGCCATGGACGACGAGGAAATCGTCGCCCTGATCGCCGGTGGCCACACCTTTGGCAAGGCGCATGGCGCGGCCCCCGAATCGCACAAAGGCCCCGAGCCCGAAGGCGCGGGCATCGAGGCGCAAGGCCTGGGCTGGAACAGCAACTTTGGCAGCGGCCACGGCAAAGACACGGTATCCAGCGGCCTGGAAGTCACCTGGACCACCACCCCGGCCCAGTGGGGCAACAACTACTTCGAGAACCTGTTCAAGTTCGAGTGGGAGCTGACGCATTCACCCGCCGGTGCCAAGCAGTGGGTGGCCACCAACGCGCCGGACATCATTCCCGACGCGCACATTCCGGGCAAGTTACACAAGCCCACCATGCTGACCACCGACCTGACGATGCGCTTCGACCCCGAGTTCGGCAAGATCTCCAAGCGCTTCCATGAAGACCCGCAGGCTTTTGCCGAAGCCTTTGCCCGCGCCTGGTTCAAGCTGACCCACCGCGACATGGGCCCGAAGGCCCGCTACCTCGGCCCCGAAGTGCCCAAGGAAGACCTGATCTGGCAAGACCCGCTGCCCGCCGCCAGCCACCAGCCCACGGCTGCGGACATTGCCGACATCAAGGCCAGGATCGCGACCTCGGGCCTGTCGGTCAGCCAACTGGTGTCGGTGGCCTGGGCCTCGGCCTCCACCTTCCGCGGTGGCGACAAGCGTGGCGGTGCCAACGGCGCGCGCCTGGCCCTGGCCCCGCAGAAGGACTGGGAAGTCAACCGCATCGCCGTGCAGGCCCTGCCCACCCTGGTGCAGATCCAGCAAGCATCGGGCAAGGCCTCGCTGGCCGATGTGATCGTGCTGGCGGGCAGCGTGGGCGTGGAGCAAGCGGCCAAGGCAGCGGGCGTTGCGGCAGAGGTGCCATTCGCACCGGGCCGCGTCGATGCCTCGCAAGCGCAAACCGATGCCGAGTCCTTCGCCGCGCTGGAACCGGCGGCCGATGGCTTCCGCAACTACAAGAAAGGCCCCATCGGTGCCGCCACCGAAGCCCTGCTGATCGACAAGGCCCAGTTGCTGACCCTGACCGCCCCCGAGCTGACCGCCCTGGTCGGCGGCCTGCGGGTGCTGGGTGCCAATGCCGACGGTGGCCAGCACGGCGTGTTCACCGACCAGGTGGGCGTGCTCAGCAACCAGTTTTTTGTCAACCTGCTGGACATGGGCACCACCTGGACGGCAGTGGATGGTGAGGGCGAAGTGTTCGAAGGCCGCGACCGCAAGACCGGCCAGACGAAGTACACCGCCACCCGCAATGACCTGGTCTTTGGCTCCAACTCGGTGCTGCGCGCCTATGCCGAGGTGTACGCCAGTGCCGACGGCCAGCAGAAGTTCGTGGCCGACTTCGTAGCCGCCTGGGCTAAGGTGATGGACCTGGACCGGTTCGACTTGGCGTAACTGGCAGGGGTTAAGGCCCAGTAGCCTTGTTCTCTTTTTAGGCCCTTTGGCAAATTTTGCCAAAGGGCCTAAAATTTGTGCCATGGGCACCATGAACATTTCTCTCCCCGACACGTTGAAAGACTTTGTGGACACACAGGTCGGTTCGCGTGGCTTTGGCACCAGCAGCGAGTACGTGCGTGAGCTGATCCGCAAAGACCAGGACCGCCAGCAATTGCGCGGCCTGCTGCTGGCGGGAGCCCAGTCAGCCCCCACTGCCCCGGTAGATACGGCTTATTTCGATGCCCTGCGCAAGCGCATCGGCGGCAAAACTAGCAACAAGCATTCCCAGTGATATCCAAAGCGGTGGCTCCACGCGCTCTGGCGCTGGATGACGTGGACCAGGCCATCACCTATTACCTGGAACAAGATGCCCCGGCTGCGGCGCTTGGTTTTGTGGATGCGCTGGAGCAGGCCTATGCCCATATCGGCAAACACCCGGCCACGGGATCGCCTCGCTACGCACATGAACTGGGTATTCCCGATCTACGCTCCTGGCCGCTGAGCAAATACCCCTACCTGGTTTTTTATGTGGAGCGGGCCGACCATATTGACGTGTGGCGGGTGCTCCATATGCGGCGCGACATCCCGGTGTGGATGGAGGATGGCGCGGTGGATTACTAAGGCTTGGCCAGTCGGCCCCGCAACGCGGCGTTCTCTTGCTCCAGCAGCAGCACCCGCCGCTCTGCCACCTCCAACGCCAGCGTCAACCGCTGCACCTCCGCAGCCAACCCATCCGCCACTTCCGTCACCCGCTCCCGCGTGCCGTCGCGCGTGTGGGCCAGTTGCGTGCTCAGGCCATCGAGCCAGCGCAGGATGTCGACCCGCGTCGTGTCTTTGTGCAGCGGGGTTTGCAGCGTGGCTTTTTTGACATCGGCGCGGCGGCACAGCTCGGACTGGGTGACGCGGCCATGGTTAAAGGGGTAGATGCCGTGGTGGGTTGCGATGTCGGCCTCGATGTCGCGCATGGCCTGGTGCAGGCGGGCCAGCGCGGCGGCGGTTCGGGCGTTGGGCTTGTCTGGGGTGGGAGTGGAGTCGGCAGTCATGGCAAAAATTTATAAAAAATCGGCATGTAGCGCTTATCAATAGGGCGGTAGCAGCTACTTATTCAATAGCGATCAAGCGCTGCGCATGAACTTGAAGATCAGCACCCAAAAGCTCAGGATCAGCGAGGCCACGGGGAACTGCAGCGCGGTGGGCATGCAGTAGATGACCAGCACACCCGGAATCCACACGCACCACAAGGCCACCAGCACCGGCAGGTAACGGCGGGTCAAAAACTCGGCCGACACCACCCGCTGCCAGGTGCGGGCGCTGAAGCCGTCTTCGCGCCAGGCGAACATGGCAATGACGGCGAAGTTGGTCACGGGAGAATACACAAACTGGTCCACCAGGATCTTTTTGGCCAGGGTGGCGGCATCCACGCCCTCGCCAAACAGGTGCACCTGCAGCGCATAAAACAGGTCCACGGTGATGCCGATGGAGCCAAACACCAGGATGGCGTAGCCCATGTCGGCCCACATCGTGGTGCGCCAGGGCTGCTTAAGCACCCACTGGCCCAGGGCCTCGGGCAGCAGCACGGCAAACACGGCGTACGAGGCAAACGCAAACGGGTAGCCCCATGCCTGTTTGGCGCTGCCCCAGGTGGCCAGGCCCGCCTGCACCGCTGGGCTGAGCGCATAGGCCAGCACCAGCCCAGCCAGGCCGCACCACAGCACCAGCCCGGGCAGCAGGTTGGCCTGCACCGCCGCGCGGACCTGCTGCAGCGGTGTGATGGGCAGCGCGCGTTCCATGTGCCTTACGCGGCCAGCGCCAGTTCCGCCAACTTCACCGCGCCTTCAAAGCTGCGCGCGCCCCCGATGAACAGGTTCAGGTGGCAAAACACGCTGTCTTCCACGCCGGTCACCGCCGCCAGTTCCTGGTCGCGCAGGCCCGCCCAGGATGCGGGCAGGTCTTTGCGGGTGTCGAAGGAGCCGGGCTCCACCGGCACGGTCTTGATCTGGTACTGGTTGCCGTCGGAGTCGGGGTAGACCACAAACAGCACCTCGGGCATTTCGTCCACCACCACGCGGGTCCAGGGCATGCCGCCCTCCTTCAGGTGCAGCAGTTTGCCGCCCAGCAGGCGCGGGGCCTGGCGCACGGTGTCCATGGCGCGGATTTGCGCCACTTTTTTGCCGATGGCGTGGTCCAGAAACTTGCGGGTGATGGCGATGGCCTCGCGAAAGCGGGTTTCCAGCAGTTGGGCCTTGGCGGCCAGGTCCAGGCCCTGCTCTTCCAGCCAGTGGGTGTTGAGCTGGGCGATCAGGGCCGACAGGCCAAAGATACCGGCGGCCACATCGCCCTGGCCGGTGTCCACGATGTCGAGGTACTGCACCAGGGAATGGTCGATGGTGTGCACCACGCTGGCCACCGCCGCGTCGTCCAGCGCGTGGCCGTGGCTGGCGGCCCAGGCGCGGACGTACTCGGCACCGTAGGCCGACCACACCAGGCCCGCGCTGGCGTAGCCCACGCCGGGCACCGTATGGCCATCGACCAGCCGGGCCGGGCGCGCGCCCTCGAAGCCGCGCTGGTGGTGGTCAAACCGGCCCGTGGCCGCATCCCAGGTGCCGCCCACGTCGACCACGAAGTCTGCCGTGGCGATGAGGGCCTTGTCGCGGGTACGCAGCAGGGTGTGCGAGGGGAAAACCCCCATCAAAACGCCCACGCCAAATACGTCGTCGGCGTGGAAAGTGCCACTGTGGGTGGCGATGCAGGTGGGGATAGCGGTGGAGGTATCGGTCATGGCCCGATTTTAAAGGCTATCCCACGGCACATTCAGGCCCAAAATGCCAGCTGACCCAGACAGATCAAGCGGCAGCAGCTACCGATTGCATAGCAAATCAGAAGTTGATCTTGGCGGTGTAGATAAAGCCGTCCTGGTAGGTGGCCCAACCCAGCTTGTTCTTGGCGTAGCGGTAGGTGATGCCGGTGGTGAACGTGGGGGTGGCGTTCCACCACAGCGACACGGCCCCGTTGTGGGCGGTTTTGCTGGCGGTGACCACGGCACCGTCGCGGGCCATTTGCAGGTAGCCGGACTTGCGGCCCATCTCGGTTTCGTGCCAGTTGGTCACCATGAAAGACTGGTCCATGGCCTTGAAGTTGTAGCCCAGCACCCAGCCGCCCATCGTGCCGTTGTACTGCGTGCCCAGGCCGGTTTTCATTTCATAATGCGCGCCCAGAAACGGCTTGATCCAGAAGCCACCGCTGCTGACGGAGGTGCTCAGTCCCACCACGTGGTTCTGGTTGCGAAAACCGTCGTCCATGAAGTTGTAGACATGGCCGTAGAGCTGCACCGGCAGGCCACCGGCTTCGGTCAGGTTGTAGTGGCCCACAACCTTCATCGCGTAGCGCAGGTCCATGGCAGGGTCGGCCGCGTTATGGGAGTCCTTGGTGGGGTTTTCGATGTCGAAAAAGCCGTACACATCACCCCACTTGCCGCCCACGCCGCCTTCCAGCTCCAGGTAGGTGAAGTCTTTTTTGCCCGAGAAAGGCCCCTTGCTGGTTTGGTTCTGGGTGCGGCCCGTCCAGTCCAGATGGTTGATGCTGACGTTCTTGAACGACCAGTTGTCGTCGGCCTGCGCGGCGGGAGCCAGGGCGGCGGTAGCGGCCACAGCAGCCAGGATTTTGGTGAAGTGCATGGGGTTTTTCAAACGAAGTATGTAGGGCTACACACTACGCAAAGGCCATGCCAAAAAGTTGACTCTACCGCCAGGTTTAACGCTCTTTTACATATGAAGAACCCAGGCGCGCCCCGTGGCTCAGGGCTGCAGCCCGCAGCCGCGCAACAGCAAGGCCACCACGTGTTCGGTGGCTCGAGCCTGGTCGGCACGGGTCAGCCTGGGGCGGCCCAGTACCGCGCTGACCTGCACGTCAAAGTCGGCATAGGTTTGGGTGGCCGCCCACAGGGTGAAAAACAAATGGGTGCTGTCCACCGGGGCCATTTTCCCCTCGGCAATCCACTGGTCGATGACGGCTGCCTTGGCCCGCACCGTGCCGCGCAGTTCGGTGGCCAGCAGTTGCCGCACCACGGTGGCGCCGTGCAGCAACTCGTTGGCCCAGACCTTGGAGGCGTGCGGGCGGGCCGCCGACATGGCCATCTTGCTGCGGATGTAGCCGCCGATGGCCTGGGCCGGGTCGGCATCGGGGGTGATGCCGTGGGTGGGGGCCAGCCAGTCCTCCAGGATGCGGGCCAGCACCGCGCGGTACAGAGCATCCTTGTTGCCAAAGTAGTAGTGGAGGTTGGCCTTGGGCAGGCCGGATTCTTCGGCGATCTGGGCCATGGTGGCACCGCTGAACCCGGCCCCGGCAAAGATGCGCTCTGCCGCGGCCAGGATCCGCTCTTCATTGGCCTGGCGGATCTGGCCTTTCGCATCCGGCAGGGTTAGCGTTTTGGAGCTCACTTTTTGCTGGCCGCTTCCCAAACGACGTGGCTCATGGCGGCGGCACCAGGGTCTTTCTTGATCACCGGCGCACTGCCGCCCGACAGCAGCACCTTGACCGTGCGCTCATAGGCGGCGGGCTCCAGGTAGCCCATCTTGGGGCTGTTGGCGGTGGTGATGAGCTTGGCCACGTTTTCCATCTGGCGCTTTTGCACCGCCAAGGTGGCGCTGCCCGACATGTCGTTGGAGACCACGATCTTGGCGGCTTCTTCGGGGTTTTTCACAGCGTCGTTCCAGCCCTTGAAGGTGGCCCGCAGGAACTTGCCCATGCGGGCTACAAAGGCCGGGTCTTTCAGCTTGGCTTCCATTACGTACAGGCCGTCTTCCAGCGAGGCCGCGCCCTGGTCTTCGTAAAAGAAGGTGACCAGGTCGCTCTCCTTCACGCCCGCGTCGATGATCTGCCAGTACTCGTTGTAGACCATGGTGGACACGCAGGCAGCCTGGTTTTGCAGCAGTGGGTCGACGTTAAAGCCCTGCTTGAGCACCTTGATGTCGGTGTCGGGCTTGAGGCCCAGCTTGGCCATCCAGTTCAGGAACGGGTATTCGTTACCACCAAACCACACGCCCAGGGTTTTGCCCTTCAGGTCTTTGGGGCTGGCCACGCCGCTGGCTTTTTTGCAGGTGAGCATGAGCCCGGAGCGGTTAAACACCTGCGCGATGTTGACCAGCGGCACGCCGGCTTCGCGGGCGGCCAGCGCGTCGGGCATCCAGTTGACGATCACGTCGGCGTTGTTGCCCGCAATCACCTGCACCGGCGAGATGTCGGGGCCGCCGGGCTTGATGGTCACGTCCAGGCCCTCGGCCTTGTAGTAGCCCTTGGCCGCTGCCACGTAGTAGCCCGCAAACTGGGCTTGCGGCACCCATTTGAGCTGCACGGTGAGTTTTTCTTGGGCCTGGGCGGCCAGGCTGCCGACCACAAAAGCAGCGGCCAGCAGGCCTTGGCTCAACTTGGATAATTTCAGCATCGAATACTCCTAGGGTGGGGAACTTAGCAAAAATCAACTTTCATGGCTCGGGGCGCTCTGCGCCCGAGTCCATGAAAGTTAGTGGGAACGAACGGAAGGGTGCCAGAACGCGAAACGCCGCTCCAGCTGCACCAGCAAGGCGTAGGCCAGCGAGCCGGTGAGGGCCGCCACCACAATCGCGCCCCACACCAGCGGCATCTGCATCTTGGCCGCCTCGGTGGAAATGCGAAAACCCAGCCCGGCTGTGGGCGAACCAAAAAACTCGGCCACGATGGCCCCGATCAGCGCCAGCGTGGCGTTGACCTTGAGCGCACCAAAAATGAACGGCAAGGCACTGGGCAGGCGCAGCCCCAGCAAGGTTTGCCAGTAGCCCGCCGCGTAGCTGTGCATCAGCTCGCGCTCGAGCTTGCCGGCGGCTTTCAAGCCGGCCAGGGTGGACACCAGCATAGGGAAAAAGGTCATCAGCACCACCACCGCCGCCTTGGACGGCCAGTCAAAACCAAACCACATCACCGCGATCGGTGCCACCCCGACCAGCGGCACGGTGCTGGTGAGCGAGGCAATCGGCAACAGGCCGCGCTGCAAAAACGGCAGGCGGTCGATAGCGACGGCCACGGCAAACCCCAGGCCGCAGCCCAGCACCCAGCCGGTGAGCACCGACTTGAGCACGGTCTGTACAAAGTCGCCCCACAGCAGCGCCCCGCCCTCGCCCATGGCCTGCACGATCTGCAGCGGCGACGGCAGCAGCACCCGGGGTACCTCATACGCGGAGACCAGCAGCTGCCAGAAGTACAGCAACCACAGGCCGAACAGGCCCGCCGTCAACAGCCCGTAAACGGGCCGCCCGTCCAGCCTGGCGCAAGCCCGCACGGTCCATACGGCCAACCCCAGCACGCCCAGAAATATAGGCAAAAAAAGACCGCTCGTGCTTATGGAATAAGCGGTAGCAGCTATAAAAACCGCAGCAATCAGCACGCTAACCGCTACCAGGCCCAGCACCGCCTGCGGGCTGCGCGCCTTCATGCCCGGCCCCCAAAGCGGCGCAGCACCAGCCGCTCCACGCCCAGCACGGCGGCGGTCAGGGCCAAGCCCAGCAAGGCCGACATCAGCAGTGCCGACCAGATGGCCACGGTGTTGCCGTAGTACGAGCCCAGCAGCAGCTTGGCCCCCAGGCCCGCCTGCGCACCGGTGGGCAATTCGGCCACCATGGCACCCACCAGGCTGGCCGCAATGCCCACCCGCAAGGCCGGGAACAAAAACGGCAGGGCCGCAGGCAGGCGCAGCAACCAGAACGCCTGCCAGCGCGAGGCGGCGTAGGTGTAGAGCAGCTCGGTGTCGATCTGCTGCGGCGAGCGCAGGCCCTGCACCATGGCCACGGTGACCGGGAAGAAGCACAGGTACATGGCGATCACCGCCTTGGGCCACACGCCCGAGAAGCCCAGGCTGCCCAGAATCACCAGCACGATGGGTGCGATCGCCAGCACGGGGATGGTTTGCGAGGCCACGATCCAGGGCATCAGCGCCCGGTCAAGCGTGCGCGAATGCACGATGCCCGCCGACAGCAGCAGGCCCAGCAGCGTGCCCATGGCAAAACCCAGCAGGCTGGAATGGGCAGTGACGGCCACGTGGAACAGCAGGTTGCGTGGCGAATCCACCGGCCAATCGACCAGGCTGGACCAAAAATCTTGTGCCACCTGCAGCGGCGACGGCAGCACCGGTCGCTGCATGTTCAGCGTGGTCTGGACCAGATCCGTCCAGCTCCAGGCCGTGCCCCGAGGGCTGAGCACGCGCTCAATGGCCCCTGGCGCGTTCAGCCACACGGCCCCCGCGTACCACAGCAGTAGCACGCCCAGTAGCACGGTGGCGATGGGCAAGCCGCTGTGGAGAGCGGCGCTGCGCTTAGTGGTGGCCATCCGCCAGGGACTCGCGTACGGCATGGGCCAGGGCCATGAACTCGGGCGTGTCGCGCAGGCCCAGGTGGCGCTCGTCCGGCAGGGTGGAATCGATGACCTTGACGATGCGCCCGGGCCGGGGCGACATGACCACGATGCGGGTCGACAGATACACCGCCTCGGCAATCGAGTGGGTCACAAACACCACCGTGCGGCGCTCGCGCTGCCAGAGCTGCTGCAGCTGCTCGTTGAGGCGGTCGCGGGTGATTTCGTCCAGCGCACCAAAGGGCTCGTCCATCATCAGGATGCGCGGCTCAAAGGCCAGTGCCCGGGCAATCGACACCCGCTGCTGCATGCCGCCCGAGAGCTGCCAGGGGTATTTCTTCTCGAACCCCTGCAGGCCCACCCGCGCCAGCTGGTCCATCGCAATGCGCTGGCTCTCGGCCTTGTCGCGGCCCTGGATGTGCAGCGGCAACAGCACATTGCCCAGCACGGTGCGCCAGGGAAACAGCGCCGGGGCCTGGAACACATAGCCGTAGGAGCGGGCCAGGCGCGCCGCGTGCGGGCTGACCCCGTTCACCAGCATGGTGCCCGAGCTGATGGGCTCCAGGTCGGCAATGGCGCGCAGCAGCGTAGTCTTGCCGCAGCCCGAGGGGCCGATCAGCGAGATGAATTCGCCCGGCTGCACGGTCAGGTCGATGTCTTGCAGGGCATGCACCGGCGCGTCGGCTGCGGGGTAAATGACGTTGGCCCGGCTGACCTGGACCGCCAGCGGCTCAGACGCAGGCATGGACACGGAGGTGAAAAATTTGAATCATATAAACCCACTATAAAGCTAACCAAACGGTCAGCTTCTTGGGGTTTAAGCTAGTTTTGTGCCAATATTTTTCGGCTTGTTGCACCGAGGAAGTGCAGCGACTTCAGGCTGGATTTTGGGGGGGCTGCATTTGCTCGGCATCCACTTTCTCCCACTGCTTGCGGATGTCCAGCAGCTCGGGCAGGATGCCTTGGAAGGCGTGGACCACCATGGGGTCAAAGTGCACCTCCACCCCGGCGTGGATGTAGCCCAGGATCTTCTCCATCGGCCACGGCTCCTTGTAGGGTCGGCGCATGCTCAGCGCATCGAACACATCGGCCAACGCCACGATACGGGCCGACTTGGGGATTTCTTGCCCGCGCAGGCCGTGCGGGTAGCCGCTTCCGTCCCATTTCTCATGGTGCCACAGGGCGACCTCGGCTGCGAGCTGGAACACCGGGGCTTCGCTTTTGCTCAGAATCTCAAAGCCAATCTGCGGGTGGGTGCGCATCACCTCCCACTCGGCTTCGTCCAGCGGCCCCGGTTTTCGCAAAATCGCTTGAGGCACGCCGAGCTTGCCGGTGTCGTGCATGGGAGCGGCCAGCTCCAGCCGGGTGCTGCTGGCGGCATCCCAGCCGCAGGCCTGGGCCAGCACGCGGGCATAGGCCCCCATGCGCCAGATGTGGGCCCCGGTGTCGGTGTCGTTGTAATGCCCGGCATGGCCGAGCATGAGAATCGCGTCACGGTAGCTTTGCTCCAGCGCCGTGGCCCGCACCCGCGACAAATGCGCCGATACCCGGGCCAGCACGATGGGCGGAGACACCGGCTTGGTGATGTAGTCCACCGCCCCCGCCGCAAAGCCCGCAGCCTCGTGCGCCAGGTCGGCGTAGCCGGTGACAAAAATCACCTGCACGCTCTGGGTGGCATCGCGCTGCTTGATCAGGCGGCACAGGTCGTAGCCGTTGGTGTCGGGCAGCCCGATGTCGAGCAGCACCAGGGCCGGGCTGTGCTTGACCACCGCCGCCAGCGCTTCGGCCCCATTGCGGGCAAAGGCCAGCACATAGGTTTTCTGCAGGATCTCGCGCATGATCCCTAGGTTCGCGGGCTCGTCATCGACGACCAAAATGGTGGGGACATACATGGTCTACTCCTTGGGTGCAATCCCGTAGTGCCGTGCCAGCAGGCGGCTGCAGGCCTCGGCCCCCCGAAAGTCGAAGGCGTGCACGCAGGCCCGGATGGCCGCCAGATCCTGTTCAGGCACATGCTGCTCCAACCGGGCCAGCAAGGCCTCTACCGGCGCGGGGTTGTCGGTATCCAGCGCCTCCAGCAGGGCCTGCATCTGCGCTTCCAGGCCCGCACGGGCCTCGGGGGACTCGGAGGATGCCATGCGTTCCTGGGCGGCGGGCAGCAACACGGCAGGGGCAAAGCGCGCGATCAGCTCCAGGGCCTGCCGCAACGCCACGTCCAGGCGGGCCAGCACCGGTATCGGGTCATAGCCCATGGACAGCACCCGCTCCGCCTCGGTGGCCAGGCGGTAGGTGGTGGGCAGGGCCATATTGGCGGCCACACCGGCCAGCTTGTGGGCCAATGCGGCGGCGGCGGGGCGGTCGTCGGCCGCCAGGCTGGCATGCATCTCGGCCACCGCATGGCCATAACCGCTGGAGAAGCGCCGCAGGTATTCGCGGTACACCGGCAGATTCGACCATACCTGCAGACCCTGCGCAACGTCCACCACCGATGTGTCCAACAGCGGGATAGCCTCCAGGGACACTGCGGGCAGCGCCTCGGGAGCCATGGGCATCGCACGGGGCACCATGCCCGGCTTGCGCCGCAGCCGCTGGATCAGCGCCACGGTGGACGGCACGTCAAAGGGTTTGCTGATGAAGTCGGTCATGCCCACGGCCTGGGCGGCTTCCTGCTGCGACTTGAAGGCCCCGGCGGTCAAGGCCACGATGGGCAGGTCGTTGAACTGCGGCATGCGCCGCAGTTGGCGCGTGGCTTCAATACCGTCCAGGACCGGCATCTGTACGTCCATCAGCACCATGTCTACCTCGCTGGGGTGGGCCCGCAACCAATCCAGCGCCACCTGGCCGTCCTCGGCCAGCACCACCTCGGCCCCCTGCTGGTGCAGGATGCGCTGCGCCACTTCACGGTTGATTTCGCTGTCGTCCACCACCAGCACCCGCACCCCGGTCAAGGCCTCACCCACTGCATGCGGTACGACCGGTGGCACGCCTACCGCATGGGCGCGCTTGCGTTGCGCGGTCATGACGGCGTTGTACAGGGTGGAGGTGGTGACCGGCTTGCTCAGAATCGCGTCCACCAGGTCGGCCCCTGGCTGGCTGGCCAAGCTGGTGATCGAGTAGGCGGTGGCCATGATGACGATGGGGCATTCGTCGGGCGGCACACTGCTGCGAATGGCTTGCGCGGTCGCCAGGCCATCCATGCCCAGCATTTTCCAGTCCAGCACCACTACATGGGGCAGCTTGCCATGTTTGCGGCTTTGCACCTGGGCCAGCACCGCCTCGCCGGAATCCACGGCGCTGACCTGCCAGCCCAGACCCTGGGCAATATCCACCACCGCGCGCAGGGCGATCTGGCTGTCATCGGCAAACAGGGCATCGATCCGGACCATGTCGGGCGACGAAAAGTCGGTGCTGGGAATCTGCTGCAGGGGCACGGTAAACCAGAATTCGCTGCCCTCGCCCAGGGCACTGACCAGGCCAATCTCGCCCCCCATCAAGCCCACCAGCTGGCGGCTGATGGTCAGGCCCAGGCCCGTGCCGCCAAAGCGCCGGGTGGTGGAGCCGTCGGCCTGGGTAAAGGCCGAGAACACCTCGTTCTGCAACGCCGGGGCAATGCCGATGCCGGTGTCCACCACGCTGAACCGCAGGATGAGCGTATCTGCATGCATGCTGAGCAGCTCGGTGCGCAGCTCCACCTGGCCCGCATGGGTGAACTTGATAGCATTGCTGGCCAAGTTGGTGAGCACCTGCTCCAGGCGCAAGGCATCGCCCTTCACCGCGCTGATGCCCGCTGGCAGGGGCTGGATGATGATCTCGATATTTTTATTGCCCGCCGCGATACCCATGGCGCTGGCCAGGTTGTCCATCACATCGCCCAGGCGAAACGGCGTGCACTCTATGGCCATGTGCCCGGCTTCGATTTTGGACACGTCCAGCACGTCGTTGATGATGCCCAGCAGCGAGCGGCCCGAGGCCCGTATCTTGCGCACCAGATCATGGGCGTTCGAGTCCAGCTGCGCCTGTTCCAGCAGATAGGCCAGGCCCAGAATGGCATTCAGGGGCGAACGGATTTCGTGGCTCATGTTGGCCAGGAACTCGGCCTTGCTGCGGTTGGCGGCCTCGGCCACGTCGCGGGCCTGCAGCAAGGCCGCCTCGGCCTGCTTTTGGGCCGAAATGTCCTGCGCAAATACCAGGGTGGCAGGCCCATCGGCCAGCACCACACGGGCTGTGGTTTTGAATACCGGCACCAAAGAGCCATCCTTGCCCAGCGCCACGGCTTCAAACATCTGCTCCAGCGGGGAGTCTTCCTGCACCAAGGCAACCTGGCCGTGGAACAGCGCACGGGACTCATCCGACAGCATGGCGCGCCAGGGCAAACCGACCAGATCGTCCATGGCCGCATAGCCGTGCAGAGCCCCGTAACGCGGGTTGGAATACACAAAATGTCCGGCCCGCAAAATGGCAATCGCCAGGGGCGCGTCTTCGATCAAGGTGCGAAAACGGGCCTCGCTCTGGCGCAGGGTGTGGGCCATGCGGCGCTCGGTCACGTCCCGGAAGGTCAGAATCACCTGGTCTACCTGGCCCTCGGCATCCAGAATCGGTGCGGTGCTGTATTCCAGAATCACCGACTGGCCGGTGTCCGTGCGGCGCACCGTCACCTCAAAGTCGCGGACAAAATCAGCACCGCCCCCGCGCACGCTGATCCATTGCCCGGCAGGCACGACTTCCCCGCTGGGCAGCGTGACTTCGATCTTGGAGCGCACCTCGTCTATCGGCGTGGCCGCATCAAACAGCCCATGGATGCTGCGCGCGGCCAGGTTGATGCGCACGATGGCTTTCTGGCGGTCAAAAACGAAGACCCCTTCGGTCATATTGTCGAAAACCGCTTGCAGGCCATTGCGCGCGCGCACCACTTCCTGATCGGCCAATTTGGCCGCCGTGATGTCCATGTGGGTGCCCATCAGGGTGATACCCCGGCCCTGCGCGTCGCGCTCGATCGCCTGGGCCCGCCCCAGAATCCAGACCCAATGGCCCAACCGATGCTGGATGCGGTAGCTCACCTCGTATAAAGGCTGGCTGCCATCGATACAGGTATCTCGGGCCCGCTCACACACAGGCAGGTCCTCGGGGTGGATCCGGCGACGCCAAAACTCGGGGTCATTCTGAAAATCCTGCTGCGCATATCCGACCATGCCCAGCGAGATGTCGTCGTAAGTACGCTCCCCCGTAGGCGCATGGAGACTCCACAGGCCCAAATTGCCGCCGCGCAGCGCCAGCTTAAGCCGGTCGGCGGCCTCCAGGCGCTCGCTGTCGCGCTCAAACGCCAGGTCTTCCATGCGCGACCGCCGCGTCTGGCCCCACCACAGCCCGCCGCCGCAGAGCAAGGCCAGGGCGGCGTACAACACGCCGTTGGTGAGGGCCTGGCGCTGCAAAACCTGCTGGATGGCGTGCAGGTCGCGGCTGAGGCCGATCACCAGGCCTTTGTCCATCTGCAGAGCGCTCGGCTGGATGGAGCGCAAAGCCATCAGGCGCTGCTCGCCGGTACTGGGTATGGTGCCCGTCAACACATTGCTGGACTTGCCGCTGGCCAGGTGCCGTTGGAAGAAGGTGCCCGGCCGGTTGTAGTTGTTCCCGTCAATATTGGCCCTGGACGGAAAATTCAAAAACTGCAGCCCATCGCCATGGACCACAAAACCCCAGACATCGGAGGCGTACATCGCCGGTCGAAAAATACCGGTGAAGTACTCTGGATCGAGCGTGGCAATCACCAGCCCCGCAAACTCCCCATGGCCGCCAGGCACCATCCGGGCGGTGTTGACAACCAGGTCCTTGCGCAAGGACACATAAGGTGCCGACACGTACAGGGTTGTCGGGCTCGGCTGCGATTGCACGGTTTTGAAATAGACCCGCTGGCTGAAGTTCACTCCGACCAAATCGGGGCTGTGCGCGGCCATCGCCACGCCCTGTGCGTCTATCACCACCATCGCCCGGATGCCCGGCATGGCATTGACCAACGCACGCAAGCGCCGGGACAGATCTTCTGTCTTGGTCGCCCCCGGAACCACCAGGAAGTCCTGGATGACATCCTCCATCGCCAGGCTGATGACACCCAGATTGCCCTGGATGTCGTTGGCAATCACATTCGACTGCACCTGCAAGCGGTCTTGCTCGGTGACCAATGTGCGCTCCAGCTCGACGGAATGCACGTAGGCAATGAAGCCCCCTACCAGGGCGAGGACCACCACCAGCAGCAGCCATTCAAGCAGTTTGCGTCGCGAAACCAAACGTCTGGTGTGGGTGAGCATCTGCCCCATGCTAGCCCACTTTTCCAAACAAATCGTTACATTCACGCATTCTTAGACCAAAAAATGCGGAATCACCTCCTCCATTTGTATGAAAACTTGGGCTTATCGCCCACATCAAAAAAGCCCGCAAGCACAAGGCCAGCGGGCTATGAAACGCTGAATTCCAGCCAACTCAGAACGGAATATCGTCGTCCATGTCGTCAAAACCACTGGAGGCACGTGCCGGTGGCGGCGGCGCGGGGCGGGGTGCAGGAGCAGCCATGGGCGGACGACTGGCGGGTGCCGGTGCCATGGGGCGGCGGGCCGGGGCGAGGGCCGGGCTGTTGTCGTAGCCGCCGTCGTCATAACCACCACCATTACCACCGTCATTGCCACCACCCTGCGGGCCACCCATGCCCTGGCGGCTGCCCAGCATGGTCATTTCGTTGGCGACGATTTCGGTGATGGACTTTTCCACGCCGGTGGCATCGTTGTACTTGCGGCTGCGGATGGAGCCCTCGACATACACCTGCGAGCCCTTGCGCAGGTACTGCTCGACGATGCCCGCCAAACCACCGCGGAACACCACACGGTGCCATTCGGTGGCTTCGCGGCGTTCGCCGGTTTGCTTGTCTTTCCAGGTTTCGGTAGTGGCGATGGTGACATTGGCCACCCGGTCGCCACTGGGGAAGGTGCGCACCTCGGGGTCGCGGCCCAGGTTGCCGACGATGATGACTTTGTTGACGGATGCCATGGTTATTCCTCTAGAGGGGATAGATTATGCGTTGACTTTGGCCGGGGTCTGCATGGGCCACGCTACCGCCAACCACACCAGCATAGCCAGCCCGCAGGCGATGAACAGGCTGTGCGCACCGCCCCATTTCAGCAGTGCGCCACCTGCCAGCCCCCCGGCAAAATAGCCCAGCGACTGCAGCGTGTTGTACACCCCCAAAGCGCTGCCGCGCACCGCGGCCGGGGCCATGCGCGAGGCCAGGCTGGGCTGGCTGGCCTCCAGCACGTTGAAGCCGCAAAAAAACAAAAACAGCAGCGTCGCCATCGTGCTGACCTGCGGCGTATCTGTTACCCACAGCAGCCCCACCTGCACCAGCGCGATCAGCGCTATGGCCGCCAAAAACACGCCGCGCAGGTAGCCGCGCCGCTCCAGCGGAAACAGGCTGCCGCCCATCACCACAAACGAGCCCAGCACAGCGGGCAGGTACACCCACCAGTGGTGGGCCTTGTCCAGCCCGGCCTGCAGCAGCAGCGCAGGCACCGCCATCCACATTGCCAGTTGCACGGCATGCAGCACAAACACACCAAAATTCAGCCGCAGCAGGCCCACGTGCGACAGCACTTCGCTGAGTTTGCCGCGCGGCTGGTTCTTGTGCAGCAAGGGCTCAGGCGGCACCACCCACAGTACCACCGCCACACCGGCCAGCGCCAGGCCGCCAGTCAACGCAAACAGCCCTGCCAAGCCGATATGCGCCACCAGCACCGGGGCCAGCACCAGCGACAGGGCAAACACCAGCGCAATGCTGCCACCCACCAGCGCCATGGCCTTGGTGCGCACCGCATCGCGGGTCTGGTCGGCCAACAAGGCCGTCACGGCGGCGGAGATGGCCCCTGCCCCCTGCACTGCGCGGCCTAGCAACAGCCCGGTCAGGCTATCGGCGCTGGCCGCCCAGAAGCTGCCCGCCGCAAACAGCAGCAAACCCAGCACGATCACCCGCTTGCGGCCAAACCGGTCGGAGGCCATGCCAAACGGCAGTTGCAGCAGGCCCTGCGTCAACCCATAGATACCCATGGCCAGCCCCACGCGGGCCGGGTCATCGCCACCGGGGAACTTGGCTGCTTCCAGCGCAAACACCGGCAGTACCAGGAACAGGCCCAGCATGCGCAGCGCAAAAATCAGGGCCAGCGACAGGCTGGCGTGCCGCTCTGGCGGTGTCATGGCGACAGACGCAGAGACAGAAGCAGTGGGGATGGATACGGAGGGTGAGGACACGCGAAAAGCCGTTGGCAAGCAAACTAACTGCGATTGTCTATCATCGCGGGTTACCCCTTAAGTGTCCCCACCTTGAACTCCGCCCTCCCCGACACCGTTTCCGACGGCCTGTACTTGCGCAATGCCTTGCAGTTGCAGCGCATCAGCATCCGTGGCGCACGCACCCACAACCTGAAGAACATCGACCTGGACATCCCGCGCAACCAGCTGGTGGTCATCACCGGCCTGAGCGGCTCGGGCAAGTCCAGTTTGGCGTTTGACACCTTGTACGCCGAAGGCCAGCGCCGCTATGTGGAAAGCCTGAGCACCTACGCCCGGCAGTTCCTGCAGTTGATGGACAAGCCGGACGTGGACCTGATCGAAGGCCTGAGCCCGGCCATCTCCATCGAGCAAAAGGCCACCAGCCACAACCCGCGTTCCACCGTGGGCACGGTGACCGAGATCCACGACTACCTGCGCCTGCTGTTTGCCCGCGCCGGTACGCCCTACTGCCCCGACCACAACCTGCCGCTGCAGGCCCAGACCGTGAGCCAGATGGTGGATGCGGTGCTGGCCTTGCCGGTGGACACCCGCCTGATGGTGGTGGCCCCCATCGCCCGCGAGAAAAAGGGTGAATACGCCGACGTGTTTGCCGACATGCAGGCCCAGGGCTATGTGCGCTTTCGGGTGGATGGCGAAACTTTCGAGTTCGACGCCCTGCCCAAGCTGAAAAAGACCGAAAAGCACAACATCGACGTGGTGATCGACCGCGTGAAGGTGCATGGCGACACGGAGCCCCAAGCCATGGCCGCCCAGCGCCAGCGTCTGGCCGAGAGTTTTGAGGCCTCGCTGCGGCTGGCCGAGGGCAAGGCCATCGTGGTGGAGATGGGCTCGGGCACTGAGCACCTGTTCAACGCCAAGTTCGCCTGCCCCATTTGCAGCTACTCGATCAGCGAGCTGGAGCCGCGCCTGTTCTCGTTCAACTCACCCGTAGGGGCCTGCCCGGCCTGCGACGGGCTGGGCGCGCAGGAGCTGTTCGACCCGACCCGGGTGGTGGCCTTCCCGTCGCTCAGCCTGGCCAGCGGTGCCATCAAGGGCTGGGACCGGCGCAACGCCTACTACTTTGCCATGCTGGAAAGCCTGGCCAAGCACTACCAGTTCGACATCGAGCAGGCGTTCGAGGCACTGCCTGCCGCAGCCCAGCACGCGCTGCTGCACGGCTCGGGCGAGGAAGACATCAAATTCAGCTACGTGATGGACTCCGGTGCGTCGCAGGGCAAGAAGGTCAGCAAGAAGCACCCCTTCGAGGGCATCATCCCCAACATGCAGCGGCGCTACCGCGAGACGGACTCGAACCTGGTGCGCGAAGACCTGGCCCGCTACCGCACCACCCAACCCTGCACCACCTGCCTGGGCTCACGGCTGCGGCGCGAGGCCCGGCACGTGAAGGTGGGCGAAGGCGACCAGGCCCGCGCTATCTTCGAGATCAGCCACACCACGCTGCGCGACTGCTTTGCCTACTTCCAGACCCTGAAAATGGGCGGCGCCAAGGGCGAAATTGCCGACAAGATCGTGCGCGAGATCGGTCTGCGCCTCAAATTCCTGAACGACGTGGGCCTGAACTACCTGAGCCTGGACCGCAGCGCCGAAACCCTCAGCGGTGGCGAATCCCAGCGCATCCGCCTGGCCTCGCAGATCGGCTCCGGCCTGACCGGCGTGATGTACGTGCTGGACGAACCCAGCATTGGCCTGCACCAGCGCGACAACGACCGCCTGATCGCCACCCTGCAGCACCTGCGCGACATCGGCAACAGCGTGCTGGTGGTGGAGCACGACGAAGACATGATGCGCGCCGCCGACCACGTGATCGACCTGGGCCCCGGCGCGGGCGTGCACGGCGGGCGGGTGATGGCGCAGGGCACGTTTGACGAGGTCAAGGCCAATCCCGATTCACTCACCGGCCAGTACCTGGCGGGCACGCTCAAGATCGAAGTGCCCACCGAGCGCCAAAAGCCTACCCACGGCTGGCTGTCCATCGTCGGCGCCACCGGCCACAACCTGAAAAGCGTCAACGCCGACATTCCCGTCGGCCTGTTCACCTGCGTGACCGGCGTATCGGGCTCGGGCAAGTCCACCCTGGTCAACGACACGCTGTACACCGCCGTGGCGCGCCAGCTCTACCGCGCCCACGACGAACCCGCCGAGCACAGCGAAATCCTCGGCATCGAGCAGTTCGACAAGGTCATCAACGTGGACCAGTCGCCGATTGGCCGCACGCCGCGCAGCAACCCGGCCACCTACACCGGCCTGTTCACGCCCATCCGCGAGCTGATGGCCGAGGTGCCGATGGCGCGCGAACGCGGCTACGGGCCAGGGCGCTTCAGCTTTAACGTGGCCGGGGGCCGCTGCGAGGCCTGCCAGGGCGACGGCATGGTCAAGGTAGAGATGCACTTTCTGCCCGACGTATACGTGCCCTGTGACGTGTGCAAGGGCCAGCGCTACAACCGCGAGACGCTGGAGGTGCTGTACAAGGGCAAGAACATCGCCCAGATCCTGGAGCTGACGGTCGAGGCGGCCTACACCTTCCTGCAGGCCGTGCCCACTATCGCCCGCAAGCTGCACACCCTGCTGGACGTGGGGCTGAGCTACATCAAGTTAGGGCAGTCGGCCACCACGCTGTCAGGCGGCGAGGCGCAGCGGGTCAAGCTGGCGCTGGAGCTGAGCAAGCGAGACACCGGCCGCACGCTGTACATCCTGGACGAGCCCACCACCGGCCTGCACTTTGCCGACATTGCCCTGCTGCTCAAGGTGCTGCACCAGCTACGCAGCGCGGGCAACACCATCGTGGTGATCGAGCACAACCTGGACGTGATCAAAACCGCCGACTGGCTGATCGACATGGGCCCCGAAGGCGGCGCCGGTGGCGGCACCGTGGTGGGCGTGGGCACGCCGGAAGAGATAGCGGCCAACCCGGCCAGCCATACCGGCAAATACCTGGCGCGACTGTTATGACCCTCACTGCAACCCTCCCCCTTCCCCGTCCTGCCTCCGTCTTCACCCAGCGCAAAGTCGTGTTTTTGCTGGCCTCGCTGTGCTGCCTGCTGTGGGGCAGCGCCTACCCGGCCATCAAGAACGGCTATGCGATGTTCCATATCGCGGCCAACGACATTCCCACCAAGCTGGTGTTTGCGGGCTACCGCTTTGCGTTGGCCGGGCTGGTGCTGCTGGTGTTTGCGGCCATCAGCCAAAAGCCGGTGTTCGCCATCAAGCTGCGCACCTTCGGCCAGATGACCCTGCTGGGCCTCACACAGACCAGCTTGCAGTACGTGTTTTTCTACATCGGCCTCGCCTATGCCACGGGGGTGAAGAGCTCCATCATGAATGCCACCGGCACCTTTTTCAGCGTGCTGCTGGCGCACTTCATCTACAAGAACGACCGCCTGAGCTTCAACAAGGTGCTGGGCTGCGTGGTGGGTTTTGTGGGGGTGATGGTGGTCAACTTCCGCCCAGGGCTGCTGAGTTTTGATTTCACGCTGCTGGGCGAAGGCAGCGTGGTGTTGGCGGCCTTCATCCTGTCGGCGGCCAGCATTTACGGCAAGAAACTGTCGCAGCAGGTGGATTCGGTGGTGCTCACCGGCTACCAGTTGGCGATTGGCGGGGTGGCCCTGCTGCTGCTCGGCTTTGCCACGGGTGGCGCGCTGGAGGCCTTTACCTGGGCCTCTGCCGCCCTGATGCTGTACATGGTGGCGCTGACCTCGGTGGCATTTTCGCTGTGGACCATTTTGCTGAAGTACAACCGGGTCAGCATGGTGACGGTGTTCAACTTCATGGTGCCGGTGTTTGGCACCCTGTTGTCGGCGCTGTTTCTGGACGAGCGGTTTCTGGAGTGGAAGAACGCGGTGGCGCTGGTGCTGGTGTGCGGTGGCATCTGGCTGGTCACCAAAGAAGAAACACCTGCCCCGCAAAAAATATAGAAAATAGGCCGCTTGCGCTTATTCCACAAGCACGAGCAGCTATTTATTTAGTAGCAAAGTAGTTTTTGACGGCCACCACCTGGCGCACCACGTCCATGAAGGTGCCCGGCTGCCATTGCTGCACGGCTCGAAATCCGCGCCAAATGAAGAAACCCCGCTTGGCCCAGCGCCACACGCCTTTGGGCTTGACCAGCACCAGCCCGCCCAGCAGCAGTGCAGCAGCCACAGGCCGCTGGCGTACGTAGGCCACGGCTTCGGCCACCAGCGCACTCAGCACATTGCTGGCGTTAGACACGCGCTGCAACGGGGCCAGTTCGCGGGCCAGATTGGCACGCTGGGCCTGGATGCGCTCCGTCAGGCGGGCGCGCTCCTGGTCCAGCTCAGCGCGGGTCTTTGCCATGGTCGTCGCTTGCGGCCTTGAGTTGGCGCAGGTCCTCTTGCAGCTCGGCCAGGCTGCCCGCAAACACCCCGTCGAAACTGCGGGTAGAGCGGCGCAACTTGGCAAAGCAGATGAGCGCTGCCCCCAAAAACAGCACGATCAGGATTGAGAGCACCCACACCCGCTGGTCCCACAGCAATATGACCACCAGCCCCACCACCAGCAGCACGCCCAGCCCGGCGCAGGCCACCATGGCCAGCACCAGGGTCAGCTCGCGCAGAGCGCGATGCTTCTCGGTCAGGATCTCGTTGCCCAGTAGCTGCAGGCGCGTGTGCGCCATCGCCAGCAAAGTGATGGGTATATTTTTCAAGGCGGCGAAAGGTCCACCGCCCGATGCGCTACGCATACGGAACCCGTCGGGGTTCGCTTGGGCGCTTAGCGGCGACCGATGATCAGGCCGACCAGCAGGCCCACGCATGCGGCCACGCCCACTGCGGTCCAGGGGGAGTCGTGCACATAGTCGTCGGTGGCGCGGGCGGCCTTCTTGGTGTGGTGGCGCAGGGCCGCTTCGGCATCTACCAGGCGTTCGCGGGCATCACTCAGGCGGGCCTTGACGCGGGCACGCAATTGGCTGATTTTGTCGCCGGACTGGTCGGCGGTGTCGTGCAGCATCTCTTCGGCCTCGGAGATCACGGACTTGATGTCGCTAACCAATTGTTCTTGGGTATCGATGGCGGACTGGATGGCTTTGGACATGTGCATCTTTCGGTTATGAGGTTGAAGGGAGGGGACGGGATAAAGGTTAGCAGATTGAATTAGCAATTTTCGCCGCCAGCCACACGATACTGACATTTAGAAACACTTTAAAACCACGAAAACCCGCATGCTTAAAACGAAGTCCAGTCGTCGTCTTTGGACGCGCTGGCCACTACCGGTGCGGCCAGCGCTTTGCGGGGTGCTGCAGGGGCCGACGGCTTGCGGGCAAGGGCCGGTGCCGGGGTCTTGGCTGCTACCGGCTTGGGCACAGAGGCGGTGACCTGCCGGGCCGCCGCCGCTGGCCTGGCAGGAGCGGCTACGGGCCGCGGGGAGGCAGTCGCACGGCCCGCGCCAGCGTTCAACTTGAAGACCGACACCGCCCCCACCAGATCGTCCGCCTGGGTTTTCATGCTGTTGGCAGCAGCGGCCATTTCCTCTACCAGCGCAGCGTTTTGCTGGGTGGCCTGGTCGATCTGCACGATGGCCTCGCCAATCTGGGCCACGCCTGAACTTTGCTCGTTGCTGGCGGCACTGATTTCGCCCACGATATCGGTCACACGGCGGATGGCGCTGACCACCTCGTCCATGGTGGCCCCGGCCTTGTCGACCAGGGCGGTGCCGCGCTCCACGCGCTCCACGCTGGTGGAGATCAGGCCCTTGATTTCTTTGGCAGCATCGGCGCTGCGCCCGGCCAGGGACCGCACTTCGCTGGCCACCACGGCAAAGCCCCGGCCCTGCTCCCCGGCACGGGCGGCTTCCACGGCGGCGTTCAAGGCCGGAATATTGGTCTGGAAGGCGATGCCGTCGATCACGCCGATGATGTCGGCAATGCGGCGTGAGCTATCGTTGATACCCTGCATGGTGGTCACCACCTCGGCCACCACCTCGCCGCCTTGCACGGCTACGCTGCTGGCGCTCAGGGCCAACTGGTTGGCCTGGCGGGCGTTGTCGGCGTTCTGCCGCACGGTGGAGCTCAGCTCTTCCATGCTGGCTGCGGTTTCTTCCAGTGCGCTGGCCTGCTGCTCGGTACGGCCACTGAGGTCGTGGTTGCCCTGGGAAATCTGGTGGCTGGCGCTGGCCACGCTTTCCGAGCTTTGGCGCACGTGGGCCACCAGCTTGACCAGGCTGGATTGCATGGCCGCCATGCGCGCCACTACGCTGGCGTTGTCGCCCGCCTTGACAGCGATATGGCGCGACAAGTCACCTTCGGCAATCGCCGAGGCATCGGCAGCCAATGCGGATGGCTCCCCCCCCAAGGGGCCGGTGATGCTGCGGGCAATGAACATGCCCACTACCACCGCCAGTACCACGGCCAAAGCAATCACCCCGATGCTGACATAGGTGCTGTGCTCCACCAAAGCGGCCGAGGCTTCGCTGGTGTTTTTGCCCAATGCCGTGTTGAGGTCCAGCAGCTCCGACAACAGGTCGTCGACCACCTTGAAGATGGCCACCGTCTCGCCATTCATCGTCCGCATGGCATCTTCGTTCTTGTCTTCATAGCTGAACTTCTGCACCTTGGCCGCGCTGGCTACGTAGGGCGGCCAGGCGGTATCGATCTTGCGCAGCAACTCCACCTCCGGGGGGGTGAGCTCTGTTTTGCGATAGTCGTCGAGCAAGGCCTTCATCTGCGCCTCGTACTGCGTCATCTGCGCACCGATCTTGTCCATATTGGCTTGTTGGGCCTCAATGACATACGCGTACAGCGCACGGTTGTGGTAGATCGCCTTCATGTTGGCATTACCGATATCGCCCACGGGCACCAGATTGTTCTGGTACATGTTTACCAGCATGCCGTTCAACTGGGAGATACGCGTCATGCCAAACACGCCCACCGACAGCGCAATCAGGGCGCTGATGATGGCAAATACCAGCAGGCGGGTTTGGACTCTGGTGTTTTCAAGAAACGGCATGGACGGTACTCCTGCGGACTCAAGGATGAAGGGGGCCTTTGCTGGACCGGTCAAGAAAGGCCGAGATCGTAAATAAGTGTAAATTGATCATAGCAATCCTTGCTAGAAAATCCAACGGTGCGCCACTACACTGCAAAAAGAACGTGTACCGTTCTTACACAAGGCGCACCATGAAAAAGCAACAGCCGGAACGGTTTTGGGAAGTCGACCTGGGCGCGCTGCTGCTGCTCTGGTGGAACGACATCTCCACGTTTGTCAAAACGGCTGTGATGTTTTGCGCCCTGTCCCTGCCGGTGGTGATTCCGGCGCTGATCATGTGGTTCATGCTGGTCAACAACATCAGCTTCGAGACAGTGCCTTAGCGGCTGGCCACCCACCCATTCAAGACAAAAAACGCCTGTAGCGCTTATTCCATCAGCGCAACAAGCTACGCAATCTATAGCATCACGCCATAAATCCCATATCCACCGGATAGTCCGCCCGGCCGGCTGCCGCGCCAAAGTGGGCGAGATTGGGCAAGATGCCCGCCCGTTCGTTGGGCGCTACGCCAAACCAGGTGGCCAAGGTGGCGGCGTACTGGTCCACCGAGGTGCTGGGTAGCAAACGGCCTTGCCCTACATGCCATTGGTCTTCTGCCGCGGTGGTGTCGCCGACGCTGATGGGCGGCGGCGTACCGTAAAACGCCTGGCCTTGCACTGCGCCGCCCACCATAAAGTGGTGGCTGCCCCAGCCGTGGTCCGAACCGTTGCCATTGCTCGTCAGGGTGCGGCCAAAGTCGGACGCGGTAAATGCCGTCACTTTGTCCGCCACGCCCAGCTCCACCGTCGCGGCGTAAAACGAAGCCAGGGCATCGCTGACCCGCCCCAAGAGCAGGGGGTGCTGGGCAATCAGGTTGTCGTGCAGGTCAAACCCGCCCATGGACACAAAAAATACCTGCCGGGTGGTGCCCAGCGTGCCGCGCGCCGCCACCAGCCGGGCCACCATCTTCAGCTGGTCGGCCAGCGGGTTGCCACTGGTGAAGGGCGTGGCCAGTGTGGCCCCGGCCAGCGCACCGTTGATACGCGACTCGGCCCCCACGGCGCGGACGGTCATGGCGGTATAGGCGTTCTCCAGCAGGTGGCTGCGCGGTTGCTGGGCCAGCGTGGCCAGCGCAGTCTGCACCGCGCTGGACCCATACACCCGTGCACCGATGCCATTGATGGGCACGGCCCCGCCGGTGCTGACCTGGTATTGCAAGGCGGTGTCGCCCGACAAAAAAACCGCATTCCCCGACACCGAAATACAGGTGAACAGGCTGTTGCCGTTGCCCGCCAGCGCCAGATCGCCCAGATTGCCGCCCCAGCCCACGGTGGAGCCCTCGGGCGAAGACGATTGCCAGATCGACTGCTGGTCGTTGTGCGAAAACAGCCGGGGCGGCAGCGGGTACAGCGTGCGGCTGCCACTGTGATACTGGGTGCGCGTCAAGGGCACCACCAGCGGCCCCACGTTCAACTGCACCGCTGCTTTGCCTGCATTGAACAAACCCGCCAACCCGGTCATGGCCGGGTGCAGCGCGTACTGGCGGCCCCCGGCCAGGGGCGTACGCGGGGTCAGCAGCGTGGTCGCCAGCGCGCCGTGGTCCAGCGCAATGCTGCTGCGGATGGTGCTGTAGCGGCCGTACTGCGCGCCGTCGTAAGGCACCACCGTATTGGCATGGTCGTTGCCACCGTGCATGAACAGGCACACCAGGGCCTTGTAATCGGTGGCGTTGAAGGCGGCGGCTTCGCCCATCGCCGCCAGGTTCAACGCCACCGGCAACGCAGTGCCCGCCAATGCCAGCTGGCCAGAGCGGCGCAAAAAGGCCCGGCGGGAGTGCTTTTGAAAGTCCAGTAAATGCATGGCAGGCCCTTTATTTTTGTACCAGGTATTCGCTGGAGGCCATCACCAGCAGCACCGCGGCGGCCACCCGGTCACGCCGGACACTGTCACTGCTACTGGCGGTGACGGGGGTGGCATTCAACGCATTGACCACCAGCGTTTGCGTGGCGGCGCTGAGCTGCCCGGCGCACAGCAGCAGGTTGAGCCGTGCGACCAGGGCGCTGGCATCGGCCGCCAGCGCCAGCTCGGCGGTATAGCGGGCGGCGATGTCATAGCCGTTGGTAGCGCTATTGCTGGCCTCCTGCGGCTGCTCGGGAGCCTTGACGTAAATACCATTGCGCAGCACGTCTTGCAGATAGTTCAGATAGCCGCCCACGCTGCTTTCGTTGACCAGCTGAAACTCCGGGGCGACCGCACCGTTGGCGGCCAAAGGCGTGGCCGGGGGCACGTAACCGGGCCGAAAGAAGTTGAATACCGAGGGCGAGCGCAGCGGGCTCTGGCCCAGTTGGCTGGCTGGGTCGCTCAGGTCGCCGATCTTCCAGCTACCACGGGCCGATGCGATGCCAAAGGTGCGCCCCCATTGCACCAGCCGCAGCATGGGCTCGCGCAGCTTGCCAAAGCCAGGGGCCGTCAGGCCCGCATCGCCACGGGCTTCGTCGTCCAGCAAGATGGCCGACCACACGGAGCGCAGGTCACCACGTACCCCGGCGGCATTCTGGTTGAACGCTGCCGCCACCCGCGCCACATAGGCCGGACTGGGGTTGCTGGTGACCAGACGCTGGATCATCTGGCGGCCAAAGAACGGGCCGACATTGGGGTGGTTGAACAAGGTGTCCAGCGCGGTCTTCAGGGCCGGGGCCGCACCGGTGTTGGCAGGCACCGTCACACCCAGAAAGGTGGCGGCCAGGCCCGAATGGCGGCCGGGGATCTGCACCATGGGCTTGCGCGCATAGGCGTTGTTACCCATCGTGCGGCTGGAGCCGGGCAGCGTCACCACCACATCCTGGCTCTGGTCCAGGTCGTAGCCGGTGAAAACCCGGGCCAGATGGGTGACATCGGACTGGCCATAAGTAGGAATGTCCTTGCCACTGGCATCCTTTTTCGGGCTGCCGTCGGGGTTGAGCTGGACCAGGCCGATGGTCATCAACTGCATCACCTCTCGGGCGTAGTTTTCGTCCGGCTGGCGGCCGGTGCTGGTATTTTCCTTCTGGTTGCCACAGGTGTTCAGGTACATGCCCATCGCCGGGTTCAGGGTCACCGCCTCCAACAGGCTGCGGAAGTTGCCAAACGCCTGCGCGGTCAGCAAGTCCCAGTAGCTCGCCATCGCGTAGGGCGACCAGAACAAGCCCAGCCCCGTGAGCGACACCACGAAGACCTCGCTCAAGGCCAAGGCCATGCGCTGGCGCACGCCGTCTGGCGCCGTCATGAGCTGGTTCCAGACCATGTAGTCGCCGGGGTAGCTGGCGTCATAGAACCGGGTGCTGGTGCTGATGCTGTTGTAACCACGGCTGTTCAGCCAGTTCCAGCCGGTAGGCCCGGGCGCGGCAGCATACTGGGTGGCCAGCCAGCCCGCGGCACCCGCTGTGCGGACGGCAGCCATCTCTGCATCCGATGCCGACAGCTGGGCTTGCAGCAAAAACCGGACGGCCTGGCTGTCGCTCAGCGGGGCCGGTACGGGGTTGGAAACAGAACCGCTATTGCCACCACTGGTGCTACTGCCGGTGTTGGTATTGGTGCCGGTGCTACTGCTAGTACCAGTGCCGGTGTCAGTGCTCGTACCAGTGCTACCAGTGCCGGTACTGGTCCCGGTACTGGTACTGGTCCCGGTGCTAGTGCCACTACCGCTAGTGCCACCACTACTGCTACCGACACCTGTGTCACTGCCACTACCACCACCGCAAGCTACCAGCGTGCTGGCCACAACCAGCGCCGCCAGAGAAGGTGATGCCGCAGGGGCGGGGGCGGAACAGTCCAAGGCGGTGGCATCCATAGCGGGTTCCTGCGAACAGAAAGATCCACCCAGTGTAGCGACACCCATCCCGCTGGCGGGTCACATCCCTGTATACAAAAAAAGGCTCCGCCGCCCATTCCTCCTGGGCAAGCAGCTACTTAATTTATAGCACTAGAGCGTTCGGGCGGCCTGCAAGGTATCGCGCGTGTCCAGCGCCACGCGGCGGGCCGCATCGGCAAAGTCGTCGCCATTCGATGCGTACAGGATTGCCCGCGACGAGTTCACGATCAGCGGGCCGTTGGCCGTCCACCCGGCCTGCACCGTAGCGCGGGCATCTCCCCCCTGCGCCCCCACGCCGGGCACCAGCAGCGGCACGGTAGGGGCCAGGGCGCGCACCCGTGCGATCTCTTCCGGGTAGGTGGCACCCACCACCAGGCCGAGCTGGCCGTTCAGGTTCCACGGGCCCTGGGCGAGCTGGGCGATGTGCTCGTACAACAAAGGCTGGCCGGGCACGCTGGCCAGGCGTTGGTTTTGCAGGTCGTCGCCGCCGGGGTTGGAGGTGCGGCACAGCAAAAACGCGCCCTTGCCGGGGTATTTCAAATACGGCTGCACCGAGTCAAAACCCATGAAGGGCGACAGGGTGACGGCATCGGCCTGGTAGCGCTCAAAGGCCTCCACCGCGTACTGCTCGGCGGTGGAGCCGATGTCGCCGCGCTTGGCATCCAGGATGATGGGCACGTGCGGCGCGACGCGGCGGATGTGGGCCACGATGCGCTCCAGCTGGTCCTCGGCGCGGTGGGCGGCAAAGTAGGCGATCTGCGGCTTGAAGGCGATGGCCAGGTCGGCCGTGGCATCGACGATGCGGGCACAGAAGTCGGCAATCTTGGTGGCATCAAAGCGCCATGCGCCAGGGAAACGGGCCGGATCGGGATCGAGCCCGACGCAGAGCATGGAGGCATTGCGCTGCCCGGCGGTGTGAAGCATGTCTAAGAAGGTCATGGGCCCAGATTTTACGGGCCGGGGTTGGGCGGCTTGCACAATGCTTGGCAGCCCCCATTTGTTGCTTTTACAGAAAGCCCGCTATGTCCGCCATCCTGCAAGTCCAGCCCCTGGGTTTCCCGTGGGCCACCATCGACCCGTTTTTGTTCTGCGCTTACCACGACGATGCCTACCCCCAAGCCAACCCGCAGATGGGCCCGGCCACCTCGCTGGCGGGCCGCGCCATCGGCCAGGACTTCAGCCGCAAGGACGGCTGGAGCATGTACCACGGCGACACCGTACCGGGCTTTCCGCCGCACCCGCACCGGGGTTTCGAGACCGTCACCATCGTGCGCAAGGGCCTGGTGGACCACGCCGATTCGCTGGGGGCCAGCGCCCGGTACGGCGCAGGCGACGTGCAATGGCTGACCACCGGGGCAGGCATCGTGCACGCCGAGATGTTTCCGCTGCTCGACCAGGATGCGCCCAACCCGCTGGAGCTGTTCCAGATCTGGCTGAACCTGCCTGCGCGCAACAAAATGGTGGAGCCGCACTTCACCATGTTCTGGCAGCACGAGGTGCCCAGCGCCACCTTCACCGATGCAGCCGGTTTGGCCACCGAGGTGCTGGTCACAGCCGGTCGCCTGGCCGATGCCACGCCCCCGGCCCCGCCGCCCGACTCCTGGGCCGCCCAGCCCGAGGCCGATGTCGCCATCTGGACCATCACCATGGCCCCCGGTGCCCGCTGGACCCTGCCTGCAGCATTGGGAGCCGACACGCAGCGGCAGTTGTATTTCTTCAAAGGCCAGTCGGTGGTGGTGGACAGCCAAGCCGTGTCCAGCCACGCGGCCATCACGCTGGATGCCGGGGCAGACGTGGCGCTGGTCAACGGCCCGGTGGCCAGCGAATTCCTGCTGCTGCAAGGCCGCCCGCTGGGCGAACCGGTGGCCCAGTACGGCCCGTTCGTGATGAACACCCGTGCCGAAATCGAGCAGGCCATGGCCGACTACCGCCGCACCCAGTTCGGCGGCTGGCCCTGGGGCGACGCAGCACCGGTGCACGGCAAGGACCCGGCGCGGTTTACGCAAATGGTGGGTGGTGAAAAGGTGCCGGCCCGTTAATAGAGGTTAATAGGGGTCTGACCCCTATTAATTTTGATAGCTTCTCACGCCCATTGAATAAGCGCTAGAGGCACTTTTTATTCATAAAGATGGGGTGGCGTGGCATCGCCCATAATGCCAGTTTGGCCACCCATTTCTACCCACCATGGCGACCCTGATCCCCGCGCTTGGCACCTGCGTAGCCCGCATGACTTCGGGCGAGCGGCGGCTGGCCGAGCGGCTGGAGGCCAAGCTGGATGCGGACTACCTGCTGTGGTTTGATGTGCCCGTGGGGCCACGGCAAAGCCACCCGGACTTCGTGGTGCTGCACCCCCGGCGCGGGCTGCTGATTCTGGAGGTGAAAGACTGGCGGCTGGCCACCATCGTTCGGGCCGACAAGTCCACCTGGGACATCCTTCCCGGCGGCGAACCCAAAACCGTGGACAACCCCGCCGAGCAGGCCCGCCACTACGCGCTGCAGGTGGTCGATGCCTTGAAGCGCGACCCGCAACTGGTGCATGCCGATGGCCGCCACCAGGGCAAGCTGCGTTTTCCGTGGAGCCATGGCGTGGTGTTCAGCCACATCACCCGCAAGCAGTTCACCGATGCCGGGCTGGACCAGGCCATCGCCCCCAACCGGGTGGTGTGCTCTGACGAGATGACCGAGGGCGTGGACCCGGAAGAATTCCAAAGCCGCCTGTGGGACATGTTTCCGTACGACATGCTGGGCGGCGTGCTGTCGCTACCGCAGATCGACCGGGTGCGCTGGATTCTGTTCCCCGAGGTGCGCGTGCCAGCCCAGGGCACGCTCTTTGCCGACGACGATGCCGACCTGCCCGGCATCATGCGGGTGATGGACATCCAGCAAGAGCAGCTGGCCCGCAGCCTGGGCGACGGCCACCGGGTGATCCACGGCGTGGCGGGTTCGGGCAAAACCATGATCCTGGGCTACCGCGCCGAGTACCTGGCCCGCGCCGAAGCCGAGGGCAAGCCGGTGCTGGTGCTGTGCTACAACGAGCCGCTGGCGGGCAAGCTCGCCGCCGCCATGGAGGCCAAGGGCATTGCCGACCGGGTGCACGCCCGCCACTTCCACAAATGGTGCCGCGACCAGCTGGTGGCCTTTGGCCAAAGCCTGCCGCTCGACGGCACCGGCTTCTCGGACGAGCTGGTGGACAAGCTCATCCGCGCGGTAGACCGCAAGCAAATCCCCAGTGGCCAGTACCGCGCCATCCTGATCGACGAAGGCCACGACTTCAAACCCACCTGGTTCAAGCTGGTCACCCAGATGGTGGACCCGCGCAGCAACAGCCTGCTGGTGCTGTATGACGACGCGCAAAATATCTACGAGCGCGCCCGTAGTCGCCAGTTCAGCTTCAAAAGCGTGGGCATCCAGGCGCAGGGCCGCACCACCGTGCTCAAGATCAACTACCGCAACACCCAGCAGATTTTGCAGACCGCCAGCCTGATCGCCGCCGAGCTGCTGTCTGCCCAGGACATGGACGACGATGGCATTCCCCTGGTGCGCCCGGTCAGCTGCGGGCGCGAAGGGCCACCACCGCAGATCATCCGCCTGCCCAGCCTGCGCGACGAAGCCTCGGCCATTGCCGACCAGCTCAGCGCCGCCCACCAGGAGGGCCATGCCTGGGGCGACATGGCGATTTTTTGCCGCCACCACTGGATGCTGGACGAACTGGCCCGCCCGCTCAAAATGCGCAAGCTGCCCTACCAGGTGCGCCGTGGCACCGGGCCGGGCAACTTCAACCCGCTGGCCGACAGCATCAAGCTGATGACCATGCACGCCTGCAAGGGGCTGGAATTTGCCGTGGTGGCCCTGCCCGGCATCGGCCAGATGCCCATGCGCAGCGCCGACGAAAGCGCCGAAGCCCGGCTGTTCTACGTGGCCGCCACCCGGGCCACGCAGCGGCTGGTGGTGACCGTGAGCGGCGAAGGCAGTTTTGGCCACCGGCTGGCTCCGGTAGACCCGCAATAGTTTTGATAGCTGCTCGTGCTTATCCTATAAGCGCTAGAGGCCGATTTGGCTTAAATGGATAACCAGACACGCGGGTGCGCGAAAATACGCTCTACCTCCCCTTTAATGCCCTGACCGACTCCCTTATGAAAATCGAAAAAAACACCGCCGTCACCCTGCGCTACAAGGTGGCGGATGCCAAGGGCCTGCTGATCGAAGCGCCCAAAGACCCCATGGTCTACCTGCACGGCGGCTACAACAACACCCTGCCCAAGATCGAAGCCGCACTCGATGGCCGCGTGGCGGGCTACTCAGTCACGCTGGACCTGCAGCCCGAAGACGCGTTCGGCCTGCGCGACGAGACCCTGGCGCGCAGCATCCCCAAGAGCGAGTTCCCGCCCGGTGTAAAGGTGGGCGGCCAGCTCAAGGGCATCAACGACAACGGCAGCGAACAAATCTATAACGTCGTCAAGATCAAGGGCGACCAGGTGCTGCTGGACGGCAACCACGCACTGGCGGGCAAGGCGCTGCGCTTTACCGTCACCGTGACCGGCGTGCGGGCGGCATCCGAGGAAGAGATCACCCACGGCCATGTCCATGGCGAGCACGGCCACCACCACTAAGCAGCGAGGAAACCGCACCATGACCAACCCTTCCACCGTGATAGCCCCCCGCGACAAGGCCGACATCCTGGCCCAGGCCCTGCCCTACATCCGCAAGTTCCATGGCAAGACCATGGTCATCAAGTACGGCGGCAACGCCATGACCGACCCGGCGCTGCAGCAGGCCTTTGCCGAAGACGTGGTGCTGCTCAAGCTGGTGGGTATCAACCCGGTGGTGGTGCACGGCGGCGGCCCGCAGATCGAGGCGGCACTGGGGCGGCTGGGCAAAAAGGGCCAGTTCATCCAGGGCATGCGCGTCACCGATGCCGAAACCATGGAAGTGGTGGAATGGGTGCTGGCCGGCCAGGTGCAGCAGGACATCGTGGGCCTGATCAACCAGGCTGGTGGCAAGGCTGTGGGCCTGACCGGGCGCGACGGCGGCATGATCCGCGCCAAGCAGCTGCGCATGGCCGACAACACCGACCCTAGCGTGTTCCACGACATCGGCCAGGTGGGCGACATCGAGAGCATCGACCCCAGCGTGGTCAAGGCGCTGCAGGACGATGCCTTCATTCCGGTGGTCAGCCCCATCGGTTTTGGCACCGACAACACCAGCTACAACATCAACGCCGACGTGGTGGCGGGCCGCCTGGCCATCGAGCTGCAGGCCGAAAAACTGCTGATGCTGAGCAACATCCCCGGTGTGCTCAACAAGGCGGGCGAACTGCTGCCCGACCTGACCGCCAAGGACATCGATGCCCTGTTTGCCGACGGCACCCTGTCGGGCGGCATGCTGCCCAAGATCGCCGGTGCGCTGGATGCCGCCAAGAGCGGCGTGAAGGCGGTGCACATCATCGACGGCCGGGTGCCGCACGCGCTGCTGCTGGAAATCCTGACCGAGCAGGCCTTTGGCACCATGATCCGGTCGAGCTAAATGGCCGAGGCATTGGCGGAACACTCGGCAGAAGAAGCCCCGCGCAAACGCCCCAAGCCGGGCGAGCGCCGGGTGCAGATTCTGCAGGCCCTGGCCACCATGCTGGAGCAGCCGGGCTCCGAGCGCATCACCACCGCCGCGCTGGCCGCCCGGCTGGACGTGAGCGAGGCCGCGCTGTACCGGCACTTTGCCAGCAAGGCGCAGATGTTCGAGGGGCTGATCGAGTTCATCGAGCAGTCGGTGTTCTCGCTGGTGAACCAGATCGTGGCCACGGCGGGCGACGCACCGGGCCCGCTGCAGGCGCGCCGCATCGTCTCGGTGCTGCTGCAGTTTGGCGAAAAAAACCCCGGCATGGCCCGGGTCATGGTGGGCGACGCGCTGGTGTTTGAAAACGAGCGCCTGCAACAGCGCATGAACCTGTTTTTCGACAAGATCGAGGCCACCCTGCGCCAATGCCTGCGCCACAGCGACCCCGCGAGCGCTACCCCCACGGTAGACGCACAGGTGCAGGCTTCGGTGATGACGGCGTTTGCGGCAGGCTGCCTGCAGCGCTTTACCCGCTCTGGGTTCAAGCGCCTGCCCACCGAGCAGCTGGACGCCAGCCTGCGCGGATTGCTATTTAAATAGTAGCTTCTTGTGCTTAGTCTATAAGCACAAGAAGCCGATTTGGTTCTAAACCGCGGCAGCCGCTTTGTACGGCTTGGGTTTATTGAACGGGCTGGTGTAGGGCTTGGTGTTGAACTTGCCGTGCGGCAGGCTGGCCAGGCGGGTGAACAGACGGCTGCAGTAGCCGTCGATCCCCAGGCATTTGTTCAGTTCGTCCACCGGCAGCGGGCCGGACACCACCACGATGTCGTTGGCATAGTCTTGCGCCCCGGCGGCCCGCAGTTTGCGCCGTGCGCCCATGGCCCAGGACTGGATGCGCGTGGGGTTGCCGTGCTGGTGCAGCTCGCCGGTGCTGATGTCAAAGGCAATCGCCACCGTGTCGGTCTTCAAACGAAAGCGACGCTCCCCCGTGACCGCGCTCGGAGGCGTGTCCATGTCGTACAGGTAGTAGCTGCCGCCTTTGAGTTGGTATTGCAATTCCATAGCGATTACGGGATATAGCCCGCATTGTGGATGATTTTTTTCACGCCCAACGCATAAATTAGCCGCCAATCGCGGGTTAACTCGCTGCGCATCCCGGCTTTTACCGGCAGTTACAGGCAGGGCTTGCCAAGGCTCAAAAGCCCCGGCAACACCCGGCCACCGATAATCGGGGCATGACTACACCGAATAAGACACCCGCCGCCACCGATTTCAGCAGCCTGCCCCTGGCCCCCGCCATGCTGGCCAACCTGGAGCAGCTCGGGTATTTGCAGATGACCCCCATCCAGGCCGCCAGCCTGCCGCTGGCGCTGCTGGGCCAGGATCTGATCGCCCAGGCCATGACCGGCAGTGGCAAAACCGCCGCCTTCGCCCTGGCCCTGTTGGCGAATCTGAACGCCCGCCGCTTCGCTGTGCAGGCCATGGTGCTGTGCCCCACGCGCGAGCTGGCCGACCAGGTGAGCACCGAGATCCGCCGCCTGGCCCGCGCCGAAGAAAACATCAAGGTGGTGACCCTGTGCGGCGGCGTGGCCCTGCGCGGGCAAAACGCCAGCCTGGAACACGGCGCGCACATCGTGGTGGGCACGCCGGGCCGCATCATGGACCACCTGGAGCGCGGCCACCTGGACCTGTCGGCCCTGAACACCCTGGTACTGGACGAGGCCGACCGCATGCTGGACATGGGCTTTTTTGAAGACATGGCCACCGTCATCAAGCAGTGCCCCAAAGAGCGCCAAACCCTGCTGTTCTCGGCCACCTACCCCGAGGGCATCGAGAAACTGAGCCAGCAGTTCATGCGCCAGCCCAAGACCATCACCGTGCAGGCGCAGCACGCCACCAACAAAATCGCCCAGCGCTGGTACCAGGTGGAAAAGTCCGAGCGCCTGGCCACCGTGGGCAAGCTGCTGAACCACTTCCGCCCGGCCAGCACGCTGGCGTTTTGCAACACCAAGCTGCAATGCCGCGCCCTGGTGGCCGCCCTGCAGGCCGAAGGCTTCAGCGCGCTGGCGCTGTACGGCGAGCTGGAGCAGCGCGAGCGCGACCAGGTGCTGGTGCAGTTTGCCAACCGCAGTTGCAGCGTGCTGGTAGCCACCGACGTGGCCGCGCGCGGGCTGGACATTGCCGACCTGGCCGCTGTGATCAACGTGGACGTAACGCCGGATTCGGAAGTGCACATCCACCGCATTGGCCGTACCGGCCGCGCTGGGGCCGAGGGCCTGGCGCTGAACCTGGCATCGATGAACGAAATGGGCTTTGTCGGCAAGATCGAGGTGCTGCAAAACCGCGAATCCGAATGGCACAAGCTCGAAGAGCTGACCCCCACCAGCAAAGAGCCGCTGCGCCCGCCCATGATGACGCTGCAAATCACCGGCGGCCGCAAAGAAAAGATCCGCGCGGGCGACGTGCTGGGCGCGCTGACCGGCGATGCAGGCTACACCCGCGAGCAGATCGGCAAGATCAATGTGAACGAATACTCCACCTACGTGGCGGTAGACCGCCGCATCGCCCATGAGGCCGAGCGCAAGCTGAACGCGGGCAAGATCAAAGGCAAGAGCGTCCGTGTGCGCCTGATGACGGGCGAGGACGATTAAGCATCAAATCGGCTGCCTGTGCTTATGGGATAAGCGTGGGCAGCTACCAAATTTGATATTGCTTATCCGTACTGTCGGCTTGCGCCGGGGGGGCAACCATCCCCTGCAGCACGCCCCGAACGATCAGCGCGTACATGCCGTTGACCAAAGGGAACCCAAAGGCCGCCAACAAAACAAAGTTCTCCTTTGGCCCCCAGAACAAAAGGGTCAACCACAGGAGGAAAAGTAAAGCCAAGGTACCCCAGCGCAGGCACTGCACTAAGGTATCCGCGCCCACGGCATCGCGGGCTTTTTGCAACAGCGCGCGCTGCTCGCGGGGCGGCAAACGCGCGACTTCCGGACTGCGATAAGGGAATGGCACGCCGCGCGCGGCCACCTTGCGAATCAATGAACCCGCTGTGCGTGCGCGCTCTTGCGCAATCAGTGCGTCGGCGGCTTGTTCCGAACTGTGTGTGATGGCCATGTCAACCTCCCGGTCAAGCCACTATAACGCCACTGACCGCAGCATTTCCACGTGGGGAATGTCGTCTTCCAGGTACACCCCAGACACCGGTTCAAAACCAAAGCCCTGGTAGAACTTCAACAGGTACTGCTGGGCGCTGATGCGGTTGGGCTGGCCGGGCCAGGTCTGGGCGCAGCGCGCCAGGGCCTCGGCCAGCAGCAGTTGCCCCAGACCCTGGCCCCGGAACGCGGGCGCGGTGAGCACCCGGCCCAGCGAGGGCTCGGGATATTTGCTGCCGGGGTCCGTCACCCGCAGGTAGGCGGCAAGCTGGTCACCCGACCAGGCCAGCAGGTGCCAGCATTGCAGGTCGTAAGCATCGGCATCCGGGTAGACGCAGTTTTGCTCGATCACAAAAACCGCTTCGCGCTGCACCATGGCGGCGTGGAAGTCTGGCGCGCTCAAGTCCCCCAGCCGCGCCCACTGAAAACGCAGCTCAGCCTTGGGCATTTTGCAGCGCGGCGATGCGTTGCTCGATAGGTGGGTGGGTCGAGAACAACTGGCCGATGCCACCAGCAATGCCGAAGGCCGCCACGCTCTTGGGCAGCTCGCCCGTGTGCAGGCCGCCCAGGCGGGCCAGCGCGTTGATCATGGGCTGCTTGCGGCCCATGAGCTGCGAGGCACCGGCATCGGCGCGGTATTCGCGGTGGCGCGAAAACCAGGCCACCACGATGGCGGCGGCAAAGCCCAGCACGATGTCGAGCACGATGGTGGTCACCATGTAGCCAATGCCGGGGCCGCTGCTGCGGTCGTCGCCCTTGCGCAAGAAGCTGTCGACCGCGTAGCCGATCACGCGGCTGAGGAACACCACGAAAGTGTTCATCACGCCCTGGATCAGGGTCATGGTGACCATGTCGCCGTTGGCCACGTGGGCCACTTCGTGGGCCAGTACGGCCTCGATTTCTTCGTGCGTCATGCCTTGCAGCAGCCCGGTGGACACGGCCACCAGCGACGAGTTTTTGAACGCGCCGGTGGCAAAGGCGTTGGGGCCGCCTTCAAAAATGCCGACTTCGGGCATGCCGATTTTTGCCTTGTCGGCCAGGCGGCGCACGGTGTCCACGATCCAGGCTTCGTCGGCGTTTTGCGGCTGGTCGATGACGCGCACGCCCGAGGTCCACTTGGCCATGGGCTTGCTGATCAGCAGCGAAATGATCGCGCCGCCAAATCCCATCACCAGCGCAAAACCCAGCAGCGAGCCAAGGTTGAGGCCGTTGGGCGTGAGGTAGCGGTTGACCCCCAGCAGACTGGCGACCACGCCCAATACGGCGACGACCATCACATTGGTCAGGATGAAGAGAAGAATGCGTTTCATGGGGCTTTCCTGGGAATTAACTGGGGGTTAGATGGGGCGCGTGAAAAGAAGTTCAAGCCAGAGAATGCGCGCGCGGCGGACGAAAGACCTGGGTATCGGCATAAAAATCCGCATGGGCATTGTCTGCGCACCAGCCCGGCACGCCCAGCACCGGCAAGGGAAAAAAGGGCTTGGTGCCCAGGTGGGTCGCTTTAAGCTGCTGCGCAATGGCGGCATCCATGTTTACTACAGAATTAATAGCTACTTGCGCTGAGTAAATATGGGCTGTGATCGGTTTTCGCGGGTAAACCAGCTTTTCCAGCAACGCATGGCCAAACAACACCAGTTGGGCCTGCGCCCACAGGGGCCGCAAGGTGACGAACAGCCGCTGCCAGTCCTGCACCCGCAAGGCCTCCCACAGCGCAGGCGGTGCGATCAAAAAAGCCGCGTTCTCGTCAAACACCGTCAGCGCATCGCGCACGGGGCCGCGCAGGGGCCGCACGCCATCCAAGGCAATCTGCGCCGCCTGCAGCTGGTTGAGCCGGGTTTTGGTCTGCGGAAAATGGTGCCAGCACAGGCCGTTGAAAAAGTCGTGCAGGTTGTCGCGGCTGGGGCACTGGCGGGTGTGGAAGATGAAGTGCTCATATGCCTCGCCGGGCGGCAGCGCGGACTGGGGCACGAACTGCACCGGCGCGGGGGCGGCGGCGTTCAGGGCCGCGGCAATGCCCTGGTGCGCTTGGGCCGCCACCGCCTGGCCCACCGCGCGGTACGGGGCCAGCCAGGGGGCGGACCAGTCCACCGCCGAAAGCATCAGCCCACAAGCTTCCAAGGCAGGGCTTCGCCCGAACGCAGGGGTTTGAGTTGCGCCTCGCCAAAAGCAAAGCTGTCCGGCGGTGTCCAGCTCTCGCGGGCCAGGGTGATGGTGCCGGTGTTGCGTGGCAGGCTGTAGAAGGCAGGGCCGTTGAAGCTGGCGAAGGCCTCCAGCTTGTCCAGAGCACCCGCGTTGTCGAAGACTTCGGCGTACATCTCGATGGCGGCGTGCGCCGTGTAGCAACCGGCGCAGCCCGTGGCGTGCTCTTTGAGGTGGGTGGCGTGCGGCGCACTGTCGGTGCCCAGGAAGAACTTGGCGTTGCCGCTGGTGGCCGCTTCGACCAGCGCCAGGCGGTGGGTTTCGCGCTTCAGCACTGGCAGGCAGTAATAGTGCGGGCGAATGCCGCCGGTGAAGATAGCGTTGCGGTTGTACAGCAGGTGCTGGGCGGTCAAGGTGGCGGCGGTGTACTGGTCGGCATCGCGCACGTACTGGGCAGCTTCACGCGTGGTGATGTGCTCAAACACAATTTTCAGCTCGGGGAAGTCGCGACGCAGTGGAATCAGGTGCTGGTCGATGAAGGCGGCTTCGCGGTCGAACAGGTCGATGTCGGCACTGGTGACTTCTCCGTGCACCAGCAGCAGCATGTCGGCGCGCTGCATGGCTTCCAGCGTTTTGTAGATCTTGCGCAGGTCGGTCACGCCCGCGTCGCTGTTGGTGGTGGCCCCGGCGGGGTAGAGCTTGGCGGCGACGATGCCAGCGGCCTTGGCGCGGGCAATCTCTTCGGGCGGCAGGCTGTCTGTCAGGTACAGGGTCATCAGCGGGTCGAAAGCGATTCCCTCGGGCACTGCCGCCAGGATACGGTCGCGGTAGACCAGGGCCTGGGCGGTGCTGGTCACCGGTGGGCGCAAATTCGGCATGATGACGGCGCGGCCAAACTGGGCGGCGGTGTGCGGCACGACGGTGTGCAGCGCCTCGCCGTCGCGCACGTGCAGGTGCCAGTCGTCGGGGCGGGTGATAGTGAGAGTGTTGGTGGCGGAGGTCATGGGCGGAATTGTCGCATTGCAGGTTTAGGGCAAAAAAAATCCCCCGAAACCGGCGATGGTTTCGGGGGATTCACAGGTGAGGCCGCGTTTAGTGCGCCAGGATCTTGTTCAGGAAATCCTTGGTGCGCGGCTGGCGGTTTTCGGGGTGGGTGAAGAACTCCTCCTTGGAGCAGTCTTCCAGAATCTTGCCGCCCACGTCGATGAAGATCACGCGGCTGGCCACCTTGCGCGCAAAGCCCATTTCGTGGGTCACGCACATCATGGTCATGCCCTCCTTGGCCAGGGTCACCATCACGTCCAGTACTTCGCCGACCATTTCAGGGTCGAGGGCCGAGGTGGGTTCGTCGAACAGCATGACCATCGGGTCCATGCTCAGCGCCCGGGCAATCGCCACGCGCTGCTGCTGGCCGCCGGAGAGCTGGCCAGGGAACTTGTCCTTGTGCGCCATCAGGCCCACGCGGTCCAGCATCTTCAGGCCGCGCACCTTGGCATCGTCCGGGGTGCGGTTCAGCACCTTGATCTGGGCCAAGGTCAGGTTTTCGGTGACCGACAGGTGCGGGAACAGCTCAAAGTGCTGGAACACCATTCCGACGCGGCTGCGCAGCTTGGGCAGGTCGGTCTTGGGGTCGTGCAGGGCAATGCCGTCCACAAACAGCTCGCCCTTCTGGAACGGCTCCAGCGCGTTGACGGTCTTGATCAGCGTGGATTTGCCCGAGCCCGACGGGCCGCACACCACCACTACATCGCCCTTTTTGATGCTGACGGTGCAGTTGTTCAGCACCTGCACAGGGCCATACCACTTGGATACGTTTTTAATTTCAATCATGTTTTAGTCCTCGGCTCGAATGACGGTGCGTGTTAGCGAATGATGGCAATCTTGGCTTGCAGCTTTTTGACCAGGTACGACAGGCCAAAACACAGGATGAAGTACACCACGGCGGCCAGCAGGTAGGCTTCTTCCGGGCGGCCATAGATCTTGCCAGCGGTAGTGAAGCCCTTGAGCAGGTCGTAGGCGCCAATGGCGTACACCAGCGACGTATCCTGGAACAAGATGATGGTCTGGGTCAGCAGAATCGGCAACATGTTGCGAAACGCCTGCGGCAAGATGACCAGCTTCATGTTCTGCGCGTAGGTCATGCCCACGGCCTGGCCCGCATGCACCTGGCCACGCGGGATGGACTGGATACCAGCCCGCATGATCTCGCTGAAATAGGCTGCTTCAAACGCGATGAACGTGATGATGGCCGACAGCTCCGCGCCGATGGGTCGCCCGATCATGAACGGGATCAGCAGGAAGAAGCCCAAAATCACCATCACCAGTGGCAGCGAACGCATGCCGTTGACGTAGAAGGTGGCTGGAATCATCAACACCTTGCGGCCCGACAGGCGCATCAGTGCCAGCAGGGTGCCGAAGAAAATGCCGCCCAAGGTGGCAATCGCCGTCAGTTGGATACTGAAGATGAAACCTTGCCGAACAAACTTGCTGACGATTTCCCAGTTGAAAAAACTTAAGTCTAGTCCGCCCATATCAATGCCCTCCGCCTGTTCCACCGGCCACTACAAAGCCGGGGATCTGGATTTTTTTCTCGATAAACGCCATGACACGGTTCACCGCAAAAGCCGATGCGGCATACAGAATGCACACGGCGATATACACCACGATGGGCTGCGATGTTTCTTCGCCCACCTGGGTAAAGTAGAAGGTCAGCTCGGGTATGGACACCGCAAACGCCACCGAAGAGTTCTTCAGCAGGTTCATGGACTCACTGGTCAGCGGCGGGAAAATGATGCGCACAGCCATGGGCAGAATCACATAGCGGTAGGTTTGCGCCGTGGTAAAGCCGACCGCCATGCCTGCATAGCGCTGGCCTTTGGGCAACGCCTGGATACCGGCACGTACCTGCTCGGCAATCCGCGCCGAGGTAAAAAAGCCCAGTGCCAGCACCACCAGCACAAAGCCGGGAATCTGCTGCATCGGCGGGATGATCTTCGGCAATACAAAGTACCAAATAAAGATCTGCACCAGCAAAGGCACGTTGCGGAACAGCTCGACCCAGACGTTGGCGAAGCGCACCAGCCAGGGGCTATTGGGCAAGGTGCGCAGCGTGCCCATGAAAGCCCCCACCACCACAGCCACCACCCACGAGCTACCTGCTACCGCCAGGGTCCAGCGCCAGGCCTCCATCAGCCATTGCAGATAGGTGCGCCCACTGCCGTCATCGTTAAAAAATACCTGCCAATCCATAACTCTCTCCATCCTGGTGTTGCTTGCCCGCCGCCGCCTGCGATGTTACGCAGATGCCTTAAAGCAAAAACCCTGCCCCCAGACTGTGTGGGCAGGGTGGTGTACCGCCAATTTTCAAATACGCGGCGCTTTACTTCTTGGCGTAGTCTTCAGCGGGCTTGTCGCTCAGATTGGCCCAGGCGGCCTTGGTGGCATCGCTGGCGGGCAGGCCGACCTTGGCGTTCTTGGGAGGAATGGGCTGCATGAACCACTTGTCGTACAGCTTGGCCATTTCGCCCGACTTGACCATGGCGGCAACGGTGTCGTCGGCCAGCTTCTTGAAGGCCGGGTCGTCCTTGCGCAGCATGATGGCGATGGGTTCCACGCTCAGCACTTCGCCGACGATCTTGTAATCGGCAGGGTTCTTAGCGGTGGAGATGTTGCCCGCCAGGATCTGGCCGTCCATCACAAATGCGTCTGCGCGGCCAGACTCCAGCAGCAGGAAGCTGTCGGCGTGGTCCTTGCCGAAGACTTCCTTGAAGTCGATACCGGTGGCACGCTCGTTTTTTCGCAGCAACTGCACAGACGTCGTGCCGGTGGTGGTGGCCACATTCTTGCCATTCAGCTGGGCAATCGAGGTAATGCCAGAGTTGGTCTTGACCGCAATGCGTACTTCTTCTACATACACGGTGTTGACAAACGCTACGTCTTTTTGGCGGGTGGCGTTGTTGGTGGTGGAGCCGCATTCGATGTCCACCGTGCCGTTTTGCACCAGGGGGATACGGTTCTGCGAGGTGACCAATTGGTACTTCACATCCAGTTTTTTACCAATGGCCTTTTCCAGGTTGGCAATGATGTGCTGGCAAATTTCATAGTGGTAGCCCGCATATTTACCGTCGCCCAAGGTGAAGGCGAGTGAGCCCGAAGAGTCACGCACACCTTGTGTAAAGACGCCCGATGCCTTGGCTTTGGCGATGGTGTCGTTTGCCTGTGCAAATGCGCCACCAGCGGCTAAAGCGAGTACCGCGAGGGCGAGCAAATGTTTCTTCATGAAAACTCCAAGGTAAATGATAAGAACTACACAACGCAAATTTTAAAGAAACAGGTGCAAGGGATTACCCTCGCGCCCACTCTTGGTGCATGCAGAGCGATCGAAAACAATCGACTTCCGCACAGTATGCAGACTTTGTGCCTGCATGGGAAACAGGCTATTCCGGCTTCACCACCATAGCCTGAAAAATGGTGACCAACTGCGGACTCATGGGCAGATTGATGCTGTCGCCCGAGGGCAAGCGACGCAGAAACCAACGGGTATAGAAACGGCCTAAATCGCCCTCCTCTGCCAGTGTGGCAAAGGTCTTTGTCACGACCTCCGCCAAGGGCGCATCGCCCTTGCGGTACATGATGCCGTAAGGCTCGTACGACAGAAACTCACCCACCACACCATAGTCAGCTTGCGCCTTGTTCTGCGCCAAAAGCCCGTAGAGCAACACGTCATCCGTGGCGAACGTGTCCACCTTGCCAGATGCCAATTGGGCAAACGACTCGGCATGGTCTCGCGACACTACCAGTTGTAGATTGAGTTTGAACTTCTCGGACAGTTCGCGCAGCGTTTTTTCGTTGGTAGTGCCCGCCGTTACGCCGACACGCTTGCCGACCAAGTCACGGAACGACTTGACCGGCGAGCCATTCTTGACCAGCAGCTTGGTGCCGGACACAAATGTCGTGGGCGAAAAGCCCACCAGTTTTTGCCGCTCCAGGTTGCTGGTAGTCGAGCCGCATTCCAGGTCCACCTGGCCCGAGGTGACTGCATTGAAGCGTGTCTCGGATGTGACAAGCTGCCATTTGACCAGCAGCTCACGGTCAATTTCCTGGCCAATGGCATCCACTAGTGCCCGGCAGATGTCAATCGCATAGCCGATGGGCTCACCACGCTTCGACAGGTAGGAAAAAGGAATCGACGCATCGCGGAAACCGATGGTCACTGCGCCGGTTTCGTGGGCTTTTTTCAGCAGGCCCGTCAAGGCCTGGGCATGGGCAGTACACGCCAGCAGCAGGGACAAGAGCCCGACTGCATATGGCTTGGTCCAAAGGGTGCGCATGGTCACTGGCATCAGGCGCGGGCCGAGACGTTCAAAGCGGCATCCATGGCGCGGGCATTCACTTCGGCGGCATCTTCGGGAATCAGTTCACCCTCCCATTTGGCGACCACCGCCGTGGCGATGGAGTTGCCCACCGCGTTGGTAGCAGAGCGGCCCATGTCCAGAAAGGTGTCCACGCCCAGAATCAGCAGCAAACCGGCTTCGGGAATGTTGAACTGGTTGAGCGTGGCGGCAATCACCACCAGCGAAGCGCGGGGTACACCGGCCATGCCTTTGGAGGTCAGCATCAGAATCAAGAGCATAGTGATCTGGGTGGACATGGGCAGATCGATGCCGTAGGCCTGGGCGATAAACAGCGTGGCGAAGGTGCAATACATCATGGAGCCGTCCAGATTGAACGAATAGCCCATGGGCATCACGAAGCTGGAGATCTTGCGCTTGACACCAAAACGGTCCAGTGCATCCAGAATCTTGGGGTAGGCCGCCTCGGAGCTGGCGGTGGCGAAAGACAGCAGGAAAGCTTCTTTGATCAGCACCAGCAGCTTGAACACCCGTGGCCCCAGAAACACATAGCCTGCAAAAATCAGCACGCCCCACAGCAGGAACAAGCCCAGATAGAAGTCGCCCATGAAGACGGCAAACTTCAGCAAAATGCCCAGGCCGTTGACCGCTACCGTGGCGGCCATGGCGGCCAGCACGGCCAGGGGGGCCATCTTCATCACGTAGCCGGTGATCTTCAACATCACGTGTGCCAACTCGTCGATGGCGCTGACCAGCACCTTGGCCTTGTCGCCCAGCGATGCCATGGCCACGCCAAAGAACATGGAAAACACCACGATCTGCAGGATTTCGTTGTTGGCCATGGCTTCGGCAAACGACTTGGGCACCAGGTGGCTGACAAAGTCTTTCAGCGTGAACTTGGACGTGGCCAAACCGGCCGATGCACCAATATCAGGCAAGGGCAGGCCCAGGTTCTCACCGGGCTTCAACAGGTTGGCCATCACCAGGCCAAGCACCAGCGAGATCAGCGAAGCCGTTACAAACCAGCCCAGCGCCTTACCAAACACGCGACCGACCGACGCGGCATCGCCCATGTGCGCAATGCCCACCACCAGGGTCGAAAACACCAACGGCGCAATCAGCATCTTGATCAGGCGCAGAAAAATGTCCGAGATGATGGAGATGTAACCAGCGATTTCGCTGGCGGCTTTTTTGTCCGGGAAATTGGTGAACACCATGTAACCCAACAGGATACCCAGCACCATGGCTAGCAGAATGGTGACTGCCGCTGGCATTTTTTTCTTCATGTCTCTTCCTCTTGAAATGTGGTAGCCCGCCAAGGGCAAGCTCCGAAAACTATATACAAAACTTCATACGGCGGAATATTGAATTCGCAATATTTAGCAATAATATAGAAAGCACTTTGTATGCCATCCCTAGCGAATACTGCGTACCAGCGCTATGGGTTGGGTCAGCTTCTCGGGCACCAGCAGGGCTTCCAGCTCGGCTCGGGTCATGATCCCCAGCGACTCCGCCACTTCGCCGATGGGTGCGCCGGTCTTCATGGCGGTTTTGGCGATCAGAGCCGACTTCTCGTAACCGATGAGCGGGTTCAATGCGGTGACCAGCGTGACCGACTCGCGCACGCGCTTGGCCAGCAGTTCGCGGTTGGGCTCTATCCCGGCCACGCAGTTGGTCTGCAGGGTGCGGCAGGCCTGGCTCAGGTGTTCGATGCTTTTGAACAGGCTCCAGCCCATGATGGGTTCGAAGGCGTTGAGCTGCAACTGCCCTGCCTCGGAGGCCATGGTCACCGTCATGTCGTTGCCGATCACCTCGAAGGCCACCTGGTTCATCACCTCGGGGATCACCGGATTCACCTTGCCCGGCATGATGCTGGACCCTGCCTGGCGGGCGGGTAGACGGATGTCGCCAAACCCGGCCTGCGGGCCACTGGAGAGCAGGCGCAGGTCGTTGCAGATTTTGCTGAGCTTGCAGGCCACGCGCTTGAGTACGCCGGACAACTGCACAAACGCCCCCGTATCCTGCGTGGCTTCGATCAGGTTGCCGGCTTTTTCTACCGGCACGCCGCTGATGTCGGCCAGCAGCTGGCAAGCGCGGTCGGAATAGCCGCCGGGGGCATTGATGCCAGTGCCGATGGCGGTGGCACCCAGGTTGATTTCCTGGATCAGCGCGCGGGCTTCGCGCATGCGGGCCTCGTCTTCGCCAATCATGATGGCGTAGGTCAGGAACTCCTGGCCCAGGGTCATGGGCACGGCATCCTGCAACTGGGTGCGGCCGATCTTGAGGATGTCTTTGAACTCCTCTGCCTTGGCCTCGAAGCCTTCGCGCAGAAACGCCATGGAAGCCAACAGCCGCTCGATGCCCAGCCACAGCGCGATGCGCACGGCGGTGGGGTAGACATCGTTGGTGCTTTGGGAGGCATTGACGTGGTCATTGGGGTGCAGCACGTCGTAGCGGCCTTTGTCCAGGCCCATTTTTTCCAGAGCCAGGTTGGCGATGACCTCGTTGGCATTCATGTTGGTCGAGGTGCCCGCGCCACCCTGGATCACGTCCACCACAAACTCGGCGTGTAGCTTGCCCTCCACCAGATCGTTGCAGGCCAGCACGATGGCATCGGCCAGCTTGGCATCCAGCACCCCCAGCTCCACATTGGTGCGGGCGGCGGCGATTTTGACGAAGGCCAGTGCGCGGATCAGGTCCGGCATGGCCGAAATGCGGGTACCCGAGATGTGAAAGTTGTCTACCGCGCGGGCGGTATGCACGCCCCAGTAGGCAGCTGTTGGAATCTTCTTTTCACCCAAAAAATCATGTTCGATGCGAAAGTTGGTTGACATACAAAGCCAGGGCAGTGGTGGAGGTGGCGAACTGTAAGGGCGGGCCTATCCAAACACCAATGCCGTTTGCATGCAGCCTTATGCATGGCTGTCATAGATCTGTCATGGCAGCCATGCCGCCATGGCATGGCTGCGTTCCGGCTACTTCGCTGGCTTCTGCGAGGCCAGGTAGGTCCACAAAGCCTGCGCCGTGCCCTTGGCCGCGGCCGGGCCGTTGGGCTTTTCGCGGTAGGCGCGCACGTCCATGGTCATTTCCAGCCCGGTCAGGCCAGGCGGCGCGGCGCTGACCAGCTTGCGGGCGCGCAGCTCTTTCTTGACCGCGCTGTAGGGCAGGAAGGCGATGCCGTGGCCTTCCAGCGCCATGGCTTTCAGGCCTTCGGCCATGTCGGTTTCGTACACCCGGTCCAGGTGGATGGGCGTGGCCGACTGCTTCAGAATCATGTCCACCGTCTGGCCCAGGTAGGCACCCGGTGCGTAACCCAGGTAAGGCAGCAACTGGCCCGGACGACCCGGCAACTGGAACAGCGGCGCGCCATCGGCATCGGCCTTGACATAAGGCGCAATCACCTCCTGCCCCAGGCTGACCATCTCGTAGCGGTCAGCGGCCAACTGAAAAGGCTGCGAGGTGTGGTGGTAGGCAATCAGCAGGTCGCAGCTGCCTTCGACCAGGCGCATCACCGCGTCGTGCACGTTCAGGGCGATCAAGCGGCTTTTGATGGGGCCAAACTTCTCGCGCAGCAGCGACACCCAGGCCGGGAAAAAGGTGAACGCCAGCGTGTGTGGCACGGCAAATTCGATCACATCCTGCCCGGCCGAATGGTGGCCGCGCAGCATGGCGCGGGTGCTTTGCAGCGCCTGCAGCACCTCCAACGACTGGGCGTAAAGCGTTTCGCCCGCCGGGGTCAGGCGCGTGGGGTAGGAGCTGCGGTCCACCAGATCGGTACCCGCCCAGCCTTCCAGCGCCTGGATGCGCCGCGAGAACGCAGGCTGGGTCACGTGCCGCAACTGGGCGGACCGGCTGAAGCTGCGGGTTTCAGCCAAGCTGACAAAATCTTCAAGCCATTTGGTTTCCATGGCTGGATTATGGACGCGGCTTAGATAGGTGACACCACGGATTGACCGGCAAAATGCCGCGTCGCGTTCTCGATAAAGCGCTGCACCGACGCCTCAATCGCTTGGGGCGACCAGCCGCCCACGTGCGGCGTGAGCACCACGGTGTCCAGATCCAGCAGTTCGGCGGGCGGCTGGGGTTCGCTCTCGTACACGTCCAGGCCCGCACCGGCGATGCGGCCTGCGCGCAGGGCCCCTGCCAGCGCCGCGGTATCCACCACGCTGCCGCGCGACACATTCACCAGATAACCCCCCTCCCCCAGCGCCGCCAGCACCTCGGCCCCGACCAGATGGCGGGTGGCCGGGCCGCCCGGGGTGGCCACCACCAAAAAGTCGGCCCAGGCGGCCAGTGCCACCAGGTCGGCAAAGTAGGTGTGCGCCACCTCGGGCTGGGGCGTGCGGCCGTGGTAGCCGATCTGCATGCCAAAGCCCAGCGCGCGCTGCGCCACCTTGTGGCCAATGCCGCCCAGGCCGACGATGCCCATGCGGCGGTTCGACACGCTGGCGGGCAGGGGCAGCACGTCGCGCCACAGGCCCTGGCGGCATTGCGCATCCAGCCGCGGCACATTGCGCACCACCGCCAGCAGCAGCGCGAAGGCATGGTCGGCCACGCAATCGTCGTTGGTGCCCGCGCCATTGGCCAGCGCCAGGCCGCGTGCCCGGGCGTGGGCGATGGCTATGTTCTCGAAACCCACGCCCAGTGCGCAGACCAGCTCCAGCGCGGGCAAGGCATCCATCTCGGTGGCCGTCAGGCCCACGCTGCCGATGGTCAGCACCGCGCGGATGGTGGCGGCATCGGCGGCGATATGGGCGGCCCGCAGCGCGTCGGTGGGGGCGTAGATCACGTCGAAATGCGGCTCCAGCAGCGCCTGGTGGTGCGGGGCCATGAAGTTCAAAACGAGCACCTGGGGGCGTGGCAAGGACATCTTGGAATCTCTCAGTTACTATTAGATTTATAGCTTGTTGCGCTTATGGAATAAGCGCCAGAGGCCTATTTGGCTTAAAAATCTACTCCGCACTTTGCTGCAAGGCCCACATGGCGGCGTAGCGTCCGTTGGCCACCAGCAGCGCGGCATGGGTGCCGCGCTCCAGGATGCGGCCCGCGTCCATCACCAGAATCTCGTGAGCGTCCACCACGGTGGACAGGCGGTGGGCGATGACCAGCGTGGTCTTGTTGCGGGCAGCGGTTTGCAGCTCGGTCTGGATGGCGCGTTCGTTGGCCGAGTCCAGCGCCGAGGTGGCCTCATCAAAAATCAGGATGGGCGGGTTCTTCAGCAGGGTGCGGGCAATCGCCACGCGCTGCTTCTCGCCGCCCGACAATTTGAGCCCGCGCTCGCCCACCATGGTGTCGTAACCCTTCGGCGTAGAACTGATGAAGCCGTGGATGCGCGCCGCCCGGGCAGCCTCTTCCACCTGGGCACGGCTGGCACCGTGCTGGCCGTAGGCGATGTTGTATTCCACCGTGTCATTGAACAGCACGGTGTCTTGCGGCACGATGCCAATCGCCTGCCGAACGCTGGCCTGGGTGACGGTCTGGATGTTCTGCCCGGCAATCAGAATCTCGCCCTGCTGCACGTCGTAAAACCGGAACAACAAGCGCGCCAACGTGGACTTGCCCGAGCCCGACGGCCCGACCACCGCCACGGTCTTGCCTGCCGGGATGTGCAGGCTGATGTCTTGCAGAATGGGCCGCGCCGGCTCGTAGGCGAAGAACACGTGGTCAAAGCGCACATCGACCTGGCCTTCAGGCAACACAATGGGCTTTGCCGCTGGCTGGTCGGCGATTTCTCGCTCTTTTTCCAATAGCGCAAACATCTTTTCCAGATCGGTCAGGCTCTGCTTGATTTCGCGGTAGATCACGCCCAGAAAGCCCAGCGGAATGTAGAGCTGGATCATGAAGGCGTTGACCATCACCAGGTCGCCCAGGGTCATGCGCCCGTCCACCACGCCCTGGGTGGCGCGCCACAGCATGGCGACCAGGCCCACGGCAATGATGAGCTGCTGGCCGGTGTTGAGCAGGCTCAGGGTACGCTGGCTTTTGACCGAGGCACGCCGGTAGCTTTCCAGGTTCTCGTCGTAGCGCTTGGCTTCAAAGGCTTCGTTATTGAAGTATTTGACGGTTTCGAAGTTCAGCAGCGAATCGATGGCGCGGCTTTGGGCGTGCGAATCCAGTGCGTTCATCTCTTTGCGGAACTGGGTGCGCCATTCGGTCACGGTGACGGTGAAGGCGATATAGGCCACCAGAGCGATCAGCGTGATCCAGGCAAACCAGATGTCGAACTTCACAGCCAGCAAGGTCAGCACAAAGCCCACCTCGATCAGCGTGGGGATAATGCTGTAGAGCGAATACGAGATCAGCGAATTCACCGCCCGGGTGCCGCGTTCGATATCGCGCGTCATGCCGCCGGTCTGCCGCTCCAGGTGGAAGCGCAGGCTCAGCGCATGCAGGTGCTGGAACACCTCCAGCGAAATCCGCCGCGACGCGCCCGCCGTGGCCTTGGCAAACACCAGTTCGCGCAGCTCGGTGAACAGCGAGGTGGACAGGCGCAGCAGCCCGTAGGCCACCAGCAGCGCCACCGGCACCACGATCAACGCGGGAAGGGAGTCGCTGCTGAGTTTGCCGCCCGTGGGGCTCATGGCATCCACCAACTGCTTCAGCAACAGCGGCACACTGACGCTGGCCGCCTTGGCCCCCACCATGAAGGTCAGCGCAGCGATGACCCGCCATTTGTACTCCCACAGGTAGGGAAACAGGCGGCGCAGGGTGCGCCAATCGGATTGGGGTGGCGCAGCATGGGGCAGCACCGGCATGGAAGCAGGAGGGGCGGTTTCGCCATAGCGGCGCATGGGGGACAATCTCAGTTATTTGCTTTGGATTGTCCCTGATGTCTACAAACTCCGATGCCCCCGTCTCCTTGCCCACCGACATGGAGCTGGTACTCAAGGTCGTTCCCATGCCCGCCGACTGCAATGCCAGCGGCGATATTTTTGGCGGCTGGGTGATGGCGCAGGTGGATCTGGCGGGGTCGGTGATCCCGGCGCGCTACGCCAAGGGGCGCGTGGCCACCGTGGCGGTGAAAGAATTCATCTTCAAGCAGCCCGTGCGGGTGGGGGATATCTTGACGTTCTACGCCGCCCTGGTCCGGCTGGGCCGCACCTCGGTGACTGTCCGGGTCGAGGTGTTTGCCGAGCGCCTGTACCTCCAGGGCCAGTACATCAAGGTCACCGAGGCCACGCTGACCTACGTGGCCATCACCGAGCAAGGTGAACCCCGCGCCCTGCCCGTTTCCCACTGATACCGACCCATGCCCCACAACACCGCCGCCCTGAGCCTCGAATGGACCACCCTGCAAAACAACTACGAACAGGCCGAACGCAACGCGCTGCTGGTCAAGCTGGCCGCTGTGGTGCTGTGCGTGGCGGGTTACGCGCTGGGCGTGCCGTATGAACTGATCGGCGGCACGGCGCTGCTGCTGTGGGTGCAGGAAAGCCTGTGCCGCACCTCCCAGGCCCGCCTGGGCGAGCGCATCGTGCGGGTGGAGGCGTTGGTCAAAAATGCCGCACCGGCCAGTACGGCCTGCCAGTTGCACACCGAGTGGCTGGCCAGCCGCCAAGGCAGCGTGGGTTTGCTGGGCGAATACGCGGCCCATGCGCTGCGGCCTACGGTGGCGTTTCCGTATGCGGTGCTGGTGGTGGCAGCGCTGGTGGCTTACTCGGGGCAGTAAGCCACCAGAGTTCAGTGCTTGAGCACCTTGCGGATGGTGGCGGCCAGTTCTTCGGCGACAAACTTGCCCACGTAGGCATCGGCCCCCACGCTCTTCACGTGCACCTCGTTGGCCGAGCCGGACAGCGATGAGTGGATGATCACCGGCACGCCCTTGAAGCGGCCGTCCTGCTTGATCTTGCGGGTCAGGGTGAAGCCGTCCATCTCGGGCATTTCCAGATCGGTCAGCACCAGGGCCACCTTGTCTTCAATGGCCTTGCCTTCTGCCGTGGCCGCCTCCGACATGGTTTGCAAACGGTCCCAGGCTTCCTTGCCGGTCTTGCACATCACAAACGGCACACCCAAAGCCACCAGCCCCTGTTCGATCAGGGTACGGGCCAGCATCGAGTCGTCTGCCGCCAGCACCACCGCGCCCGGGCGCAGCTTGACCGTGGGGCCAATGCTGGCCGCATCCACATCGGGTGCCGAAGGCGGCATCACATTGCGCAGAATCTGTTCCACATCCAGCACCTGGGCCAGACGGGTGTTGTCCACATCGCCGTCGAGGCGGGCGATGCTGGTGATCATGCCGCCCTGGGTGTTGGACTCGGCCGACAGCACCTGGCTCCAGTCCAGGCGCACGATCTGGTCCACTTCTTCGACCGCAAACGCCTGCGTGGAACGCGCGTATTCGGTCACCATCAGGATGTTCAGTCCGTTTTTGGGCAGGCAACCCACAGCCCCCGCCAAGTCGATCACCGGGATCACCTGGCCGCGGATATTGGTCATGCCCAACATGTGTTTGGTGGACCCGGCGACGGCGGTAATGGTGGGCATCACCATGATCTCGCGCACCTTGAAAACATTGATCCCGAACAGCTCGCGCTGGCTCGAATGGGCGGCTTCCCCCAGGCGAAACAGCAACAGTTCAAACTTGTTGCTGCTGGTGAGATTGGTACGTTCGTCTACCTCTTGCTGGACTGTCGCCATGGATTTCCCCTTTGATGCACGCCATTAGATCTGGATTTGGATTTTTTACAAGTTCTCACACTTGCACGCGCATCGGAGCAGGATAAAGCCCATCTGCGGTCGCCTTGCCCTCGGAATGTAACAGCATGCTTCATTGCGAACGGAGCCGCAGGCGCTCACCCCGCCTTGCCCAGCAGCGCGTCCTTGAGTTTCCAATCCGCCGGGCTGGTGCCCAGCCAGATGCGCAGCAAGGCGTTGAAAAACTCGGCTTCGGGGAACGGCTCGCCCTCTGGCTTGCCTTTGACCCGCAGCACCGTGCCCACGCCGGGCGTCCAGTCGAGCTCAAAGGTGTCGCCGGGCATCAGCTTTTTGTAATCCGCAAACACCTGGCCCATGCGGTACAGGCTGGGCACCAGCTTGGACAGCTCGCTGCGGCCGGTGTTGTCTTCCACGCCCCGGGTGAACAGCTTGCCCAGCGCATTGGCATCGATCTCGCGCAGCATGGTGATGCTGATGCGTTTGGGCCCGGGCATGGCCACCACCTCCTCAAGGGTGCTGGCCTTCTGGGGCAGGTACAGGCCCGCGGTATAGACCTTGAACACCGCCTTGTAGCGCACACCCGCGCCGTTGAGTTGCAACACGGTACCGCGCTGGTCCACGCTGTCCGCATAGGCCACCCCCACCACCGTCGCGGCCCGGGCCGGGGCCGTGGCCAGCAGCGCCCCCAGCCAAAGGGCCGCACACACGTAAAGTAACTTCATTCGAACCAACCTTTAGAAGCGGGGCATCTGCCGCCGAGGACTGTATTCTGACGTGCTCACGCAACGGTGTACAAAACCACGCTGGGGGCTGCGCCAACCCCTGCCGCGTGTTTGCTACACTTTGCGCATGTCCATTCCACGCACGATCATTGCAGGCTGCCCCGGCCAGGGAGCCTGGTCTTGGCGCAAGCCAAATTCTGCGCGCACCTGAATTGCACGGCGCTGCCGTGCGCCCCACGCCTCCCCCCCCGAGGCTGAATCGACATACAGCACCCCGTGCTGTGCCCCAGGCCCATTCATAGCATTGATAGAACGGGCCAGGACTCTCTCACAAAGGCACTTCCGTGATCACCGAACTTGAATTCAAAAGCCTGGCCCAGGACGGGTACAACCGCATCCCCTTGATGTTGGAGGCCTTCGCCGACCTGGAAACCCCGCTCTCGCTCTACCTCAAACTGGCCCACACCCGCAATAACGGCGCCTACAGCTTTCTGCTGGAGTCGGTGGTGGGGGGCGAACGCTTTGGCCGCTACAGCTTTATCGGCCTGCCCGCCCGCAGCTTTCTGCGCGCCAGCGGCTTTGGGGCCGCTGCCACAACCGAAGTCGTGCGAGACGGCGTGGTGGTGGAAACCCACCAGGGCAACCCGCTGGACTTCATCGAGACCTACCAGAAGCGCTTCAAAGTGGCCCTGCGCCCCGGCCTGCCACGCTTCTGCGGCGGCCTGGCGGGCTACTTTGGCTACGACGCGGTGCGCTACATCGAGAAAAAACTCGAAGCCAGCTGCCCGCCCGACACCCTGGGCTGCCCCGACATCATGCTGCTGCAGTGCGAAGAGCTGGCGGTGATCGACAACCTGTCGGGCAAGCTGTACCTCATCGTCTATGCCGACCCGACCCAGCCCGAGGCGTATTCCACCGCCAAAAGGCGGCTGCGCGAGCTGAAAGAGCAGCTCAAATATTCCGTCAGCGCCCCCATCGTCAAGCCCACCCAAAGCCACCCCACCGAGCGCGAGTTTGCCAAGGCCGACTACATCGCTGCCGTGGAACGCGCCAAGGAACTGATAGCGGGCGGCGACTTCATGCAGGTACAGGTGGGCCAGCGCATCAAGAAGCGCTACACCGAATCCCCGCTGTCGCTGTACCGCGCGCTGCGGGCGCTGAACCCCTCGCCCTACATGTTCTTCTACAACATGGGCGACTTCCATGTGGTGGCCGCCTCGCCCGAAATCCTCGTGCGGCAGGAATCCATGGCGAATGGCGAACAAAAGGTCACCATCCGCCCCCTGGCAGGCACCCGCCCTCGCGCCTCTTCACCCGAGCAAGACAAGCTGGTGGAAGCCGAACTCATCGCCGACCCCAAGGAGCGCGCCGAACACGTGATGCTGATCGACCTGGCCCGCAACGACATCGGCCGCATCGCCAAGATCGGCTCGGTCAAGGTCACCGAAGCCTTTGCGGTAGAGCGCTACAGCCATGTGATGCACATCGTCAGCAACGTGGAAGGCACTTTGCTGGACGGCATGAGCGCCATCGACGTGCTCAAAGCCACCTTCCCCGCAGGCACCCTGACCGGCGCGCCCAAGGTCCACGCCATGGAACTGATCGACCAGCTGGAGCCCAGCAAGCGCGGCCTGTACGGCGGTGCCTGCGGCTACATCAGCTATGCGGGCGACATGGACGTGGCCATCACCATCCGCACCGGCATCATCAAGAACCAGACCCTGTACGTGCAAGCCGCCGCCGGGGTGGTGGCCGACTCGGTGCCCGAGCTGGAATGGAAAGAAACCGAAGCCAAGGCCCGCGCCCTGCTGCGCGCCAGCGAACTTGTTGAAGAAGGTTTGGAGTGACCATGAAACTGCTGATGATCGACAACTACGACAGCTTTACCTACAACATCGTCCAGTACTTCGGTGAACTGGGGGCGGATGTGGAGGTGGTGCGCAATGACGAAATCACCCTCGCAGAAATCGCCGCCCGCGCCCCGGACCGGCTGGTGATATCCCCCGGCCCGTGCTCGCCCAAGGAAGCGGGCATCTCGGTCGCCGCCATCCAGCACTTCGCGGGCAAGCTGCCCATCCTGGGCGTGTGCCTGGGGCACCAGGCGATTGGCGCGGCCTTTGGCGGCACCATCATCCGGGCGCAGCAGCTGATGCATGGCAAGACCAGCGTCATCACCACCACGCAGCAAGGCGTGTTTGCCGGGCTGCCAGAGCAGTTCACGGTGAACCGCTACCACTCGCTGTCCATCGAGCGCAGCACCTGCCCGGCTGATCTGGAAATCACCGCCTGGACCGACGACGGCGAAATCATGGGCGTGCGCCACAAGACGCTGGCCATCGAGGGCGTGCAGTTCCACCCCGAGTCCATCCTCACCGAGCATGGCCACGCCATGCTGAAGAACTTCCTGGACCAGGGAGTGCGGTGATGCTGGACGGTTTGGGCATCAACCACCTGCCGCTGTTCATCCTGTCGGGCTGGCTGCTGAACCTGACCCCGGGGCCAGACGTGTTCTACATCCTTACCCACGGCCTGCGTGGCGGCTGGCGCGCAGGCGTGGTGGCGGCATTCGGCATCACCGCAGGCTGCTTCGTGCACATCTTCGCCGCCGCCGTGGGAGTCAGCGCGCTGATCACCGCGTCGGCCACAGCCTTTACCGTGCTCAAGTGGCTGGGCGCGGCCTACCTGGTGTGGGTGGGCATCCAGATGCTGCGCGCACCCAAACCGGTGGACGCTACAGATTCAGTAGCTGCTACCGCCGATGGAATAAGCGCCAGCGGCCTAAAAAGCTTGAAGAAGGTTTTTCTGCAAGGTTTCTGGACCAATGCCCTGAACCCCAAGGTGGCGCTGTTCTTCCTGGCGTTTTTGCCGCAGTTCATCACCCCCGGCGCAGCGCAGCCCACGCTGGCTTTTCTGCTGCTGGGCCTATTGTTCAACCTGAACGCCGTGCCCATCAACCTGGGCTACGCCCTGCTGGCCGCCTGGGCCGCCCGCCGCATGGGCGCGGTGCGGCGCGGCATGCACTGGCTGGAACGCTGTGCGGGCGCGCTGTTTGTCGGTTTTGGTATCAAACTGGCCCTGTCGGCCAAACCCTGAAAGCGAAATAACCCCATGATCACCCCCCAAGAAGCCCTGCAGCGCACCATCGAACACCGCGAAATCTTCCACGACGAGATGCTGCACATCATGCGGCTCATCATGCGCGGCGAGATGTCGCCGGTGATGATGGCCGCGCTGATCACCGGCCTGCGCGTGAAGAAGGAAACCATCGGCGAAATCACCGCCGCCGCCCAGGTGATGCGCGAATACTCCACCAAGGTCTTTGTTGCCGACAAAACCCACCTGGTGGACATCGTCGGTACCGGCGGCGACGGCTCGCACACCTTCAACATCTCCACCTGCTCCATGTTTGTGGCCGCCGCCGCCGGGGCCAAGGTCAGCAAGCACGGCGGGCGCAGCGTCAGCAGCAAAAGCGGTAGCGCCGACGTGCTGGAAAGCCTGGGCGTCAACATCAACCTGACCCCAGAGCGCATTGCCCAGTGCATCGCCGAGGTCGGAGTGGGTTTCATGTTCGCCCCCAACCACCACCCGGCCATGAAAAACGTGGCCCCGGTGCGCAAAGAGCTGGGCGTGCGCACTATCTTCAACATCCTCGGCCCCCTGACCAACCCCGCCGGTGCACCCAACATCCTGATGGGCGTGTTCCACCCCGATCTGGTCGGCATCCAGGTGCGCGCCCTGCAGCGCCTGGGCGCCGAGCACGCGCTGGTGGTCTACGGCAAGGACGGTATGGATGAAGTCAGCCTGGGCGCGGCCACCGTGGTGGGCGAGCTCAAAAACGGCGAGATCTCGGAATACGAAATCCACCCCGAAGACTTCGGCATGACCATGGCCAGCCACCGCAACCTGCGCGTAGAAACCCCCGAGCAGTCCAAAGCCATGCTGCTGGGCGTGCTGGACAACGACCACGGCGCGGCCCGCGACATCGTCATCCTGAACGCCGGTGCCACGCTGTACGCGGCGAATGTGGCGGACTCCATGGCTGAGGGCCTGGTGCTGGCGCGCAAGGCGATCGAGTCGGGCGCGGCGCGGGCGAAGTTGGGGGAGTTAGTGGCGGCTAGCCAGGCCAACGTATCGGCGTAACGGATAACGATTGCACGTCCACAAAAGCGCTACGGTTTAAATAGCTGCTAGCGCCCATTCCATAAGCGCTAGCGGCCTATTGGTCTTCTAGATTCAACCACTGAGCTCCTGTAGGTGCCTACTTGGGCACAGGTGCATCCAACAAAGTGGTCGCCATGTGCCTGGAAGGGCGGATACAAGCGCTCATGGGTGCCGCCTTGATGGCTGAGTACGAGGACGCTTTGGGACGAACGACGTTGTTCCAGGATTGCCGCCTCAACGCTGCCGAGCGGGCGGAATTGCTGGATATTTTTATCGCCCAGACCCAATGGGTCCGGGTCTACTTCGGCTGGCGGCCCAACTTGCGCGATGAAGGCGATAACCACTTGATTGAAGTTGGCCGTGGCGGGTGGTGCAAACCACATCATCACCCGCAATATCCGGGATTTCGCAGGTATGGACCTCCACTTTCCTGGCTTGCGTATCTGCACACCGGAAGACTTTTTGAAGGAGCAAACACCATGAGCGCCCTCACCGTCCGCCTCTCAGATGACAAACACCTGCGCCTGCGCCAACTGGCAAAAGCCCGTGCCACCACCATCAATGGATTGCTGAATGAGACCGTGACCTTGCTGCTGGCCGAGTTTGATGCCGAGGTGCACTACCGTGCGCGGGCGCTGCGCGGTGCGGGACAGCAGGCACGCGGGTTGGCGTTGCTGGCCAAGGCGGCAGGAACGGGTGCATAGCCTGCACCATCAAACGCTATATTTAATATAGCTTCTCGCGCTTATTAAATAAGCGTCAGCGGCCTATTCCACTTAAATTCCCCCAGCGCCGCGCGCTTCACGCGACGATGGAAACTTTGCCCGGCCCCTGCGCCACCAGATACCGCAGCAGCCAGAGCCAAATTGCAGGCATTGATGGCGGCCAGGGCGAATGAGAAACCAGGGTCGGTGGGGTGGGTTAAGGGGCTCACAAATGAAACACACTGTTACCATGAGCCCCCTCGCATGGACTTTGCATTTCGCTCTAAAGCCCGGCAACCCCACGCCCACCACCCCTAAGGATCCTGAGATGAACGCAATCCGCAACCTCCGCATCGGCCAGCGCCTGACGCTCGCTTTTGGGGTGATTCTGCTCATTCTGGCCACCAGCGCCGGGGTCGGGGTCTGGCGCCTGCAAGAACTGGCAGAGACGACCCGCGCCATGGGCACGACTGAAAACGAGAAGCTCAAACTGGCGGTGCAATGGCGCCAGACCATCGACCTGAACTGGATCCGCACCCGCGCCAGCATGCTGGATTCAGACACCAGCCACATCGGCACCTGGCAGGCCGAGATGGACAAAACCTCGGAAGTCACCCTGGCCTCGCGCAAGCGGCTACTGGAACTGGTCCAGTCCGACGAAGGCAAAAAGCTGATCGCCGACATTGATGCCGCCCGCGAAGCCTACCGCACGCCGCGCGCAGAGCTCATGAAGCGCAAGCTGGCGGGCGAAAACGTCATGGAGACCTTGGAAAAAAACCTGCAACCGCTGGCACTCAACTACCTCGACACCATCTCCAAGCTGGAAAAACGCCAGCAGGACATCTATGACGCCGCCCTCATGCAGGCAGAGCAGAACGCAGCCCAGGGCCAGACCATCCTGGTCGTCGGCGGTGTGGCCTCGCTGCTGCTGGGTGCGTACTTCGCGTTTGTCCTGTCGCGCTCGATCGTGGCACCGATCCAGCAGGCATCGACCAGCGCGCGCCTGATTGCCGACGGCGACCTGACCGAAAACGTGCACATCGAAGGCAAGGACGAGGCCGCCGATCTGCTGCATGCCCTGAAGGCGATGCAGAACAACCTGTCGCGGGTGGTCTCTGGCGTGCGCGGCAACGCCGAGAGCGTGGCCTCGGCCAGCGCCCAGATCGCCCAGGGCAACCATGACCTGAGCGCCCGCACCGAAAGCCAGGCCAGCGCGCTGGAACAAACCGCCGCCTCGATGGAAGAGCTCAGCTCCACCGTCAAGCAGAATGCCGACAACGCCCGCCAGGCCAACCAGTTGGCAATGAGCGCCTCCACCGTGGCCCTGCAAGGCGGCGAGGTGGTGAGCCGCGTGGTGGAAACCATGAAGGGCATCAACGACAGCAGCAAGAAGATCGCCGACATCATCAGCGTGATCGACGGTATCGCCTTCCAAACCAATATCCTGGCGCTGAACGCCGCCGTCGAAGCCGCACGGGCGGGCGAACAGGGCCGCGGCTTCGCCGTGGTGGCCAGTGAAGTGCGCAGCCTGGCGCAGCGCAGCGCAGCAGCCGCCAAAGAGATCAAGACCCTGATCGACAACAGCGTCGCCCAGGTCGGCCAGGGCACGAGCCTGGTGGACCAGGCGGGCAGCACCATGACCGAGGTGGTCAACTCGATCCGCCGCGTCACCGACATCATGGGCGAGATCAGCGCCGCCAGTACCGAGCAAAGCCTGGGCGTGGCCCAGGTCGGCGAGGCGGTGACGCAGATGGACCAGGCCACCCAGCAAAACGCCGCGCTGGTGGAAGAGTCGGCCGCCGCCGCCGGCAGCCTGCAGACCCAGGCCGAGCAGTTGGTGCAGGCGGTATCGGTGTTTCAACTGACGGGTGGGCGGTCTTCGGCCCGGTTGCTGCGCTAAAAAGCGCCGTACCCAAGGCCGTTTTTCTTAAGCGAAATATGGCCTTAGCGCTTATGTGAAGGGCGCAACAAGCTACTATTTATATAGCATTCAGACAGCGGCAGACGCGGGCTCGGCCCAGCGTACGGCGCGCCGATAGGCATGCCAACTCGCATGCCCCAGCCAGGGCCCCACCGCCAGCAGCCCCAGACTCCAGGGCAGCAGCATGGCCCCCAGCAGCAGCAAGGTGATGAGCAGGCCCCAGAACAGCATGGTCAGCGGGTTCGAGGTGACCACCTGGAAGCTGGTGATGGCAGCGGTCACGGCGTCGGTATCGCGGTCCAGCACCATGGGGATGGACACCACGCAAAAGGCGTACACCAGCCCGGCAAAGACACTGCCCACCACCAGGTAGGTGGCCAGGAACTTCCAGTTCTCGGGGCTGAAGACGGCCTGCAGCACGCTGGCGGTCGACGGCATGCCGGTTTTGAAGAACACCGCAAACACCACCAGCGAGGCCCGGCCCCACAGCAACTCCAGCACCATCAGCACCAGTACCAGCATGGCCATGCTGGAAATGTGCGTGTCCCAGCAGGTGATGGATGCGCCCAGTTCGGGCACCAGGCCCACCTCGCGGCGGCGGCTGACCTCGTACAAACCCATGGCCAAAAACGGCCCCACCAGAAAGCAGCCGGAAACGATGGACATGGTGTACTCCGGCTGGTGCCTGAACACCGCAGCCAGCACCACCGCCATCAGCCAGAAGCACAGGCCGTAAAACAGCGCAATGCCCTTGGCCGCCAGCAGGTCGCGTCCGCCTGCGGCCAGCCAGCGCAGCGGGTCGGCCAAGCCCAGCGCCACGATCTCGCGGCGGGGCGCGGTGCTGGGCGGCGGCACGTAGGGCACATAACCGGCAGGCGGCGGGGTGGCGGATTCGGTATCGGGCAGGGGTTGCATCGCGTGGGCTCGGCCAGTGGAAAAACCCCGGCAGTATGGGCAGCCGGGGCCATACCCGTCAATCCGGGCTTGCGTGGGCCTGGCCGGTACGCCAGGCCATCCATTTTTTTAACAAAAACGCTGCCAACCCCCATCCATTGAGCGTTGGCAGCTATGCAATCAATAGCACAACAGGCGCTCCCAGCGATGTGGGCGAGGGCTCTTGGGTTTAGAAAGTTTCCCAGTCGGCATCGCTACCGGCAGGTTTCTGCGCGTGGCCGATGGCCTGGGGCACGACCCGTTTGGCAGGCTTTGCTGTGGGCAAGCGGGTGGCTACCGATGGACGGGGCAGCCCATGGCCCGAAGCTTGTGGCGTAGTAGCCCGTGGAGCGGCAGCCGCACGGTCATGGTGGGCCTCAGGGGCACCCAGCTTGAACACGCGCACCACGCTGACCAGGTCGCTGGCCTGCATCTTCAGGCTGCTGGCTGCAGCGGCCATTTGCTCGACGAGCGCCGCATTTTGCTGGGTCGCCTGGTCCATCTGCGTGACGGCTTCGCTCACCTGAGAGACCCCGGAGCTTTGCTCAGAACTGGCAGTGCTGATCTCGCGCATGATGTGTGTCACGCGCTGGATGGAGTCCACCACCTCGGTCATCGTGGTGCCGGCCTGGTCTACCAGGGCGCTGCCCTGCTCTACCCGGCTGACGCTGGCATTGATGAGCGCCTTGATTTCTTTGGCCGCATCGGCCGAACGCCCGGCCAGGCTGCGCACCTCGCTGGCCACCACGGCAAAGCCACGGCCCTGCTCGCCTGCGCGGGCGGCTTCCACTGCGGCGTTGAGCGCCAAAATATTGGTTTGAAAGGCAATGCCGTCGATGACGCTGATGATGTCGGAAATCTTGCGCGACGACGCATTGATGCCCTTCATGGTTTCCACCACCTGGCCCACCACCGCGCCGCCCTGGATGGCCACGGTCGATGCGGTCATGGACAGCTGGTTGGCCTGGCGGGCACTGTCGGCGTTTTGCTTCACGGTGGCGCCCAGCTCCTCCATGGAGGCAGCGGTTTGCTCCAGCGCGCTGGCCTGGTGCTCGGTGCGCGCAGACAGGTCGTTATTGCCCTGCGAAATTTCAGCGCTGGCGATGGCCACGCCGTCTGCGCTGGTGCGCACCTGTTGCATGACGGTATGGATTTTTTCCACGAACTGGTTGAAGCTGGATGCGATGGCGGCGATCTCGTCGTGGCCACTGGTGGTGACGCGCAGCGTCAGGTCGCCGTCGCCCGAGCCGACTTCTTGCATCGCATCGCGCAGCACCGTCAACCGGCTCAAGGTCTTGTTGAGCACCCCGGCAATCACCAGCAACACCAAAACCACCACGACCAGGCACCCCAGAAACGATGTCCACACCATGGCCCGGATACCCGCCATGGCCTCGCTGCGGTGCAAAGCCACCACCAGGGTCCAGTCGGTACCGGCAATCGGTGCGGCGTAGACCAGGCGGTCCTCGCCGCGGATGCGGACCTCGGTCAGGCCTTTCAAACTGCCCAGGCCACCCTGGCCCAGGCTGGGGGCGATATCGGTCACCGGCTTGAGCAACAGGCTGGCATCCTCGTGCACCACAATCTTGCCGTCCTTGGCCACAACGAAGCCGTAGGTACCTGGCGTGGGGCGGATGGATGCCACATTTCGCAACACACTGTCCATGTACACATCGGCGGCAATCACGGCCTTCACCTGCCCCGCCGCTCTGGAAGCCGCGGCAAAAGTGATGACCAGCTTTTTAGTGCTCGCATCGACATAGGGCTCCGTGACCACCGGGGCCGAGGCCGCTGCGGCTTGCAGGTACCAGGGCCGGGCGGTAGGGTCCCAGCCTGGCGGCGCGGTGGGCGTTTCGGAGAAAAAGGCTTTTTTGTCGGGATAACCGATGTATACCGAATCGACGCCACCGGCAACTTTGGCCTGCGCCAATGACTTGACGGGGTTCTCGTCGTCCACGGCAGTGGCCAGCGATGCCACCACCCGCTGGTTTTGGGCAACCCATTCGGCCACGCCTTCGGCATGGGACCGGGCAAGCGACTGGGTCTGGCTGTCCAGTGAATCCAGCGCATATTGGCGCGCCGTCCACACATTGTTGGCAGACAGCCCAACCAAACCCACCAGCAAAACCACACCGGTAACCGCGACGATTTTCCCGCGCAAGGAAGTAAAGAGTGCAGGCATAAAGATTCCAGACAAGATGGTGGATACGCGCACCCGCTCGGTAAACGGCCGCCCAGGTTTCAAGCGGCGGACAACGCAGATTCGCTATTTCTGCATTGTTACCAATTGATACCGCTGCCGCATTCTTGCCGAAAACCTAGCCACCGCAGCGATCGACGCTGCTCTTGGAGCCAATTTATTTACCCGCCCTCCGCGCGATCCAGTGGTCCAGCGAGACCTTTCCCGGCCCTTGCGCCACCAGGTACAGCAGCAGCGCCGCCCAGGTGCCGTGGGTGGCGTAGGCACCGGGGTAAACGAAGAGCTGGATGGTCAGCGTCATGCCCAGCAGGGCCAGGGCCGCGAAGCGGGTGCCCAGGCCGAACAGCAGCAGCAGCGGAAACAGGTGCTCGGCACCGGCGGCCAGCGGGGCCGTCAGCTCTGGCAGGGGCATGCGGTATTCGTCGCGGAACAGGTCTACCGCTGTGTCGGACAGGCGCGGCCAGCCTAGCTGGAAAGTACCGCTGACGATGTCCACCGCAAAGCCTTGCACCTTGGTTTGGCCGGACTGCCAGAACACGGCGGCGATGGAGAAGCGGGCCAGCAAGGCGATGAAGCTGTGGGGGATGCGGCAAAGCAGCGCAATGCACTGTTGTAGAAGGGTGGCCATGGTGTCAATCCTCGAAAGTAAGGTGGGTAAGGCACTGCTGGCGGATCAGCAGGGCCAGGGTGGCGGGCAGGTCCAGGGCGGGGTCGGCACTGGCGGCGGCCAGCAAGGTGTGGCCGTTTTGCAGCGCGGTGATGAAGCGCCCGGCGGCGGCGGGGATGCACAGAATTTCAACCTCCAGGCCCCCGCGCAGCACCAAGGCGGTTTGGGGCTGGTCCACATCGGCTACGGGCTCGCCGCCGTGGTGCGCCGCCCACAGCGAGAACACGGCATACGCCGAATCCACCACCTGCACAGAAGGGTGCAAACACAGCCGCAGTCTGGGCAGTCGGTCGGGGTCGGCCAAGGCGGCTTGCAGCGCTTCGGGCGCAATGGCGGGCACATCGGCGGCGTGGTATGCCTGCACCTGGCTGCGCTCCAGCCGCGCCACGTCGGCCAGGTAGGGCACGCTGGCGGCGGGTTCAAACGCCTCTACGAACGCGGGTAGCTCGGCCCCGTACCCGGCGATTACCCTTGAAAGCGGCGGGTGGGCCTGCACGTACAGCCGCGCCATGGCCCGGAAGAAGTCCACGCCCACCAGCGCTTGCACTACGGGAAAGGTGGCGGCCAGCGCGTCGATGAGCGAGACCACCGCGTTGTTGCGGTAGACGGCAAAACGCACGGCGGGGTCGGAGCCGTTCCATACCCGCAGGCCGGGGGGCGCGGGCAGTGCGGGGTCGAACAGCGCGGCGGCAAAGGCGGTTTGCGCAGTCATGCCCGTGCCTGCAAATACGTTTGGGCGGCCAGCGCTTCGGCCAGTAACACGGGCAGCGCTGGCACGTCGTTGTCGCGCTCAATCAAGGTGGGAACGGGGCCAGTCAGGCCCAGCGTGTAGGCATACAAATCCCACACCGCCTGGGCTACGGGTGCGCCGTGGCTGTCGATCAGCAGCGGGTCGCCTGCGCCGTCTTGCGCCTCGGCAAAACCGGCCAGGTGGATCTCGCCCACGGCCTGCAGCGGCAGCGCCTGCAAATAGGCTTGTGGGTCGAAATCGTGGTTCACGCTGCTGACATACACGTTGTTCACGTCCAGCAGCAGGCCGCAGCCGGTGCGGCGCAGCACCTCGCGGATGAAAGCGGATTCGCTCCAGGTGGAGGCGGTGAATTCCACATAGGTGGCGGGGTTCTCCAGCAGCATGCGGCGTTGCAGGCGGGCCTGCACCTGGTCGATGTGGTCGCACACGCGCTGCAAGGTGGCGGCGGTGTAGGGCAAGGGCAGCAGGTCGTTCAAAAACACATCGCCGTGGGTGGACCAGGCCAGGTGCTCCGAGAAAGATTGGGGTTGGTAGCGGTCGAGAAGGTCGGCCAGCGCGTCGAGGTGGGCGGTGTCCAGCTGTGCCTCGGCCCCGATGGACAGGCCCACGCCGTGGATGGACAGCGGGTAGCGCTCGCGGATACGGGTCAGATGGTGGTGGAAGGGGCCGCCATCGACGAAATAGTTTTCGGCGTGCACTTCAAAGAAACCCAGCGCAGGTGCGGTGTGCAGAATCTCCTGGATATGGCTGGATTTGAGGCCGATGCCCACACCGGGCGGCAGTGACGAGGAGGGGCGCATGGGAAATCGCTTGTGGGATGGCATACAACCAAGCTTCAGCCAGAACGCACGCCCTCCAGAGATACCGTGGAACTGGCTTTGCCAGGCCACTGGTATCGCCCCCTGCAAGGGGGTTGGCGGAAAGCGCTTGCGCTGTAGCCTGGGGGTGTGCTTACATCTTGGCGGTGAAAGCCATCTTCTGGCCCATGCCGGTGGGCGAGGTGGGCGACTTCATGGTTTCGCAGGTGCCCGCGGGCACGTATTTCCAGGCATTGGCCTGGTAGTCCATCTTGGACGTGCCAGCGCAGGTGGTGCCTGCACCTGCGGCGCAGTCGTTCTTGGCCTTCATGGATACGCCATAGCATTTTTCTTTCTCGTCGGCAGCGGCAGCAGGTGCGGCGGCCATCGCCAGGGCAGAACCCAGGGCCAGTGCCAAAACAGCAGTGGAAGCAAAGGATTTGTTGGAAGCGGTCATGGAAATCTCCGGTAAAAAAAGCACGTGGGGTGGAAGGTCAGCAGGGTGTTTTGCCTTGCTGTGGAGTAGTCGGGGGCGGCTGGTATTTCTTACGCAACTTTCGGTTTATTTTTACGGTGCATCAAAAGATAGACCGCCGGGATGACGAACATCGACAGCAACGGCGCGGTCACCATGCCGCCGACCATGGGCGCTGCTATGCGCTGCATCACCTCGGAACCCGTGCCGCTGCCCCACAAAATAGGCAGCAGGCCGCACAGAATGACGGCCACCGTCATGGCCTTGGGGCGCACGCGCTGCACGGCACCGTGCATGATGGCCGCGTGTATTTTTGTATCGAAATCAGGCTCTAACGCAATATTTACGGGCGTAGATTGCTTCAAATACAGGAGCATGATGACCCCAAACTCAGCCGACACCCCGGCCAGCGCAATAAAGCCCACCGCACCCGCCACCGACAGGTTGTAGTCCAGCAGATACAGCAGCCAGATGCCGCCGACCAGCGCGAACGGCAGGGTGGCCATGATCAGCACCGCGTCGCCCACCCGCTGGAAGGTGAGGTACAGCAGCACAAAGATGATCAGCAGGGTGAATGGCACCACCACCTGCAGCTTGGCCGTGGCCCGCTCCAGGTACTCGAACTGGCCCGACCACGACACGGCGTATCCCGCTGGCAGCGCAACGCTGGCGGCCACGGCCTTTTGCATGTCCTGCACCGCAGAGCGCAAGTCGCGGCCCCGGATGTCTACATACACCCAGCCAGACAGGCGGGCGTTTTCGCTGCGCAGCATGGGCGGGCCGTCGGCAATAGCGATGTCGGCCACGTCGCCCAGCACCAGGCGCGCGCCACTCCCTGCCACGATGGGCAGGCTGCGCAACTGGGCCACCGAGTCGCGCATCTCGCGCGGGTAGCGGATGTTGATGGGAAAGCGCTGCGTGCCATCCACCACCTCGCCGATGTTGTCGCCGCCCACGGCGGTGCCGATGATGGCCTGCACGTCGGCGATGCCCATACCGAAGCGGGCGGCATCGTCGCGGCGGATGCTGATGTCCACATAGCGCCCGCCGGTCAGCCGCTCGGCCAGCGCGCTGCTGACACCGGGCACGGCTTTCAGGCTGCGTTCGATCTCGCCCGTGAGGCGGTCGATGGTGGCCAGATCGGCCCCGGCCACCTTCACGCCCACCGGGCTTTTGATGCCGGTGGCCAGCATGTCGATGCGGTTGCGGATGGGCGGCACCCAGATGTTGGCCAGGCCCGGCACCTGCACGATGCGGTCCAGCTCGGCCACCAGTTGGTCCTGCGTCATGCCGGGCCGCCACTGGTCGCGGGGCTTGAACTGCACGGTGGTTTCGAACATCTCCATCGGTGCGGGATCGGTGGCAGTTTCTGCCCTACCGGCTTTGCCATACACGCTGGCCACCTCGGGCAGGGTTTTGATCAGGCGGTCGGTTTGCTGCAGCAGCTCGGCCGCCTTGCCCGCCGACAGGCCGGGTAGCGCGGTGGGCATGTAGAGCAGGTCGCCCTCGTCCAGCGCGGGCATGAACTCGCCGCCGATGTGTTGCAGCGGCCACAGACTGGCCACCAGCAGCAACGCCGCCCCCAGCAGCGTGGCGCGCGGCCATTGCAGCACCTTGGCCAGCAGCGGGCGGTAGGCGGCAATCAGCCAGCGGTTCAACGGGTTGGCAGCCTCGCTCGGGATGCGGCCCCTAACCAAGTAACCCATCAGCACCGGAATGAGTGTGACCGACAGGCCCGCCGCCGCCGCCATGGCATAGGTTTTGGTGAAGGCCAGCGGCGCGAACAAGCGGCCTTCCTGCGCCTCCAGCGTGAACACTGGGATGAACGACAAGGTGATGATCAGCAGCGAGAAAAACAGCGCCGGGCCCACCTCGGCTGCTGCGTCGCCCATGACGCGCCAACGCGCGGGGCCTTGCAGTTTGTCGCCAGGGTGCGCATGGTGCCACTGCTCCAGGTGTTTGTGGGCGTTTTCCACCATCACCACCGCCGCGTCCACCATGGCACCAATGGCAATGGCAATACCGCCCAGCGACAGGATGTTGGCATTCACGCCCTGGACGCGCATGGCGATAAAGGCCACCAGAATACCGATGGGCAGCGAAACGATGGCCACCAGGGCCGAGCGCAGGTGGAACAAAAAAACAAAGCACACCACGGCCACCACGGCAAACTCTTCCAGCAGCTTGAAGCCCAGGTGGGCCACGGCGCGTTCGATCAGCCCCGAGCGGTCGTAGGTGGGCACGATCTCCACGCCCGGGGGCAGGCTGGCTTGCAGGCTGCGCAGCCGGGTTTTGACGGCGGCAATAGTCTCCAGTGCGTTCTGGCCCGAGCGCATCACGATGACACCGCCCACGGCCTCGCCCTGCCCGTCCAGCTCGCCAATGCCCCGGCGCATCTCGGGGCCGAGCTGGATGCGGGCCACGTCGCCCAGCCGTACCGTCACCCCGGCGGCATTCGCCACCAACGGGATGGCGCGAAAGTCGTCCAGCGTGCGCAGATAGCCGCTGGCACGCACCATGTACTCGGCCTCGCCCAGCTCCAGCACCGAGCCCCCGGCCTCCTGGTTGTTTTTCTGGACCGCCTCGGTGAGTTTGCCCAGAGGAATGCCATGCGCGGCCAGCTTCTGCGGGTCGGCCACGATCTGGTATTGCCGCACCATGCCGCCGATGGTGGCCACCTCGGCCACATTCGGCACGGTTTTCAGCTCCAGCTTCAAAAACCCGTCTTGCAGCGCCCGCAACTGCGATGCGTCCTGCCCGCCCGTGCGGTCCACCAGCGCGTACTGGTAGACCCAGCCCACGCCGCTGGCATCCGGCCCCAGCGTCGCCTTGGCACCGGGCGGCAGGCGCGATTGCACCTGGCCCAAAACCTCCTGCACCCGCGAGCGCGCCCAGTACAGGTCGGTGCCGTCCTCGAACAGCACATACACAAACGAGTCGCCAAAGAACGAGTAGCCGCGCACGGTCTTGGCCCCTGGCACCGACAGCATGGCGCTGGTCAGCGGAGTGGTCACCTGGTTTTCCACCAACTGAGGGGCCTGGCCGGGGACGCTGGTGCGGATGATGACCTGCACGTCGGACAGGTCGGGCAAGGCATCCAGCGGGGTTTTCAACACGCTGAAAACGCCCCAGGCGCTGAGGATGCCCGTGGCCAGCAGCACCAGAAAACGGTTAGCGATGGACCAGTGGATGAGCCGGGTGATCATGGCGTGGTACCGGTGGCCATGCGTGCTTCGACACCTTTGAGGCTGGCTTCGGAGTCGATCAGGAACTGGCCCGACACCACCACCCGCTGCCCGGCTTGCAGGCCGCGCAGCACCACGGTTTTGCCATCGGCCTCGGCCCCGGTTTCCACCACCACCGGGCGAAAGTGGCCGTCTGCCTCGGCCAGCACCAGCACCGTACGGCGGGCGGTAGGAATCAGCGCCTCGGTAGGCACCTGCAGACCCGCATCCACCACCACGCTGCGCACGCCCAGGTTCTGCTGCATGCGCGGGCTGATGGTGACGGTGCTAGCCTCTGCGGTAGCCGCACCGTCGGCATACACCGGCACCAGCATCATGTCCATGAACGGCGACTTGGCGGGCGCGTCGAACTTATTTCCCGGCACCATGGGGTCGTGGTAGTACAACACCGTGCGGCCCGCGGCGGGGTCCAGGTCACCGGCTTTGATGCCGCTGGCGATATGGCGGCGGGTGGCGGCCTCGCCTTCGGCAATGCTCTGCGGTATAGCCACAGCAGCAGGTGTGGCCACGGTGGCCCCATGCTGCAAGCCCAGTTGGTACAGGCCATAACCTCCACCCACCCCAGCCAACACACATACGGCAATGCTTAATTTTTTCATTCCAGTCTTCCAACGTCACCTACAAGGAACGCCCAAAGCGCGCATCCATGGGACGCAGCAGCCCGAGCCCAGCACGATGCCGGGTCGGTCTACAGACGGAAGACTTGGTTGAAAAGGTAGAGCGGCGGACTGCCGGGTGGCCGCGCAGGGTTGGCCGCCGGAGCGGCCCACACCGCCAATGCCCGCAATGGCAACAGCCAGGCCAGCATCCACAGCGTCGCCCACACAGGCGGCGGCAGATCCACGCCGCTGCTTTGGTGGGACGATTGCGCCGGGGCCTCTCCCGTGGCTTTGCACAGGTTGGGCTGCGCCGGGTCCATCTGCTCGGCAGGCATGCCATCGCAGCCGGGCATGCTGCTGGCCACCACCGGTTTCAGCCACTGCGGGCACACATAGCCTGCGGTAGCCAATTGCGCAAACAGCACGCAAGCCACCACCCACAGGGCGATCCAGAGGCGGCGTGAGGGCAGGCGCAGAAGCATGCATCCAGTTTGCCACAGCAGTTTCTCGCAGCACTAAACTGGGGTTTTGCGCCACAGGCATTGCCACACCCCCCATGCATATCTCCACTCTTTTAGGCACCCAGCTGCCCCTCATCCAAGCCCCCATGGCCGGGGTCCAAGGCAGCGCGCTCACGGTGGCTGTCAGCAACGCAGGCGGCCTGGGTTCCCTGCCCGCCGCCATGCTGGGGCTGGAGGCCTTGCAGGCCGAGCTGACGCGCATACAGGCGCAAACCCCCCAGCCCTATAACGTCAACTTTTTCTGCCACACCCCGCCGCCGCCTGCCGATGACGCGCCCTGGCGCGCGGCGTTGGCACCCTACTACCAGGAGATGGGGCTGGATCTGGCCAGCATCGTGCCCGGCCCAGGGCGCGCGCCGTTCAGCGCCGAAGCGGCCCACCTGCTGCGCGCCTTCAAGCCGCCGGTGGTGAGCTTCCATTTCGGCCTGCCCAGCCCGGCCTTGCTGGAGGTGGTGCGCAGCTGGGGGGCCAAGGTGCTGTCTTCCGCCACCACGGTGGACGAAGCGCTGTGGCTGCAGGCGCAGGGGGTGGATGCCATCATTGCCCAGGGCCTGGAAGCGGGCGGACACCGCGGGCATTTTTTATCGGACGACCTGACCCGGCAAATGGGCACCTTCGCCCTGCTGCCGCAGATCGTGCGGGCCGTGGATGTGCCGGTGATCGCCGCCGGGGGCATTGCCGATGCGCAAGGCGTGGCGGCGGCCATGGCGCTGGGCGCAGCGGGCGTGCAGGTCGGCACCGCCTACCTGCTGTGCCCCGAGGCCACCACCAGCGCCATCCACCGGGCCGCGCTGCAAAGCGAAGCGGCACGGCATACGGCATTGACGAACCTGTTCACCGGGCGGCCCGCGCGCGGCATCCTGAACCGGGTGATGCGCGAACAGGGGCCGATAAGCGCCGTGGCCCCGGCCTTCCCCATGGCCACCGCCGCCATAGCCCCGCTGCGGGCGGCGGCAGAGCGCTTGGGGCAAGGGGATTTCTCGCCGCTGTGGTCGGGGCAGAACGCCAGCGGGTGCCAGGCGCTGCCTGCAGCCGAGCTCACGCGGCGACTCGCCCAGGGCTTTTAGCAGCCCGCTTCGTTACACAAAAATACAAACCTAGCGGAGTTACACGCGATTACCGAGGGCATCTACCGATGCCGCGCCATGGCTTGCAAGGACAATGTAACCGCTTACATTGCCTGGATGTGGGAACCCAATAACCTACACCATGCCTGTTTATCCACCCCCATTGGAGACACCATGCAACACCACTTTTTTACCCACCGACGCAAGGGCCTGGCGGCGCTGTGCAGTGCCGCCTTGCTCGCAGGCTGCGGGGGCGGGTCTGACACGACCGCGCTCACCGGCCTGCAGGCCAAGGCAGCAACGGCTACCACCCTGCCCCAGTACACCGACTGGCCGCACATCACCAGCGAGCTGCCCAGCAGCCCTGCGCTGGAAGCCCGCATCAAGACCATCGTCGACGGCATGACCCTGGCCGAAAAAGTGGGCCAGATGACGCAGCCCGAAATCAAAAGCATCACGCCCGACCAGGTGCGCCAGTTCTACATTGGCTCGGTGCTCAACGGCGGCGGCTCCTGGCCGCAAAACAACAAGCGCGCGCTCTCCAGCGACTGGGTGAAGCTGGCCGACGACTACTGGATGGCCTCGATGGCCACCGACTCCAAGGTGAAGATCCCGGTGATCTGGGGCACGGACGCGGTCCACGGCCACGGCAATGTGTTTGGTGCCACGCTGTTCCCGCACAACATCGGCCTGGGTGCTGCCAACGACCCCGCGCTGGTGCGACGCATCGGCCAGGCGGTGGCCGTACAGGTGGCCTCCACCGGCATCGACTGGAGCTTTGCCCCCACGCTGGCGGTGGTGCGCGACGACCGCTGGGGCCGCACCTACGAGGGCTATTCCGAAGACCCGCTGATCGTCAGCAAATACGGCTACGAGATGATCAAGGGCCTGCAGGGCGATTTCACCAAGCCCACCAACGTGATTGCCAGCGCCAAGCATTTCATCGGCGACGGCGGTACCGACCAGGGCAAGGACCAGGGCGTGAACATGTCCAGCAAAAACGACATGGTCAACATCCACGGCCAGGGCTACTACACGGCGCTGGGCGCGGGCGCGCAGACGGTGATGGCATCGTTCAACAGCTGGACCAACGAGAGCCTGGGCATCACCATGGGCAAGATGCACGGCAGCAAGGAAATGCTGACCGATGTACTGAAAACCAAAATGGGCTTTGACGGCTTTGTGATTGGCGACTGGAACGGCCACGGCCAGGTGCCCGGCTGCAGCGATGCCAGCTGCGCCCAGGCCATCAACGCCGGTGTCGACATGATCATGGTGCCCGACCAGTGGCAGGGCTTCATCGCCAACACCATCGCCCAGGTGCAAAACGGCACCATCCCCATGGCCCGCATCGACGATGCCGTCACCCGCATCCTGCGGGTGAAACTGCGCGCGGGGGTCTTCACCGCCAAGCGCCCGCTGGAGCGCCTGAACGCTGGCGATGCCAACCAATTGCTACACCGCGTGCTGGGCCGTGAAGCGGTGCGCAAATCCCTGGTGCTGCTGAAGAACGACAACCAGCTGCTGCCCCTGGTACGCGGCCAAAAGGTGCTGGTGGTGGGCAAATCGGCCGACAACCTGTCGAACCAGACCGGCGGCTGGTCGCTCACCTGGCAAGGCACCTCCAACACCAATGCCGACTTCCCCAACGCCGACAGCATCCTGGCGGGCATCAAAGCCGCCACCGGTGCGGCCAACGTCACCTACAGCGCGACCGGCGTCGGCATCAACATCAGCGACTACAAGGCGGTGATCGCCGTGATCGGTGAAACACCCTATGCCGAAGGCGTGGGCGACATCGGCAAAACCGGCACGCTGGAACATGCCCGCCGCTATCCCGAAGACCTCGCCGTGCTCAACACCGTGAGCGGCAAGGGCGTGCCCGTGGTCACCGTGCTGGTCACCGGCCGCCCAGTGCTGGTCAACAAGGAAATCAACCGCTCGGACGCGTTTGTGGTGGCCTGGCTGCCCGGCACCGAGGGCAAGGGCGTGGGCGACGTGCTGTTCCGCACCTACAACGGCAAGGTCAACTTCGACACCGTGGGCAAGCTGTCTTTCTCGTGGCCCAAGTCGGGCTGCCAGACCCCGCTGAATGTGGGTGATGCCGCCTACGACCCGCTGTTTGCCTACGGCTACGGCATGCGCTACGCCGAGCAGAAAACCCTGGCCCCACTCGACGAGACCGTGCCCACCCTGGGCTGCGGGCAAACCGCCGGGGGCGGCACCACCGACGTGGACCTGGAAATCTTCAACTCCACCGACAAGGCCCCGTTTGCACTGGGCATCGGCTCGCCCGAAAACTGGGGCGGCACCTTGCTGGGTTCGGACCTGAACGCCACCATCGGCCACGCCACCATCAAGGCCGAAACCACCCAGGTGAACGTACAGCAAGACGGCAAAAAGCTCACCTGGACCGGCACCGGCCAGTTCTATGCGCAGCAGCCCGGCACCAGCGACCAGCAAAGCTACCTCAACTCGGACGCGGCGCTGGTGTTTGACACCATCGTGCACCAGCTGCCTGAAGGCCTGGTCAAGGTGCGCGTCGATTGCAGCTACCCCTGCATCGGCGAAGTGGATGGCACCACGCTGTTCAGCACGCTGGGGCTGAACACCAAGCGCACCGTGAAGCTGCCGCTGAGCTGCTTTGCCGCCAAAGGCACCGACTTCGCCACCATCAACACGCCGTTCCTGGTGTACACCGAGAAAGCCTTTACCGCCTCGTTTGCCAACATCCGCTGGGTGCCCGGTGCCGCCAAAGATGCCGACGCAGTGGCCTGCAGCACCCTGGTGCCGCCCGATGTGGCCCTGCCCACGCCCCAGCCCGGCCCCACCTACACCGTGTTCAACAACGGCGTGGTGTCCGACGGTTTCAAGGCCAACACCTATTCCACCAACAACGTGCACACCAGCTTCAGCGTGCTGCCCACCGGGGAGCTGGCGCTGAACTTTGCCGCCGACGGGGGCGATGGCCTGCTGTTCTTCAACGACAGCGCGCCCATCAACCTGGGTAACTTCACCGGCGGCAAGCTGCAGTTCGACATCAATGTGGGCAGCTACGGCAGCAACACCGGTGGCCTGGTGGTGAAGATGGAAAGCGCGGGCACCAACTGCAACACCGGCGACGTGCTGTTTGGCCGCCCCACCGCCGGTGGCTGGCAGGCCGTGAGCATCGACATGGCCACCATCACCGCCGCCCAGTCTGCCTGCTTTGACCTGCGCCGCACCAGCGTGCCGTTTGCCATCTTCCCCAAATGGGGTGACCAGCAAGGTGTGCAGTTCCAGGTGCGCAACGTCCGATTCGTCCAATAAATTTCAACGGAAAAACACATGTTCAAAACCCAACTCCTCGCCGCCACCCTGCTCGCCTGCGGCCTGGCCACCTCGGCCCAGGCCTCGCTGATCACCTTCACCGGCGGCACCGTCACCCAAAACGACGGCACCACCGGCGTGACCAACAACGCCATCAACTGGGACAATGTGCAGAGCTACGAAGAAGCGGGATTTCGCTTCACCTTCATCGGCACCGACTCGGCTTTTTCCAGCAACGTGGGTGACTTCTACGAGGTCGGCAACGACGTGCTGCAAGGCCACTGGGCCACTGGCAACTTTGGCTACCTGACGCAGATCCGCCTGACCCGGGCCGACGGCGGTGCTTTCAGCCTGGGTGGCTTCGATATCGTCTCCAACACCGACACCGGTGGCGGCCCGGCATCGGGCAATGAGCAGGTCTTTCTGCACGCCTCGGCCGACGGCAGCAGCGACGACTTCATGCAGTTGCTGCCCAGCGAAGACTCCGACTTTCCCGCCACCCCGTTCGTGCCGGGTAATCCGTTCAGCAATGTGCGGGCCATCTGGTTCGACGTGGCGGGTGCGTCCGACAGCTTCGCCATCGACAACCTGCAGGCCAACGCCGTCCCCGAGCCCGGCTCGCTGGCCTTGCTGGGCGTTGGGGCCTTCGGGCTGTGGGCCACACGGCGGCGGCAGAGCCGCTGAGGCGCATGGGCGGGCGGTAATATCTGGCCACGGAGGTATTTGACCCTCCGGCAACCTGAGTTACCCCCGCCATGTCCACCATCCACACCGTCGCCGCCCTGGCCGGTGTCTCCAGCGCCACCGTCTCGCGGGTCATGAACGACCCGCACAAAGTGCGCGAAGCCACCCGCCTGAAGGTGGAAGCCGCCATGCGTGAACTGGACTTTTCACGCAACAGCTTTGCCGCCTCGCTGGCCTCCCGCCGCTCGGAATGCGTAGGGCTGGTGGTGCCGCATTTGTCCGGGGCGTTTTTTGCGCCGCTGGTCAACGAGGTGGAAGAGGCGGTGAGCGCCGTGGGCAGCTACCTGATCGTCACCTGCGGCAAGAACAGCGTGGACGAGGTGGCCAACGGCCTGCAGTTTTTGCGGCAGCGGCGCTGCGATGCCATCATCTTGTATCCCGGCCAGTTGTCCGACCAGGCACTGGCCGAAATGCTGCGGCACAACCCGCACATGGTGGTCATCCACCGCACCGTGCCGGGGTTCGAGGCCCGCTGCGTGCAACTCGACAACCACACCGGCGGCCAATTGGCGGCCCAGTACCTGCTGCGCTGCGGCCACCGCGACATTGGGGTGATTGCCGGGCCGCGCTCCAACCCCGAAAGCACGCAGCGCCTGGCAGCATTTCAAGGCACGCTGAAAACCGCCGGCCTCAAGCTGCCGCCCGAGCGGGTGTGCGAGGGCGATTTCCACTTTGCCTCGGGCAGCACCTGCATGGCCGAACTGCGGGCCCGCCAACCGGGTCTGAGCGCCGTGTTCTGCCTGAACGACCAGATGGCTTTTGGCGCGCTGAATTTTTGCCGGGCTGCCGGTATTGCGGTGCCCACAGAGCTGTCTCTGATCGGCTTTGACGACGTGGAATACGCCGACCTGATCCACCCGCGCCTGACCACCGTGCGCCACCCGGTGGCCGAACTGGCCCGCACCGCCGCCCAACTGGCCTTGCGGCTGGCCGCCGGGGAAGAACTGACCGAAGCCCAGCGCCTGCTGGAGCCCACGCTGGTGGTGCGCGACTCGGTGCAGGAGCTTTAGCGCCCCTCGGGCTTGGTCAAGTCCAGCACGGTAATGCCCACCTGCGAGCGGCAGCGCTCGGCCCAGCGTGGATCGGCCAGGCTGCGCTCCACGTCGGCGCGACCGGCGGCCCAGTGCTCGCGCACCGTGGCGCGGGAGAACTCGTAGTCTTTGGCCTGGGTGGCGTAGTGCTTGCTGCGGTGGATCAGGTGCACGATGGTCAGGGCGGCGGCCGATCCAGCGTTCAGCAGTTGCCGCAGGTCGGGGTCGTTGGCAAATTCGGGGGGCAGCTTGGCGGCCAGTTTTTGCGCCGCGCTGGACAGCTTTTGCTGCGTGGCCACCAGGTCGGTGTTGAAGCGGGTACGGCTGGCAAACTGGATGTCTTTGCCCCGCTCGGCCACTTCGTTCAGGTTGCGCGGCAACGGGCCCCGGGCGCTGAACAGGTCCACCTGGAACACCAGCATGTCTTTGTCCGCAGGCTGGTCGATCACATACTGCAGCGGGGTGTTGGACACCAGCCCGCCATCCCAATAGAACTCGCCTTCGATCTCCACCGGCGAAAACCCCGGCGGCAGCGCACCGCTGGCCATGATGTGCTGCGGCCCCAGCGGTTGGGTGTGCTGCCGGTCGGCAGAATCAAAGTAGGCAAAGTTGCCGGTGGTCACATTGACCGCGCCCACCGACAGCCGCACATTGCCGTCGGGGCAGTTGCGGTTGATGCGGTCAAAGTCCACCAGCTTCTGCAGCGTGGCGCGCAGCGGCTCGGTGTCGTAAATGCCCAAAGCCGCCAGCGTGCCCTGCGGCTGGTACGGCGCTGCCGGTACGCGGGGCTGGAAGAAGCCCGGCACTCCCAGCATCGACACCATGGCCGCACTGGACTCATTAAAAAACTCGCGCGCGTGGATGCCCCACACCGCAGGCGGTGGCGGTGCCAGCAGATGCGACGACACACCTTCCCAAAACTCCTTCAGCCGGGGCACCCGCAACGGCTGGGGGTTGCCCGCAATGATGGCCGCGTTGATGGCACCGATGGACACGCCCGCTACCCATTCGGGGCAAATGCCGTTTTCTTCCAGCGCCTCGTAGACCCCCGCCTGGTAAGCCCCCAACGCGCCCCCGCCTTGCAGCACCAGCGTGCATAACTCGTGGTGCGGGCCGGGCAAGGCCTTCTTAGAAGCCGCAGTAGAGGGGGTAGAAGCCACGTGAAACCTTTCGGACAAAGCCATGTTGCAGGCCAGTATAGGGGCGGGTTTGGCCCCACCTATGTCCGTTCCGCAAAGACACCTCGCCCCTCAAAATACTACTGAATCTATAGCTTCTACCGCCTATGGAATAAGCGCCAGAGGCACTTTTTATATAAATTCTGCCCAGGCCCCTGGCTGCAAGTCGCCCAGCCGGTACGTCCCGATCTGCACCCGCACCAGCCGCAGCGTGGGCAGGCCCACCGCCGCCGTCATGCGCCGCACCTGGCGGTTGCGCCCCTCGCAGATGCGGATCTCCAGCCAGGCGGTGGGCAGGTGGGCGCGGTAGCGTACCGGCGGCGTGCGCGGCCAAAGGCCAGGCGGCTCGGCTATCTGCCGGGCCTCGGCGGGCAGGGTCATGCCGTCGTTGAGCAGCACGCCCTGGCGCAGCGCCTGCAAGGCCGCCTCAGAAGGCGTGCCGTCCACCTGCACCTGGTAGGTCTTGAACTGCTTCTCCTGCGGCTGGGTGATGCGCGCATTGAGCACGCCGTCGTCGGTCAACAGCAACAGCCCTTCCGAATCCCGGTCCAGCCGCCCCGCCACGCGCAAGCTGGGGTCGGTAATGAACTGCGCCAACGTAGCCCTGTCGCCGTCGGGGCGGAACTGGGTGAGCACGTTAAAGGGCTTGTTGAAGAGGATGATTTTGGGCATCAGACCGCCCTCTTCTGATCCGCATGCCAAGCGGCAAATAGCGCATCAAAGCTGGGCGGATTGCCTTCGTACTGCAAAGCAGTCTCAGGAATGTGCACCCCCGCTTGTTTGCTGCGGGTCCAAAGATGCCCCACGGGTTGCAAGTCTTGGGTGTCCTGCAAAGTACCGGGTTTGATGCTCATGATCCGATCTTGCCCCAGCACCTTGTGGAACAGCCGGGTGCCGCAATCCGCACAAAACTGGCACGCCATCGTGCGCCCCGAGGGAAGTGACCGCAGCCACTCTTTCGCAACGCCTTGCAGCAGTTGCACATCGGCATCCTGCACCCACAGCGCCATGCCAAAGGCGCTGGACGATTGGCGCTGGCATTCTGTGCAGTGGCAGGCAAACAGCGTAACGGCAGTGCCGACCACGCGGTATTGCACCGCGCCGCACTGGCATTGCCCTTCAAAAGTTTCGACCATGGGGAGGGTCCGGAGGCATAGGGGCCGCGAGCATACACCGCCGCTACGCCAGCAGCGCCCCGCTCAAATCCTCAAGGCATCGCAGCCAGCAGCGCTGCGTTGCCGCCCGCTGCCGTGGTGTTCACCGTCAGCGTCTGCTCGGCGCAGAAGCGCACCAGGTAGTTGGGGCCGCCGGCTTTGGGGCCGGTGCCGCTGAGGCCTTCGCCGCCGAAGGGCTGCACGCCGACCACCGCGCCGATGATGTTGCGGTTGATGTAGACGTTGCCGATGTGGGCGGCGGCGGCCAGGGCGTGGGCGCGGCTGTCGATGCGGGTCTGGATGCCCAGGGTGAGGCCGTAGCCCAGGGCGTTGATCTGCTCGATCACCGCCTGCGGATCGCCCGACCAGCGCACGATGTGCAGCACGGGGCCAAAGATTTCCTGTGCCACGTCGGCTACCTGTTTCAGCTCGAAAGCTTGCGGCGCTATCAAGTTAGTAGCTGCCTGTGCTGGTGGAATAAGCGACAGCAATGGTTTTGCCGATGTATTCAGGCGCTGGATGTGCTTCTGGATGCCGTCGAAGGCTTCCTTGTCGATGACGGGGCCGACATCGGTGGCCCACTCTGCCGTGTTGCCCAGCACCAACTCTTTGGCCGCGCCCTGCACCATCTCGATGACGTGGTCGGCAATCGCTTCGTGCACGCACAGCAGGCGCAGAGCGGAGCAACGCTGGCCCGCGCTGCGGAAGGCGCTTTGCACCACGGCATCGACCACCTGCTCGGGCAGGGCGGTGCTGTCCACCAGCATGGCGTTGATGCCGCCGGTTTCGGCGATCAGCGGGATGATGGGGCCGTCTTTGGCGGCCAGGGTGCGGTTGATGATGCGGGCCACGGGGGTGGAGCCGGTGAACACCACGCCCGCAATGCCGGGCAGCGCCACCAGGGACGCACCCACGGTTTCGCCAGGGCCGTGCAGCAGCTGCACCGCGCCCTGGGGCACCCCGGCGGCGTGCAGCAGGCGCACGGCTTCCAGGGCCACATACGGGGTTTGCTCGGCGGGCTTGGCCAAAACCGTGTTGCCGGTGGCCAGAGCGGCGGCGACCTGGCCCATGAAGATGGCCAGCGGGAAGTTCCAGGGGCTGATGCAGACCCACACGCCGCGGGCGGTCAGGCGCAGTTCGTTGGTTTCACCCGTGGGGCCGGGCAAGGCGACGGGGGCCATGATGCGCTCGGCCTCGTCGGCGTAGAAGCGCAAGAAGTCCACGGCTTCGCGCACTTCGGACACCGCATCGCCCCAGGTCTTGAAGGCTTCCTTGACCAGGATGGCGCAGAAGCGCGGCATCTGGTGTTCCAGCAGGTCGGCAGTCTGGCGCAGCAGGGCGGCCCGCTGGGCGGTGGGTGTAACGCTCCATATTTTGTAGCTGATTGCGCTGGTGGAATAAGCGCTGGCGGCCAATTTGGCATCAAACTCTGGCACCGTAGGAACCACAAGAGCGTCGTAAGCGGTTTGCAGCGCTGCGCGCTGGGTGGCGACTTCCAGATCCAGCCCGGCGCTGTTTTTGCGGCCATTGCCAAACAGCACGGGCGGCAGCACAAAAGCCGATTGCGGCTCCAGGCGCAGGGGCGAGACCAAAATCTCTTCCATGCCTACCGACTCGTCGGCCAGCTGGTGCACGAAGGACGAGTTGGCGCCGTTCTCCAGCAGGCGGCGCACCAGGTAGGCCAGCAGGTCGCGGTGCTTGCCCACGGGGGCGTAGACGCGGCAGCCGATCAGCGGGTTCTTCAGCACCTCACGGTACACGCCCTCGCCCATGCCGTGCAGGCGCTGCAGCTCGAACGGGTTGCCGCTCTTGGCGGCCAGGTGCAGGATGGCGGCGATGGTGGCCGCGTTGTGCGTGGCGAACTGGGGGTAGATGGCATCGGGCGCGTCCAGCAGGGCCTTGGCGCAGGCCAGGTAGGACACGTCGGTGTGGTGCTTGTGGGTGAACACGGGGTAGTGCGGCAGGCCCAGCTCCTGGGCACGCTTGATTTCCGAATCCCAGTACGCGCCTTTCACCAGGCGGCACATCAGGCGCAGCTTGTATTTGCGGCCGATAAAAGCGATGTGCTCGATGAGTTCCAGCGCCCGGGTCTGGTAGGCCTGCATGGCCAGACCGAAGCCGCGCCACTGCGGCTGGTGCTGCGACACCAGCGCAGCCAGGGCTTCGAACACGTCGAGCGACAGCTCCAGACGGTCCACCTCTTCGGCATCAATAGTCAGATTGATGTTGGCGCGGGCGGCCTGCTCGCACAGGCTCCAGACCCGCGGCACCAGCTCGGCCAGCACGCGCTCGCGCTGGGTCCATTCGTAGCGCGGGTGCAGGGCGCTGAGCTTGATGGAAATACCGTCATTCTTCTCGGTAGCGCCCGTCTTGTCAGCACGGGCAGCTATGGCTTCGATAGCACTCTTGTAGCTTTGCAGGTAGTTCAGCGCGTCGGCATCGGTGCGTGCGCCCTCGCCCAGCATGTCGTAACTGTAGGTGAGCTGGGGCTGCTTTTTGCGGGCGGAGGCGGCTTCGTCCATGGCATCGCCAATAGTCTGGCCCAGCACGAACTGGCGGCCCAGGAGCTGCACGGCGCGCACGGTGGCCGCTACCACGGTCTTGGCACCCAGCTTGGTCAGCAGGCCCTGGGGGGCTTCGGCTTCGGGCAGAAACTTCTTCGACAGGGCGATGGCGCTGCTGGACAGCTTGGCCAGGGTGGAGCGGCCCAAAACCGATGCGGCACCGGTTTCGTCCATGCCGTCAAAGTCGGCGCGGCCCAGTTGGTCGGCGGTCAGGGCGATGGCGGTTTCGGCATCGGGCACGCGCAGCAGAGCTTCGGCCAGGCGCATCAGGGCCAGGCCCTCGGCGCTGGAGATGGGGTATTCGCGCAGCAGGCTTTCCATGGCCCAGAACGGCGGCGGGTTGTCGCGCACGGCCTGCACCCAGGGGCGCGCGGGGGCGGAAGCTACACCCCAGTCCAGCGCGCCCGACAGGGCGGCAAGACGGTGGGCAACGGTTTCGGACTCGGAGCGGTAGGGGCTGGGCAAACGCATGGTGGATTTCCTGGTGGGTGACTGCAATAACCGCTAGTTTGCCGGGTTAAAACAAAACAATCTCACCAAATAAATCCAATCAACTAGTGATTAATTCGTCATTAATGCAATCTTGCGACAGAACACAAAGACTTTAAATGGTGTGACTGAATTTTCCAGGGATGCCACGGAACCGGCTCTGCCGGGCCGTAGGCATCGCCCCCTGCAAGGGGGTTGGCGAAGACACGCAGTGCGTAGCCTGGGGGTGAGCCAAATTATCCCGAAATGATTGGGAATGCGTTGCGCAGCCCCGAAATCAGCATTTGCACCGCCATGGCTGCCAGCAGCAAACCCATCAGGCGCTCCAGCGCAATCAGGCCGGACTTGCCCAGTCGCCGCGCCAGCCCGCTGGCCGACAGCAGCACCACCCACACCACCACCATGCTCAGGGTGATGGCACCGGCCCAGCTCAGCATGCGCTCGGGCTGGCGCGAGGCCAGCAGCAGCACGGTGGCCAGCGAAGACGGCCCGGCGATCATCGGAATCGCCAGGGGCACCAGCATGGGCTCGGCCTCTTGCTCGGGGCCGGAAAAGCTCACGCCCATGCTTGGGAAAGCCATGCCCATGGCGATCAAAAACAAGATCACGCCACCCGCGATTTCCAAGGAGGCATCGGTGAGGTGCATGACGTGCAGCAGGCGGTCGCCCACCAGCATAAAGACCAGCAAGATAGCCAACGCAAACAGGCACTCCCGGGTGATGACCCAGAAGCGCCGCTCTTTGGGCGTGTTGCGCAGCAGGCTGAGCACGATGGGCACGTTGCCCAACGGGTCGGTGACGATCAGCAAGACCATCAACGCCGACAAAAAATCATGTTGCATCCGTCACCTGGCGCATCAGCGTACTTTTGCCAAACAGGCTTTCGACCAAATCCACCGCCAGCTCGGCGGTCTGGTTGCGCACGTCGAGTGCGGGGTTGAGCTCCACAATGTCCAGCGAGGCCAGCAGGCCGGTGTCGGCAATCATTTCCATGCACAGCTGGGCTTCGCGGTAGTTGGGGCCGCCGCGCACGGTGGTGCCTACGCCGGGGGCGATGTCGGGGTCGAGAAAATCCACGTCTAGGCTGACGTGCAAATGGGTGTTGGCATCCAGCCCGTCCAGCGCCATTTCCATGGTGTGGCGTATGCCCATCTCATCAATGAAGCGCATGTCGAAAACTTCGATGCCCTGCTCGTGCACAAAGCGCTTTTCGCCCGCATCCACGCTGCGGATGCCGATCTGCACGATCTCGCGGGCGCTGATGGCAGGCACATGGCCGCCAATTTCCACCAGCTCCCGCGGGCCGTGGCCGCACAGGCAGGCCACCGGCATGCCGTGGATGTTGCCGCTGGGGGTGAGGGCGGCGGTGTTGAAGTCGGCATGCGCGTCCAGCCACAGCACACGGAGTTTTTTGCCGGTATCGCGGCAGTGGCGGGCCACGGCGCTGATGGAGCCAATGCCCAGGCAGTGGTCGCCGCCCAGCATGATGGGCAGGCGGCCTGCGCTGAGCTCTTTGTAGACCACGTTGTGCGCCAACTCGTTCCACTGGGCCACTTCGGGCAAGTGGCGGTAGCCGTCCACCGGGGGCAGCCAGGGGTTGGCCGGGCCGCGGATGTTGCCGCAGTCGCGCACGTCCAGCCCGGACTGCTCCAGCGCCTGCGCCAGGCCCGCGACCCGCAGGGCTTCAGGGCCCATGCGCGCGCCGCGTACGCCCGCACCGATGTCGGTGGGGACGCCAATCAGGCTCACGCCCAGGGTGGAATGGTTCATGCTGTTTGTGTGTCGGCTAGGGAAACAGGTGCCACAAAGCGCGAAGCCGTGGGTCGTACCAGACTATACAAATCTTTCGGGTCGGCGAGCTCGGGAATCAGCGCCAAACGCTGGCCCAGGCCCAGTTCGCGGGCTGAGTCGCGCATGAAGCGCAGGGCCGAATAGTCTTCCATGGCAAAGCCGACGGAATCGAACACGGTGATTTGCGCTTCACTGGTGCGGCCCACAGCCTGGCCGCTGAGCACGCGCCAGAGCTCGGTGACAGCGAAGTCGGCGGGCAGTTGCTGCAGGTCGCCTTCGATACGGGTTTGCGGCTCGTATTCGACAAACACACTGGCAGCGCGCAGCACGTCGGGGTGTAGTTCGGTCTTGCCGGGGCAGTCGCCACCCACGCCGTTGATGTGCATGCCGGGTTCGATCATCTCGGGCGTGAGGATGGTGGCGTTGGTTTTGTCGGCGGTGACGGTGGTGACGATGTCGGCACCGCGCACGGCATCCATGCTGTTGGTGCAGATCACCACTTTCAGGCCGGTAGCGCGCAAGTTGTCGGCCAGCTTGGCGGTGGCCAGCGGGTCGGTGTCAAACAGGCGCACCTCTTCAATGCCCATCAGGTGGTGGAATGCCAGGGCCTGGAATTCGCTTTGCGCGCCGTTGCCGATCAGCGCCATGCTGCGGCTGTTGGGGCGGGCCAGGGCGCGGGCGGCGACCACCGAGGTGGCGGCGGTGCGGATGGCGGTTGTCAGGGTGAGCTCGCTCAGCAGCTCGGGCACGCCGGTGGCCACGCTGGCCAGCACGCCAAACGCCATCACCGTGGGCAGGCCGTGCAGGGCGTTGTTCTTGGGGTGACCGTTGACGTACTTGAAGGCGTAGCTCAGGTCGTCGGCAATCGGCATCAGCTCGATCACGCCATCGGTGGAGTGGCTGGCCACGCGGGCGCATTTGTCAAACGCCTCCCAGCGCAGAAAGTCGGCCTGGATGTTGTCGGCCATGCCACGCAGGCAGGCATCCAACCCCTTGCGCTGAACAATAGTGGCTACGTCATGGGCGCTGAGGAACGGGGTAGAAACAAGGGAGGTGGAAGTCATGGTGCAGGCCTTAGTGGGGGAATGCATCTAGTGTCGCCAGACGGCATGTCAATGTAAATCGCCAATATTGCTAGCTTTATGCATGGATATTGACGTTTTGACACAATCCATTACCACAATAGTCAATCGACCATGAAAAAAGCCACCCGGCGAACCGGGTGGCTTTTTGTGGTTTTAAATCTCACTGGCTTACGCCAGCGTGGATTTAGAACGCGTGGCGAATGCCAACAGCGTACAGGTTGCCCTTGACTTTTTCGTCAGCAATCTTTGCTTCGGTACGGTTGTAGCCGGTGTACACCGAAGTACGCTTGGACAGGCTGTAGGAAGCGCCGATGGCGAAGCCATTGGTGGTCAGGTCAGCAAAGCCAGCAGCTTCCGACTTGGCACGGGCGTAACCGGTGGACACCACCAGGCTGGCACCGACGGGAATGTCAACACCAACTTGCACGGTGTTTTCTTTTTCGTAGCCGGTGTCAGGGTTCTTCACATTGCGGTAGCTGGCCAGCAGCTTGGCAACGCCGAGGTCGTACGTAGCGTTCAGCAGGTTGTGCTTGGTGGTAACACCAGTACCGCCGGTCGCCACAGCGTCAGACTTCTTGTCGTTTTGGTAAGCGTAACCAACGTACAGAGGACCTGCTGCGTACTGGACATTCAAACCAAACACGTTCTTTGCGCTGGTGGTGGCAGTCTTGTTTTCGCCCAGAGCGTAGCTCACGGCACCGGTCAGGCCACCAAAGCTGGGGGTGATGTACTTGATCTGGTTCTTGGGGCTGGCGACATAACCGGCTTGGATGTAAGCGGTAGGCGACAGGATGGAGTCAAACACGGCGTTAGCGTTGCCATGGATGTCATCCAGAGGGGTCCAGGTGTTACCCAGTTGGATCTCACCGAAACCACCGGCCAGACCAACGTAGGACTGGCGATCGAATGTGGAGCCAGAGGTACGGCTGGAGCCGTCGTCAGCGTTAAAGCCGCTTTCCAGCAGGAAGACAGCCTTCAAGCCGCCGCCCAGATCTTCAGAACCCTTCAGGCCGAAACGGCTGCCGGACACGCCGCCGCTTTCCAGCGCGGTCTGGCGAACGCCGCCGTCAACTTTGCTGGACTGCAAGTTCACGTCAACGATACCGTACAAAGTCACGGAGGACTGGGCCATTGCGCCAGTGGATGCCAGAACGGCCAGTGCAATCAAACTCTTTTTCATATCAATGTTCCTATCGGGTTAAAAAGAAATAACGTAGGCAAGTGTGCACCAAAACCCAAAGGTACTAGCGATAACCCTATAAAAACGATCATGCTTTGTTGCTTTTAAAACACACCCAACGGCCACTTTTTTACACCTGCAACGCATTGACTTTGTCGCGTCATAACTGTTTTTCCCCAATGAATGGCCGCAAAATGCAGCATGGATGTGACCGACCAACAGCTGATTTCATATTTACGTAAAGATGCCCGAACCACGGTGGCGACCTTGGCGCACAAGCTCGGGGTGTCGCGCGGCACGGTCACCAACCGCATCACCAAATTGGAGGATGCGGGCGTGATCGTCGGCTATACCGTGCGGCTGCGGCCCGATGCCGAACCCCATGGCATTTCGGCCTGGATGTCGATTGCCGTCGCGGGCAACGCCACCCGCGCGGTGATTGACAGCCTGCTGGGTGAGCCCGGTGTGGCCACCTTGCACGACACCAATGGCCAATGGGACCTGCTGGCCGAACTGCGCGCCGCCCATCTGGCTGAGCTTTCGCAGGTGCTGGAGCGCATTCGGCTGGTGCGTGGCATCAGCAGCACCGAAACCAGCATCCACCTCGCAACCTACCGCCTCTCGTGACAATAGCGACAATACTTCTGTGATAACGCCTATTGCCGACCTAGACCGCATCGACCTGAAGATCCTGGGATTTCTGCAGGAGGATGGCCGCATTTCGAACCTGAAGCTGGCAGAAAAGGTGGCTTTGTCACCCACAGCGGTGCTGGCGCGGGTACAGCGCCTGACCAAAGACAATTACATCCTGGGCTATGAGGCGCGGCTCAACCCCTTGCAGCTGGGCGCGTCGATGATGGTTTTTGTAGAGGTGCTGCTGGACCGCACCACGCCGAATGTGTTTGATGCATTCAAGGCCGCTGTGCAGGTACGCCCCGAGATCATGGAGTGCCACATGGTGGCGGGGGGCTTCGACTACCTGCTGAAGACCCGCATGGCCGACATGCTGGCCTACCGGGAATTTGCGGGTACGGTGCTGTGGCAGTTGCCGGGCGTGCGCGAAACCCGTACCTATGCGGTGATGGAAGAGGTCAAAAACTCCACCCGGCTGCGTCTGCCATGAAGCACAACACCCCTATATCCACCCTGCTGCGCACCCTATGGATCGGTGCCTTGTGCGCAGCGAGCAGCCTGGCGTTAGCGCAGCAAGTGGGCACGGCGCAACCGGTGGCACCGGGACGGATCAGCGTGACCGAGACGCTGCTGGGCATCCTGGGCTATGCCCGCTGGCCCAACGAATCCATGCCGCTACGCGTGTGCGTCGCAGGGCGCAGCGTGCATACCGACCCGTGGCTGAAAAACGGCTTGGCTCCCCTGCCCCAGCGGCCTATCGTGGTGCAGGCGCTGGCCCCGGACAGCGACGCGTCCATCGCCGCCCAGTGCGATGCCTTGTATATAGGCACGCTGGACGATGCGGCTTCGCGCCGCATATTCTCCAATGTGGTGGGGTATCCGGTGCTGACGGTCAGTGAACGGATTCCGCCCTGTGCAGCGGGTGCCATGGTGTGCCTGGATGCCAGCAACCCCATGGGCGTGCAATTTGAAGTCAATCTGGATGCCGTTGCCCGCAGCGGTGTGCGGGTGAATCCGCAAGTGCTGCGGCTCGGGCGGCCTGCTGGGAAGACGGCCCCATGAACCGGCATAGCGCCCACAAGCCTGCCACGGGGCGCGTCAGCCTGCTGGCCACGCTGCAACAGGCCCATTTCCGGGTGGCCACGCTGATGATGTTGGCGGTGGGCTTCGCCTTGACGCTGGCGGCCTTGGTAGCCTTGCGTACCGCCGCCGACCAGAACCTGCAACTGGTGGCGCGGTCCATTGCCTACACCACAGAGGCGGCCGTGGTGTTTCGGGACACCATTGCCATCCAGGAATCGCTGGGGCTGATTGCCCGCCAGGAGTCGCTGGCCAGTGCGCAGATTGTGGATACCCGTGGCGCGCTGTTGGGCCGCTATGTACGCCCGACCAACAACCTGCCCGATGTTGTAGGCGACCGCATCGTGGCGCTGTTGTTGCCACAGCCCACCATCGCCCCCGTGATGTACCAGGGCCGCCGCATCGCCGAGGTGCGTTTGCGCGGCGACGGGGCGGGGTTTGTGGGTTTTATCTTCATGGGCCTGGCCGGCATGCTGGTGTGCCTGGCACTGGGCGCTGTAGCCGTGCGGCAACTCTCGCGGCGTATCCAGCGCGACATCCTGCAGCCGGTGCTGGCCCTGACGGCGGTGACCTACGCAGCCCGGTTTGACCGTACGACGTCGGCGCGCGCACCGGCATCGCGCATTGCCGAGTTCCACCAACTGGGCGAGGACTTCAACGCCTTGCTGATGGAAATCGAGGTTTACCAGACCCAACTGCACCAAGAGAACAAATCGCTCTCGCACCTGGCCAACCACGACAGCCTGACCGGCCTGCCCAACCGCGCCTACTTTCGCCGCCGTCTCACGCGGGTGTTGCAAGACATCCAGGCCACTGGCGGCGGCCTGGCCGTGTTGTATCTGGATAACGACCACTTCAAGTCGATCAACGACCGCTATGGCCATGCCGTGGGCGATGCGCTGCTGGTCGAAGTGGCCGACCGGGTACGGGCGCAGGTGCGCGAAAACGATGTGGTGGCCCGCCTCGGCGGCGACGAATTTGCCATTCTGCTGGCCCCCTTGCACAACGTGGAAGATGCCGCCCGGATTGCCGACAAAATCATCGCCAGCATGGCCACGCCACTAGAGATCCGACCCCAAGACCATATCGTGCCGTCCTTGAGCATTGGCATTGCGATCTATCCGATCCACGGGCAAACTGCCGAGCAGTTGCTGCGAGCTGCCGATCGGGCCATGTACCGGGTGAAAAGCCAGCAACGCGGCCAGCGCCATATATTCAACGATCAAACGGATGGCAGTGATTCCGCGCATCCGCCCGAAAAAAGAGAAGTTCAGTAATGCAACCGCACACCCACCTGCAAACACCTGCTGGCATGCGCTCCCAGACGCGCCGCCTCATTCTCGGATCCACCGCCGCACTCACCCTGGGCTTGCTGGTGGCCTGCCAATCCACTCCTCCGGCCGCCCCGCCGCTCGACCGCGCAACCGAACTGGAGCGCCTGGGCTTTGTGCGCACCGAAGAAGGCTGGGAGTACCCCATTTCCGGGAAAATATTGTTTGATACCGCGTCCGACGCACTGGATTCTGAAAGCCAGGCGGTGGCGGGCCGCATCGGCAGTGCCCTGTCCAAACTGGGTATCAACCGGCTGCGGGTCGAAGGGCATACCGACAACGTGGGTCCGGCAGCTTTCAACCAGACCCTGTCCCTGCGCCGGGCAGAGGCGGTGGCACAGGCCCTGGTGTCCCAGGGCTTGCCGAAAGACGGTATGGAAGTACGCGGCTGGGGCAAGGACCGCCCGGTGGTATCCAACGACACGCCGGACGGACGGATGCAAAACCGCCGGGTGTCGGTGATCGTGCCTGCGCAGTGATCCGACGGACAAGTTCTAACGCACGCCAAAAATAGCGGTACCCACGCGCACCAGGGTGCTGCCCGCAGCCACAGCGGCCTCCAGATCGGCCGTCATGCCCATCGACAATGTATCAAAATGTGGCGCGCCCGGCACGGCCGCGGCAACGATGGCATCAAACAAGGCCTTGGCCTGGGTACACACCGCCAGTTGCCCGGCGTAATCCACTGCAGGCTCCGGAATCACCATCAGCCCCCGCAAACATAGGCGCGGCAGCGCCGCCACCTGGATCGCCAAGGCCAGGGCCTCTTCAGGCGGCACGCCGGATTTATTCTCGCCACCGTCCACATTCACCTGCAGGCACACCTGCAGCGGCGGCAGGTCTGCCGGGCGCTGGTCGTTCAAGCGCTGGGCAATTTTGAGCCTGTCGATGCTGTGCACCCAGTCAAAATGCGCTGCCACCAAGGCCGTTTTATTGCTTTGGATGGGGCCGATACAGTGCCATTCCAGCGGCAAATCCTGCAAAGCGGCGATTTTGGTGACGGCTTCCTGGATATAGTTTTCGCCAAAACGCGTCTGGCCCGCGGCAAAAGCTTCGCGCACCGCGTCTGGCCCCCAGGTTTTGGAAACAGCCAGCAGATCCACGCTGCCTTCTGGGCGCGAGGCACGGGTACAAGCTGTAACCATGCGCCCACGAACGCCTTGGAGATTGTTACTAATCGTAGTCATAATCAAACCTACAGCGTACCAAACATCAAGGGGCTCCGTGGACATCACCCAACTGCTCGCATTCAGCGTAAAAAACAAGGCCTCGGATTTGCACCTGTCGGCCGGGCTGCCGCCCATGATCCGGGTGCATGGCGATGTGCGGCGTATCAACGTCGATCCGCTAGACCACAAAACCGTCCACGCCATGGTCTACGACATCATGAGCGACAGCCAGCGCAAACAGTATGAAGAGTTTCTGGAGGTCGATTTCTCGTTCGAAATCGAAGGCCTGGCGCGCTTTCGGGTCAATGCCTTCAACCACGCCCGCGGTGCCGGTGCCGTGCTGCGGACCATTCCGTCCAAGATTCTGACGCTGGAACAGCTCAACGCACCGAAGATTTTTGGCGACCTGGCCCTCAAGCCGCGGGGCATGGTGCTGGTGACCGGGCCTACCGGTTCCGGCAAATCCACCACGCTGGCTGCCATGGTGAACCACCTCAACGAAACCGAATACGGCCACGTGCTGACGGTGGAAGACCCGATCGAGTTTGTCCACGAATCCAAGAAATGCCTGATCAACCAGCGCGAAGTCGGCCCGCACACGCTGAGCTTTGCCGCCGCCCTGCGCTCGGCCCTGCGCGAAGACCCGGACGCGATTCTGGTCGGTGAAATGCGCGACCTGGAAACCATCCGCCTGGCCATGACGGCGGCCGAAACCGGGCATCTGGTGTTTGGCACCCTGCATACCTCCAGTGCGGCCAAGACCATCGACCGGATCATTGACGTGTTCCCGGCCGAGGAAAAGGAAATGGTCCGCGCCATGCTGTCGGAGTCACTGCAGGCCGTGATCTCGCAAACCCTGTGCAAAACCAAGGACGGCCAGGGCCGGGTGGCAGCGCATGAAATCATGCTGGGCACCAGCGCCATCCGCAACCTGATCCGCGAAGCCAAGGTGGCGCAGATGTACTCCACCATCCAGACCGGCAACAGCGTGGGCATGCAGACGCTGGACCAGAACCTGACCGATTTGGTACGCCGCAATATCATCAGCCCGGGCGAAGCGCGGGGCAAAGCCAAAATTCCAGAGAACTTTCCAGGTTGAACATGACGAACGATTGGAGCACCCCATGAAGGGTATTCTGGAGTTCTTACTCCACAAGTCGGAGCCCAAACCCGAGGCGGCTCCGCACGACTCGATGCTGTTCACCACGGCATTCAATGGGCAAAATGTCGACCCCTCGATGCTGGTGCCGTGGGAGGCGCGGGCCATCGAAGTCGGTGCCAAGCGGCTGCCCACCGCGAACAGCGTGCGCACCCTGCAAGAGTTGTGGGCCAAAGACAAGAACATGGAGCAGCTCGATGCGGCCTCCATCCTGCGCATGGAACGCTTCTTCCAGTTTGCCCTGGTGCCCGGTGGGCGCGACATCATCCGCCAGGGCGAATACGGCAACTTCATGGTGGTGCTGCTCAAAGGCACCATTGCGGTAGACCGGCTCCAGCCCTGGGGCGAACACTTGCGGCTGGCCGAAACCAAGCCGGGTGACATCCTGGGGGAAATGTCGCTGCTCGACAGCGGCATCCGCTTCTCGGCCTGCACCACCCTGGACGACTGCGAAATCGCCGCACTCAGCGCCGAATCGATGGACGACATGATGAACACCGACCCCCGGTTGGCCGCCTGCCTGATAGCCCTGCTGGCACGTAAACTCTCGCTGCGGCTGCGCGCCATCAGCGCCCGGTTCAGCGATCGCCCCAACTAAGGCCCCTACGATGGAACGCGACCAAGCCAGCAAGTTCATCAACGATCTTTTGAAACTCATGGTCAGCCGCAACGGCAGTGACCTGTTCATCACGTCCGAATTTCCGCCCGGCATCAAGGTCGATGGCAAGGTCACCAAAGTCTCGCCCCAGCCGCTCACGGCCAGCCACACGCTGGCCCTGGCCCGTTCGGTGATGAACGACAAACAGGCCGCCGAGTTTGAGCGCACCAAGGAATGCAATTTTGCGATCTCACCGGCAGGCATTGGCCGGTTCCGCGTCAACGCCTTTGTGCAACAGGGCAAAGTCGGCATGGTGCTGCGGGTGATTCCGGTCAGCATCCCCACGGTGGATGGCCTGGGCATGCCGCAGATCCTGAAAGATGTGGCCATGACCAAGCGCGGCCTGTGCATCCTGGTGGGCGGCACGGGCTGTGGCAAGTCCACCACCCTGGCCGCCATGGTCGATTGGCGCAACGAGCACTCGTACGGCCACATCATCACCATCGAAGATCCGGTGGAATTTGTGCATCCGCACAAAAACTGCGTCGTCACCCAGCGCGAAGTGGGCCTGGACACCGACAGCTGGGACTCCGCCCTGAAAAACTCGCTGCGCCAGGCCCCGGATGTCATCCTGATGGGGGAAATCCGCGACCGCGTCACCATGGAACATGCCATCGCCTTTGCCGAAACCGGCCATTTGTGCCTGGCCACACTGCACGCCAACAACGCCAACCAGGCGCTGGACCGCATCCTGAACTTCTTCCCCGAAGAACGCCGTGCCCAGTTGCTGATGGATTTGTCGCTGAACCTGCGCAGCGTGGTGTCGCAGCGCCTGATTCCCCGCCAGGACGGCAAGGGCCGGGCCGCCGCGGTGGAGATCTTGCTCAACACCCCGCTGATCGCCGACCTGATCTTCAAGGGCGAAGTCACCGAGATCAAAGAGATCATGAAGAAGAGCCGCAATCTGGGCATGCAGACCTTTGACCAAGCCCTGTTCGATGCCTTTGAGAGCCAGTACATCAGCTACGAAGATGCCCTGCGCCACGCCGACTCGCTCAACGACCTGCGTTTGCAGATCAAGCTCAACAGCCAGCGCGCCAAGACCCAGGACCTGGCCGCGGGCACCGAACATTTCGCGATCGTCTGACACCCTCCCCTTGATTCCTATGCCAAGTACCAATCCCAAAACCTACACCTCCGTTCCTCCTCAAAAAGTCGCCTTTCTCGGCCTGGGGGTGATGGGCTACCCGATGGCGGCGCACCTGGCGCTGGCGGGGCACTCGGTGACCGTCTACAACCGAACCGCTACCAAATCCATAGCTTTTTGCGCTGAGTACACAAGCGCGGGAGCCCCAAAACATGCTGAAACCCCGCGCCTGGCTGCGCGGGGGGCGGACATCGTGTTTTGCTGCGTAGGCAACGATACCGACCTGCGCTCGGTCACGCTGGGGGCCGACGGCGCTTTTGCGGGCATGGAGCCGGGGGCGATATTGGTGGACCACACCACAGCGTCGGCCGAAGTGGCGCGCGAGCTGGATGGTGCAGCCCGCACCCTGGGGCTACGCTTCATTGACGCGCCGGTATCGGGCGGCCAGGCGGGCGCGCAGAACGGCCTGCTGACGGTGATGTGCGGCGGCGATGCTGCGGCTTTCGATGCGATAGCCCCTACGGCCATGGCGTTCTCAAAGGCCTGCACCCGGGTGGGCGACAGCGGCGCGGGCCAGTTGGCCAAGATGGTGAACCAGATCTGCATCGCCGGGCTGGTACAGGGCCTGAGCGAAGCCGTGGCCTTTGGCCAGCGCGCGGGCCTGGACATGGTGCAGGTGCTGGAAGTGATTGGCAAGGGCGCGGCCCAAAGCTGGCAAATGGACAACCGCGGCAAAACCATGGTGGCCGACCAGTTTGACTTCGGCTTTGCGGTGGACTGGATGCGCAAAGACCTGGGCCTGGTGCTGGACGAGGCCAAGCGCAACGGTGCGCGCCTGCCGGTCACCGCCCTGGTAGACCAGTTTTATGCCGACGTGCAGCAAATGGGCGGCCAGCGCTGGGACACCTCCAGCCTGATAAAAAGGCTGAAGTAAGGCTTGATTTACTTGACGTTAGAGAGGCTTTTCAGCTCTTCATCGCTCAGGATGTCAAACACCCGCACCACCCTTTGCACGCCGCTGACGCTGCGGGCCAGCTCGGTGGCGCGGTTGGCTTCGCGCATCGAGACGCGGCCCATCAGGTAGACCGTGCCACGCTCGGTGATCACCTTGAAGACGTTGGACTGCACGTCCTTGGCATCCACCAGCGTGGCCTTGACCTTGCCGGTCACCAGGGTGTCGGACGAGCGCTGCGACAGCGACGACGGGCCGAGCACCGCCACCTCGTTCACCACCGAGCGCACGTTCTCCACCTTCAGCACCAGCTCTTGCAGCTTTTGCTGGTCGGCAGCGGTGGGTACTTCGCCGGTCAGCAGCACCTGGCGGTTGTAGCTGGTGACATTGACGTGGGCGCTCTCGCCCATGCTTTGGCCGATGCGGTTATTGGCGCGCAGCTCGATGCCTTCGTCTTCCAGCTGGGCGCCGGAGGTGCGCCGGTCGGTGGCCATGAACGCACCGCCCACCGCCGCACCGCCCACCACCAAAGGTACGCAGGCCGACAGGCTGGTACCCAGAACAACAGCCGCCGCAGCGGTGAGTAGAAAACGGTGCATGGAGTCTTTCAAAATAAGTTAAATAGGACTTACGCAGCGCCCCTGTATCGCCCTTCGGGCTTACAGGGGGAACTTGCGTAAGTCCAGTTAAAGCGAGGGTTCAATATCGCCCAGCAACTGGGAATCTACGCCGTCGCACAGGCAGTGCAGTACCAGCAAATGGACTTCCTGGATGCGCGCGGTGCGGTCGTGCGGCACGCAGATGTGCACGTCGGTCTCGCGCAGCGCAGCGCCCATCTTGCCGCCGCCCTTGCCGGTCATGGCCACCACGGTCATCTCGCGCTCGTGGGCGGCCTGGATGGCCAGCAGCACGTTGGCCGAGTTGCCGCTGGTGGTAATGGCCAGCAGCACGTCGCCAGGCTGGCCCAGGGCGCGCACCTGCTTGGCGAAGATCACGTCGAAGTTGTAGTCGTTGCCGATGGCGGTGATGATGGAGCTGTCGGTGGTGAGCGCAATCGCGCCCAGCTCGGGCCGCTCGCGCTCGAAACGGCCCACGAACTCGGCCGCAAAGTGCTGCGCATCCGCCGCCGAGCCGCCGTTACCGCAGGCCAGCACTTTGCCGCCGCTGGTCACAGCCGCCAGCATGGCCTGGATGCCCGCCGCAATGGGTTTGCTGAGTGGCTGCGCCGACTGGTACTTCAGGTCGGCGCTGTCAATGAAATGTTGCTGAATGCGTTGTTCAATCATGGTGCGGAATGATAACTGTGCTGTGGGAGCGGGTTTGTAAAGGATTGGTTCAGCTTGCATCGAAGGCCGCCTGCAGCCATTGGATGCCGGAATACTCGACCAGCACCACGTCAAACCGGCATGGCGGCGGGGTGCGCAGGCGCATCAAATAGCTGCGGGCAGCGAACACGATACGCCTTTGCTTGGTGGCGCTGATGCTGGCCGCTGCGCCGCCAAACGCCGCCGTGGCCCGCTGGCGCACCTCGACAAACACCACCGTGCCGTCGGGCGCACGCATCACCAGGTCGATTTCGCCGCCGCCGCGCCCCGGGGTCCGATAATTGCGCTCCAGCAGACGCAGGCCCTGGGCCTGCAAATGCGCCAGCGCCCGGTCTTCGGCCGCATCACCCGTCTGTTTGGTGGTGCCCGGCGCGGCGACACCGATTTTTTTGAGGAAACCCATTGAGCGCTTCTTTTGCTTCCGCCTTGAAAGCCGCCCAGGAGGCAGCCGCTTCGCAGCATTATCCGGCGGGCACGCTGTACATCGTGGCCACGCCCATCGGCAATCTGTGCGACATCAGCCTGCGGGCCCTGCACGTGCTGGATTTGGTGGATGCCATCGCTTGCGAGGACACGCGCCACACCCAGGCCCTGCTGCGCGCCTACGGCATCGACAAGTCCAGCGCCCAGCTGCTGGCGGTACACCAGCACAACGAGACCGAGGCCGCGCAGAACGTGGTGCGGCGGCTGCAGCAGGGCGAACGCATTGCCTATGCCAGCGACGCAGGCACCCCGGCCATCAGCGACCCCGGCGCACGGGTAGTGGCCGCCGCGCGGGCCGTGGGCATTGCGGTGGTGCCGCTGCCCGGTGCCAGCAGCATCACCGCGGCGCTGAGTGCGGCGGGCATCGTGCAGGACACGGGTTTTGTGTTCACCGGCTTCTTGCCCAGCAAGGCCACCGAGCGCGACAACGCCGCCCTGGCGCTGCTGGCAGAGCCGCGTGCCGTGGTGCTGCTGGAAGCCCCGCACCGCATCGAGGCCCTGGCCCGCAGCCTGGCCTGCCTAGGCCCCCGCCCGGTGACGCTGGCGCGCGAGATCACCAAGCAGTTTGAAGAAATTGCCACCGTGCCCGCGCAGGAGCTGGTGGCCTGGCTGGCGGCCCAGCCGTCGCGCACGCGGGGCGAGTTTGTGCTGGTCATCCACCCGGCCCCGCCGTCGGAAGCCCCGGTGCAGGACCTGCGGGTGCTCAAGCTGCTGCTGGCCGAGCTGCCGCTGAAAACCGCGGTGCAACTCTGCGCCGACATCACCGGCCAACCGCGCAAAGGCCTGTACAGCGCCGCGCTGGAACTCAAGGCGGATACGGACGAAGACTCCTGAATAAATAGCTGCTCGTGCTTATGGAATAAGCGCTAGAGGCCCATTTCATTCAGATTTTGGCGGCCACAGGAAACTCAAGGGGTGCTGGCGCAGACGGCGCAGCACGGCGTAGCGCAGGCGCTGGCGGTCCAGCCCGGTCACGCTGTGCGCCCCCAGTGCCAGTTGCAGCGCCAGGAAGAAGCTGACCGTCAGGTTCAGCACGGCGATCAGCGGAATGGCCGCCACACACCACCAGAACACCGGCATGGTCCACACCAGGTTGCCGTAGGCCGCCGCCGCCGCCGCCAGCTGGCCGGTGGACAGCGTCACGTGGCGGGCCTCCAGCCCCAGGCCCACAAAGGCCAGCACCGGCGGCAGCAGGCCGAGCATGAAGCCCAGCGAGATGTTCGACGCAAAGCCCGAAATATGCTCGCGCATGAAGCGGGCCCAGCGGTCGGCGCGCGCCCCACCCAGCACCCGGGTGATGCGCGGGTTGTAGCGCAGGGCCGAGTCCAGCTGGTGCAGCACGAACCAGTTTTCTACCGCGCCCGCAATCAGGCTGGAGGTAAACAACAGCACGCCGGTAAAGGCGGCAAACAGCAGCGTGCTGGGGCTCAGCAGGTTCAGGGTGTGGAACACGTGGTCGGCCTCGGTCTGGCTGATCATGTGCTTGCCGCTGCCCCAGAACATCGCATAGCTGATCAGCAGCACGCACGGCGTGACCATGCCCACATTGCCCAGCACCGCCGCCACCTGCGAACGCACCAGGTGGGTGACTTCGTCGACAAAGTCTTCAATCGCCCGGCTGTTGCCCAGGTCTTTGAGCTTGGCGGCCATGGCGGGGGCGGTCATGGCGGGTTGCTTGGTGGCCAGCGTCCAGTGCAGCAGCTGGATCATCACGAAGCTGGCGGCGTACATCACGCCCGACCACATGCCCGCCCAGAAGGCCGTCAGGCCCACTGCGCCGATCAGAAACTTCAGCAAGGTGGTCAGCGACGTGGCAGCACCGCCACCGAGCGCCTTGACCAGCATGCCACGGTACTCGGCCCGGTCGCGGGTGATGTAGTGCTCGCCGGTTTCGGCGCTGCGCTCGGTGACCTTGGCCGCCAGCATCGAGGCGTTGCCGCTCACCAGCGCCCGCAGGCTGCGGCGTTCCTGCCCGGCATAGGCCAGGCGCACCACCAGGCGGCTGGCGCTGGCATCGGGCGTGGGCGACAGCAGGCAGTCCATCAGATCGCGCACCCGCAGCAGGCGTTCGCGCAGCTGGCGCAGCATGAACACCAAGTTGACCGAGATGCCGTGGTCGTTCAGGTGCGGGTACACGCTGGCCGCCGCCTGGCGGCACAGCTCCAGCCGCTCGCGCAGGCGCTGGGCAGCGGCCTCCAGCTCGGGCAGCTCGCGCGGCGTGGCAATGAACGCCCGGCGCAAGGCATCCACCTCGGCCGACAGGCTGTTGAACGGCTCGTCGTGCCGGGCGGCAGCGCTCATGCGCAGGCGCAATTCAGAAGCCACGCCGGTGGCCATGATCTGGTTGCTGCAGAAGGTGATGGCCTGCAGCAGCTCGTCTTGCCACAGCGTGATGCCCGGCGTGCGCGACGGCGACGACAGCAAATGGCCAATGCGCGCCAGCGTGGGCGCATCCAGCGCCGCCAGCCAGGCGGCATCCAGCGTATTGGGCAGCACCAGGCTGAAAAGCTCGGCAGCGTCGGTGGTCTCGGGCGTGCTGGGTAGCAGCTTGCAGCGCAGCCGGTAGCCCAGCTCGCTAAAAAACGCGGTGCGGGGTGAAAAACCGTAGTCGGACAACACCATGGTGCTGTCCACCGTGTCGGCCAGCACCTGCCACCAGGTCCGCAGGCGCACCTGCAGCTCGGGCCGGGCATCCACCGCATCCAGAAACCGCTGCACCCGGCTGACAGAGTCGTCGGGCGCCCGGTTGTCGCCGCGGATCCAGTCCAGCAGGCCAATCAACCACAGATGGCGCTGCGCCAGCGGCGCGTTGGCATCCAGCGTATCGAGGAGCGAGGTGAGGGTGTGTGTGGTCAATGCGATGGAGGCTCTTAGGGTTTAGGAGCGGTCCATTCTAGAGAATATGCTGTGTCTGGCGGACATATGCCCTGGTATATACAATGCCATACGGACAATAGCCGTACAATCACAGCATTATCCCGTTGATGGAGATGCCCCATGGAAGCCACTGCTACCAGCCTGCGCCAGGCGCGCATGGAATTCAAAACCACCGCCGACATGAAAGACCTGCTCAATCAGGCCGCCGCATTGGACGGGCTGGACCTAACCTCGTTCGTGCTGGGCTCCGCCATTGAAAAAGCCCGCAAGGTGCTGAGTGAACACGCCAGCATCCGCCTGGCCCAGCAAGGGCAAGCCGCACTGGCGCAGTTGCTCCACATGCCGCCAGCACCCACCCCCGCCATGCAGGATTTGATGGCCCTGCCAGACTTGCCCACACGCACCGTGGCCGGTTGAGCATGGCGGTTGCGCTTTCGCTGTACGCCCCGGCGCTGGTGTATTCGGGACAAAAGCAGTTTGACTGCGGCCATGCCGCCATCAACGCCTTTGTGCACAACAGCCTGAAACCCCAGACCAAAAAAAACCTGAGCGTGGCCTATGTGCTGACGGACAGCGCGCACGGCGAGCGTTTTGTGGGCTTCTACACCATCGCCCAGCACATGGTGGATGTGTCTTTGCTCTCGGCACTGCAACTGGGCTCCCTGCCGCGCAAAATTCCTTGCTCGCGCCTTGTCATGCTGGGCATCGACCAACGCTACCAAGGCCAGCAACTCGGCTCACGGTTGATGCGGCACGCCCTGCTGCTCACGCAACAGGTGGCACAGCAAATAGGCAGTTTCGGGATGTACCTGGATGCCGATCCCCTGGCCGTGGCGTTTTATAAAAAACTGGGTTTTACGCTGCTGGAGGGCGACAAAAGCCCGGAGCCATCGCCGATGTTTTTACCGCTGAGCGCGATAGGCTGAAAAGGCTAATAGGGGGAGGAATAAGTTGGTGCGGCTGGCGGGGATCGAACCCACGACCCTTGGCTTCGGAGGCCAATACTCTATCCACTGAGCTACAGCCGCAACGTGGGCGATTGTAGCCGCTGGCCGGTACGGCCAGAAACCGGCGCGTCATGGGGCCTGTAAAGGGCCGACGGTTATACTCGCGGGCTAATTAGAGCCCCCGATTTGACCCCGATGTTTTGAGGACACCATGAGCGCCAACCCCCATGACCACGCAGCAGAAGAAGACCACACCGGTCCCATCAAAAATCCCAAGCAACTGCTGCTGGCGGTGTTTTTCTCTTTCGTGATCCCCATTTTTGCCATCATCGGCCTGGTGTATTACGTGGTGTCGGATGCCAAACCGGCGGGCACCAACTCGGTGGACACCATGGTGCTGGGCGGCATGACCGAGCAGTCGCAAAGCCAGGCCCTGGCTGCGCGTATCCAGAAAATCGGTGCCGTGGAAATCCGCGATGCCAACCGCGAACTCAAATCGGGCGAAGACGTGTTCAAGGCGCAATGTGCCAGCTGCCACGCAACGGGCCTGGCGGGTTCGCCCAAGTTTGGCGATGCAGCGGCCTGGGGCCCGCGCATCAAGACCGGCTATGAGACGCTGCTGAACTCCGCCATCGCTGGCAAGGGTGCCATGGGCGCGCAAAGCGGTGGCGACTTTGACGACACCGAAATCGCCCGCGCGGTGGTCTACATGGCCAATGGCGGTGGGGCCAGCTTCCCGGTGCCACAAAAGCCCGCTGCTGCACCCGAAGGCGCAGCCTCTGCCGCACCATAAGCACACCATGCTCCCCGAAAAGGCCGGTTCTTCCGGCCTTTTTTATGCATGAAATCAGGCCCTGGCGCTTATTTTACAAGCACGAGCAGCTATTATTTTGGTAGTAACTGGGGGCTGGGCACGTAGCCGAAGCGCTCGGGCAGGCGGGCGGCCTCCTCGGGCTGGGGCACCCACAGGCCTTGCTCCACCGCGTCGGCAGCATGGCCCATGTCCAGGGTGTGCACCAGGCCAAAGCCCAGGTCGGTGTCGAGGTACAGGTGGCCCTGTTCGTCCAGCACGCAGCGCTGTACCCGCGCGGCCTGGCCGGTGTGGGCCAGCACCGAAAAGTCGGGCTGCACGCGCCACACATACGGCGTGCGCTCCAGCTCCACATAGACCCGCTGCGGCCCGTTCTGGAAGAACCAGCGGCCCTGGCGGTCGCTCTCGTAGTTGCGCTGGATGAAGTCAATGAGCTTTTCGTGCAGCAGGCGCGAGCCCTTGCTCTGCGCGGTGGCTCCGGTGCCCGCAAACGGCCCCGCCGCCTGCGCCGGGTCGTCGCGCATGTACCAGTTGCCGCGCGCGTCCAGGCCCAGCCAGCCGTAGCAGTCGGGCACGTTGGGCCATTTGGCGATGGCTTGTTTGACGATGTCGTCCATAAAGTCCTATTTGATGGCCTGCAACAGCCAGCCGCCCACCGCATCGGGCATGCTGCGCACGTGGCCGGGGATGGGGCCCTGGGGAAAGCCGACATGGCCTCCGTGGCTGGGCTGCCACAGGGTGACGTGCCGACCCACCTCGTCCTGGTGCGGCAGGCTCCAGGCGGGTACAAAAGGGTCGTTGCGGGCGTGCACCACCAGCGCGGGGATGCGGATCTGCGCCAGGTGCGGCTTGGCCGAGGCGCGGGCCCAGTAGTCTTCGGTGCTGTTATAGCCGTGCAGCGGGGCGGTGAAGATGTTGTCGAACTCGTACAGGTCGCGCGCGGCCATCAGCGCCTCGCGGTCGAACAGGCCGGGGTGCTGGTCGAGCTTGCGCAGAGCTTTGGGCTTCATGCTGCGCAGGAACATGCGGGTGTAGATCTGCCGGTTCATGCCGCGCCCAATGGCCCAGCCGCTGGCGGCCAGGTCGGTGGGGGCGCACACCGCCGCCACCGCACGCACCACCTGGCGCGCCTGGTCGCCCATTTCCTCGGCCCAGCGCAGCAAGGCGTTGCCGCCCAGCGAAATGCCCACGGCAATCACCTTGCCCTGGTGCCAGGCCTTGAGGCGCTTGAGCACCCAGCCCACCTCTTCGAAATCGCCCGAGTGGTAGGCGCGCGGCCCCAGGTTGAGTTCGCCGCTGCAGCCCCGAAAGTGCGGCACCACAAAGCCCATGCCGTGGGCCCGCGCGTAATCGGCAAAGGCCTCGGCGTAGTGGCTGCCCGACGAGCCCTCCAGCCCGTGGAACAGCACCAGCAGGGGCCGCCCGGCCTCGCTGGCCGCCGGGTCGGCGATGTGGGCGGCCGGGTCGCAAAAATCCACGTCGATGAAGTCCAGATCGGGCGTGATCCAGCGCTCGCGCCGGAACTGCGGCCGGGGCCCGAACACGCGGCGCGAATACAAGGCCGGCCAGATGGTTTGCGCATGGCCGCCGGGTAGCCACCAGGGCGCTACATAGTTCATAGCTGGTTGTGCTAATGGAATGGGCACGGGAGGCAAATTTGACTAATGGAGCAGCGCCGACGCGCCACCCGACTCCTGCAGGTCACGGCCGGTGCCGGGGCTGGCGTGGTGGGCCACCATGCGCCAGCCTTGGGCCGTCTTGTGGTAGACATTGGTGGCGATGGCAAAGGCCTCGCGCGGACCATCGGGGGCCATCACCTCGATGCGCTCCACCAGGGTGTGCACGGCGCTGGCCAGCGCATCGATGCGGCGCACATGCTCGGGCCAGGCTCGGATGCGGCCCTGGCCGAACATGGCCTCGAAGCTGGCACGGATGGCGGCGATGCCCACCACGCGCGCGCCGCCGGGGTGGACGCAGACCACATCGTCCTCGTCGGCCCAGCAGGCCACCAGCTTGTCGATGTCGCCATTTTGTAAGGCATCGTAAAAGGCGGCTTCGGTGTCGTCGGCAGTGCCGCCCACGGTGGCGGCCTGGAGTTTGGCTTTGGGCATGGCTTACACGGGGGTTGGGCAAAATGGAGGTGGCTTTGATTTTGCCTTGCTTTGGAGGGCCGCCCAGGCCGCATGTGCTAAGGTCAAACGCTATAGGAGCCCGCATGCGGCTCGCCATTGGAGGAATTCACATGAAACGCTGGTTACCCGCCCTACTGCTCGCATCCGCCCTGACCGGCTGCGGCTACAACGACTTTCAACGCCTGGACGAGCAAAGCAAGGCCGCCTGGAGCGAGGTGCTGAACCAGTACCAGCGCCGTGCCGACCTGGTGCCCAACATCGTGGCCACCGTCAAGGGCGAAGCGGCATTCGAACAAGACACGCTGACCAAGGTGGTGGAAGCCCGGGCCAAGGCCACGTCCATGCAGGTCACGCCCGAGACGCTGAACAACCCCGAAGCCTTTGCCAAATTCCAGGCGGCCCAGGGCGAGCTGGGCAGCGCCCTGAGCCGCCTGATGGTGACGGTCGAGAAGTACCCCGACCTGAAGGCCAACAAGGGCTTCAGCGACCTGCGGGTGCAGCTGGAAGGCACCGAAAACCGCATCACCGTGGCGCGCAACCGCTTCATCGGCACGGTGCAGGAATACAACGTGCTGGCCCGCAGCTTCCCCAGCAACCTGACGGCCAAGGTGATGGGCTACCAGGCCAAGCCCAGCTTCACGGTGCAAAACGAAGCCCAGATCTCAGCCCCGCCGGTGGTGGACTTCAAGAAGTAAATGCCCAAGCTGCTGCGCCTGCTGATTGCGTGCTGGCTGAGCTTGCTGGCCCTGGCCAGCCACGCCCAGAGCGTGCTGCCGGTACCCGCGCTGACCGGCCACGTGATCGACACCACGGCCACGCTGGGCGCGGCGCAGCTGCAGGCGCTGGAAGCCAAGCTGACCGCGTTCGAGGGCAGCACTGGCGCGCAGGTGGTGGTGCTGATGGTGCCCACCACCCAGCCTGAAGACATCTCTAGCTACGCCAACCGTGTGGGCAACGCCTGGAAGATTGGCCGCAAAGAGGTGGGCGACGGGCTGATCCTGCTGGTGGCCAAGAACGACCGCAAGCTGCGCATCGAGGTGGCCAAGACGCTGGAGGGTGCGATTCCCGACCTGGCGGCCAGCAACATCATCAACGATGCCATCACCCCGCGCTTCAAGCAGGGCGACTTTGCCGGGGGCGTGGATGCCGGGGTCAACCAGATCATGGCCTTGGTCAAGGGCGAGGCCCTGCCCGTGCCCACTGCACGGGCCGCGCAGCAGGACTTGGGATTTGACTGGCAGGAACTGCTGATCTTTGCGGTGTTTGCCGTGCCGATTGCCGGTGCCATTGCCCGCAGCATCTTCGGGGCCAAGCTGGGCTCGCTGGTGACGGGCGCGGGCGTGGGGGCACTGGCCTGGTTCGTCTCGGCCAGCCTGCTGATTGCGGGCGTGGCGGGAGTGGCGGCATTGCTGTTCACGCTGGTGTCGCGGGCCGGGTCGTCGCCATTGGGTGGCGCACTGGGTGGTGGCCTGGGCGGTGGGTTCGGCGGCGGCGGTTTCGGCTCGGGTGGCCGCAGCGGTGGTGGCGGCGGCGGCTTCAGCTCGGGCGGTGGTGGCAATTTTGGCGGCGGCGGCGCGTCCGGGGGGTGGTAATGGGCCTGTGGAAACACCTACAACGGCTGGTCAAGCACTGCTGGCTAGATGCTTCGGATGTGCGCCGCGCGGTGCCCGCCGAGCTGGTGGAACAGCTGACCCGCCGGGTCGGCGCCAGCGAACAGCGCCACACCGGCGAAATCCGCATCTGCATTGAGGCCGGGCTGCCGCTGAGCTACCTGCGCCGCAACGCGTCGGCGCGCGAACGGGCGGTGATGCTGTTTGGCAAGCTGCGCGTGTGGGACACCGCGCACAACAACGGCGTGCTGATCTACCTGCTGCTGGCCGACCACGCGATCGAGCTGGTGGCCGACCGGGGCCTGAACGCCCGCGTGTCACCCGCCGAGTGGCAAGAGATGGTGGCCCACCTGGGCACGGCCTTGCAGGCGGGCCAGTATGAGCAAGGCATGACGACGGCGCTGGAAGAGGTGTCGGCGGTGCTGGTCCAGCATTTCCCGCTGGCCCCCGACAGCATGCGGCGCGACGAGCTGCCCAACGCACCGGTGCTGCTCCTGTAAGCCCATATCTGAATTTCTGGGCCTTTTTTTAACCTTCAAATCAAGGCCTGCCGCTTGTTTAATAAGCGCAAGCAGCTCCTATTTTTGACATCAAAAACAGTAGCAGTCATCCCATGCCTACGCCCACAAAAAAGCCGCTCAAGAGCGGCTTTTTCGGGAGTGTCAGCGCAGATTAGCGGTTGCGGCGGAACTTGCGCAGGGCCGAGATCTGGGCGGCCATCATGGCCAGCTCGGATTGGGCCTTGGCGATGTCCAGCTGGCCCTTGGCGTTGCGCAGGGCTTCTTCGGCACGGGCCTTGGCGGCATTGGCTTTTTCTTCGTCCAGGTCCTTGCCGCGGATAGCCGTGTCAGACAACACGGTGACGCAGTCGGGTTGGACTTCCAGAATGCCACCGGCCACGAAGATGAACTCTTCGTTGCCGTCGGCCTTTTCAATACGCACCGAACCCGGCTTGATACGGGTGATCAAGGGGGTGTGGCGCGGATAAATGCCCAGCTCGCCCGCTTCGCCCGGCAAAGCCACAAACTTGGCTTGGCCCGAGAAGATGGATTCTTCGGCACTGACAACATTCACGAGAATGGTGGTCATAGGTTTCCTTTGGGTCCAGCGTGGTGAAGTGCAGAGCGCGACCTAGGCCGCACTCTGCAGAAGGGGTTTAGACCTTCTTGGCCTTCTCGATGGCTTCGTCGATGGAGCCGACCATGTAGAACGCTTGTTCGGGCATGTGGTCGCATTCGCCGCTGACGATCATCTTGAAACCACGGATGGTCTCCGACAGGGGCACGTACTTGCCGGGCGAACCGGTAAACACTTCGGCCACGTGGAACGGCTGGCTCAGGAAACGCTGGATCTTGCGGGCACGGGCCACGGCCAGCTTGTCGTCGGGCGCCAAGTCGTCCATACCCATGATCGCGATGATGTCGCGCAGTTCGCGGTAGCGCTGCAGCGTGCCCTGCACCGCACGGGCGGTGTTGTAGTGGTCTTCACCGACGACCAGCGGGTCCAGCTGGCGGCTGGTCGAGTCAAGTGGATCGACCGCAGGGTAGATACCCAGCGAAGCGATGTCACGGCTCAACACCACGGTGGAGTCCAAGTGGGCAAAGGTGGTGGCAGGGCTTGGATCGGTCAAGTCATCCGCTGGCACGTATACGGCCTGGATGGAGGTGATCGAGCCGACCTTGGTGGAGGTAATACGCTCTTGCAGGCGGCCCATTTCTTCGGCCAGGGTAGGCTGGTAGCCCACGGCGGAAGGCATACGGCCCAGCAGTGCGGACACTTCGGTACCGGCCAGGGTGTAGCGGTAGATGTTGTCCACGAAGAACAGCACGTCACGGCCTTCGTCACGGAAAGATTCCGCAATGGTCAGACCGGTCAGGGCCACGCGCAGACGGTTGCCTGGAGGCTCGTTCATCTGGCCGTAAACCATGGCCACTTTCGACTCTTCGAGGTTCTCGAGGTTCACCACGCCGGAATCGGCCATCTCGTGGTAGAAGTCGTTCCCTTCGCGGGTACGCTCACCCACACCGGCAAACACGGACAAGCCGCTGTGTGCCTTGGCGATGTTGTTGATCAGCTCCATCATGTTCACGGTCTTGCCCACACCGGCACCACCGAACAAGCCGACCTTGCCGCCCTTGGCGAACGGGCAGATCAAGTCACTCACCTTGATGCCGGTTTCCAGCAGTTCTTGCGAAGGGCTGAGTTCGTCATACGCGGGGGCTTTGCGGTGGATGGTGGCGGTCAGGTCCTGGCTGACGGGACCACGTTCGTCGATGGGCGAACCCAGCACGTCCATGATGCGGCCCAGGGTAGCCTTGCCCACAGGCACGGTGATACCGGCGCCGGTGTTGTAGACCATCAGACCACGGCGCAGGCCGTCGGAAGAGCCCAGCGCGATGGTACGGACAATGCCGTCGCCCAGCTGCTGCTGCACTTCCAGGGTCAGCACGGAGCCTTCCATTTTCAGCGCATCGTAAATGCGGGGCATGCTGTTGCGGGGGAACTCAACGTCCACCACGGCACCAATACACTGGACAATTTTTCCCTGAACGCGGGCGTTCACTTCTGCATTTTCTTGAGCCATTTTTGCTCCAATAAATTGAGTCTTGAAATCGGTGACGGACTGGGACAGTGGCGCAGCTTAAACAGCTGCCGCACCTGCCACAATTTCCGACAATTCTTTGGTGATCGCGGCCTGGCGGGTCTTGTTATAGATCAGCTTGAGCTCGGCAATCACGCTACCCGCGTTGTCGGTAGCAGCCTTCATGGCGACCATGCGCGCGGCATGCTCGGAGGCCATGTTTTCCGCGACCGCCTGGTAGGCCAGCGCTTCCACGTAGCGGATCAACAAATTGTCGATCACCGACTGCGCATCGGGCTCATAGATGTAGTCCCAGGTGTTGGCCTTGCCGGTTGCCTTGGTTTCCGCCTGCATCTTGGCCGACGACAAGGGCAACAGCTGCTCCACCACAGGCTCTTGCTTCATGGTGCTGACAAACTTGTTGTAGACCATGTAGACAGCGCTGATTTCACCCTTTTCGTAGGCATCCAGCAGCACCTTGAGCGGGCCGATCAGCTTGTCCAGGTGCGGCTTGTCACCCAGATGGGTTACATGCGCTACCACCTGGGCACCGGTACGGTTCAAAAATCCGAGACCTTTGCCGCCCACCGCCACCGTCTTTGCGCTCAAACCTGCCGCCTGCGCAGCGCGCAGTTTCAGGGTCAATGCGCGAAACAGGTTGGTGTTCAAACCGCCACACAAACCCTTGTCGGTGGTCACCACCACGAAACCTTCGGTCTTGGCACCGTTGGGTTTCATGAAGCTGTGCACGTACTCGGGATTCGCCTGGCCCAGATTGGCTGCGATGTCGCGGATCTTGTCGCTGTACGGGCGGGCTGCCTTCATCCGCTCCTGTGCTTTACGCATCTTGGAGACGGAAATCATTTCCATCGCCTTGGTGATCTTCTTGGTGTTTTCCACCGATTTGATCTTGGTGCGTAGTTCCTTGCCTGCTGCCATGAATGGCTCCTAGTTGGGGATTAAGCGAACGTTTTTTTGAACGCGGTCACAGCAGCGTGCAACTCAGCTTCCGCTTCCTTGTCCAGTGCTTTCGAGGCTTCAATCTTGGCCAACAAAGCCGCGCTCTTGTCCTTGAGGTAGCCGTGCAGGCCGTGCTCAAAAGCCAGGATCTTCTTGACTTCGATGTCGTCCATGAAGCCCTTGTTCACTGCGAACAACGTGGCACCCATCAGGGACACGGACAAGGGGCTGTACTGGGCTTGCTTGAGCAGTTCGGTAACGCGGGCACCACGGTCCAGCTGCTTGCGGGTCGCCTCGTCCAGGTCCGATGCGAACTGGGCGAAAGCCGCCAATTCACGGTACTGCGCCAAGTCGGTACGGATACCGCCAGATTGGCTCTTGATGATCTTGGTCTGGGCGGCGCTACCGACGCGAGACACCGAGATACCGGCGTTGATCGCAGGGCGGATGCCGGCGTTGAACAACGAGGTTTCCAGGAAGATCTGGCCGTCGGTGATCGAGATCACGTTGGTCGGCACGAAGGCAGACACGTCACCGGCTTGCGTTTCAATGATGGGCAGAGCCGTCAAAGAACCGGTCTTGCCCTTGACTTCACCCTTGGTGAAGGCTTCGACATAGTCGACATTCACGCGGGCGGCGCGTTCCAGCAGGCGGCTGTGCAGATAGAACACGTCGCCAGGGTAGGCTTCGCGGCCTGGTGGACGGCGCAGCAGCAAGGAAACCTGGCGGTAGGCCACAGCTTGCTTGGACAGATCGTCGTACACGATCAGGGCGTCTTGGCCGCGGTCGCGGAAGTATTCGCCCATGGTGCAGCCGGAGTAGGCCGAAACGTACTGCATGGCAGCCGATTCAGAAGCCGAGGCCGCCACCACAATGGTGTATTCCATCGCGCCAGCCTGTTCCAGGGCACGCACCACGTTTTTGATCGACGAGGCCTTTTGGCCAATCGCGACATACACGCAGCTCACGCCCTGGCCCTTTTGGGCGATGATGGCGTCGATGGCCACAGCCGTCTTGCCGGTCTGGCGGTCACCAATGATCAGCTCGCGCTGGCCACGACCGATTGGCACCATGGCATCGATCGACTTGATGCCGGTTTGCATGGGCTGGTCGACCGATTTACGGGCAATCACGCCGGGCGCGACTTTTTCGATCACGTCGGTCATCTTGGCGTTGATCGGGCCCTTGCCGTCGATCGGCTGGCCCAGTGCGTTCACCACGCGACCGAGCAGCTCGGGACCGACCGGCACTTCCAGAATGCGGCCCGTGCACTTCACGATGTCGCCTTCGGAGATGTGTTCGTATTCGCCCAAAATCACGGAGCCGACCGAGTCGCGCTCCAGATTCAGTGCCAGGCCGTAGGTGGGCTGGCCATCGCTACCGGCGGGGAACTCCAACATTTCGCCCTGCATCACGTCGGACAGGCCGTGCAAACGGCAGATACCGTCGGTCACGGACACCACGGTGCCCTGGTTGCGGATATCGGTTTGGGCCGTCAGGCCTTCGATGCGGCTCTTGATCAGCTCAGAAATTTCTGCGGGATTGAGTTGCATGACTCTTTCCTTCTCTTTCTTTAGTTAGCAAACAACCGGAGCCATGGGCTCTGGCCGAAAACGCTGGCACAGACCTTAACCAGGAGGTTAAGCAGTCAGGGCCAATTTCATATGTTCCAGGCGGGCTTTGATCGAGGTGTCCAACACCTCGTCACCCACCACGACGCGAATTCCGCCAATCAACTCCGGCTGCAAAGCCACTGTGAGATTGAGCTTGCGTCCAAAACGCTTTTCCAGCGCCGACGAGACGTTGGCCAGGGCTTCTGCGTCGATCGCAAAAGCACTGAACACGGTCGCGTCAGAGGTGCCGGTCCGGGCATTTTTCAATGCACGGAACTGGGCAGCAATCTCGGGAAGAGCGGCCAGGCGCCCGTTCTCGATGACCATGCGCAAAAAGTTTTTTGCAGCATCTGGCAGGGCCGACTTGGCCACACCGGCTACCACCTCAAACACCTGATTCACCTCAACCTTGGGGTTGTCGGCGAACTGGAGCAACTGGGGGTTGGCTGCAATCGCGGCCAATTCATCGACCCATCCGGCGGTGCCGTCCAGGTCAGACGCAGTGGCCTTGAACAGCGCTTCGGCGTAAGGACGGGCAATGGTTGCTATTTCAGCCATGGTCGTTCTGCCGCTCAGAGTTCTGTTTGGAGACGGTTCAGCAAGTCCGCGTGGACACCGGCATTGACTTCCTTGCGGAGAATCTGCTCGGCACCCTTCACAGCCAATGCAGCCACTTGCTCACGCAGGGCCTCACGGGCTTTGACGGTTTGCTGCTCGGCTTCGGCACGGGCTGCGGCGACGATCTTGTTGCCCTCTTCCGTGGCGCGGGCCTTGGCCTCTTCCACGATAGTTTGGGCACGGCGATCGGCATCCGCCAAACGCGATGCGGTCTCGGTGCGCGACTTGGCCAGTTCGGCTTCCACGCGCTGGTTGGCGCTGGTGAGTTCGGACTTGGCTTTGTCGGCGGCAGCAAGGCCGTCAGAGATTTTCTGCACCCGCTCGTCCAGGGCCTTGGTGATGGGAGGCCACACGAATTTCATCGTGAACCACACCAAGATCGCAAAGACGATGGCCTGCAGAAACAGGGTTGAATTAATGTTCACGGCTTAATTCCTTTCGGTCGTGAAAGGTCGGCCAAAAATTAAATCGCGAAAGGCTTGGCGAATGCGAACAGCAGGGCAATAGCCACGCCGATCAGGAAAGCCGCGTCGATCAGACCGGCCAAGATAAACATCTTGGTTTGCAGTTCGTTCATCAGTTCAGGCTGGCGTGCCGACGATTCGAGGAACTTGCCGCCCATCAAAGCGATACCGATGGAGGCACCCATAGCGCCCAAGCCAACGATCAAACCACAAGCCAGAGCGACGAGACCGAGAATGTTTTCCATGATTAATCCTAAAAAGTACAGGTAAAAGAAAGAGAAAAGCGAAAACTAACCTTAACGCCCGCGTTGGATCAAATTGACCCCACAGCGGAGTTAATGCGACTCGTGAGACTGGCCCACATAAATCAGCGTCAACATCATGAAGATGAAGGCCTGCAAGGTGATCACCAGAATGTGGAAGATGCTCCACGCCGTACCGGCAATCACATGCCCAACACCTAGCCAGAACATGCCCGAAACGGGATTGAACTGCCAGGCCCACGCGCCACCCATCAGGGCGATCAACATGAAAACCAATTCACCAGCAAACATATTGCCAAACAACCGCATGCCGTGCGAGACCGTCTTGGCGAGGTACTCGATCATTTGCATCAAGAAATTGATGGGGTACAGAAACCAGTGGTCGCCAAACGGTGCCGCCACCAATTCGTGCGCCCAGCCGCCCAGGCCTTTGATCTTGATGTTGTAGACCAGGCAGACAAACAAAACGCTGACCGACAGGCCCAAGGTGGTGGACAGATCGGCGGTAGGCACGACGCGCATGTAAGCGTGGTGCGGATCGCCGCCGGTAGATGCGTAGTAGTGTTCCCAGATCTTGGGCAAGATGTCGACCGGCAGCATGTCCATGCCGTTCATCAAGAAGATCCAGACAAACACCGTCAAAGCCAGTGGAGCCACCAGCTTGCGGCTCTGGGCATTGTGGATCACGCCCTTGGCTTGGCTGTCCACCATTTCAGACAAGATTTCGACGGCAGCCTGGAAACGACCGGGCACGCCCGATGTCGCCTTGCGCGCAGCGCGCCACAAAAAGAAGCAACCCACAATGCCCAGGATCACCGAATACAGCACGGAGTCCAGATTGAACAGGCTGAAATCCACAATGCTGGTTTGCTTGACGCTCTCAAAGGAGAAGTCTTTTTGCAAATGCTGCAAGTGGTGAACGATGTAATCGCCCGCCTTGGGGCCTTCCGTAGCAGCGTGTTCAGCAGCGTTTTCAGTCGACATATTTAAGTCCATCAATCCTGTTAAGCCGTACGTTGGCGTTTGGCGCGAAACATCAGCGCAATCCAAACCACCTTCATGGTCACCACAAAGCCGACCAATAAGGCCAGCCAATTCAACTCAGGAACCAACCGAGGTGCCGCAAACAGCATGGCTACCGTGACGACAATCTTGACCAGTTCCCACACAAAAAATCCTGCCATGGCCGCACCCGGAATAGCCCGGGCCAGCTTGCCAGTGACACCGCGCGCAAACAGCGCTGCAGGCACCACCACCGCAATGGCTCCATACCCCGCCGACCAGCCCATCGCGGGCTTGCCGGTCACCAACCATGCGGCCACTGCCACCAGGCAGCCCGTTGCCAACTGGCCCCACACAATCGCCCATATGGACATCATGGGAGTCTGCTGGCGCCAGGCCTGCGCTTGCGCAGCCGTCAGGGGCTTGAAATCGTCTTCGACCACCCCATCTCTTACTTCATCTTCCAGATTCGCAAGTGCTCTTGGAGGAGCTTTCGGGGGCATTCCTGGTGACATGATTGACTGACTGTATGACACCTGATTGACACCCGACTTACACACTGAAAAGTTTAGTAAAGCCCACTATTATACGAATATTCCCTTGACACCCGCAAGCGCTTTGGCGTGCATACAACTGTAACGCTTTGGGATGCGTGTTTGCGTGCGGGGCCGTGCCGGATCGGGTAGTAACCCCAAGGCGCTGCATTGTGGCATTACTTCCTTGACCGTCTTTTTTTGCCCATGCAGCACCACACCGCCACCGGCTTCAAAAACAACTATACCGATGCCGTTCCCGGCTCCACCCGCGACCTGCTGCGCTGGCAGTGGAACGCCAGGCGCAAGAACCTGCCGCCGCCGCCGCAAACCCCTACCCCGGTGGTTACGCCCAACCTGGCTGCCATCCACGCCAACGCCGGGGCCGCCATGCACCCCGCCATCACCTGGGTAGGCCACGCCACCATGTTGGTGCAGGCCTGCGGGCTGAATGTGCTGACCGACCCGGTGTTCAGCGAACGCGCCTCGCCGGTGCAGTGGAGCGGACCGCAACGGGCCCAGCCGCCGGGCGTGGCCCTGGCCGATCTGCCGCCCATCGACGTGGTGGTTATCTCGCACAACCACTACGACCATTTGGATACAAATGCGGTGCTAGCGCTTAATAGACGGGCGCAAAGCGCTACGGTTTTCATAGTACCGCTACGCCTCAAGGCCTGGTTCACCCGCCAAGGCATCCACAACGTAGTGGAGCTGGACTGGTGGCAACAGCACACGGTGCGCGGCGTGGATTTCCACCTCACCCCCGTCCAGCACTGGACGGCCCGCGCCCTGGGCGACCGCTTCCAGACGCTGTGGGGCGGCTGGGCCGTGTTCGGGGCCGATTTCCACTGGTACTTCAGCGGCGACACCGGCTACAGCCAGGACTTCAAGGACACCCGCACGCATTTCCAGGAGCGCAGCCCCGACGGCTTCGACATCGCCCTGATCGCCGTGGGTGCCTACGAACCCCGCTGGTTCATGCAAAACCAGCACATCAACCCGGCCGAAGCCGTGCAAATCCACCGCGACCTGCACGCCAAACGCAGCGTGGGCGTGCACTGGGGCACCTTCAACCTGACCGACGAACCACTCGACCAGCCCCCGGCCGACCTAGCCGCCGCCCGCATTGCCCAGGGCGTGTCCGAGGACGACTTCTTCCTGATGAAAATTGGCGAAACCCGCAAGCTGCCCGCCCGCAGTCCAAAATAGCGCCCCATGCACACCCTGCCCGACTACCCCTGCTACCTCAACGGTGCCTACACCCCCCTGTGCGACGCAAAAATCAGCGTCATGGACCGCGGCTTCATCTTTGGCGACGGCATTTACGAAGTGGTGCCGGTCTATGCGGGCCGCTTGTTCCGCTTCGCGCAGCACATGGCCCGCCTCGACCGCAGCCTGGCCGAGCTGCGCATCGCCAACCCGCGCACACGGGAGCAGTGGCGCGAGATTGCTACAACATTAGTAGCTAGTCACGCCCACCACACCAGCGCCAACGGCCAAAAATCCTTAAATCCCAACCACCTGGTCTACATCCAGATCACCCGCGGCGTAGCCCTGCGCGACCACGCCATGCCGCAGGACATTGCCCCCACCGTGTTCGCCATGGCCACGCAGATGAACCTGCCCAGCGCCACCCAGCGCAGCCAGGGTGTGGCCTGCGTCACCGCCGACGACTTCCGCTGGGAAAAAGCCCACATCAAAAGCACCAGCCTGCTGGGTGCGGTGTTTGCGCGGCAGATCGGCGTGGACGCAGGCGCGACGGAAACCGTGATGTTCCGCAACGGCTACCTGAGCGAAGCCGCCAGCAGCAACGTCTGGCTGGTGCAAGACGGCACCCTCATCGGCCCGCCCAAAGACCACCTGGTGCTGGAAGGCATACGCTTCGGCCTGATGGAAGAAATCTGCCGCGCCCAGGGCATCCCCTTCCAACTGCGCCGCATCACACGCGAAGAAGTGCTGCACGCCGACGAACTGCTGCTCACCAGCGCCACCAAAGAAGTGCTGGCCATCACCACCCTGGACGGCCAACCGGTGGGCAACGGCCTGCCCGGCCCCGTCTACACCCGGCTCTACGCCGGCTACACCGCCGCCACCCAAGCGGCCTGAACACACACCACCATGACCACACCCACCACTGAACCCACCGATCCCGTCGATCCCCGCAAAGACTCGCTCATCGAGTACCCCTCGCTCTTCCCCATCAAGGTGATGGGCGAAAAGGTAGACGGCTTCGTGCACGCCATGACCGCCATCGCCGCCCAGTTCGACCCCAGCTTCGATGCCAGCGCCATCGAGCTGCGCGAAAGCAAGGGCGGCAAGTACCTGGGCATCACCCTCCCCATCACCGCCACCAGCCGCGAGCAGCTCGACGAGCTGTACCGCACCCTGAGCACCCACCCGATGGTGAAGATGGCGCTGTAGGGCATGGCTCACCCCCAGGCTACAGTGCTGCGCACTTTTCGCCACCCCCCTTGCAGGGGGCAACAGCAGCAGCCCGGCAAAGCCGGTTCTGCGCTGTTCACCGCCGTGGCTGCGGCATGACCTCCACCCATATCCTCGGCCGCGTGGACTACCTGCCCACGGTGGAAAAAATGCAGGAATTCACCCTCCAGCGCCCATCGGATGAGCGTGACCAGCTATGGATTTGTGAGCATCCGCCGGTGTTCACCCAGGGGCTGGCGGGCAAGGCCGAGCACCTGCTGCTGCCGGGCGACATCCCGGTGGTGCAGGCCAACCGGGGCGGCCAGGTCACTTACCACGGGCCGGGGCAGGTGGTGGCGTATCCGCTGCTGGACTTGAAGCGCGCGGGCTACTTCGTCAAGGAATACGTGTACCGGCTGGAAGAGGCTGTGGTGCAAACCCTGGCCCATTTCGGCATCACCGGCCTGCGCGTGCCGGGTGCGCCGGGCATCTACGTGCGCCTGCAAGACCCGTTTGGCCACGCCCGGCTGGAGGCGGGGTTTACCGCCCAACAATTGGAGTCTGACCCCACTTATTTGGGCAAGATTGCCGCGCTAGGCATCAAGGTCAGCCGCCATTGCACCTACCACGGGGTGGCGCTGAACGTTGCCATGGACCTGGAGCCGTTTCAGCGCATCAACCCCTGCGGCTATGCCGGGCTACAAACCGTAGACATGGCCAGCCTGGGCGTGGAGGTGGCCTGGGCCGAGACGGCGCAGGTGTTTGCGCTGAAGCTGGAACGTTATTTGGCGGCTTGAAGCATGAGTTGCGCCAGCGCCACGTCGGCCACCAGGGTGATGCCTTGGGCCTTGGCAAACTGCTCGGCGGTGTCGGTCACGCCTGCGATGCTGACGTAGATACAGGCGCTTGCGTTCTGGGCTTCCTTGGCCGCGGCCAGCTCGCGCAGCGCTTCCACCCCATGGATGGCGGCCTTCCAGCGCTTGGCGGCCACCAGGGTGGTACGGCCGTCTTTGAGCAACTGCAAATCCGCCGCCTTGCCGTTCAAACGCGTCACGGTGTAGCCATTGGCGCGGTAGGCCGCGTCCAGCGCATCGGCGAAATCGCGCCAGGGCATGGCGTTGGCGCGGCCCAGGGTGTCAGCCACGCGCTGCGGGCTGGGCAGGTTCCACTGCCGCTGGGCGGCCACCACACTGATCACCAAGAACGGCAACACGCCGATCATGCCGAACACGATGTATTCCCTGGGCAGTATGGCCGTCACCGCCAGCCCGTAGACCAGTACCAGCAGCATGCTGATCCACCAGGGCGAACGCAGCAAGATTGCGAAAAGAGAGTTTTTGGCCAGTTTGAATTTCATGGCCCGGAGTGTACGGGTGGCTAGACGGCCCCCAAGGCCGCCAACGCCTGGTACACCTTCAGCGCCGCATACGCATCGTTGGCCGCATACAGCATCTGCGCAGGCGAGAGCTGCGCCACCGCCCAGTTGGAGGTGGTGGTCTTTTTGGATTTATGGAAGCGCTGGCGCAGCACCACGCCCACGGCGGCGCGCACGCCCATCGAGGTGCCAAACCCGTCCTTGCGGAAAATCACGTTCAGGTCCAGTACGGCCCGCATGGTGACCCCGAACTTGGCGTGGATCTGCCCCCGGTCCTGCTCCAGCCCAAAGCCCACTTTGCGTACCACGTCCGACTGCAATATCTCCAGCAGGCAGGGGCGGCAGTCGGGCTGGTGCATCTGGAACAAATAGGCCTTGGTGGGCAGCGCAAACTGCACCACGTGCGGCCCGTCGCTGACCTCGCCGGGCGCAAACGTGGGCTTGGCCTCGGTGTCAAAACCCACTGCGCCCGCCGCCAATATCTCGGCCGTGGCGGCGGCAAATTCGGCCTGGGTGGCGGGCACGAAGATGCGGTCCAGGGCCAGGCCCTGCAGGGGCGGCAGCAGCGCGGTTTGGGCTTTGGTGGGGGCGGTGTTTTTCATGGACAGTTCACAGTGGAGAAGATCGCGGCACAGCCTGCCTGCTACGATCGTGTAACAAAAAACACATTGAGAGACAACAACATGCAATCCGACCGCAGACGGCTGGTAGGTGGCTTGTTCGGCAGCCTGTTCGCGCTGACAGCCTGGGCCCAGGCAAACAGCAAAAATGAAAAAAAGGTGATCGGCATCGCCCTGCCCACCATCACCTCGCTGCGCTGGGTGATCGAAGGCCTGGCCATGACCCGCTCGCTGGACAAACTGGGCTACCGCGCCATTTTGCAGTATGCCAACGACGACATCCCCACCCAGATAGCCCAGCTCACCGACATGCTGGCCCAGGGTGCCACCGTGCTGGTCATCAGCGCGATCGACGGCACCCAGCTGGCCCCGGTGCTCAAAGCCGCCGCCGACAAGGGAGTCAAGGTCATCGCCTATGACCGGCTGATCCGCGGCAGCCCCCACGTGGACTACTACGCCAGCTTCGACAACTTCCAGGTGGGCGTGCTGCAGGGCAGCGACATCGCCAACCGCCTGGGCCTCGCAGCAGGCAAAGGGCCGCTGCGCATCGAACTGTTTGCCGGCTCGCCCGACGACAACAACGCACACTTCTTCTACAACGGTGCCATGTCGGTGCTCAAGCCCTATATCGACAAAGGCCAGTTGGTGGTGGGCTCGGGCCAGATCGGCATGGACAAGGTCTCCACCCTGCGCTGGAGCGGCTCGGTCGCCCGCGCCCGGCTGGCGGGCATTCTGGACAAGCACTATGCCAAGCAGCACCTGGACGCCATCCTGTCGCCCTACGACGGCATCAGCATGGACCTGATCGAGGCGCTGAAAAAAGCCGGTTATAGCCAGGTTGGCCAGGGCGGCCAGGCTTTGCCGGTCATCACCGGGCAAGACGCGGAGCTGCCCTCGGTGCGCTCCATCGTGCGCGGCGAGCAAACCTCCACCGTGTTCAAAGACAACCGCGACCTGGCCCAGGTCACCGCCACCATGGTCGATGTCCTGCTGACCGGCAAAAAGCCCACCATCAATGACGAGAAGACCTACAACAACGGCGAGAAAATCGTGCCCGCATTTCTGCTCAAACCGGTGCTGGTGGATGTGAAGAACTGGCGTGCGACGCTGGTGGACAGCGGGTTTTACAAGGCGGAGCAGTTTCGGTAGGCCAGGCATAAAATAGGGCACTATTTGATGCCGCTTTCCGTGCGGACCACCGGAGCCCCTCCATGCGCACCACCCTGACCTTGGACGACGAGCTGCTGGCGCAGGCCCAAAAATACACCGGCCTGACCGAGCGCACTGCACTCATCCGCGAGGCGCTCAACGCCCTGATCCAGCGCGAAAGCGCCCGCCGCCTGGCCCTGCTGGGCGGCACTCTGCCCGACCTGGAAATTGCGCCACGTCGGCGGCAACCCAACCACTGATCGCCATGGTCCTGGTCGACACCTCCGTCTGGGTCAACCACTTTCGCACCCGCGACCCCGTCCTGTTCGCCCTGCTGCAACAGGGGCAGGTGTGCACCCATGCATTCGTGCTGGGCGAGTTGGCACTGGGCAATCTGCGGCAAACCGACGCAGCGTTTGAAGCCTTGCTTCATCTGCCGCGACTGGACACAGCCTTGGACGACGAAGTGCTGACCCTGATTGACCGCCAGCATCTCGCAGGCCGGGGCATCGGCTATGTCGATGCGCACCTGATGACCAGCGTTTTTTTGGCCCCAGGCTGCAGGCTATGGAGCCAAGACAAGCGCTTGCAGCAGGTGGCGCAGGACTTGGGGCGGGCGGTAGTGGCGCATTAAACCTACCGCGCTCTCGCGGCCGCCAACTTCTGTTCCAGCCGCGCAATGACTGCATCCGCGTCTAGGTACAAATGGGCTTTTTTGGCCTCGTCTAACCTAAGCATTGCGTGAGCGATGAACGCGGGCAGGATGGGCTCTGGGGGCAACACCACGGCATCGGTTGGAGATATGACGGCCCCATGCGCAGCGACAAATGGTTTTGTTTTCATGGTGTCAACATCGTACACCTCAAGCCTTTTTGACCTCTAGCGCCCATCCCACCAGCACAAACAGCTACATAAACAATAGCACCCTCAATCCACCAACTTCAACCCCACCGGCAGCGACTCACCGAACACCCGCTTGGTGTCGGCGGCGTCCAGCGCCGTCACCTCGCGCACCATCGCGATCCAGCCAGGGGCCGCGCGGGCGGCGGTGAGGCGGTCCAGCACCTGCTGGCGCAGGGCCTCGGGGATGTCGCGGGCACGGTCGCCGGTGGCGCGGGCGATTTGCGTGGCGGCAAATGCTGCGGGTTCGGCCTGGGACCAGTCGGCGGCCAGCAGGGCTTGCAGCCACTGCGCGGCGATGTCGGGCGGCACCACGTGGTGCAGGCTGGCGTACAGCGGCTGGCGGGCACCGATGCGGCCCAGGGCCCACCAGGTTTGGACGTTTTCGCCGGGTTTTTGCAGGCGCTGCAGCAGCCAGGCGCCCAGCTGCACCTTGTTGGCCACCGACAGGCGCTCGAACGACGCGGCCATGCGCAGCATGTCGTCCAGGCCCTGCATGCGCGGGCCGTCCGGCGTGGGCACGTCCTGCCCACCCACGGGTTGCAGGTAAAAGGCGATAGCCTCGAACACCATGTCTTGCTGCTCGGCCGTGAGCCCGCCCGCGATGCGCCGCCACAGCGTCCACCATTCGGACCACTGCTGCGGCTCATGGCTATGGGCGATGCCGGGCGCGAACAGCTCCCACATCTGCTGCACCCGCCAGTCGTCCAGCGGGTGGCCGAAGCCGGGGCGCAGGGCGTAGCCGGTGAGGTTGAACCACTGGCGCTCGTGCTGGGCGGTGCGGCGGCGGCGTTTCGCACTATCAAGCAACTGGGCGAACAGGGTGCGCAAGAGCGGTGTGTCCCAGCCCTCGCGGCTGCCCAGCAGGCGCTCCAGGGTGGTGCGGAGTTGTTTGACTTCCTTGGCCTCCACGCCCTGGCTGCGGTCGCCGAAGACACGGGCGATCGCCACACTGGCATCGGCCAGGCGCGGGTGCGGCGCGGCTTGCTCCACCTCGGGGGCATCCCCGCGCAATTGGAATTCGAGTTGCCAGCGCTGGCTGGGGTCGTCCACCGCAATGCAGTGCATCTCCAGCGTGCCGACTTCGGTGAGCGCGGTGCTGAGTTGCACCAGCACTTCGCGGGCTTGGCTGTCGGTTTGGACGACGGTAGAAATGGGCGGCAGGCGCACGAAGCCGCCTTCGGACAAATCCACCAACTCGCCGGGCTGAGAGCGGGTGTCGGTGACGCTGCTGGCCAGGTAGAAGCGTACCGGGCGGGCCAGGCGCAGGGCGAAGGTGCGGTCGGCCAGGGTGATGGCTTTGCCCTCCTCCGCGCCGAAGGGCAGCACACAAATGCCGCGTTGGCTGGTGAGGCCGTCGTCCAAAACCAAAAAGTAGCTGCGCGCCGAGCCGCCACCGATGCGCGGTGCTTTGCCCGCGCGGGCCAGCGCGTAGGCCACGGCACCGCGTGCCACGGCGGCATCCAGGTGGGGGTTGTGCAGCAGCTGCAATGGCGCGGTCGCCCAGCCGTTCAGCGTGTCATGCAGGCGTTGAACGAGAGATTCCGCATGGAACACGCCGCCGTTGAGCAGCAGGGCATCGGGTAGCGCGCCAGGGTGGCGTTGCAAAAATGCGGCGACGTGGCGGGTGATGGCCGCATCGCTGGCATACGGAAGGCCAAAGGCCACCAGACCGCTGCGGGCGCGCTGGGGCTGGGCATCGGCGGCGACAGAAGGGAAGAAGCCTTCGACCAGAATGCTATCCAAATCAGAGCGCGACAAGCTGGCTGAACGGGCGCTACCGATCAATTTTCTGCCACTGCCCAGCAGCGTGACGGTGGTGGATTCCGGCGCGCCGGGGCTCCACAACAGCTCTTTGGCGGCGCGGCAGCGCTGGGTGAGCTGGGCCAGTTGCGCCGCAGACAGGCGCTCGGACCCGCCCAGGCGGGATTCCACCAGATGCGCCAGCGCCAGGTCCATGTTGTCGCCGCCCAGCACCAGGTGGTCGCCCACGCCGGTGCGGGTGAGCTTGGGTTCGCCGTCCACCATCTCCACGTCGATCAGCGTCAGGTCGGTGGTGCCGCCGCCCACGTCCACCACCAGCACGCGGCGGGTGGCCTCTAGGTCGGCGGCCAGGGTGGCGCGGTGGCTGTAGACCCAGTCGTAGAACGCGGCCTGGGGTTCTTCGATCAAACGCACCTTGGGCAAACCCGCCAGTTGGGCGGCTTGCAGCGTGAGGGCGCGCGCACCTTCGTCGAAGGACGCAGGCACGGTGAGCACGATGTCTTGGTGTTCCAGCGGGGGGTGCTGGGCGTTCCAGGCGGCGCGCACATGGGCCAGGGTGCTGGCGCTAGCGGCCAGGGGGGAAACTTTGGGTATCTCGTCGGGTGCGCCCCAGGGGAGGATGGGCGCGGTGCGGTCCACCGCCGTGTGCGACAGCCAGCTTTTGGCGCTAGCCACCAGGCGGCCCGGCACTTGCGCGCCCAGCGCCAGGGCGAAACGGCCCAGCACGGCGGATTCAGCCGACGGCCAGGGCAATTGCACATCCGCCGCCAGCAACGTGCCCGGCGCAGGGTGGAAACGCACCGAGGGCAACAGCGGCAACGCAGCCACCTCGCCCGCCGCCACCAGCTGGGGGATGGCAAAGATCTGGATCTTGCCCGCCCCGCGCGCAGCGGTGCTGGCGTAGGCGACCACGGTGTGGGTGGTGCCCAGGTCGATACCGACGGTGAAGGCGGGTTTTGCTACTTTATTCATAGCTTATCACGCCGATGGAATGGGCGCTGGATGCCGATTTGACTCCAAATTTCCAGCATCAGTCGGCACGCACCTCGAATTCCACCTTCCAACCTTCACCACCCGAGCGCGGCACGGCCAGCAGCTCCAGCGTGCCGATTTCGGACACGCGGGCGTGCAGCTTCACGGGCACGACCTCGCCGACCGCCCGGCCCTCGGCGGGCAGGGTGGCTTCGATCTCGGCCAGCTCTTGCAGCTCGTCGGGGGTCCAGAAGTCCAGCATCTGGCCCACGGTGTCATCGCGGCGCACGCTGGAGCCAAAGAAACGAAAACGCACAGCTTCGCCCACCACCAGGCCAAATTCCTGCGGTGGCAGAGCGGCTTCGGTGCCCTCTTCCATGCCGAACGGGGCCACGCACAGGGCTTGCACCGGCGGCTCCAGCCCCGGCACGGCGGGCATGGCGGATTCCACGCCCACGTAGTAGGCCATGGCCGTACCGCCGCGGATGCGGATGCCCTGGCCGCCGCGCACGGTGCCGTAGTAGGCAGCGCCCCGGGCCACGGCGAAGTCCAGGTCGGCGCCGTCCAGCAGGCGGGCCTCCGGCGCGCCCTCGGCCTGCAGCCAGCCGTTGAGCGTGGCCAGGGTGCGCTGCACCAGCAGCTCGGACTTGAACACGCCGCCGTTAAACAGCACGGCGGTGGGGTGCAGGAAACTCGCGTCCTGCTGCGCCGCAAAGCCGTCCAGCGCGGCGGTGGCACCGACCTGGCGGCCCAAGAGTGCGGCCAGGTGGCGGGTGACCGCCGCGTCCTGCGCATACGGCAGGCCCAGCTGTGTCAGGCCCGCACGGGCGCGGCTGACGGGGCGGGCGTGGCTCTCCACCTGGGGAAAGAAGCCTTCCAGGATGGTGGCGGTGAGTGCGTCGCGGCTGAGCTCGGCGTTGATTGAGCCGCCGATCAGGCGCGCGCCCCGGCTGGGGATGAGCAGCGGCACGGTGTGCACGTCGGCGTCGGTCAGCAGTTTCTCTTTGGCCAGACGGCAGGCGTAGGTGAGGGCCCGCATTTGCCACGGGTCCAGCGCCTTGCCTTCCGATGCCAACTGGCGGGCCACGCCATGGGCCAGGGCCAGGTCCATGTTGTCGCCGCCGAGCAGGATGTGCTCGCCCACGGCCACGCGGTGCAGTTGCAGGTTGCCGTCTTGCTCGACCACGGCGATCAGCGAGAAGTCGCTGGTGCCGCCGCCCACGTCCACCACCAGAATCACGTCGCCCACCTTGACCTGCTTGCGCCAGCCGCCGCCGCTTTGGGCGATCCAGCTGTACAGCGCGGCCTGGGGTTCTTCCAGCAGGGTCACACCGGTGTAACCCGCGGCCTGGGCGGCTTCGGCCGTCAACTCGCGCGCAGCGGGGTCGAAGGACGCGGGGATGGTCACCGTCAGCGCCTGCTCGCCAAACGGCGCGTCGGGGTGGGTGTGGTTCCAGGCATCGCGCAGGTGCGCCAGGTAGCGGGTGCTGGCCTCCAGCGGGGAGATGCGTGCGACTTCGTCGGGCGCGTCATTGGGCAGAATCGCGCCGCGGCGGTCCACACCGGCGTGGCAGAGCCAGCTTTTGGCGCTGGACACCAGGCGGATGGGGGTTTGCGCGCCATGGCTGCGGGCCCATTCGCCCACCACAGCATGCGTGTCGCTGTGCCAGGGCAGGGCCAGGTCACCGTCGGCAAATTCACTGGCGTGCGGCAAATAGATGAAGGACGGCAGCAGCGCGTAGTCCTGCACCGCACCGGGGGCGCTTTGCTGGGCGATAGGCAGGATCTGCGGGGGGGCTTCGGGGTTGGCCAGATCGACCCACGACAGCGCGCAATGCGTGGTGCCCAGGTCGATGCCGATGGCAAAACGGGGGGTATCGCTCATAGCTCCACCTCGGCGGCGGCGATCACGCGCGGGTCGTGGCCTTCGGTGGTGCGCGGCAGGCGCACGTCGGTGGCCTTCCAGCCGGGGTGGCGCAGCGTGCCGCGGAACGGGGCGTTGCCCACCACGTTGCCGGTCAAACGCACGGTGCCAGCGTCAAAGCCCGCCTCCAACACGATGCGACTGCCTTCGGCCTCGGGGCGTGCCGGGGCCAGGGTGAAATGTTCTTGCAAAACCTTGCGGCACCCGGTGTGCACCAGGCGGGCAGCGCCGCCAATGTCGGCATCCGAATACGCGGCCACGTCTTCCTGGATGAAGTCCACGAACCGGGCTTCGCGCTGCAGCAGGCCCAGCAACTGCAGGGCGGCATCGGGGGTGGCGACTTTCAGGACCGGGGGTGGTGGGGGTGCGGGCGGAGCAGGCGGAGCAGGGGGCACGACACCATTGCGTACATCCTGCAACTTGGCCGCCAGCGTGCTGTCGCCCAAAACTGCAAAAGCGAGCGACAGACGGGCGAAAAATGAGGGGGCGTTGTTCATATTGGTTCTCCACAAAGACAAACGGCCCGGTGATTAACCAGGCCGTAAGGCGATATTGTCCGCGATGTGCGGTTAGGACCGCGCCCAAGGTTCAGACAGAACGCATCCCTGCCCAGGATGCCGTGGAACCGGCTTTGCCGGGCCACCAGCATCGCCCCCTGCAAGGGGGTTGGCGAAAAGCGCTTGCGCTGTAGCCTGGGGGTGAGCCAATTATTTGGCTTCCAGTTGGGCCGCCACGGCTTCAACAGCCTTGTCGGTAGCTTCTTTGGCGGAAGCTTGTGCGGTTTCAAACGCGGTGGTGGCAGCGGCCACAGCCGACTTCACCAGGGCCACAGCGTTTTCGCTGCCAGCAGGTGCGTTCTTCACAGCGGCATCCACCAGGGTCGCCAGTTCGGCCTTGGCGCCGGAGGTAGCGGTTTCCACATAAGTGCGCACTTCGGTGCTGCTGGCGGTGGCAATGGCTTGCACGTGGCGCAGGTAGGAAGCAGCCTTCTCAGGAGCAGCCTTGGCTACCTTGGTGACCAACTCGACCAGTTCCTTGGGGTCTTTGATCGAAGCAGCGGTCAAAGCGACTTCTTCGGTTTCTTGCAGCGAGGTCTTGGCGGCTTGCAGGTTCAGCTTGACCAGGGCTTGCGCGCTGTCGAACAAAGAGTTGGACAGGTCGAACAGGCTGGCAACAGCGGATTTTTGGTTGGCGGTGATTTGTTCAAAGTTCAGCATGGTGTTTCCAATCAATAAAAGTAAGGGTGGGCAGTACAAGGTTTTATGTTGCACTGCAACATGGACTGAACTATAACGCGCCAACTGTGACCGCGCCAAGACAGGAAGCTCTAATCTTGCACGTTGATTTTTGGCAACAGCGATAATCACCACCCCGGCCATCCTGACAAAGAAACCGCCCATGAGCACCACCGAAGTCGTCCGCGACGCGCAATCTGTAGAGTCGTACAACCCGCTTGCCAAGCAAAAGGCCGGTGCCAAGCTGTCGCGCATCCCCGTCAAGGTGGTCCAGGGCGAAGTGCTGAAAAAGCCCGAGTGGATCCGCGTCAAGGCCGGTTCGCCCAGCACCCGCTTCAACGAGATCAAGCAAATCCTGCGCGAAAACAACCTGCACACCGTGTGCGAGGAAGCCAGCTGCCCCAACATCGGCGAATGCTTTGGCAAGGGCACGGCCACCTTCATGATCATGGGCGACAAGTGCACCCGCCGCTGCCCGTTTTGCGACGTGGGCCATGGCCGCCCCGACCCGCTGGACGCCGACGAGCCGCTGAACCTGGCCAAAACCATCGCCAAGCTCAAGCTGAAATACGTGGTGATCACCAGCGTGGACCGCGACGACCTGCGCGACGGCGGTGCCCAGCATTTTGTGGATTGCATCAAGAACATCCGCGAACTCTCGCCCACCACGCAAATCGAGGTGCTGGTGCCCGATTTCCGGGGCCGCGACGACCGCGCGCTGGAGATTCTGAAGCTGGCCCCGCCCGACGTGATGAACCACAATTTAGAGACCGCGCCACGCCTGTACAAAGAGGCCCGCCCCGGCTCGGATTACCTGTTCAGCCTGAACCTGCTGAAGAAGTTCAAAGCCCTGCACCCCAACGTGCCCACCAAGAGCGGCATCATGGTCGGCCTGGGCGAGACGGACGAAGAAATCCTGCAAATCATGCAGGACATGCGCGACCACAACATCGACATGCTGACCATCGGCCAGTACCTGGCCCCCAGCAACAGCCACCTGCCGGTGAAGCGTTACGTGCACCCCGACACCTTCAAGATGTTCGAGACCAAGGCCTACGAGATGGGCTTCAGCCACGCCGCCGTGGGTGCCATGGTGCGCAGCAGTTACCACGCCGACCAGCAGGCTGAACACGCGATGGCCAACGCCGCCCCTGCCGCGTAAATGGCGACGGTCGGCGGCCTCTGGTTCAACCCCCGCAATCTCGGTAACTACGTCTCGGATGCCGTCCTGGAACGGGGCTTGACCCTGTACCGGGGCCAGAAGGTGCTGGACATCGAAGTCCGGGCCATCGACAACGGCCGCTGGCAGCTCACCGGCACCGTACAGGGCAGCGAACGCACCCCGTACAAACAAAGCATCCGCCTGCACATCAACGTGCACGGCATGCTGACGCACTGGGATGCCGACTGCAGCTGCCCGGTGGGCGTGGACTGCAAACACGCCGTGGCCCTGTCGCTCAAGGCCGCCTACCGCACCCAGGCCACGGCCAACGCCACGCCGCCCAAACCGCCCACCGATGCCGAACTGGCCGCTGCCCGCCTACTCGCTGAGCAGCGCACCCGCGATGCCGCCGCCCTGAAAGTACGGCAATGGCTGGCCCAGTTTGACGCGCTGGACCGGCGCAGCAGCCCCCGGCCCGACAGCGCCCAGGCCGAAAGTTTTGTCTACACCCTGTGCCCCGGCACCACGCAGCAAAAAACCCAGCTGCTGCAACTGCAGTTGCAAAAAACCTACCTGAAGAAAAACGGCGAGTGGGCCAAGCCCAAGAACATCCTCACCCCGCCCTACCCCGGCCACCCACTGTTTGACGCGGCCAGCCCCGCCGAGCAAGAGCTGCTGCGCATGCTCAAAGGCATGGCCAGTGGTTCCAACCACTACGCCTACGCCCTCACCCACTGCGCGGTGGTAGAAGGTGCCGCCGGGCTGCTGGCGCTGCAAATGGCCTCGGACACCGGGCGGCTGTTTACCGTGGCCGACGGCGGCTTTCTGGGTGCGCCGCTGCGCTGGTCCACCCCCCGGGAACTGGGCTGGAGCTGGCACGAATCCCCCCAGCCCCTGGCCAGCGAACCCGTGTGGACGCTGCAGTCCCGCCTGGCCCACAGCTCCGAGAACGCCCAGGTCTACGCCAACCACCCGCCGCTGTACCTGGACACCGCCCAGGGCCTGTGCGGCCTGGCCCAAACCCAGGGCATCGCCCCCGAGCAACTGCCGCTGCTGCTGAACGCGCCGCCCATGCCGCAATCGGCCATCGAGCCGCTGCAACTGCCACTGACCCGCCGCCTGGCCGCCGTGGCCATGCCGCCCACGCTCAAGCCCCTGCCCACCGTGCAGGGCGTGGTGCCTACGGGCCACCTGCACCTGGTGCCGGTGGGCAAAAAGGACGAGCCCACCTACGGACTGCTATGGGCCCGGCTGGAATTCGACTACGCCGGGCTGCGCGGTGGCTGGGACCATTCGGATGCCAGCGTGATCGTCTCGCACCTGGGCCAGCGCACCCTGCTGGTCCGCGACCTGCCCACCGAACAAGCCCTGGATGCCCGGCTGACGGCCCACGGTCTGCAAGGCACGCCCGATGCAGGCTTTTTTTTGCCCGGCCCGCAGAGCCAACAAACCTGGCTGGACTGGGCCGACACCGACTTTGCCGCCTTCCGCGCCGACGGCTTTACCGTCACCCGCGACGACGCGCTCACCGACTGGCTGCAGCGCGCCGATGCCCTCGACGTGCAGATGCAGGCCCAAAATGCCAACGACCCGGACGCATCGCCCTGGTTCGACCTGTCCCTGGGCATGGAGATCAACGGCGAGCGGCACAACATCCTGCCCTGGCTGCCCAGCCTGCTGAACCAGCTGGCCAACGCCCCGGTGGACGAGGCCAGCGGCGAACGCGCACTGCCGCCCTTCGTCTACATGCGCAAGCCCGACGACAGCTTCATCCGTGTGCCCACCGAGCCGCTGCGCCCCTGGCTGGCCGCCCTGCTAGAGCTGGTGGGCGACCGCCAGCACGACCTCGATGGCGACAGCCTGCGCCTGAGCCGCATGGAAGCCTTGCGCGCCGGGGCCGCCCTGGGCGAGGGCGCGGTGTGGACCGGGGCCAGCGCCCTGCAGGAGCTGGTGGCCCAGCTGGCGGGCCGCAGCGCCCTGCCCGAGGTACCACTGCCCAAGGGCGTGCACGCCAGCCTGCGCCCCTACCAGCAGCAAGGCCTGAACTGGCTGCAGTTCCTGCGCCGCGCGGGGCTCAACGGCATCCTGGCCGACGACATGGGCCTGGGCAAAACCCTGCAGACCCTGGCCCACATCCAGGTGGAAAAAGACGCGGGCCGCCTGACCAACCCGGCGCTCATCATTGCCCCGGTCAGCCTGATGGGCAACTGGCAGCGCGAGGCCCAGCGCTTCTGCCCAGGCCTGCGCACCCTCGTTTTACATGGCCAGGACCGCCACGAGGTAGCCGACACCACGCACGCACACGACGTGGTCATCGCACCCTATTCGCTGCTGCAGCGCGACCGCGAAGGCTGGTTGCAAGCGCCCTGGCACATCGTGGTGCTGGACGAGGCGCAGAACATCAAGAACGCCAGCACCCTGGCCGCGCAGGTGGTGGCCGAGCTGCAAACCCAGCACCGCCTGGCGCTGAGCGGCACGCCCATGGAAAACCACCTGGGCGAGATCTGGAGCCTGTTCCACTTTTTGATGCCCGGTTTTCTGGGCAGCCAGGCCAAGTTTGGCAGCCTGTTCCGCACCCCCATTGAAAAGCGCGGCGACACCGAGCGCCTGGCCCAGTTGCGCAGCCGCATCACGCCGTTCATGCTGCGCCGCACCAAGGCCCTGGTGGCGCACGAGCTGCCGCCCAAGGTGGAAACCGTGATGCGCGTCGAGCTGGAAGGCCCGCAGGCCGACCTGTACGAGGCCATCCGCCTGACCACCGAAAAGGCCGTGCGCGAGGCGCTGGACAGCAAGGGCCTGGCCAAGTCGCACATCACCATCCTGGACGCGCTGCTCAAGCTGCGCCAGGTGTGTTGCGACCCGGGCCTGCTGAAGCTGGAGTCGGCCAAAAAGGTCACCCACTCGGCCAAGCTCGACCAGTTGATGGAAATCCTGCCCGAGATGCTGGCCGAGGGCCGCAAGGTGCTGCTGTTTTCGCAGTTCACCAGCATGCTGGAGCGTATCGAAGCCGAGCTCAAGGCCCGCGCCATCCCCTGGGTCAAGCTCACCGGCCAGTCGCAAAAGCGCGACCAGATCATCGACAAGTTCACCAGCGGTGCCGTGCCGCTGTTCCTGATCAGCCTGAAAGCCGGGGGCGTGGGTCTGAACCTGCCGCAGGCCGACACCGTGATCCACTACGACCCGTGGTGGAACCCCGCCGTGGAAACCCAGGCCACCGACCGCGCCCACCGCATCGGCCAGACGCAAAGCGTGTGGGTGGTGAAGCTGGTGGCCCAGGGCACCATCGAAGAACGCATCCTGGCCCTGCAAGAACGCAAGGCCGCGCTGGCCGAGAGCATGTACAGCGGCGCCCAGGGCCGCAAGGAGCCGCTGTTCTCGGAAGACGATTTGCAGGAGCTGCTCAAGCCGCTATCAAAATAAGAGCTGCTTGCACCCTAGGAATAAGCGGTAGAGGCTGATTTGACCCAAAAAATCTATTCGAGTGTGATACCGCGCTCCTTCACCACACGGGTCCACAGAGCGATTTGCTGGCGCACGAATTTTTGTGCTGCATCGGGGCCGCTGAGGGGAATCTCGCCGCCCAGCTGGGCGATGCGGGATTTCACGTCCGGCGCTTCCATGGCCTTTTGCAGCGCGGCGGAGATTTTGGCCAGCACGGGCTCGGGTAAGCCGGCGGGCGCAAACAGCACGTTCCACTCGTACACCTCGGCACCAGGCACTTGGACCTGGGCCAGGGTCGGAACATTGGGCAGAATCGCGGCGCGCTGCGCGCTGGTCACGGCCAGCGCCCGCAGTTTGCCAGACTGGATGTGCGGCAGGGTCGAAGCCAGGTTGCCGAAGAACACAGGCACCTGCCCGCCCAGCACATCGTTGAGCGCCGGACCACCGCCTTTGTAGGGGATGTGCACCATCTCCACCTTGGCGGCGGATTCAAACAACACACCAGCCAGATGCTGGGCCGAGCCGTTGCCCGACGAGGCAAACGACACCGCATCCTTGCTAGCGCGGGCGGCGCTGATGAGCTCGGCCACCGATTGGGCGGGGAACTTGGCGTTGACCAGCACCACGTTCGGGAACAGCGCCACCACGCCCACGGGCCGAAAGGCCTTATCGGCATCGTAGGGCAGGCGCGGGTACAGAGCCGGATTCACCGCGAAAGAGGATGCATCGAGCATCAGCGTGTGTCCGTCCGGTACGGCCTTGGCCACGGCAGCAGCACCAATCTGCCCGCTGGCACCGGGCTTGTTGTCTATCACCACCGGCTGACCCAGCGCCTCGCCCAGCTTGGGGGCAATCAGCCGGGCCATGGCATCGGCCCCGCCGCCGGGCGGGTAGGTCACCACGATGGTGATCGGCTTGCTGGGCCAGGCAGCCGTTTCCGCCAGGCTGGCAAACGGCATCACCAAGGCAGAGGTTGCTATGCCAACCATAGCTAATCGCCAAATTGACATCTGGGTTAAAGACATTTTTTTCATTAATCTATCCTCGATACGTGGAATGGAAGGGAAAGGCAACTCAGCGCACGTGGGCGGTGTAGCGGAAGGCGAAGGCATCGCCCAGCGTGGTGCGCAGCTCCACACAGCGGCCGGCCAGGTCGAAAGCGCGCCGGTCTACCTGCGCGCAGGGGTGGCCCGCGGCCAACTGCAGCAGGTCGGCCTGCTCGGCGTTCAGCAGACCGAAGCCCAGGCAGTCCTCGGCGCGGTGGATAGTGGTGCCACAGACCCGCTGGTACATGGGGTACAGCAAGTCATCCCAGGCGGCCAGGTCGGAATGCGCCAGGGCATCGAACAGCGGCAACGGCAGCAAGATGTGCTCCAGCAAACAAGGTTGGCCCTGTAGGCTGCGCAGGCGCTGCAACTGCAGTACGCTGACCCCGGCGGGCAGGCCCAGGCCATCGGCCTCGTCGGCGCTGGCCAGTCGCATCTGGCGGCCCAGGATGCGGGACTGCGGCGTGCCGGGCGCACCATCCTCCGTGGCGAAGCGAAAGAAACGCAGCATCGATGCGCCCCCCAGCCCCTCGCGCACAAAGGTGCCGCGCCCGTGCTGGCGCACCAGCAGCCCCTGGGCTACCAGCAGCGCCAGCGCCTGGCGCAGCGTGCCCAGCGCCACACCGTGCTCCTTGGCCAGCGCCGCCTCAGCGGGCAAGGCCGTGCCTGGCACCCATTCACCTTGGGTGATGCGGGCTCGCAGGCTGGCCGCCAGCCAGCCGTAGCGGCTTTGGCCGGGGCTGGGCTGGTCGGCGGAGAATGCCGGGTCGGAGAATATCGTTTCATCCATTGATTTAGTCCTCTAGATGACTAGAATATACGCCATGCCTAATCCAACATCACAAAGTGTTTTCCCTAGGTCTGCCGCCCTGCCGCCGGTAGACACCCACTTCCACGTGTTTCCGGCCCACCAGTCCACGCCCGGCGCGCGCTACACCCCCGCGTACGCAGCGCCGTTGCAGGCCTGGCAGACAGCGGCCGAAGCGGTGGGTCTGCGCCATGGCGTGCTGGTGCAAACCAGCTTCATGGGCACCGACAACCGGCTGCTATTGGCGCAACTGGCCCGGCATCCCGATACGCTGCGCGGTATAGCGGTGGTGTCGCCCGATGCCAACCTGCCCACGCTACAGGCCCTGCATACACAAGGCGTGCGCGGCATCCGCCTGAACCTTGCCGGCCAAAGCCACGACATGGTGCCCTGGACTGGAGCCACCCCGCTGTGGGATGCCCTGCTGGCATTAGGCTGGCATGTGGAATTACATACCGACCGAGGTGCACTCGCTCCAGTGCTGGCCGCCCTGCCCCTGGCCGTGCCGGTGGTGGTAGACCATTTCGGCAAGCCGGAAGACGCGTCGCTGCACGACCCCAGCATTGCCGCCGTGCTGCAACGCAGCCGACACGCGGGTGCCGCTGCGGTCTACATCAAACTCAGCGCAGCCTACCGACTGACCCCGACTATCGATGCCGCTGCAGTGGCCCGACTCTGGCTGCAGGAACTGGGGCAGCAGGCCTTGCTGTGGGGCAGCGATTGGCCTTGTACCAACCACGAAGGCAGCGCTGACTACCCGGGGTTGTATGCAGCCCTGGCCGACTGGCTGGGGCCAGGGAATACCGGGGCACTGGAGGCGATACGCCGCACGACACCGTGGCGCTTGTACTGGGAATCGGCACAGCCCGCCTGACCCGTGGTGCCAACCCAGGCCACAGACCGGGCCTACCGCCCTGGCCGAGAGCATGTACAGCGGCGCCCAGGGCCGCAAGGAGCCGCTGTTCTCGGAAGACGATTTGCAGGAGCTGCTCAAGCCGCTATCGAAATAAGAGCTGCTTGCGCCCTAGGAGTAAGCGGTAGAGGCCGATTTCTTATAAATCCAGATCGATGGCCTGCGAGGCAGGCTTCGCAACCGCTATCCTTGTTGACTTACAGACGCAGAGATATTGCACCCATGCCCCACCAAAAACCCTTCTCCATGATCCGCGAATTCCATCTGGCCGACTGGTTCACGCTGGCCAATGCAGTGTGCGGCGTGGGGGCGCTGTTTTCGACCATGACCTTTCTGGAGGTGGGCGATGTGCGGCACATCTACTTTGCCTGCTGGCTGGTGCTGGCGGCGTTTGTGTTCGATGTGTTCGACGGCAAGATTGCGCGCTGGCGGCAAAAGACATCCATCCTGGGGCGCGAGCTGGATTCGCTGGCGGACGTGATCTCGTTTGGCGTGGCCCCGGCCATCATGGCCTATGGCTGCGGCATGCAGGGGCTGTACGACCGCATCGTGCTGGCATTTTTTGTGGCCTGCGGGGTGTCGCGCCTGGCGCGCTATAACGTCACCGCCGAGACGCTGTCGCAGGGCTCGGACAAGGTGAAGTACTTTGAGGGCACGCCGATTCCGACCTCCATCGTGCTGGTGTTCATGCTGGGCATGGCCGCCTGGACCGGCAACGTACGGCACGAGCTGTGGGGTGGCGAAGTGGTGTTGGCGGGCTTTACGCTGCACCCGCTGGTGCTGCTGTTTGCGCTGTCGGGCTCGCTGATGATCAGCCGCATCCGTATTCCCAAGCCGTAGCACTATCATTTCGATAGCTTCTTACGCCTATGGAATAAGCACCAGAGGCCGATTTGGCCTTTAGTATTTAGCCAGAGGCCCCAGGCCGGAATCCACCCGGCAGGGCTCGCCTTCGGGGCGGGCGGTGAGGGGCTCGGCCATAGCCTGGACCGGGTCTTCGGACTCCAGCACGCGCTGCGCCCAAGGCCCCAGGCGGGCGGTGTCGGCGCGCAGCACCTCTTGCTTGACGGCCAGAATCTGCGCCGGGTGCATCGAGAAGCTGCGCAGCCCCAGGCCCAGCAGCAGCCGGGTCATGGCCACGTCGCCGGCCATTTCGCCGCACACGCTTACGCCCTTGCCCTGGGCCTGGCTGGCGCGGATGGTGTCGGCCAGCAGGCGCAGCACGGCGGGGTGCAACGGGTCGTACAGGTGGGCCACCGATTCATCGGCCCGGTCGATGGCCAGGGTGTACTGGATCAGGTCGTTGGTGCCCACCGACAAAAAGTCGAAGTACTTGAGGAACAGCGGCAGCGTCAGCGCGGCAGCCGGGATCTCGATCATCGCGCCCAGCTTGAGCGGGCCGTAGACCACACCCCGGTTGTCCAGCTCGGCGCGGGCAAAGTCCAACAAGGCCAGGGTCTGGCGGATCTCGCTGCCGTGGGCCAGCATGGGGATCAGCAAATTGACCTGGCCGTGCACCGCCGCCCGCAGAATGGCGCGCAACTGGGTCAAAAACATGGCCGGGTCGGCCAGACTCCAGCGGATGGCGCGCAGGCCCAGGGCCGGGTTGAGGTGGGTGTCTTCCTTGTGGCCTTTGTCCAGCGGCTTGTCGGCCCCGATGTCTACCGTGCGGATGGTGACCGGCATGCCCTGCATGCCCTCGACGGCGCTGCGGTAGGCCTGGTACTGCTCTTCTTCGTCCGGCAGGCTGCCTTTGCGGCCCATGAACAGGAATTCGCTGCGGAACAGGCCCACGCCCACGGCCCCGGCAATCACCGCGCCCACCGCGTCTTCGGGCATTTCGATGTTGGCCAGCAGCTCGACCTTGTGGCCGTCCAGGGTGATGGCCGGGGTGTGGCGCAGGCGGGTTAAACGCTCGCGCTCCAGCTCGCCCTGGCGCTGCTTGAAGCCGTATTCGGCCAGGATGATGGGCGAGGGATCGACCAGCACCACCCCGGCATCGCCGTCGATGATGACCCAGTCGTCCTGGCGCACCAGCTGGCTGGCGCTGCGCGCGCCCACCACGGCCGGGATGTCCATGCTGCGCGCCACGATGGCGGTGTGCGAGGTTTTGCCGCCCACATCCGTCACAAACCCGGCGAACACGCTTTGTTTGAACTGCAGCATGTCGGCGGGGGACAGGTCGTGGGCAATCAGCACCAGCGGCACGGTCAGGCTCTCGTCGGGCGACATCTGGTGCGCGCCGCCCTTGCGCCGTTCTGCGGGCGATCTGGGCGGCGGCACGGCCATGGGCGAACCCACGCCCTTCATGTAGCGCAGGATGCGTTCGACCACCTGCTCCAGGTCGGCCTTGCGCTCGCGCAGGTACTCGTCCTCCATCTCGTCGAACTGGCGGGCGATGATCTCCAGCTGGGTGGTCAGCGCCCATTCGGCGTTGTAGAGGCGGTCGGTGATCCAGTGCTTGACGCCGGTGGTCAGGGTTTCGTCTTCCAGCAGCATCAGGTGCACGTCGAGCAGGGCGGTCAGCTCGGGCGGCGCATCTTTGGGCATGGCGTGCTGCAGGCGCTGCAGCTCGTCCACCACGGCATTGCGGCCCACGCGCACGCGGTCGATCTCGGCCGGGATCTGCTCGGGTTTGATGAAGTAATGCGCCACCTCCACACGGCTGGAGCCGACCAGCACCGCACGCCCGATGGCGATGCCGCGGGCGACCGGTAAGCCGTGGATGGAAAAGGTCACTGACCTTCTCCGAATTTGTCGGCGATCAAGGCCAGCAGTGCGTCCATGGCTTCCTGCTCTTGCGGGCCGTCGGTGTCCAGCACCACGGTGCTGCCGATACCGGCGGCCAGCATCATCACGCCCATGATGCTTTTGGCGTTGACGCGGCGCTCGCCCCGGGCGATCCAGACCTCGCAGGGGAAGCTGCCCGCCAGCTTGGTGAGCTTGGCGGAGGCGCGGGCATGCAGTCCCAGTTTATTGCTGATGGTCGTGGATGTTTGGATCATGCTTTTTGCGGGCTTGGTTCTGGGGAGCGGTGATGGCGACTTGCATGATGCCCTGCGTGCCGCCAATCAGCGCGCGGGCCACCAGGGCCTCCAGTGATTCGTGGCGGTAGCTGACGGTACGCAGCAGCATGGGCAGATTGACACCGGTGATGAGCTTGGAGCGCACCCCATCGACCAGCTTCTGCGCCACATTGCAGGGCGTGGCACCGAACACATCGCTCAGTACCAGAAATTGCCCGGAGCCCTGTTGGTCCATGGCGATACGGGCCATGGCAAAGGTTTCTTCGGGCGGGGTATGGGGTTGCACATCCAGGGCCACCACGCCACTGGCGCAGTCGGGAAACACGTGCAGCGCGCACTCGCGCAGGGCGTGCGCAAGCGGGGCGTGGGCGATGATGAGGATGCTGTTCATGCGGGCTCAATTATGGGCGAGGGTGGATTCCCTCGAATTGCAGGCCGGTAAAGAAAGTGTCCGCCACGGCGGTATCCCCTTTATCGGCAAACACCACGGCATTAAACAGGTCGATTCCGTCGGCCTGGATACGGGCAAACCACACGGCCTGCGCGCTGACCGGGCGGCCATCGGCGCGCAGGCCCTGTACCGCCCAGCGCACGCCGAGCTGGCCGCCAGGCACCTCGAACGGCTGCGGCTGCGGTTGGGTGGCGCGCAGATTGGCCAGCGTGGCCGCCTGCCAGCCCGCCAGTGCCGCACCGGCCTGGGTGGCATCGGCCAGGCGCACATGGGACACGGCAAACGTGGCTCCGGCGGCATCGCAGCCCTGCATGTCCAGCGCCACGGTGGCCCCGGCCATGGGCACGTCGCGCGTGGCTTTGTCGGGTTTGCAGGGCAGCAGCATCGACAAATCGTGCGCGTCGGAGCGCACGGTGCGCCAGTTCAGTGCCGGGCTGCAGGCCACCAGCCCAGCCAGGGCCAGGCCCATCCAGAGGCGCAGGCTCAAAACGTCGCGCCAAAAACCTTCTTCAGCACCGCACTGCCGGTGCCCACCGGGTCCTGGCGGATGGACTTTTCTTGCTCGCCAATCATGGTGTAGAGGCCGTCCAGGGCTTTGCGGGTGATGTAGTCCTGGATGGACGCGTCTTCTTTTTTCACCAGCCCGAAGCCAGCGGCCTTGCTGGCGAACTGGTTGTACTTTTCGGCCGCGCCCACCTTTTCGGTAGCCTTGGTCACCACGGGCAAAAACTTGCCAAACAGCGGCTCGCGGGTTTTGTCGGCAAAAAACGTGGTCATGGCGTTGTCGCCGCCGCTGAGAATGTTTTTGGCATCGGTGAAGTTCATGCTCTTCACCGCGCCCACCAGCGCGTCTTTGGCCAGGGGCACGGCAGCTTCGGCGGCGCGGTTCATGCTGGTGATGAGCTCATCCACACGCTTGCCCTGGCCCAGGTTTTTCAGCATCTTGGCGGCAGAATCCAGGTAGCCGGGCAAAGGAATGCGAACTTTTTCGTTGCCCAGGAATCCATCCGTCTGGCCCAACAGGCCGACCGCCGCCACGGCGGCCTTTTCCAGCGCGGCTTTCAGGCCCTGGTTGGCCTCTTTGTCGGTCAGGTCGGCCAGCGACAGGGCGTGAACCTGCTGGGCCGTGGTCAACACCAACACACCCAGCGCGGCAGAATTAAAATGGCGACGAGAAAATGGTCGGTACATAGGAACCCCTTGACATGAAAAAAACATTTGTAGCCGCCAGCGTAGCAGCCCTGCTGGCCTTGGGCTCGGGGGCCTATTATCTGACCGCCAGCAGTGCCAATGCAGCTCCCATGGCCACCTATGTGCTGCTGGACGGCAGCCAGAAAACCACCGCCGACCTCAAGGGCCAGGTGACGCTGGTCAACTTCTGGGCCACCAGCTGCGTGACCTGCGTGGCCGAGATGCCCAAGATCATCGCCACCTACGACAAATACCGAGCCCAGGGCTTCAACACGCTGGCCATCGCCATGGCCTACGACCCGCCCAGCTACGTGGTGAACTACGCGCAAACCCGCAAGCTGCCGTTTGACGTGGCCATCGACAACACCGGTGCCGCTGCCCACGCCTGGGGCCAGGTGCAACTCACGCCCACCACCTTCCTGGTCAACAAGCGCGGCGAGATCGTCAAGCGCTTCGTGGGCGAGCCCGACTTCCCCGAGCTGCACAAGCTGATCGAAAAGCTGCTCAAGGAAGCCTAAGACTTGGTACACCCCCAGGCTCCAGTGCTTCGCATCTTCCTCCAACCCCCTTGCAGGGGGCAACACCAGCAGCCTGGTAAAGCCAGTTCTGCGGTGTTTTTGGCGGGTGGACGTTCTGGCTGAACGGGGCATCGTTTCATTTCTGATGCGAAAAAATCCTCTCGTGCTTATAGATCAGGCACGAGCAGCTATTAAAAACAGAGCAGAACCAAATTCTGCCCCCGGCGGCGTGCGACTGGCCTAAACTGTTTATGTCGCAGCCCGCCCCCGCACCGCCTTGAACACCCCAGAGATCGCATCCGTCGTATTGCTCACGCCCACCCGGCCTGAGGAACTCGATGCCACCCGCGCCATTTTTCAGGAATACGCCGACCAGCTGGGCGTGGACCTGTGTTTCCAGTCGTTTGACACCGAACTCGCCACCCTGCCCGGCGACTACGCGGCCCCGCGCGGCGCGCTGCTGCTGGCCCTGGTGGACGGCGCGCTGGCCGGGTGCTGCGCCCTGCGCCCGCTGGACAACGTGGACTACGCCAACGCCAGCGAAATGAAGCGCCTGTACGTGCGCCGTGCCTTTCGCGGCTTTGGCCTGGGCCGCCAGCTGGTCGAAGCCGTGCTGGATGCCGCCCGCGCCGCTGGTTACGACTGCGTGCTGCTCGACACCCTGGTGGATATGGAGGCCGCCCGCGCGCTGTACGAAGACCTGGGCTTCGCCGAGGTGCCGCCTTACTACCACAACCCCATCGCCGGAGCACACTATCTGAAGGCCGACATTTAAGCCCCGCAGTTGGTTACAACAGACGGCCCCGTATTAATATCCGTCCACAATTTGTAACTCTCTCACCTTGTCTGCCCATGCGCCCTTTTTTATGTCTGACCACCCTGCTGTGTGCCGCCTTGCCGGTGCTGGCGGCCACGGTACAGGTACAAATGCAGGACGGCACCGGCAAGCCCCTGGCCGGCGCGGTGGTGTACCTGGAGTCGAAAGACGCGGCGGCAGCAGCCAAACCCCTGCAGGGGGCCGAGGTCTCGCAGATCAACCGCCAGTTTGACCCCGAGGTGCGGGTGGTCACCGTGGGCACGTCGGTGCAGTTCCCCAACCGCGACACGGTGCGCCACCACGTGTATTCGTTCTCGGAAGCCAAGCGCTTCGAGCGCAAGCTCTACATCGGCACCGCCGCCGCCCCCGAGGTGTTCGACAAACCCGGCATCGCCTTGCTGGGCTGCAACATCCACGACAACATGGTGGCCTGGGTGGTGGTGGTGCAGACCCCCTACTTTGGTCGCAGCGGAGCCGACGGCAAGCTCAGCCTGGACAACGTGCCTGCAGGCAACTACCACCTGCGCACCTGGCACAAGCGCCTGGCGGTGGGTGCGGCCCCGCTGGACCAGGCATTGGCGCTGCCCGCCGCCGGTGCCAACGCCACGGTGCGAATGGACGGACTGGCCCCATGATCGCCCTGGTGCTTCGGCGCCTGCACGTGGGCCGCTGGCGGCTGTCTACCCACATCGTGGTGCGCTCACTGCTGCTGCTGCTGCTGGTGCAGGCCGTCGGCTACTGGGTGGTGCGCAGCAGCATCGAAAGCAACGCCCGCGACCTGGTCACGGCCGAACTGCAACGGGGCCAAAGCATCTGGCTCGGCCTGCTGGAACAAAACGCCGCCAAACTCCGCCAGGGTGCCGCGCTGATATCGGGCGACTTCGGGTTCAATACCGCCGTGGTGGATATGCACAAAGAGAGCGAGAAAGGCGCCGCCAACGCAGAAGACAAAGACATCCTGGTCGAAACCATCCGGGATGTCCTGGACACCCAGGGCGAACGCATCGGCCCCACCGTCATCACCGCCCTGCTCGACCCCCAGCTCCAGCTGATCGCCAGCAACCGCACGCCCGCGGCCAAGGACGTGGTCGACGTGCTGCCCCACATCATCCCGCCCCTGGCGAACAGCAAGCAGGACACCAAGGTCACGCTGGTCGGCGATACCGCCTACCAGTTTGTGCTGGTCAAAATGCGCGCCCCCCTGGCAGAGTCGGTACTGGTCGGGTTCCGTATCGACGAAGCCATGGCCCTGGCCATGAAGAAGAGCTCCGGCCTGGACGTCGCGCTGCTGACCCAGGAAACACCCGCCAAGCCGCTGCACATCAGCCTGTCGACCCTGCCCAAAAATGACCTGGGCGGCCTGCTCGCAGCGGACCGCAGCGCCGATGAGATAGAGATCGGCGGCGACACCCTGGTGGCGCAAACCATCGACCTGCAGGCAGTGGCCGGCAGTGCGCAAACGGTGCTGCTGCGCTCGCTCAGCCAATTGCTGGCCCCCTACGAGGCCCTGAAAAGAACCATGTGGTGGATCACCGCCCTGGGCCTGCTGCTGTTTGGCCTGGTCAGCACCGTGACCGCCCGCAGCGTCACCCAACCCCTGCAGTCACTGGCCCGCGATGCCAAACGCCTGGGCGATGGCACTTACGACCAGCCGGTACACCACACCGAGCGGCGCGACGAAATCGGCGATCTGGCCAAAGCCTTTGACCAGATGCGCAACGACATTGCCGACGACAAAACCCAGATCGAAAAACTGGCCTACTGGGACGACCTGACCCAACTGCCCAATCGGCTGAACTTTCGCAAACTGCTGAAAAGTGAAATGGAGCACCGCCCGGCCGTCGGCGGCAGCCCACAGCCGCCGCTGGCCGTCATCACCCTCAACCTGGACCGCTTCAAGCACGTCAACGACATCCTCGGCTATGCCGAGGGCGACCAACTGCTCAAAGCCGTCACCGCGCGTCTGCTGGACTGTATGGACGACGGTGCGCTGGTCGCCCGGCTGGGGGGCGACGAGTTCTCGGTGCTGCTGCACCACGCCGATGCCGATGCCACCATCCAGGTGGCCCAGGCCATTGCCCTCGCGTTTGAAGCCCCGTTCAGGGTAGGCGACCAGCCGGTGGACCAGAGCGCCAGCATGGGCATCGCCTGTTGGCCGCAGGACGCGCAGGATCTGGACACCCTGCTGGGCCGCGCCGAGGTGGCCATGTACGTAGCCAAACGCAAAAACACCGGCTTCCAGCGCTACGACCCGGCCCTGGACTCGTCCAGCAAGCAAACCCTGTCGCTGCTGTCCGAACTGCGCCGCGCGGTAGAGCACAACCAGTTGCGGCTGTTTTTGCAGCCCAAGATCGAGCTCACTACCGGCAAAGTCATCGCCGCCGAAGCCCTGGTGCGCTGGGAGCACCCGGAGCGCGGCCTGGTGCCGCCCGACTCCTTCATTCCGTTTGCCGAGCAAACCGGCTTTGTGCGCCAGCTCACCCTGTGGATGTTCGACGAGGCCGCGCGCCAGTGGGCCGGGCTGCAACAGCCCGGCCAGCCGCTACGCATCTCGGTCAATCTGTCCACCCGCGACCTGATGGCCCTGGACTTCCCGGACGCGCTCGACACACTGCTGGCCAAGCACGGCGTAGCCCCCGAAGGCTTCTGCCTGGAGATCACCGAAAGCGCCATCATGGACGACCCGCTGCGCGCCGAAGGCACGCTGAACCGCCTGTCCGAGCGCGGCTTCAAGCTCAGCATCGACGACTTCGGCACCGGCTACTCGTCGCTGGCCTACCTCAAGCGCCTGCCGGTGGACGAGCTGAAAATCGACAAATCCTTTGTGATGGGCATGGAACGCGACCCCGACGACGCCAAGATCGTGCGCTCCACCATCGACCTGGCCCACAACATGGGCCTGAGCGTGGTGGCCGAAGGCGTGGAAAACAGCGAGATCTGGCACCTGCTGCGCGAGCAAAACTGCGACGAAGCCCAGGGCTACCACATGAGCAAGCCGCTGCCGGTCGACAAGTTCAAGGAATGGCGCGAACGCTGGACCGAACGCGCGGAAGTGTGACTCACCCCCAGGCTGCAGTGCTGCGCATCTTTCGCCAACCCCCCTCGTATTGGCTTGAAAAGCCAATACGACACGCAGGGGGCAACACCAGCAGCCTGGCAAAGCCAGTTCTGCGGTGTTTCTGGACGGCGTGCGTTCTGTCTGCAAGCAAATGTGACGTAGCGCAAAATACCCCCACAGCGCAGCACCCCGCCGCGCGCAACCCCAGGAACCGCCCCACCCCATGAACGCCCTCAAACTCGTTGCCGTCACCCTCATCGCCGCAGGCGTATTGGCCCTGGTCTATGGCAGCTTCAGCTACACCAAGGACACCACCGCCGTCAAAATCGGGCCGCTGGAGCTGTCGGTGAAAGAGAAGGAAACCGTGAACGTGCCGGTCTGGGCCGGTGTGGGCGCAATTGTGGTGGGCGGCCTGCTGCTGGCGTTTGGCAGCAAAAAGGGTTGAACCCCGACCATCGCTATTGAATTGGTAGCTTCTAGTGCTTATGGAATAAGCGCTGGCGGCCTAAAAGGCCTTAAACCGCTGCAGGCTTGGCCAGCGCCCCCGGCTGGCGGTTCACCAACACAATGCCCGCGCCCACCAGCGCCATGGCCCCCAGCAAGCCTGCCGACAGCGGCTCGCCCAGCCACCAGGCACTGAACAGCAGAGCGAACACCGGGGTCAAAAACACAAACACCGACATCCGCGTGGCCGGGTAGCGGCCCAGCATCCACATCCAGGCCAGGTAGCTCACAAAGCCGCCCACAATGGCCTGCAGCAGCAGCGAACCGGTGGCAAAGCCGCTGAAGCGAAAGCTCCACGGCTCGCCCAGCACCCACGATACCAACGGCAGCGTGGCGGCACTCACGCCCACCTGGTAGAGCAGCTGCTTCTCGGGCGGCACGCGGGCAAACGCGGTGGTGCGGATCACCACCGTGGTCAGCCCCCACATCAGCCCGGCCAGCAGGCCCAGCGCATCGCCCAGCCAGCCCAGCGGGTAGGCATGGCCCGCAGGGTGGCTAAACAAGCCCTCGCCCATGGCCAGCGCCAGGCCCGCAAACGCGCAGCCCAGGCCCAGCCACTGCCCGCCGCGCAGCCGCTCGCCGGGGATGAAGCGTGGCAGCAGCAGCGCCACCCAGAACGGCGCGCTGTACAAAAACACCGTCAGCCGCGAGGCCAGGGTGTACTCCAGCCCGGCGTGGATGCAGGCAAATTCCGCCGCAAACAGCAGCCCCGCCAGCAGCCCGAAGCGCCAGGCCCCCGCAGGTTCCGAGGCAAACCCCAGCCGCACGCCGCGCCAGCGGCACCACAGTGCCACCGCCACACTGGACACCGCAAACCGCACACAGGCCTGGAACACCGGCGGCACCTCGGCCATGGTCGCCTTCACCAGCGTCTGCTGGAAGCCCCAGAACATACAGCAGGCCAACAACAAGGCGATGGCGAGGGGGTCGAGCTGGGTTTTGCGGGGCGTGGGCATGCGGGAATTATCGGCTCCAGGCCGGGCGCATAATTTGCCCGCGCCGACGCTTTGCCGTGCGCTTGCGCCACCACTTCAAAGGTTTGTATGCCGTCTCTGGACACCTGTATCGCCTTCTTCGGCCTGTCCTTGCTGCTGGGCTTCACGCCCGGGCCGGACAATATTTTTGTGCTGCTGCAGTCGGCCACCCAGGGCCGCAAGGCCGGGTTTGTGGTCACCCTGGGCCTGTGCGCCGGGCTGGTGGTGCACACCCTGGCGGTGGCGCTAGGCCTGGCGGCGGTGTTTGCCGCGTCGGCCATGGCGTTTACCGTGCTCAAGGTGCTGGGCGCCACCTACCTGGCCTATCTGGCCTGGCAGGCGTTCCGCGCGCCGGTGGGGGCGCTGGCCGCGGACACCGAGCAGCAACCCAGCATGCGGCGCATGTTTTTGCGCGGCTGGGTGATGAACCTGACCAACCCCAAGGTGGTGTTTTTCTTTTTGGCGCTGCTGCCGCAGTTTGTGCAGGCCGAGCGCGGCAGCATCGCGCTGCAACTGTGCGTGCTGGGCGGCATCTTCATCGCCTCCACCCTGGTGGCGTTTGGCAGCATCACCTACTTTGCGGCAGCCGTCAGCGCCGGGCTGCGCCGCTCGGCATCGGCCCAGCGCTGGCTAAACCGGGTGGCGGGCACGGTATTTTTGGGCATGGCGGCCCGGCTGGCGCTGGCCCAACGCTAGTTTGCTATTAAATATATAGCTTTCTACGCCCTACCCATAAGCGCTAGCGGCCTAAAAGACGCTTAACCCAACGCATCCCCAGGGCCGAACCGGTCAAACCCCACCAGCGCCGCCACCACCAGCACGGCGGCCACCGGCCCGGCCAGCGGGTGCAGAATGGATGCCAGCAGCGGCACCACCAAGACCAGGTGCTTCAGCCCCCAGCTGTACAGCACGCCGGCCCGGCGCACATAGGCGCTGCCCGCGGCGTGCCAGCGCGTACGGGCGGCGCAGCCCACCGGCATGGCGCAAATGAAGCTGGCATGGTGGTAGTAACGTACTGCCGTCACCGACGCCACCAACGATGCCAGCAGCACGGCCAGCAACAGCAGCTCCAGCGCCAGCCGGGCGGTAAAAACAGGCCAATCGGTGGCGGCATCGATGCTGGCGTGCAGGGCCGGTACGGCCAGCGTGGCGGTGCCCATCAAGCCCAGCGCGGCGGTGGACGCGGCCATGGTGGCCGACATCAGCGAGTTGCGCAGCGTCTGCACCGCCAGCAACTCCGAACCCACCTGTGCCGACACGGCGGCAAACCACTCCCCGCGCAAAGCGGCATGGGCGGTGCGGGCCAGGCGCTCCGGGTGGCGGCGCTGGGCCAGCGCCAGCAGCGCCTCGTAGCCCGCCAGGATCAATACGGTGGCCCATGCGGCCAGCCAGGTGGCATTGCTCGCCATGGCAGCCGGTCTACCGCCGTTCCAGCCACGCGAACAGGCCCATGCCCACCAGCATAGCCGCCACGAACACCCCCGCCTGGGCCAGCCCCATGCCCACGCCGACCAGCGCCGGGCCTGGGCAAAAACCCGCCACGCCCCAGCCCACGCCAAACAGCAGGCTGCCCCCGACCAGGCGGCGGTCGATCTGGCGGGCGCTGGGCAAGCGCATGGCCGCGCCCAGCAGCGACACGCTACGCCGCCGGGCCACCGCAAACGCCACCGCAGCCACGGCGATGGCACCGCCCATCACGAACGCCAGGGACGGGTCCCACAGGCCGCCCAGGTCCAGGAAACCCAGCACCTTGGCCGGGTTGGCCATGCCAGAGACAAGCAGGCCCAGGCCAAACACCAGGCCCGACAACAAAGCAGCGATAAAAACCATGGAGTTCTCCTTACCAACCCAAGATGTGGCGCACCACGAACACCGTGGCAAAGCCTGCGGCCATGAAGGCGGCCGTGGCCACCAGGGAGCGCGGCGACAGGCGCGACAGCCCGCACACGCCATGCCCGCTGGTGCAGCCTGCGCCGTAACGCGTGCCCACGCCCACCAGCAGCCCGGCCAGCACCAGCGTGCCGGTGCCCGCGTCGATCTGCGGCACGGGCAGCGGGGCAAACTGCAGGTACACCAGCGGCGCACCCACCAGGCCCAGCACAAAGGCCAGCCGCCAGGCGATGTCGCCCCGCGTGGGCACCAGCAGCCCGCCCAGCACGCCGCTGATACCGGCAATGCGCCCGTTCAGCAGCACAAACAAGGCCGCAGCCAGGCCGATCAGCGCGCCACCGGCCAGCGATGCCAGCGGGGTGAAGTGGTTCCAGTCAATAGCCATCACGCCTCCTTGGGACAGTACAGGCGGTACAGCACCGCCAGGATTTCCAGCATCGCCGGGTCGGCCACGCTGTAGTAAATGTTCTTGCCGTCACGGCGCGGGCTGATCACGCCTTCGCTGCGCAACACGCCCAGTTGCTGCGATAGCGTGGGCTGGCGGATGTCCAGCTGCAGCTCCAGGACGCCGACGCACATTTCGCCTTGCGACAACTGGCACAGCAACAGCAAACGGTCTTCATTGGCCAGCACTTTCATGGCGGCCACCGCGTGGTGGGCGGCACCCCGCAGCACGGCGGGGTCGATGGCAGGAGGGGCGTGTGTCATGGACTGATGGAGAGTGGATTTGCTTTCATTATATTTATTTATATAATATATGTCAAACAACTGTAGGACCGCACCATGACCGCCCGCTTGCACACCGAAGGCTTTTTTGACCCCGCAACCTGGACCGTGTCTTACATCGCCTGGGACCCGGCCACCCGCCGCGCCGCCGCCATCGACCCGGTGCTGGACTTCGACTTCAAGTCGGGCCGCACCGCCACCGCATCGGCCGACCGGCTGGTGGCCTACGTGCGGGAGCAGGGCCTGCAGCTGGACTGGATTCTGGAAACCCACGCCCATGCCGACCACCTCTCGGGCGCGCGCTATCTGCAAAAGCAGCTGGGCGGGCGCATCGCCATCGGTGAACGTATCCGCACGGTGCAGGCCACGTTCAAAAAGCTGTTCAACCTGGAGCGCAGCTTTTTGCCCGACGGCAGCCAGTTCGACCACCTGTTCCAGGACGGCGAAACCTTCCACATCGGCGAAATCGAGGCCACCGCCCTGCTGGTGCCAGGCCACACCCCGGCCGACATGGCTTACTTCGTGGACGGCACGGTGTTTGTCGGCGACACGCTGTTCATGCCCGACGTGGGCACGGCCCGCGCCGACTTTCCGGGCGGCGACGCGCACCAGCTCTACGCCTCTATCCACCGCCTGCTGGCGCTGCCGCCCGACACCACGGTGTACGTGTGCCACGACTACCCGCCCACCGCCCGGGCACCGGCTTGGCAGACCTCGGTGGCCGCGCAGCGCGCCCACAACATCCATGTGCGCGACGGCATTTCCGAAGCCGACTTTGTCGCCATGCGCACCGCCCGCGATGCCACGCTGGAGGTGCCCACACTGATCCTGCCGTCCATCCAGGTGAATGTGCGAGCAGGCAACTTCCCGCCCGCCGACGACAACGGTGTGGCCTATCTGCGCATCCCGCTGAACGCGCTGCCGACGCACCGCTGACCGTCTCAGCGGGTTGAAACAGCCCTGCCGCAACACGCGGAATTTGCTCTACTTTTAAGAGCTGCCTGTGCTTGAGGGATAAGCACGGATGGCCTAAATGACACACATTTGGCTGCAGGCATTCCGAAGGCCTGGCGGATAAGATGGCCCCTTCCCCCGACCAATGGATACCACCATGACCCGCACCCGCTCCCTGCTGCTGACGGCCTGCGCCATGCTGGCTTTTGCGGGCAATTCCCTGCTGTGCCGCCTGGCGCTGCGCCACACCGCCATCGATGCCGCCAGCTTCACCAGCGTGCGGCTGGTGGCGGGTGCGCTGACGCTGTGGCTGCTGCTGCAATGTCGCCGTGGCAGTCGGTCCAGCGGTAACGGTAACTGGGTTTCCGCCGTGGCCCTGTGCGCGTATGCGGCGGGGTTCTCCTGGGCCTATGTGCAGCTATCGGCCGCCACCGGAGCGCTGCTGTTGTTTGGCGCAGTGCAGGCCACCATGGTTGGCCACGGCCTGTGGGCAGGCGAGCGTTTACGGCCCCTGCAATGCGCCGGGGTGTTGTTCACCCTGGCCGGGCTGCTGGCCTTGCTGCTGCCCGGCCTGGCCGCGCCACCTCTGGCCAGCGCCGTGCTGATGCTGGGCGCAGGCATGGCCTGGGGCGTGTATTCCTTGCGCGGCAAGGGCGCGGGCGACCCACTGGCGGTGAGCGCTGGCAACTTTTTGCGGGCCGTGCCCTTGGCGCTGGCCTTGACGGCGGCCAGCTATGCCCACCTGTCGCTGGACACCGCGGGCCTGCTCTACGCGGTAGCCTCGGGCGCTCTGGCATCGGGCATCGGCTACGCCATCTGGTACACCGCCTTGCCCACGCTGTCGTCCACCGCAGCGGCCAGCGTGCAGCTCAGCGTACCGGTGCTGGCGGCGCTAGGCGGCATTGCGTTTTTGGGCGAATCGGCCAGCCTGCGCCTGGTGCTGGCATCGGTGGCCATCCTGGGCGGCATCGGGCTGGTGATCTGGCAGAAGCAGCGGGTGCAGGGGGCTTAAACGTAGTCGCCCACCTCGTAGCGCGCCCCAAAGTCCAGCGATGGCAAGGCCAGGATGCGGCACACCGCAGCAGCCACCTGGGCGGGCGGCACGAGCCCACCCTCTTCGTTGCGCCGGATGAAGCGCGCCAGCTCAGGAAAGTCGGCTGCCGACGCGCTGCGGATAAAGGCCTGCATGCCGGTATCGATCACACCCGGGTCGATGTTGACGGGGATGAACGGCTGCGCCTGCATCTGCTGCTCCAACGCCAGTGCGCGGACATAGTTCTCCATGCCTGCCTTGGCGGCGCAGTACAGCGACCAGCCCGCGTAGCCCTTTTGCGCAGCCCCCGACGAAATATTAGCGACCACCTTGCGGCACGGCGTGGCCTGGAACCGCGCCACGATGGCCGAGAGCACGAGGATGGCGGAGGTGAAGTTGGTGTTCAGCTGCGCCAGCACCGCCGCCGGATCTTGGCGCGAGGCCGGGCCGATCGGGTCCAGGGTGCCCGCGTTGTGGATGACGAGCAACTCGGCCACATCGCCCACCTCCGCCATGGCGGCGGCGGCGATGCGATGGCTGTCGCTGGGCGACGCAAGATCCAGGTGCACCGAATACGCATGCGGCGCGCTGCGCGAAAACTCCAGCACCCGGTAACCGCGCTCCGCCAGGGCTTCGCACAGCGCCAAGCCCAGGCCCGTGGAGCCGCCTGTCAACACAGCCAGGCGCAAAGACTCAGAGGCCATAGACTTTCAAGCCATTTAGGCCTTTAGCGCTTATTCCATAAGCACAAGCAGCTATGCAATACATAGCAATTGCAGTCACCGGCGTGGCCGTGGTTGCTGCGGGTCGTAGATCACCGTGCCGGTCCCTACACCCACGCCCACCTGCGCGCCGCCCACATTGGTGCTGGCCCCCACCCCCACGCCGGTACTCACCTGGCCGCGTTGGTTCACCCCCACGCCCACGCCCACCGGCCCCACCCCGGCCCCTACGCCCAGGTGCAAGCCGCCCGAGCCGCCGCCAATCCCGATGCTGACACCGGGGAACAACGGCACGCTGACCCCCACACCCACCGAGCTGCACCCTCCCAGCAGCAAAGTCGCGGCCACTACCGCGATGGCACGCCAAAGCTTAAGCACCATCGGGAATCTCCGGTTCGACCAACTGCGCCAGCATGCCCAGCGACTCCTGCCAGCCCAGGTAGCAAAACTCCACCGGAATCACCGCCGGAATGCCTTCCTGCACGATGTTCAGCTCGGTGCCGCAGGCCACCTGGCGAAACGTCACCGTCACCTGCATCTCACCCGGCAGATTCGGGTCGTCAAAGGTGTCGGTGTAGCGGATCTGCGTGTGCGGCGTGAGTTCGGTAAAAGTGCCACCAAAGGAATGGCTGCTGCCGGTGCCGAAGTTGGTGAACGACATGCGAAAGCTGCCCCCCACCCGCTCCTCCGAGTGGTGGATCTTGGCCGTGAAGCCATGCGGCGGCAGCCACTTGACCCGTGCATCGGGATCGAGAAAGGCCCGGTAGACCCGCTCGGGCGGGGCGCGCAGGACGCGGTGCAGGCGGACGGTGCCGGGGGTGGGTGTATCCATGATGGACTCCTGTGCAGACTAGCCTGCCATTTTCCGGGGAAATGCAGTGGGGCTGCTGTAACAATTAGCGCCAGTCGGGGGGGATGCGTAAATGGGCTTGGCAGTGCCTAAGACCACTTGGTCGAGTCGGCGCAGAATTTCTGCATCTCCATCACCCAAGCTACTTCGCCCACCGCCGAATGCGCGCCGCAAGCCGTCTGCGGTCGTCGGACGGAATGGGCATGCGGGGCACCAGTTCCTGCAAAACACGTGGTCTTTGTCCCGGGCCGCAAATGCCTTGGACATGAACAGGTCCAGCACGTCCAGGCACCAGCCGATGCGGCTGTCGGTGTTGCCGTTTTGGACTTTGTGCAGGCGGTCTTGCCAGCCCTCGGGCAGGATGGCCGTCTCGGGGCCCACGCCCTGGGCGTAGTAGCCGTTGTTCTTGTGGAACACAGATCCCTCTCCAATGCTTCCATCGATCTGGTCGGCCAGCTCCGGGGCGTGCGGGGGGGGTAAATGTCGGCCTCGGCGGACATCTTGAACTCGGGCTCCGGGTACGGGATCGACCCCAGAATCGACTGGCTCCCCACGATCACCAGTTCGTACTGGTTGGTGATGGCACCGCAGGCGCGGATGAGGTGCTCCAGTTCGTCACGGTTCACGGCGCTGGCTCCTGGCCGAGGACAATGCCTTTTTTAAGGCTGCCCAGCTCGGCGAGGATGCGCTCGCGCACGGCGGGTGGCAGCACGGGGGTCAACGGCGATGCCTGGCGCAGCTCTTGCGCGCGACGCGTGCGGCCTAATGCCTTGCGCCACTTGCCGCCTTCCAAGATGTCTTTCCATTCCAGCCACAGGCTGGTCGAGCGGTGGTTGCCCGCGCTGAGCCAGGTCTGGAGGAGGTCTTGGGCCTGTTGCAGCAATGCGGGGTCGGCGCGCACCAGCCTGACGGCTTCCTCGTGCAGCACCAGGCTTTGCAGGTCCTGGGCCTGGTGGCGGGTGGGGTCGGTGGTCACCATCACCTGCACCTGGGGCGGGCTGCGCAAGGAGCGGGCGGCGGCGGAGTCGGCTGGGGCGGGGTGCAGCACATCGCCTGCCAGCAGGGCCAGGTCACTGCCAACGCCCAGCACCGACATCACGCGCAGATAAGTGCCGATGGACGGGGCGGGGTCACCGGCCTCCACGGCGCTGAGCGTGGTGCGCGAGATGCCCACGCGGCTGGCGGCTTCGACGGTGCTCAGCTTGCGTGCCTTGCGCAGGCGGCGCAGCCGGTCGCCCAGTTGCAGCAGCAACTGGCGTTGCAGGATGGCGGAATCGACTAGCGTGTTCATATGTCCAGTAATTTAATCAAAAAATCATTATTTGTCTAGTTTACTGAACATATGAAATGAACCACGACCCACAAAAAAGCCCCGCCGGTCTCACAACCGCGGGGCTTTTCCATGGCACTTATGCTACGAAATCAGTAGCTACTCACGCCTATTCCATAAGCGCTAGAGCCACTTTTCGTATAAATCCATTTACACCAACAGCGCATTCACGCGCTTGACGTAAGCCGCCGGATCCGCAGGCAAACCGCCTTCGGCCAGCAGCGCCTGGTCAAACAAGATGTGGGCCAGGTCGTTGAAGTGCACCGAGCCTTCGAGCTTCTTGACCAGGGCGTGTTCGGCGTTGACTTCCAGCACGGGTTTGACTTCGGGGGCGGTCTGGCCGGCTTGTTTGAGCATGCGGGCGAGCTGGGTGCTCATGCCGTCGTCCTGCACCACCAGGCAGGCGGGGCTGTCGACCAGGCGGGTGGTGACACGCACGTCTTCGGCCTTGTCTTTCAGCGCCTCTTTCAGCTTGGCCAGCAGGGGTTTGAAGGTTTCGGCAGCGGCTTCGGCGGCTTTCTTTTCGTCCTCATCCAGCAGCTTGCCCAGGTCGACCGCGCCCTTGGCGACGGACTGCAGGGGGGTGCCGTCGAAGTCTTGCAGGTAGTTCAGCGCCCACTCGTCCACGCGGTCGGTCATCAAGAGGACTTCGATGCCCTTTTTCTTGAAGACTTCGAGCTGCGGGCTGTTCTTGGCGGCGGCGGCGTTGTCGGCGGTGATGTAGTAGATGGCTTCCTGGCCTTCTTTCATGCGCGCCTTGTAGTCGGCCAGCGATACGGTGGTGGTGTCGGTGGTGTTGCTGGCAAAGCGCAGCAGCTTGGCCAGGCGGTCGCGGTTGGCGAAGTCTTCGCCCAGGCCTTCTTTCAGCACCGCGCCGAACTCGGCGTAGAACTGGCTGTACTTGCCGACCAGGGCCTTGTCTTCGTCGCTGACCACATCCGTCACGCCATCGGCGGAGGCTTCAGGCAAGGCGTTGTGCTTGGCCAGATCTTCCAGCATGCCCAGCACGCGCTTGGTGCAGCCTTCGCGGATGGCTTTGACGTCGCGGCTTTCCTGCAGCAGCTCGCGGCTCACGTTCAGCGGCAGGTCGGCGGAATCGACCACGCCCTTCACAAAGCGCAGGTAGCTGGGCAGCAGGGCTTCGGCATCGTCCATGATGAAGACTCGCTTCACGTACAGCTTCAGGCCGCCCTTTTTGTCGCGGTTCCACAGGTCTTGCGGGGCTTTGCCCGGCACGTAGAGCAGCTGGGTGTATTCGGTGCTGCCTTCGACGCGGTTGTGGGTGTGGGCCAGCGGGGCTTCGAAGTCGTGGCTGATCTGCTTGTAGAAGTCGTCGTACTGCTCTTGGGTGATGTCTTTCTTGGCGCGGGCCCAGATGGCGCTGGCCTTGTTGACGGCTTCCCATTCGCCGGTGTTGACCATGCCACCGGGCTGGCGGCCACCGTTTTCGTCTTCGGGATTGATCAGGTCGCCGTCTTTCCACTCTTCTTTTTCCATCAGGATGGGCAGGCTGATGTGGTCGGAGTATTTGCCGATGATGGACTTGAGCTTCCAGGCGGATGCGTAGTCCAGTGCGTCGTCGCGCAGGTGCAGGGTGACGCTGGTGCCGCGCTTTTCGCGGGTGATGTTTTCCACCTCGAACGCGTCGCCGCCCGCAGCACCGCCGTCGCTGGACCAGCGCACGCCCTCATTCGCCGCCACACCGGCACGGCGCGATTCCACGGTGATGCGGTCGGCCACGATAAAGCCGGAGTAAAAGCCCACGCCGAACTGGCCGATGAGCTGCGAGTCGGCCTTTTGGTCGCCGCTGAGTTTGCTGACGAAGTCCTTGGTGCCGCTCTTGGCGATGGTGCCCAGGTTGTCGATGGCTTCCTGCTGGGTGAGGCCAATGCCGTTGTCGGTAATGGTCAGGGTCTTGGCATCTTTGTCGAAGGACACACGCACTTCGAGGTTGGGTGCGTCTTCATACAGGCCGGGGTTGGCGATGGCCTCGAAGCGCAGCTTGTCGCACGCGTCGGAGGCGTTGGACACCAACTCGCGCATGAAGATTTCCTTGTTGGAATACAGCGCGTGGGTGACGAGGTGCAGCAGTTGGGCCACTTCGGCCTGGAAGGAAAGCGTTTGCTTGGTCATGTTGGTCTGTGGTGTATCTGTCTAGAGGGTTCGAAAAAGAGGTGTCGGCACTCGGTGTTGCCGGGCAACCCTCAATTATGGCCGGGCGGGCAGATTGCAAGGCCTTAGCGTTTAACAACGCTCTCAGGTGTCAATGAACTTGGACATTTGTAAATGGTTATTACAAATTTCCCAGCAAAAAACAGCGAAATGTGTGAATTAGTTGCCTGCGTCACATTCTGCTGCGACGATGATGGCCGCCGCGTGCAAGTTTCGCCGATTGTGGCTGTATGCATGGATTCAATACACATAGGAGTGAACACAATGGATAGCAATCTCAAAAAATGGTCGGCCGAATTTCTTGGCACCTTCTGGCTGACGCTGGGCGGCTGCGGCAGTGCCGTGCTGGCCGCCGCCTTTCCGGGCGTGGGCATCGGCCTGCTGGGCGTGTCGCTGGCCTTTGGCCTGACGGTGGTGACCGGTGCGTACGCGCTGGGCCCCATCTCGGGCGGTCACTTCAACCCCGCCGTGTCGATCGGCCTGGCCATCGGCAAGCGCTTCCCCGCTTCCGGCCTGCCCGGCTACATCATTGCCCAGGTGCTGGGTGCGTGCGCTGCAGCCGGTGTGCTGTATTTGATCGTCTCGGGCAAGGCCGACTTTGATGCGGCCAAGGCCTTTACCGGCGCGGGCGCATTTGCCACCAACGGCTTTGGTGCCAACTCGCCCGGCGGCTTCAACATGATGTCGGTGCTGATCTGCGAAGTGGTGATGACGGCCATCTTCCTGATCGTGATCTTGGGCTCTACCGCCAAGCGCGCTGCCGGTGCCTTTGGCGGCCTGAGCATCGGCCTGTGCCTGACCCTGATCCATCTGGTGTCCATCCCCGTGTCCAACACCTCGGTGAACCCCGCCCGCAGCACCGGCCCCGCGCTGTTTGTGCCCGGTGCCATGGGCGACCTGTGGCTGTTCTGGGTGGCACCTATCGTCGGCGCCATCCTCGGTGCTGTGATCTACAACGTGCTGCTAAGCGATGATTAAGCTACATGTCTTTTAAGCCGCTAGCGCTTATGAAATAAGCACAAGCAGCTATAAAAAGCATAGTTCATAAAAAGCCGCGACCCGTCGCGGCTTTTTTGTGCGCGTCAGGTTTTCTCGGCCGCGCGCAGGGCCACCAGCCCGGCGACCACCACGATGGCTCCGCCCAGCACCGTGGTGGCGCGCGGCACCTCGCCAAAGAACAGATAGCCCCAGGTGGGTGCCCACAGCATGCCGGTGTATTCGAACGGCGTGACCACGCTGGCCCGGGCCATGCGATAGGCGCTGGTGAGAAACAGCGTACCCACGGCAGCCACCACGCCGCACACCGCCATCAGCGAACCATCCAGCAGCGTGGGCAGCACCCAGGGGCGCACCAGGAACGACAGGCTGGGATGTTCGGCCCGCACAATGCCCAGTTGGTGCAAAACCAGGGCGGTGACCAGAGCCCCCAGTAGAAAAAACGCATTCTGGTGGAACGACATCACCGACGCGGCCTGGGTCGTGCCCAAGCGGCGCGCCATCAGCATGGAGCTGCCGTACATGGCCGCCGACAGCAGCGACAACAAGGCCGCGGGCTCGAACAGGCCGCTGCCGGGCTGCAGCATCACCATCACCCCGGCAAAACCCACCACCACCGCCAGCCAGACTTTCCAGCCCGATTTTTCGCCCAGAAACGGCCCGGCCAGCGCGGTGACAAACAAGGGCACGGTGAAATACAGCGCCACCGCATCGGCCAGCGGAAGCGCCGGAAACGCCATGTAGTAGGCCGTGTACGACACAAACAAAATCAGCGCGCGCAGGGCCAACACGCCCCAGCGGGACGTGAACACCGCCCGCCAGCCCACCTCGTGCTGCACCAGGGCCAGCAGCACCGGCACCCCGACCAGCGAGCGGATGGCCACCACCTCGGTGAGCGGGTAGGCCCCGCTGACCTGTTTGATGATCGCGTCCTGCAGCGAGAACACGAGAACGCCCAGGCACAAACACAAGATGCCGCGCGCGGTTTGGTTTTGCATAGGGAAGATGAATGAAAAAGGCCGGACTTGAAAGCCCGGCCCTGGGGGACTACAGGCTGCGGGTTAAGCAGTTGCCGTGCGTTCGGCCAGCACACCGTCCAGCCAGTCCACCCGCATTTCCGGCACCGCGGTGATGAGCTTGCGGGTGTAGGGATGCTCGGGGTTGTGGAAGATCTTGTCGGTTTGGTCGAAGGCCACAAACTGGCCTTGCAGCATCACCGCCGTGCGGTGGGCGATGCGGTGCACGACATCCAGGTCGTGGGTGATCAGCACGTACGACAGGCCCAGCTCGGACTGCAGCTTGCGCAGCAGCTTGAGAATTTCCTCGGCCACCAGCGGGTCGAGCGCCGAGGTGGGTTCGTCCAGGATGATGAGCTCAGGCTTGGCGGCCAGGGCGCGGGCAATACACACGCGCTGCTTTTGCCCGCCCGAGAGCTGGCCGGGGCGGCGCTGCAAGAATTCCACCGGCAGCTCCACCAGCGCCATCAGCTCCTTGGCGCGCTCCAGCACCGCCTGGCGGCCCAGGCCAAAGTAGAACTGCACCGGGCGGCCCACGATGTCGAGCAGGTTGTGTCGAGGGTTGATGGCCACGTCGGGGATCTGGTAGACCAACTGGATACGGCGCTTGAGCTCTTTGTCGCGGTCTTTGAGGGCGCGCGGCAAGGCCTTGCCCTGGAAGATGATGTCGCCGCTTTTGGGCGGCAGCAGGCCGGTAACGATGCGCGCCAGGGTGGATTTGCCCGAGCCGGACTCGCCCACCACGGCCACGGTTTCGCCGCCCTTGACATCCAGCGACACACCTTTGACCACATGGAAATCTCCGTAATAGGCCTGGCAGTCCTTGATGGACAGCACGGTCTCGGGCTTGACGGTGGCCTCGTTGGCGCGCTCGCTGGCTGCCGCCCCGCGCACGGCCACCAGCCGGGCGGTGTAGTCCTGCTTGGCCTGGGTCAGGATTTGCTGGGTCTGGCCCTCTTCCACTTCCTTGCCGTGGCGCAGCACCTTGATGCGGTCGGCCACCTGGGCCACCACGGCCAGGTCGTGGGTGATGTAGAGCGCGGCGGTGTGGTACTGCTTGATCAGCGACTTGAGCAGGATCAGCACCTCGATCTGGGTGGTTACGTCGAGTGCGGTGGTGGGTTCGTCCAGCACCAGCACGTCGGGACGGCACGACATGGCCATGGCCGCCATGGCGCGCTGCAGTTGGCCGCCCGAGGCCTGGTGCGGGTAACGCGCGCCAAAGGTGTCGGGGTTGGGCAGGTCCAGCGCCTTGAAGAGCTGGCGGGCCCAGGCCTCGGCCTCGGTGCGGGTCATCAGCTTGTGCAGCAGCGGGGCTTCGCAGACCTGGTCCATCAGGGTGTGGACCGGGTTGAAGGCAGCCGAGGCCGACTGGGCGATGTAGGCCACGCGTTTGCCGCGCACGCTGCGCCGCCCTTCGGCATCGAGCGCGCGGATGTTCACGCCGTCCAGAATGATTTCGCCCCCGGCAATGTGCACCCCGGCGCGGGCGTAACACATGCTGGACAGGCCGATGGTGGATTTACCCGCCCCGCTCTCGCCGATCAGGCCCAGCACCTCGCCCTTGCGCAGGTTCAGGTCCACGTTGTCGACGATGGCGTTGCCCGCCAGGCTCTCCAGGCGCAGCCCTTTGATTTGCAGAATGATCTTTTCTTCCATGGCGCAAAGTCTTTCTTAAAGTTCGGCCTGTGCGCCGGAGGGGCGCGCGTCCATGGACAGCATCCAGTCCACCACCAGGTTCACCGACACGGTCAGCAGCGCAATGGTGGCGGCGGGGTAGATCGGGGCCATCATCCCGAAGTTGATGGCGGCGGCGTTTTCACGCACCATGCCGCCCAGGTCGGCGTACGGCGGCTGGATGCCCAGGCCCAGGAACGACAGCCCGGCGATAAACAAAAAGTTGAAGCAAAAACGCAGGCCAAACTCCGACACCAGCGGTGCCCAGGCGTTGGGCAAGATCTCGCGGCTGATGACCCACCACAGGCCTTCGCCGCGCAGGCGGGCCGCTTCCACATATTCCATCACCGACAAGTTCATACCCAGCGCACGCGCCAGGCGGAACACGCGGGTGGAGTCCAGCACGGCGATGGTCAGGATCAGCACGGGGATGCTGGAGCCAAACACGCCCAGCACAATGAGCGCGAAGATCAGGCCGGGGATGGACAGCATCACATCCACCAGGCGGCTGAAAAATACATCCACCCAGCCCCCCACCACCGCGCTCACAAACCCCAGCACGATGCCGATCAGGAAAGACAGCAGGGTGATGGCCAGGGCCACGCCAATCGTCATGCGGGTGCCGTACAGAATGCGGGTGAGCATGTCGCGCCCGATCTGGTCGCCGCCCAGCCACATCGTCTTGGAGGGCTCGGCCCAGGTTTCGCCGATGTTGGCCGACTGGGCATACGGTGCCAGCCAGGGGGTGAACAGGGCGATGAAGATGAAGATCGCCACCACGGTCAGGCCAAACCAGGCCGACAGGGTGGGTTTTTGTCCGAAAAGTTTCATGGGGCTTCCTTGTTCTTTTAGCGCTTATGGCGCAGGCGCGGGTTGACCAGAATCACCAGAATGTCGGCCACGGTGTTGAGCAGCACAAACACCATGGCAAACACCAGGCCGCAGGCCTGGATCACCGGCACGTCGCGCTTGGACACGGCATCCACCATCAACTGGCCCAGGCCGGGGTAGACAAACACCGCCTCGATCACCACCACCCCCACCACCAGGTAGGCCAGGTTCAGGGCGATCACGGTGATGATGGGCGCAGCCGCATTGGGCAGGGCGTGGCGGGTGATGACGCGCCCGCGTTTGGCCCCCTTGAGGAAGGCCATTTCAATGTAGGGCGTGGACATCACCGACAGCACCGAGCTGCGCGTCATGCGCAGCATGTGCGCGGCCACCAGCAGGGTGAGCGTGATGGCGGGCAGCGTGGTCTGGTAGACCCGTTCGCTGAAAGGCATGCCCTTGAACACGGTGGAGAGCGACGGGAACCAGTCCACGTTCACCGAGAAAAAGATGATCAGCAGGTAGGCAATGAAGAACTCGGGCAGCGAGATGGCGATCAGCGACAGGATGTTGGCCAGCTTGTCGGAAATCTTGCCTTCGTTGATGGCCGAATACACCCCCAGGCCCACCGCCACCGGAATCGCAATCAGCGCCGCATAGCCCGCCAAAAACATGGTGTTGCCCAGGCGCGGCAGCACTTCATCCACGATCACCAGCTTGTTGGTCAGCGATATGCCCAGGTCGCCTTGCAGCACCCCCACCAGCCAGTTCCAGTAACGCATGTAGGACGGGATGTCATAGCCCAGCTCCTTGCGAAACACCGCCAGCGCCTCGGGCGTAGCACCCTGGCCCAGCACCGCCGAAGCCACGTCGCCGGGCAAAATTTCGGTGCACACAAAGATCAACACCGACACTGCAAACAGGGTCAGCACGCCTAAAAAAAAGCGGTTCAGTATCAGTTTCGCCATAGCAATTTCCGAGTGGACTGGAGGGCAACGCCAGCGGTTGACCCAAAAAAAGCGGAGCGGGGCCAAACCCCACCCCGCCCATCCGTTACAGGGCTATCTGAACGGGGAAGTTAACGACGTACCCCTCGGCCAGATACACAACGCACCCCACCCAGGAACACCGCAGAACTGGCTCTGCCAGGCTGCTGGTGTTGCCCCCTGCAAGGGGGTTGGCGGAAACACGCAGTGTGTAGCCTGGGGGTGTGCGTCAAATAAACCAGCCTTTTTCCGCGATGCGGTCGTCGGCCAGGTCGTAGCGGCCCGACACGGTCAAGCCACCCAGCTTGGTGTTGTACGCGTCGATGTAGTCCTGCACCGCAAAACACACCATGCCGGAGTTCTCGCGGATCAGTTCCTGGCAGCGTGCGTACATTTGCGCGCGCTTGACCTGGTCCAGCTCCACACGGGCGGCCACCAGCAGCTTCTCGAACTCGGGGTTGTTGAAGTGGGTGTCGTTCCAGGTGGTGTTGGCCTTGAAGGTGCTGGTCAACTGGTTGTCGATGGTGGGGCGGTTGCCCCAGTACACCGCGCAGAAAGGCTGCTTGAGCCAGACGTTGGCCCAGTAGCCGTCGCCCGAGACGCGCTTCAGGTCCAGCTGGATGCCGGCCTTGGACAGCGACTCCTGGAACACCTGGCCGCTGTCGGTGGCACCCGAGAACGCACCTTCCGATACCTGCAGCTCCACAGGGCCGGTGATGTTGGCCTTTTTGAAGTGGAACTTGGCCTTGTCGGGGTCGTAGCTGTGCAGCTTTTGCTTGGTGTCGTAGTACTTCATCTTGGCGCCCACGGTGTGGTCGTTGCCGATGGAGGCGTAGCCCGAGAACACGTTGTCCACGATCTTCTTGCGGTCCACACCAAACTTCAGCGCCAGCATCAGGTCGGGGTTGGTGAAGGGCGACTTGTCGGTGTGCGCCACAAAGGCAAAACGGTTACCCGCACCCGGCGTGCGCGACAACTTGATGTTCTTGCTCTTGGCCAGCAGCCCGGCGGTCTTGGGGTCTACGCGGTTGATCACGTCCACCTGGCCGGTCACCAGTGCCTGGGTGCGGGCGGCGGCATCGCCGATGTAGCGCAGTTCCACGCGCTCGAAGTTGCCACGGTTGGGTTTCCAGTAGTTGCCGGGCTTGCGTTTGAAGGTGGCACGCACACCGGCCTGGAACTCTTCCAGCAGGTAGGCACCGGTACCGTCGGGCTTGCTGAAATCGGTAGTGCCATTGGGCACCACGATGATGTGGTAATCGCTCAGGTTATATGGCAAATCCAGATTGCCATTGGTCATCAAAATCTGAATTTGCGTAGGCGATATTTTCTTGATCTCGCTGATATCGGCCAACAGGGCTTTGGCGGGCGATTTGGTTTCACCCCGGTGCATATTGATCGAGTAAATGACATCGTCGGCATCCAGTGTTTTGCCGGATGCAAAGGTAATGCCTTTGCGGATATTGAAGATCCAGTCGGCGGCACCGGGTTTGACTTCCCAGCTTTCAAACAGCTCGCCGGTCGCGTCGCCGTTGTCGGCCACTTCCACCAGGTTGTTCCAGAGCATCAGGCTGATGTTGATCATCACCGAGTCGGCATAGGTGCGGGGGTCGAAGCTGTCAGACGCCGAGCCACCTTCCACGCCCATGCGCAGGGTGCCGCCCTTTTTTGGTGCACCTTGGGCCATCGCTGGCATGGCACCGAAAGTTGCTGATAAACCGAAAGCGGCGGCGCCTGTGAGGATCTGGCGGCGGTCCAAAATGATGCTGGATTCTGGATGGATGTCGTTCATGGGCATATCAAAAATTCCTTCAAAGTCGATGGACAGGGGTCCGCTGCAGAGGTCTGAAAATCATGCAACTCCCCCAAGAGCAAAGTGGCTTTGCACTCGCTAACCATCATAGGGTGGGTTTTTTTTCTTGTATCGGTATATGCGCTTATTCGGCCCAATGATTTTCAAAGTGCGATTCAATTATTTTTGTGAGTTCAAGTACGTAAATGCACCTGCGTCGCAGCACCATCAATTAGTGTCGGATTTCAGCTAGCCCGATAAGGTCAGCCTGTTATGAACGCACAGCAGGCAGCCCATCCGGGCCCATTGCGGCGTGGCGAGGACCCATTTTTTGCAGGGCTATTTATTCCGACCAAAATGGCCGCCCAACACGGGGCTTGCAGACGCTTCGACAAGGTCGGCCAGGCGGTCCACCCACCCGCTCGTTCCTGCCCCGGTGGCCAGCGCCGCGCAGCTTGTTTTGGCCCGTGGGCGAAACCGGTGTGCGGCATCCCCACCACCGAATCGGTGCAGACCGAAAGCAGGGCCAAGGCGGTTTTTGCACGCGGATGGTGCAGTGCAGCAGAGATATCCCGTCACCGGTCCGTGTTAACTTTATGAGCCCCCTTCAAGGAACCCACTTGCGCAACATATTCATTTCCCTGGCCTCGCTTCTCAGCGGTGTGGGCATGCTGGTGGTGGGCACCGGCCTGCTGTTTGCGGCCATCGGTGCGCAGGCCAGTTCGGCCCATTTTTCCGCCCTGGTCACAGGCCTGATCATGTCGGCGTATTTCGCGGGCTTTGTGTATGGCACTTACGCCTGCCCGATGATCATCCGCCGGGTGGGGCACATCCGCGCCTTTGCGTCCATGGCCACGGTGGCCTCCTCACTGCCCATCATGCATGCGCTGTGGGTCAACCCCTGGGCCTGGGGGGCGCTGCGCTTTGTCACCGGAGTGTGCCTGGTGGGCCTGTACATCGTGGTGGAAAGCTGGCTCAACGTGGTGGCCACCAGCGAGCAGCGCGGCAAGGTGTTTGCCGCCTACATGGCCGTCAACGGCGTGGCGCTGGCGCTGGGCCAGTGGCTGATTCTGGTGGGCGACCGGTATGGCTTTGTGCCGTTTGCGGTGGTGTCCATCCTGTTCTCGTTGGCCATACTGCCCATCACGCTCACGCCGGTGAGCGAGCCGGAGCCCACCGACGCGCCCAAGCTGGGCCTGTTCGAGCTGTTCCACATTTCGCCCATCGGGGTGATCGGGGCGGTGGGCTCGGGCCTACTCAACGGCGCGTTCTACAGCCTGGGCACGGTGTTCGCCGATGGCGTGGGCTTCAGCGAGGCAGGTGTCGCCACCTTCATGGCCGCCACCATCCTGGGCGGGGCGGTGTTCCAGTGGCCGGTGGGGCATTTGTCGGACCGGCACGACCGCCGCCGCGTGCTGTTTCTGGTCTGCGCCCTGAGCGCGGCGGTGGCCGTGGCGGGCTACTTCATGGCCGAGGGCAACGAGCTGCTGCTGATCGGCCTGGGCGTGGTGTACGGCGGCCTGTCGTTCTCGATCTACGGGCTGTGCGTGGCCCATGTGAACGACCTGATCGACCCCTCGCGGGTGCTGGAAGTGACCGGCGGCCTGCTGCTGCTGTTTGGCATCGGGGCCACCGTGGGCCCCACGCTGGGCGGCGCCATGATGGACTGGATGGGGCCCGCCGCGCTGATGCTGTACTTCGCGGGCCTGCTGAGCCTGCTGGTGCTGGCCACCTGGCGCTACAGCATCCGCAGCACACCGCATGCCGACGCGCACGCCGTCAAATCCGACTACGTGGTCATGGGCAGCGGCTCGCAGGCAGTGCTGCAGATGGACCCGCGCCGGACGACCACCTCCAACACGGCCCCGGCCGACCTCGGACCATAGCAGCCAATCAATTATTCGGATTGATCTTGTGGCTAGCCGGGGACCAAAACATGGGGCGGCCCTAAACTTTGCGCCACCCCTGTAGACCCCGGAGCCCGCATGCAACTCGAATCTATCCAGACCTTTGTGGTGGCCAACCCGCCGCCCAGCTTTGGCGGCCGCTACTTTGTGTTCGTCAAGCTGCGCACCCGCTGCGGCATCGAAGGCATAGGCGAGGCCTATACCGCCACCTTTGGCCCCAAAGTAGTAGCGGCCATGGCCGAAGACCTGTTTGCCCGCGTGTTCCAGGGCGAGGACCCGATGCAGACCGAAACCCTGTGGCGGCGCGCCTACGGCGAAGGCTTCTCGCTGCGGCCCGACATCTCGCTCATGGGCGTGCTCAGCGCGCTGGAGATGGCCTGCTGGGACATCACCGGCAAAGCGTTGGAGCAACCCGTCTACAAGCTGCTGGGCGGCCTGGTGAACCCGCGCCTGCGCAGCTACACCTACCTGTACCCCGACGCTAACGAGGACGACTCCTTCTACGGCGACCCCGACCGCTCTGCCGAGCGCGCCGCCCGCTATGTGGACGAAGGCTTTACCGCCGTGAAGTTCGACCCGGTGGGCGGCTACTCGGTGTTTGACCCGCGCCAGCCCACGCTGGAACGCATGGACATGTCGGAACGTTTCTGCGCCCGCATCCGCGAAGCGGTGGGCGATAAGGCCGACCTGCTGTTTGGCACCCACGGCCAGTTCACCGTGTCCGGGGCCAAGCGCCTGGCGCGCCGCCTGGAGCCTTACAACCCGCTGTGGTTCGAAGAGCCCACCCCGCCCGAGCGCCCGGAGGCGATGGCCGAGGTGGCCCGCTACACCTGCATCCCCGTGGCCACCGGCGAACGCCTGTGCACCAAGTACGAATTTGCCCGCGTGCTGGAAACCGGCGCGGCCACCATCCTGCAGCCCAACCTGGGCCGCGTGGGCGGCATTCTGGAAGCCAAAAAGATTGCCGGCATGGCCGAAGCGCACTACGCGCAAATCGCTCCGCACCTGTACTGCGGCCCCATCGTGGCGGCGGCCAACATCCAGCTGGCGGCCTGCATCCCCAACTTTTTGATCCTGGAAAGCATCCAGCAGTTTGGCGGCTTCCACGCACAGCTATTGAAGAAACCGTTGCAGTGGGAAGGCGGCTATGTCATCCCCAGCAAAGAACCTGGCCTGGGCGTGGAATTGAACGAGGCCGTGGCCCTGGCCCATCCCTATGGCAGCACTCGCCTGCACCTCGACATGGCGCAACACCCACTGGGTTACTTCTGACATGACGCACTACCTGAACCTCATCAACAACCAGTGGGTAGCCGGACCCGTCAGCTATACCGTCGCCAACCCCGCCACCGAAGAAACCGTGGGCCAGGTCAGCGCCGCCAGCGCCGCCCAGGCCCTGGCCGCCTGCGATGCGGCGGCTGCGGCCCAGCGCGGCTGGCGCAAGCTCACCAGCATCGAGCGCGGCAACTATTTGCGCGCCCTGGCCGATGCGCTGGTGGCCCGCAAATCCGCCATCGGCCAGGCACTGGCGCGAGAGTCGGGCAAGAGCCTGGAAGATGCCGAGAACGAGGTCGTCTACGCGGCAGACATCACCCGTTACCACGCCGAATGGGCACGCCGCATCGAGGGCGAAATCATCCCCAGCGACAGCCCCGGCGAGAACCTCATGCTGCACCGCGAGCCCATGGGCGTGGTGGCCTGCTTGATCCCGTTTAACTACCCCGTCTACACCCTGCTGCGCAAGATCGCACCCGCGCTGATCACCGGCAACACCGTGGTGGTACGCCCCAGCAACCACACGCCCTGCTCGGCCTTCGAAATCGCTAAAGCCGTATTGGACGCAGGCCTGCCCCCCGGCGTAGTCAACATCCTGGCCATGGGCCACGCCGAAGCCGAAGCGCTGTGCACCCACCCCAAGGTGGCCATGATCACGCTCACCGGCAGCGTGGGCGCGGGCCAGCGCGTGCTGGACTATTCGCGCGTCAACATCGCCAAGGTATCGCTGGAGCTGGGCGGCAAAACCCCGGCCATCGTGGCGGCAGATGCCGACCTGGAGCAGGCCGCCAGTGACATCGTGCGCTCGAAAACCACCCACTGCGGCCAGCTCTGCACCGCGGTGGAACGGGTCTACGTACAAGAGGCCGTGTTTGAGGCGCTGGTCGCCAAGCTCAAAGAAAAACTCAGCGCCCACGCCTTCGGCAACCGCACCGAGCAAGCGCAGCGCATGGGCCCACTGGTCAGCGCCTCGGCGCGCCAGGGCATCCACGCCATGGTGCAGCGCGCCGTGCAAGCCGGTGCCCAGCTCGAATGCGGCGGCAGCATTCCCAGCGGCCCCGGCTACTTCTACCCGCCCACTCTGCTCACCCAGGTGCGGCAAGACATGGAAATCGTGCAGGAAGAAGTCTTTGGCCCGGTGCTGTGCGTGCTGCCCTACACCACGCTGGACCACGCCCTGGCCCTGGCCAACGACCACCAGTTCGGCCTGGCCTCCGTCCTGTACACGGCCGACTACCGCAGCGTGATGCAGGCCAGCAACGAAATCGAAGCGGGCGAGCTCTACATCAACCGCACCCCCGCCGACCCCTACCAGGGCTACCACGCAGGCTGGAAGCGCTCTGGCCTGGGCGGCGACGACGGTAAGCACGGCATGCTCGAATTCACCCAGACGCGGCTGGTGGTGATGAAGTACTGAGCCCCCCGCCGGAATCACTTCTTGGCGGCTGGGTCAGGCCCCGCATAGCTAAACACTGCGACCTTGGCGCCCTTGCACAGTTGCACCAGGTCATCGGCCATCACCGGCAACAGGTTGTTTATGCCGTAGTTCAGCGTGGTCACGTACTCCGAATCAGCGTCCCACATATTGGTTTTGTCGCCATGGGCACGGTAGTACTTTTCTTGCAGCACGCCATTCTTGTCGATGAACTCGGCCTTCAAGGCGACCATGCTGAACAGTTTGAAACCGACCTGCCAGGTGTAGGCGCGGGTCAGGGAGGTCTTGACCGTCAGTCCTTCTTGCGGCGGGCTGGCATCAGCCGTCTTGTCCACGGCAAAGCCAAAGTCCTTGAGGTGGGTCAGGCCATCGACAATCCAGGGGCTCGCGTCTCCTGCGAGCAGCGGGCCACGGAAAGTCGCGCCAAGAGTTTCTTTGTTTTGCCGCGCGTCCTGGGTGGGAGTGATGTGGATCGGGCAGGTGTCGCGCACGGCGACAACGGGACGCTCACGGGTGTTCACGTCATATGTGAGGTCAACAGGTACATCGGCCGCCCGGGCCAGTATCGGAGAGCCCAGCGCGCAGGCAACGAGTGAGGTCAACAGCAAATTCTGATTCTTCATGGTGTGGAGCTTTCGGTTACAGCCCGGCCGAAGCGGTTGCTGTCGAAACTTTGGGGAGGGAGTGCATCTTCTGGTCCGCACCCAACACCAGTCTGCGGGTGTCAGTCTCCTTGACGAGCTGACCCTTGATTTCGCCCGTATTGGTTGGGTAGCCCACGGTGGGCACGGTCTTCGCCGTGTCGGGCGCGCGCGGCTCAATATCACTGCGTAGGAGGCTAATCGTTTCGGTCACCGACTCCCGCAGCGCGTTACGGAAGGTGGTCGCATTTTGCGCACTCCAGAGAGCAATCGAGGCCGTGCCGCCCGGCCCCACCGGTTGCGACTGGTAATGCAGCTCGCCCCGCTGGATGGGTTTTTCCGTGCCATCCTTGATCCACATGCTCACGATTGTCTCGGCATCGAGACTGCGGAAGTCTGCGGCCAGGTAGTAACGCGGGTAAACCACCAGCAGCGCCTGCTGCGGCTGCAAGTCATTGCGCAACTGGGTAATTGCCGCCTGGCTCAACCTGCGCGGCGTCATCGTGAACTGCATGATCTTCAACGGGTAATTGGCAAACTCCCGTTGGATAGCTTCATTGAATTCCTTGCGGTAGTCCACATCCTCGATGGAGGTGTAAAACGACCCCATTACGTCCTGTGAAGCCTTCACACGCGCGTTGATGATCGAGCTGTCGATCATCGCGCCAATCAGCCCGCCTCCAAGCGCCCCACTCACATTAGAGGCTTCCACGGTGGCGATCACTTCATCCTGCACCACCACCACATGGGCCTTCAGTTCGGTGAGCTTGGCCCGGTGCTCCGGCGTGAGGCCGACCCGCATCGGCACAGCGCACCCGCCTAGCAGCAAGGCAAGTGCCATTAAAAGAGTTCCCCGCAAAAGTGACATTCGCTTTCTCCGTGTTATTGATTTAAGAAGTCGGTTGCTTCTTTGGAAAAAACAACTAACTCTTAAATAATAAATGGGTTCAGGTAACGATTCCCCGCCGACCTACCCGACCCGCAGCCGCCCGGTTCTTTTTGCAAACCGTTACGTCAATGGCGGGTATTTTTTGATAAAAAAGGCCCTCACCGCTAGTCGCCTGGACCTGAGCAGCTATCAAAAGTAGAGTGACCACACCCACACGAGCCCCACCCTGGTGATAATGCCGCGATGGAACTCACCCCCTTGCGCGCATTCCTGGCCGTCGCCCGCCACGGCCAGCTGGTGCGGGCGGCCGAGCAACTGCACCTGACCCAGTCGGCGCTGTCCAAGCAGATCAAGGGGCTGGAAGACGAGCTGGGGGTGCTGCTGTTTGCGCGCACGCCCACCGGCATGGTGCTCACCGGCGAAGGGCGGCGGCTGCTGCCGCTGGCCACCAAGACGGTAGATGCCACGCACGAGATCAGCGCACTGGCGGCGCAGATGCGGGGCACGGTGTCGGGCGGGCTGCGGCTGGGCACCATCATCGACCCCGAATCCATCCGCCTGGGCCCGCTGCTGGCCGCCCTGCTGGAGTTTTACCCGCACGTGGACGTGGCGCTGCAGCACGGCATCTCGGGCAGCGTGCTGCAGATGCTGCGCGACGGGCAGGTAGATGCCTGTTTCTTCCTGGGGGCCCTGAAAGACCCCGACATCGCGGTGCGCCAGCTCTGGCTGGAACACTACGTGGTGGTCGGCCCCGTAGCCTGGGAAGCGCGGCTGCGCCAGGCCGACTGGAGCGATCTGGCCGCCATGCCCTGGCTGTCCACCCCCGTGGGCGGCTCGCAGTACGGCCTGGTGGCCCAGATGTTTGCCGAGCGCGGCCTGACCCACCGCACCTCGGTGCAGGCCGACCAGGAAGCCACGGTGTTCGAGCTGGTGCAAAGCGGCGTGGCCCTGAGCCTGATGCGCGAACGCATGGCCGCACCGGTCATTCAGCGGGGCCAGGTGGTGATGTGGCAGGGTGTGCGCCTGCCCTGCCCGCTGTCGCTGCTGTACCGCCGCGCCGATGAAAACGCCGCCACCCTCCAGGCCCTGCTGGCCATGCTGCAGGTGGTGTGGCCGGTGGATGAAGGCGAAACAGAGCTCTAGGGGTTTTCACCATGCGGCGGCAGGAGCCATCGCGTAAGTCCTTGTGGCCAAAGGCTATTCCTGCAGGTTGAGGCCGGGTTGCCGCAATGTCACTCTTTGAAACGGGGCCATCTCCCTAGACTGCGCCCAGACCCGCTTTTCGGGTCGGTGGCAACAGGCCACACACCCCAAGCCCATCCCCCGGAGACAACAAAATGCCCCTACCTTCCCCTGCCAGCGACGCGCTGGAGCAAGCCACCTACCGCAAGGTCATGTGGCGGCTGATTCCTTTCCTCTTCCTGTGTTACGTGGTGGCCTACCTGGACCGCGTCAACGTGGGCTTTGCCAAGCTGCAGATGCTGACCGATTTGAAGTTCAGCGACACCGTGTACGGCCTGGGGGCGGGCATCTTTTTCATTGGCTACTTTTTGTTTGAAGTGCCCAGCAACATGATCCTGCACCGCACCGGTGCCCGGGTGTGGATTGCCCGCATCATGGTCACCTGGGGGATCATTTCCTCTTGCATGATGTTCGTCACCACGCCCACCATGTTCTACGTACTGCGCTTTTTTCTGGGCGTGGCCGAAGCGGGCTTCTTCCCCGGCATCATCCTGTACCTGACGTACTGGTTCCCGTCGGCCCGCCGCGCACGGGTGGTGGCACTGTTCATGACGGCCATCGCCTTGTCGGGCGTAGTGGGTGGCCCGCTGTCGGGCTGGATCATGCAGGCCTTTGCCGGTGTGAACGGCTGGGCGGGCTGGCAATGGCTGTTTTTGCTGGAAGGTATTCCGTCGGTGCTGGTGGGTATCGCGGTGTACTTTTATCTGGACGACTCTATCGCCAAAGCCCCTTGGCTGACCGATGCCGAAAAGCGCCTGCTGATCGACAACATTAGCCGCGACGAAGGCACCCGTGGCGACCACAGCCTGAAACAAGTCTTCCGTAATGGCCGGGTGTGGCTGATGGCCAGCATCTATTTCTGCTTCATCATGGGCCTGTACGGCATCAGCTTCTGGCTGCCGCAGCTGGTCAAGACGGCGGGCGTGAAAGACGTGCTGGATGTGGGGCTGCTCACCATGATCCCCTACGGCCTGGCCGCCGTGGCAATGGTGCTGGCCAGCCGCAGCTCGGACCGCAGTGGCGAACGCCGCTGGCACACCGCCGGGGCCGGTTTTATCGGCGGTATCGGCCTGATTTTGAGTGGCATCTTCGGCGGCGATCTGGTGCTGGCCATGGCCGCACTGAGCCTGGCCACCATGGGCATTCTGACCAGCCTGCCCCTGTTCTGGACGCTGCCAACCAGCATGCTGCGCGGCTCGGCAGCGGCAGCGGGCATTGCGCTGATCAACGCGGTGGGCAACCTGGCCGGTTTCGTCAGCCCGTTCATGGTGGGCAGCGTCAAGGATGCCACCGGCAGCACCACGGCGGGCCTGTATGTGCTGGCCGGTAGCCTGTTCCTGGGCGGCATTCTGGTACTGCTGGCCACGCGGGGCCGCCAACACAGCGTCCAGCTGGCAGCCGCCTGAACCCAGGCGCTGGGGCCGCAGGCGGGGCAGTTTAGCTATTTTATTTATAGCTACTCACGCCGATGGAATGGGCACAAGAGGCCGATTTCGTATAAATCGGGTACTTGGTAGATAATTTTGATTTCGTTCGTACACTTGTGCGGCGATATACCAATATTGTTCACAAAATGCCGTACCCATGTCCAGCGACCTCCTCAGCCTCTTCAGCAGCACCACCCGCCTCTACGCCCTAGACCTGCCCCAGGCTGACAGCCTGGACCTGGGAGACACCGGCCTGCTGCTGGAAGCCTTTGTGGCCCACGACAGCCTGTTCCACGTGGGCACCCGCGAGCTCATCGTCCTCAGCAGCCACCCCGACATCGACTTCAACACCCTGTACGGCCAGGTCGCCCGGTTGCAGATCAGCCTGTCCGACCGCAGCCGCACCAGCGCTACCGGCTTGATCGTGGCCGCCGCCCGCCACGGCAGCGACGGCAGCCTCACCCGCTACCAGCTGCGCGTGACCCCCTGGCTGTGGCTGCTGGGCCAAACCCACACCAGCCGCGTCTGGCAAGACAAAACCACCGTCGAGATCGTGGAAGCCGTGTTCCAGGACTACCGCGCCTTTGCCGCCTGGCGCTGGAGCGAAGAAGTCCCCAGCTTCCTGCGCCCCACCCGCGCCCGCAGCTACTGCGTGCAGTACCGCGAAACCGACCTGGCCTTTGTCTCCCGGCTGCTGGCCGAAGAAGGCCTGGCCTGGCGCTTCGAAGAAAGCCCCAGCGCCCCCGCAGGCCACCAGCTCGTGCTGTTCGCCGACACCCACAACCCGAAAGCCTGCCCCGAAGACCCCAGCAGCGCCCACGCACTCGGAGGCCAGGGCATCCGATTCCAGGGTGCCCGCGCCATGGAAGAACAAGACGGCGTGCAGGCCCTGGCCCAGCGCTGCACCCTGCCCCCCGCACGTCTGACCCAGCTCAGCTACGACTACGAGACCAAGCGCAGCATCAGCGTCAGCATCCCCACCCACCCCAGCCACCAGCCCTTCCCCGCAGGCCCGCACGCCCCGCAGCTGGAGAGCTACGACACCCCCGGCCCCCAAGCCTGGGCCAGCGCCGAAGAGGCCCGCCACTACACCGACTGCCAGGTC
>CAUPNG010000010.1:0-188494 GCA_963512605.1 uncultured Albidiferax sp. | reverse complement strand
GTAAGACCGGCGAAGGCCGTCATCCAGTCGATCCTTGGGGCAATCTGACCAAGGGTTACCGTACCCGTAACAACAAGCGCACCCAAGTGATGGTGGTGTCGCGTCGCAAGAAGTAAGGGGTAGCTAGATGACTCGCTCACTTAAAAAAGGTCCCTTCGTAGACCACCATTTGCTGGCCAAGGCTGAAAAAGCCGTCGCCATCAAAGACAAAAAGCCAATTAAGACCTGGTCGCGTCGTTCCATGATCTTGCCCGATTTCATCGGCCTGACCATTGCTGTGCACAACGGCAAACAGCACGTCCCTGTCTATATTACCGACCAAATGGTGGGCCATAAGTTGGGAGAGTTCGCACTCACCCGTACTTTCAAGGGTCACCCTGCCGACAAAAAAGTCGTGCGGAAATAAGGAATAGACCATGGAAACACGTGCAGTCCTTCGCGGCGTGCGTTTGTCAGTAGACAAAGGCCGCCTGGTCGCAGATTTGATCCGCGGCAAAAAGGTAGACCAAGCCCTGAACGTCTTGGAGTTCACGCAGAAAAAAGCTGCTGTGATCATCAAGAAGGTTCTGGAGTCGGCTATCGCCAACGCTGAGCACAATGACGGTGCCGATATCGACGAGTTGAAGGTCAAGACCATCTTCGTCGAACAAGGTGCCACTCTCAAGCGTTTCACAGCCCGTGCAAAGGGCCGTGGTAACAGCATCAGCAAGCCCACGTGCCATGTGTACGTGACGGTCGGTAACTAAAAGGTCGGAAGATATGGGACAAAAAATCCACCCTACCGGCTTTCGTTTGTCGGTCAGCCGTAACTGGTCCAGCCGTTGGTACGCAAGCAACAACGACTTCGCCGGCATGCTGGCCGAAGACATCAAGGTACGTGAGTACCTGAAAGCCAAACTGAAGAATGCTTCGGTTTCGCGCATCCTGATCGAGCGTCCTGCCAAGAACGCCCGTATCACGATTTTCTCGGCTCGTCCGGGCGTCGTGATCGGCAAAAAAGGCGAAGACATCGAGAACCTCAAGCGTGACCTGGCCAAGCAATTGGGCGTGCCCGTCGCAGTCAACATCGAAGAAGTGCGCAAGCCTGAAATCGATGCCAAGCTGATTGCCGACTCGATCACCCAGCAGCTCGAAAAGCGCATCATGTTCCGCCGTGCCATGAAGCGCGCCATGCAAAACGCCATGCGTCTGGGTGCCCTGGGCATCAAGATCATGTCGTCTGGCCGTCTGAATGGCATTGAAATCGCTCGTTGCGAGTGGTACCGCGAAGGTCGCGTGCCACTGCACACCTTGCGTGCGGACATCGACTACGGCACCTCGGAAGCCAAAACCACTTACGGCATTATTGGCGTGAAGGTTTGGGTCTACAAGGGTGATACCTTGGGTCGTAACGATCTGCCTGCTGTGCAAGAGCCGCGCAATGATGAAGAACGTCGTCCCCGTGGACCCCGTCGCGATGACCGCGGCGGCCGTCCTGGTGGCAATGACCGTCCTCCAGCTCGTGGTCCCCGCCGTCCTGTTGGTGCCAATGCGGCTCCTGCAGACGGTAGCGACAAACCTGTTGAAGCCACAGGTGCTACGGCACCGAAATCTACCGTTCAGCGCGTTCGTAAAGTAGCCGCGCCTGCTGCACCTGCTGCAGCTGACGGTAAAGGAGAATAAACATGTTGCAACCCGCGCGTCGCAAGTACCGCAAAGAGCAAAAAGGCCGTAACACCGGCATCGCAACCCGGGGTAGCTCGGTTGCGTTCGGTGATTTCGGTCTGAAGTGCACGGACCGTGGCCGTCTGACGGCCCGCCAGATTGAAGCCGCACGCCGTGCGATTTCCCGCCACGTCAAACGTGGTGGTCGTATCTGGATCCGTGTGTTCCCCGACAAGCCCATTTCGCAAAAGCCTGCTGAAGTGCGGATGGGTAACGGCAAGGGTAACCCCGAGTATTACGTGGCTGAAATCCAGCCCGGCAAGATCGTGTTTGAAATCGTCGGTGTTCCCGAAGAGTTGGCCCGTGAAGCGTTCCGTTTGGCAGCCGCCAAACTGCCTTTGCGTACCACCTTCGTGGCCCGCATGATTGGTCAGTGATCAGGAGATTGAGATGACGAAAGCTACTGAATTACGTACCAAAGACGTTGCCGGCCTGCAAACCGAAGTGAAAGCGCTGCAACGCGCCCATTTCGGCCTGCGTATGCAAAAAGCCACGCAACAACTCAACAACACAGCTACGCTGCGCACTGCGCGCCGTGACATTGCCCGCGCCAAGACCATTCTTGTCGAGAAGCAATCGGCTGACAAATCTGCTAAGTAAGGAGCAACAACATGACGGAAGCTAAAACATCCCTCAAGCGCACCTTGGTTGGCAAGGTGGTCAGCGACAAGCGTACCAAGACTGTGACCGTGCTGATCGAGCGCCGTGTGAAGCACGAGCTCTACGGCAAGATCGTTGGCAAGTCGAGCAAGTACCACGCCCATGACGAAAAGGGCGAGTACAAGCTGGGCGACACCATCGAGATCACCGAAAGCCGCCCGATCTCCAAAACCAAGAACTGGGTTGCGACCCGTCTGGTGCAGAAGGCTATTGCGGTTTAAACCTGCAAACTAGTTAAAAAACGGCTCACAATGTGGGCCGTTTTTGTTTTTGGGCTCAGATTGGGCCCATTTCCATTTTTAACCTACAAAGGAGCACACCATGATCAAAGTCGGCGATACCCTGCCATCCACCACCCTGATGGAATTCATTGAAATTGAAGGCGAAGGTTGCAGCATTGGCCCCAACCCTGTCGATGTCAGCAAAGCCACCGCAGGCAAGACGATTGCCCTGTTCGCCCTGCCCGGCGCGTTCACGCCCACCTGCTCGGCCCAGCACGTGCCCGGTTACCTCCAGCACTTTGAAGCCTTCAAGGCCGCGGGTGTGGACGAAATCTGGTGTATCAGCGTGAACGACGCTTTTGTCATGGGTGCCTGGGGCCGCGACCAGAAGACCGCTGGCAAGGTGCGCATGCTGGGTGACGGCAGCGCCGCCTTCACCACCGCTGCCGGCCTGGTGCTGGACCTGACGGCTAAGGGCCTGGGGATCCGCAGCCACCGCTATTCCATGCTGGTGAAAAACGGCGTGGTGCAGACCCTGAACCTGGAAGATGGCGGCAAACTGGAAGTCAGCGGCGCAGAAACCTTGCTGGCCCAGGCCAAGGCTGCTTAAACCTTTTGCTATCTAAATAAGAGCTGCCCGTGCTTATTCCATAAGCACAGGCAGCTCTTTTTACTTAAATTCTCTAATGGGCGTTCAGACCATCGCCTTCTTCAGCCAATCGGCAAATGCCGCGCATTCCCAGCGGTCCATGGCACCCGTGTGCCAGCACAGGTAGTGCGCGTGCGGGCTGGGCACGTTGCGGGTGAACAGGCGCACCAGCGAGCCGTTTTCCAGCCAGGCAGTCGCCAGACGCAGTCGCACCAGGCCAATGCCCATCCCGGCGGCAGCGGCATCGCACATCAAGCCGATATCGTTGAACTGCGAGCCGTCCACCGGCTCCGGCCAGTCCTGTTGGTGGGCGGCAAACCAGGTGCGCCAGGGCTCCAGCGGGCTGCGCAGCAGGCGGGCACCCTCCAGGTCGGCCACGCTCTCAAACGGGCCGTGCTCGCGTACAAAGGCGGGCGAGGCCAGGGGCGTGACCTCGTCGCGGGTCAGGCAGACGTGCTCCACATCGGCGTAGCGGCCCGTGCCAAAACGCACCATCAGATCGGCATCTTCGGCCACCACGTCCAGCAGCGGAATCGACACCTGCAGCGTCAGGTCGATCTCGGGGTAGGCCTCGGTGAACTGGCGCAGGCGCGGGATCAGGATGGCGCGGGCGAAGGTGGGCGTGACGGCCAGCCGCAGCTTGCGTTTGCCGGGGGCCGACTGGGCGCTGGGGAAGCGCTCCAGAATCGCCAGGCCTTCGCGAACATGGGCCAGGTACTCGCTACCCTCGGTGGTGAGCGAAAAGTCGGCCCGGCCAAACAGCTTGGTGCCCAGGATTTGTTCCAGCTGCTTGACCCGGTGGCTGACCGCGCTGGGCGTAACGCACAGCTCCTCGGCCGCCTGCGTCACGCTGCGCAACCGGGCTAGCGCCTCGAAGGTCAACAGGCACTGGATCGGGGGTATACGTGTAACGCTCATGCCCGGATTGTCCCCCTTGTGGCGGCCCCCGCTGGCTACAATTGCACCCTTTTTGCCCAAGGGATTGCGCGTGTCTGACCGTTTCAAAGTGTGGCTGCAGTACCTGCTGCCCAAACACGCCATCACCGCATTTGGCTGGCACGTCGCCACGGCGCGCGCGGGCCGCATCACCACCGGCATCATCCGCTGGTTCGTGGGCAAGTACGGGGTGAACATGGCCGAGGCAGCCAATCCCGACATCACCAGCTACGCCAGCTTCAACGACTTCTTCACCCGTGCCCTGAAACCCGGTGCGCGGCCTTTGGCTCCCGCCGATCTGGTGTGCCCGGTGGACGGCGCGATCAGCCAGTTTGGCCGCATCGAGCGCGACCAGATCTTCCAGGCCAAGGGCCATACCTTTTCGACCACGGCGCTGGTGGGCGGCGACGCGGCGCTGGGCGCGCTGTTCGAGAACGGCCACTTTGCCAACATCTACCTCAGCCCCAAGGACTACCACCGCATCCACATGCCCTGCGACGGACGGCTGACGCGCATGGTCTATGTGCCGGGCGATCTGTTCTCGGTCAATCCGGTCACCGCGCAGGGCGTGCCGGGCCTGTTTGCACGCAATGAGCGGGTGGTGTGTGTGTTCGACTCCCCCCGGGGCCCGTTCGTGCTGGTGCTGGTGGGTGCTGCCATCGTCGGCAGCATGGCCACCGTATGGCAGGGTGTGATCAACCCGCCACGCGGTCCGGTGCGCGAATGGCGCTACGCCGACCAGAAAATCGAGCTAAAGCAGGGCGACGAGATGGGCCGCTTTTTGCTGGGCTCCACCGTGGTGATGCTGTTCCCCAAAGGCCCGCTTACCTTCAATCCCGCCTGGGTACCTGCGGGTAGCGTGCGCCTGGGCGAGGTGATGGCCAACGCTACTTAAAAATCACCGTCTTGTGGCCGTTGAGCAGCACGCGGTGCTCGCTGTGCCACTTGACGGCGCGGGCCAGCACCTGGCTCTCGGTGTCGCGGCCCTGGGCGGTGAAGTGCTCTACCGTACGGCTGTGGTCCACGCGGGCCACGTCCTGCTCGATGATCGGGCCTTCGTCCAAATCCGCCGTCACGTAGTGGGCGGTGGCACCGATCAGCTTCACGCCCCGGTCGTGCGCCTGGTAGTAGGGCTTGGCGCCCTTGAAGCTGGGCAAAAAGCTGTGGTGGATGTTGATGGCGCGCCCGGCCAGCTTGCGGCACAGGTCGTCGCTCAAAATCTGCATGTAGCGTGCCAGTACCACCAGCTCGGCGCCTTCGCCTTCGATCACCTCATAGATGCGCCCCTCGGCCTGGGCCTTGGTGGCGGCTGTGACCGGGATGTGGTGGAAGGGCACGTTGTAGCTGGCGGCCAGCTGGTAGAAGTCGCGGTGGTTGCTGACGATGGCGCGGATGTCCAGCGGCAGCAGGCCGCTTTTCCAGCGGAACAGCAGGTCGTTCAGGCAGTGGCCTTCCTTGCTGACCATCAGCACAGTGCGCACCGGTGCGGCCGCGTCGTGCAGGCTCCAGCGCATGGCAAAGCCCTCGGCAAACGGGGCCAGCTGGCTGCGCAGGTCTGCGGTGGCGATGGCCGCGCTGGCGAACTGCACGCGCATGAAAAACAAACCCGTGTCGGGGTCGTTGTACTGGCCAGCTTCTTCGATGTTGCAGCCGCGCTCCAGCAAAAAGCCGGACACGGCATGCACGATGCCCGGACGGTCGGGGCAAGACAGGGTAAGGATGTGGGCGTAGGTCATTGGGGCTGGATTGTCGCGCAGTAGTCGGTCGGCGGAATGCGGGGCGTACGCCAGATGCTATCAAAATTTACTATGCTTTTAGGAGCTGCCTGCGCCGATTCGACAAGCAGCAGCACCGTTTTTGACTGGAAGTTTGGGGGCAAATATTGCGGAATGCCCAGGCTGGTGTCCACATGGCCTGCCCCGGCCAGCAGCAGCACCGTCTTGCCGGGCACGGCGGCCGCCTGCAGGGTCTGCGCCATGGCCTGGTCGCGGGCGATCTGGATGCGGGTCATGGGCGCGATCTGGCTCTCGGGCAGCAGGCCGCAGTGGCCCAGGCGGATGGCCTGCTGCTGGGCTTTCAGCGCCGGGCCGGGCAGGGCACCGTCCAGTTGCGCATTGGCCATGGCCGCGCGCATCTGGGCGCGGGGCAGGTTGGCACCCAGTACCGGCACACCTGCCTGCACCGCGGCCATCACCGCCGGGCCGTATGCCGCCCAGGGCCAGCCTGCGTCGTTCCAGGCCAGCGCGGTCTGGACTTCGGTGGGGCTGGCGGAGGCGGGCAGGCCGGTGGTGCTGTGGCCTTGCTCGGCCATTTCCAGTACCAGTGCGGCGAGCTGGCCGTGGGCCGCCAGGGCTTGCACAGCTTCTAAATGGATGCGCTGGTGGTCGGGTGCGTCGTGCTGCTCGCCCAGCAGGATGGCATCGGCGGGCAACAGGGCCAGGGTGCGGCTGGGTGAGACGCTGGCGCAGCCCGACAGCAATGCCGTGGCCAGTACAACCGCACGCAACAGCATGGGTTTAGTGGATGACGACCGGGTTCTGCGCCAGCCCGGCGTACTGCTCCAGCGTGTCTTCCACTTCTTCCTGGGTGGGCGTGTTGAGCTGCCAGGCGGCGATGTGGCGCTGGAACAGCTCGGCCCAGGAGCCGTCCAAATACACCTCTTTGCCCGAGCGTTTGTCCACGATCTCAAAGCCGTGGCGCTCCAGCGTGGGGGGGCGTGGCGTGTCTTCGACCGGCAGCAGGGCTTCCAGGGCGGCGACGGGCTGCATGTGGACCACCACAAAGGATTCGGAGTCGTACAGCGTGTTCATGGTGGTGTCCTTCATTCAAAGCTACAGCACAGTTGGAGTCGATTGTGTCGGTTTCAAGCTTAGGGCTTTTCTACGCCGCGTAGTTGCTGGTCGATGTAATCCCCGTTGGCGTTCGTGATTTTCAGCCGCACCGGCAGGTAGCCCATGCCGGGGGCCAGCCAGAGCTCGACCTGTTGGTCGAAGGGTTTGCGCGGCTTGCGGGTGAGCTTGAGGGTGTCGATGCCACCGGACGGCACGTAGATATGTTCCGGCCCCTCCACGGCAAAGATCCACAGGTCGGCATCCTTGGGGCCGATGGTCTGGATGGCGATGGTGGCCGCAGGCGGGTAGGCGGCGGGGTCGGCGGCCAGGATGCCCGCGATCTGCAGCACCACGCTGAGCTGGTCTTGCGCGGCGGTTTGCAGCACCACGTCGGGCGTGTTGGCGCTGAAGCTGGCGCGGTGGTTGGCCTGGTCGAAGTGGGCCGCCACCTCGGTGCGCCACTTGTCGGAAAAGCGCTGGGGTGCCAGGCCCTCGGGCGTGATGCTGCCCACGCTGGTGCGGGTGCGCGAGCCCAAAAACAGCATGCTGGCCTGCAGCGTGGCCTGGTAGGTCTGGCCGTCGTGCTGCCACAGCAGCTCGCCCCGGGCGTTGTAGCGCAGCTTTTTGGACTCGCCCGCCAGCGCGTACAGCAGGCGCACTGGCTCGGGGAAGGCGAATTGGGTGGCGTGGGTCAGTGGCACGGCGGTGGTGGCGGGGGCCGGGGCGGGGGCCGAAACAGCGGATGCGGGCGGTTCGGGGGGCGGCACTTCCACGGGCGCGGATGCGGGCGGCTCGGGCGGTAGCGGCACCGGCTCTTCCGGCACAGCTTCCACGGGTTCTGTCGCCGCGACGGTGGTAGTGGGCGCTTCTTCGGGCGGCGGCGGTGCGGGTTTGCGCACCGGCTTTTGGGGGGCCGGCTTCGGCGCGGCAGGTGCGGGTGCGGGCGAAGGTGCGGCTGGAGGTGGCGCGTCGATGCTGCGCGTGCTCAGCGTCTGCACCACCAAGGGGGCCTGCACCTGCAGCATGGCGGGCAGGCGCTGCAGCACGGCCAGATGGGCGGCCAGCACGGCGGTGGCCACGGCCAGCAGGGGCCACCAATAGGGCTTCGTTAAACTCATTGGGCTATGCAACGTTTGACTATCCCCACCCGGCTGACCTCTCCATGAAACTGGCTACCTACCAAGACGGTTCCCGCGACGGCCAGCTCGTGGTGGTGTCGCGCGATCTGGCCACGGCCCATTATGCGACCGGGGTGGCCAGCCGCCTGCAGCAGGTGCTGGACGACTGGGGCTTCCTCAGCCCGCAGCTGCAAGACCTGTACGACGCGCTGAACCAGGGCCGCGCCCGCCACAGTTTTGCCTTCGACCCGCGCCAGTGCCTGGCCCCCTTGCCGCGCGCCTACCAGGTGGTGGAAGGCCAGGCCTACCCCAGCCTGCTGCAAGCCCGCGAGGCCGGGAGCAGCCCGGTGCTGATCCCCAGCACGGGCGACCACTTTGCCGGTGCCTGCGACCCGCTGCGCTGCGGCTCCGAGGCGCTGGGCATCGACTTCGGTGCGGGCCTGGCCGCCATCACCGCCGACGTGCCCCAGGGCGTGAGCCCACCGCAGGCGCTGGACGGCGTGCGCCTCTTGGTACTGACAAACAGCGTGCGCCTGCGCAGCCTGGAGGCGGCCGAGCGGTCCGCGGGTGCAGGCTGGGTGCAGAGCGCGCCCATGCTGGCGTTCAGCCCGGTGGCGGTCACGCTGGACGAACTCGGCGAATCCTGGGACAAGGGCCGCGTCCACCTGCCGCTGCACACCAGCTGGAATGGACGCAAGGTCGGCATGTGCGATGCCGGGGCCGAGATGCAGTTCCACTTTGGCCAGCTCATCGGCCACCTGTGCGCCACGCGGGCGGTGCGGGCGGGCAGCGTCATCGGCTCGGGCCCGGTGGCGAATGCGGGTGTGGATAGCAAAGGCAAAGCCCAGTGGCCCAACGGCTACCACAGCATTGCGGAAAAGCGCGCCATGGAAACCCAGCGCAGCGGCCAGGCCAGTACCGGCTACCTGCAGTATGGCGACACGGTGCGCATCGAGATGAAGGGCCAGGATGGCCTGAGCCTGTTTGGTGCTATCGACCAGGAAGTCGTCCCACGTTGAATGTGGCTCACCCCCAGGCTGCACACTGCGTGTTTTCGCCAACCCCCTTGCAGGGGGCAACACCAGCAGCCTGGCAAAGCCAGTTCTGCGGTGTTTCTGGGTTGCGTGTGGTCTAGTTTTAGTTTTGGGTCATCCTCCTGTGGGTTGTTATTTTTTGAGGTTCTTATGAAGAGTTCTGTGATCCGAGGTGTGTTTGCCGCCGCCGTGGCGGTGCTGGTGGGCTGTGCCTCGGGGCCGCCCGAAGCCGAGTGGCCCGAGCAGCTGGTCAGCATCGACGACATGCGCGCCACCAGCCCCTGGGTGGCCAAGGTCCCGCTGCCCGCCGTAGACATGGTGCGCGACCGCTCGCGCAACAGCACGGTGGTGCTGCAAGTGCACGTGGCCGCCGACGGCACGGTGCAGCGCGCCCGGGTCTTCCAATCCAGCGCCAACGCGGAGCTGGACGAGGCCGCGCTGGTGTCGGTGCGGGCCCTGCGTTTTCGGCCCTATTACGAGAACGGCGTGGCCCTGCCAGTCACCGTGGTGGCCCCCATGACCTTCAAGTTTTACGACCGGCCTCGGTAAGAATTGCTATGTAATCAGGAGCTGCTCGTGCTTATTCCATGGGTGCTAGAGCCCTGAAAGGCTTAAATTTTCGAGGTGCAGCATCGGCGGCAGCCCGGAACCTTTGGGCCCGCACCGGCACCAACCCGTTCCGTTATGTCCCGAGAACCTATCCATGCAAGCATCTGAAACCCGTGCCATCGTCACCCTGAGCCTGCTCGCCGCTTTTGTGGATGGCGAAAAGCACGAACGCGAGCGCGCCGAAATCAAGCGCATCGCCGAAGGCCTGTCGTTAGCCGATGGCCTGAACCTGCCCACGCTGTACCAGGACGTGCTGATGAAGCGCGTCTCTTTGGACAGCGTGGCCGCCGCGCTGACCAGTGCCGATGCCAAGCAACTGGCCTACGAAATGGCGGTGTGCGTCTGCGATGCGGACGGCGTGCAGTCGGTGGCCGAACAGCGTTTTCTGGCCAGCGTGCAGCAGACCCTGGGGCTGGGCACGGCGGCAACGCAGTTTGTAGAGCAGGCCGATGCCATGGCTTCGGCACCGTTGGCCGCGGCCACGCCGGTCGCTGCGGTCGCCAAGCCCGGCGATGCCGAGTTGGACAAAACCATTTTGAACGCCGCCATCGTCAACGGCGCGCTGGAGCTGCTGCCCGAATCCCTGTCCACCATGGCCATCATCCCCTTGCAGATGCGGCTGGTGTACGGCATCGGCAAGGCGCACGGCTTCGAGCTGGACCGGGGCCACATCAAGGACTTTTTGGCCACCGTGGGCGTGGGCCTCACCTCGCAGTACCTGGAGCAGGCCGGGCGCAAGCTGCTGGGCGGTTTGCTCGGCAAGCTGGGCGGCGGCATGGTCGGGGGCCTGGCGCGCGGGCTGGGCCAGCAGGCCGTCAGCACCGGCATGAGTTTTGCCGCCACTTACGCCCTGGGCCACGTGGCCAAGCGCTACTACGCGGGCGGGCGCACGATGTCCACCCAGGTGCTCAAGGATGCCTACGCCAGCGTGGCCCAGGAGGCGCAAGGCCTGCATGGCCGCTACCTGCCCGCCATCCAGGAGAAGGCCCGCACCCTGGACGCAGGCAAGGTCCTGGCCATGGTGCGCGGCGTCTGATGCTATGTAAATAGTAGCTGCTTGCGCTGATCAAATAAGCGCTGGTGGCCTAAAACTCATGCAACCCGGGTAATGGTCAGCCGCACGCTGCCGTGGTTGTTGCGGTACAGCGCCCACACGTCGTTGGCAAAGCAAAACAGGTAGCCCGACCGGGTCACCGGGAACGGCGTTACAGCGTGGGCGGGCAGGTGCAGGTACTCGTGGGGGTCGGGGCTGCCGTCGTTGGGCACGATGGAGTCGTCCCCCGAGTCGTTGGCAATGGCGCCCACCAGGCTGAACCAGCGGTAGGACTCCACCCGCTTGGTCAGCCAGAAGTCGCTGGACGCGTTGCCGGTGGCGTGTTTCACCACATCCTCCAGCTTGCCGCCCAGCGAACCCACGGCCCGGGCCAGGTCGCCCAGGGTGTAGTCGTCGTTCTCGGTGCCCCGCCAGTCGCAGGCATCTTGGCTGTCTTGCCATTCGCCGGTGGCGGCAAAGGTGTAGCGCTGGCCTGCGGCCAGGTACACGCCGGTGGCGTTCCAGACCGTGTCGGCGTGGATGTCTACCGTGTGGCTGCCACCCACCGCCAGCTGCACGGTGCGGTGGTAGGCCGGGTAGGCGATGGGCGAGGCGGCCTGCCGGGTGCGGGCGCTTTCGTGGAAGCGCGCCTGCTGGGCGGGCACCATGGCTTCGATCTTGCGGGGCCGCGAGCGCAGCTTGGCAAACGCACCCTTGTACGAGTTGTGCAGCACACCCAGCGGGTTGGGCTTGAGGGTGTTGGTGACTCCGGGGCGGAAGGCCAGCCCGGCAGCCTCGGCCTGCTCCAGCATCCACAGCAGCGCGCCGTCGGACAGGTCGGTGTTGGCATAACCGCCGCCCACATTGCTGTGCACGCCGGGAAACCACACCTCTTGCGCGTCGGGGTGCCAGTCGGGGTTAATGTCGGGCGATCCGGCGGCGTTGCTCCAGCGGGTGACGGTGAAGCTGGCGCGGATCTCGTCCAGCGCCATGGCGTGGCGGGCGGTTTGCACGTGCTTGCCCAAGGCGGTGTTGTGAAAGCGCCATTTTTTGCCGTTGTCGAACAGGTTGAGCAGCTCGAAGTCGTCGGGCACGCCCAGTGCGCCCACCGTGTCCCACACGCCGATGAAACGCACCGGGGTGGCCGCCTCGCCGTGGAAAAAGCGCCAGGTGGGCACGCCGTCAAAGTCCGCATCGCGGGCCCAGACACGCTTGTCTTCCTCGCGCGTGGCGTAGCGCTGGTAGGCCAGGTAGGCCGCGTCCACCCGCTTCCAGGCGGCTTTGGACGGCACTTCGCGCAGGTCCAGCAGGCCGCGCCCCAGCCAGCCACCCAGGCTGCGCGCGGTAAACGCGCCCCGGCTGAAGCCAAAGATGTAGATGGCATCGCCCGGCATGTAGTGCGTGGCCAGCCAGTGGTAGGCGCTGCGCAGGTGCTTGCTGATGCCCGTGCCCACGGCCCCGCCGGTGATTCGGTCCAGCGCATGCCCTTCGGCCCCCACGCCGGGGTGGTAGTAGGTGGTTTGCGGCTGGCCCTGGTGGTCTTGCGGGGCCAGCGCGTTGTACAGCTTGACCACATTGGTCGGGGCCAGAATGCCGTTGTCCTCCTGGGTGGGGGAGTTCCAGGTGCCGTCGTTGCACAAAATGAGCCGCTTCATATGGTTTTCCTATGGGGTCGGCCATTGTGTGCAAAAAGTCCTTGCGGGGCCATCCTCGAAATTGAGGAGCGATAATCCAAGCCATGTTCGGCCCGCACTACCCCCACACCCTGGCCCGCCGCCTGGCGCGCTGGGTGCTGCTGTGTTTTGCGCTGTCGTTGGGCGTGGCGATTGCGTCGCCGCTGACGCATCCGCAGGCCATGGAGCTGGTGTGCTCCAGCGGTGGGTCGGTCAAGCTGCTGGTCACCGCCCCCGACGGCAGCACCCAGGTGGTCAGCCAGATGGGCGACTGCCCGCTGTGCATTACCCCTGCCGCGCCCCCCCCATCTGCCAGTGGGATGGTCGAGCCCATCCAACCCCTGTCGTATGCCTTGCGCAGCATTCCGGCTGCGCACATTGCGTACGCCACCGCCGCGCCGCTGCCTGCGCGCGGGCCGCCCGTCTCCGCCTGAATTCCTAAATTGATAGCTGCCCACGCCGGTGTTACCAGCGTGAGCGGTGGTTTTCTTATGTTTTTTGCCGGAACGCGTATGTCTTTTTCTTTTGCTCTTAAATCCGTAGCTGCTTGCGCCCTTGTCCTCAGCGCCAGCACCACTTTTGCCCACATTACCCTGGCCGACCAGGCCGCCTTGGCGGGCACCTATTACCGGGCCACGCTGCGCGTCGGCCACGGCTGCGAGGGCACGCCCACCACGGCCATCCGCGTCAGCATCCCGGCCGGATTCACCGGCGCCAAGCCCATGCCCAAACCGGGCTGGACGCTGGCCGTCACCACCGGCAAACTCGCCACACCCTATGACGACCACGGCAAACTGGTCACCGAAGGCGTGACCGACATCACCTGGACCGCCACCCCCGGCTATGCCCTGCCCGATGCCTACTACGACGAGTTCGTGCTGCGCGGTGGCCTGCCTGCCGCCGCCGGGCCCATGTGGTTCAAGGTGCTGCAAACCTGCGAAACGGGCCGCACCGACTGGTCCGAAATACCGGCCAGCGGCACCTCCGACAAGGGCTTGAAGAACCCCGCTGCACTGCTGGAGATCATCCCCAGCGAACACGTTGGCCACGCCCACTGAGCGCGCGCCATGTTGTCTACCCCCACCCCCGACCGCCCGCCCGGCGGCTCGCGCTTCTACGCCCTGGCCTGGCGCTGGCACTTTTATGCCGGGCTGTACGTGGTGCCCTTTCTGCTGATGCTGGCCCTGACCGGACTGGTGATGGTGTTTTTCACCGGCTTCCAAACCCGCCTGGGCATGACCACCTACGTCACACCCCAGGGCCAGGCCTTGCCCGTGACAGCGCAGGTGCGGCCCGTGCTGGCGCAGTTCCCCAACGCCCAGCTCAAGGAATACATCGCCCCCAAAACGCCTGACGTGCCCAGCTGGTTTCTGATGGTGCACGGCGGCGTGACCGATGCCGTCGCCGTCAATCCCTATACCGCCGAGGTCATCAAGGTGGTCAACAAAGACACTACGGTGTTCGCCTGGGCCGAGAAGATCCACGGCACGCTGTTGCTGGGCGATACCGGCGACCGCCTGATCGAAGTGGCTGCGGGCCTGGCCATCGTGATGGTGGTCACCGGCCTGTACCTGTTCTGGCCGCGCAAGCTGGAGCGCTGGTCCGAGGTGCTGCTGCCCGATTGGCAGGCCACGGGCCGCAAGTGGTGGAAGTCGCTGCACGCCAGCCTCGGCTTTTGGCTCAGCGTGGTGCTGTTTTTGTTTTTGCTGACCGGCATGTCCTGGACCGGCGTGTGGGGTGCCAAGCTGGTGCAGCCCTGGAGCACTTTCCCGGCCACCAAATGGGACGCGGTGCCCACCTCGGACGCCACCCACGCCACGCTCAGCAGCGGCGGTTTGCACGACGTGCCCTGGGGCCTGGAGCAAACGCCGCTGCCCGTGTCCGGCTCGTCGGCGGGCACGCCGGGCATTTTGGCGGGTGAAGCCGTTAACCTGGACGGCGTGGCCGCACTGGCCCAGCGCCTGGGCTTTGCCGGGCAGTACCACATCAATGTGCCGCAGGATGCCACCGGCGTGTACTCCATCTCGGCCGATACCATGAGCGGCGACTTGGCCAACCCGTTCAAAGACCGCTTTGTGCACGTCGACCGCTACACCGGGCGCATCCTGGCGCAGGCGGGCTATGCCGACTACGCCCCCGTGGCCAAGGCCATGGCGGTGGGCATTGCGCTGCACCAGGGCGACGTGGGCCTGTGGAGCGCCTGCGCCAACGTGGTCTTTTGCCTGGCCATCCTCACGCTGTGCGCCAGCGGCGTGGTGATGTGGTGGAAGCGCCGTCCCCAGGGCAGTGGCCGTTTGGCGGCCCCCAGCGTGCCCGCCCCGTCGCCGCTGTGGAAGGGCGGCGCGGTCGTCATGCTGCTGACGGCCCTGGCCTTCCCGCTGGCCGGTGGCGTGTTGCTGGCCGTGCTGCTGCTGGACTGGTTGCTTATCTCGCGCATTTCAGCGCTCAAACTGGTTTTATCTTGAAAAGACTGAATACTATGAAATTTATAGCTGCTATCGCCCTGTTGATGGGCACGAGTGGTCATTTATATGCCCAAAACGTCGAGGTCAAGGATGCCTGGGTGCGCGCCAGCGTGCAGGGCCAAAAGGCCAGCGGCGCGTTCATGACCCTGACCGCCAAGGCCGATGCCCGGCTGGTGTCCGTCAGCACCCCGGTGGCCGGTGTGGCCGAGGTGCACGAGATGAAGATGGACGGCGACGTGATGCGCATGCGCGCCGTGGCCGGTGGCCTGGCGCTGCCCGCAGGCAAGCCGGTGGCCCTGGCCCCCGGTGGCTACCACGTGATGCTGATGGACCTGAAGGCCGCCCTGCCCAAAGACAGCACCGTGCCCCTGACCCTGGTGTTCCAGGATGCCAAGGGCGTGGAAAGCAAGCTGGAAGTGAAGCTGCCTGTGGCATCCACCGCGCCCGGCGGCATGGCGGCGCACAAGCACTGACGCACTTTTGACACATTGGGGTAAGCTGCACAAGCTGCGCAATGTGACTGCAGCCACCCCAAAAAATCAGGAGACACCATGAGCGATACCCCGGCCTTTGATTTCAGCAAATTCGTACCCGGTTTTGACTTTTTGAAGAGCCTGGGCAAAGGCGCTTCCACCGGCGCTCCGGCCATGGGCGGCTGGGTCGCGCCCACCCTCAGCGTGGAAGAGCTGGACAAGCGCATCACCGAACTCAAGGCCGTGCAGTTCTGGCTGGACCAGAACGCCGTGGGTCTCAAAGCCACCATCCAGGCGCTGGAAGTGCAAAAGATGACCCTGGCTACCTTGAAGGGCATGAACCTGAGCATGACCGAGCTGGCCAGCGCTTTCAAACTCAAGCCCGAAGCCGCCAGCCCTCCCAAGGCCGCTGAAAAACCGGTGGAAAAGCCCGCCGAAAAAGCCGAGGAACCGGCCGCCGCCGATGCCCCCGCCGCGCCCGGCATTGTGGATCCACTCAAATGGTGGGGCTCGTTGACCGAGCAGTTCCAGCAGATCGCCGGTGCCGCGCTGAAAGATGCCAACACCCAGGCCGCGCTGGAAAAGAGCAAAAACATGGCCACCAACTTCGCTGCCGAGGCCATCAAGAGCGTGGGCGAAATCGCCAAGGCCGCCGGTAAAACCGTGGTGCCACCCGCCGCCCCCAAGGCCGATGCCGCCAAGCCCGCTGCCAAAAAGACCCCAGCTAAAAAAGCCCCCGCCAAGAAGGCTGCGGCCAAAAAGCACCCGGGCTAATATCCCTACCTAGTTCTACTCTCGGAGGCCGTCATGCAACTTTTCCCCCACGGCCACGCCACGCACCCCGACTGGCGCATGGCGGCCGGGCTGGTGCTGGCACAGTTGCGCGCCCAGATGGCGTTGCCCGACTACGCCAGCACGCCCACCCTGGGCCTGCTCTACATCACCGACCAGTACGCGGCCCAGGCGCAGGACATCCTGGACCACCTCAGCGGCGAGCTGCCCGAGGTGACCGACTGGTCGGGCACGGTGGGCATCGGCATCTCGGCCAACAACGTCGAATACTTTGACGAACCGGCCCTGAGCGTGATGCTCTGTGACCTGCCCGCCGACCAGTACCGCGTGTTCTCCGGCGTAGCGCCCCTGGGCCTGGGCTTCGAGGCCCACACCGCCCTGGTCCACGCCGATGCCGGTACCCCCGACCTGACCGAGCTGGTGGCCGAGATGGCCGCCCGCACCGATACCGGCTATTTGTTTGGCGGCCTGGCCTCCAGCCGCTCGCGCTCGGTGCAGTTTGCGGTGGGCGGCAACGGCAACATCAAGGGCCATGGCGCGGCGCGCGGTGTGTTTAGCGGCGGCCTGAGCGGCGTGGCATTTGGCCCCGCGGTGTCGCTGGTGTCGCGCGTCACCCAGGGCTGCCAGCCCATCACCGCCAACCGCGTGGTCACCGCGTCCGATGCGAATCTGGTGCTGGAGCTGGACGGCCAGCCCGCCCTGGCCGTGCTGCTGGCCGACCTGGGCGTGGACCTGGAACACCCGCAAGAGGCGCTGGGCCGGGTGCGCGCCACCCTGGTGGGCCTGACCCGCGCCAACGTGGGCGACGCGCCGGTACGCACCGCCCATTTCGGCAGCGACGTGGTGGTGCGTCACATCATCGGCCTGGACCCGACGCGCAAGGGCGTGGCGGTGGGCGACCACGTGGCCGTGGGCACCCGGCTGGCGTTTTGCCAGCGCAACGTGGCGGCGGCCAAGGCCGACCTGGTGCGCGTGTGCGCCGAAATCCGCGAAGAGCTGGAGCCCGAAGAGCTGTCGGTCGAACTGGCCACCGCACTCGCCGCGCCTGAGGCCGAATCCGCCCCGCACCCGGCGCGGCGCATTGCCGGTGCCATCTACGTGAGCTGCACTGGCCGCGGCGGCAACCACTTTGGTGGCCCCAGCGCCGAGCTGCAAATCGTGCGCCGGGCCCTGGGCGACGTGCCCCTGGTAGGCTTCTTCGCCGCCGGTGAAATCGCCCGGCAAAACCTGTACGGCTACACCGGGGTGCTGACGGTGTTTACCGGCGGCAGCGCAACCGCCTAGTAACAATGCAATGAACAATGGCTGGCGCGTAAAGTGCGCAGGCCAACTCTTTTGCACGGTGCGGCCCCCCCACCGCAGCTTAGGAGAACCCTTCTATGGCCATGCCGCCTTCTCCTCGTACCGGGCTGACGCTGATCTGCTCTGGCATCGTGGCCACCGCGATGCTGGCCCTCACCGCCGCCAACTACGTCACCGCCCGCAACAACACCCTGGATGCGCTGCATACCGAAATGGCCCGCTTGGCCGACACCAGCGTGGCCAATATCAGCGACTGGGTGCGCTCCAAGCAGCGGATGGTGGCCTCGTTGCAAGACACCCTGGCCCAGCCCGAGCCCCTGGCCTTTTTGCGCAGCGCCAAGATTGCCGGTGACTTCAGCGGCGTTTTCATCGGCCAGGCCAATAAACAGCACCTCACTTTAAGCACCGTCTCCGCCGGGTACGACCCGACTGCGCGGCCCTGGTACATCCAGGCGGCCCAGGCGGGCGGGCCGGTGCTGACGCCCCCGTATGTGGACAGCACCAGCCAGAAGCTGGTGGTGACCTTTGCCGAGCCGATCCAGAAGGCCGGCCAGGTCAGCGCGGTGATCGGGGCCGATGTATCGCTGGAGCAGGTAGTGCGGGTGGTGTCGGCCATCCAGCCCACGCCGCACAGCTACGCGTTTCTGGTCGGCAGCAAAGGCACGATCTTGGCGTACCCCGAGCCCGCACTGCGCCTCAAGCCCCTGGACGCGCTGGACCCCGCCCTGGCCATGCCCGCGCTGGTGGCGCTGATCGACTACGCCGAAGCCACCCACCCGCTGCAAACTCTGCTGATCGCCTCGGCGGTGGCGGCGCTGGTGGCGATTGCGCTGGCGGCCTTGGTGCTGGCCACCTCGATAACCGGGGCCTTGAACGGCTGGAGCATGTGCGCGACGCAATGAACGAGTCCGGTGCGGGCAATATCAGCCGCCGCCTGCCCGCCATGGGGCGCGACGAGCTGGGCAAAATGGCCCAGTCGTACAACCAGTTTGCCGATAAAACCAGCGGCATGCTGCAGCAGATCCGCAGCGCCAGCGAGTCGGTGCGCCTGGCCTCCATGGAAATCGCCAGCGGCAACACCGACCTGTCGCACCGCACCGCACCGAGCAGCAGGCGCTGGAAGAGACCGTTTCCGCCATGGAGCAGCTCACCGGCACCGTGCAGCAAAACGCCGACAACGCCCGCCAGGCCAACACCCTGGCGGTATCGGCATCTGACGTGGCGGTGCAGGGCGGCCAAGTGGTGGGCCGGGTCATCACCACCATGGGCTCCATCAACACCTCGGCCCGCAAGATCGTGGACATCATCGGGGTGATCGACGGCATTGCCTTCCAGACCAATATCCTGGCGCTGAACGCTGCTGTCGAGGCCGCCCGCGCGGGCGAGCAGGGCCGGGGTTTTGCGGTGGTGGCCACCGAGGTGCGCAGCCTGGCCCAGCGCAGCGCCAGCGCCGCCCGCGAGATCAAAGGCCTGATTGCCGACTCGGTAGAAAACGTGGAAGCGGGCACCCGCTTTGTGGAAGAGGCCGGGGCCACCATGCAGGAGGTGGTGGCCAGCGTCAAGCGCGTGACCAGCATCGTGGGCGAAATCTCCCTGGCCAGCCAGGAGCAGAGCACCGGCATTGCCCAGGTTAACCAGGCCATCACCCAGATCGACGTGACCATGCAGCAAAACGCCGCCCTGGTCGAGCAGGCCGCCGCCACCGCCCAGCCGCTGCAAGACCAGGCCGGCAACCTCACCGAGATGGTCGGCGTGTTCCGGCTGGGGGAGGCTAGCGCCGCAGCGCGGTAAACGCTGCAAACTCCCAGCGCCGCATGGCCAGCACCAGGGTGTAGGCTTCGCGTGCCGCTTCGGGCAGCTTTTGGTCAGCCAGGTGCTGCTGGGCAAAGTCCTGCGCCACCCGCTGCAGGCGTTCCAGAAACACCGGTGCCAGGCTGCGGCCCACCGAGCCGTGCACCAGCAGCAGGCCCTCGGCGGGGCCGTCGAAGCCGCCGCTGTAGTAGTCCAGCACCACATCTTCGCGGAAGAACTGCATTACCGGCCCGTGGGGCCGCCAGCGAAACGCCTTGGCCAGCTTCAGGCGGTAGCGGTTCAGCGGGCGCAGCTCAATGATGCCGATGCGGTCCAGCTGCGCCAGGCAGGCGATGCACTCGGCCTCGCTGAGCCGGTAGGCGGTGGTGATCTGCTCCAGCGTCCACTGGCTGAGCACGCAGATTGCCACCAGCAGCAGCTTCTTGTCTGCTACCACCGCCTGCTCTTGTTGCTGCGTCAGCGAGGCCAGCAGCGGCTGGGCATCGGCCACGCGGCGGGCCAGTTCGGCAAAATCCAGCTTCAGGGCGCGGCAGATGGCATCCACGCGCGACAGCGGCATATCACCCTTGGCCAGCATGCGCTTCACGCTGGACTCGGCCACACCCAGCTGCACGGCCAGGTCGGCATAGGTCATTTGCGCGGCCTTGAGTTCTTTTTTGAGGGCGGTGACGAGGTCGGCGGTAGTGCTCATGGGTATCGATTATGGATACTTTGCGTATGAATAATTAAATGAAGTCTGAAATTATCTGCTTCGCCATGGCCGTGTGCAGACACTCGCCCCATCTTGTTTTTAAAGGAATGCACCGTGAACCGATTGGAAACCACTTTGCTGTGGACCGTGGCCATCGCCGCCGTGGCCGCAGTCTGCGGCCCCGCTGTCGCCCAGCAGGCGCACTACCACGGGTTTGCCGACCAGCGGACCTGGGCGGGCCTGCCGAATGCGCTGGACGTACTGAGCAACCTGCCGTTTGCCGTGGGCGGGCTGTGGGGGCTGTTGGCGTTGAAACACCAGCCACCCGGCGTGCAGCGCGGGCTGGCGGCCTTGTTCTTTGCGGGCTTGCTGGTGGCCGCGCTGTGCTCCGGCCTGTACCACTGGCAGCCGGACGATACCCGCCTGGCCCTGGACCGCTGCGGCATGGTGCCCGTGTTTGCCGGTCTGCTGGGCCTGGCCGTGGCCGACCGCAGCAGCGACCGGGCGGGTCTGTGGACGGCGGGCGCGGTGCTGCTGTGGGGGCCGCTGTCGGTGGCCGTGTGGTCGGTCACCGGCAACCTGCTGCCCTGGGCGGTGCTGCAAGGCGGCGGCATGGTGTTGGTGCTGTGCCTGGCCCTGTGCCCGCCACGGCCCGGTGCCTGGGGTATCCGCCTGGGTGGGGTGATTGCCGCCTACGCCCTGGCCAAGCTGCTGGAGCAGGGCGACCACAGCGTGTTTGCCTGGACCGGCGGTTGGGTCTCTGGCCACAGCCTGAAGCACGCGGTGGCCGCGTTGGCTGCCTGGCCGGTGCTGGCTGCGATGGCAGCGCGCACTGCGGGACGTACGGTGGGACATAAGCCTGTGGCAGACTAATCTCTAAATGCTCTATTTTTTATAGCTGCTTGCGCTCATAGAATAAGCGTGAGCACCTTATTTGGTTCAAAAAATGCAAGCCCAACACCCTGATTCCAACGCCCATCCCAACCAGTTCGCCCTGCTCAAACAGCGCCGCTTCGCGCCGTTTTTCTGGACGCAGTTTTCGGGCGCGGCCAACGACAACCTGTTCAAGTTCTCGTTCACCGTGATGGTGACCTACCAGCTCAGCGTCAGCTGGTTGCCGCCTGCGCTGGCGGGGCTGGTGATCGGGGCGCTGTTCATCCTGCCGTTTCTGTTGTTTTCGGCCACCAGCGGGCAACTGACCGACAAGTACCCCAAGACGCTGATGATCCGCACGGTAAAAAACCTGGAGATCGCCATCATGCTGCTGGCGGCTTACGGCTTTTTCACCAGCAACATCGGTGTGCAGATCCCCGTACTGCTGGCCTGCGTGTTTTTGATGGGTCTGCATTCCACGCTGTTTGGGCCGGTCAAGTTTGCGTATCTGCCGCAGGTGTTGAACGATGCCGAGCTGACCGGGGGCAACGGTATGGTGGAGATGGGCACTTTTGTGGCCATTTTGCTGGGCAATATCGTCGGCGGGCTGTTGGTGACGATTCCCGAAGTGGGCCACACCGCTGTGGCCGTGGGTTGCGTGGCGTTGGCCCTGGTGGGGCGCTGGCTGGCGCAGGCCATTCCTGAGCTGCCCGCCACCGACCCCGGTTTAAAGATCAATTGGAACCCTTTTACCGAAACATGGCGCAATTTGCAGCTGGCGCATGGCAATCTGGTGGTGTTTCGTTCGCTGTTGGGCATCAGCTGGATGTGGTTTTTTGGCGCGGTGTTTCTAAGCCAGTTCCCCAGCTTTGCCAAAGAGGTGCTGCACGGCGACGAGCAGGTGGCCACACTGCTGCTGGTGGTGTTCTCCATCGGCATCGGCACCGGTTCGCTGCTGTGCGAGACCTTGAGCCGCCGCCATGTGGAGATCGGCTTGGTGCCGCTGGGGGCGATTGGCATGAGCGTGTTTGCGGCGGATTTGTACTTTGCCTCGCGCGGCCTGCCGCCCAGCGCAACCCTGGGCCTGGGGGCTTTTATGGCCCAAGCCGCCCACTGGCGGGTGTTGGCCGATTTGACGCTGCTCAGCCTGTTTGCGGGCTTGTACAGCGTGCCCATGTATGCGTTGATCCAGTTGCGCAGCCAGCCCACCCACCGGGCCCGCATCATCGCGGCCAACAATATCTTGAACGCGCTGTTCATGATTGCCAGCTCGGTGATCGCCGGGGCGCTGCTGACCAGCGGCTTCACCATTCCGCAGATCTTTTTGTTCACGGCCATCGCCAACGCGGTGGTGGCCTTCTACATCTTCATGCTGGTGCCCGAGTACCTGCTGCGCTTTGTGGCCTGGCTGCTGTCGCACTGCGTGTACCGCTTCAAGGTCACGGGCGACCAGTACATCCCCATCAGCGGCCCGGCCATCCTGGCCTGTAATCACGTCAGCTTTGTCGATGCCGTGCTGCTGATGGCCGCCAGCCCGCGCCCCATCGTGTTCTTGATGGACCACCGCATCTTCCAGGTGCCGGTGCTGGGCTGGCTGTTCCGTCTGGCCAAGGCCATTCCCATCGCGCCCCGCGCTGAGAACCCCGCCGCCTACGAAGCCGCGTTCGCCGCCGCTGCCAAGGTGCTGCAAGACGGCGATTTGCTGGGCATCTTCCCCGAAGGCGGCATCACCAAAGACGGCACGCTGCAAGAGTTCAAGGGCGGCATCATGAAGATACTGGAAGCCGCCCCGGTGCCGGTCATCCCGATGGCGCTGACCAACCTGTGGGGTTCGTATTTCAGCCGGGTCGAAGCCGGCACCGCGATGGCCAAGCCTTTCCGGCGCGGGCTGCTGAACCAGGTGGGTTTGAACGTGGGGGTGGCTATGTCGGCAGCTGAAGTGCAGCCGGAATTGCTGCGAGCCCGGGTGGCGGGGTTGTATAACACCATGTAATTGGTGATTAATTATATAATTGGGTGTGTAATTAATTGGAGGGTGTAGCCATGTCCCAAGTCACCATTTATCTCGACGACGACGCTATTTCTCGCGCCAAAAGCTCGGCTGCGGCGGCCCAGCTGTCGCTCAGCGCCTGGATTGCCAAGCTGGTGAAAGAGCAAACCCCGCAGGTCGATGCCAACGGCTACCCGTTGGGTTTTTTTGACGATATCGCTGCTAACGCCCAGCATTGGCAAGACTTTCCCCAGGCCGAAGCCTTGCGCGCCAATGTCACGCCTGACCTGCCACGTGAAGCCTGGTGATGTTTCTCCTGGACACCAATACGCTGATTTACCTCTTCAAGCAGCAAGGCCAGGTGGCGGTGCATCTGCAAAGCCACCCCGCCCGGGAGGTTTTCATTCCGTCGGTCGTGTTGTTTGAGCTGGAGTACGGCGTTTTACGTTCTACCCGCCCAGCGCTGCAACGGGCGGGTATCGACCTGGCCCTCAAAGCCTATGGCGTGGTGGGCATGGACTACGCCAGTGCCAAGGCTGCCGCTTGGGTCAAGCACACGCTGGAAGTGGCGGGAACGCCCATCGGCCCCTGCGACCAGCTCATTGCGGGCATTGCACTGGCGAACGACATGGTGCTGATCACGCGCAATACCCGCGAATTCGAACGTGTACCCGGCCTGCGTGTGGAAAACTGGTACGGGTAAACCAAAGTGAACGGTAAGGGCTATCCCGCCATCCGTAGCCTACGCGCCGCATCTTCCGCCTTCGCGTCGTCAATTTCACGCATCACGCTGCCCATGTCCACCGCGCCGCGCTGCGGCTGGTAGTGTCCGCTGAGCGCCACCTCGGTGGACAGCAGGCCGCGCACGTACAGCTCCCACATCTCGGGGCCGTACTGGGTTTGCAGCAGTTCGGGGGCAAACTGGCCGAAGAAGTCGCGCAGGTTCACCACGTCGCGCAGCAGCATGCGCTGGGCGTGGTTGTTGCCCGCAGCGTCCACGGCCTGGGGCAGGTCGATGATGACCGGGCCGTCGGCGGCCAGCAGGATGTTGAACTCGGACAAATCGCCGTGCACCGTGCCCGCGCACAGCATGCGCACCACCTCGGCCAGCAGGGTGGCGTGGTGGCGGCGGGCGTCCTCGGGGCTGAAGGCCACGTCGTTCAGGCGCGGGGCGGCGTCGCCGTGGGCGTCGGTCACCAGCTCCATCAGTAGCACGCCTTCGAAGAAGTTGTACGGCTTGGGCACGCGCACTCCGGCATCGGCCAGCTTGTACAGCGCATCCACCTCGGCGCTTTGCCATGCCGCCTCTTGGGCTTCGCGGCCAAACTTGCTGCCTTTGGCCATGGCACGGGCCTGGCGGCTGTTTTTGACCTTGCGGTTTTCGGTGTAGTCCACGGCTTGGCGGAAGCTGCGGTTGGTGGCTTCTTTGTAGATCTTGGCGCACAGGGTGTGGTCGCCGCTGCGCACCACGTAGACCATGGCTTCCTTGCCGCTCATGAGCTGGCGGACCACGGTGTCGATCAGGCCTTCTTCGACCAAGGCTTGCAGTCTGGGGGGAGCTTTCATGGGCCCGATTGTGCCTGCGGGGGCGGAGGCAAATTTTTACAAATCGGGATGTGATGCCTCGCTGGATAGACACCCTGGGCCGTACAAAATCGGGGCCTTGTGTTGATGCTGATAGATTTTCTGTGGATGCGGACTGCTGCCATCCAAGTATCGGATTTCTATACCCGCAGGCGGGTTTTTGCGGTGGTGTCAGGTATTTTGATGCCTCCGGGTCGGGGCTCGCACAGAATCACGTCCAGGTTGTGCCATCCCGGCATCGGACAAAAGGACCTCTATGAAATCCAAGATTGCTTCTTTATTAATAGCTGCTTGTGCCCTATCCATGGGCGCAGGAGCCTCTTTTCATGCCCAAGCGCAGAGCGAGGCTTCGGCGTTGAGTGCGGTGTCGGCCTTGCCGCTGGCCTCGGTGGTGGTGGGTGCCAGTGTGGTGGCGGCACCGGTCGCGCTGTTGGCAGGGGGCGCGGTGCTGGTAGTGAAGACCGTGCAGTCCACCGCGCGCGGCATGGTCTATGTGCTGGAGCGGGCCTCTGACGGCGCGCAAACCAGTGTGGAGGTGGTCGGCAAGGGCGTAGCCGGGGCCTCGTTGGTAGCGGGGGTGGCGGTCACGGTCAGCGTGATCGGCGCGGGGGTGGTGCTGTCGGCGGCGGGCGAGGCCATTGCCTTTATCCCCAATGCCCTGGGCCGCGCCTTGCTGCACAACGAACGTGTAACGAACTGAAGGAGACCGCCATGCTGCACAAAACATCTTCGTTGCTGCTGCTGTGCGCCAGCCTGTGGTGGGCACCACCGGCGCTGGCCGGGCGCTCTTGCGATACCGAGAAGCCGCCCAAGCCCGCCACTATCGAACGCGGCCTGACCCTGGCCGAGCGCACGCTGGCGGCGCTGGATGCCAGCGGTGCCCAGGTGGTCGTGCTGGCCCGCGCCGGGCAAGACCTGGGTAAATACGGCCTGCGCTACTCGCACCTGGGCTTGGCCTACCAGCAGCCTGACGGGCAGGGCGGCCACGTATGGCGGGTGCTGCACAAACTCAACCAGTGCGGCACGCCCGATGCGTATATCTACCGCCAGGGCCTGGGCGAATTTTTCCTGGACGACCTGTGGCGCTACGAAGCCGCCTGGGCCGTGCCCACGCCCGAGGTGCAAGCCCGCCTGCTGGCCTTGCTGCAAGACACACCGCGTGCCGTGCGCCTCAACAGCAAACCCTACAGCCTGGTCAGCTACGCCTGGGCTACCAAATACCAGCAGTCCAACCAGTGGGCACTCGAAACCCTGGCCGCCGCCATGGAGCCGGGCGTGGATTCGCGCGCGCAGGCCCAGGCCTGGCTGAAGTTCAAGGGCTACACGCCCACCACGCTCAAGATCGGGCCGATGACCCGGCTGGGCGCGCGCGTGACCAAAGCCAATGTGGCCTTTGACGACCACCCCAATGAAAAGCGTTTTAGCGACCGTATCGAGACGATCACGGTAGATTCGATATTTAGCTGGCTGCAAAAGGCGCAGCTCGCGGTTGCGCCGGTACAGTTGGTTTTGAAATAAGGGGTTGAAATGAGCAAAGCATTGCGGTTGTCCGAGAAGTGGTTCCAGCGCGGCCTGTGGCTGGTGGCGGTGGTTTTTGCCGGGTTCCTGATCGGGCTGGGCGGCAGTGTGGTGGGCGATCTGCCGCAGGTCGAGCAGACCCTGGGCCTGGAGGACTTCATCGACAAGCCCGCTGCCACCCAGGTGCGGGCCACCATCGCCAGTGGCCGCAAAGCCGAAGAAGCTGCCGATGCCGCGTTGGAACAGGCCCAGCTCAAGCTGCAGACGGCCCGCGCCAACAGCAGCGCCGCCCGCGAAACCTTCGACAACTGGCTGGCCACCCGCAGCGCCACCGGCCGCTCGGACCAAGACCCCGAGCTCATCCGCCGCACCCAGGCGCTGGATGCCCTGGCCGCCGCCGAGCGCAAGGCCCAAAGCGCCATTGAACAGCAAGAGCAGGTCGCCCTGGATGCCCGCCAGTCGGTCCACAAGGCGCAAACCGAGCTCGACACCCTGGAGAGCGCAGCGGGCAACAGCTGGCAGCAAGCCCAGCGGGCCCAGGAACTGCGCGTGTTTGGCTACCGCCTGGCGCTGACCCTGCCGCTGTTGGCCATTGCCGGTTGGCTGTTTGCCAAAAAACGCAAAAGCACCTACTGGCCGTTTGTGTGGGGCTTCATTTACTTTGCCTTGTTCGCATTTTTTGTCGAACTGGTGCCCTATATGCCGAGTTATGGTGGCTACGTGCGTTATCTGGTCGGCATTGTGCTGACCATGCTGGTCGGGCGGCAGGCCATTGTGGCGCTGAACCGTTACCTGGAGAAGCAAAAACTGGCCGAAGCCCTGCCCGATGCCCAGCGCCGCGAAGAGCTCAGCTACGACGTGGCCCTGGCCCGCCTGGGCAAAAGCGTGTGTCCCGGCTGCGAACGCCAGGTGGACCTGAAAAACGACAAGATCGACTTTTGCCCGCACTGCGGCATCGGCCTGTTTGACCACTGCGTGCCCTGCCACACCCGCAAGAGCGCCTTTGCCAAGTTTTGCCATGCCTGTGGGACATCGGCCACAGTGTTGCCGCCGGTAGCGGCTGTTTCACCACCTGTTTAGCCACATTTGGCGGAACTTGGCGGGAATTGTGTAACGCTCGCACATAGTTTGGCGCACGCATTTAAGATGGGGGTTAACCCCAGTGTCTTTGCCTCTGCCCACCCAAGGTCCCCCGCCATGAGTCTGCTCACCCATCTGCGCGCGCGCATCCCGCTGTTTGCCCTGACCGTGGGCGCTTTCGGTATCGGTTCCACCGAGTTCGTCATCATGGGTTTGCTGCCCGAGGTGGCGGCAGACCTGGATGTGTCCATCCCCTCGGCGGGCATGCTGGTGACCGGTTATGCCATGGGCGTGGTGGTGGGCGCACCCTTGATGGCCGCCGCGCTGTCACGCGCGCCGCGCAAGGGCAGCCTGCTGGCGCTGATGGCCATCTTCATGCTGGGCAACTTGCTCTGCGCCGTGGCCCCTAGCTTTGGCCTGATGATGGCCGCTAGGGTCTTTACCGCCTTTGCCCACGCGGCCTTCTTTGGCATGGGCGCGGTGGTGGCCGCCGACCTGGTGCCACGCGACCAGCGGGCCAAAGCTATGGCGCTGATGTTTGCGGGTCTGACGCTGGCCAATGTGCTGGGTGTACCCGGCGGCACGGCGCTGGGCCAGGTGCTGGGCTGGCGCTACACCTTTGCGGTGGTGGCCGCCATCGGCCTGGTGGCGCTGGTCGGCATTGCCGCCGTGCTGCCCCGCATGCCTGCCTTGCCCAGCCCCGGCCTGGCGCAAGAGTTCCGGGTGCTGCGCGACCCGCGTGTGCTGCTGGGCATGGCCATGAGCGCGCTGTCGGCGGCCAGCCTGTTTGCAGTGTTTACGTACATCCGCCCCATCCTCAGCAACGTGACGATGGTGGCCGATAACGGCGTGAGCGCGTTTTTGTTGCTGTTTGGCGTGGGTTTGACGATTGGCAACATCGCGGGCGGCCAGCTGGCCAACCACCGCCCGCTGCGCCTGATCCGCATCGTGTTTTTTCTGGTGGTGCTGGTGATGGCCGCCTTTACCTTCACCAGCCACAGTTACTGGCCCGCCATGCTGACCCTGCCGCTGTGGGGTGCGCTGGTGTTTGCGGTAGTGCCACCCCTGCAGATGCGGGTGATCGACGCGGCGCACAACGCGCCCAACCTGGCCTCCACCCTGAACCAGGGCGGCTTTAACATCGGTTGCGCCAGCGGTGCCTACCTGGGTGGCCTGGCCATCCAGTCCGGCGTGCCGTACAGCCAGCTACCCTGGGTGGGCGCAGCGCTGGCGCTGGCAGGCTTTGCCCTGAGCTTCGTCGCCCGCGCCCAAGACCGCAAGCATGGCCGCACGCGGGGGTTGCCAGACACGGCGGCATTTGGGCACTGATCTTTTAAGCCAAATAGGCCTCTCGTGCTTGATATATAAGCACAAGCAGCTATGTTTAGCATAGCAATTGCTTACGATAGACGGACCACTTTGCCGTCTTGGTAACGCACGCGCTCACCCCGCCAGCGCATGTCCACATCGGGCAGCACGGCGGAGGGCTTGCGCAGTTCGCGCAGCAAGGTGGCCCCATGCGATAGCCGACCGCCCATGCGCACCACCACCGCGCGGGCCTGCTGGTAGTCGGCGTAATGGCCGGGGTCCAGGGTGTCCACCAGCAGGATGTCGCGGCCCAGGATGCCTTCTGCCGCACCGGGGTAGATCACAAAACCCGCGCCGTGCTCTGCGCCTGTGTGGCCGTCTTGCCAAAAACTGCCCTGCTGGGTGCGGGCGTGGGCGTGGGGCGCGAACCAATGCGCTCGGTCGGCCTGCGGCATGGCGTGGTGCAGCCGAAAAAAGATGCGCATCAGGTTGTCGCGGTACCACTCGCGCACCTGGATGTAGTAACCGCGCAGGCCGGGCAGGCCCCAGCGGTGGGCGTGGCGCACAGCGCTGGGCCAGGCGGGAAAGGGCTGCAGCGGCAGGGGTTCGGCGGGCGGGCGCGGGCTGGCGGGGTCGGTTTCCCAGGGCAGGCGGTGGGGGGCGTGGTGCAGGTCGCCCTGGTAGGCGGTGGCGGGGCGGCCCAGGGCATCGCCACCGCTGCTGGCCAGGGCGGTGGCAATGCACAGATTGCCCTGCACCACAAACACATAAAACCGCACGAACCAGTCGGCCAGCGTGTGTCCGTCCGCACCCGTTGCCGTGAGGTCTTGCAGCTCCTGGTCAAAGCGCTGCAGCCCTTGCGCCAGGGCGGGCAAGGCCTGCCGACTGCGCCTTTGCATGCGCCAAAACAGTGGCAGTGACCGCAGAACCCGTAGCGGCCGCCAGGGCAGCGCGGGCGCGGTGCCGCCGACTTCACCCGCGTAGCGCTGGGCCGACAGGCCCCAATCGGCCAGGCGTGCCAAAAACAGGTCGTTGTTGATGTACGAGGCATCGCCCCACAGGCTGGTGAAGGGTTCGTTGTCTTGCAGCACCCGAGCATCCCAGCGGGCCATGATGGCGGGAATGCTGGCAGCAGCGCGGCGTTGCGCGTACTCGACCAGGCGGCTGGGTTGCGGCGGCAGGATTTCGGCGATGTTGGCGGCGGTCAGGTGCCTGCGCCAGCCGTAGTCGCTGATGGGGCGGTACTGCAAGAGCCAGAGCTGCTGCCCGTCCCAGGCCCATTCCACATCGCCATGCACGTAGTGGAAGCAGCGCAGCACTGCTTGCAAAAAATTCCACAGAGCTTGCTGGGTCAGGCCGTGGGTGGGCTCAAAACTGCCGTCGGCCCAGGCGGCGCCCAGGCGCGAGAGCGTCGCCCGCTGGGGCGTGGCCCGGCCATCGGCCAGCGACTCCAGGTGGCCCTCTACCCATTCCACTTCCACCGCCAGGTGGCGCACAAAGGCAATGCCCGAGACCTGGGGCGCGATGAAGCGCTGCACCACTACCTCTTCGACGCCCGCCGTGCGCAGTGCTTGGACGCGGCTGGCGACCTCGGCGGCGGGTTGGCGCAGGTAGGTGGTGCTCAGGCCTGCGTTGGCGGCATCGGCCTGGTCCTCGTAGGCGCTGGACGAGCGCACAGCCGAGAGCGCCTGGGGGTGGGCCGCCAACAGGCTGTGCAGGCGGGGGTCGGCGCTGTCGGTGACGTTGGTGCACGGCGGCACCGGCAACCCGGCCAGCGCCGCCAGCCGCAGCCGCCCGCCCTTGCTGTGGGCCACCCATCCGGTGCTGCCGGACTCCAGCCACGCGGTGAACTCCGCCGGGTCATCGATCCACGGGTAGTGCCCCCAAGCGGGCTGGATCTGCACGGTCAACTGCGCGCGCGCCAGCACGGCGGACCATGCGGCGGCGTGCTTTTGGTCGAGTACCGCGTCGCGCCCACCCCAGACCAGTTCGATCGGGTCGGTGATCCATTCCAGCAGCGGCAAGGCGGTGTCGGCCCGCACCATGTCCCAGTAGGGCACGAATGCACGGCAGCGCCGGTAGCCGTTGCCCATGCGCTGGTACTTTGCGGCAGTCCAGGTTTGGGTTGAAAACTTGGCGGCGAACCAGGCCGGGCGGTGCGACAGCAGCCAGTGCACCGCCTTGCGCAGCGGCAGCGGTGCCATCAGCGCGGGCAAGGTGCGTTGCCACAGAAACACGCCCACGGGGGCCAGCAGCACGATGCGGCGGAAGTGCCCGGGCTGGCGCTGCAACGCGTGCAGCACCAGTAGCGCGTTGACACCAACGGCCAGTATCGCGTTGCCGGGTTGGGTGGCGGCCAGCAGGGCCTGCGCGTAGGCAGCAAGGTCGGCGCAGGGCGGGGCGGGGTGGTTGCCAAACCCGGGCAACTCCAGGGGCACAGGCCGGTAGTGCTGGAAGTGGGGCAGGGCATCGTCCCACCAGTCGGCGGCGCCGCCATTTCCGGCCAGCAGGTACAAAAGCGGTTGGGGCATCAGGCAAGGTCGCGCAGGGCGCTGGCGAGGGTGGGGTAACGGAAGGCAAAGCCTGCTTGGGTGAGCCGCTCGGGCAGCACCCGTTGGCCATCAACGAACAACTCGGCCATTTCACCCAACAGCCAGCGCAGGGGTGCGGCAGGTAGGTGGAACCAGACCGGGCGGCGCAGCACCTGCCCGGCGGTGCGGGCAAACACGGCCTGGGGGGCGGCACCGGGGGCTACAGCGTTGTACGTACCCTGCATCTGCGGGTCGCGCAGGGCCCGGGCCATCAGGCGCAACACGTCGTCGCGGTGGATCCAGCTCATCACCTGGCGGCCACTGCCTATGCGGCCACCCACGCCCAGGCGGAACGGCAGCAGCAGCGGCATCAACGCGCCGCCGGGGCCAAACACCAGGCCCAGGCGCAACACCACCTGGCGCGTGCCATTTGCGCCCGCCGCGTGGGCGGCGGCTTCCCATTCGGCGCAGAGGGTGGCCATGAAGCCTTTTCCCTGGGCACTGCCCTCGGTCAGCCCCTCGGCGGCATCGCGCACCCCGTAGAAACCGATGGCCGATGCTTGTACCCACACGGCGGGTGTGTGCTGCGCCCGGGCCAGCCAATCCGCCAGCGCCTGGGTGGTGCCGACGCGGCTGGCCAGCAACTGCTGCTGGCGGCGGGGCGACCAGCGCGGGCCGACGACCGGTGCGCCCGCCAGGTTGATGACCGCATCGAAGACCTCGGCGGCATCCAGGCTACGCAGCAACCGGATGCAGCGCGCCCGGCCATCAAACAGGTAGGCGGCACGCAGAGGGTCGCGGGTGAGCACGGTGACCTGGTGGCCCGCGCCCAGCAACTGGCCTACCAGCGCCTCGCCGATGAAACCGGTTCCGCCGGTCACCAGCACCCGCTGGTGCGGCACGTCTGTGAATGGATTGGGCTGCGCAGACTGGCGCGCCATGCCCAGGGCGGCCACGCCGACGGCAAACAGCGTCAGCACCCAGCCGCGCCAGCCCAGATCCATGGGCACCAGGGCGCTGGGCAGGGCGGCCCATTGCACCAGTTGCAGGCCGTACAGGCCAAACACCGCGCCCCCGTTGATGGCCAGCACGGTGTGCAGTACCCGCTCGGTGGCGGGCAGTTTGCGGCTGTGGTCTTCGACCACAAAGTCCCACAGCGTGAGCCCGATTTCCACCGCCACCACACCGGCCACCAGCCACACCCAGGCACCTTGGAAGCGCAAATGCGCAATGCTGGCAAACAGCAGGCCGTACAGCAGCGCCCGGATGGCGTGGATAGCCAGCTCCAGCCGCGCGCTGCGCCGGTGCGGCAGATCGACCGTCAGCTCGTGGTGGTAGAGGGTGTCGAAAGCGCCCATCAGCCCTTGCGCGATCAACAGGTTCAGGGCCCAGGTCAGGAGCGTGGATTCATCCATGGCATCCCACCTTGCGGTCATGGAAATACAGCCAGAACAGTGGCGGCAACATGCTGGCCAACGCAAACGCATCGGCCCACAGGTGCGCCCACACCCCGGCTTGCGCCGAGATCCACATATCCTGCGGTGCCCACACCAGCAGCCCGGCGATGAGCCAGCCCCAGGCGCTGGCATTTTTTTGCCGGTCGCCCATGCGCACCAAGGCCAGCATCCACACGGCTGCGCACTGCACGGTGGCACCGAAAAGCCCTAGCCACCACACCTGCTGTGCCCGCGCAGGGGCCGGTGCAGCAGTGCCCCAAAACGCCTGCTCGATCCCTTGGTGGTAGCCGTCCAGTAGGGCGATGTTGCCCACCCAGGGCAGCACCATGCCGGCGGCCAAATGGGCCAGCGCCGCTGCGTACATCCACCGTACCAGCCAGGTACGGGTGGTCGAAATTTTGGGTGTCGACATCACTATCTCCGTGGCAAGAACGGGCCGCCTGTGCTGCACACGCCGGTGGTGCATGCCGGTACCGGCTGGTAGCCCAGCAGCCTGGAGAAGCGGTAGCGGTTGCGGGCAAATCCCCGGTACAGCGCCGCCAGTACCGGGCGCAGAAGCCGTATCCGCAGCGGCCACACCATCCAGGCCCGCCCCACCAGCGTGTAGGCGGCCAGCATGCTGTCGATGCCCACCAACAGCCGTCCATCGGCGGTCTGGCTGTGCAGTTCGCGATTCAAAGCGGCCATGTCCACGCCCAGCGCCGTGGGGTCGAAACCCGCTTCGGCCATGTCGGTGAATGCCAGCCGCCCGGCGGTGTCCCAGCGCTGCAGCCGTGCCATTTCTGCCGCACAGAACGGGCATTGCCCGTCAAAGTACAAACGCAGTGCGGGGGTGTTCATGGCTTGCTGCCTTTGGTGTCGGGGCCTAGAAACTGCGCTACGGTGCCGCCCATCTTCAGCAGGCGCTTCAGTGTGGCGGGTGGCAGGTGCTTGAAGTCGTCGTAGGCGCGCATCAGCAGCTCCATGAACTCCAGCATCGCCGCCATCTTGGCGTGGGTAGCGGCATCCAGGGCCGGGTCGTCCTGGGCCCCGGCGGCGCATTCGCGCAGCAGGGCGAGTGTGGGGTCCAGCTCGCGCTTTTTGCGTTCGTCCATCACCACCCGGAAGATGTCCCAGATGTCCTGGTGGGCGACAAAGTGGTCGCGCCGGTCGGTCACCGCGTGGGTGATACGCACCAGGCCCCAGCCTTGCAGCTCTTTCAGGCTGTTGCTGACATTGGAGCGCGCCACGTTCAGCGTGGCGGCAATGTCCTCGGCGTTCAGAGGCTGGTTGCTGCAGTACAGCAACGCATGGATCTGCGCCACCGTGCGGTTCACCCCCCAGCGGGTGCCCATTTCTCCCCAGTGGAGGACGAACTTTTGGGTGGTGGGGCTGAGTTCCATGTGAATTCTCTAATTTCTGTCGATACAGAAATTAGAGAATAGTTGGACTTGGATGTCAAGCACACGCCATGCGGCCTGGCTTGCGTTTACAGAGAAAAATAGGCGCTAGCGCCCTACCAATGGGCGTGAGCAGTTATTAATTTTGTAGCAAATTGGCACTCAGACCCCGCGCGCCCGGTCCGCCTTGAACTGCGCCCGGAATGCACCAAACGCGCCCGCGTCCAGCGCCGCGCGCATCTCGCGCATCAGGTTCAGAAAGTAGTGCAGGTTGTGGATGCTGGCCAGCATGGGGCCGAGCATTTCGGCGCAGCGGTCCAGGTGGTGCAGGTAGGCGCGGCTGAAGCCGTCGCGGCCGCTATCGGCGTAGGCCACGCCGCTGGTGCCTGCGCAGGCGTGGCAGGTGCAGGTGACGTCGAGCGGCTGCTCGTCGGTTTTATGGCGGGCGTTGCGGATCTTTAGGTCGCCAAAGCGGGTGAAAAGCGTGCCGTTGCGTGCATTGCGGGTAGGCATGACGCAGTCGAACATGTCCACGCCGTCGGCCACGCCCTGCACCAGGTCTTCGGGCGTGCCCACGCCCATCAGGTAGCGCGGCTTGTGGGCGGGCAGGCGGTGCGGGGTGTGGGCCATGATGCGCAGCATCTCGTCTTTGGGCTCGCCCACGCTGACACCGCCCACGGCGTAGCCAGGGAAGTCCATCTCCACCAGCTGTTCCAGCGATTCCTGGCGCAGGTTCTCGAACATGCCGCCCTGGACGATGCCGAACAGGGCGTTGGGGTTCTGCAGTTTGGAGAATTCGGCCTGGCAGCGCTTGGCCCAGCGCAGGCTGAGCTCCATGGAGTTGCGGGCTTCGCGCTCGGTGGTGATGTGGCCCTTGGTGTCGTAGGGCGTGCATTCGTCGAACTGCATCACGATGTCGGAGTTCAGCGTGGTTTGTATTTGCATGCTGATCTCGGGCGTAAGAAACAGTTTGTCGCCGTTGACGGGCGATGAGAACTTTACGCCTTCTTCGCTGATCTTGCGCATCTCGCCCAGGCTCCACACCTGGAAGCCGCCGCTGTCGGTCAGGATAGGCTTGTTCCACTTCTCGAACTGGTGCAGGCCGCCAAACTGGGCCATCACATCCAGGCCAGGGCGCATCCACAGATGGAAGGTGTTGCCCAGGATGATTTGCGCGCCCATTTCCTCCAGGCTGCGTGGCATCACGCCCTTGACCGTGCCGTAGGTGCCCACGGGCATGAAGATGGGGGTCTGCACCACACCGTGGTTCAGTGTCAGCGTGCCGCGGCGGGCGTAGCTGCCAGCGTAGTCGCCACAGGGTTGGTCGGTGGCAAGAAGGTCAAATTGCAACATGGTCGGAGCTCGTTTTGGAGAGCAGCATGGCATCGCCATAGCTGAAAAAGCGGTACTGCTGCGCGATCGCATGCCGGTACAAAGCCATGATTTTCCCGTATCCGGCAAACGCGCTCACCAACATCATCAAAGTAGATTTCGGCAGATGGAAGTTGGTTACCAGCAAATCCACGTACTGGAACACAAACCCCGGCGTGATGAAGATGCGGGTGTCGCCCGTGGTCAGGCCCGACTGGGCCCAGGATTCCAGCGTGCGCACGGTGGTGGTGCCCACGGCGACCACCCGGCCACCGCGCGCTTTGCAATCCGCAATCGCCTTCTGGGTGGCCTGGGGCACCTCGTACCACTCGCTGTGCATCTGGTGTTCGGCCAGGTTTTCGGTCTTGACAGGCTGGAATGTGCCTGCACCCACGTGCAGGGTCACGCTGGCGCGCTGCACGCCCTGGGCTTCCAGCTGGGCCAGCAGCGCATCGTCAAAGTGCAGGGCGGCGGTGGGCGCGGCGATGGCGCCCGGTGCGCGGGCAAACACCGTTTGGTAGCGCACTGCGTCTTCTTCGGAGTCGGTATGGGTGATGTAGGGCGGCAGCGGGATGTGGCCGTGGCGCTCCATCAGGGTGTAGGGGTCGTCGCCCGCGTCGTTGCTCAGCACAAAGCGGAACAGCGTGCCGTTGGCATCGGGCCAGCGGCCTAGCAAGGTGGCGCAAAAGCCGCTTTCCCCGTCCTTACCGGCCAGCGTGATGGTGGTGCCGGGTTCGGGTTTTTTGCTGACCCGCATGTGGGCCGCTACCTGGTTGCCGGTAAGGACGCGTTCGACCAGCAGCTCCACCTTGCCGCCGCTGGGTTTTTCGCCGAACAGGCGGGCTTTGAGCACTTTTGTGTCGTTAAACACCAGCAAGTCCCCGGCTTGGAGCAGGCTGGGCAGGGTGTGGAAGATGCGGTCAATAGGCGCTTCGCCAGTGCCGTCGAGCAGGCGCGAACCGCTGCGTTCGGCGGCGGGGTGCTGGGCGATCAGCTCGGTGGGCAGAACAAAGTCGAAGTCGCTGAGCGTGAAGCTGCGGGTGGCGGCGGGAGAAAAGGTTTCAGAAATAGGCATCCCCCGATTGGAACCCAGAAAAGCCCAGAGACTTATCCGTTGAGCTGCGGCATGCCCGACCAGAGCTCGTTCAGGTCCTTGAAACGCCAGAACTCGGGGTCTTCGCGGCCGGTGATTTTTTCCTTGCAGCCCGGTTCCGACAGATCCACCACTTCGGGCGGGATGCGGATATCGGACTTGGTGGAGAAAAAAACCTTGACCACTGGTTTCAGCAGCGAACTGGGGCTTTGCTCCATCACCACGCCCAGGCGGCCCGAGCCCAGCCGCACCAGCGAGCCGGTCGGGTAAATGCCCAGGCTCTTGACGAAGGCCTGGAAGATTTGCGGATCCAGGTGGCCGTTGGTCCATTCGGCCATTTTTTTCAGCGACTCGGCCGGATCCCAGCCCTTTTTGTACGGGCGGTTGGAGGTGATGGCATCGTACACATCGCAGATGGCACCCATTTTGGCGTACAGGCTGATACCGTCACCTTTGAGCCGGTTGGGGTAGCCCGAGCCGTCGAGCTTTTCATGGTGGTGCAGCACCACATCCAGTACCACGTCGCTCACGATTTGCCGCTCTGCCAGCATGCTGTGGCCCTGCACCGGGTGGGATTTGATGATGTGGAACTCGGCATCGGTGAGCTTACCCGGCTTGTTCAGTACCTCCATCGGCATCATCGCCTTGCCCAAGTCGTGCAGCAGGCCAGCCAATCCCATGGAACGGGTCTGCTCTTCGTCCAACTTGAGCTGGCGCGACAACGAAATCATCAGCGCGCACACCGCCACCGAATGCATGTAGGTGTAGTCGTCGGCGCTCTTCAGCCGGGCCAGGCTGATCATGGCCCCCGGGTTGCGGATCACCGAGTCGGACACCTCGTGCACCAGGTTGTGGGCCAACTCGGTATCGACCGCGTTGCCCATGCGCGCCTCCTGGAACATGGCCATCACCGCCTGCTTGGACTTGGCACAGATCTGTGCGGCCCGGGCGTATTCGGCGGCGGCCGAGGTGGGGGTGGTGTCCCGCGCGGGGGCATCGGTCTGCAAGATTTCCTGTACCACCGCCTGGATGGTTTCGGCCTGCATCACCGTTTCGGTGCCGGGGGGCACGTCCAGGCCCTTGCTGGTGTCGATCCACACATCCCGGATGCTGCTGGCCAGCACCCGGTCGATGTCAACGGGGTCCGTCAGCACAAAGTGGTTGCGCCAGAAAGGATGGTCCATCCACGGGCCGCAGAATCCGTCGATGTGCATCCCCAGAGTCAGTTCTTGGACGTTGATTCGTTTAAGCATAAAACGCTGCGGGGGTGAATGACAGGCAAAAAAGGAAACAAAAATCGGGACTCGTTGTACCCACCAGAAACTGGCTGCAACAAGATGATACGTTTACTTTACGGGTGCGTGCGAGGTTTACCCGGCCCGGCACCCTGCCATGTCGGCGCCACCCTGCGGGCCCAAGGCATGCAACAGGGCAAAATCCGCCCCCATGGCCGCCCCTCCACCCAAGTTGAACCCCGCGCAAAAAGCCCTGCTCAAAATGGGCCTGCGCCGCGACATCGACCTGGCCCTGCACCTGCCCTTGCGTTACGAGGACGAAACCCGCATCACCCGCCTGGCCGATGCCCGCGAGGGCGACACCGTGCAAATCGAGGCCACCGTCACCCACAGCGAAGTCAGCCTGCAGTCGCGCCGCCAGTTGGTGGTGACGGTGGATGACGGCAGCGACACCTGCACCCTGCGCTTCTTCAGCTTCTACCCCTCGCACCAAAAGACGCTGGCCGTGGGGGCGCAGCTGCGGGTGCGGGGTGAGGTCAAGGGCGGCTTTCTGGGCAAGCAGATGCTGCACCCGGCGTTCAAGCTGGCCAGCGGCGACCTGCCCACGGCGCTCACCCCGGTCTACCCCAGCGTGGCCGGTCTGCCGCAGGCCTACCTGCGCCGCGCTGTGCTGGGTGGCCTCAAGCGCGTCAACCTGTCCGAGACCCTGCCGCCAGGCTGCCCCAATTACAACCCCGCGTATTTAAGCCAAACAGGCACCCACCGCCCTTGCAGTCTGTATGAGGCGCTCTCATTTTTGCACCACCCCGCGCCCAACGTGTCGCTGGCCGCGCTGGAAGACCGCAGCCACCCCGCCTGGCAGCGCCTGAAGGCCGAGGAGCTGCTGGCCCAGCAGCTCTCGCAGCTCCAGGCCAAGCGCGCCCGAGACCTGCTGCAGGCCCCGCCGCTGGCTGCGACCGAGGGTGGACTGCTCGATGGCCTGCGCGCCGCGCTGCCCTTCGCCCTCACCGCCGCCCAGCAGCGCGTAGGGGCCGAGATTGCCGCCGACCTGGCCCTGCCCATCCCCATGAACCGGCTGCTGCAAGGTGACGTGGGCTCGGGCAAAACCGTGGTGGCCGCGCTGGCCGCCTGCACCGCGATGGACGCAGGCTGGCAATGCGCGCTGATGGCCCCCACAGAGATATTGGCCGACCAGCATTTCCGCAAGCTCGTCGCCTGGCTGGAGCCGCTGTTGGCCCCGCTGGGCAAATGCGTGGCCTGGCTCACCGGCAGCCAAAAGACCAAGCAGCGTCGCGAGATGCTGGAAAAAATCGCCAGCGGCGAGGCCGCCCTGGTGGTGGGCACCCACGCCGTCATCCAGGAGAAAGTGGCTTTCAAGAACCTGGCCCTGGCCCTGATCGACGAGCAGCACCGCTTCGGCGTGGCCCAGCGCCTGGCCCTGCGCAGCAAGATGGTGGACGGTGCGCTGGAGCCCCACCTGCTGATGATGACCGCCACCCCCATCCCGCGCACCCTGGCCATGAGCTACTACGCCGACCTGGACGTGTCCACCATCGACGAGCTGCCGCCGGGCCGCACGCCCATCGTCACCAAGGTCATCAACGACGCGCGCCGCGAAGAAGTAATAGAGCGCATCCGCGCCCAGATCGCCCAGGGCCGCCAGATCTACTGGGTTTGCCCGCTCATCGAAGAAAGCGAAGCCCTGGACCTGCGCAACGCCACCGAAACCCATGCGGCCCTGAGCGAAGCCTTGCCGGGTGTGTTGATAGGCCTGCTGCACTCCCGCATGCCCGTGGCCGAGAAGAAGGCCGTGATGGCGCTGTTCACCGAGGGGACCATGGGCCTGCTGGTCAGCACCACCGTGATCGAGGTCGGCGTGGACGTGCCCAACGCCTCGCTGATGGTCATCGAGCACGCCGAACGTTTTGGCCTGAGCCAGTTGCACCAGCTGCGGGGCCGGGTCGGGCGCGGTGCGGCGGCCTCGGCCTGCGTGCTGCTGTATTCCACCGGCGACGCGCCGCGCCTGGGCCAGATCGCCCGCGCCCGCCTGCAGGCCATGGCCGAGACCAACGACGGCTTCGAGATCGCCCGCCGCGACCTGGAAATCCGCGGCCCCGGCGAATTCCTGGGTGCCCGCCAGTCGGGCGCGCCGCTGCTGCGTTTTGCCGACCTGGAAACCGATGCCGAGCTACTGGAATGGGCCCGCGCCCTGGCCCCGCAGATGCTGGACCGCCACCCCCACCTGGCAGAGCAGCACGTGCTGCGCTGGCTGGGCGGCAAGGCCGAGTACCTGAAGGCGTAATGTATATAAAAATGGCCTCTAGCGCTTATGGAATAAGCACAAGAAGCTATTATTTTTGAATGTAATCCAGGTCTTCCCCATCCATGTCTTCCATCCCCTTTCCCTTTCTTGTCGCCATTTTCCTGGTGCTGCTGCTGGCGCAAATGACCTGGCGCCAGGGCCGGGTGGTGCTGGCGAACCGGCGATTCCGCATCTTGCTGGGCGGCTACGCGCTGCTGTCGGTGCTGGTGGGGCTGCGTTGGGGCCACCAGGTCACGCTGTTGCTGCCGCTGCAGGCCACCCTGGCCGTGGCGTTGGCGGCCTGGTCGTGGTGCTGCTTTGCGGCGCTGGCCTACGGCGGTGGCGGACGCTGGCAACTGCTCCATGCGCTGCCCGCGTTGGTTGTGATGTTGTTGTTCGCCGGGTGGCCCGATGGCGTGGATGCCGTGGTGGTGGCCGCTTTGGGGGGCTACGGCCTGGCGTTGTTACGCCTGGCCCGGCTGGACAAGGCGCTGGTGGCCCACCGCGCGCTGTGGATGACGGCGCTGTTGCTGCTGCTGTCGGCGATGCTGGAGCTGTTGGTGGCCGGGGGCATCCTGCGCGCGGGTGGCCGCCACGCAGGCATGGTGGTGGGCGGCTTCCATTTGGTGGTGCTGCTGCTGGCGGGCTACGCGGCATCCATGGCGGGCGACAGCGTTTCCAAGGCCTAACTCAGCGGCCCCAGCCCCGACCACAGCGCGTTCAGATCCTGGAACCGCCAGTACGCCGGGTCTTCGCGGGTGGTGATCTTGTCTGGGCAGTCGGGTGCCGACAGGTCGATCACCACCGGCGGAATCCGCATGTCCGATTTGGTGGAGAAGAACGCCTTGACGATGGGCTTGAGCAGGCTGCTGGCGCTTTGCCCGGTGACCACGGCGATGCGCCCGCTGGCCAGCCGCACCAGCGAACCCGTGGGGTAGATGCCCAGGCTTTTGACGAAGGCGTGGAACACCTGGGTGTCGAGGTGGCCGTTGGTCCATTCGGCCATTTTTTTCAGCGACTCGGACGGGTCCCAGCCTTTCTTGTAGGGCCGGTCGGAGGTGATCGCGTCGTACACGTCGCAGACCGCGCCCATCTTCGCCAGCAGGCTGATGGCATCGCCCTGGTGCCCGTTGGGGTAGCCGCTGCCGTCCACCTTTTCGTGGTGGTGCAGCACGATGTCGAGCACCGCCGGGTCGTCCGTCAGGCACTCGACCAGCAGCTTGTGGCCCTGGGCGGGGTGGGCCTGGACGACGGCGAACTCGGCGGGCGTGAGCTTGCCGGGTTTGTTCAGCACCTCCAGCGGCACCAGCGCCTTGCCCAGGTCGTGCAGCAGCCCGCCCATGCCGGCCGAGCGGATCTGGGCCGGCTCCAGCTTGAGCTGCAGCGCCAGCCCCACCATCAGCGCGCACACCGCCACCGAATGCATGTAGGTGTAGTCGTCGGCCGTCTTGATGCGCGCCAGGCTGACCAGGGCACTGGGGTTGCGCATCACCGAGTCGCTGATCTCCTGCACCAGGTGCTCGGCCAGTTCGGTCTGCACCCTCTGGCCCAGCCGCGCCTCCTGGAACATGGCGGTCACGGCCTGCTTGGCTTTGGCGCAGATCTTGGCGGCCCGCGCGTACTCCACGGCGGTAGTGGTGGGAGCGGTGTCGCGCGCGGGTGCAAAGGAGGCAATGGCTTCGGGGGCCGCCTCGGGGGCTGTCTGCACCGCGGCCTCGGGTGCCACGTCCAGCCCTTTGCTGGTGTCGATCCACAGCTCTTGCACGCTGCTGGCGCGCACCCGGGCGATGTCTTGCGGGTCGGTCAGCACAAAGTGGTTGCGCCAGAACGGGTGCTCCATCCACGGCGCACAAAACCCGTCGATATGCATACCGAGGGTCAGGTGGTGGACGCTGATACGTTTGAGCATGGTGCGCAGCGGTAGTCCGTGGGGAGGTCAACGGGGTGGGCGTGCCGCCAGTATGGACTAGTATGCAGTTTTTTATGCACGAATAGTCAACATGACGTCCCCACAATTGGGTATAAAAATGGCAGCCTGTGCTTATCTGATAATGATTTATAGCTACTTTTTTGGGAGCTACGGGTGGGCGGCGGCCGGAGGCTAAGATGCAGCCCTGTTTGTCAGCTAGAAGGTGGGCTATGCGTGGTTGGATAGGGAGTGTGTGTGTGGCGCTGGCCTGCAGCGGCTGCGCCGTGATTGCGGTGGCCGACGCGGTGGTGACCACCGGCGCGGTGATCGTCAAAACCGGCGTCAAGGCCACCGGGGCGGTGATCAACGCGGTGATTCCGGACGGCGACGACGACAAGAAAGACTGAAGGGCGCTTGCACCCTGAACCAGCGGGAGGACAATACCGACCATGACCCTCACCGAACTCAAATACATCGTGGCAGTGGCCCGCGAGCGGCACTTTGGCAAGGCGGCCGAAGCCTGCTTCGTGTCGCAGCCCACGCTGTCGGTGGCGATCAAGAAGCTCGAAGAAGAGCTGGACGTGAAGCTCTTCGAGCGCAGCGCCAACGAAGTCACCATCACCCCGCTGGGCGAAGAAATCGTGCGCCAGGCGCAAAGCGTGCTGGAGCAGGCCGCCGCCATCAAAGAGATTGCCCAGCGCGGCAAAGACCCGCTGGGCGGCGCGCTGCGCCTGGGCATCATCTACACCATCGCCCCCTACCTGCTGCCCGACCTGGTGCGCCAGGTGATCCAGCGCACGCCGCAGATGCCGCTGATGCTGCAAGAGAACTTCACCGTCAAGCTGCTGGAAATGCTGCGCATGGGCGAGATCGACTGCGCCATCATGGCCGAGCCCTTCCCCGACACCGGCCTGGCCGTGGCTGCGCTGTACGACGAGCCCTTCATGGTCGCCGTGCCCACCAACCACCCGCTGGCCGCGCAGACCAGCGTGACCGCCGAGCAGCTCAAGGCCGAGACCCTGCTGCTGCTGGGCAACGGCCACTGCTTCCGCGACCACGTGCTCGAGGTCTGCCCCGAGTTCGCCCGCTTCTCCAGCGGGGCCGAGGGCATCCGCAAGAGCTTTGAAGGCTCGTCGCTGGAAACCATCAAGCACATGGTGGCCTCGGGCATGGGCATCACCCTGGTGCCGCAGCTCAGCGTGCCCAAGTCCGCCCTCTCCGCCAAGCCCAAACGTGCCAGGGACGACGACCCGTTTGTGCGCTACCTGCCGTTCGACGGCGACCCGCCCATGCGCCGCGTGGTGCTGGCCTGGCGGCGCAGCTTTACCCGCTACGAGGCGATTGCCGCCCTGCGCAACGCCATCTACGCCTGCGAATTACCCGGCGTGAAACGCCTTTCCTGAAACTGTGGAGATCTGTGTGAAGTTTGCGCAACCCGGCATTTTGGAATCCGCACCCGCCCACGGGCGCTACCTGTTTTTATCGCCCACGGCCGGGGCCACGCCCGCCGCCCTGGGTGCCGCCTTGCAGCAATTGGCGGCCCTGGTGGACGGCCCATCCGTCGTCGTCGGCATCGGTGCCAAGCTGGCCCACGCGCTGGGGGCGGAGGTGCCCGGTCTGCGCGTGATGCCCGACTTTTCCGGCCACGGCGTGCAGGTGCCCAGTACCCCGGTGGCCCTGTGGTGCTGGGTGCGCGGCGCGGCCCAGGGCGAGGTGGTGCTGCACGCCCGCCGCGTTGAGAAAGCCCTGGCTCCGGCCTTTCACCTCGACCGCGTACTCGACGGCTTCCGCCACGGCGATTCGGCGTCCAACGACCGCGACCTCACCGGCTTTGAAGACGGCACCGAAAACCCCGAAGGCGAGGCCGCCGAGGCCGCTGCCCTGGTACAAGACGCGCCGGACGGCATGACCAGCTCCAGCTACGCCGCCATCCAGCAATGGGTGCACAACCTGGATGCCTTCGACGCGCTGGGCACCGAGGGCCAAAACAACGCCATGGGCCGCCGCATGAGCGACAACGAAGAGCTGGACGATGCCCCCGCATCCGCCCATGTGAAACGCACCGCCCAAGAAAGCTTCAGCCCCGAAGCCTTTGTGCTGCGCCGCTCCATGCCCTGGGCCGTGGGCCACCAGTGCGGCCTGTTCTTCGTGGCCTTTGGGGCCAGCCTGTACGCCTTCGAGGCCCAGATGCGCCGCATGGCCGGGCAAGAAGACGGCATCGTCGATGCCACCTTCACCTACTCCAAACCCGTCACCGGGGCCTACCTGTGGTGCCCGCCCGTGCGCGACGGCAAGCTGGACCTGCGCCAGTTGGGCCTGTAACTTATTTGCTCCTTAAATCGTAGCTGCTCGTGCTTATAGAATAAGCGCTAGAGGCCCATTTGACTATGAACTCTCCCCGCTTGTACCTCCAGCTCATCCGCTGGGACCGCCCGGCCGGGTGGCTGCTCTTGCTCTGGCCCACGCTCAGCGCGCTGTGGATTGCGTCCGGGGGCTTCCCCGGCTGGCACTTGCTGCTGGTCTTCACCCTGGGCACCATCCTGATGCGCAGCGCAGGCTGCTGCCTGAACGACGTGGCCGACCGCGAATTCGACAAGCACGTCAAACGCACCGCCCAGCGCCCGGTCACCAGCGGTGCGCTGTCGGTGGGCGCGGCCTTGCGCTTTGGCGCGCTGCTGGCCCTGGCCGCGTTTGCGCTGGTGCTGACCACCAACGCCGCCACCGTGGTCTGGTCCTTCGCCGCGCTGGCCGTGGCCGTGGTCTACCCCTACGCCAAGCGTTTTGTTTCCATGCCGCAGGCCGTCCTGGGCGTGGCTTTCAGCTTCGGCATCCCCATGGCCTTTTCGGCGGTGCAGGGCGGCCCGCCGTGGCAGGTGCTGTCGGTTGCGGGCTGGGCGGATTTTTCATGGGCGAAGCTGGTCGCCAGCGTGCCGCCCGTGGCCTGGGTGCTGCTGCTGGGCAACCTGTTCTGGGTACTGGCCTACGACACCGAATACGCCATGGTGGACCGCGACGACGACCTCAAGATCGGCATGAAAACCTCGGCCATCACCCTGGGCCGTTTCGACGTGGCCGGGGTCATGGCCTTCTACTTCATCTTCTTGCTGATTTGGGTGCTGGCGCTGATGCCATATGCACTAGGTGCTATTTTTTACATAGCAATCGCCGTGGCGGCCCTGCAAGCCCTGTGGCACTGGACCCTGATCCGCCACCGCACCCGCGACGGCTGTTTCAAGGCCTTCCGGCTGAACCACTGGGTGGGGTGCGCGGTGTTTGTGGGGGTGGCGGGGAGCTACGTTTTTGGAGCCTTGGGCTGAGCCTTGGGTTTGCGGGGGGCTTTGGGTTTCGGCTCCGGCAACGCCCCCGCCGTAACCTGGATGAGTTGGCACAGCCAGGTGGCGTCTTCCCACTGGTCGGCGGTGACACACCAGTGGGGCCGGGCACCGGGGAAGGGGAAGCCTTCCACCGGTTGGGACATCACGGCTTTGCCCGCGTCGGTGGGCTTCAAAAACAACTGGTTGTTGCACACCAAACCCACCGGCTTGCCTGCCAGGTACAGGCAGTATTCGCCAAACATGCGGCGCACCGATGCGTGGCCGGTGGCGGCCAATTGGTCGAGCAAAAATTCTGCGGTGCTGGGGTGGGTGGACATGGGGGCTCCTAGGAGGATGCAGTGTCGCCCAGTTCCATGCGTCGCTTGGCGCGCCACTGCTGCGGCGTGGCACCAAACTGCTGGCGGAAGGTCTGGATGAAATAGCTGGGGGTGGTGAAGCCGCAGGCCCAGGCCACTTCTTTGCCTGCCAGGTCGGTCTCGGCCAGCAGGTGGGCGGCGCGGTCCATGCGCTGGCGGTTGATGTGGGCGATCAGGTGGCCGCCGGTGGTCTGGCTGAACACGTGCGACAAATATTCGGGCGTGCACCCGGCCTGCGCGGCCAGGGCGGTGACGTTCAGGGCGTGGTCGCCCAGCTGGTTGTTGACCCACATGCGCACGCGGGCCACCAGGGGCGGCTCGGGCTGGGTGCGGGGCGCGGCATCGTCCAGCACCCGTAGCACGCCTGCGCAGGCACTGGCCAGCAGGGCGCGTACCTGCATGCGGGCATCGGCATCGTCGACCTCGTGGCCCAACGCCGCGGCATCGGCCAGCCAGTCGTGGATGCGGGCGGCGTGTGCGTGCTGGCGCGACTCCAGGTGGTCGATGCCGGGGCGGCCCGGCGTGGTCTCGCTGGCGAGGTGGCAGGTGAGGGCGGTGCCGTCGGCGTAGACCACGATGTTGCTAAAGCCCGTGCCCACGGTGGCTTCGGCATGCAGCATGCGCGGCGGCATCAGCAGGGCTTCGCCCGCGTGCAGGGTCAAAGGGCCGTGCGGCAGGGTAAAGCGGGTGCTGCCGCCGGTTTGCAAAAACAACTCGGGCACCAGGTGGAAGTGGCCTTCGCCGCGCAGATCGGCCACCCGCTGGCCGATGCAGGGGCGCACTTGCTGGCTGTCGTCCAGCAGGCGGGCCATGCTGTGGCGCAGTTGCTGGCGCATCCACTGGGCTTTTTCGGCGCTGTTGCGTGCGTTCTCGGCCTCCAGGGATTTGAGGCCGCGGCGCTCTGGTTTTTGTTGCATAGGTCTGCCATTAAAACCAGAGTACCGGTGCAACGCCAGAGGCGATTATCCGTATTTACCCTCGGATGTAGCTAGTTGCAGATCCAAGTTTTGTGGCATTGCTTGCAGTTTTCTGGCAGTGGATTCGCTGGCGGCAGGCGGGGCTGGCTCCTAAACTTTCCCCCACACAACAACCCCAGACAAGGAAACAGCAATGGCCCAGCCGTGGTGGAAAAGCAGCGTCGCGTACCAGATCTACCCGCGCAGTTTTTGCGACAGCAATGGGGATGGCGTGGGTGATCTGCCCGGCATCACCAGCAAGTTGGATTACCTGCACACGCTGGGCATTGACGTGGTGTGGCTGTCGCCCATCTACCCCTCGCCCAACGACGACGGCGGCTACGACATCAGCGACTACCGCGCCATTGCGCCCGAATACGGCCGCATGGCCGACTTTGACGCGATGCTGGCGCAGATGCACCAGCGTGGCATCCGGCTGATGATGGACCTGGTGGTGAACCACACCTCGGACGAGCACGCCTGGTTCACCGAAGCCTGCAAGTCTTTGGACAACCCCTACCGCCACTACTACATCTGGCGCGACCCGGCCGCCGATGGCGGGCCGCCCAACAACTGGGAAGCCGCTTTTTCCGGCTCGGCCTGGGAATTCCATGCGCCCACCGGCCAGTACTACCTGCACATGTTCTCCAGGAAGCAGCCCGAGCTGAACTGGGAGAACCCGCTGGTGCGTGCCGAGGTGCATGCGCTGATGCGCTTCTGGCTGGACAAGGGCGTGGACGGCTTTCGCATGGACGTGATCAACATGGTGTCCAAGACCTACGCGGCGGATGGCAGCCTGCAAAACGCCCCGGTGGTGCGCCCCGGCTTTTTGCAGCCCGCGTTCACCCTGGTCACCAACGGCCCGCGCCTGGTGGAGTATTTGCAGGAAATGCGGCGCGAGGTGCTGGACCACTATGACACCATCACCGTGGGCGAAGCGCCCAACGCCACCCTGCGCCAGGGCGTGGACATCACCCACCCCGAGACCGGCGCTTTGAGCATGCTGTTCCAGTTCGAGCACATGGATCTGGACTCCGTGCCCGGCCACGGCGAAGGCAAATGGGCGCTGCGCAAGCTGCCGCTGGGAGAGCTCAAAACCAGCCTGTCGCGCTGGCAAGACGGCCTGGCGGGCCGGGGTTGGAACAGTCTGTACCTGAGCAACCACGACCAGCCCCGGCCCGTGTCCCGCTTCGGTGACGACGGCGCGTACCGCGTGGCCTCCGCCAAAATGCTGGCCACCCTGCTGCACGGCATGCAGGGCACGCCCTACGTGTACCAGGGCGAGGAGCTGGGCATGACCAACAAGCCCTACGCCTCGGTGGACGACTGCTACGACCTGGAGTCGCGCAACATGTTCCGCACCGCCACGCAAGAGCGCGGCATAGACCCCGAGGTAGCCCTGCAGGCCATCCGCACCAAGGGCCGCGACAACGCCCGCACGCCCATGCAGTGGAGTGCGGCAGCCCACGCCGGTTTCACCACCGGCACGCCCTGGCAGCCGGTCAACCCCAACTTCACCACGGTCCACAGCCAGGCCGCGCTGGCCGATGCGGACTCGGTCTTTCACTACTACCGCGCCCTGGTCAGCCTGCGCAAGGCGCACCCGGTGCTGGTGGAAGGCACCTACCAGTTGCTGCTGGCCGAGCACCCCGAGATCTACGCCTACCTGCGCACCCTGGGTGACGAGCGCTGGCTGGTGGTGTGCAACTTTTACGGTGGCACGCCGACGCTGGCCCTGCCGTACCGGGCGGTGCAGCGGGTGATCGGCAACTACCCCGAGGCGGGTATGGATGTGCAGAGCATGGTTTTGCGGCCTTTCGAGGCAGCGATTTTTCAGTTGGTGTGAGTGTTTTTTCAATAACCTTTAGGAGACAAACATGAAGATGCAAAAAATGGTGTGGATGGGTGCTTTGGCACTGGGCGCAGCCAGCGCACACGCGGCGGGCGTGACGCTCACCATGTCGTGCAGCGCGAGCGAGCAAGACGTGCAGTACTGCAAAAAAATCGCCGCCGATTGGGGTGCCAAAACCGGCAACAAGCTGGAATTTTTGAGCCTGCCGCCGTCGTCCAGCGACATCCTGGGCCTGTTCCGCCAGATGTTTGCCGCCAAGTCCGACAAGCTCGACGTGATGCAGATCGACGTGGTCTGGCCCGGCATTCTGAAAGACCAGTTGCTCGACCTCAAGCCTTACAGCAACGGCATTGAAAAGACCCACTTCCCCGCCATGGTGGCCAACAACACCGTCAACGGCAAGCTGCTGGCCATGCCCTGGCTGACCGACGCAGGCGTGATGTTCTACCGCAAAGACCTGCTGGCCAAGTACGGCGAAAAGCCGCCCACCACCTGGGCCGAGCTCACCGCCACCGCCAAAAAAGTGATGGACGGCGAGCGCAAGGCAGGCAACGCCGCCATGCAGGGCTTTGTGTTCCAGGCCCGGGCCTACGAGGGCCTGACCTGCACCGGGCTGGAATGGGTGGCCAGCTTTGGCGGCGGCACCATCATCGACCCGGCTGGCAAAACCACCATCAACAACCCCCAGGCCGCCAAGGCGCTGGACATGGCCGCCAGCTGGATCGGCACCATCGCCCCCACCGGTGTGCTCAACTACGCCGAAGAGGAAGCCCGGGGCGTGTTCCAGAACGGCAACGCCGTTTTCATGCGCAACTGGCCGTACGCCTGGGCGCTGGTCAACGGGGCCGACAGCAGCATCAAGGGCAAGGTTGGCGTGATGGTGGGCATGCCCAAGGGCGATGGCCCCAACAGCACCGGCGCTGCCACGCTGGGCGGCTGGCAAATGGCGGTCAGCAAATACACCAAACACCCCAAGGAAGCCGCCGATCTGGTGCTGTACATGACCAGCCAGGCGGTGCAAAAAGAGCGCTCCATCAGCCTGGCCTCCAACCCCACCATCCCCGCGCTGTACCAGGACAAAGACATCCTGGCCGCCAACCCGTTCTACGGCGATTTGTTCGAGACGCTGAAGGTCGCCGTGCCGCGCCCGGCCACCGTCACCGGCCTGAAATACAACGAAGTGTCCGCCGCGTTCTGGAACGCCACCCACGAGGTGCTGTCGGGCAAAGCCACCGGGGCCGACAGTGTGAAAAAGCTGGAAGGCAAGATCAGCGCCATCCGCCGGGGACCGAGCTGGTAAGTGGTACGTGGTGGAGGTGTTGAGGATAAAAAAGGCCTCCAGCGCTTATTCCATGGGCGAGAGCAGCTATCATAAAAATAGCTGCTGGCCCACCGGGGTTTGCCACAGCACTGTCACACAGGCTTTCTAGCATCAGGGGTTTTCCGATCACCCGATAACTCCCCCAAGAAAGCCTCCACGATGACCGCCGATAGCCACTCTGAAGACAGCAACACCAGCAACAACCCCAGCATCTCCAGCCTGATCGACACCCGCCTGAGCCGCCGTGGCCTGCTGCGCATGGGCGTGGGCACGGCGGGCGCTGCCGTGATGGGCAGCTTTGCGCTGACCGCCTGCGGTGGTGGCGGCGATGGCGAACCCGTGGCCGGTGAGTACAAACTGGGCTTCACCGCCGTGGACAAGAGCCTGGCCGATATGGCCACCGTGCCTGCGGGCTACACCGCCAGCGTGATCTACGCGCTGGGCGACCCGCTGAGCGCGGCCACCCCCGCCTATAAAAACGACGGCACCGACACCGACTTCGACAACCGCGCAGGCGACCACCACGACGGCATGGAGTTCTTCGGCCTCAACCTCGCCGGTACCGCCCGCGATGCCAACGGCTCCAGCCGGGGCCTGCTGGCCATGAACCACGAGGCGCTGTCGCAGCAGTTTCTGCACGCCGCCGGTGCCAGCGCCAACCCGCGCCCGGCCAGCGAGTCCGACAAGGAAATCCCCGCCCACGGCGTGTCCATCGTCGAAGTGGCCAAGAATGCCTCGGGCAAGTTTGTCACCAACCAGGCATCTACCTACAACCGCCGCATCACGCCGCTGACCGAAGTCACCTTGTCCGGCCCGGTCAAAGGCAACGCGCTGGTCAAAACCCTGTTTTCGCCCACCGGCCTGCTGGCACGCGGCACCATCAACAACTGCGGCACCGGCTACACGCCCTGGGGCAGCTTTTTGACCGGCGAAGAAAACTGGGCCGGTTACTTCACCCGCGCCAGCACCGACAACACCGCCCGCGGCGGTGCTACCGCCAAGAGTGTGGTCTCGCTGAACCGCTATGGCCGCGCCGCCGGTGCCGCCAGCCGCCACGGCTGGGAAACCAGCGGCACCGCCGACAAATACAAGCGCTGGAACATCGGCCAGACCGGTGTGTCCGTGGACGGCAGCGACGACTACCGCAACGAGCTCAACACCTTTGGCTACATCGTCGAAATCGACGCGTACGACAAAGCCAAGGCCATCCGCAAGCGCACCGGCCTGGGCCGCTTTGCCCACGAAAGCGCCGCCTTCGGCAAGCAAACCGCAGGCAAGCCGCTGGCCGTGTACATGGGTGACGACTCGCAGGGCGAGTACATGTACAAGTTTGTCTCCACCGCCCCCTGGGCCGCCGCCGATGCCAACCCCACGGACCGCATCGCCACCGGCGACAAATACCTCGACAGCGGCAAGCTGTACGTGGCCAAGTTTGCCGCCGACGGCTCGGGCACCTGGATCGAGCTGTCCATCAGCAACTCGGCCATAGCCGCCTACAGCACCTACGACTTTGCCGACCAGGCCGACGTGCTGGTCAACGCCCGCCTGGCCGCCGATGCGGTGGGTGCCACCAAGATGGACCGCCCCGAGTGGTGCGCCGTGCACCCCGTCACCGGCGAGGTCTACTACACCCTGACCAACAACAGCAGCCGCAAACTCGAGCCCACCGGCACCCAGACCATGGTGGACGCGGCCAACCCCCGCTCGTACATCGACAGCAAGGCCGGGGTCGCGGGCTCTGCAGGCAACATCAACGGCCACATCATCCGCATGGTGGAAACCGGTGGCGAGTCTGCCGCCACCACCTTCAGCTGGGACGTGTATTTGTTCGGTGCCGAAGCGGGCGCTAGCGCCAGCATGGTCAACCTGTCGTCGCTGGCCTCCACCCAAGACTTCTCCAGCCCCGACGGCCTGTGGTTCAGCCAGAAGTCCGGTTTCTGCTACATCCAGACCGACGACGGCAGCTACACCGACGTGACCAACTGCATGATGCTCATCGGCAAGCCCGGCAAAGTGGGCGACGGCGGCACCACCACGCTGAACTACACCAAGGCCGATGGCGTGACTCCCGTGGCCATCACCACCCGCGTAGGTGCCAAGCCCACGGTGGACACGCTGCGCCGCTTTTTGGTCGGCCCGGTGGACTGCGAAATCACTGGCTGCAGCGAAACGCCCGACGGCAAAACCCTGTTCGTCAACATCCAGCACCCCGGCGAAAGCATCACCAAGGCCAATATCGCTGACCCGACCAAGTACCTGAGCCACTGGCCCGCCAACGCCGGTTACGGTGCCGGTGGTGCCACCACCGCCCGCCCACGCTCGGCCACCATCGTCATCACCAAGAACGACGGCGGTGTGGTCGGTACGTAACTACAGTAAATACAGCGGGCACAAAAAAAGCCTCTACCGCACACCTTGGTATGCGGTAGAGGCCTTAACCCGAGATATCTGGCCTAGCGCTTGGGGCGCCGAGCCGTGGATCCGGGACACAGGACATGGAATTACGCAACGCCCGGCCGGAGGGCCGCAAACCTGCCAGCCAGACGCTGCGCAATTCCCGGGAAATCCTTGCTGCCGCGCGAGAACGGGCTCGCGGGTAGCAAGGGTTGGATGTTCCCAAGCTGCGGGGTTGGTTGTGTGTCGGAACCGGGGCGTTGTGTTGCATTTGTCATCTGCGGGTGCGGGACGGGGACTGACCATTGTGGAAATGGAATCAACAGTCTTTTGGAGATTCAGGGGTTTTTCTGCAAAGGCATGGGCGCGACACTGGGGGCCACTTTGAAGGATTCCCCCATGACACCCCCCATTCCCGCTTTCGGTCTTGGTACTTTCCGCCTGCAGGGCCAGGCCGCCATCGACTCGGTCACCAACGGCCTGCAGCTCGGCTACCGCGTGGTTGATACCGCGCAGATTTATGGCAACGAGGCCGAGGTAGGCCAGGCCATTGCCGACAGCGGCGTGGCCCGCAAAGACCTGTTCATCACCACCAAAATCTGGATCGACCACTACGCCCAGGACAAGCTGGTCCCCAGCCTGCGAGACAGCCTGGCCAAGCTGCGCACCGACCACGTGGACCTGGCGCTGATCCACTGGCCGTCCCCTGGCAACGCCGTGCCGGTGGCCGAGTTCATGGCTGCGCTGCAAGAATCCAAGCGCCAGGGATTGGCCACACAGATCGGCGTGTCCAACTTCACCATTGACCTGATGCAGCAGGCCATTGCCGCCGTGGGTGCGGGTGAAATCGCCACCAACCAGATCGAGCTGCACCCCTATCTGCAAAACCGCAAGGTGGCCGCATTTGCGAAAAGCCAGGGCATCGCCATCACCTCGTACATGACGCTGGCGTACGGCAAGGTGCTGCACGACCCGGTCATCCAGGCCATCGCCCAGGCCCACGCGGCCACCCCGGCGCAGGTGGTATTGGCCTGGGCGATGCAACTGGGCTACGCAGTGATTCCGTCGTCTACCCAGCGGGCGAACCTGCAGAGCAATTTGCTGGCGCAGCAACTGGTGCTGGGCGACACCGACATGGCCCAGATCGCCGCGCTGGACCGGGGTGGTCGCCTCACCAGCCCGGAAGGTCTGGCACCCGCCTGGGACTAAGCGCCACCCAACGTAAAAAAAGCCCGCCGGGCCGGAATCGCTTCCGGCCCGGCAGGCTTTTGGCACTGCGGCTTAGCTTTATTCGTTGCTGTCGTTGGAGAAGGTGCGCACGTCGCTGTAGGCGTTGACCACGCCGGGCACGGTGCTGGCCACATAGCGGGCCTTGGATTCTTCTTGCGGGCCTTGTGCCCAGCCGTGCAGGGTCACGGTGCCGTTGTGGGCGGTGACGGTCAGGTCCTTGGCATCGCTGCCGAGCTGGCTGCTCAACGTGGATTGCACAGCACTGGCCAGGTCTGCGTCGTTGGCGGCAGCGTGGGCGGGGAGGAATGCGCCTGCGGCCAGAGCGAACAAAGCGGAAGCGGCGATACGGTTGAAAGAGCGGGTCATGGTGAAGTCCTTGGGTTGTTGCAATGTTTTGCGGTGAGGTGATCTTCCCAAGCGGCCCGGACTTTTGTGTGTCGGCAACACGCAGGCTGTGTTGCATCTGTCATCCAGGGTGCAACCCTGGACCTATCGTTTGCTATATTTATAAGAGCTGCTCGTGCTTATCCAATAAGCACAGGCTGCCCATTTTTCGTAAATTTTCAGTAACTCAGAACTTCCAGCCCAGGCCGATGCCGAACAGCACCGGGTCTACCTTGAAAGTGCCCAGCTTGCTGCCACCGGCGGCCACGTCGGTGCGGATATAGACCTTCTTCAAATCGACGTTCAGCACCAGGTTTTTTGCCAGCGCAATGTCCACGCCTACCTGCAGCGCGGGGCCGAAGCTGTTGCGGTCTACCGTCACGCCTGCGGGCAGGTTGACCGCACTCAGGCGGGTGTAGTTCAGGCCTGCGCCCACGTAGGGGGTGAAACCGGCCTGGGGCAAGTGGTACTGCAGCGTCAGGGTGGGGGGCAGGTGCTTGAAGCTGCCGATGGCGGTGCCGCCTGCGCTCAGCGTCTGTTTCTGCGGCACCGTCAGCACCAGCTCGGCGGCAATGTTGGGCGTGAAGAAGTAGCTGATGTCCAGCTCGGGCAGCCACTTGTTGTTGATGGACAGCGCCAGCGGGGTGCTGTCGCCATTGGCGCTGTCCAGGTGCACGGCGCGGGCGCGTACCAGCCAGGGGCCGGGGGTGCTGGACTGGGCCAGGGCGGCGGTGGACAACAGGGCGCAGAGTGCGGCGGCGAATACGGTTTTTTGCATGGTCTTCTTTCAATCAGGTAGTGGAAACATCCCACCCCTTGATTACAGAAGACCGTGCCACTTCGGACTTTGCGCCGCATCAAACCGGGGGCGCGCCCGGTTTGCGGCAGATCAAGAATGCCCTGGTTCAGGCGTTCTGTGGGCGTGGCGTACTGGTGGCCTGGCCCTGGAAGTCGGTCCAGCAGTGGCGCGTGAAGTCGTACAGCTTGCAGGCCCGCGCGGTGTCAAAGTACCAGCGCCACGAGAAGCGCTGCACCACGATGCGCCCGGGCAGCAGCTCCTCCAGCTTGGCCTGCGCGGCCTTGAGCTTGTACAGCGGAATGCTCATGTCCACGTGGTGGGCGGTGTGCTCCATGATGTGGTGCAGCAGCGCGCCGATCTGCAGCGGGAAGGTCAGGTGCACCGTGGTCGACACAAAGGGCTGGGCGCGCAGCCACACCGCCCGGTCGTCGTGCCACGACACCTTGACGTGCGTGTGGTGGCCGTAGATCACAAAGCCCATCATGTTGAACCAGAAAAACACCGGCACCGCAAAGCCCAGCAGCAGCAGCAGCGCCACCGACTGGTCGGTGGCCACGGCGGCCACCGCCAGTGCCGCGATCCACAGCAGGCCGAAGGCGCTGACCAAAATGCAGTCCCAGGTGAAGATGGCGCGGTTGGTGCTGCCCATTTGCGACTGTGGCGGGAACATCATCTTCTTGCCCCAGATCTCCACCATGTAGTACAGGCCCGGGCCCCAGCCGCTGCGGTAGATGCGTTGCAGCACGCGGCCCACGGGCGACAGGGCCTGGTACTCCGCCTGCGTCAACGGGGCCCAGACAAAGTCCACCCCCTTGAGGTTGGTAAAGCCGTGGTGCACCACGTTGTGGCCCACATCCCACAGGCTGTAGGCGGTGAGCGAGGGCAAAAAGGCGATGCGGCCCAGCCATTTGTTCAGGCGGCGGTGCGGGGTCAGGCTCTGGTGGCAGCCGTCGTGGCCGATGACGAAGAGGCGGCCAATCACAAAGCCCGCCGCCAGCCCGCACAGCAGCTTGGCCCACACCGATGCCAGCAGCACCGTGCCGGTCAGCAGCGCGCCCAGCACCGCGTAGTCCAGCGCCAGCAGCAGCATGGCCTTGAGCGTGGTGCGCTGCGACAGCGGAATCAGCCAGGAGCGGATCACCTTGCGGTGGGGCAGCGGTGCGCCGGAAGCCAGTGGCACAGGGGTGGGCGCGGAATGGGGGTTTTCAATCAAAGAAGACATGGCAAACACGCTGAACGTGCATTTCGTGTGGGTGAATTGCCTAGCGGGGCCGGGGGCCGCGCATGGGTACGCAAATCAGTTGCCGCGATGCTAAGCGCGCTGCGCGGCGGCGGTACTGACGTAGATCAAAGCTTATCGACAGCGGTAAACGCTGGTAACTTTGTACCATGGCTGTGTTTCAATGGCGCAACTAGGGTTTTCATGCTTGTTTTGTAACCTTTTCGTAACTATTTTCGTGTAAAAATGGAAACTAAATTACAACGGAGACTTTAGTCATGCCCCGCCTCGCCACCAAAATTGTTGCCACCCTGGGTCCTGCGTCCAACTCGCCAGAAATTCTGGAGCAACTGATACGTGCCGGTGTCAATGTGGTGCGGCTGAACTTCAGCCACGGCAAGGCACAAGACCATATCGACCGCGCCATGATGGTGCGCGAAGCCGCCCGCCGCGCGGGTGTGGAAGTGGCCATCATGGCCGACCTGCAAGGCCCCAAGATCCGTGTGTCCAAGTTTGCCGAAGGCAAGGTCATGCTGGAGCCCGGCCAGAAATTTGTGCTGGATGCCGCCCGTACCGAACCCGGCGACATCAACGGCGTGGGCCTGGACTACAAGGAACTGCCGCGTGAAGTCAAACCCGGCGACGTGCTGCTGCTCAACGACGGCCTGATCGTCATGACCGTGGAAGCTGTGCACGGCGAGGCGGTGCACACCATCGTCAAGCTGGGTGGCGAGCTGTCCAACAACAAGGGCATCAACAAAAAGGGCGGCGGCCTGACCGCCCCGGCCTTGACCAGCAAGGATATGGACGACATCAAGACCGCCATGTCCTTCCAGGCCGACTACGTGGCCGTGAGTTTCCCCAAGAACGCTACCGACATGGAAATGGCCCGCCAGCTGTGCAACGTGGCCGCAGCCGAATACCGCCACAAGCCCGGCATGATCGCCAAGATCGAGCGCGCCGAAGCCATTCCCCACCTGCAGTCCATCCTGGATGCCAGCGACGGCATCATGGTGGCGCGCGGTGACTTGGCGGTCGAGGTGGGCAATGCCGCCGTGCCCGCCCTGCAAAAACGCATGATCCGCATGGCCCGCGCCAGCGACAAGGTGGTCATCACCGCCACCCAGATGATGGAGAGCATGATTACCAACCCGGTGCCCACCCGCGCCGAGGTCAGCGATGTGGCCAACGCCGTGCTGGACGGCACCGATGCGGTGATGCTCAGCGCCGAAACCGCAGCGGGCAAGTTTCCCCTGGAAACCGTGCTGGAAATGGCCAACATCTGCCGCGAAGCCGAAAAGGCCGAGTATGGCGAACTGGAAGCCGACTTCAAGGGCAAGACCTTCAGCCGCATCGACCAGTCCATCGCCATGGGCGCGTTGTTTACCGCGCAGCACCTGGGTGCCAAGGCGATTGTGGCCATGACCGACAGCGGCTCCACCGCCCTGTGGATGAGCCGCCACAGCATCCACGTCCCCATTTACGCCCTGACCCCGCGCCTGGCCTCCCAGCGCAAGATGGCGCTGTACCGCAACGTGCTGCCCCTGCTGATGGATGCCAGCACCGACCGCGACACCGCGCTGGAGCAGGCCGAGCGCCACCTCACCAACCGCGGCATCGTGCAGCGCGGCGACGTGTACGCCATCACCTGCGGCGAACCCATGGGTGCCCCCGGCGGCACCAACATGCTGAAGATCTGCCAGGTCGGCTGATCGGATAGTTCTGGCAAGGGCCTTTTCAGGCCCCCGCCGCGCAGGGGCGGTACAGGTCCAGCGCCGGGCGGTACACCCCGGTCTGCACCCCCATCAGGCCCAACACCGAGTGGAAGAAGTTGTCGTGTGAAATAGGCGCTGCCGCCTGTTGTTGCAGGCAGGCAGGCGCAATGCCGCTGCGCTGCGTGAACGCCGGGGACAGCCAGGTGATCCACGGCACATGCTTTTGCACATCCGGGGCCACCGCATAGGGCAGGCCGTGCAGGTAGAGGTTGTTCTCGCCCAGCGATTCCCCATGGTCGGCAACATACTGCATGGCGGTATCCCATTGGCCAGAGCGGGCTTGCAGCCACTGCACCACCCCGTCCAGCAGAAAGTCGGTTTCCACAATGCTGTTGTCGTAGGCGTTGGTGATGCTTTCCTGGCTGCATTCCTGCAAGGCGCTGCTGGTGCATTCCGGGCTGAATTTCTTGCGCTGCGTGGCGCTGCGGTGGCTGTAGGCCGGGCCGTGGCCGCCCATCTGGTGCAGCACCACCACCACGCCCCGGGCGCGGGCGGCGGCGGGCAGGGCGGCGATACGCTCGTCCAGGCCCTGCAGCATCACCGCATCAAAGCATTCCCCGCCCTCGCACACATCCGGGGCACCTGGCACGCCGGTGGTGCTGGCGCTGGGCACCCGGTCGCACACGCCTTTACAGCCCGACTGGTTGTCCACCCACAGCACCGCCAACCCGGCGTGCTGCAGCACGTCGAGCAGGCCTTCGGTATCGGCCTTGCGGTCGTTGTAGGCCACCCGGCCCAGCGGCGAGAACATGCACGGCACCGAGGCCGCGGTGCTGGTGCCGCAGGACCAGGCGTTGGTGAAGCTCACGGTCTGGCCCTTCTGCACCTCGGCTTGCAGCAGGGGCGTGGTGTTGCGGGCATAGCCGTTGATGCCGAAGTTGCCGCTGCGGGCGGTTTCCCCCAGCACCAGCACCAGCAGCGGCGGGCGGCTGCGGGTACTGGCCGCCACATGGGCGTCCGCGCCCAGCGGCAGCAGCGGCCCGGTGCGGTCTACCTTGGGGTGCGCCAGGCGGGCCACGGCATACACGCTGTTCAGCGGGTTGACCAGGTAGCGCAGCTGGGTGTGGTTGCGCATCAGGCTTGCCATATTTTGGTAAATAAGGCCGGTAGCGCCTATGGATAGGGTGAGAGCAGCTATTAAAAACAGAGCATTCTTGAGGTGCGCCTTGGGGCCCTGCGGATACCGCAGCGTGGTGCGCCAAAGCCACCAGGCCGGTGCGCCCGCCAGCCCGGCCACCGTCAGCAGCATCCGCCAGTGCAGCAGGTCGGCGGCCTCGCGCACATCGGTTTGCAGGGCATTGGTCAGCATGCTCGCGTCGATCACGATGCCGTAGGTCAGCATGAAATAGCTGCCGATGGCGGTGGCCACCAACAGCACGGTCAGCACCGGCTTGAGCAGCCAGCGCGGTGCCAGCAGCGTAAGCAGCAGCACCAGGGATGCCAGCAGGGCGGCGATGCCCAGCCCCAGCCCGAGGGCCAGGCCCAGACCGGTGGTGCCGTGCAGCGCGCCCACCGCGTGCAAGGCCCGCCACAGCGCCAGATTACCCACGCTGGCCATCCACAGGCACAGCAGCGCGGTGGCCGTGTGCGGGTGCCAATCGGCGCTGCGCCCCGGCATGTGCCAGGCGGCCCCGGGTAGCACGTGGCCGCGCTGCAGGGATTTAGGCTTGTGCATGGCGGCCTCCTGCAAAGTGCTGGTGGGCGATATCGCCGATCCAGGCCACCGTCCAGCACAGCCAGGCGCTCCACAGCGTGTGGCTGGCGTAGTGCGCGCCGCGCATCTGCTGGGCCAGGCCGAACACCGCACCGGCCAGGAGTGACCCGACCAGCCAGCGGCGAGCGATACCAGGCTGCGCCCGGAAGACGAAATAGCCGCCCAGAAACGAGAAGCCTGCGGTGGCGTGCCCCGCCGGAAAGCAGTGGCCGCTGCCGCCGTCGTGCAGCGTCCATTGCCAATGCGATACATGCTGCGCCACGCCGCCAAACGCCTGCATGTCCCAGGGGCAGCTGCTGGCGCTGGTGGACTTGAGCAGCGACACGGCCAGCGCACCCGCCAGAGGTGTGGCGGCCAGTTGGATGCGCCGCGACAGCGGCAAGTTTCGCAATGGCCCCCAGGGCAGCACCGCCCCCACGCACAGCGCCAGCACCAGCGCCCAGGCCAGTAAGCGCCCGCCCTCGTGCAACACGCTGCTCAGCAGCCAGTGGTCGCGCAGCGCAAAGCCCTGTGCCGACCCAAACCACGCCGCCAGCGGCATATCCCAGCCGCTGGCATCCCATGCCAGCAGCGCGCCCAGGGCCAAAACGGTGGCCCACCCCTGTTTTTCAGTTTGCATGGGGGGCGAGTCTTGGGGCCGCGCATTAAGCCATCCTTAAGAACGTGTTCACGATCTCTTTGGGGCCGCGCAGGTGCCTGTTCGGGATGCGCAGCTAGGCGCAAAACCCAAGCCAAGGCTTTCCGCCTTGGCTGGTTTTGTAACGACGCTGAGCGCCCGAAAAGGCACCTGCCCTTCGGGTTGGGGTGAAATCGGGCGATTTGTCTGCCCCAGCCCTTGCATGGGCAGAGAGCCCATGCTGCGGTCTACGACAACCAACTCATCCCGATTGCACCCCAACGCGACCCCAAAGAGATCGTGAACACGTTCTAAGCCCCCCAATGCCCCGCACAATACGGCCCATGCGCATCTTGGTAGTGGAAGACGACACGGGCATTGCCCTGGGCCTCAGCGTAGGCCTGCGCCAGCGTGGTTATGCGGTGGACCTGGTGGGCAACCTGGCCGATGCCTGGAGCGCGCTGTGCGTCGAGCCGTTTGACCTGGTGCTGCTCGACCTGGGCCTGCCCGACGGCGATGGCCGCAGCCTGCTGGAGCGCGTGCGCAGCAGCACGGCCACCTTGCCCGATGCCCACACCCCGGTGCTGATCATGACCGCGCGCGACGCGGTGGCCTCGCGCATCGAAGGCCTGGACTCGGGGGCCGACGACTACGTGACCAAGCCCTTCGATGCCGACGAGCTGGAGGCCCGCATGCGCGCCCTGCTGCGCCGGGCCGCCGGGCGCGCCCAGCCACTGCTGACGCGGGGCGACCTGTCGCTCAACCCGGCCACCCGCACGGTGCACCAGGCCGGGCAGCTGGTGGCTTTGTCGGGGCGCGAATACGCCGTGCTGCTGGCCCTGCTGCAAGCCCGGGGCCGGGTGTTGTCACGGGCGCAGATCGAAACCACGCTATACAGCTTCGACCAGCTGCTGGAGAGCAACGCGATCGAGGTCCACATCCACCACCTGCGCAAAAAGCTCGGCTCAGCGCTGATCCAGACACTGCGCGGCGTGGGCTACTTTGTGCCGCAGGAGAGCGCATGACACACCGGGGCAGCTCTTTGACGCGGCACCTGCTGGTCTGGGCCCTGGGGGCGCTGGTGGTGGTGTGGCTGGCCTTCATGGCGGTGGGCGTGCAGACCGGACTGCACGAATCCGACGAGCTGACCGACGGCCACCTGGCCAGTGTCTCGGCCCTGCTGTTGCGCCAGCAAGGCGGGGTGTTTGCGGCAGACGATGTGCGGCCCCTGGCCATGGGCCATGCCAACCTCAAAAGCCACGACTACCAGCAGTCGCTGAGCGTGGTGGTGTGGGATGCGGCGGGCCGGGTGCTGACGCACACCGGCATCGCCGCGCTGCCCGCCTTTGCGCCCGATGAAGGCTTTGTCGATTTGCAACTCGGCCCCCAGGCCACGCCGTGGCGTGGTTTTGCCCGCTGGGATGCCGAGGGCCTGGCCCGCACCCGCCGGGTGCTGGTGCTGCTGAGCGCGCAAGAGCGCGACGACCTGGCCTGGGACATCGCCGAGCAGGTGGTCTTGCCCGGCCTGTGGCTGCTGCCGGTGGTGGCGCTGGCACTGGGCCTGGCCATCCGCCGGGGCCTGCGGCCGCTGCACCTGCTGTCGGCCGATGTGCATGCGCTGGACGTGGCCCAGGCCAGCACCTTGCAGGCCCGCCATCCACACGCCGAGTTCGAGGCAGTGGTGGCGGCCATCAACATTCTGATGGCCCGCCAGCAGGCCGCGCTGCAACAGGAACGGGCCTTGGCCGACGAAGTGGCCCACGAACTGCGCACCCCGCTGGCCTCGCTGGCGCTGCTGGCCCGGGCCCTGCAAGGCCCGCTGTCGGAGGCCGAGCGCCAGACCAGCCTGCAACAAATGGAGGCCGATGCCCTGCGCGCGGGTGCGGTGGTGTCCCAATTGCTGGTATTGGCCCGCACCAGCCGGGTGGCGCTGGCTGAATCGGCCGAACCGGTGCCCCTGCGGCCGCTGGCCCAGCGCGTGGTGGCCGACTACGCCCCTGCCGCCTGGGCCAGCGGCCACACGCTGGCGGTCAGCGGCGATGCCGATCCGGTGGTGTGGGGCCACCCGGTGCTGCTGGAACTGGCCCTGCGCAACCTGGTGGAAAACGCCCTGCGCCATACGGCGCGCGGTACCGAAATCGAAGTCCAGGTGGGCAGCAGCCCGGCCCACGCCTGGCTGCAGGTGTGTGACACGGGTGCGCCCGGCGGGCCCGCCCAGGCCGCGGACGGGCTGGGCCTGGGCCACAAAATCGCCCGCCGGGTGGCCGAAGTCCACGGCGGGCAATGTGAACAGATCGCCACGCCGCCAGAGCTTTCTGACAACCCCAGCCGCTGGCAAACCTGCTACCGCCTCACTTTGGCTTGGGGGTCGCCGGTGGGACAAGGCTAGAATTGGCATAGTTACCAAGCGGTTACCAAACTGCCCGGCTCCCATTTTTAACTCTCTGGAACCACCACCATGGCACTCGTCTCTATGCGCGAACTGCTGGACCATGCCGCCGTTAACGGCTATGGCATCCCGGCCTTCAATGTCAACAACCTGGAACAAGTCCAGGCCGTCATGCAAGCCGCCGACGAGGTGGGTGCACCCGTTATCCTGCAGGCCAGCGCCGGTGCGCGCAAGTATGCGGGCGAGCCCTTCATCAAGCATTTGATCCAGGCCGCCATCGAAACCTGGCCGCACATTCCGCTGGTCATGCACCAGGACCACGGCCAAAGCCCCGAAATCTGCCAGGGCGCGATCAACCTGGGCTTCAGCTCGGTGATGATGGACGGCTCCTTGCAGTCCGACGGCAAAACCATCGCCAGCTTTGACTACAACGTCGAAGTCACCCGCAAAGTGGTCGAGCTGGCGCACCGCGTGGGCGTGACGGTCGAGGGCGAGCTCGGCTGCCTGGGTTCGCTGGAAACCATGAAGGGCGACAAAGAAGACGGCCACGGTACCGACGATGTCATGACCATGGCGCAGATGCTGACCGACCCCGAGCAGGCCGCCGAATTCGTGCAGCGCACCCAGATCGACGCGCTGGCCATCGCCATCGGCACCAGCCACGGCGCGTACAAGTTCACCCGCAAGCCCACCAGCGACATCCTGGCGATCCAGCGCATCAAGGAAATCCACCAGCGCATCCCCAGCACCCACTTGGTGCTGCACGGCAGCTCCAGCGTGCCGCAAGAGCTGCTGGCCATCATCCGCGAGCACGGCGGCGACATGAAGGAAACCTACGGCGTGCCGGTCGAAGAAATCCAGGAAGCCATCAAGCACGGCGTGCGCAAGATCAACATCGACACCGATGTGCGCCTGGCCATGACCGGCGCGATCCGCAAGTTCTTTGCCGAAAATCCCGAGAAGTTCGACCCCCGCGACTACCTCAAGCCCGCCCGCGAAGCCGCCAAGAAGCTGTGCAAACAGCGCTTTTTAGAGTTTGGCTGCGAAGGCCAGGCTGCGGGCATCAAGGGCCACACCCTGCAAGTGGTGGCCGGCCACTACGCCGACGGCCTGCTGGCCCAGGTGATTCACTAAAGCGATGGATCGATAACGTTCAGCTCTAAGTTTCAGCCAGAACGGATGCCCGCCAGAAACACCGCAGAACTGGCTTTGCCAGGCTGCTGGTGTTGCCCCCTGCAAGGGGGTTGGAGGCCACACGAAGTGGGCAAGCCTGGGGGTGTGCCTATCTTGGCCCGATCTGCACCAGCACCATGCTGGCCAGGATCAGGCCGCAGCCGACCAGACCGGTGGCGTTCAGCCGGTCGCCCATCAGCAGCGCGCCAAACAGGGCGGCAAACAGTGTCTCACTCGACAAAATAATGGCCGCATGGCTGGCGTTGGCATGGCGCTGGCCCAGCACCTGCAGCGTGTAGCCCAGGCCCACCGAGACAAAGCCGGTGTAGGCGATGCTGGCGGCGGATTTACGCAGCTTGTCCAGCACCCAGGGTTCGGCCACGGCCGCTACCGACAGGCTGGCCACCGCGCACACCGCAAACTGCACCAGCGACAGTACAAACGGCCCGCTGCTGTGGCGCGACACCCGGCCCACCAGCAGCACGTGCAAGGCCCAGAACAGGCTGCTGCCGATGATCCACCAGTCGCCCCGCGCAATCGCCAGGCCGCCGCCTCCGGCCAGCAGCCAGGTGCCCACTACACAGGCCAGCGCCGCAGGCCACACCCGCCATGCGGGCCGCTGGCGCAGCAGCGCCCAGGCCAGCAGCGGGGTGAGCGGCACGTACAGCGCGGTCAGCACCCCGGCGTTGGTCACGCTGGTCTGGCCAATGCCGATCTGCTGCATCACCACGCCCGCAAAAATCAGAAAACCCAGCCCCGCCACCGGCAATAGATGGCCCGCCCCGGCGGCCTTTTGCACCGCGCTGCGCTGCCGCCATTCCCACCAGGCCAGCGGCGCCACCACCAGGCAACCCAGCGCAAAACGCAGGCCTGTGAACAGAAACGGGGCTACATCTACAGCGCCCCAGGCCTGGGGGACAAAAGCGGAGCCCCAGATCAGGGCGGCCAGGAGCAGCAGGCCGTTGGCTTGCCAGGGGGGAAGGGTGTGCATGGGGGTACTTGTCAGAATGTGCGAATTGTCACGCATCTGATTTGACATTTAGATAGTAGACAATGTGCGGTCAACCTGCGGGTTGTTCCCAGCGTTGCGGGCGGCGGCAACGTATTTTTATCTCCACTTACCAAGGAAACACCATGGGCTTACTCGACTCGGTTCTCGGCGCAGTTTTGAACAACGGCCAACAGCAGCAACCCCAGGGCGGCCTCGGCGGCTTGGGTGGTGGTTTGGGCGGCATCATCGGCATGCTGGCCAGCAACCCGCAGCTTATCCAGGTGGTGACCAGCATGCTGAGCAACAACGGCGCGCAGGGTGGCCTGGGCGGTCTGGCCGAGAAGTTTGGCCAGGCGGGCATGGGCGATGTGCTGGGTTCCTGGGTCGGCACCGGCCAGAACCAGCCTATCTCGGGCGACCAGCTGGGCAATGTGCTGGGCTCCGACGCACTGGCCGGTATCGCTGCCCAACTGGGCCTGAACCCCGGTGAAGCCGCCGGTCAATTGGCCCAGGTGCTGCCTGGTTTGGTAGACCACCTCACGCCCAACGGCCAGGCACCCCAAGGCGGCCTGGGCGACAGCAATGACCTGTTTGGCATGCTGGGCGGTTTGCTGCAAAAATAATAGCTGCTTGTGCTTATGAAATAAGCGCTAGAGCCACTTTTCATGCCTGAAAAGTGGCTTTTTTTACGCCTGAGCTCAGCTCGCTTGCAGTGGGAAACTGGCAATCACCTGTGCCACGGCAGCGGTGAGTTTCTTGGCGTAGGGCACGTGCAAAAACTCGTTCGGGCCGTGGGCGTTGCTCTTGGGGCCGAGCACGCCACACACCATCATCTGCGCTTTCGGGAAACCCTGGGACAGCATGTTCATCAGCGGAATCGTGCCGCCCTGGCCGATGTAGCCGCAGGGCGCGCCGAACTGGGCCTGTGATGCGGCATGCAGCGCGGTTTCAAACCACGGAGCGGTGCTGGGGGCGTTCCAGCCGGTGGCCGCGCCGTCGGGCTGGAAGGTTACGCGGGCCTGGTAGGGGGCGTTGTCTTCCAGCAGGGTTTTGAGTTCTTGCACCGCTTGGGCTGCATCCACCAGCGGCGGTAGGCGCAGCGACAGCTTGAAGGCGGTGTAGGGGCGCAGCACGGCCCCGGCGTTTTTCAGCTCCGGCAGGCCCTCGGCCCCGGTGACGCTGAGCGTGGGGGCCCAGGTGCGGTTCAGCAGGGCCTGCACCGGCTCGGTGGTGGTGGGCAGGCACAGGGTGCTGGCGCCGCCGCAGTCGTAATGCGCCCAGGGGAAGCGCTTGTAGATTTCGTCGCCCAGGATGGCCGCCGTAGCCCGGGCCTGCAGCAGACGGTCGGCTGGCACTTCGCAGTGGAAGCTGGCGGGCAGCAGGCGGCCCGTGGCGCTGTCTTCCAGCCGGTCCAGCACCTGGCGCATGATGCGAAAGCTCGACGGCACCAGGCCGCTGGCATCGCCCGAGTGCACGCCTTCGGTCAGCACCTCTACCTTCAACACGCCGTTGGCCAGGCCGCGCAGGCTGTTGGTCAGCCAGAGCTGGTCGTAGTTGCCCGCGCCGGAATCCATGCAGACCACCAGCGCCACTTCGCCCAGTTGTGCGCGCATGGCATCCACGTACGGCAGCAGGTCGTAGGAGCCGCTTTCTTCACAGGTTTCGATCAGGCCGACGATGCGCGGGTGCGGCAGGTTTTGCGCCTTGAGGGCCTGCACGGCGGTGATGCTGGCGTAGACGGCATAGCCGTCGTCGGCACCGCCCCGGCCATAGAGCTTGCCGTCCTCGTACTTCGGCGTCCAGGGGCCGAGGTCGTTGCGCCAACCGGTGAATTCGGGTTGTTTGTCCAGGTGGCCGTACATCAGCACGGTGTCGGTGCAGGCGGTCTGGCTGGCGGGCACTTCAAAAAACAGCACCGGGGTGCGGCCTTCCAGGCGGATCACTTCCAACCGCAGGCCTTCGACCTTTTGCGCCTCGACCCAGGCCGCCGCGTTGCGCATGACCGTGTCGATGTAGCCGTGTTCAGACCAGGCCGCATCAAACGCGGGCGATTTGGCGGGGATGGCGATGTAGTCGCTGAGCTGGCGGACGATGTCGCCGTCCCAGGCGGCGGTGGCGTGGGCCAGCACCTGGGCGGGGTTCAAAACAGAGGCGGGGACACGGGCGTTCATGGGGGCTTCCTGCAATGCAAAGCCCACAGCTTACGCCGTTCGGAACACCTCCACCGCGTCCACCAGTTTCTGGGCCTGGTCGCGCAGGCTGGCGGCGGCGGCAGCAGATTGCTCTACCAGCGCGGCGTTTTGCTGCGTCATCTGGTCGAGCTGGGTGATGGCCTGGTTGACCTCGGAGATGCCGTCCGACTGCTCGCTGGACGCAGCGGTGATCTCGCCGATGATGTCGCTGACCCGCTTCACCGATTGGACGATCTCGGTCATGGTGCTACCCGCGTTGTGCACCAGCCGCGAGCCGGAATCGACCTTTTCCACCGAGGCGCTGATCAGCGCCTTGATCTCCTTGGCGGCTTCGGCGCTGCGCCCGGCCAGGCTACGCACCTCGCTGGCCACCACCGCAAAGCCGCGACCCTGCTCGCCCGCGCGGGCGGCTTCCACTGCAGCGTTGAGCGCCAGGATGTTGGTCTGGAAGGCAATGCCATCGATCACGCCAATGATGTCGGCGATCTTCTTGGAGCTTTGGTTGATGTCGTCCATGGTGGCCACCACCTGGCTCACCACCGCGCCGCCGCGGGCTGCCACCTCGGCCGCCGAGGCCGCCAGCTGGTTGGCCTGGTGGGCGGCATCGGCCGACTGTTTCACCGTGCTGGTCAGCGTCTCCATGCTGCTGGCGGTGCGCTGCAGGTTGCTGGCGGTCTGTTCGGTGCGTGCGCTCAGGTCCTGGTTGCCGGTGGCGATTTCGCTGCAGGCGCTTTCAATGCCCGAGGTGGCACCCCGCACCGTGGATACCGCCCCGTCCATGCGCGCCAGTGCGGCTTGCAGGGCCCGCGCCACCGGGCTGCGCATGGCCATGTGGCCCACACCCAGCGCAATGCCGTCGGCCCGGTCCACGCTGCCCACCAGCGCCACCAGCTCTTCGCCCTGGCGGGCGGTGCGGCCCATGCCAATCGCCAGTACCACCTCCAGCGCGGTCTGGATCACCACGTAGGTGGCGTGCAGCACAATGCGCAAAAAGTCGGCTTCGGTGGTGCAGTAAAAGCCCAGGCCGGCGGCCTGCAGCCGGTCAAACACCACGTGGTGCACTGCAAACAGCGCCGCCCCGAAGACGATGGGTTTCCAGTCCAGGTACACCAGCAGCAGCGCCAGCGTGACGAACACCCCAAAGTGCAGCTCGATCATGCCGCGCGCCAGCTGGATGTGCAGGGCCACCAGCGACACCTGCACAAAGGCCAGCACCAGCCGCGAGGCCATGGTGCCCTTGGCCATGGCATAGGCCAGCGTGGCCACCACCAGCAACAGCAGCGATGCGCCTATGGCCAGCCCGGAATCGACAAACTGGAAGCCTAAAACAACCGCGGCGATGGCACTGAGTGCAATCGCCGCCACCATGACCCTGTCGCCCAGCAACGCCTGGGACAGGGGCTGGGGCGTCTGGGAATGTGCATGAACCATGGGTGGCCTCTTTATTGTTTTGAGTTGTAACGATACTCTGCTGAATTCGGGTTTATGTAACTTTATGTGTTTATAGGTCGCTGGTTTACCCTTGGTTAAGCGGGGTTTCAAGGGGTTTGAACTGGCTCTAACATCGTCGCTTTGCCTCTGTCCGGCCCCTCCTATGCTCAAAAACCTTTCCCCCATACTCAGCGCCGACCTGCTGCACGTGCTGGCCTCCATGGGCCATGGCGACGAAATCGCGCTGGTCGATGCCAACTTCCCCGCCACCACCAACGCCCGCCGCCTGGTGAACCTGCCCGGCGTGGATGCCACCCGCGTGCTGGATGCTGTGCTGTCGGTGCTGCCACTGGACGACTTTGTGCCCGATGCCGCCTGCACCATGCAGGTGGTGGGCGATGCCAGCGCGGTGCCGCCCGCGGTGCAGGACTTTGCCGCCACCCTGGTGCGCCACGGTGAGAAGCCGCCCGCCTCGCTGGAGCGTTTTGCCTTCTACGCCCGCGCCGCCCAGGCCTTTGCGGTGGTGGCGACCGGCGACACCCGGTTGTACGGCAACATCCTGCTGAAAAAGGGCGTGGTACGGTCTTGAATCGTTTGCTGCAACTTTTATAGTTGCTTGTGCTTATTCCATAAGCACAGAGCACGGATTTCATCCATAAGCTTGTGCGTGCACGATGCGGGCCAGTTTCTCTACCGCGGCATCCATGTGCTCGGCGGGTACCTGGGCATAGCCCAGCATCAGGCCGTTCCACACCGGGCCGCCATGGCCCCCGTTGTTGCCCACGGCATGGCTGCTCAAAGCGTGGGCCACGATGCCGTGCTGCAGGGCCTGGGCGCTCACCCGCACGTCGGAAATAGCCCCATCCAGCCGCAGTGCCAGGTGCATGCCTGCCGAGCCGCCCACCACCGCCACGTCCGGGCCAAAGTGCCGCAGCAGTGCGCTGCGCAGGGCATCGCGCCGTTGCCGGTACAGGCGGCGCATGCGGCGCAGGTGGGTGGCGAACTGGCCGCTGCGCAAAAACGCGGCCAGGGCCAGCTGGTCGGCGGCGCGGCCCTGGGGTACGGAGGCAGCCAGCACCGGCTCCAGCGCGGCCACCAGCTGCTGCGGCACCACCATGAAGCCGATGCGCAGCGCCGGGAACAGGGTTTTGCTGAACGTACCCAGGTACAGCACCGGAGCAACGGGCAGCAGGCCCTGCATGGCGGCCAGGGGCGGGCCGTCATGGCGGAATTCGCTGTCGTAGTCGTCTTCGATCACCAGCGCACCGCAGGCCTGGGCCTGGGCCAGCAGCGCCAGCCGCCGGGGCAGGCTGAGCACACTACCCAGCGGGTACTGGTGCGATGGCGTGGTGTAAATCAGCTTGGGCGGGTGCTGCTGCCAGTCGGCGGCGCTGGGGGCCATGCCGTCGGTATCCACCGCGATGCCGTGGACTCGTAGCTCGGCGGCCTGGAAGGCGGTGAGTGCGCCCCGGTAGCCGGGGTTTTCCAACCACACGGTGTCGCCTGCGTCGGCAAAGGCGTGGGCGCACAGGTTCAGGCTGGTTTGCGTGCCGTCGGTGATGAACACCTGGCGCGCGTCGCACACCACACCGCGCGAGGCCCGCAGGTGCGCGGCAATGGCTTCGCGCAGCAGCGGCTGGCCCGCCGGTGCGCCGTAGTTGAGCTGCACCGTGGACAGGTAACGCCAGGCATGGTCGACCTGCCTGCGCCAGGCCGCCAGCGGGAAGTCGGCCAGCGCGGGCACACCGGGTACGAAGGCCCCCATCCAGTGCGCTTCGGGTAGGGGTTCCAGTCGGGGCGGGGCGGGCTGGGCGCGCCGCGACAGCACGGGCGACGGGCCCGCAGGCAGGGCCCGCGCCGCAGCAGGCCGGGGTACCAGGTCGGCCACCCGGGTGCCACGCCGGTCGGGCTGCACATAACCTTCGGTGGCGAGCTGGGCGTAGGCATACAGCACGGTGTTGCGCGCCACGCCCAGGTCGGCCGCCAGTTGCCGCGTGGCCAGCAGCCGCGTGCCGGGGGCCAGCGTGCCGCTGCGGATGGCCGAGCGCAGGCAGGCGTGCAGTTGCTGCTGGCGCGGGCCGCCGGGGTGGGCCTGGGTGTACTGGGCCAACAGCAGTGCGTAGTCCATAGAGGGGAGGTTAAGTGGCTCTAAAAAGTGTGTAGTTTATGGTTCTATCGGTGGGGCCATGAAAACCTATAGTGCGCACACTTTCCACTGCTCCTCAATATTTGCCATGACCACTTCCGTTGCCCCCAGCGCCCGCACCCGCATCCGCCGCATCGCCGAAAACGCCGACTACCAGCGCAGCACGCTGCACGCCATCCTCGACGCGGCCTATGTGTGCCACGTGGCTTTTGCCGACGACAAGGGCACGCACAACATCCCCACCGCCTGCTGGCGCACGGGCGAACACTTGTACATCCACGGCTCCAATGGGGGACGTTTGCTCAAGCTGCTGGCGGCTGGCACCCAGGCCTGCGTGGCCATTACCCATGTGGACGGGCTGGTGCTGGCGCGCTCGGCGTTTAACCATTCGATGAACTACCGCTCGGCGGTCATCTACGGCCCGTTCGAGCGGGTGGTGGCCGATGCCGACAAGCGCGCCGCGATGGACGCGTTCATGGACAAGATCGCCCCCGGCCGCAACGCCGAGATCCGCCGCGGCAGCGACAAGGAATTTGCCGCCACCACGGTGATGCGCATCGCGCTGGACGAGGCCGTGTGCAAGGTGCGCACCGGCCCGCCCGTGGACGATGCCGAGGACCTGGGTATTCCGGTGTGGACCGGCGTGCTGCCGCTGGTGCAGACCCCCGCCGCGCCCGTGGTGGACGCGCCGGGGCCGGGGGAGGTGCCCGGCTATGTGCAGCAGTGGCGGTGATTTGCTATTGTTTAAATAGCTGCTTGTGCTGGTCCAATGAGCGGTAGGCACTGATTTCATGCGTAGCAGTGAATACCTTGGATTAACTAAATGGGGCCTAATATGGCCCGCAAAAACGCATAACGGGTCAAAAATGGCTCAAACTTTTGCCAATGGATGAAAAGGTAGCATAATGGCCCATTATCTAATTTAGCGGGTCAAATATGGCTCAAAAATCAATAGAGCAACTTCCACGTGAAGTACTCCAGCAGCTGGAGGCGCTGGGCCAGCGCGTGCGCATTGCGCGCGTTCGCCGCCGCCTGGGCGCAGAGGACTTGGCGCAGGCCTGTGGCATCGGCCGGCGTACGCTGTACCGCATCGAAAACGGAGATCCCGGCATCTCTCTGGGGACCTTCATGGGCGTGCTCTGGAAACTCGCGCTGTTGGACAGCATGCACGGCGTTGCCGATCCCGACACCGACGACCATGGAAAAATTCTGGAAGCTGCCGCTCGGCCCCAGCGCGTGCGTGCGCCAGCCTCTGACAACGACTTCTGAGAACGACTTCTGAGAACACGACACTAAAGCGCTCCATGCTCAGCAAAGAAAGCCTCTGCTATGTCTACATCCAGCTGCCAGGCACATTCGAATGGGTGCCCTGTGCCTCGCTGAAGGTCAAAGAATTGGGCGCAGGCGCATTCCAGGGCACTTTTACCTACGGCAAACGTTATCTTGCGCGGCCCAACGTCATCGAGCTGGACCCATACCACCTCAAGCTGACCGATAAGCCGATGCAGTTCACCAAGCTCAAGGGCATTCCGGGTGCCTTGCGTGATGCCAGTCCCGATGCATGGGGCCGCCGGGTCATCCAGGCGCGCCTTGAGCGCGAAGCGGCGGACATATCCGAAATGGAGTACCTGCTCAACGGTCCGGACGACGGGGCGGGCAGTCTGCGCTTTGGCCTGTCGGTGCAACCCCCGGGCCCCGCTAAACCCTTCAACCGCACACACCAACTCGAAGCCCTGTCCCAGGCCGCTGAGCAGCTGGAAGAGACCGGCAAATTAGCTTACGAGGTACTGGAGCAGTTGGAACCCGGCACCAGCATGGGCGGTGCCCGCCCCAAGGTCACCGTGGAAGACGGCCACCGCCTGTACCTGGCAAAGCTTCCCGAGAAGCAGGACAAACACAACATGCAACGCATCGAGTACGCGACGCTGGAACTCGCCCGCGCGGCCGGACTGCAGGTGTGCGGCACTCGGATGGAGTCGGTCGGCAAGGCCGAAGCCTTGATGCTGCTGCGCTTCGACCGGGAATGGAACCTGGATGCCAACGCCTATGCCCGGCATGGCCTGGTGTCGGGGCTTACCGTTCTGGACGCGGAGGACGGTTATAGCGGCCGTGACCGGTGGTCGTACTTGCTGCTCGCCGACGAAATCCGCCGCTGGTCCGTCAAGCCCGATGCGGACAGGCTGGAGCTGTTCCGCCGGATGGTCTTCAATGCGATGGTGACCAACAACGATGACCACCCGCGCAACCACGCCATGCTGCGCACCCCAGGCGGCTGGCGTTTGTCTCCGGCTTACGACATCGTGCCCGTGCCACTCATTTCCTTGGAGCGGCGAGACCTGGCGTTAGAAGCCGGGCGCTATGGCCGTGTGGCCAGCGTCTACAACCTCTTATCGGACTGTGCAAGCTTTGGGCTCCGTCTGGAGGAGGCGCAGCAGACCATCGACAACATGCTGGAGGTGGTCAAAGGCTGGCGTGCGGTATTCGCTAAACACAAAGTGGACGAGCGCTCCATTGAATATATTTCCGGTGCCATGCTCCCGGAGTGCTTTTTCCGTAAAGAGCCGCTTCTGTTTTGATAGCTGCTTGTGCTTATTCCATAAGCACAGGGCACTGATTTCATGCATAAAAAAGGGCGAACCCATGGTTCGCCCTTTTCAGGTCGGCATTCAGCCGTGCCGCGGCGCCACCGCGTAGTGGTCCAGCTGCATGGTGTAGCTGGCGCGGCCTGCCGTCAGGGCGCGCAGGCTGCCGATGTAGCCGAACAGCGTCTGCAGCGGCACCATGGCCTGCACGACGGCGGCGTTGCCGCGCTGGTCCTGGTGGCGCACCTGGCCGCGGCGGCGGTTCAGGTCGCCGATCACGTCGCCTACATGGTCCATGGGCGTGGTCACTTCCACCGCCATCACCGGCTCCAGCAGTGTCGGCCCGGCCTCGCGCTGGGCCTGCATGAAGGCCTGCAGGCCCGCCACCTCGAAGGCCAGGGTGGACGAGTCCTTCTCATGGAAGCTGCCGTCTTCCAGCACCACCCGCACATCGGTCACCGGGTGGCCGGCCAGCACACCCGCCAGGGCGGCACGGCGCACGCCTTGCTCCACGCTGGGGATGAATTCTTTCGGAATCGCCCCGCCGGTGATGGCGCTCTCAAACTGCAGGCCCGCGCCGCGCTCCAAAGGCTCCACACGCAGCACCACCTCGGCATACTGGCCGGGGCCGCCGCTCTGCTTTTTGTGCAGATAACGCACGTGGGCCGCATGGGCGATGGTTTCGCGCAGGGCCACTTGCGGCGGCCCGGTGCGTACCGTTACGCCGAAGCGGCTGCGCAGCTTTTCCAGCGTCACCTCCAGCTGCAGCTCGCCCACGCCCGACAACAAGGTCTGGCCGGTGTCGCTGTCCTGGCCCAGGCGCAGGCTGGGGTCTTCGTCCACCAACGTGTGCAGGCCGCGCGAGAAGCTGTCCTGGTCGTCGCGCGAATGCGGCTCTACTGCCATGGCCAGCACCGGCTCGGGCGCGTGGATTTCCTCCAGCACCACGGGCTGGGCCGGGTCGCTCAGGGTGTGGCCGGTCTTGCTGTGCTTCAGGCCGGCCACGGCCACGATGTCGCCCGCCTGGGCCAGTGCGAGTTCTTCGCGGCGGTCGGCGTGCATCTGCACCACCCGCGACAAGCGCTCGCGCTGGCCGGTGTGGGTGTTCAGCACCGGGGTGCCCGCATGGGCTTCGCCGCGGTAGACGCGCAGATAGCTCAGCGTGCCGTGTTCGTCGTGCACCACCTTGAAGACCAGCGCGGCAAAGCCGTCGCCCGGCGGCAGCGCCAGCGGGCGGTCTTCGGGGGCGGGCAGGTAGTCCACCACCGCGTCGAGCAGGGGCTCGATGCCCTTGTTCTTCAGCGCGGCACCGGCCAGCACGGGCACAAAGGCCCCTGCCAGCGTGCCTTTGCGGATGCAAGCGCGCAGCACGTCGTCCGGCACGGTTTGGCCGTCCAGGTAGGCGGTCAGGGCCGCGTCGTCTTGCTCCACGGCCAGCTCCACCAGGCTGCGGCGGGCGGACTCAGCGGCGGCTAACAGCTCGGCGGGCACGGCGGCACGCGTCAGCGTGGGCTGGCCCCGGTCGTTGGGCGGCCAGTACAGGGCTTGCATGCCGAGCAGATCGACCACGCCTGCAAACCCGGCCTCTTGGCCGATGGGCAGTTGCAGCACCAGCGGTGTCACGGCCAGGCGCTCGGCGATCATCGCCACCACGCGGGCAAAGTCGGCGCCGGTGCGGTCCAGCTTGTTGACCAACGCAATGCGCGGCACGCCGTAGCCGTCGGCCAGGCGCCAGTTGGTTTCGGTCTGCGGCTCCACCCCGGCCACGCCGTCAAACACCACCACCGCGCCGTCCAGCACGCGCAGCGAGCGGCTCACCTCGATGTTGAAGTCGATGTGGCCGGGTGTGTCGATCAGGTTGATCTGGTGGCCGCGCCAAGGCACGGTGGTGGCGGCGCTGTTGATGGTGATGCCGCGCGCCCGCTCCTGCGGGTCGTAGTCCATGGTGGCGTTGCCGTCGTGCACTTCACCGGTGCGGTGGATCTCGCCGGTGGTGAACAAAATGCGTTCACTGACCGTGGTTTTACCCGCGTCGACGTGGGCGATGATGCCGATGTTGCGAAGTTTTCGCGTGTTCATACGATGTTCCTTAAAGACAAAAACCCTGGCTGGCGTGCCGCCAACCAGGGTTTCCAGGGTCCACAGGGGACCGCTAAAAAATTCCCGAAGCTAGGGGCTTTTGTCTTGCGCAGTAGATGCCGCACCAATGGACGAGCGCAAGCCCACCATCCACTGGTGCGGATGAATCGTGGCGATCAGCTTGTCATAGGTACGCATAAGAACTTTCAGGTCGTCAAAAACAAAAAACCCCGGTCAAACATCTTTGCCGGGGTGGGGAGTTCGTTCCGGCAAGGCACAGCGCCTTCCGAAAAATCGGAAGGTGTCTAAAGGATCAATGCTTTGTTTATCGATGTCATGGTGCCGATTATAAAAACTAAACGCCGCGCCGTCCAGTGCCCTGCATTACGGTGCAATCTTTTCCAGGCAATAGCCCAGCCCGCGCACCGTGGCGATGCGGATCGGGCCCTTTTCGATTTTCTTGCGCAGGCGGTAGATGTAGACCTCGATGGCGTTGACGCTGACCTCTTCGCCCCATTCGCACAGGCGCTCGATCAGTTGCTCCTTGCTCACCAGCCGCCCCACGCGCTGCAGCAGCACCTCCAGCAGGCCCAGTTCGCGGGCCGACAGCTCCAGCGTCTTGCCGTCGATGCTGGCCATGCGCCCCGCGTGGTCGTACAGCAGGGGGCCGTGCTGGATACTGCTGCTGGCCCCGCCCGCACCGCGCCGCGCCAGGGCGCGCACCCGGGCTTCCAGCTCCTGCAGGGAAAACGGCTTGGCCATGTAGTCGTCGGCCCCAAAGTCCAGGCCTTTGACGCGCTCTTCCACGCTGTCGGCCGCCGTCAAGATCAGCACCGGCAGTGACGAGCCCCGGGCGCGCAGGCGCTTCAAGACCTCCAGGCCATGCATCTTGGGCAGGCCCAGGTCGAGGATCAGCAGGTCGAATTCGCGGTTGGTCAGCAGGGCGGCATCGGCCTCGGTGCCGCTGGCCACGTGGTCCACCGCCGCGCCCGAGGCGCGCAGGCCGCGCAGCAGGCCGTCGGCTAAAACCTGGTCGTCTTCTGCAATGAGGATACGCATCGTGTCTCCTTGTTTTTTCGCGATTATGTCGCGTAGGCTTCCAGCCCGAGCGACACCACCGTGGCCACCTCCGGGCCGACGGCCTGGTGGAACTCGTCTTCGGCCTGCGCCACCGCGTCCTGGAAGGCTTTGAGCCAGGCCAGCCCGGTCGCGGTAAACACCACCCGGCGCGCCCGGGCATCCAGCGGGTCGGGTTCGCGGGCCACCATGCCCCAGGCGGCGCACTGGTCCACCAGGTCGCCCATGGCCTGCTTGCTCATGCCCGCCTGCGTGGCCAGCTCGGTGAGCCGCGCGCCCTGCAGCGGCAAATGCCGGGTGATGTGGATGTGCGCCGCACCCACCTGCGCCCGCGCCGCCAGGTTACCCAGGGCCAGCGGCACGTCTACGTTACGGGCCATCAGCTCCAGCACGCGGGCATCGAAACGGCGCAGCGCAGTGGCCATCAAGCGGCCCAGATGCGTCTCGCGCCAACCTTGTTCAGCGGTGATTTCCAGCATTGTCAGATAGTAAGCCAAACTGACTAAAAAATCTATTGCAGAACTATTGGGTCGCCGTAAACTACTGTTCAAGCATCCAGCCTGTAGTTAATTGCAGGCCATGCAGCCGCTTAATTCCTTCTGACTTTTGAAAGACCCGCAGCATGAACGCCGTCGCCAAAGCCCCTCCCGCAGCCCCCACCCCCGCCGCCCTGGCCGAAAAAGCCAAGGCCCTGCAAGCCGCATTGGCGCAGATCGAAAAGCAGTTTGGCAAGGGCACCATCATGCGCCTGGGCGAGGGCGAAGTCATTGAGGACATCCAGGTAGTGTCTACCGGCTCGCTGGGCCTGGACATTGCGCTGGGCGTGGGTGGCCTGCCCCGTGGCCGCGTCATCGAGATTTACGGCCCCGAGTCCAGCGGCAAGACCACGCTGACCCTGCAAGTCATTGCCGAAATGCAAAAGCTCGGCGGCACCTGCGCCTTTGTGGATGCCGAGCACGCGCTCGACACCCAGTACGCCCAGAACCTGGGTGTCAACCTGCAAGAAATGCTGATCAGCCAGCCCGACACCGGCGAGCAAGCCCTGGAAATCGTCGATTCGCTGGTGCGCTCTGGCGCGGTGGACCTGATCGTGGTGGACTCGGTGGCCGCACTCACCCCCAAGGCCGAGCTCGAAGGCGAAATGGGCGACAGCCTGCCCGGCCTGCAAGCCCGTTTGATGAGCCAGGCGCTGCGCAAACTCACCGCCCACATCAAGAAGGCCAACTGCATGGTCATCTTCATTAACCAGATCCGCATGAAGATCGGCGTGATGTTTGGCTCGCCCGAGACCACCACCGGCGGCAACGCGCTGAAGTTCTACGCCTCGGTGCGCCTGGACATTCGCCGCACCGGCACCATCAAGAAGGGCGACGACTCCATCGGCAACGAGACCAAGGTCAAGGTGGTGAAGAACAAGGTGGCCCCCCCGTTCAAGACGGCCGAGTTCGACATTCTGTTTGGTGAGGGCATCAGCCGCCAGGGCGAGATCATCGACATGGGCGTGGAGGCCAAGGTGATCGAAAAGTCGGGCGCCTGGTACGCCTACCAGGGCGAAAAAATCGGCCAGGGCCGCGACAACGCCCGCGAGTTTTTGCGCGAGAACCCCGGCCTGTCCATCGAGATCGAAAACAAGGTGCGCGAGTCGCTGGGCATCCCGCTGGTGCCCGTGGCTGCCGAGCCCGCCAAAGAAGGCAAGAAGGCCAAGGTTGAGGCTTAAATAAGGCTCCCGTGCTGATCCTGTCAGCACGAGCAGCTATTAAAACTGTAGTAAATGGCTTTTGCACCGTCCAAGGGCCTGGCACCCATCAGCCTCAAGGGCCGGGCCCTGCGCCTGCTCAGTGGCCGCGAACATTCGCGTGCTGAGCTGGAGCGCAAGCTCACGCAGTTTGAGGAGGTGCCCGGCACGCTGGCCCAGGCGCTGGACGAACTCCAGGCCAAGGGCTTCATCAACGAGCAGCGGGTGGTGGATTCGGTGTTGTACCGCCGGTCTGCCAAGCTGGGCACCGCCCGCATCCGGCAAGAGCTGCAAACCAAGGGCCTGGACCCCGGCATGGTGCTGGACGCGGTGGCCAGCCTGCAAGACACCGAGCTGGCCCGCGCCCGCGAGGTGTGGCGCAAGAAGTTTGGCAGCCCGCCCGAAGATGCCGCCGCCCGGGCCAAGCAGCAGCGCTTTCTGCTGGCCCGCGGCTTCTCGGGAGACGTGGTGCGCAAGGTGGTGTCCGGCGGGGACGAGGACTTTGACTAAGCCCTGCCGTGGGATACACGGGATTGGCGAGCTAAAGAGTCCACGATGACGGCAATGGCCAGCACCGCACCGGTGATCATGTAGCGCAGCGACGAAGACAAATCCAGCAGCGTCAGCCCGCTGGAGATCGACTGGATCACGATGATCCCGAGCAGCGCCGAGTACGCGCTGCCGCGCCCGCCAAACAGGCTGGTGCCACCAATTACCGCAGCGGCAATCGCGTTCAGGTTCACGTCACCCGTACCGGCTTGTTGGCTGGCCGATGCCAGCCGGGCCGAGGCCATCACGCCACCAAACGCGGCCAGCGAAGCGCACAGTACGAACACGCTGGCGTAGATGCTGCGCACCTTGATACCGGCGCGGCGGGCCGCCTCGCGGTTGCCGCCCACGGCGTGGACCATGCGGCCCCATTGGGTGCGGGTCAGCGCGTAGTCCAGCCCCACCACCAGGGCGATGAAGATGCCAAACATCCACGGAATGCCCCGGTCCTGGTAGAAGTACAGCGCGATCAGCTCCAGCACCACGGTGAGCACGGCAGTGCGCAGCACCAGGCGGCCCATGGATTCGGCAGACAAACCGGCAGCGCGGCGGCGGGCGGCGGTTTTCATACCCGCCACCAACATCGCCAGCCCGGCAATCGCCACCACGCCGTAGGCCACCCAGGCGGGCATGAACAGCGACTGGCCCAGGTTCACCAGTGGCGAGTCGTAGGGCAGGTTGATGGAACCCGTGCCGCCCAGCACATACAACTGGGCACCCAGGATGGCCAGCAGACCGGCCAGCGTGGACACAAAGCTGGGCATGCCAAAGCGGTTGAACAGCTGCGCGTAGACCAGGCCGATGACTGCGCCCGTGGCCACTGCCGCCGCCACTGCCCAGCCCACCGGCCAGCCGTGGTTGACCCACAGCACGCCGACGATGGCAGAGGCAAAGCCGCTAACCGAGCCCACCGACAGGTCGATCTCGCCGACCATCAAAATGCAGATGATCCCGAGCGAGATCACCCCGATGGTGGACGCGTCGAACAGCATGTTGATCAGGTTGGTGCTGGACAGAAAAATTGGGTTGATGCTCTGGAACACCGTCCAGATGACGGCCAACCCGACGATCACCGGCAGCGAGCCCAGGTCACCTGCCTTGACCTTGTCGATGAAGGTGCGGATAGCGCCGCCGATGCCGGTTTCGACCTGGTAGCGTTCGTCGCTGCGGTCCAGCAGCGGTGGGGCTTTCGCCACAGAATTGGTAGACATGGGGGGCCTTATGCGGTGTGGGTTTGTAAGGATTCGCGCCGTGTGCTGCGGCGCGAAACAGAGTTGTCGGCGGCCCCTGTGATGGCGCCCACCAGTTCGTGGTTAGATGCGTCGGGCAGGAACACGCCGTTGTTTTTGCCCAGCCGCAGCACCACGATGCGGTCGGCCACGGCGCGCACGTCTTCCATGTTGTGGCTGATCATCACCACGCCCAGGCCCTTGTCGCGCACCCGTTCGATCAGGTCCAGCACCTCGGCGGTCTGGGCCACACCCAGGGCGGCGGTGGGCTCGTCGAGCAAGATCAACTTGGGCGAAAGCAGCAGCGAGCGGGCGATGGCCACCGTCTGGCGCTGGCCGCCCGACAGCGATGCCACCGGAATGCGCACGCTGGGGATGCGGGCCGACAGCTCGTTGAGCAACTGCCAGGCCTTGACCTCCATGTCCACCTCGTTGAGGTGGAAGGGGCTGAGTTCTTTGCCCAGGAAGATGTTGGCCACCACGTCCAGGTTCTCGCACAGCGCGAGGTCCTGGAATACGGTGGCAATGCCCAGTGCCAGCGAGGCACCGGGGTCGGCCAACGTGACCTGCTGGCCGCAAAAGGCCATGCTGCCCGATGTCGGCTGGTGCACCCCGGACAAGATCTTGACCAGGGTGGACTTGCCTGCACCGTTGTCGCCCACCAAGGCCACCACCTCGCCCGCATGCACGTCAAGGTCGATATCGGTCAGCGCGGCCACCGCACCGAAGCGCTTGGTGATGCCACGCAGGCTCAGGACCAGCTCGCGTGCTGGCGTGGAAGTTTGCATTGGTTGGGTTGTCATGGCGCTGTACCTGCAGGTTTACTTGGTGATGCCGAGCTTCTTGCAGCCGTCGGCGTAGCGGTCCACGCACAGCACGGCAGCGGTCTGGATCGGCTTGCCGCTGACCATCTTGTCGATGATTTCTGCCTTCAGGTTGCCAGCCACCACCACGGCGGGGGTGAACAGCTGCGAAGGGGTGTCGTACAGCATCATCTCGGCCTTGGGCGTTTCGCCCGCCAGCAGCTTCACCACCACCTGCGCAGCAGCGGCGGCCACGATTTCGCTGGGCTTGGAGATGGTGTTGTACTGGTCACCGGCAATGATGAGTTGCAGTGCGGCGATGGTCGCGTCGTTGCCCGACACCGGGGGCACGGGGTTCACGCCTGCGGCCTTGAAAGCCGCAATCGCGCCGCCGCCGGTGCCGTCGTTGGCAGCCACCACGCCCACGATCTGCTTGCCGAAGCGGGCGATCTGGCCGCTCACCCACTGCTGGGCCTTGGCGGGCACCCAGTCGGGGGTGTCGTATTCGGCCAAAATTTTGTAGCCACTGTTGTCCAGCCCGGCGTGGATGCCCTTCTTGATCAGGCCTGCTGCCGCATCGGTGGGCGAGCCGTTGACTTGCAGCACACCGCCTTCGCCCGGCTTCACGCCCGCGGCCTTGAGGCGCGCCACCAGCGAGTCGGCAATGGCCTTGCCGATGCCTTCGTTGTTGAACGACACGTAGTAGTCGGCCTTGGCGGCGGGGATGGGGCGGTCATAGGCCACCACCTTGATGCCCTTGGCCTGGGCCTGCTTGACCAGCGAGGCGGCGGCGGTGGAATCCACCGGGTCCAGCACGATGGCTTTCACGCCCTGGGAAATCATGGAATTGAACTGCTGCTGCTGGCGCGATGCGTCGCCGTCGGCGTTTTGGTAGAGCACTTCGCAGGCGGCGCAGAGCTTCTTCATCTCGGCCTTGAAGCCGGGGCTGTCGTGCTCCTCGTAGCGGGTGGACGACTGGTCGGGCATCAGGAACGCGATCTTGGCGGGGGCGATGGTCTGGGCAAAGGCTTGGGTGTAGGGGGCGGTGCTGCCCAGGACGAGGGTGGTCAGGGATGCAAGGCGGGTCAGGGTACGAATCTTCATGTCTATCTCCGGTGATTTAGTTGGTTTTCTCAAAGGCGGTACGTGGGTTAGTCACTGCATGGGCGGGTCATTCCTTCCATAGTTGGGTAGTCGCACAATCGATTGAGCTTCAAGACAAAATAACGGGCTTGGCGGTGGTGTCCACACTGATCTGGCGCAGCTGGTGCATCACCGGCTTCAACGTGGGGTACAGCGCCACATACAGCTGGAACAGCGCGGCATAGGTGCTGCGGGCGGGCTCCTGCGGCTGGGCGCGGGGAGTGAGCTGCACCCAGCCCTTGCGCACCGTGGCGGCATCGATCAGGCCCACACCAAAAGCGGCGAGTTGCGCGGCCCCCAGCGAGGCTTCGACCTCTTCGGCAATGGTGAACACCGGGCGACCGGTCACGTCGGCGATGATCTGCATCCACAGGTCCGACTGGCTGGCGCCGCCGACGATGGTGATGGCCTCGTCCAGCGGGTGGCCGTCTAGCGTGCCGGTTTCGATGTTGTGGTGCAGCGCGTAGGCAATGCCCTCCAGCACCGCACGGTACAGGTGGGCGCGGCCATGGTGCAGGCCCAGGCCGATGAAGGCACCGCTGGCCTTGGCATCCCACAGGGGGCTGCGCTCGCCCATCAGGTAGGGCAAAAACAATAAAGCATCCGAGCCGCTGGGCAGGCCGCTGGCGGCGGCCTCCAGCAGCGCGTGCGGGTCCACGCCCTGGGCGCGCCCGGCGGCGATCTCGGCCTGGCAGAAGTTCTCGCGGAACCAGCTCACGCTGGCCCCGGCGGTGATGGCCCCGCCAAACACGTACAGGTCTTCCATGCCGTTGAACACGTGCGGCATGCTGATCAGGCCGTGGCGTGCGTCCACCTGCTGGCGGATGGTGCCCCAAGCCATGCTGGTGCCAATCATGCCGACGTGGTTGCCGGTCTGCGTGGCCCCGGCGGCCAGGGTGGCCACGGCGGCATCCACGCCCCCCGCGATCACGGGCAATCCCACCGGTAAACCTAATTCTTCGGCCCAATGGTGCAGCAGCGGACCGACCACGTCGCTGGATGCAATCAAGCGGTCCGGCATCATGCGGCGCGGAATGCCCAGCAGGGCCAGCGCTTCCTCGGACCAGCAGCGGTGTGCCAGGTCGTACACGCCGCCGATGTTGCCCGCCGAGCTGTGGTCCACCGCCACCTGGCCGGTGAGTGCGGCGTTGATGAAGCTGTTGGGCGGCAAAAACTGCGCGGTGTTGGCCCACACCGTCGGCTCGTTGTCGCGCAGCCAAAGCATCTTGGTGTAGCCGTAGTAGCTGTCCACACCGTTGCCTGTGATGTCGAACAGGCGCTCCAGGTCCACGTTGTTGCGCACCCAGTCCACCTGCGCCTGGGCGCGGCGGTCCATCCAGATCAGGCAGGGGTACAGGGCTTTGCCGTTGGCGTCCACCGGGATGCCCGAGCCGCCGTACAAACTGCTGATGCATATACTTTTGATAGCGCTCTGTGCAGGTTGGGCAAGCGCTAGCACCCCCTTGATGCAGGCAACCACCGCATCCATCCACACGCTGGGCCACTGTTGCGCCCACAGCGGCGCGGGGGTTTCGACCTGGTAGCCCTGGCTGTGGGTGGCGATGATGCGGCCATCGGCGCGCACCAGCACGGCCTTGGTGCTTTGGGTGCCTACATCGACCCCAATGACGAACTGCTCTGCGTGCGCCATGCTCACACCTTGCCGGGTTGCAGCAGCACTTTGATCGAGTCCAGCGAGTTGGCCAGCGCAAACGCCGCCTCCCAGTCGCTGAGCGCAAAGCTGTGCGTGACGATGCCGCGGGATGTGAGCAGGCCGCGCGCCATCAGGTCGATGGCCACGGGGTAGCAGTACGGGCCCAGGTGGGCACCGCGCACGTCCAGCTCCTTGCGGTCGCCGATGATGGACCAGTCGGCACTGGTCTCTTTGCCAAACACGCTGAACTCCACAAACCGGCCCAGTTTGCGGATCACATCCAGCCCCTGGGTCACGCCTGCGGGCACGCCGGTGGTTTCGATGTACACGTCGCAGCCGTAGCCCTCGGTCAGGCCGTGGATGATCTCCTTGGCGTTCTGGGTGGCGGGGTTGATGACCACGTCGGCCCCAAAGGCCAGGGCCAGCGCCAGCCGCTCGGGCACCAGGTCGATCACCACCAGCTTCTTGGGGGTTTTGAGCTTGGCTACCTGCACCATGCCCAGGCCCAGCGGCCCGGCACCGGCGATGACCACCACGTCGTCGAGCTGGATGTCGCCGCGGTTCACGGTGTGGATGGCGCAGGCCATGGGTTCGATCATGGCTGCGTCGTTGAGCGAAATGCCGTCGGGAATCTTGTGCACCCGCGCCGTGGCGGGCAGGCGCATGAAGTCGGCCATGCCGCCGTCGGCCACGATGCGCTGGAAACCAAAGATGTTGTGCACTTCGCACATGTGGTATTTGCCCGAGGTGCAGTAGCGGCACTTGCCGCAGGGCACGATCTGCTCGGCAATCACCCGGTCGCCGATGGCCACGCCAAAGTGGGCTTCGGCACCCGGTCCGGCTTCCACCACGTAGCCAAAAAATTCATGCCCGGCCACCACCGGCGGCTTGACCCACGACGGCTGGCCGTTGCCGCCCCAGAACATGGCCGCGCCCGAATGGCATTTGCAGTCGCTGGCGCAGATGCCGCAGGCTGCAATCTGGATCACCAGCTCGTGCGGGCCGGCCACGGGGGTGGGGATGGACTCCAGCCGGTAGTCCTTGGGGCCGTGGCAGACCACGGCTTGCATGGCGGCGGGGGAGGGTGTTGTCATGGAAAAGCCTCTGGGTAGATAGAGTTGCACAATCGATGGTGCAATCTTAGGCACTGTGAAAATTTGTGCACCCGGCATTTACCCTTAGCGCGGAAAAATAGTTTCCTACCGCGTTGTGGGGGTATGGCCGGAGCAGGCGGTTATGCTTGAACCCGAACCAACCCCGAGTCTCTGCACCGCCCCATGGCCACCCGCAAATCCACCATTTACGACCTGGCCAAGCTGGCCGATGTGTCGGCCTCCACCGTCAGCGCCATCCTCAATGGCACCTGGAAAGAGCGCCGCATCGCCGCCAAAACGGTAGAGAAAGTGCAGCAGCTGGCGGCCGAGCAGCAGTACACCCTGAACCGCCAGGCCAGCGGCCTGCGCACCAGCAAATCCGGCCTGATCGGCATGCTGATTCCGCTGCACGACAACCGGTTTTTCAGCAGCATGGCGCAAACCTTCGAGACGCTGGCCCGCGCCCGCGGCCTGTACCCCATTGTGGTCAGCACCCTGCGCGACCCGGCGCTGGAGGTGGAAACGGTAAGCGCGCTGATCTCCTACCGCATCGAGTCGCTGCTGGTGGTGGGTGCCACCGACCCCGACGCGGTGAGCCGCCTGTGCGCCAGCCACGATGTAGCGCATGTCAACGTGGATTTGCCCGGCACCCTGGCCAGCTCGGTCATCAGCGACAACTACTGGGGTGCGCAGCAGCTCACCGCATGCCTGGTGGCCCATTCGCAGCCGCAGCGCGCGGCGCGGCGCAACAAGTTGTATTTTTTAGGCGGTGTGGCCAGCGACTACGCCACCCGCCGCCGTATTGACGGCTTCACCGACACGTTGGCGGCGCAGTTCGGCCCCACCGACCCGGCGCAGATCGTGGCCTGCGGCTACGAGGCGCACCTGGCCGAAGCAGCCGCCCGCGCCCTGTACCAGCGCCTGGGCGGCCTGCCGCGTGCGTTGTTTGTCAACTCGACCATTGCGCTAGAGGGCGTGACGCGTTTCCTGAAAACCCTGCCCGATGCCGAGCTGGCGCGCAGCACCTTTGGCTGCTTTGACTGGGACCCCTTCGCCGCCTACCTGAGCTTTCCGCTGTGGATGGTGCGCCAGGATATCGAAGGCCTGCTGGGCGGGGCCTTCGAGATTCTGGACGCGGGCAGCTACGCCGAAGGCAAGGTTGTAGAGATCAAGCCTGCGCTGTTGAGTATGTAGGACGGGTACGAAGTCACAGCCAAGCCGATTTGTCCCCAAGGCCAGCGCAGCGAAGCCCCTTCGTGAACAGCGCGGAACTGGCTTTGCCAGGCCGCTGCTGTTGCCCCCTGCAAGGGGGTTGGCGAAAACACGCAGTGTGTAGCCTGGGGGTGTGCCTAAAAATCCACCAGGCTCAGGCCTACGCTCAGCACCGTGCGCCGCACGTTGTAGTCGATCAGGCTGTCGCCGTAGCCGCTGAACAGCTGGGTGTGCAGGCGCAAGGCGTTCTTGTGGTCGCCTTCGCTGCCTAGGGCCTGGAGCCACTCCAGCCGCACCGAACCACGCCCTTCCTTGCGCAGGGCGTGGCGCACGGTCAGGCCCAGGGTGTTGTCTTTGTTGAGGTTCCAGCCCGCCGTCAACTCGCCGCGGCCAATGGTGTCGCTGATGCCGGGGTTGTCGTCGCTGCCGTTGCTTTCGTGCAGGCGCTGCCACACGCGGGCTTGCACGCGCCACTGGTCGGATTTTTCAAACCCGGCCATCAGGTAGACGCGGTTCCAGCTGCGCGACAGCGGCAGGCTCTGGCCATTGGACTGGTGCACCAGGCCCACGCCGGTGTAGCGCAGCTTCCAGTCCCACGGCAGGGCCACGGTGCTGGGGTAGACGTAGATGACTTCGGGCTCGTGGTCGGTGCTGCGAAACGGGCGCGACAGGTCGGGGCTGAACAGCTGCCAATACGACTGCTGGGTGTAGCCAAACCACAGCGAATCCTTCAGGCCCGGGCTGCCCTGGGTCAGCATGCCCTGGGCGATCTTGGTCCGCACGGATACCTGGATGCGGTTTTCGGTGCGGTTGTAGTCGGTGGACGTGGTGGCGGTGTGGTCGGCAGCGGGGCTGCTGGGCTGGCCGTTGATCTTGTTGCGCGTGGTGACCGACAGGCTGATGGGGTGGAAGCCCCGTATGCCAAAGGTGCCGCAGTCGCTGCCTTCTTCCAGCTCCCAGAAGCGCGAGGTTTCCGAGTAGCGGGTGTCCTTGCAGCCCTGGTCGGCGGCAATGGCCAGCGCCACGGCCACGGGCTGGGGCGGCACCACCGGCAGGGCGGCAGCCGCCGTGGCCAGCGCTGCCGGGGCCGGGGCGGCGGGGGCGGTTTCCTGCTTCGCCAGTTCGTCAAAACAGGCCAGGCGGGCTACCTTGTCGGTGGTCAGGCGGCTGCAGGCCAGCCAGGGGGCCGACGCGGTGGCCTTGGCAATGGCCGTGGCGGTATCGGTGGCCGTAACCAGTTGCGCCTGCGCGCTACCGCACAGGGCGGCGACCAAGAAAGCGATGGGCTTCATTCCCAGCCCCCTTGCTTGCGCAGCACGAAGGGGCGGGTTTGGTCGGTGAGTGCGTTGGTCCATAGTCCTTTGATTTCTTTGCCACATGCGGTCGCTACGACCTGGCCGCTCCAGGTGGCGCTGATGCGCACACCGTCGTCGGATTCTTCCAGCTGAAAGTCGCCGTGCTGTACGTCGCCCGCCAGCAGGGCCGGTTTGGTTTTGGCCCCATCACGCTGGATGCTGCCCACCACGGTGTCGTCTTGCTCGGGGTCTTTTTGAAAGCGCACGCTGGCACCGCCCGGCTCGCCGTCGATTTCGGCGCGCCACAGGCCGTACAAATGCACGGCGCTCAGGGCTTCCGGTGCCAGGCAAGCTGCCGGGGTGGCATTTGAAGCATTTTGGGCGTTTGCGCCCATGGCAAGGGCGCAAGCAGCTATCAAAAGTGTAGTGAATCTGAATTTCATGGATTCTGCGCGGCCAGAGCGGCGGCGGCATTGGCTTGCGACTTTTGGGCGAATTCGGCGCGCAGCGCACGCAGCTTTTCGCGCGGGTCTTCTTTGATGGTGGCCTGGTCCAAGCCCATCTCCTTGATGAAGCGGCTGGGCTGGGCGGCCACGGTTTCGCGGCCTTTTTTCTTCTTTTTGGTCCAGCTCACGGCCAGGCTGCGCTGGGCGCGGGTAATGCCCACGTACATCAGGCGGCGCTCTTCCTGCAGGCGCTGGGTGATGTCGTCGGCCACCACCTGCTGGCGGCCTTCGTCGTCGTCCAGCTTGAAGGGCAGCATGCCTTCGGTCACGCCCGCCAGCATCACGTGCGGCCACTCCAGCCCCTTGGAGGCGTGCAGGGTCGAGAGGGTGACCACATCTGCATCCTTCTCGCGCTGGTTGATGGTGGACAGCAGGGCGATGGTCTGGGCCACTTCCAGCAGGCTTTTGGTCTCGCGCAGGGTGGTGGTGCCCGAGTCTTCGTCGGTCTGGCCACCGGCGCGCGCGGCCATCCAGTCGCAAAACTCCAGCACATTGGTCCAGCGGGCGGCGGCGACTTTCTCGCTGTCTTCACCGTCGTACAAATGTTTTTCGTAGTCGATGTCCTTGAGCCACTGCAGCATGAAGGCCAGCGAGTCTTCTGCGCCGACGGTACGCCGGGCCTGGTATTCCAGGTCGGTCACGTAGCGGCCAAACTCGTGCAGGCCGTCCAGGGCCTTGGCGGGCAGCAGCGCACCCAGTGAGGAGGTGAATAGCGACTCGAACAGACTCAGTTTGTACTGCGTGGCAAATTCGCCCAGCTTGCCCAGCGTCTGGTGGCCAATGCCGCGCTTGGGCGTGGTGATGCAGCGCAAAAACGCCGGGTCGTCGTCGCTGTTGATCCACAGGCGGAACCAGGCGCACAGGTCCTTGATCTCGGCCCGGTCAAAAAAGCCGGTGCCGCCCGATACCTTGTACGGAATCGCCGCTTTGCGCAGTGCCTTCTCGAAGGGCTTGGCCTGGTGGTTGGCGCGGTACAGGATGGCGAAGTGGCGAAACTCCTGGTACTGCGGCCCCTGCACCACCGCCGCCGTGCCTGCGCGCAGGCTCTGGATGCGGGCCACGGCGCGCTCGGCCTCGTGCTCTTCGTTGTCGGCATCCACCACCCGCACCGGCTCGCCCTCGCCCAGCTCGCTGAACAGGGTTTTGGGGTACAGCTTGGGGTTGGGGCCGATCACGTTGTTGGCGGCGCGCAGGATGGCGCTGGTGGAGCGGTAGTTTTGCTCCAGCGTGATCACCTTGAGCTGCGGAAAGTCGATCGGCAGCTTCTTCAAATTGTCCAGCGTGGCCCCGCGCCAGCCGTAGATGGACTGGTCGTCGTCGCCCACGGCGGTGAAGTGCGCCCGCTCGCCCACCAGGTACTTGAGCACCTCGTACTGGGTGGCGTTGGTGTCCTGGTACTCATCGACCAGCACGTGGTTCAGCACGCGCTGCCACTTGCTGCGCACCTCTTCAAAGTCGCGCAGCAAGCGCAGCGGCAGGCTGATCAGGTCGTCAAAGTCCACGCTCTGGTAGGCGGTCAGGCGCTCTTCGTACAGCGCCATCACGCGTGCGGTGATCGCTTCGCTGTCGTCTGCGGCCTGGGCGGCCGCTGCTTCAGCGTTCAGCCCCATGTTCTTCCACTTGCTGATGGTCCACTGCCAGGTGCGGGCCGTGGCCACATCCACGCTGCCGCCTGCGTCTTTCAAAATGCCGGTCACGTCGTCGGCATCCAGGATGCTGAACTGGGGTTTGAGGCCCAGCAGCTTGCCGTCTTCGCGCACCATGCGTACGCCCAGCGCGTGGAAGGTGCTGACCACCACGTCCTTGGCATCGCGCCCGATCAGCGCCTTGGCCCGGTCGCGCATTTCCATCGCCGCCTTGTTGGTAAAGGTGATGGCCGCAATGCTCTTGGGCGGCACGCCAGATTCGATCAGCCGCCCAATCTTGTGCGTGATCACCCGCGTCTTGCCCGACCCTGCCCCCGCCAGCACCAGGCAGGGGCCGTGCAGGTAGTTCACAGCTTCTTGCTGGGCGGGGTTCATTCCGGCGGACATGGTGTGGGGGGATGCTTTAGACAAAGCGTTGGATCATACAGAGCGGGGCTGGTGGGGCGGGGTGCGGGGTTATTTCTTCAAGGGAAAAGCGCTGCCTGTGCTTATCCATTGGGCTTGAAAAGCTATAAATTTGATAGCTTTGGCAAAAGCCCTACGGAGGGTAGCCCAGAGGGGGCAGACCATCCATGCGCGCCGCAAAGTGGGTGGCGGCCCGGCGTTAAACCGCATGCGTGCTGACCCCACTGGGCTACCGTCCGTAGCAGTCTTTTGCAGATTTTTAGCCCATTTTTCAGGCATCCAACAGGCAGCCCGTGCTTATTAAATCGGCGCAAGCAGCTATAAAAAATATAGTTAAAAACTGTAGCAACCCAAAATCACACGCTCTCCGGCACATGGATGTCCATCGGCACCAGCACCTGCCGCACGCCCGCCGTGGGCTGCACCACCGCCTCGGCCATCTGGGCCACCAGTTCGCGGCATAGCTGGGGCAGCGGGTGCGACAGCACGGCGGCAAAGTGCCGGTGGATCAGCCCGGCGCGGGTCACGGGCGTGAGCTCGGTACCTATGCCCACCACGCGCTGGCCGCCGCGGTTGCGCTGGCGGCGCTGCGCCAGGGCTTTGAGCACGCCTTCGATGCCGCTGCCGCCCATGTAGAAGCCCACCAGGTCGGGGTGGCTGTCCAGCAGCTCATGGGTGCGCTCTTCGCCGTAGGCATCGCTTTCCAGCGTGGAAATGGTTTCCAGCAGATCAAAGTCGGGGGCGTGCTCGCGCATGTACGAGCGCAGGCTAATCTCGCTCAGCTCCTGGCACTGGAAGCGGTGGCTGCCCACAAAAATTGCCACCGGGCCAGGGGCGTGGGCCAGCTCGGAAATCAACCAGGCCGCCGTGCGCCCCACCCGGCGGTTGTCCAGCCCGGCATAGCCTGCGCGCAAGGGCGAGCTCAGGTCCGAGATCAACCCGAACACCGGCACCTGGCGCTGGTGCAGGGCTTCGATGGCGTTGTTGACCAGGGCGTGGTCTGCCGTGACCACCGCGATGGCATCCACCCGCTGGCCCAGGTCGGCCAGGTGCTCGGCCACGCATTCGGGGGTTTGGTCTTTCAGGTACTCCACCACGGCGCGGCCCCGCAGCGTGGGGCAGTCCTGCGTGGCCTGGGTGAGCGCAGCGGCCAGGCCCCGGTAGAACACCGCATTCGGCAGTTGCAGCAAAAAGCCCAGCGTGAGGCGTGGGCGCACATCGCGCAGGCGCTCGGTGATCACCCCCGCCGCATAAAAGCCCAGGGCTTCGGCGGAGGCGCGGATGCGCTGGGCCGTGTCTTCGCGCACATTGCTGCGGCCATTCAGCACCCGGTCGACGGTGGAACGGCTGTGCCCGCAGTGGCGGGCCACGTCATCCATGGTGGGGCGGCGGGAAGGATTTTTGTTTGACATGTTTGTGTCAGGAATAGCCGGTGGTTTGACACATTATGGGGCAGAAACAGCGCTGACAGTACCCAAAAAAGGCTTGCACCCGTAGCATCCACACACGCCAAAACGGAGACAAAAAACATGCCCAGCACCCCTTATTCCCGCTATGCCCTGCGGGACGACCAAGCCCCCACCGGCGACTTGCGCCGCGAAGAATTCGAGTCCGAAGTCAGCGCCCGCTGGTTCACCCCGCAGATCGACCGCAAGCTTTTGAAACAGCTCATGAAGCGCTCTGACACAGAGTCGCTGTGGAACTACGGCCTGTGGATCATTTTGCTGGTGGCCAGCGGCGTGGCGGGCTTCTTCACCTGGGGGACGTGGTGGGCCGTGCCCTGCTTCCTGGTCTACGGCGTGCTGTATTCCACCAGCGACCACCGGGCGCACGAGCTGTCGCACGGCACGCCGTTCAAAACCCGCTGGCTGAACGAGGCGCTCTACCACCTCAACGCCTTCATGACCCTGCACGAGGGCCACTACTGGCGCTGGAGCCACACGCGCCACCACACGCACACCATCATCGTGGGCAAAGACCCGGAAATCGCCTTCCCGCGCCCGGCCAACCGGCTGTACGCGCTGCTGGATTTCTTCTTCTTGAAATCGGGTGTACTGCTGCTGCGCGACATTGCCTTGCAGTCGGTGGGCCGAATCAGCCCGGACGGCGAGCATTTCATCCCCAGCAGTGAGCGCAGCAAGGTGATCCGCTCGGCGCGCATCTTCATGCTGGTGTTTGCCGCGGTGATCGCCGCGTGCATTTACAGCCACAGCATCCTGCCCGCGATGTACGTGGTGCTGCCACGCTTTTATGGCGGCTTTTTTGCCCAGTTTTTCAACGCCACCCAGCACACCGGCCTGGCCGAAGACGTGTACGACCACCGCCTGAACACCCGCACCTTTGTGACCAATCCGGTGTTCCAGTGGCTGTACTGCAATATGAACTTCCACATCGAACACCACAGCCTGCCCATGGTGCCCTGGCACCAGTTGCCCAAGCTGCACGAGGCCATCCGCAGCCAGTGCCCGCCGGTCTACCCCAGCGTATGGGCCGCCTGGGCCGAAATCCTGCCCGCCCTGCAGCGCCAGGCCGTAGATGCCAGCTTCCAGGTCACCCGGCCTGTGCCCGGAGCCGTGTGATGGCCACGCCCGGCCCCCAAAAAATCCACCGCTACGGTGCCGCGTTCAAGCTGCGGGCGGTGCAGATGAGCCAGCAAAGCGGTGTGCGCATCAAGGACGTGGCGGCCACGTTAGGGATCCACCCGTTCATGCTGTCCAAATGGCGCAAACAGGTGCGCGACGGCGAACTGGTCGGCCTGCCCGCCCCTGTGGACACCCAGGCGGTGGTGGAGCTGCAGCGCCTGTGCGCCATGGAGCAGCAGTTCAAACGCCTGCAACAGGAGCACGAACTGCTAAAAAAAGCCATCCGGTTTGTTTTCGATCCAAAGCCGAAGTCTTCCGCTTTATCGGGGCAAACCGGGACACCCATTCTGTGCAGTTGATGTGCCAGTACTACCAGGTGACGCGGGCGGGGTACTACGCGTGGTGCAAGCGAGGGGCGGCGGCGATTTAGTTCAGCATCATGCTCAGCCGCCGACGGTACGTGGCCACCAGCTGCGCCTGCGGGTCTTGCTCGGTGAGCGACTTGCCGGAGATTTCGATGCCGCCCGCGGTCTTGTTGCCTGCATCCGCGCTGGCTTTGGGTTTGGGCGGGGTGAGCAGCTCCAGGATGGCGATGAAGACCTTGCGGGGGGCTTCGTCGCTCCATTTCTTGTCGCGCATGATGATTTCCAGCAGCTCGTCCATGGCGGCGGTCCATTCGCCCAGGGCCATCAGGACACGGCCTTTGGCGAAGCGGGCATCGAAGTCGCGCTTGTTGGCGGCAATTTTGATGTCTAATTCGGCTGTATCGCCCGTTCCATCGGCGTAGGTAGCTGCAAAATTAAGAGCGCCAATCCACTGCAGCAGGGCTTCAAAGCGCAGCTGCAAGGGGATGTATTTCAGCGTGGGTTGCAGCGCGGCTTCGGCCTCTTCGAGGTGGCCGGTCTGGATAAGCAAGCGGGCGTAGTCACAGCGGGTGTCGTCGTTGGCCGGGTCCAGCGCCAGGGCATCGGCCAGCTTGGCCAGGGCGGCGTCGGTGTCACCCGCCTCAGCCAGGGCCAGGGCTTGTTCGGCCTCGGACGGTTCGGCCTCCAGCGCCGCGCCCTCGGGCACGTGCTTGTCCAGGAATTCCTTGATCTTGCCCTCGGGCAGCGCGCCCTGGAAGCCGTCCACCGGCTGGCCGTTGACCACCAGAATGCAGGTGGGGATGCTGCGGATGCCAAAGGCTTCGGCCAGTTGCTGTTCCTGGTCGGAGTCGATCTTCACCAGCTTGAAGCGGCCCGCGTAATCGGCTTCGACCTTCTCCAGCAGCGGGCCGATGATCTTGCACGGGCCGCACCACGGAGCCCAGAAATCGACCAGCACCGGGGTGGTCATGGAGGCGGCAATGACCTCGGTTTCAAAGTTGGCAAAGGTAACGTCGATCATTTTGGGGTGTTGCCGCAAGGCAAAAAGTAAAATTCGGGAAAAGAGCGACTCACCCCCAGGCTGCAGTGCTGCGCATCTTTCGCCAACCCCCTTGCAGGGGGCAGCACCAGCAGCCTGGCAAAGCCAGTTCTGCGGTGCTTCTGGAAAAGATGCGCCATAGCTGCAAAAAGACGGTGAGCCACAACGGGCTACTTAATGAAAAATCTTATGAATTCAATGGTTCAAATTGGTGTGGTGATGGGTTCCAGCTCCGACTGGGACACCATGCAGCATGCGGTGCAGATTCTCCAACAGTTTGGCATTGCACATGAGGCACGCGTCGTATCGGCCCACCGCATGCCCGACGATATGTTTGCCTACGCCGAAGCCGCCGCCGGGCGCGGCCTCAAGGCCATCATCGCCGGAGCCGGTGGCGCGGCCCACCTGCCGGGCATGCTGGCCGCCAAAACCCCCGTGCCGGTGCTGGGCGTGCCGGTGGGTACCAAGCACCTGAGCGGTGTGGATTCGCTGCACAGCATTGTGCAAATGCCCAAGGGCATTCCGGTGGCCACGTTTGCCATTGGCAACGCGGGCGCGGCCAACGCCGCCCTGTTTGCCGTGGCCCTGCTGGCCAACGAAAACCCGGCCCTGCGTGCGCAACTGGAAGCCTTCCGCGCGGCGCAAACCGAGGTGGCCCGCAACATGACCGTGCCGCCTGCACCGCCCGTGCTATGAGCGGCCCCATCCTTCCCGGTGCCACGCTGGGCGTGATGGGCGGCGGCCAACTGGGCCGGATGTTCATCCATGCGGCCCAGACCATGGGCTATTTCACCGCCGTGCTCGACCCGGACGCGGCCAGCCCCGCCGGGCGCGTGAGCCACCACCACATCCAGACCGGCTACCTGGACGCGCCGGGCCTGGGCCAGCTGGCCGAGACTTGCGACGCCATCACCACCGAGTTTGAAAACGTGCCGTCTTCGGCCCTGGCCCGCCTGGCGGTGTACACCACGGTGTCGCCTGCTGCGTCTGCCGTGGCCATCGCCCAGGACCGCGCGGCAGAGAAGGCCCACTTCGTGCGCTGCGGCGTGCCCTGCGCGCCCTATGCGGTGATCGACACGCCGGAGCAACTGGCCGCCGTGGACGCAGCGGTGCTGCCCGGCATCTTGAAGACCACCCGCCTGGGCTACGACGGCAAGGGCCAGGCCCGCGTGGCCGACCGCGCCGCGCTGGCAGCGGCCTGGGCCGACATGAAGAATGTGCCCTGCGTGCTGGAAAAAATGCTGCCCCTGGCCGCCGAATGCTCGGTGATCGTGGCACGCGGTGCCGACGGCCAGATGGTGCACCTGCCCCCGCAGCGCAACCTGCACCGTGACGGCATTCTGGCCGTCACCGAGGTGTATGAGGAAAATATGCCTCCAGCGCTTATGGAACAAGCGGTAGCAGCTGCGAAATCCATAGCAAACGAGTTGCAGTACGTAGGCGTGCTGTGCGTGGAATTCTTCGTGCTGCAAGACGGCAGCCTGGTGGTCAACGAGATCGCCCCGCGCCCGCACAACAGCGGCCACGCCAGCATGGACTGCTGCGATGTGTCGCAGTTCGAACTGCAAGTGCGCACCCTCACCGGCCTGCCGCTGGTACAGCCGCGCCAGCACAGCCCGGCCATCATGCTGAACCTGCTGGGCGACCTGTGGTTTGTGCGCTCCGAGCAAGCGGCCACGCCCCCTTGGGCGGACGTGCTGGCCCTGCCCGGCGCGCACCTGCACCTGTACGGCAAAGACAAGGCCAGCAAGGGCCGCAAGATGGGCCACCTCACGTTCACCGGCCCCACGATCGATGCCGTGCGCGCCACCGCCCTGCAAGCTGCCGCGCTGCTCGGCATCGAGGCGTTCTGATGGTGCTGGACGGATTGGACCCCGCCGCCATCGGGCAAGCCGCCCAGGCACTGGCTGCAGGCGAGCTGCTGGGCCTGCCCACCGAGACGGTGTACGGCCTGGCAGCCGATGCGTCCAGCGACGCGGCGGTGGCCAAGATCTTCGCCGCCAAGGGCCGCCCCAGCGACCACCCGCTGATCGTGCACATCGCCACCGGCAATGCGGGCGTGGCCCATTTCGCCGCCGACGTGCCCGCTTTTGCCCAGGCGCTGATGACGGCCTTCTGGCCCGGCCCCCTGACCCTGATCCTGCCGCGCCGCCCCGGCGTAGGCGCGGCAGCAGCGGGCGGACAAGACAGCATTGGCCTGCGCTGCCCGGCCCACCCCGTGGCCCTGGCGGTGCTGCAAGCCTGTGACGCCCTGGGCGTGGCCGGTTTGGCGGCACCCAGCGCCAACCAGTTTGGCCGCGTCAGCCCCACCACGGCAGCGCATGTGCAGTCCGAGTTCGGTGCCGATCTGTTGGTATTGGACGGCGGCCCCTGCACCATGGGCATTGAATCGACCATCGTGGACTGCACCCGGGGGGCGCCGGTGCTGCTGCGCCCCGGCAGCATTGGCCGCGACCAGATCGAAGCCGCCTGCGGCCAGCCGCTGCGCGACAAAGACGAGGTGGCCAACGCCCCGCGCGCTTCCGGCACGCTGGAGGCGCATTACGCCCCCACGGCCAAGGTGCGGCTGATGACCGCTGCCGCACTGCAAACCGCACTGGACCTGCTCGGTACAGGCCTGGACGGCCAGGCGGTGACGATTGCCGTGTACGCCCGCCAACCCCTGCGCAGCCGCTCGGCCCAGGTGATTTGCCGCGCCATGCCCACGGATGCCGCCGCCGCCGCCCAGGCGCTGTTTGCCGCCCTGCGCGACTTTGATGCCCAGGGCGTGCGCCTGATCTGGGTGGAGACCCCGCCCGACACCCCCGAATGGGAAGGCGTGCGCGACCGATTGCAACGCGCTTCTGTCGCATAAAGAGGGCTTACGCTTCTTTACCCGGCATGCCTGGATTGCCTCGTTAAACTCACCCATCGTATTTTTGGAGTTACCTATGTCCGTTTTTAGCTTGCGCCGCGCCTTTCTGGGGCTGGCCTGCGCCTCGGCCGCTTTGTTGGCCGCCTGCGGCTCCAGCACCACCGAGTCGGCGCTGACACCCAAGCGCCTCATTGCGTTTGGCGATGCCTTCAGCGTGGTGACACCGGGTGCCAGCTACACGGTCAACGACAGCGCCATCCACACCTGGCTGGGGCAAGTAGCTAGCAGCTACGGGTTGACCGCAACCCCGGTAACCAGCGGCGGCTATGTGTACGCCCAGGGCAATGCCCGCATCAAAAACACCACCGACGCAGCCGGTAGCACCACCACCCAGACGGTGACGCAACAGATCGATGCCTTCCTGGCCAGCGGCGTGACCCTGAACGACAACGACATCGTGACCGTCAACGCCGGCATCAGCGACCTGGTGGTGGAAATGGCGGCCGTCACAGCGGGCACCCAGAACTCGGATGCGATGGTGACCAACGCCGTCCAGCACGGCAAGGACCTGGGCGCGCAAGTGCGCCGCCTGGTAGCGGCCGGTGGCAAGCACGTGGTGGTGCTGGGCGCGTACAACCTGGGGATCAGCCCCTGGGCGAAGACGCTGGGCCAGACCGGCCTGATGCAAACCGCCAGCGGCAAGTTCAACGATGCCATGCTGGTGTCTATCGTCGATCTGGGTGCCAGCGTGCTCTACATCGACGCGGCCTACTACTTCAACCTGCTGCACGGCGAAGACCACAACAACTACGGCATTCCCTCGGTCGATGGCATAGCCTGCAACTCGGTGGATGCGGGCGCGGGCATCGGGACCGGCACAGGCCAGGTCAACTCCTCCAAGTGCACCCCCAGCACCGTCAACCCGGCCATTACCGCCACTTCGGCCGGTGTGACCTACGACCAGTACCTGTTTGCCGACAACCTGTACTTCACTCCCATCGCACAGCGCCTGTTTGGCCTGTACGCCTACGGACGCATCCACACACGCTGGTGAACTTGGCTCACCCCCAGGCTCCACACTGCCCGGAATCGGACCAAAGGACCGAGAACGCATGTTTCCGCCAACCCCCTTGCAGGGGGCGATACCAGTGGCCTGGCAAAGCCAGTTCCACGGTATCCCTGGGATAACATCCAACAAAAAACCGACCCAAGGGTCGGTTTTTTTGTGGGCGCGTGGGTGGCTTAGAAGCGGTAGCCAACGCCCAGGCACAGGGTCAGCGGGTTGAGCTTCACGTCGATGGTCTGGCCGGTGGACAGGGCACCATGGGTTTTGAGGAAGGTTTTGACCACCGAGCCTTCGACGAACCAGCGGTCGTTCAGGGCCACGGTGGCACCGGCCTGGATGGACATGACCAGCTTGGAATCCAGCGACAGCGTGGTCGGGTTGCTGGAGGTGCCGCCGGTGATGGCCGTCAGGGTGGCGGTGCCACGCTCCTTGTAGAACTTGGCGTAGGTCAGGCCTGCACCCACAAAGGGCCGGAACTGGGCGTTGGCCTCGCCAAACCGGTACTGGCCAAACACCGACATGGGCAGCGCCTGGACTTCGCCAACTTTGCCCACGCCCTGGATGGCCCCGGCACCGGTCAGCTTGTGCTTGAACGGCAAGGCCAGGGGCAGATCCACCGCCCAGTGGTTGGTCAGCATGTAGGTGATGCCGCCCCCCAGTCGAGTGTCGCCGTCGGCGTCGATCTGCGTGCCCGGCAGGCTGGAGGCCGACAGATTGCCGCTGTCGACCTGGGGGGCGATGTGGGTCAGGCCGCCGCGCAGCATCCAGGTGCCAGCCGTTTGGGCGTGGGCTGCACCAGCGGCCAGCAAGAGGGCGCAGGCCAGGGCAAGGGGGTGGGGTTTCATGGTGTGTCCTTATCCTTCAATGCACTACAGCCAGCCCGCTTTGGCCATTTGCGCGGCCACGTGGCGGTCCAGCAGCTTGTAGCCCGCGGGCGTGGGGTGGACAGCATCGGCGAAGAAGTAGGTGCTGACATCCACGCCGCTGAGGGTGTTGTTGGCGGTGCAGGCCAGGGACGAGCCCAGCAGAATATTGCCCCCCGGATTGCTGGCACTGGGGGCGGTGCTGCTGCAAGCGGGTACGGTGACATTGGTGATGCCGTACTGCGCCGGGTTGTTGTACTGCGCGATGCCCTGGGTATAGGCATCGACCACCAGCAGGCCCGGCACACCTGCCAGGTCATTTGTCAAGGTGCTGTTGAAGGTGGTAACCATGGAGCGCAGCAAGGCGCCCGCACCCGAAGACTGGCCAAAAGGCGTGTACTCGATGCTGGGCACGTTGACCACCACCACGTACTTGGCCCCCTTGCCGATGACCGATGCCTTGATGGCGGCGGCCAGCGCGGCGGCGTTCAGGGCCGAATGGGTGACCGCTGCCGTGGCGGCGGCGTTGACAGCAGCGGCACCGCCTGCGGCAACCGCATTGACTTCGGCACTGCTCCAGCCCGCCAGCGTGGCCGCACCTGCGGCAGCCGCACCACCGGCAGCCGCAGCCGACACGGCATTGGTGTGCATGAAGATGTCGTTGGCACCGGCCATCACGGTGACCAGTTCCTTGCCGGTGTAGTTGCCATGCGCCGCCAAATGGGTGGTGAACTGGGTGACCAGCGGCACAGCCATCAGGCCGATGTTGGTGTCGGGGGTGATGTAGGGCTGCAAAGCCACTGCGTTGGGGCCAAAGGGCAGCGTCACGCGCGAGCTGCCCTGGGCGTAGTTGGTGCAGTTGGCGTTGGTGACCACCGGCACCAGGGGAATCTGGGGCACGTTGGACAGCAAACCGGTTTGCGCCGGGCATGGCGCGGCCACATTGATCTGCCCGGCCAGCAGCTCGGTCCAGTTGACCGGGCCGGTGCCGCTGCCGTTGACCGTCCAGCGGCCACCACCCACAGCGGCAATCGCGCCCACCTTGTAGGTTCCCACATCGCTCAGGCTGTCGCCAAAGGACACCAGGGAGGTGTAGGTGACCTTGGTGGAGGTGTCGCTACCACCACTGCCACAGGCAGCCAAGACCAGCGCGGCCGAGACCGAGGCCACCAGCAGCGCCATTTTTGTGGGAATCCAATGCATTTCTCACTCCTGTTGGTAAAAAAGAACGGTCGTTCGTTTGTGGCCAAAATGGTACGCGGGAATACCCGGAATGATCAAAGGGTTACTACCGATAGAGCCGGTTTATCACATCTGTTACTCCTTCACCGACCACTCCACCAAGGCATCCAGCGCCGGGCGGGCCGCCGGGGCCAGGGGGTGGTTGACGATGCCCACCACCACGTAGCGCTGGCCGCTGCGCCCGGTGGCATAGCCCGCCACCGAGGCCACGTCGCGTAGCGTACCGGTTTTGAGCTGGGCGTTGCCCATGGATTCGGGGGCCAGGCCCCGGTCGCGCATGCGCTGGGTGGTGCCGTCTTGCCCCGCGATGGACAGCGAGTGGGCAAACACCGCAGCCTGCGGGTGGGCGGCGGCGCGGCGCAGCAACTGGCCCAGGGCGTTGGCGCTGGTGCGCTCGTCGCGGCTCAGGCCGGAGCCGTTTTCCAGCGTGGGCGCGGGCACGTTGCTGCCGATGGCGCGGGGCCACCAGGCGGCCACGGCGGCGCGGGAGGCGGCAAAGGTGCCAGGGCGGCCCGCCTGCAGGCCCAGCGTCAGAAACATCTGCTGCGCCATCACGTTGTTGCTGAATTTGTTGATATCGGCAATCAGCTCGCCCAGCGGCAGCGAGGGCGCGTCCATCAGCCAGGTGGCGTCTGCGGGCGTGCGGCCATCGCGCACCACGCCACTCAAAGTGCCGCCCAGCCCCAGGTACATGGCCTGCAGCACGCGTCGGGCGTAGCTGGCGGGGTCGGTGTAGGCCACGGGCCAGACGCGTTCGCCGCATTTGACCGGGTAGCTGCCGCCGAAATGCACCCGGTCCGGGTCGGCAAACTCGGCCTGCAGCGCACCGCGCCAGTCGTTGCAGCTTTGGGCGCTGAGCGGCACCTGTGCGTCCATCAGCACGTCGGCAATCGGTGGCTCGCTGCGGATGCGGGCGATGCCGCTGTCGGGCTCGGGGGTGAAGGTGAAGATCAGCGACTTGAAGTTGACCAGCAGGCCGTCGGGCGCGACGTTGTAGGGGCTGAGCACCTGGCCGTCAAACTCGGCCGGGTCGCGGGCTTCGGGCGCGAAGATGTGGCGGTCCAGCACGATGTCGCCGCGCACCTGGAGCACGCCCCGGGTTTGCAGGGCGGCAAAGGTGGCGGCAATGCGCTCCAGCACCAGCTTGGGGTCGCCGCCGCCCTGGATGTACAGGTTGCCGTACAGCACGCCGTCTTTGAGCGGGCCGTCGGCATAGAAACGGGTTTTCCAGGTGTAGTCGGCCCCCAGGGTGTCGAGCGCGGCAAAGGTGGTGACCAGCTTCATGACCGAGGCCGGGTTCACCAGCGCGTTGGCCCGGTGGCTCAGGCGTGGCAGCCCCACGCCGTCGGCCCGCGCCACATACAGGCTGACCGCGTCTTGCGGCACCTTGGCCCGGGCCAGGGCGTTGGCGATGTCGGGCGGCAGGCGCTGGGCCAGGGCCACGGTGGACAGGGCCCACAAAGCAAGAGCGCACAGGCTGCGCCAAAATCGGGGGGAGTGTGTGGAATGTGTCATAGGTTGTCAGCTATAGAAATAGTAGCTGATTGCGCTTGATAATCCAGCGCTGACCGCCATTTTCTTATGTAAATCTGCCCCTATGAACTTGTTAGCCTTCGACACCAGCACCGACACCCTGTCCATCGCCGCCACCGATGGCGTGCAGGTGTGGCAGCACGCCGGGCCGGGCGGGGCACAGGCGTCCAGCACCTTGATTCCGGCGATTCTGGCGCTGCTAGACCAGGCCGGGCTGCGGCTGGACCAGCTCGATGCCATCGCCTTTGGCAGCGGCCCGGGCTCGTTCACCGGGCTGCGCACCGCCTGCTCGGTGGCGCAGGGGCTGGCGTTTGGGGCGAATGTGCCGGTGCTGCCCATCGACACCCTGATGGCCGTGGCCGAAGAGGCCCGCCACCAGCACGGCGTGCACAAGGTACAAGCCCTGCTGGACGCGCGCATGGACGAGGTCTACACCGGTTTTTATAGCTACCAGGCTGGCCGCTGGAGCCAGCGCGACGACTTCTGCCTGCTGCGCCCCGAGCACCTGCACCTGGAAGCGGGCTGGGCGCAGGCGGGCAATCCGTTCACCGTGTACGTTGACCGCATTCCCGCCAGCGACGGGATGCGCATCCGCGCCCTGCCCACCGCTACCGCCATGCTGCGCCTGGCCCCGGCCTTGCTGGCTGCAGGCGCTGCCGTGCCCGCCGACCAGGCCCTGCCGCGCTACATCCGCGACAAAGTGGCCCAGACCACCGACGAGCGCATGGCCGCCAAAGCAGCGCTGGCAGCCCAGCCATGAGCGCCCTGCTGGCCCCCGATGCGTCCGAGGTGCGCTTCGAAACGCTCACCCCCGACTGGCTGGATGCGGTGCTGCCGGTGGAGCTGGCGGCCTACGCCCACCCCTGGTCGCGCGCCAACTTCCAGGACGCACTGGCCGCAGGCTACCAAGCGCAAATCCTGCTGGCCGATGACACGGTGCTGGGCTACTTCGTGGCCATGCGCGGCGTGGACGAGGTGCACCTGCTCAACATCACCGTCGCCCCGGCCTACCAGGGCCAGGGCTGGTCACACCTGATGCTGGACGCGCTGGCCCTGTGGTCGCGCGGCCAAAAAGCCCAGTGGCTGTGGCTGGAAGCCCGCGTGGGCAACCACCGGGCGCTGCACGTCTACACCCGCTACGGCTTTAACCGCGTGGGCATGCGCAAAGACTACTACCCCAATGGTGGCGGCCAGCGCGAACACGCCATCGTCATGAGCATGCCCCTATGAGCCTGGACCTGGACCCCCGCCAGCGCGCCATGCTGGCCGAGATGCACAGCCCCGTGTGGTGGCCTGAGGCTGCGCCTGAGCCGGTGGTGGTAGCGCCCACGCCATCACCCGCGCCGCAAAAGTCGGCCTCGCAAAGCATCGCCCAGGTGCTGGCCCGTACTCCTGAATTAGTAGCTGCTACCGCCCATTCCATAAGCGCTAGCGGCACAAATGGCACTGAAAACACCGCCTCGCTGGACTGGCCCGCTGCCCAAGCCAGCGTGTGGCTGAACGCCGCCCCCGGGGGCCCAGCCGACTGGCTGGTGTTGGGCGAGGCGCTGGGCATCACCGACGACGCGGCCCGCCCCTTTGGCGTGCCCGAAGCGCAACTATTGGGCAACATGCTGCACGCGGTGGGCATCACCCCGGCACGCAAAGAAGGCGCGCCCTCGGCCTGCATCACCAGCGTGCAAAAGCTGCGTTTGGACGCGAATGCTGACCCGGTGGCCGACAGCGCCCCCCACCTGCGCCGCGCCGTAGCCCTGTTGCAGCCCAAGGTGATCCTGGCGCTGGGCCCGTTTGCGGCACAACTGCTGCTGCAAGAAACAATCCCCCTGGGCCAGATGCGTGGCCGCGTGCACCGCTACCACGGCGTGCCGGTGGTGGTGAGCTACCACCCCGCCACCCTGCTGCGCAACCGGCCCGAGAAAGCCAAGGCCTGGGCGGATTTGTGTTTGGCGCTCAGCGTTTTGAACTAGCCGCGCGCTGGAATCCCCAGCCCCTTGACCACCGCGGGCCGCTCCACAAAGGCCGCCAGCACCCGCGCCACCTCGGGGTAGTCGGCAAAACCCACCAGATCGCCCGCTCCGTAAAAGCCGATCAGGTTGCGCACCCACGGGAAGATGGCGATGTCGGCGATCGAATAGGCATCGCCCATCACCCAGGCCCGGCCTGCCAGCCGCTGGTTCAGCACGCCCAGCAGGCGTTTGGACTCGGCCACGTAGCGGTCGCGCGGGCGCTTGTCTTCAATCTCCTTGCCCGCAAACTTGTGGAAGAAGCCCAGCTGCCCAAACATCGGGCCGATGCCACCCATCTGGAACATCACCCACTGGATGCACTCGTAGCGGCCCGCCGCGTCCTGCGGGATGCATTGGCCGGTTTTCTCGGCCAGGTACAGCAGGATGGCACCCGATTCAAACAGCGCCAGCGGCTGGCCGCCGGGGCCGTTCGGGTCCAGGATGGCTGGGATCTTGTTGTTAGGGTTGAGCGACAAAAACGCAGGCGACATCTGGTCGTTGGTCTCAAAGCTGACCAGGTGCGGCTCGTAGGGCAGGCCGATTTCTTCCAGCAAGATGGACACCTTCACGCCGTTGGGCGTGGGCAGGGAATAGAGCTGCAGGCGCTCGGGGTGCTGGGCGGGCCATTTTTGCTGGATAGCGTGGGTCATGGGAGTCCTTGAGGGGTAAAGAGCTGGGGCATTTTGACCGGAACCCGTAGTTACTGCTTCTTACAAGCAAAATCGGCCGCTAGCGCTTATTCCACCAGCGTGAGCAGCTCTTAATTCAGGAGCACATCGCCATGCGCTTAGTTGGCCACCAGCACCGGCTGCTCGCGGTATAGCGTGGGCATCATCGCCTTGAGGTTGGCAATCTTGGGCAGGTCGTAGCGGGCGATGTAGAGCGCGTCCGGGTGCAGGGTGGCGTAGTTCTGGTGGTATTTTTCGGCGGGGTAAAAGGCCGTGAGGGCACCCAGCTGGGTCACGATCTTGGCCGGAAACACCTTGGCCGCGTTCAGCTCGGCAATGTAGCGCTCGGTCAGTTGCTTTTGGCCCGGCGTGGTGGTGAACACGGCCGAGCGGTACTGCGGGCCCACGTCGGGGTACTGGCGGTTCAGTTGGGTCGGGTCGTGGGCGACAGAGAAGTAGATTTGCAGCAGCTGCGCGTAGCTGACGAGCTTGGGGTCAAATCGCACCTGCACCGCCTCGGCATGGCCGGTACCGCCGCTGCTGACGGCCTCGTACTGGGCATCCTTCTGCTGGCCGCCTGCATAGCCCGAGACAGCCTCCAGCACACCGTTGATGTGCTGAAACACAGCCTGGATGCCCCAGAAGCAGCCCCCGGCAAACACCACCGTTTCGCTGGCTTGCGTGCTGGGCGCAACCCCGGCCAGGGCCTGCGCAGACGGTGCCGGAATGGGTACGGCCTTCTCGGCCACGGCACTGGGGCTGGCGTACAGCACCGCCACCAGCGCAGCAGCGGCCAGCGCCAGCAAGTGGGTTTTGCGCAGGGCGAAACGGGGGGTGGAGAAAGGGCTGGCTGGGCGTGGCATGGTGTGTCCTGGAGTGGATAGCACTTGGTCGGCGCGGCGGGGTGAACCTTACATCGGCTTGTTCACAAATCCCACCACCAGCCCCTTCTCCGTCACGGTGATGCTGCCGGGCTGCAGGCCCATGGTGTCGGGCAGGGCCAGGTCCTGGGGGCTGAGCTGGTGCAGCACCACGTCTTGCAGGGCCTGTTCGGCCAGGGCCGGGCCGTAGGTGTTCAGCAGCTCGACCACGGCGGGCTGCAGGCTAGGAAATTGCAGAGTTTGGAAATGCAGCTGCACGGCCCGCACGGTGCGGTCGCTGGGTTCGTAACGCAGGGCAAAGTCCACCGCCACGCTGCCGCTGTGGCTGCGCCGCAGGGCGGGGCCTGCGGCCTCCACGGCCATTTGCGCGGCCAGGCGGTTTTGCGCGGGCAGCAGGCGCAGTTGCGGGGCCTGCAGGTCCAGGTTTAGCACCCCGGGCACCGGGTAACGCAACGGAAAACGCTGGGCCACGGCCTGCTGCAGCTGGGCGGCAGACACGGTGTAGCCGGGCTGGGCCTGGGCGGCCAGCGCCAGCAGGGATGTGCCGGCCAGCGCGGCATTCAAGAAGAATCTACGTTGCATGGGGCGGCATTGTGCGCCCGCTATCCACGGTTCAGACGGTGAAAATCGCGTTGCCGTAGGCATCCACCTCGTAGGTGGTGACCTCGAACTTTTGCAGCGTGTTGGGCCCAAACGCCATGGTGATGGGCACGTCGCCCGCGTCGCGGCCCCGGGCCATCACCACGCGGCCAATGCGCGGCGTGTTGTGGCGCGCGTCGAAGGTGTACCAGCGATCGCCCAGAAACACCTCGAACCAGGCGCTGAAATCCATCGGGTAACGCACCGGTGGAATACCGATGTCGCCCAGGTAACCGGTGCAGTAGCGGGCCGGAATGTTCATGCAGCGGCACAGCGTGATGGCCAGGTGGGTGTAGTCGCGGCACACGCCGGTGCCCTCGCGGAAGCCCTCCACGGCGGTGCGGGTGGCGCGGGCGGCCATGTAGTCGAAGCGGATGTGGTTGTGCACGAAGTCGCAAATCGCCTGCACACGCGCCCAGCCCAACGGCGTGGTGCCAAACTGGTTCCAGGCGAATTGCAACAGCTCGCTGTCCACCTCGCAGTAACGGCTGGGCAGCAGGTAGGTCAGCGTGGCCGACGGCAGCACCGTGGGGTCATGCTGCCAGGCGCCCCAGTTCACCTCGTCGGGCAGGCCCGAGTCGTGGATGATGGCCTCACTGCGAAACCCCACCTGCGTAAAGCCCAGCGGCGCGTTCACCCGGCTGCACAGGTTGCCAAAACCATCAAAGTACTCCTCCACCGCCAGGCCCGGCAGCACCTCCACCACCTGCGGTGCCAGCAGATCGCCGCGACGCGACGGGTGCACGTGCAGCAGGTGGATAAGCGCCATCGGGGAGGTGATGGCGAGTTCGATGTCGAAACCGATTTTGATGTACATGGGGAGCCCGGTCAGAAGTCAGAGGGAAGGTGGATTGCGGCCTCAAAAGATTCGAAGCCATACCATCTACTGTGCCGGGATGCGCCACCTCAAAGTAGCGGCCGGGGGCCCGTAGCCGTGTCAGAGAGTAACCGCTATCGAGCCAGACAACGCCTACGCAAGTTGCAAGCCATGCCCGCATTCCCCGATGCACCCGATACAAACAAAAACAGCCTCTAGCGCTTACAGAACCAGCGCTAGCAGCTATTTATTTTGTAGCTAATGGGTGGTAACCAGCGCCTGCAGGCCGCGCAAGCGCTGGTGCGCCGCGTTGTCTACATCGGCGGGCAACTGCTGCTTGGCCTGCAGGTAGCGGTGGGTGAACACATCCAGATAGGCCTCCAGCGCCTGCGCGGCCTGCGGCTCGTCGGCCAGCTCCAGGCACAGGGCGGCCACCTCGGAGGTGCAAAAGTGGTCGTCGCGCCGCGACCGGCGCAGCTTGTACTGCGAGATGCGGTCGGCCTGCAGGCTCAGCACCGGCAACCGGTCCAGGTACGGGCTTTTGCGGAACATCTTGCGCGCCTCGGGCCAGGTGGCATCCAGCAGCACAAACAGCGGGCGCTTGCCGTCCACCGGGGGCGTGGACGGCAAGAGCGCCGTCACCACCCGCTCGGGGGCCACAAACTCACCGGGAAACACCAGGTACGGCTGCCACTGCGGGTCGGCCAGCAGCGCCAGCAGGTCCGGGTCCACCACGGTGCGGGCCCAGCCAAAGGCCCAGGTATCGACCACCACATCGGCAATCAGCCAGCCGGTGTTGCTGGGCTTGAGCGGCTCGATATCGGCCATCAGCAGGCACACCCCGGCCTGGTTCGCAACCCGGGGCAGCACCGGACGCAGCGCGCACATGCAGTGGCTGGGTGCCAGGCGGCAACCCGCACAGCGCTCCACCTTGGAGCCGCCCCGGGCCAAAAAAGGCTTGGCGCTGCGCGCAAGCCGGGCGGTGCGCAGGCGGGAAACCGCGTGGGGGGCGTGGGGTGGGGTGGGAGATGTGGCGTGGGGCATGGGGGTATTGTCCCTGCGGTGGTAGGCCTGGTTATTCGCGGCACTTGAGCTGTTGCATTTAATTCGAATAATGCATTGAATGCGATTAGCAGTGCTACCATTTGCCATGCGCACAAGCCCGTAGACGGCGCACACGCAAAGGACACTCCCATGCAAGAACCCGAAGTTCTCGACCCGGCCAACGCAGCCGAGGCAGAAATGGCCGCCGTGGCCCACCAGTGCCTGGTCATGGCCCTGGACCATTCCAAAGCCGACCACATCAAGGTCATCCTCGACATCAGCACCGATGCCGAACACCCCCACGCCACCCCGGTGCTGAAGCTGCCCCCGCGCGCGCTGCAGTTCTTTGCCGACGTGCTGCGCCAGATGGCCAAGCGCGAACCCATGCTGCTGGTACCGCAAAAGCACGAGCTCACCACCCAAGAGGCGGCCAACTACCTCAACGTGTCCCGCCCCTTTGTCATCAAAGAGATCGAAGCCAACCGCCTGCAATGCCGCAAGGTCAACCGCCACCGCCGCATCGCATTCGAAGAACTGCGCCGCTACCAGGCCGCCCAGCAGCAGCAGTCGGAGCAGGCCCTGCAAGACCTGACCACGCTGTCTGAAGACCTGAAACTGGAGTTTTGATTGGCCGGGTCGTCACGCTACACAGCCATACTGGATGCCAACGTCCTGTATCCGCAACTGCTGCGCGACACCCTGCTGAGCCTGGCCGTTGCCCGCCTGTACCACGCCCGCTGGACAGCCACCATCCACGGCGAATGGACGCGCAACCTGCTGCTCACACGCCCAGACCTCGCCACCAAACTCCCTGCCGTGGTGGCGCTGATGAACAGCAGCGTGCCCGACTGTCTGGTGACCCACTACGAAAAGTTGGCAGAAAGCCTGGAGCTGCCCGACCCCGACGACCGCCACGTACTCGCCGCCGCCATCGTCGGCCATGCGGATGCTATCGTCACCTTCAACACCAAAGACTTTCCCGAAGCCGTGCTGCAACCCTACGGCATCGAGGCACAGCACCCCGACGAGTTCGTGGTCAACCAGTTGCAGCTGCAAAAAATCCCGGCGCTCAGCGCCATCAAGAAAATGCGCGCCCGCTGGACCAACCCAGCGCGCCCGGCACAAGAGCTCATCACCGCCTTTGAACTGCGCGGCATGCCGATGACGGCGGACCTTTTGCGCGAGGCGATTACCTTGATTTGAGCGGGTGTGGCAACGGCAAGGGATGATCCGCCCATGGAATGAAGATTTTTACAAAATGCCTTTCTAGCGCTTATGGAATAAGCACAAGAAGCTATGAATTTAAAAGCAAATGGTGATGGCTTTGCTGCACACGTCGCAAGCCATGAGGCGATTCGTCGCTCTATTCGCCGCACTTCATGCGGTGAATAACCCGCATAATCACCGCATGCTGAAAGAAAAGATGCCCCGCCACCGCTCCTACATCTGGCAGCGCCCCGACTGGCCGCAGTGGCGGTTTGACGGTGCGGCGCTGGCTGGGCCGCTGGCCGAGGTGCACCGCGCCCAGGGCCACCTGGTGGGGCGCATGGCGGCGCTGGGGCTGGCGCAGCGCGACCAGGCCACCTTGCAGACCCTGACGCAGGAAGTCATCACCACCAGCGCCATCGAGGGCGAATTGCTGGACTTGGATGCCGTGCGCTCGTCCATCGCCCGGCGGCTGGGCGTGGACATCGGTGGCCTGGCCCCCGCCGACCGCCATGTGGATGGCGTGGTAGACATGGTGCTGGATGCCACCCAGCAGTATGCGCAGCCCCTGACCGCGGAGCGCCTGTGGGGCTGGCACGCGGCGCTTTTCCCCACCGGCTACAGCGGCCGGGTGCGCATCCAGGTGGGCACCTGGCGCAACGACGCGGCCGGGCCGATGCAGGTGGTGTCCGGCCCCATCGACACGCTGGGTAGGGAGAAAGTGCATTACCAGGCCCCGCCCGCCGCCACGCTACCCGCAGAAACCGCCGCCTTTTTGCAATGGTTCCATGCAGCACCAAAGGGCGATGCCCTGCTCCACGCCGGGCTGGCCCACCTGTGGCTGGTCACGCTGCACCCGTTTGACGACGGCAATGGCCGCATCAGCCGCGCGGTGGGCGACATGGCCCTGGCCCGAGCCGAAGGCTCGCCGCACCGCTTCTACAGCCTCAGCGCCCAGATCCAGCGCGAACGCAAAACCTACTACGACCAACTCGAAGCCACCCAAAGCGGCGCGCTGGACGTGACCCCGTGGCTCGCCTGGTTCCTGGCCTGCCTGCTGCGCGCCGTACAGGGCGCAGACGGGCTGCTGGCAGGCGTGCTGGAGAAAGCCCAGTTTTGGCAGCGCTGGGCAGGCACGCCGATGAACGCCCGGCAAACCCTGGTGCTGAACCACGTGCTGGATGGCATGGAGGGCAAGCTCACGAATGCCAAATGGGCCGCGATGGGCAAATGTTCGGCGGATACGGCGCTGCGGGATATCACCGATTTGGTGGAGCGGGGGGTGCTGCGCAGGCTGGAGGGTGGCGGAAGGAACACGGGCTATGCGTTACAAGTCCAATAGGCCGCTAGCGCATTTGGAGTAAGCACAAGCAGCTATTAAATTCATAGTATTTCCGCCTTGGGCAGAAGGTACAGGGCTCCGATGGTGGTGACGGCCAACCCGCCCAATCCCCCACACAAGCCATTGCCCCGCAACCTGACCACAATACCGCCCACCCCTAACTTTCATGGACTCGGGTGCAGAGCACCCCGAGCCATGAAAGTTGTTTCACATTAACCAACAAGGAGCAACGATGGGAACCATGGTGAATTTCGCACGGCCCGATGGCACAAGCGTGCAGGGCTATCTGGCCGAGCCAGCCGCCAGCAATGCCCCGGCCATCGTGGTTATCCAGGAATGGTGGGGCCTGAACGACCAGATCAAGGGCGTGGCAGACCGCCTGGCCGCTGCGGGCTTCCAGGCCCTGGTGCCCGACCTGTACCGCGGCAAAGCCACCGTAGAGCAAGAAGAAGCCCACCACCTCATGACCGGCCTGGACTTCGGCGACGCCGCCAGCCAGGACATCCGCGGTGCGCTGCAGTTCCTCAAAGCCCGCGCACCCAAGCTGGGCCTCACCGGCTTCTGCATGGGCGGCGCACTCACCCTGCTGGCCGCCCAGGCGCCCGAGCTGGATGCCGCCGTCGTCTGGTACGGCTGCCCGCCGCTGGAATACATCGACGCCAGCAAAATCAAGATCCCCCTGCAAGGCCACTGGGCCACGCAAGACGAGTTCTTCAAGATCGACACCGTGGCCGCACTGGAAGACAAGCTCCAGGACGCAGGCGTGCACTTCGAGTTCCACCGCTACCTGGCCCACCACGCGTTTGCCAATGAAGAAGCCGTCGGCCCCGGCCGCATTGCGGCAACCCAGTACGACCCGGTGTGGGCGCAGCAGGCGTGGGACCGGGCGCTGCGCTTCTTTGGGAAGCATTTGGGGTGATGCGTCTGGCAGGTAGGTGGCGGTTACATGCCAAACGGGCCGCTAGCGCAGGTAGTTTCAGCGCTAGCAGCTATCAAAAAAGAAGCAACTCACCGCAAAGACAGATGCAGCGCAGGCATCAGCGCCGCGCGCAGCACCGCTACCACGCTAGGCAAGGGAGCCGCTTGCAGTGCGTTCTTTTTCAGGAACGCAGCCCACAGCGCCTGGCGCGAAGCATCGTGTGCAAACTCGTCGCTCAGCCCCATAGGTGTATCTGTTGGCAGCACCGTACCCCGGCGGGCGAAAGTGGCCGCGATTGCCGCCGCCAGCGTTGCCGGGTCCAACGCCTCCCGCTCCAGCAACACCGACAAATCCAGGTAGTCCTTCACCCTGGTGTTGGTCATGCCCAGCAGCACGATGGCGTGCAACTTTTCCGCCACCACCGTATAGACCGGGTAGGTGCGCAGCTGGGGTGCTGGAAAGTCGGGCAGCAACACGGGGTAGCTGGCATCTACCGGCCCCGGGGTTACCGCGTCGCCAAACCCCACGTCGACCTGCACCTTGCACCGGGCGCGCGCCAGCTCTGCCGACACCAGCACACGGGCTCCGGCATAGCCCGCGTTTTTGCGAATCTCGTCCACCGCCACGCTGGCCGCATCAAACACCAGGCCGTCTGCAGTGGGAACCGACACAATCTCCCGAAAAGCCTGCGCTATGCCCCCCAGGTCGCTGGCACCAAAGCCCAGCAAGTCCACATCGCGCGTGGGCCGGTGGGGCATGGCGTACCAGAGGTTGAACAACATCGCGCCCTTGAGCACAAAACGCTCGGCATGGGCAGACTGGCCCAGCCGGTACAAAAAGCGCTCCAGTGCAAAACGCACCAGCACGGCGTTGAAATCGGTTTGCTCTGCCTTGGCAATCTGCAGCAAACGCGCGCGCACCGAGGCGGCCAGGTCCTGTGCCATTCAACCCCCTTGACCCAGGGCTTCAAGATAGGGCCGCATCACATTGCCCACCCTGCAAATCTTGGCGAAGCGCCACAGCTCGTCCGCAGTGGTTTTGTTCTGGGCCAATGCGTCTTTGAGCGCCTCTATCGCCACGTCAAGCCCTATCTTGTTGCGGTGCTTAAAGCAGTCGGCCACGGTCTTGGCTGCGCTGTACACCCGCAAAGTCACCTGCTCCACCTGCAGCGTTTCTACCCCGGCGGCAAAGGCCTCGCCCGAAAACTGCACCATCTTCACCGGCGGATAGTCCAGCCTGGGCGCATGGCTGCCTTGCGGCATGGCGATCCACACCTGTCGCGGTAGCTGCGTGGTCAAGCCGTGCAACTGCAGCGCCGTCAGCAGGCAAAACACCGCCTGCGGCACCTTGACTGCCAGGGTTGCCAAGCTCTCATGCTCTGAGGCCTGCATGCCCGGCACGCGGTACACCCCCCGCCCCACCCGCTCCAGCTGGCCACTGGCGATAAGCCGCGTCAGCACCACACGCCCTATGCCCAGCGCCTGCAACTGGCTCGCCCGCAGCAGGCCCTGCTGGCTGGCGAGATCGAGAACCTGCTGTGTGTGGGGTGCGGCATGCATGGCCTACGAGTATGTTCCATTTATTCGTTAACTTCAAGCCATTAACGACGTTATGGACCACTCCACCGGCTGGATGTAGACGCCCCGGCGGGGCTTTGCCCGCCGCACCGAGGACTGCTATGCCCGCCCGGTACATGCAGTGACCGACTGACTTGGTGCTTGAGCGCCAGACAGGCCATATACCCAAGCGACAATGGGGAAAAGTGCAAAAAGCGGCGGCACAGCAGCAGGGTAGCTAGCGCACAGCCCAAGCCGTAGCCTGTATGCCAAATAGGCCGCTAGCGCTTATGGAATCGGCGCTAGCAGCTATCAAATCATGAGCAAACCAGCACACCACACTTTCGAGATGCCTGAGCAGCTCCACACGTGGCTGCGGGTGAACCACGCCAGCGAGTCTTAGCTGTGGGTGCGCATCTTCAAAAAGGCCACCGGCGAGCGGGTCCTACTCTTTCTCAGCAGAGGTCATGGTGCCCGGCAGCTCGGCAAACTTTGCCGCCATCGTGGGGTTGCCCCGTATGAGCTTCTTGATAGTCAGATCGTCGGCCTTGTCGTTTGCGAGTCGCAAATTGTTCGCTGACTTGTGCAGCGCTTCCTTGGTCTTTTCCAAGTCCTTGATTGCTTCGTCGATGCGCTTGATGGCTTCTTCAAAGCCTTCGGAGGCCAAGCGCCAATTGCGCCCAAACGCCGTCTTGAAATCGTCGAGCTGGGTTTCGAACTTCGTAATGTCCACATTCTGCGAGCGCACCAGCGCCAGCTCGGACTTGTACTTCATCGAGTTCAAGGCGGCATTGCGCAGCAGCGTGATCAGGGGCACAAAGAACTGCGGCCGCACCACGTACATCTTCGGATAGCGGTGCGAGACATCGACGATGCCGCTGTTGTACAACTCGTTCTCCGGCTCAAGCATGGAAACCAGCACCGCGTACTCGCACGCCTTTTCAGTGCGGTCCTTGTCCAGCTCTTTCAGAAAATCTTCGTTCCTTTTTTTCGTCGCCGTTTCATCGTTCTCGTTCTTCATCTCGAACATGATGGAGACGATCTCGGCGCCCGACTCGTCCGTGTCGCGAAAAATGTAGTCGCCCTTGCTACCGGTGCGGGCATCGTTGTCTTTCTCAAAATGCGCCCGCTGAAAGGCGGCTGCACGGATGCGGTTGAACTCGATTTCGCAGTGCTGCTCCAGGGTTTCACCGACCATCTTGGTCGATAGCCGCGCCTTCATGTCCCGCAGGCGCTCAATCGCTCCATCGCGCTCCTTGATCTGCAACTCGTATTTTTCCTTAATGGCCTTCTCTTCCAGCTGACTTTTCACGGTGATGAGGTTGAGGTCATTTTTCAACCCATCGCGCTCCCGGGCGACCACACCCACGGCTTCATTCACGGCCAGCCGGTACGCCACGTCGCCGGCCTCCAGCTTGGCTTGCAGCGCCTGAATTTCGGCGTCCTTTTTGGCGGCAGCTCCTTGCAGCTCATGGGCCAACTTGGCCTCGGCCAACTGAGCAGCAGCTTGCTGCTCGTTGCGCGCTTGCTCCAGCTCGTTCGCCAGCACATCGCGCTCTTTGCTGACCGCGCCCAAAGCCTCCGTCACCGCCAGCTTGAGGGCCGCCTCACCGGCAGCGAGCTGGGCCTGCAAGGCCTGAATCTCCGCATCTTTTCGAGCCGCAGCGCCTTGCAGTTCATGGGCCAGCTGAGCCTCGGCCAGCTTGAGCGCTGCCTGCTGGTCCAGCTTGGCCTGCGCCAACTCGTTGGCGATGGCATCGCGCTGCTTTTCTACCGTGCCCAAAGCCTCGGCCAACGCAAGCTTACTCGCCATCTCGCCCGCGTCGAGCTGGGCTTTTAGAGCCTGAATCTCCGTGTCTTTCACAGCAGCGACTTTTTGCAGCTCATTGGCGATCTTGGCCTCGGCCAAGGCAATCGCGTCGCGCTTTTCCCTCTCGGCCAGCTCCAGCCGCTCGTGCAACTGTTTGTCAAAATCGCCATCGCGCACCTGCTTGAGGATGTTGGCGTACCCCGCTTCGTCGATCTTGAAGGCTTTGCTGCAGTGTGGACAGATGATTTCGTGCATGGCGATTGGATCTTTTCTTGTTGAATGGACTGATAGCGGTTATCACTTAAGCAGCAAATACCTGTTTCATGATGACTTCGAGTTCCGGTGTTTGTATACCCTCTATGTCGAGCACGTTGCAAAGTGCAAGCACTTCCTCCCTGCTATTTACCAAATTACAGAATGATTGCGCCATAGACGGCTTGTCAGCTCCGGTCACTGCATCAGGGTAGTACTCCTCGATTGCACCCTTCTCGAGAACAAATATCCCCTTGGTTCGGAGTGCTGCCAAAAGGTTACGTTTTTTCGAAACTATGTTTGCCCTCGAAACGTCAGAAAGTACTTCAAGGCGAGGGACTGTTTTTTCAAAGACAAAGATTTCGTCAAGGATGCTGCATTGCTTAGCAACGTCCCCTTTTGCTCTAGCGGCAACGAGTGAGGAGTGAAGTGTTTTTACCCTCTCTCGCTGTAGCTCTTCCTTCAATAACTTGGGACTCGGAGCGGGCAACAGATTTTCATCTGCAATTATCTTGTCTACGTCCGCGAGTAGAGTTGTTCTCAGTGCTTTCATCTCTTCAGAGGGATCGGTCTTATCGAAACCGTCCAGTAGCACATCCAGATCTGACACTAGCAATATGCTCGTGTTGAATTTGGAGAAAAAATCACGGTATCGCTTAAAGCTCCCTTTCCCATTTATTTTCACCAAGCTAATGGAGTGAGCCTTTAAATCCCACTGAGAATTGAGCATCTTTGCGATGTGTGGAAGTGCAATTAGTTCACTATCCCCTTCAACCAAAATGACTCGCCGAGAAAAAAATGCATGACTCCCAGTTTCAAAAGAAATAATTTGAAACTGATCTTTGGTCGGCATGTCATTTAAATCGATGGTCAGGCAAACGCTTCGCGGCTTCATCTGATCTGGCAATCGCTGTTTGTAGATCTTGATGAATGTTTTCGTGATGGTTGGTGAGAAAAATAGCGGCGAGTGAGTTGTCACTAAGACTTGCTGAGTCTTGGAAATGAGTGAAAGCGCCTCAAATAGCACATTTTGAGCTTGTGGATGTAGATATAGCTCCGGCTCTTCAAAGAGAAATAAGAATTTGTCTTTGGTTGCTTTCTGTTTGTCGTCGTCCTTCTTCCAGTCCGCTTGTTGAGATAACTGAACATAGGTGCGCAAAATGCTAAAGGTAATCGCACGCTTAAAGCCATCGCCTTTATTTTCAACGGGCCCCCTCATGCCGTCGTCGGCAACAATCGTTGCGCTTGAGAGGATGGACTTTACTTCGGGAGGGGGAATATTGATTTCGATCGAAACGTCCCGGAACGTTTCTTGAAGATTTTTTTGAATCGTCGCCTCAATCGCTTTCACTCTTTCCATGCGCTCGTCGGAAACTTGGCCATCTTCCCCCGTGATTCGATTCAATTTTTTCCGTAGAGCTTCAAAGGTCTCGACAGCATCAGACAGGTCACCTTCAATAACCTCTAAAAGGATGTGCAACAATTTTCCAAAGGTTGCGCTTTCCTTGGTTTTCAGGTCGTCCGAGAAGTCCTTTACCGCCGGTATGTAAACTGGTTCTGGCAATATCCCCCGAATGCTATTGTCTATTCCTGTTGGAAGTGCGATGTCTGCCAAGACAAGTTTATCTGCCGGCATTCCACCGATATATTTTTCTATGAGTTCCTTGGCTGCCTTTTGCGTGGTCACCGCATTACGTTCATCAATCGTCGAAACTTCGGGATAGAAGGCTAGGAGCGTCTCTCCGAGTTCCTTGCCTTTCTTGCCTTTAAAAGCCTCTTCAATTTTTTCGTCTCGATATTTTAGTTCACTGGGTATTTTTGCGACGATCCTCAGCTTTGAAGTCCCATCAATCGCATATCGTCGCGCCAAAGTTATTGAAGTATCAATCACATACTTCTCAATCTTTTTCTTGTTTTCCTCGCCTATTCTCTCTAGCACATCACCGGTTAATCCTGAAAATGATCCAGTAATCAAAATCTCTTGTTTCGGGTCAAAGTACTCGTGAGAGGAAAGCTTTGTGCCGTTGATTAGTAGCAGTACAGATTGCAACAGAGTGGACTTTCCAGCATTGTTTTCTCCGATAACACAGGAAAAATCATCAAGCTTCGAACTTGCATTTGAAAGCCCTTTGTAGTTTTCAATTGCAATGTGTTGTAGTTTCATAACGTAGATGCCTCTGGGTAGGTGTATGCCATTAAGCAGATAGGAACTTGGAGAAGTGGCCGTTTGCGCTGTGAATAATCACCAACCTCTGCGTAGCCACCACATAAAACACCCGCCCGCTTGCGCACGTTAAAGGGCAGCCTGCGTTGCTCCAGCGCCCGGGCGCACACGTCCATGGTGGGGTAGCCGTAGCAGAGGATGGCCAGGTCGCCCCAGGCGTGGCCTTCTTGGTGGGCGCGGCCTAGCCCGTCGGCAATGGCAAAGGCTTCGTCGCGCAGTGTGGGCAGACGAATAATCAGCGGGGCCTCGCCCTCGCCCTCGCGCCCGCAGCGGGTGGGTTTGGGCAGCGGTATGCCGTCGTCGTCTTTGTCGTCCGCAGTCAGCCGGTCGGCGGCGACCAGGCTGGCGGTTTGCAAGATCTGCTGGGTGTTGCGGTAGTTGGTCTTCAGGGCGGTGGTGCGGCCCCGCGCCTGGACGCCCACGCTCCTAGAGCTGAACTGCTTGTTGCGCGGCCCCGTGGGAACACAGCACCACGGCAGATCACCGCTATCGCGCTTGTGCGCCAGCCGCTCGGCCAGGCGGCGCACCCCAGGGGTTTTCCGCGACACACAGGAACCCCGTGCCGGTATCAAAACAGCCATACCCCCCTGCCTCCCAAATGTTTCTAATTGCAACCCCTCCACATGATGCATGCAAAGTCGCAAAAGTAAGCAGCGCCGTCCGCATTTATCCCCCATGTGTATGAAGCACGCTGGTCACAGAGGTTGACGGACCAGTTTGCAATCAACTCTGCTAAATTGCCCCGCATGCCCCCCGCTCTCCCCAGCGCGCACACCCGGCCCACCCTGGCCGACCGCCTCCTCGCCCACACCGACCGCTTCCTCCGCGTCGCCCTGAGCCAGTACGTCACCAACGGGCTCACTGTCACGCTGGGCCTGGTGGTGATCATGCTGCTGGTCTTCGAATCCGCCGGGCTGGCGGGGGCATCCAGTGCGGCGCTGGGGGTGATGGTGACCAGCATGCCGGACGTGCCTGCGCCGCGCCGGCGCAAGATCATGCAGATGCTGCCTGCGCCGCTGCTGGGCTTGCCGCTGTTTATGCTGGTGCAGCTGGTGCGGGCCGATGCGCTGCTGCTGGGCGTGGTGATTGTGGCGGGCACGTTTTTGGCGGTGATGGTGATGGCCTGGGGCAAGCGCGGCGGGCCGATCACGTTTGCGCTGCTGTTTTCCATGCTGTTCTCGATGGCGGCACCGCCCCCGGCATCGCTGGAGATGATTGCCGAGCACGGCGGCTGGTTTGCGCTGGGGGCGGGGCTGTACCTGCTGTGGGGCGTGCTGACCACGCACTGGCTGAACAACCGCTTTCGCACCCAGATGCTGGCCGAGTGCCTGCACAGTTTTGCGCAGATTTTGCGCACCCAGGCGCAGCGTTTTGCGCCGCACGCCGATCCGCAGGCCCAATCCCACGCGCTGCTGGCCAAGATGCTGGAGCAGCAGGCCACCTTTGCCGACACCCTGCAGACCACGCGCGACGTGGTGCTGGAGTCGCCCACCACCCCGGCGCGCACCCGGCTGGCGGCCATGCTGCTGGGCCTGCTGGAGGCGCGCGACCACCAGCTGGCCTGCGACCTGGACCTGGACACGCTGTTGCAGCACCCCGGCAGCAGCGCCACCCTGCCCGCGCTGCAGCAGGTGCTCAACACCACCGCGCAGCAGCTGGAGGCGCTGAGCCTGTCGCTGCTGCTGGGGCGCAGCATGCAGGCCATTGCGCCGATTGCCAACCTGCGCACCGCCCTGGCCGGGGTGCTGCCGCCACGGCCCGACCCGGCCATGCTGGTGCCCGGCCCGCTGGCCATGGGCACGCCCGACCCCGGCGCGCTGCTGCACAACATCGCCGACCGCATTGGCCACATCAATGACGAGGCCGTGCACCTGGCCGCGCTGGCGCGGGGCGATGCCAGCCCGGAGCTGGCGGCGGTGCGCACGCAGTGGCAGTTGTTTGTGAGCCCCACGCGCTGGGCCTGGGCACCGCTGCTGGGGCAGCTAGGCTGGCGCGCGCCCACCTTGCGCTATGCGCTGCGGGCCACGCTGGCGGTGGCGACGGGCTACGTGGTGTCGCTGCACCTGCCCTGGGTGTCGCACAACTACTGGATCCTGACCACCATCGTGGTGGTGATGCGCGGCAACCTGGCGCAAACGCTGCAGCGGCGCGACGCGCGGGTGGCGGGCACGCTGCTGGGCTGCGGGCTGGTGATGGCGCTGCTGGCCACCCACCCCGGCGCGCGCACGCTGTTTTTGGTGATTGCGCTGAGCATGGGGCTGGCGCACGCGTTTGCGCTGCGCCGCTATCTGTTCACCTGCATCTTTGCCACGCTGGCCGGGCTGCTGCAGGCCCACCTGCTGCTGGTGGGCGTGGCCCCCACGTTTGCCATCTTTGAGCGGCTGGGCGACACGCTGCTGGGCGCGGCCCTGGCCTGGCTGTTCAGCTACGTGCTGCCCGCCTGGGAGCGCAGCCAGTTGCCCGGCCTGGTGCGGCGCAGCCTGCAGGCGCAGTTGCAGCACGCCAAGCTGGCGCTGGAGCTGGGCGAACCGGCGCAGGCATCCGACCTGCCCTGGCGGCTGGCGCGGCGCGAGGCCTACGACAGCCTGTCGGCCCTGACCCTGGCCACCCAGCGCAGCCTGGCAGAACCCGACCAGGTGCGCCCGCCACTGGCCCCGCTGGAGGCGGTGCAGGCACGCAGCTACCAGTTGCTGGCGCAGCTCACGGCCATCAAGTCGCTGTTGTTGCTGCGCCGCAGCCAGCTCGACATGGCCGTGGCCACCCCGGCGCTGCAAGAGGCGGCGCGGCAGATCGACCTGGAGCTAGCAGCCGCACCCCCCACAGAAGTGGCAGCCCCCGCCTGGCAAGAAGTCGAGGTGCCATCCATCGCCGCCCAGCCCTTCCAGCCCCGGCCCGACCCCACGGCGGTGGACGACCTCACCCCCTGGCTGCTGCGGCGGCTGGGCCTGGCCACCGCCATGGCGCGTGAATTGCAGCAAGCCGCCCACCTGGCCCAGCAGCGCAAGGTTGCAGCCTGACGCTATTGAATGAATAGCTGCTTGCGCCCATTCCATCAGCACGGGGTGCCGATTTGGTGCCGAACATTCGCCACTTTAAAATCGGCCATCCATTCCTCCACCGACTGCCAGCATTGACCACCGCGACCGATACCACCGACATCCCCGAAGACAGCCCCAAAATCCAGGAACCCCGCCTGTGGACCGGCGACGGCTGGACGGCGCGGGTCATCAAGAACGAAGACGACGACGGCTGGGCGGTGGCGATGGTGAAAGACGGCGAGCCCGAGCCCGCGCTGGTGGGGCCCTGGACCATGGGCCGTGACAAGAAAAACCCCAAGCCGCTGGACCACAACGCCTTCAGCACCCTGGTCAAAACCGCCAACGAATTCGTGCGCCGCCACGAGCAGCAACTGCACGCCACGCTGCACCAGAGCATCACCGTCACAGCCGAAGCAGGCCGCGTCACCGTCAACCTCGACATCGTGCCCGACGAAGACAACCCCTACGCGATGCTGAGCGCGCAAGACGACGGCGGCGAAACCCTGGCCGAAGTCAAGGTGGCGGCCAGCTTCAAGCTGAACCGCAGCTCCGCGGTGGCCTGGGCGGATGGCGGATTTGCCAAGCCGCGGTAGGCCACTGGGCTTGACCCCGCTAACCCACTTCCCCCACCAGCCAAGCCACCACCGCCTCCAGCAGCTCGGGCCCGCGCGCCGGGTCGAAGTCGCGCGGATCCGGGCCCACCACGCCCCACAGGGGGTGGCCTTGCACGTGGCGCTGCGGGCCCCAACCGTCTTCTTCGATGTTGCCGGTGCGCACGGGTTTGGGCGGCAGCTGGGCTATGTCCACCCGCTCGGGCCACAGGGCGTGCAGCAGCGTGGTCTCGAACGGGCCGGCGTGGTCGGGCGCAATGGGGGAATTGGGCAACATATTGATGGACAGGGCCCGCACCTGCAGCGCGTGGCCTTCGGCCTGCCAGTCCTGGGCCAACTGGCGCACCATGGCGATCTGCTCGTCGGCAAAGTGCCCGGTGAACAGCACCGCCTGGGCCACGCCAAACACTTCCAGCCGGGCCAGGGTTTTGCGCAGCTGGGCGACGATTTCCGAGCCGGTTTCCATCATCACCGTCCAGGGGTAGATGCCGTGGCCGCCGCCGGTGCCGTAGTGCAGCGTGGGGTAGACCAGGCCGCCGCTGCGTTGGGCGGCGCGCAGGCACACGCCGTGGGCGGTGAGTGCGTCCAGCCCCACCGGCAAATGCTCGCAATGCCATTCAATGGTGCCCAGCGGCAGGTAGACGCGGGAGGCGCGGGCCAGCTCGGCGCGGATCTCGTGGGGCCGCAGTAGCTCTAATTGGTGGGTATGTGACGAGGTGGTCATTGGTAGTAGTTCCGAATCCACAGGTGCTCACCCAGCTGGGCCAGCAGCTCGGCGGGGAAGGGCTGGCCGTCGGAGTACACCAGGTTCATGTCCACCTCGGCGCGGGTTTGCATGCCGGGGATCAGCGTGGACACCTGCCGGGAATCCAGCACGTAGCGCATGGCCGCTTCGGCCAGCGTGGGGTAGTAGGGCGCGCAGAGCTTTTTGAGCTGGTTGACCCGCGCCAGGGTCTCGGCAAACCGGCCTTCGCGGAACATCGTATGCGGCACCGAGCCGGGGGCCCAGCGGGCGTAGGTGTCGGCGGTCCAGTGGCCTACCAGCGCGCCCGAATCCAGCGGCACCCGGGCGATGAAGGCGGTGGAGGTGGAGGTTGAGGAGGTGGGTTGGCCCGCCGCAAACAGGCCGTGGCGCGGGCGCTGCTCAAACAGGTTGTAGACCACCTGGATGGAGTCCACCAGGCCAAAGCGGGCCAGGTCTATGCCCTCGTCGGGCCGGAAGTCGCGCAGGGACACGCCGATCTTGTCGATCTTGCCCTCGGCGCGCAGGCGGTTCAGGCTCTCCAGCCAGTCCAGCGCGTAGAGGCCGTCGCCCATCCAGCTGTGCAGTTGCAGCATGTCCAGCCGCTCCACGCCCAGGCGCTTCAGCGACTTTTCCACGCTCTCGCGCAGATACCAGTCGGGGTAGCGGCCCCGCATGGCCGGGTGGTCGTCATCCGGGCGCGGCCACTGGATGGGTTGCACCTTGGTGGCCACGTAGATCTTGTCGCCCTGCCAGGCCCGCAGCGCCCGGCCAATGACTTCTTCGCTGTGGCCCTTGCCGTACAGCTCAGCGGTATCGACAAAGTTGATGCCTTTTTCAAAGGCGTACAGCAGGGTGTCGATGGAGCGCATGTCGTCCACCGCGCCCCAGTCGCCACCGATCTGCCAGGCCCCAAAGGCCACCTCACTCACCTTCCAGCCGGTGCGGCCAAAGTCGCGGTAGCGCATCGTTTACTTGGAGTATTTGGCCAGGTTGGCAGGCGTGACCAGCTCAAACGGGATGTTCACAAAGCGGTCTACCGGCTGCTTTTTGATGAGCTTGACGGCGGCATCGAGCGAGCCCCGGCCCTGGCCTGCGGCGTTCTGGAACACGGTGACCTTCAGGTCGCCCGCTTTCATGGAGGCCAGCGCGTCCGGCGTGGCATCGATACCGGCGACCAGATAGCCGGGGGTCCACTTGTTGTTGGCCTTCAGGGCCTGGATGGCACCGATGGCCATTTCGTCGTTGTTGGCGATGATGGCATCGAACTTCAGCCCGGCGGTGAGCCAGTTCGAGACGATGTCGGTGCCGTTGGTGCGCAGCCATTTACCTTCGCGCTTGTCCAGAATCTTGATGGCCGCACATTCCGGGGTGGCCAGCACTTCCTCGATGTCCTTGGTGCGGGTGCGGGCGGCTTCGTTCGACAGCTCGCCCATCAACACCACGATGTTGCCCTTGCCCTTCATCAGGCGGCACATCTCCTGGGTTTGCAGCGTGCCCGAGACTTTTTCGTCCGAAGCCACAAAGGCCGCGTTCTTGGGCAGCTTGTCGAAGTCCACCGGGCGGCGGTTCACGTAGACCAGCGGAATGCCCGCGTCACCCACCATCTTGGTCATCTTGGTGGTGGCATCGGTGTCCACCGGGTTGATGATGATGGCATCTACCTTCTGGGCAATGAAGTTCTGGATCTGGTTGAGCTGGCGACCCACGTCGTTGTCGGCGTTTTCCATTTGCACACTGGCCCCTACGGTTTTGGCCTGGACCAGCAGCGCATCGGACATGTAGGCCAAAAAGGTTTCCTGGTTGGCCATGGCCAGACCGATCTTCTGCGCCTGGGCGGCGAAGGGGGTCAACACGGAGGCGGCAACGGCGGCGGCGAGGATGAGTTTTTTCATTTTGAAAATTTCCTGGTGGGTGGAGCGGGGGTTTATCGACACGCCGCTACTGTAAACACCAACTTGAATAAATTTTCTAAGTAATTACTCTGAGAGAAATAAATTTCTTTTATTAATTTGACGGGAAAATATAACGGCCCAGAGTTAGTTTTTGGCAGGGCAGTTAGGTCGCTTTTTCACTGGAAAGTTAGGCGGTTTCGACCCAGCGGGGCGGGGCGAATAGTCGATTATCAGGGCGAGAAAAATATAATCAGACGGGGTGAATTGACACTATGGTCTAACTGCCAGAGTTAATCCGGCGAGTGATTAACCCGTGGAATGGACATTTCCACCTAACGCATCAGCATCCAACGCACGCCACTGCTCAAACCATCCACCAGCGCCACCAGCACCAGCATGGCCACCAGCACCGTGCTGGTCTCGGGCATTTGGAACAGGCCCATGTGGAAGGCCAGCATCTGGCCCAGGCCGCCCGCGCCCACCACGCCCAGCACGGTGGCGGCGCGGATGTTGTTTTCCCAGCGGTACAGGGTGTAGCTGACCAGCTGCGGCAGCACCTGGGGCAGGCTGGCGTACAGCAGCACCGGTACCGCGCCCACTCCCCGCGCGCGCAGGGCCTGGGCCGGGCCGTCGGGGGCGTTCTCCAGGCTTTCGGCAAACAACCGGCCCAGCACGCCGGTGGTGTGCAGGGCCAGCGCCAGCGTACCGGCAAACGGCCCCAGCCCGGCGGCGACCAGCAGCAGCGTGGCCCAGACCAGCTCGGGAATGCTGCGCAGCGCGTTCAGCAGCGCCCGCGTGGGGCCGCGCCACAGGGCGCGGTCGTCCGCGTGGGTTTTGCTGGCGGGCAGGGCCAGCGCCAGGCCGCAGACCACCGCCAGCAGCGTGCCCAGGGCCGACATGGCCAGCGTCTCCAGCGTGGCGGTGAGCAGCTTGCGCAGGAAGGCGGGGTCGGTGTCGGGCACCAGTAGCTCGCCGATAAAGTGGCCCATGCGGCGCAGCGCGTCGGCGGAGAGGAATTTGGCCCACTGCAGATCCAGCGTGGCAAAGCTGGCTGCCACCAGAGCCACCACGCTAATTGCGAACCATAGCGCCTTGGAACGGGCGTGGAACAGCGCGGGCGGCAGCTTGTACGTTTCGTTGGCGGCTTGCTTCATGTAGCCCCCACGCTTGCCATTGCATGTGCTGCGCTGCCCCCCGAGGGGGCGTGCGCGCCTTGGGGCGGCCCGGCGGTTCGCGCATTCACGCCAGCCCCTTGCGCAACCAGGCACTGGTGTAATCCGCCAGCCACACCAGCCCCATGAACACCAGCAACATGGTGCTGACCTCGGCACCAACGAACATCTTCATCGATGCGTCCATGTGCTGGCCCAGTCCGCCCGCGCCCACAAAGCCCAGCACGGCAGACGAGCGGATGGCGCATTCCCAGCGGTACACGGTGTAGCTGGTCAGCTCGCCCGCGTTCTGCGGCAGCAGGCCGTAAAAGAAAGCCTGCAGCCGCCCGGTGCCGTGGCGCAGCAGAGCCTGGGTGGCGGCGGGCTCGCCGGATTCCAGAATCTCGGCGTACACCTTGCCCAGCATGCCCGCGTAGGTGAGCGCAATCGCCAGCATGCCGGAGGTGGGGCCCAGGCCCACCACCCGCACAAACACCAGCGCCCAGACCAGCTCGGGCACGCTGCGCAGCAGCACCAGCAGCCAGCGCACCGCCAGCCGCACAGCCGCACCAGGCGGTGCCATGCGACCCGTTAGCGCAGAAATCGACAGCACCCGCACCGACAGCAGCGTCAGCGGCACCGCCAGTAGCAGCGCCAGGGTGATGCCCGCCGTCGCCATCGCCACGGTGCGCCAGGTTTCCACGGCCACGGTCCACAGAAAGGCTGGCTCCAGCTTGGGCGGAAAGAAGTCGCCCACAAAGCGCAGCGTGGGCCGCAGGCTATCGGGCTGCAGCAGCACCCAGGGCTGGAATTCGGTGAGCACCAGCAGCGGCCACAGCAGCACGGCGGCGGCCAGCAGCCAGAACAGGCGGCTGTGCCAGGCGGGGTCTTTGGAGGGATTTGAGGTTATCGGCAATGCATCACCACGGGAGGTGTGGCGGGCAGCAGGGCGGGCTCGGGCACCGACCCGGTCAGCTCGTCCAGGTGCTGGGCGTACAGGCTGTGCAGCCGCTCCCGCGTCACCTGCGCGGCGGGCAGGTCGAACACGATGGCCCCCTCGCGCAGGCCCACAATGCGCGGAAAATGCGCCAGCGCCATATCCACGTGGTGCAGGCTGGCCAGCAGCGTGGTGCCCCGCGCCTGGGCGGCCCGGGTCAGGGTGTGCATGGCCTGCTCGGCACGGGCCGGGTCCAGGGCCGATAGCGGCTCGTCCACCAGCCAGAGCCGGGCATCGGCCACCAGCGCCCGCGCCAGGCCCACGCGCTGGCGTTCGCCGCCCGAGAGGCGGTCCACCCGCTCGAACAGCTTGTCGGCCAGGTCGAACTGCGCCAGCGCGGCCTCGGCGGCTGGAATGTCCACCGGGTAGAACAGGCTGCGCACGCTGCGCCACAGCCCCATCGTCGGCAGCTGCCCGGCCAGCACGGCGGTGACGACCCGCTGGCGTGGCGGCAGCGGCGGCACCTGCGGGGCGATGAAGAGCTGGCGGCGCAGGCCTTGCAGCTGGGCACGTGGCAGCGCCCAGGGGTCGCGCCCGTCCAGCAACACCTGCCCTTGGCTGGGCCGCAGCGCACAGCCCAGCAGGTGCAGCAGCGTGGTCTTGCCCGCTCCCGACGGCCCGATCACCGCCACCTGCTCCCCGGCGGCCAGCGCCAGATCGATGCCGCGTAAGGCGGCAGGTGCTTGCGCAGCCGCAGCAGGGTGTCGGGCCGATGCGGCCACCAGTTGGAGTTGCATATAAAAAGTGCCTCTAGCGCTTATTCCATCAGCGCAAGCAGCTACTTATTTTGTAGTGCAGCTTATTTCAGCAAACCGGCGCTGCGGGCTGCCGCTTCGATGCCTTTGTAGTTGGCGGGCTGGCTGGGGATGAAGCGGGTGGCGCGTTGCAGCTCCAGCACTTCCTTGCCTTCCGGCGTGCTGCTGCTCAGGTCCAGAAAGGCCTTGGCCAGCTTTTCGCGCAGGGCCACAGGCATGTCGGTGTGCACGCTCCAGTTGTAGTCGAAGTAGGGCGGGGTGGTGTAGAACACGTGGACCTTGGCGGTATCGACCTTTTTGTCGGCCACGAACTTGTCCCATACCGAGATGTTGAGCGCGCCTGCGTCCACCTTGCCTGCGGCCACGGCGGCGATGGTGGCATCGTGTGCGCCCGAGAAGGCCACGCGCTTGAGGTCTTTGTCGGGGTCGACCTTGGCATCCAGCAAAAAGCTGCGCGGCATCAAGTGGCCGGAGGTGCTGGACGGGCTGCCAAAGCTCAGGGTGTGGCCCTTCAGGTCGGCCAGCGCCTTGATGGCCGGGTCGGCGGTGATGAAGACCGAGCGGAACTTCTCGTCTTCCTCGCGCTGCACCAGCGGCAGGATTTTGCCGCCCGAACGCACATTCGCCTGCACAAAGGTGAAGCCGCCAAACCAGGCCACGTCCACCTGCTTGTTGACCAGCGCCTCGACCGCCGCCGCGTAGTCGGTGACCGGGGTGAACTCGACCTTCATGGCAAGGCGGCCCTCCAGGTACTTGACCAGCGGCGCGGCCTTGCGGGCCAGCTCGGTGGGGGCTTCGTCGGGGATGGCTGTCAGGCGCAGCACCTGCTGGGCGCTGGACAGACCGGCGCAGCACAGGGCGGCAACGGCCAGGGTGGTTTGGAGGAAAAGGCGTTTCATGGGAGGGAGTACCGGCTGGGTGGGAGTGGGTGAAAACCCAGGTATTAGACCGCAGCCCGCAACGCCCAGTGCCTGACAGCATCCGCACAGCAGACATCGTATAAATCCGGAGAACAAAGTGTATACAACGATTTTGGATTTATAAAGTCGAACACATCGCTTTTTAACGTCCACAGGCATCTACGCACCATGTCAGAACTCCACTCCCTGTACGTCCGCGTCCATCTGTCCCAAAGGGCTTACCAAAAGTACATGCACAGCCCGTGCGCCCACGCAGGTGACTTTGGTGACTGGATGGACTGGATGGTGGGCATCGCGCTGTCGGGCGGCCCGATGACCGCGTCACGGGTGGCCGAGTACGCGCGCCGTGGCGGGCCGGGGGTGTCGGTCGGTACTTTCGTTGCGCAGTGGTGTGCCGAGCCCGAGAATGCCGCCGCATCCCACTATGACGAGGCCACCGAAACCTGGCAGTTTTGCGTGCTGCAGTTTTCTGAAAACTACGGCGAATTTCTGGAATTTCTGCCGTCGATGCGGGCTGCCTGCTTCTTCAAGGACCGCCCCGGTGACGACTTTCTGGTGGTCTACCCCTTTATCTGGGATACCGGCCACACCGTCTGCTTCAGCATCGAGCCCGGCCACAGCCGCTTCCTGCCGGATTTCCCCCCACGCTGGCACGCCGAGGCCAATGCCGAGCTGGGCGCACTGATGGACGATCTGGGGGCGATGGGGTCGGATTTCGTAGATCTCTAAGCCGCCCGCGCCAGCAGGCTGCGGTGCCCTTCGGTGGCCAGCACCTGCTGGGCGTTCAGGCTGCGGATGGAGATGCTGGCATCTTGCGGGATGCCGCCAGAGAGCTGCAAGGCCAGGTAGCGGCCACAGCTTACGCGCAGGAACGAGGCAAAGTTGTCCACCTCGCCGCGCTGCGCCACCAGCTCGTCGTACAGCCTGGCGCAAAGCTGGGGCACGCCCATGCCGTCGCGCTGGGCGATCTCGGCCAGCACCTGCCAGAACAGGTTTTCCAGCTTGATGCTGGTGGCCACGCCGTGCAGCCGCACCGAGCGGGCGCGGCTGTCATAAAGGGCGGGGTCGGCGCTGATGAAGACTTGGCACATGGTGAATTTCCGATAGGAACCAGATCGCATCATCCGACGGCAGACCACCCGTGTCAAAGGCTGATTTTGGTGCCCAGCAGCGTCAGAAACTGTGCAATCCAGGCCGGGTGGGCGGGCCAGGCGGGGGCGCTGACGAGGTTGCCCTCGGTGATGGCCGCGTCGATGGCGATCTCGGCATAGGTGCCGCCTGCGATCTCCACTTCCATGCGGCAAGCCGGGTAGGCCGAGCAGGTGCGGCCCTTGAGCACACCGGCCCCGGCCAGCAGTTGGGCACCGTGGCAGACGGCGGCCACCGGCTTATTGGCTTCGAAGAAATGCTTCACCGCTGACACCACCGCCGGGTAGGTGCGCAGGTACTCGGGGCCACGGCCACCGGGGATGACCAGTGCGTCGTAGCTGGCGACATCCAGGCCCGCGAAGGTGGCGTTCAGGGTGAAGTTGTGGCCGGGCTTTTCGCTGTAGGTTTGCGCACCTTCGAAATCGTGGATGGCGGTTTTGATGTGGTCCCCGGCCTTTTTATCGGGGCACACGGCGTGCACCGTGTGGCCCACGGCAAGCAGCGCCTGGAACGGCACCATGGTCTCGTAGTCTTCGCAGTAGTCGCCGCAAATCATCAGAATCTTTTTCGCTGCCATAGGTGTCTCCGGTGGTTGGTAAACCATTGTGGTCAGCGAAAAGACCCGGTGGGTGTTAGCCGGTTACTACATCCAGCGCCACCAGCCCCCGGTAGGCCGGGTTGTCGGCCCATTGCGGGGGCGTATCGGCCAAGCGCAGGTGCGGCCAGCGCTGCAGCACCTGGCGGAAGGTGATTTCGGCCTCGATGCGGGTCAGCAGCGCGCCGATGCAGACGTGGGCACCGGTGCCGAAGGAGATGGACGCGCCGTCGCGCCCGGCCACATCCAGCTTATCCGGCTCGGGGTGGCGGTCCGGGTCGCGGTTGGCGGAGCCGATCAGGGGCACCACCAGGTCGCCCCGGCGCAGCGTCTGGCCGTGCAGTTCCAGGTCGGCGGCGACGCGGCGGCCGGTGTACTGCACCGGGCTGTCAAAGCGCAGCAGCTCGCGCACGGCGCTGGGGACCAGGCTGGGGTCAACGCGCAGTTGCTGCCACTGGTCGGGTTGGGCCAGCAGGGCGTGCAGGCCGTTGCCCAGCAGGTTGCGGGTGGTTTCATGGCCCGCAAACAAGAGCATGGCGCACTGGGCCAGCAGCTCTGCGTGGTTGAGCAGCGCGCCGTCGGTCTCAGCCTGCAGCAGGCGGCTGACCAGGTCGTCGCCAGGGTTCTGGCGGCGCTGGGCAATCAATTGGTCGAAATACCGGCCCATCGCCAGCAAGCTGGCCTGGGCGCGTCGGGCTTGGCTGTGGGTGGCCAGCGGCGCGCCGATGAAGACGGCCAGGTCGTCGGACCAGACGGCGAAGTCGGCATTGGCGGCCTCATCGATGCCCATCATCTTGGCGATGACGCGGGTGGGCAGCTGGCGGGCGACGGCCTGCATGAAGTCGAAACCAGGCGCATCGCCTACCGCATCCAGCAGTTCGGCCACGGTTTGTTCGATGAACGGCTCCAGTGCCTGGATCTGCGCGGGTTTGAAGCCCGCGTTCAGCACCTTGCGGATGCGGGTGTGGTCGGGTGCGTCGAGGAACAGCATGGCACGGGCAAAAAGCTGCTGGAAACCGGCCAGCTCGCCCTTGGTTTCCTCGCGGTCGGTCACCCATCCGCCCGTGCGTTGGGCCGAAAAGCGCGGGTCGCGCAGCACCTGCTCCACGTCGGCGTGGCGGGTCAGCAGCCAGGCCCCACCGAAGAATTCGGTGCTCCAGTGCAGTGGCCCAGCCTCGCGCAAAGCCTGGTAGGCCGGGTAGGGGTTGACCAGAAAGGCGGCATCGACGAAGGGAGCGGTGGCGTTCATGCGGAAAAGATCTCTTGGAGGGCCGCACTGTCCAGATGGGCTGCTGCGGCTGCCGGGCGGGTATCGGTCAGGCGCGGCACCACGCCCAGGCAGGGTGCGTGGTGGCGGCGCTGGAACTCATGGCGCAGGGTGTCGATATTGGCTTGCAGCTGGGCCATCTGCGGATCGACGGTGTTTGCAATCCAGCCCAGCAGCGGCAGCCCACGTGCGCGGATGGCCTCTGCCGTGAGCAAGGCGTGGCTGATGCAACCCAGGCGCAGGCCGACCACCAGGATGACAGGGTAGCCCAGTGCTACGGCCAGATCGGCGGTGTCAGCATCGGGCCCCAGCGGCACGCAGAAGCCGCCCACGCCTTCCACCACCAGCACGTCGGCACGGGTGGCCAAGGCCTGGGCTTGTTGCACCAGCAGGGGCAGGGAGATGGTGTGCCCTTGCAACGCCGCAGCGATGTGCGGGGCGCAGGCTGCGTGAAACTGGTGCGGACCCACTTCTGCATCAGTCAAAGGTAGCGAACTGGCGGCCAATAGCATCTGCACGTCTTCGTTCACGCCATCTGCGTCCAGCCCTGCCGCTACCGGTTTGAAGCCCGCGCTGCGCCAGCCTTGCTGGGCGCACCAGTGCAGCAGGGCCGCGCTGCAGCGGGTTTTGCCGACTTCGGTGTCGGTGCCAGTGACGAATACCTTAACCATGCAAACCTTTCGCGGCCACCGCCAGTCCATCGACCAGCCGCTGCACGTCCTGCGCGCTGTGGGCGGCGCTGAGCGTGATGCGCAGCCGCGCCGTGCCCACGGGCACCGTGGGCGGGCGGATGGCGGGCACCCACAGGCCTTGCGCGTCCAGCGCGGTCGACAGGGCCAGCGCAGCGGCGTTGCTGCCCACGATGAGCGGCTGGATGGCAGTGGTCGAATCGGCCAGAGCCCAGTCTAGATGGGCGTGGGCAGCTATTAATTTTGATAACTCACTGCGCAGCTGATGGATTAGCGTCTGCAGGTGCGCGCGGCGCTGTTCGCCCTCGGGTCCGGCGATCAGTTGCAAGCTGGCGCTGAGCGCGTGGGCGATGGCGGGCGGCGCGGCCGTGGTGTAGATGTAGGGACGGGCGGTTTGCACCAGCCACTCAATGATGGTGGGGTGCGCGGCCACAAAGGCCCCGCCTACGCCCGCGGCCTTGCCCAGCGTGCCCATGTAGATCAGCCGCTCGCTGCGCAGGCCGAAGTGCGCCAGGCTGCCCCGGCCCTGGGTGCCGAGCACGCCGAAACCGTGCGCGTCGTCCACCACCAGCCAGGCGTCGAAACGCTCAGCCAGCGCCAGCAGAGCGGGCAGGTCGGCCAGGTCGCCGTCCATGCTGAATACAGCATCGGTGACGATGAGCTTGATGGCCGTATCGCATTGCTTTAGTTGCCGCTCCAGCACCGCCAGGTTGCGGTGGGCGTAGCGGTGCAGCCGGGCTTTGGACATCAGCGCGCCGTCGACCAGCGAGGCATGGTTCAGCTTGTCTGCAAAAATCGTAGCGCCTTGTGCAGACAGGGCGGGCACCAGGGCCATATTGGCCATAAATCCGGTGCAGAAGTACAGCACCCGCGCGTCGGGAATGTTGGGGGCCATCCAGGCGGCCAGTTCTTCTTCCAGCGTGGCGTGGGCCAGCGAGTGGCCGCTGACCAGGTGCGATGCGCCGCTGCCCGCGCCAAAGCGGCGTGCGCCTTCGGCCAGGGCCTCCACCAGCACCGGGTGGTTGGCCAGGCCCAGATAGTCGTTGCTGCAAAACGCCAGCAGCTCGCGGCCATCCACGCGTTGCTGCGGCGCGCAGGGCGACTCGGCAGTGCGGCGCGTGCGCGTCAGGGCCTGGTCGGCGCGCTCACGCAGTTGGCGGTTCAGGTGGTCTATCAGCATCGGAGGGGGCTTGGTTCAGGGTGTCGTCCAGCGTGGCCATCACCTGGCGGGCCAGCCAGGGCGACAGCTCGTCGTCCAGCAAATACGGCGGCAGCAGGTAGACGGTGCGGCCAATGGGGCGGATCAGCAGCTCGCGTGAGCGGCCCGCCAGGTGGAAACGCTCGGCAAAACGGGCACCGGCCACGGATTCCAGCACGTCAAAGGCCCAAATCATGCCGATGTGGCGGAAGTTCTCCACCCGCGGGTCGGATTGCAGTGGGGCCAGCGCCGCGCTGAGGGTGGCCGCCTGCAGGCGGTTGTGGGCCAGCACGTCGTCCTGGTCAAACCGGTCCAGCACCGCCAGCGCGGCGCGGCAGGCCAGCGCGTTGCCGGTGTAGGAGTGCGAATGGAGGAAACCGCGCGCCACGTTGTCGTCCAGAAAGGCCTCGTACACGCTGTCGCGCGACAGGACCAGGGACAAGGGCAAATAGCCGCCGCTGATGCCCTTGGACAGGCACAGCAGGTCCGGCCAGATGCCCGCCTGCTCCACGGCAAAGAAGGTGCCGGTGCGGCCACAGCCCACGGCAATCTCGTCGGCGATCAGCAGTACCTGGTACTGGTCGCACAGTGCCCGCACGGCGCGTAGGTAGGCCGGGTCGTGCATGGCCATGCCGCACGCACCCTGCACCAGCGGCTCCAGGATGATGGCGGCGATATGGCCGTGGCGGGCCTCCAGCAAGGCTTGTAACTCGGCGGCAGCACGCCGGGCCACGTCGGCGGCGGATTCACCCGGCAGGGCCTGGCGCGCGTCGGGCGACATCACCTGGTGCGAACGCATCAAGAGCGGGTCGTAGGCATCGCGGAAGATTTGCACGTCGGTGACGGCCAGCGCGCCCAGGGTTTCGCCGTGGTAGCCCTGGCGCAGGCAGACGAATTCGCGCTTGTCGCCCAGGCCCCGGTTTTGCCAGTGGTGGAAGGCCATCTTCAGCGCAATTTCCACCGCCGAAGCCCCGTCGCTGGCAAAGAAGCAGTGGCCCAGCACCCCGCCCGTGCGGGCCGAGAGCCGCTCGGCCAGCTCCACCGCCGGGGCGTGGGTGCAGCCGGCCAGCATCACATGCGGCAAGGTGTCGAGCTGGTCCTTGATAGCCGCGTTGATGCGCGCATCCGCATGGCCAAACAGGTTCACCCACCAGGAGCTGATGGCATCGAAGTACCGGTGGCCATCTTCGTCAACCAGCCACACCCCCTGCCCGCGCACGATGGGCAGCGGCGGCACCTCGGCGGCGCGCTGCATCTGGGTGCAGGGGTGCCAGATGTGGGCCAGGCTGCGGGTGACGAGGGAGGAGGTCATAGCCAGAGGCCTACGCCGTCAACCGCTCCAGCGCTTCTTGGTATTTGGCGGCGGTCTTGGTGATCACGTCCGCAGGCACGCGGGGGGCTGGGGGGGTTTTGTTCCAGGGCTTGCCGTCGATTTGCACCTGCTCCAGCCAGTCGCGCACGAATTGCTTATCAAAACTGGGGGGATTGCTGCCTTCGACATAGCTTTCCACCGGCCAGTAGCGCGAGGAATCGGGGGTGAGTACCTCGTCCATCAGCACCAGGGTGCCGTCGGTGTCCAGGCCGAACTCAAATTTGGTGTCGGCAATGATTACGCCCTTGGTCAGGGCGAAGGCAGCGGCCTCCGAATAGATCTGGATACTCAAATCGCGGATGCGCCCGGCCAGGTCGGCACCAATCATCTCCACGCTGCGTTCAAAGGTGATGTTTTCGTCGTGGTCGCCTACGGCCGCCTTGGCCGCCGGGGTGTAGATGGGGGCTGCCAGCTTGGACGCATTGCGCAGGCCCGCAGGCAATGGCACGCCGCACACCGATTGGCTGTCCTGGTATTCCTTCCAGCCGCTACCGGCCAGGTAGCCGCGCACCACGGCTTCGATGGGCAGGGGTTTGAGGCGCTTGACCAGCATGGAGCGGCCGGTGACCTGGGCTACTTCTTCCGGCAGCACGGCGCTCTCGGGGGCTTCGCCGGTGAGGTGGTTGGGGCAGATATGGCCTAGCTTGGCAAACCAGAACAGCGCCATCTGTGTGAGCAAAATGCCCTTGCCCGGAATCGGCTCGCCCAGGATCACGTCAAACGCGCTCAGGCGGTCGCTGGCCACCATCAGAATGCGGTTGGTCCCCACGGCATAGTTGTCGCGAACCTTGCCGCGCGCCAGCAGGGGCAGGCTGTGGATGGAGGAAGTGTGGACTGTGGTCATGGGGAAATTCTCAATAGGAAATTAGGCCGGGCAACCCCAGAGTGTAAAACGCCACGTCAAACTGCGTTCCAACCCTGCACCGCCGTCCATACGGCCCCCAGTACCAGCACCCCGCCGACACCCCGCGCCATGGCGTTGGCCGCCCGGGGGCGGGACTCCAGCCAGGCCCGCGAACTGCCCGCTGCTACGGCCCAGAATCCGTACACCACAGTTTGCGTCAGCGCGATGATGCCGCCCAGCACCACGGCCTGCACCCCTACCGACCCATACTCCACGCGCAGAAACTGCGGAAAGATGGCCAGCATGAACAAATAGGCCTTGGGGTTCATCAGGCAGGTCAGCATGGCCCGGCGAAAAATCACCCCCGGCGGCGGTGTGCCGACGGCGGGCAAGGGCCCGATGGCCGACTGGCTGCGCAGCACCGCCACGCCAATCCAGGCGATGTAGGCCGCCCCGGCCAGCAACAAAATGTTCAGCAGGCCCGGCACCCAGCGCAGCACCATTCCCAGGCCCAATACCCCGGCCACCACATGGCACACCCCACCGGCCACGATGCCCGCCACCGCATACAGCCCGGATTTGCGCCCTCCCACCAGGGCGTTGGACAGCACAAAGGCCATGTCCATACCGGGCAGGGCAATGATGCCGAACACCATCAAGAAAAAAAGCCAAAGGTGGGCGGTGTGGGTCATGGTGCAGGGTCTCGGTGGGTGGTAAAACCCCACTCTAAAACCATATCCGGGCGGTATTGGCCCTGATTAAACTGCTGCCATGTACTCACCCACTACCCGCGTGTTGACCGTGCTGGAACTCCTGCAGGCCCATGGCCGCATGAGCGGCCCCGACCTGGCCCAACGCCTGGCGGTGGACGGGCGCACGCTGCGGCGCTACATCCGCCGACTCGAAGACCTGGGCATTCCCGTGTTGTCGGAGCGCGGGCGCTATGGCTGCTACAGCCTGATGCCCGGCTTCAAGCTGCCGCCCATGGTGTTTACCGACGACGAGGCGCTCGCCATCGCCTTGGGCCTGGTGGCAGCCCGTGGGCTGGCGGTGGCGGGCGCGGCGGTGGAGAGTGCGCAGGCCAAGCTGGAGCGGGTCATGCCCGGCCCCTTGAAGCAGCGCGTGCGGGCCTTGGGCGAAACCGTGGCACTGGACCGCCCGCTCTCTGCCCAGGCACAAGACAGCCAGACGCTGATGGCCTTCAGCCTGGCCTGCTACCAGTGCCAGCAGGTGCATGTGCGCTACGGCTCGGCGCAGTTGGAGACCACCCAGCGCGACTTCGACCCCTACGGCCTGGCGTACCGGGGGCATCGGTGGTACGTGGTGGGCCACTGCCATTTGCGCGGTGCGCTGCGCTCCTTGCGGCTGGACCGGGTGCTGGATGTCGAGCCGCTTGCGCACCACTTTGTGGCCCCGGCCAACTTTGACGCGGTGCGCCATCTGGCCCTGGGCGTGGCCAGCATCCCCCGGGCGGTCCAGATCGAGGTGCTGCTGCACACCGATATGGAGACGGCGCGCAGGGCCTTGTTTGACAGCATCGGCCTGCTCCACCCCACCGACGGCGGTGTCATGCTGCACAGCCAGGCCGACGACGTGGACTGGTTTGCCCGTGAACTGGCGCGCCTGCCGTTCAGCTTCGAGATCCGCCAGCCAGCAGCCCTGCGTGTGGCCCTGGCAGCATGGGCGCAGCGCTTGCAACAACTGGCTGCGGTGGTGCCGTAGAACAGGAAAGACGCAGCGCTATGCTACGATTTTTAGCATCAAAATAAATAGCTGCTCACGCCCATTCCATAAGCACGAGCTGCCATTTTCATGCATTAAAAATGGGTATAAAAACCATGTTTAAGGCGCATCCAAAGACTCCAGCAGCTGTAAGGCCCGCTGCGGATCGCCCCGTGCTGCGCGGGTTTGAAAGTGCACATGGGCATCGTAGTTGGCCAGCGCCACGGTCGCCAGCTCATCCACCAGACGGTTCACGCTCAGGTTGTGCGCCTGGGCCAGCGACTTGAGGCGGGCATGCTTTTCATCGGGCAGACGGATGGTCAGTTTGGGCATGGGGAAATTTCCAAAGAGAGTTTGGACTTTCTGGATTTACATCAAAATATATAGCTGCTCACGCCCATTCCATCAGCACAAGCTGCCATTTTTATGCCGTAAATAATGCCCCTGCAGGGCATCCCAAGCTCAGCCTTTCTGGAACTTGAACACCGCCGTGCCTGCCATCGCGTTCGGCAAGAAGCGCACCTCGCGGCCTTCTTGCAGGCCGAAGGCATCCAGGATGTGCAGGTCGTTCTTGCCCGCCAGCACCTCGAAGTCCTTGAAGGTGCCGACGCGGATGTTGGGCGTGTCGTACCACTGGTAGGGCAGGCGCTTGGTGACCGGCATGCGGCCCCGCAGGATGCTCAGGCGATTCGGCCAGTGGGCAAAGTTGGGGAATGCCAGCACACCCATGCGGCCTACGCGGGCGGTCTCGCGCAGCATGACTTCGGCGTTGCGCAGGTGCTGCAGGGTGTCGATCTGCAGCACCACGTCAAACGACGCGTCTTCGAACATCGCCAGACCTTCGTCCAGGTTGAGCTGGACCACGTTCACGCCGCGCTGCACGCACTTGAGCAGCTTGGCATCGTCGATTTCCACGCCGTAGCCAGTGCAGCCCCGGGTGGCCTGCAGGTGGGCCAGCAGCGCGCCGTCGCCGCAGCCCAGGTCGAGCACGCGGGAGCCCACGGGCACCAGGCGGGCGATGGATTCCATGATGGATTGCCCGCTCATGGCGTCACCTCGGCTGCAATCCGGTCAAAGTAGGCGCGCACCGCGGCCATGTAGCGGGCATCGTCGAGCAAAAACGCGTCGTGCCCGTGGGGCGCGTCGATCTCGGCGTAGCTCACGGTGTGGTGGTGGTCGAGCAAGGCTTTGGCGATTTCGCGGCTGCGCTGGGGCGAGAAGCGCCAGTCGGTGGTGAAGCTGACCAGCAAAAATTTGGCCTTGACCTGGGCAAACGCCGCGCTCAGGCTGCCGCCAAACTTGCGTGCCGGGTCAAAGTAGTCCAGCGCGCGGGTGATCAGCAGGTAGGTGTTGGCATCGAAGTATTCGCTGAACTTGTCGCCCTGGTAACGCAGATAGCTTTCGATCTGGAACTCGGCATCCTGCGTGGTGTACCGATAGCTGTCATAGATGAGCTGGCGGCCAAACTTGGTGTTCATCACATCGTCGCTCAGGTACGTGATGTGGCCGATCATGCGGGCGATGCGCAGGCCGCGCTGGGGCACCACGCCGTGCCGGTAGAAGTGGCCGCCGTGGAAGTCGGGGTCGGTGGTGATGGCGCGGCGGGCCACTTCGTTGAAGGCGATGTTCTCGGCCGTGAGGTTGGGCGCGCTGGCAATCACCACCGCATGCCGCACCCGGTCGGGGAACTGCAGCGTCCAGCCCAGGGCCTGCATGCCGCCCAGGCTGCCGCCCATCACGGCGGCCAAGGTCTGGATGCCCAGTTGGTCGAGCAGCCGGGCCTGGGCGTTGACCCAGTCTTCCACGGTAACGACCGGAAAGTCGGCGCCGTAAACCTGGCCGGTGTCGGGGTGGATGTGCATTGGCCCGGTGGAGCCAAAGCAGGAGCCCAGGTTGTTCACGCCGATGACGAAGAAACGGTTGGTGTCCAGCGGCTTGCCGGGGCCGACCATGTTGTCCCACCAGCCTGCCGACTTGGCCTGGCCTTCGTAGGTACCCGCCACGTGGTGCGAGGCGTTCAGCGCATGGCAGACCAGCACGGCGTTGGACTTGTCGGCATTCAGCGTGCCGTAGGTTTCAAAAGCCAGGTCGTAGGCGCGTATGGACCCACCGCTTTGCAGGGGCAGCGGGTCGGCGAAGTGGTGGTATTGCGGTGTGGCGATCAAGGGCTTGTCCACGCCCTAAACTGGCTTTGTGTCTATAAAGCTCTGGCGCTGCATGAGTTTGTCTTGCAGCTTGGCGAGGTTGGGGTGGCGGCTGCGCCAGGGCAGATCGGGGAAACGAAAATCCAGCCAGCCCAAAGCGCAGCCCACCGAAATGTCCGACAGGCTGAGGTGGATGCCGCTGCAATACGGTTTTTCGGCCAGGCCCCGGGCCATGGCTTTCAGGCTGGCATCGACCTTGCCCATCTGGCGGTCGATCCAGGCCTGGCTGCGCTGCTCGACAAAGCGCTCGGTCCACACTGTTTCCATGCGCGCCAGAATGCCCGCGTCGGACACGCCATCGGCCAGAGCCTCCCAGGTTTTGACCTCGACCCGCTCGCGGCTTTGCGAGGGGATGAGCTTGCCCACCGGGGACAAGGTGTCCAGGTACTCCACGATCACCCGCGAATCGAAGATCGCCTCGCCCGCTTCCATCACCAGGCAGGGTACTTTGCCCAGCGGGTTGGATTCGGCAATCACGGTGCCGGGTGCCCACACATCGTCCAGCACAAACTGGTAGTCGAGCTTTTTTTCGGCCATCACCACGCGCACTTTGCGCACGTAGGGGCTGGTCAGCGATCCGATAAGTTTCATGGGCACGGTGGTTCTGGGGCAAGGATCTTGGATGGGACCATTCTAGCGATTCACCCCCGCCAACGAGGCCCGGTTCCCCCAGGGTGGCGCGCATCCTACAATTCGCAACATGAATCTCTCTACGATCTCGGCCCTGTCGCCACTGGACGGCCGCTACGCCGCCAAACTCGCCCCCCTGCGCCCTTTGATGAGCGAACTGGGCTATATGCAACGCCGCGTCCAGGTCGAAGTGGCCTGGTTCATCGCCCTGAGCGATGCCGGTTTTGCCGAATTCAAGCCGCTCACGCCCGGCGCGCGCACCTATTTGCTGAATCTGATTACCAAGTTCAGCGAAGCCGACGGCAAAGCCATCAAGGACATTGAAAAAGTCACCAACCACGACGTGAAGGCCGTCGAATACTGGATCAAGTCCAAGTTCGAAGCCCGCCCCGAGCTGGAGCACGCCAGCGAATTTGTGCACTTTGCCTGCACCAGCGAAGACATCAACAACACCAGCCACGCGCTGCAGCTCAAGGGCGCGCGCAACCAGGTCATCCTGCCCGGGCTGGACGCATTGATCACCAAGCTGCGCGAAATGGCCCACGCCTTTGCCGACGTGCCCATGCTCAGCCGCACCCACGGCCAGACCGCCAGCCCCACCACCGTGGGCAAGGAAGTGGCCAACGTGCTGGTGCGCCTGAACGCCGCACGCGACAAAATCGCCGCCATTCCGCTGATGGCCAAGATGAACGGCGCTGTGGGCAACTACAACGCCCACCTGTCCGCCTGGCCCGACTTCGACTGGGAGGCCTTCAGCCGCAAAGTCATCGAAACCCCCGAGCACGGCCCCGACACCGGCATCAACCCCTGGGGCCTGGGCCTGACCTTCCAGCCCTACAGCATCCAGATCGAGCCGCACGACTACATGGCCGAGCTGTTCGATGCCATCGCCCGTACCAACACCATCCTCATCGACTGGTCGCGCGACGTGTGGGGCTACGTGAGCCTGGGCTATTTCAAGCAGCGCCTGAAAGATGGCGAAATCGGCTCCAGCACCATGCCGCACAAGGTCAATCCCATCGACTTTGAAAACGCCGAAGGCAACCTCGGCCTGGCCAACGCCTTGCTGCGCCACCTCAGCGAAAAACTGCCCATCAGCCGCTGGCAGCGCGACCTGACCGACTCCACCGTGCTGCGCAACATGGGCGTGGCCGTGGGCTACGCTGCGCTGGCCTACCAGTCGCTGCTGACCGGCCTGAACAAGCTCGAACTCAACGAAGAAGCCCTGGCCGCCGACCTGGACAGCTCGTGGGAAGTGCTAGCCGAGCCCATCCAGACTGTGATGCGCCGTTACGGCGTGCAAGGCGCGTACGAAAAGCTCAAGGAAGTCACCCGGGGCAAAACCGTTACCGCCGAAGCCCTGCACAGCCTGATAAGCGACCTGGAGATCCCCGAAGCCGACAAGCAGCGCCTGCTGGCCATGACCCCGGGCAGCTACACCGGCATCGCTGCCGAGCTGGCTCGCAGGGCTTAGCACACCCCCAGGCTGCACACTTCGTGTTTTCGCCAACCCCCTTGCAGGGGGCAACACCAGCAGCCTGGCAAAGCCAGTTCTGCGGTGTTTCTGGAAAGTACGTGCTTGCCTTAACCTGGGTAGGTGACTTTTAAACAAAATCAGCTTCTACCGCCGGTTCCAAGGGCGTAAGCAGCTATAAAAACAATAGTAATCAGGCATGGCCCTCAAATCCACGATCTTCAAGGCCAACCTGCAAATTGCAGACATTGACCACGGCTACTACGCCGACCACGCCCTGACCCTGGCGCGCCACCCCAGCGAGACCGACGAACGCATGATGGTGCGCCTGGTCGCCCTGGCGCTGAACGCCTACAAACTGCAAAGCGAGTTGGGCGGCGACGGCGTGCTGGCGTTTGGCGCGGGCCTGAGCAACCCGGACGACCCCGACCTGAGCCTGCGTGACTACACCGGCCGCACCCGGCTGTGGGTGGAAGTGGGCCAGCCCGAAGACAAACCCCTCATCAAAGCCTGTGGCAAGGCCGACCAGGTGCTGCTGTACCCGTTCAGCTCGTCCGCCGACGTGTGGTGGCGCACCATGGAGGCCAAGCTGGCCCGCCCGCAAAACCTGCAGGTCTGGCGCGTGCCCACCGACGCATCGCAAGCCCTGGCCGCCCTGGCCGAGCGCAGCATGCAGCTGCAGGCCACGGTACAAGAGGGCAACCTCACCTTGGGCAGCGAAAAAGGCAGCGTCGATGTGGAATGCATCCGTTGGAAATAGGGCTCACCCCCAGGCTACAGAGCTTCGCTTCTTTCTCCAACCCCCTTGCAGGGGGCAACAGCAGCGGCCTGGCAAAGCCAGTTCCGCGCTGTTTCTGGAAGGGGTATTTCGACGTTTTATTACTGACTATTTAGTCCGTTAGCGCTTATTCCATAAGCACGAGAAGCTACTTAATCAATAGCGGGCATGCGCCCTTCGGCGGCGCGCTCGGCGTAGCGGTTGAACCGCCAGGAATTGCCTTCCAGCGTGATGCGCCGCCAGGTGCCGCGCTTGTCGGCGGGCCCCATGGCGGGCCAGTGCTGCACCTCTTCAAACGTGCGGCCACAGCCTTTGCAGATGGCATCGCCCTGGAAGGTGGAGCAGATGGCGATGCAGGGCGTGTCGGGCGTTGTCTCGTACCAGACCAGCCACGCCGCATGGGCTTTGGCGGGCATGGACACGTCGTCCACCATGTCTTCGTGGTGGTAGACCATCAGCGCGTACACCTCGGCCAGGGCGCGCAGTTCGGCGCACAGGGTGAAGCCATCGGGCGAGGGTTTTTGGGCGCGCCAGTAGTTGATGGCGGCTTCGATGTCGGTGATGTGGAGTCCGGCCATGGGGAGGTCAGGTGTTGCGTAAATCGTGAATGGCCTGCGAAACAGCCTGCAAAGGGAGGGTGATTGTGCTCTAATCGCCGCTCCGAAGGGGAGTAGCTCCCGACCGCTGCCGCAGCGGATATTTGTTAGCCGTCAATACGTTGCCCATTGCACCTGCGATGCGGTTTCCGGCTAGCAAGGCATTGCCACAATGCCGAGCAAGACCTTCGATTTCCACCTGCAAAGGTGGGCATCGAAGCGTGCTTGCTGGCCCCAAAGACCACCCAAACACCTGCATCGCCATGCCTGCCTTTGCTGTTTTTTAACTGCAATGGAGTGTTTTTATGGAATTTCTATCTGCCCCCTGGTGGTCGGCCCTGCTGGCGATTATTTTGATTGACTTGGTCCTGGCGGGCGACAACGCCATCGTCATCGCCCTGGCGGCGCGCAATCTGCCGCCGCATCTGCAAAAAAAGGCCGTGATGTGGGGCACCGTGGGTGCCATCGCCGTGCGTTCGGTCATGACGGTGGGCGTGGTCTGGCTGCTGAAGATCCCCGGCCTGATGCTGGTGGGCGGCCTGGGCCTGCTGTGGATTGCCTACAAGCTGCTGGCCGACCAGGGCAATGAAGACGGCCACGACGGCCCGGTGGTCAGCACCTTCTGGGGCGCGATGAAAACCATTTTGGTGGCCGACGCGCTGATGGGTGTGGACAACGTGCTGGGCGTGGCCGGTGCCGCACACGGTTCGTTCGACCTGGTCATCATCGGCCTGCTGGTGAGCGTGCCCATCGTGGTGCTGGGCAGCACGGTGGTGCTGAAGCTGGTGGAGCGCTTCCCGGCCATCATCCAGATCGGCTCTGCGGTGCTGGCGTTTACCGCTGCCAAGATGATCGTGGGCGAGCCGGTGCTGGCCAGCGTGTTTGGCCCGGATGCCCCCTGGAGCACCGCTGCCCACTGGGGTCTGTATGCCGTGGCCGTGGCCGGTGTGCTGGCAACCGGTAGCTGGGCTGCACGCCGCAAGGTGGCCGTAGCCTGATACTTGGCTGAGGGCGGGGCGGGGGTAGCGTAATGGCGCTATCCTTGCCCGCATGAAACTACTCTTCAAATGGCTGCTCAGCGCAGCCGCATTGCTCCTGGTGGCCCATTTGTACAGCGGGGTGCAGGTGCAAAGCTTTACCACCGCACTCATCGCCGCCCTGGTGATTGGCCTGCTCAATACGCTGCTGCGGCCGGTGCTGGTGGTGCTGACGCTGCCGGTCACCGTGCTCACGCTGGGGCTGTTTTTGTTTGTGGTGAATGCGCTGATGTTCTGGTCGGCCTCGGGCCTGCTGGCGGGCTTCCACGTGACCGGGTTTGCAGCGGCCTTGATCGGCTCGCTGCTGTATTCGGCGGCCGGGATCGTGATCGACGCTGTGCTTTAGGTTTTTTTAATTTTTAGCTTTGTCCAGGGTCTGCTCTTTGAGCAGGGCCTGGATTTGCCGCGTGCGGGTGTCGATGATGGAAGCCTCGATGTCGTCCACCGGCCCACTGCCGGGGGGCGGCTTGCGGGCAAAGTCTTGCGCGGCGCGGAAACGGTCCATGGCCCCGGCGTAGTCCAGCCGGGCCACCTGGGCCTCGGCCTCGGCGCGGATGGCCCGCAGCGTCTGGCCCTGGGCGGTGTAGGCGGCAGCCAGCAGCTGCCAGGCCGTGCCGTCGCGCGGGTGCAGCGCCACCCAGGGTTGCAGCCGGGCGGTGGCGTCTGCGGCCTGGCCCATGCGGATACGCACCTGCGAGCCCAGCACCAGCTCGGGCCTGCCAGGGGCTTCTAGCTCCAGCAAGGCGGCGGTGGCGGGCAGATTGCCTGCGCCCCATTCGATTTCAGCGGCCAGCAGGCGGCTGGTGCGGGCCAGTGCGGGGTCGCTGCCGGCCAGGGCCTGCAGCCGCGCCACCAGGCTGCGGGCCGTCACGAAGTCGCGCTGCTGCAGGGCGGCCAGGGCAGCGGCGTACAGCACCCCGGCGCTGCGCACGTCCAGCGCCGGGCCGGTGGGCTGCAGTGCCCGGGCTTCGGCCACCCAGGCGCGCAGCATGTCCACGCCGGGGTTGCCCAGCACACGGGCACGGGCGGCCATCATGGCGTGCAACAGATTGGGCGGGGCGGGCGCGGGGCGCGCGTCCAGAGCCTGGCGCGACTGCATGTCGGCAATGCGCTCGGTGGTGAGCGGGTGGGTGCGCAGGTAGGGCAGCGAGCCGTTGTCGCCGATACGCGAGGCCTGCTGCAGTTTTTCGAACATGCCCACAAAGCCGATCGGGTCATAGCCCGCCTGGGTCATCACACCGTAGCCGATGCGGTCGGCTTCGCGCTCCATGTCGCGCGAGAAGTTGAGCTGGTTTTGTGCCGCCGCCGCCTGCCCGCCAATCACCATGGCGTTGGCCGCGTCCGGGCTTTTGCTGGCGGCCAGCACGCCCAGAATCATGGCGCCGATCATCAACGGCGTGGCTTTGCTCTGGGCATCCATCATCCGCGCGATATGCCGCTGGGTGACGTGGCTGAGCTCGTGGCCCAGCACCGAGGCCAGCTCGTCCGGGCTGGTGACCGCGCCCACCAGGCCCAGGTGCAGGCCCAGGTAGCCGCCGGGCAGAGCGAAGGCGTTGATGGTGCGGTCGGCGCCCATCAGCACCTCCCAGGCAAAACGCTGGTCAAGTTCGTCGGTGAGCTCACCGCGCTGGCGGGCGGCGGTGAGCAGCGGCTGCCAGATGCTTTGCACGTATTCGACCAGCACCGGGTCGTCCACGTAGTCGGGGTCGCGGTAGATCTCGCGGGCAATGCGTTCGCCCAGGCGGCGCTCGGCGCTGGTGGTCATGCTGCTGCCGTCGCCCAGCTGGGGCAGCTGTGACGGTTGCGCAGTGGCGGGGATGCCGGTGCTGAATGCTATTAAAAGTAGAGCTGCTCTCGCCGATGCCATAAGCGATAGGCCCTGATTTTTCATAAATTTTTGCTGCAATTGGTTTCCCATGGCTTGGCGCGGTGGAGAAAGGGGTGTCCGTATGATGCGGCTCCACCCTAACTTTCATGGACTCGGGTGCAGAGCACCCCGAGCCATGAAAGTGTTAAACGTTAAACGTTCTGTAAAGAGAGCTGTGAACCGCATGTCCACCCTGACCCATTTTGACGCACACGGCCAAGCCCACATGGTCGATGTGGCCGCCAAGGCCCATACCCACCGCACCGCCATCGCCACCGGCCGCATCGAGATGCTGCCCGCCACCCTGGCGCTGATCGAAAACGGCACCGCCAAAAAAGGCGATGTGCTGGGCATTGCGCGCATTGCCGGCATCCAGGCCGCCAAGAAAACCAGCGACCTGGTGCCCCTGTGCCATCCGCTGGCCTTGACCCGGGTGGCGCTGGACTTTGCCATCCAGGCCCAGCCTGCAGCGGTGGTGTGCACCGCCACCGTAGAAACCGTAGGCCCCACCGGCGTGGAGATGGAGGCCCTGTGCGCCGTGCAAATCGCCCTGCTGACGGTCTACGACATGTGCAAGGCGGTAGACCGGGGCATGGCCATCACCGGCGTACAGGTGGTGGAAAAGCACGGCGGCAAGTCGGGCAGTTTTGTGGCGCAGGCACCATCCCGGTAGCCACTGTGGGTGGCTCACTGTCTGGTATTCTGTTACAACTTTCTACCGCCAGAGGCTCCCCGTGAAGCACGTCAACCGGCAAGAACTGATCGCCAGGCTCAGCGCCATTTTTGATCTGGACAACCCGTCTGCGCCTGTGGGTGAAGAGGCCCGACAGCAGGCGATTGCCGAGGCTATCGACAACGCCACCCACCACGCCACCGACAGCGAGACCCGCCGGGTGACGATTTTGCTGTCCGACCTGCGCGGCTTTACCGCGATTGCCGAAAAGTTTTCGGCCATGGACATGGTGGCCGCGCTGAACCGTTACCTGTCGCGCATGACCGAAATCATCCTGCGTTACGGCGGCAGCATCGACAAGTTCATGGGCGACGCGATCATGGTGCTGTTTGGCGCGCCCCAGGCCCTGCCCAACAGCATCGAGGCCGCGCTGGCCTGCGCCATCGAGATGCAGCTGGCCATGGACGAAATCAACGCCGAAAACAAGCTGCACGGCATGGCGGCGCTGTACATGGGCATTGGCATCAACACCGGCGACGTGGTGGTGGGCCACCTGGGTTCGCGGCTGCACAGCGAATACACCGTGATCGGCGACCAGGTGAACCTGGCATCAAGGGTCGAGGCGCACAGCCTGCGCGGGCAGATTCTGCTCAGCGAGAGCACCTACCAGCAGGCGCGGGACTTTATCGACATCGGCGACATCAACGAGGTGCAGGTCAAGGGCAAAAAGGGCTGCGTGCGCATGGTCGAGTTGCTGGCGCTGCGCGGCAGCCATCCGCTGACAGCGCCCAAACGCGAGGTGCGCAACAGCCCCCGGGTCGAGGTCGACATGCCGCTGGTGTTCCAGGTACTGCAGGGCAAATCCGTCCTGCCCGACGAGCATGTGGGCCGGATCGTGGACATGAGCTATGGCGGCATGTTTGTCGTTAGCCCGGTGGCGCTGGCCCCGTTTGACGACATCAAGATCACCCTGTCGTTGTCACTGATGGGTCGCGAACTCACCGAAATCTACGCCAAGGTGCTGCGCGTGACCGAGGTGCAGGGCGCGTACAAATGCCCGGTAGAGTTCACCTCCATCGAAACCAAGGCGGCGCAGACCATCAAGGAGTTTGTCGACGGCATTGTGGAGTTCAACCAGCACTGACGGCTACGGCATTCTTTCCACGCCCGGCTGGACCCGGCGATGGGCTGCCACCCACTCGGCAAAGTCCTCGGGAAACGCCGCTTTGAAGCGCTGCATGTGGAACACCGCCTCGTCGTCCCGCCCCAGCAGTATCGCGCTGTCGATCACCCGCTCGACCACCCGGTGTTCAGGCGAAAAATGCAGCAACTCCAGCGCCAAATGGTATTGCGCCAGCGCGTTAGCCTGGGTCAGCGGTGTGGTGCTGAGCACGGCAAACTGCACCTGGTTCTGGAACAAAAATGTGCCGCGCGCCTTGGCCAGCGGTTCGTCGCGGTAGGCCGGGTCGCGCGCCTCGGGCGGCATGTAGATCTGGCTGGCACGCCGGTAGTCCCAGGCCATGTAGATACATGTTGCTATTAAAAAAGTAGCTGCTACCGCCCATGGAATAAGCACGGGAGCCTTATTTTTTATATAAACCGGGTGGGGAGATCGCCACAGCAGAATCACGCACAGGCCCACCGCGATCTGGAACGGGCCGTACCACAGCGGGTATTCCAGCAGGCTGTGCAAGCCCAGCACCGCCAGCACCGTCCAGGCCATGCGTCGGGTGGCATCCGTCTCGGCCCAGGGTTGGGCGCGCAGCACCCACCACGCCAGCAGGCCGCACACCGCCACCGCCACCGGCACCCCCAACTCCACCGCCAGGTGCAGCGGCAGGTTGTGCGCGTTGTCCAGAATGTCGCAAAACCGGGGGCCGCTGTACAGGTGGATGTAGTGCGCGTAGTCCAGCTCGCCCCAGCCCCAGCCCAGCCAGGGGTGTTGGGCCACCAGGGTCAGCACGTTGTGCCACAGCGTCAGGCGGCTGGAGCACAGCGCATCGCCCTCGCGCAGCCGCGCCCAGGCCCCCGTGTCCAGCCCCACCAGGCCCGGCAGCAGCAGCATGCCCAGCCCGTAGGCCAGCACAAAGCCCAGCAGCACCCGCCGCACCGCCGCGTCGCGCCATCCACCCCAAATGGCCGCCAGCACCACCACTAGGCCCGTCTGTACCAGGCCCGTGCGGGACGACGACACGGCATTGCCGATGCCCAACACCACAGCCAAGACCAGGACCAGATTCCGCTGGAACATCGCAGGCCTCCCCTGCACCGCCCACCACAGCAAGGCGGCCAAAGCGATGTGGACCAGGCTGGCAAACTGGTTGCGTTGGCGCAAATTGGCAAACGCCTCACCCAGCGCCGTGGTGTTGACCCACGGTGCCAGCGCCGGGCTCAGCCCGAAATACTGGATGAGCCCCATCGTGCAGCTCAAAGCCCCCGCCAACAGCCAGCCGCTGGCGGCCACACCGGCCCAGCCCGAATCCCCTTGCCGGTTCAGCTGCCACACCGCCTGCACCCCCATGAGCCCCGCCACCGACGCAAGCGCCACCAGCCAAGGCACCAGCGCCGACATCGGGCCAGGGGCGAAGGGGTTGAGCCAGGGGAGGGCTAGGAGGAGTATTGCTATTGCAGGTCGGGTGTGGCGCAAGAGAAAACGCATAGGCTGGTTTTTCGCTCCATTAACTGGCGCGCTGGATTACTTGCTTTCGGCATTGGCGGGCGGCCAAGGCACTGCGGCCATTGCAGGTTCCGTCTGGGATTGGATTGTCCAAACCTCCCGTAAATTTTGGACATAAGAATCCGGCTGGACTTTTTGGATCTTTTCCATCCAATCCCTTGCTGCTACGGTCTCGTGGCGAAACGCTAACGCCTTTGTGTAGTTAAATAAGTTGAAAGGCGTTGGGAAACTTTTTGTGATACGGCGTAAAAGTTCAAGCTCTTCGGAACTAATATTAGGCTGCACCTCTGTGCGTGCATTGCGAATAAATTCTCGTAAATCATTTAACACAATAACTTCTGGAGGTTTGCCAGGGGGTAAATTACCAATATGGTTGACTTCTAATCGGTATGCCCGAAAACTAGCATCTACACGCAAATAGTCGCGGATGATAACACCCAGTAGTAGACTGGTGCAAAGTAATGAACCTAAAATCCACCACCGGTTTGTCCGGAAAATGACATTGCTGCGCAAACGCTGGTTCAACATGCCCATTACCAGTCCAGTGGGTAAAAGAAAATAGGCATGATGTAGCGGAAGCTCTACCATGGCATGGATAGCTACCACTAATATAAATAGTGTTAATACAGCATCCTCTGAATTGGTAGTGCGCTTTATACAGCGTAACATCCACGCTACTAAATATAGGGAAGCACCAACTCCAATCGGAATGCCGCACCACAGCACCAAATCCAGAAACAAGTTATGCGACTGGATAAAAAAAGAGGTCATGTTAGGATGATTTTTGGCGACCGCCAATTGTGCAGATGCCAATTGGTTCCATCCGTAGCCTACCCATGGTTGTTGCCACAAGGCATCTAAAAACATAATTATGGCTTTTAATCGTAGCTGCGATGATTTCCCCCCTAAAGTCGCAGAACGTACATCAATGCCAAGAGTTAGAAACTCACTTAAATACGAAAGCGAGAATGTAAAACCGAAAAAGCACAATAGTAAAAATAAAAATACCCACGGTGTCCTTGCGGGCCATAGCCGTCGCCACGCAAAGCCTGCTAATGTAAGAATTGATAAGGCAATCCAAGGCATCCGGGATTGGGTCAGTGCAATCCCGAATAAAAGAAAAATAGCCCCAAATATGGCGCACGCAGGATTGATTTTTTTCCGCGCCACACCCCATAGGAAGGCCAGTAAACCCCATAACAAAAGCGTCGCTAACTGATTGGGTTGACCTAAGTTTGCCGAAGGTCGTTCGCGAGTGAATTCTGCTGTCCACACTTGCATGGTTTCCAGTTCGGCAGCAAGTCCCAGCCATTGGCGCAGCTGCAACCAAACTGACAAGATTGCGGCTATTCCAATGGCTAAAAATAAACTGTCTGCCGCTCGTCCTGGGGTTGCGCCTTCCCAGTGTGCACCGGCAAGTAGCGTCAACAAAAATCCCATTAAATATGCCGTAATCAACCACGCCTCACCGCTAAATGAGAGCATTCCTGCCGCAAACTGCAAAAAGGGTACGGTTGTCAGTAGTGCAATGAGGGTGGTGATCCCATGCCATTCCACTTGACGGGTTGAGCGGGTAAAAACGGCCCCTCCTGCAATTGCCAGCATGACGGCGACCCAGGCATCCGTATGGAAAGTAGCCCATGGGTAGTAATGGTTGGGAATTAACCAAGCCATAGCCAATAGCGGCACCCATAAGCCCATCCAGAGTGGGGGGAGCGGTTGTTTAGGGTTCAAAGTGCACTAATCCGAAATTCGAAGAAACAACGCGCGTAGTTATGCGGGCCATGAAAAAAGCCCCCCGAAGGAGGCTTTGTTGGAAGCAAGTTGTCTATTAACCTTGGCAGCTGGCTGGGCGGTATTTCGATGCGATCGTGCCAGAGCAGACCCAGGTAACTTGACCGTTGGCCTGATAAGCACCTGTCAAAACGATTGTTCCTGCGGTCGTACCAGTTCCGCCAGCGGCCATTTTTGGCTCCGCCATAGTTGCCGTTGCGGTAATCAGGCCGGTGCTGGTCGCTGTGGATGTGTAAGACACAGATGCCACGTACTTGGATGCTTGTGTGTCAACGGTCACACTGGCAGTGGCAGGCATACCTGCCAATGTTTGGGCAGCTTCTGCAATGGAGGTCTTGGGCGAAGATGCCGCCAAAATCACTTCCGTCACCTTCGCACGCACGGTGTAGTCCTGGTATGCAGGCAGAGCCACAGCGGCCAAGATACCGATGATCGCTACGACGATCATCAATTCGATCAGGGTAAAGCCCTTTTGCAGTGAACGTTTCATTTTCATGGAGTACTCCTAAGGTAAACGGTTAAGACGGAGTGGTAACGCAGATTGCGTGCCAGAGCGCTTTGCGGCAGATGCCCGTGACATTTTCCACAAATTGGGGGTTTTGGTAACAATTTCTTGCATTCTCGTGCGCAAGGGGTGCGCATTTTTGTCACTTCATTTGCTGCGGTATGGATACAAATGACTTTTTTGTCACTTTTGCGTCTTGTCGCTGCGGCATCTCACACCTCAAATGCCTGCCCGGCTTTCAACCACCGGATGTCGTGCGGCACATGCCGCCCAGCGGGCACTGCGCCGTCAAATTCGGCGATCTCGTCCATGATCAGCTCTGTCTCGAAGGGTTTGGTGTGGGTAATGAAGATGGGGAATTGCTTTTGGGGCCCGATGCCCTCCAGTTCTTCGGCCAGCGCCACGGGCGACAGGTGCAGGCTGCGTCGGGCCAGGTCTTTTTCGCGGTTGCTGAAGGCGGTCTCGATCACCAACATGGCCACGTCGAGCTGCTCCAGCCGTTGCCAGAACGCGGGGTTGCGTTCGGTATCCCCGGTAAACACCCAGCACGGTCCACCTGCCGAAACGGCGTAGCCCACGGCGGGCACGGTGTGCACCGCGGGCAGGGCTTCGATGGTTTTGCCGGTGATCAAGGTGGTTTCACCGACGGTGATGGCATGGAAGCTGATGAACGGCGCGGCAACGGTGGGGATCACGCTGAAGTCGGGCCAGATCACGTTGTTGAAAATATGTGCTTTCAGGGCGGCGATGGTGCCGGCCAGTGCGTAGATCTTCAGCGGGGCGGTGCGTTGGGAGGCGACGGCATCGACCATCAGCGGCAGCGCGGCGACGTGGTCCAGATGCGAATGGGTCAAAAAGACGTGGTTGATGGCGCACATCTCGTCCAGGGTGAGGTCGCCGACACCCGTGCCCGCATCGATCAGTACATCGGCATCCACCAGGAACGACGTGGTTTTACAGTCTTTAGCGATGGCACCAGAGCATCCCAGCACGCGGACTTTCATGACGACACCCTTTATTTGGTTTCAAAATTGGTAGCACCATCCCATGCGGGGTCTGGCGGTAACACGCGCATGGAGGCGACCCGTTCAGCATAGAGGCGATAGAGGTATTTTGTCGCATCCATGTCTTGTAATTTCACTATTTGCTGTTCACAGACCAGCCAATTTTGCGCGCGGTAGTGGCCCAGGAAGCGGTCCCATAGTTGGAGTTCGTCTGCCAGTGACGGACTTGGGGAGTTTGTCGCTGCCAGCGGCGTGTAAATGGCGACGGATTGTTCTTTGCCTTTGACGCGGACTTTATCGAGTTCTTGCCACACGCATTGGGGTGCCAGCGCGCGGGTGGATGCGCTGACGACGATGGCCACGCCATAGATTTTGCTCAAACCTTCCAGCCGTGCGCCAAGGTTGACGGCATCACCGATCACGGTGTAGCTGCGCCGGATGTTGGAGCCCATGTCGCCGACGCACATGCTGCCGGTGTTCAGGCCAATGCCGATGCTGATCTCGGGGATGTCGCGGCTACGGTGTTCCCGGTTCAATTGCTGCACGGCCAGTACCATGTCCAGCGCAGCCTGGACCGACAGGTGGGCGTGGTCGGCGGTGGCCACCGGGGCACCCCAGAAGGCCATGACGCAGTCGCCCATGTATTTGTCAATGGTGCCGCGGTGGGTGCGGATCTGCGCGGTGAGTTGGCTGAAGACACCGTTGAGCACCGCCTGCAACTGCAGTGGCTCCATGTTCTCGGACATCTGGGTAAAGCCCCGAATGTCGCAAAACATCACCGTCAGCTCCTGGTTGCTGGCGCGCATGGTGTAGTTGTCGGGGTGTTTGAGCATCTCGTCCACCAACTCGGGCGGTACGTAGGTGCCAAACAGTTGGGCGAGTTCGCGTTTGGACCGGCTTTCAACAAAGTAGCCGTAGGCCATGTTCAGCACCGATGCGGTCACCACCATCCACAATGCGGCGGCCAGCGGCAGCACCAGGCCGTGGCCGAGGTACAGGGCCGCGTTCAGTCCCACCACCAGTACCAGCACGCCTACGCTGAGCGCCACGGCCCGTAAGGCCGATAGGCGGGGCAGTGCCCAGGCCAGGGTCAGCCCGGCCAACAACAGCACCAGAATGTCGTAGCCCACAGCGTAGTCGGGCTTGACGGCGATGTTGCCGTCCATCAGGCCAGACAGCACATTGGCATGGATTTCCACCCCAGGGTAGGTTTCGCCGACGGGGGTGACGCGCAGGTCCAGCAGGCCGGGCACCGTGGTGCCAACCAGTACGATCTTGTCTTGCAAACTGCGGTCGGGTAGGCGGTGGGCCAGCACATCGGCTGCTGAAACGTAGCGGTAAGAGTGGCCCTGGGCGTGGTGGGAGCCGCCAGCACCGCGAAACGGCACCAACACTGCGCCGCGCGCATCCATGGGGATGGCTTGCTGCTGGCTGCCGCGTTGGAGCAGCAGGCTTTCCATCTGGGCGGTCCCAAAATTGTCGTGTGAGAAGCCGGGCGTGACACGGGGCAGACCTGTCAGCAGGCGAAACATGCCCAACGACAAAGATTCGTAGTAGCGTCCCTGGTGCTCCGCCAGCAACGGTAGGGAGCGGACCACACCGTCGGCATCGGTAATGGCGTTGAAGAACCCTGCAAGGGGTGCGGCGGCGGCAATAGTGTCGATGTTGGCGTTGTAGCCGCTCCAAAAGGTCAGCCCTATGTGTCGGCCCTGCAGTGTCGCCGCATCCACTACCGGGGCAGGCAAGACCCCCGAGGTGCGTCCGTCACGGTCGCTGCTGAAGTAGTAGCCCAGCACCACGGGCCGGTTGCGTAGCGATTTGGCAAAGGCGGCATCAAAGTCCAGCGTGCTGCGCAGTTGCTGCACGGCTTCGGCAAAACCAGGTTGGTCGCGCAACTGGCGACGTGCCAGTTGTTGCAGCTGGGCCAGGCCCGAACTTTCGTCCGCTTCGGCAAATACCACGTCAAAACCGAGCAGGCGGATCTTTTGGCGTTCGAATAGGGTGTTGACCAGGGCGGCCAGCTTGTTGCGGCTCCACGGCCAGCCCAGCTCGGTCAGGCTTTTTTCGTCCAGGTCCACGATGACGATGCGCTCGTCCAGGGTGCGGGGCATGGTGGCCCGCAGGCGGGCATCAAAAATGATGTTGTCCAGGTGCTGCAACACCCCAATTTGCACAGCCCCTACCGCATGCATCAAGGCAAAAATGACGGGAATCAGGGTGACCAGAACACGGGGCCAGTGTTGCAACAGCGCGCGCATCAGCCGCCCCATTCGCTGCGGCGCAGCCTGGTCACGGCTGTATAAATTGCATCTGTGTACCCGCCAGTTGCAAAACATCGCCATGCTTGAGGGCGACAGGCGTTGCGCCGATCGGGGTGGCATTCAGGGTAGGCAGCTCTGCACCTTCCACATGCCCCACCACATACCCGTGGGGCCGGCGGGTAATGGCGGCGACAGCCACGCCCGGCTTGCCCAACGTGGTGACCACCTTGGTCAAGGTGACTTCGCGTCCGGCAGCGGCTCCCGTCAGCACCTTGATGGCCGCATGGCTCAGGGTAATGGTTTCCGTACCCGCCAGGGGCATGGCGGCCGAGTGGTCTGTTGCGCGACGGTTCAAGTTACCTGAACCCGATGGCGTAGGAGGAGTGCCCAGCATGCCGGGCCGGGCCATGGTGGTCTTTTCAAAGCCGGTTTCAGTGGCCTCGTTGATGAACTTGAGCTTGTACTTGCCCACTTCCACCAGGTCATTGTTTTGCAAAACCTGCTTGCGTGCAGCCTTGCCATTGATGTAGGTGCCGTTGGTGCTGTTGAGGTCTTCCAGATGCACCTCGTGTCCAACCATCAAGACCACTGCGTGCTCGCCACTGACCGCCAAGTTGTCGATAACGATGTCGTTGTAAGGCCGCCGACCCAAAGTCGTTCTGTCTTTGGTTAGCTGCACTTCTTTGATGACCACACCGTCGATCGACACGATCAGTTTCGGCATGCTCGGCTCCTGTGACGGTTCATAGACTTGGCAATCGTAATAAGAGGGGCTAGTTGCCCAACAGCCGGGACATTAAACCCCGTTTGGGAATTCCTGCGACGGCGTGGGCTAGCAACACTGTAATGTTATCCCGTCCGCCGTGCGCGTTGGCGATGCTGATGAGCTGGCGGGCTTTTTGTTCCAGCGGCGCGTCGGTTTCCATGATACGGGCGATCGGCGCATCGTCCACCATGTCGGACAGCCCATCAGAGCACATCAGGTACACGTCGCCTTCTTCAACGGTGTGCTCATGCACTTCCAGCATCACGGCATCTTCAATGCCCAGCGCGCGGGTGACCAGGTTTTTGTTGGTCGACACTGCCGCTTGGGCGGGGGTGATCAGGCCCGCGTCCAGTTGCTCCTGCAGCAGCGAATGGTCTTTGGTGATTTGTACCAGCGACTTATCCCGGAAGCGGTAGCAGCGCGAGTCGCCAATATGGCCTACCAGCACACGGGAGTCCTGGAACACCCCGACCACCAGCGTAGTCCCCATTCCGATGTATTCGTCATGTGTATTGGCGGCGGTGAACACGGCCAGATTGGCGTTGTGCACGCAAATATCCATGGCGCGCCGCACTTCCTTGCCGTTGGCTTGTAGCCCGGCATCCAGCAGCCAGCGGCCTAATTCTGTCTGGATGAAGGCGGTTGCCATGCTGCTGGCCACTTCGCCTGCGTTGTAGCCGCCCATGCCATCGGCCAACACGGCCACTCCGCTGGGCGCATCGAAGGCCACCGCATCTTCATTATTTTCACGCAATAAACCAGCGTGGGTTTGCGTGCAGAACTCGTACATCATCTTTGAGCGGGCTAACTTCGTTGAGAACAGTGGCCGGAGGGGAGGGTTTCATCATAGTCTGCGCGGTGGTGTGAGGCCATTTGCATGGCCTGGCAACGCATTTGCGCAGGCTCTAACCGTAACAGAGGGGTATACCCGCAACAAGAGACTTTTGCACACTTGGGAAGTATTTTGTTACATTTTGAATGCAAAAATAGCCCCAAAGAGGCTATTTTTGAAACGCTGCCAGCCGTGGACTGTACTAAGCGCTAGGGCTTGCCGGCTTGCGTTGCATCCATTTGCCAATAAGCAGTACCAACAAGGCTCCAGCAATACCAAAGGCGTAGCTTGCGTACTTGTGTGTTGGCATGTAGGCCACCAGTCCGGGGTCGGAGTAGGCCATGGTACCGGCAATCCATCCCAGCAACATGCCGCCCAATGTGATGATCATCGGGAAACGGTCCATCAGCTTGAGAACGATCTGGCTGCCACCAATGATGATGGGAATGCTGACCAGCAAGCCGAAGATGACCAGTGGTAACTGGTGCGTCTCGCCTGCGCCCTGCGCTGCACCGGCGATGGCGATCACGTTGTCGACGCTCATGACCAGATCGGCCACGATGACGGTCTTGACTGCACTCCACAGCTTGTCGCTGGCCTGGATGTTGTCGTGCCCGCCGTCGTCTTCAGGGACCAACAGCTTGACACCTATCCACAGCAGCAAAATAGCGCCGACCAACTTGAGATAAGGCACTTGCAGCAGGGAGAGTGCGAATGCGATCAATATCACCCGCAGAACGATCGCACCCACGGTGCCCCACAGAATACCTTGCTTGCGCTGTGCTGCGGGCAGACCCCGGCAGGCCAGTGCAATTACTACGGCGTTGTCGCCGCCCAGCAAGATGTCGATCATGATGATCTGGCCGACAGCGATCCAGAAATGGGCGGTGAGGAATTCTTCCATGGTGGTCCTTAAGAAGTGAGCTAGCGCGCGTGGCAGGTAAAACCCAGCATGCGGAATTGGGGGAAGTTAATTCTTACCCAAAAAATACGGCCTGGCACTGTGGATAACCGCAATACCAAGCCGATGGGGAGAGTCTGACCTGGCACACCGCGCGGTGCCCCAGGTTTTGACGCTTAAATGCCTTACTTCAGCAAAGCCTTCAGCAGCTTGGCCATCTCGGACGGGTTGCGCGTAACGGTGAAGCCACACTCTTCCATCACTGCCAGCTTGGCATCGGCCGTGTCGGCACCGCCGGAGATCAGCGCACCGGCGTGGCCCATGCGCTTGCCGGGGGGCGCGGTCACGCCAGCGATGAAGCCGACGATGGGCTTCTTCATGTTGAGCTTGCACCAGCGAGCCGCTTCGGCTTCGTCCGGACCGCCGATTTCGCCAATCATGATGACCGCGTCGGTATCAGGATCGTCGTTGAAAGCCTTCATCACGTCGATGTGCTTCAACCCGTTGATCGGGTCGCCGCCGATGCCGACGGCGCTGGACTGGCCCAGACCGATTTCGGTCAGTTGTGCCACCGCTTCGTAGGTCAACGTGCCAGAGCGCGAAACCACGCCAATCCGACCCTTGCGGTGGATGTGGCCGGGCATGATGCCGATCTTGATTTCTTCGGGCGTGATCAGGCCGGGGCAGTTAGGGCCCAGCAGCAGGGTCTTCTTGCCGCCGGCGGCTTCCTTGGCCTTCATGCGGTTGCGCAGTTCCAGCATGTCCTTGACCGGGATGCCTTCGGTGATGCAGATGGCTAGGTCCAGGTCGGCTTCGACCGCTTCCCAGATGGCAGCAGCGGCACCGGCGGGCGGTACGTAGATCACCGACACGGTAGCGCCGGTATCGACAGCGGCTTCCTTGACGGAGGCAAAGATTGGGATGCCGAAAATCGATTCGCCCGCCTTCTTGGGGTTCACGCCTGCGACGAAGCAGTTTTTACCGTTGGCGTATTCCTGGCACTTTTCGGTGTGGAACTGGCCGGTCTTGCCGGTAATACCTTGGGTGATGACCTTGGTGTCTTTGTTGATGTAGATGGACATAAAGGTTCCTTACGCAGCAGCTTTAACAGCAGCCACCACTTTTTCAGCCGCTTCGGCCATGGTGTCTGCACTGATGATGGGCAGGCCGGACTCGGCCAGCATCTTCTTGCCCAGGTCTTCGTTGGTGCCCTTCATGCGCACCACCAGCGGCACGGACAGGTTCACGGCCTTGCAGGCAGTGATCACGCCGGTGGCGATGGTGTCGCACTTCATGATGCCGCCGAAGATGTTGACCATGATGGCCTCGACCTTGGGGTTCTTCAGCATGATCTTGAAGGCTTCGGTGACCTTCTCGGGAGTAGCACCGCCGCCCACGTCCAGGAAGTTGGCCGGCTCAGCGCCGTACAGCTTGATGGTGTCCATGGTGGCCATGGCCAAGCCAGCGCCGTTGACCAGGCAGCCGATGTTGCCGTCCAGGCTGATGTAGGCCAGGTCGAACTTGCTGGCTTCGACTTCGGCCGCGTCTTCTTCGTCCAGATCGCGGTAAGCCACGATTTCAGGGTGGCGGAACAGCGCGTTCGGGTCAAAGTTGAACTTCGCGTCCAGAGCCTTGATGTTGCCGTTGCCTTCCAGGATCAGCGGGTTGATCTCGACCAGGGACGCATCGGTGTCCATGTAGATCTTGTACAGTTTTTGCAGCACATCCACGGCTTGGGCGGTAGAGCCAGCAGGCACGCCAATCGCGTCGGCCAGCTTCTTGCCTAGCGCTTCCGTCATGCCGATGGCCGGATCGACGAAATCGGTGGTGATTTTCTCGGGGCTGGAATGGGCCACTTCTTCAATGTCCATGCCGCCTTCGCTGGAGACGATGAAGGCCACCTTTTGGGTCGCACGGTCGGTCACCGCGGAAACGTAATATTCTTTTTTGATGTCTGCGCCGTCTTCGATCAGCAGGCGACGGACCTTTTGGCCTTCGGGGCCGGTCTGGTGCGTGATCAGCTGCATGCCGAGGATTTCGGTGGCGAGTTGTTTGACTTCGTCGATCGAGCGGGCCAGCTTCACGCCGCCGCCCTTGCCGCGTCCACCCGCGTGGATCTGGGCCTTGACCACCCACACGGGGCCGCCGAGTTTCTGGGCGGCTTCCACCGCTTCTTGCACGGTGAATGCCGGAATGCCCTTGGGCACCGGGACACCAAAATTGCGCAAGATTTCCTTGCCTTGGTATTCGTGAATCTTCATGAGGGCTCTCTCAGGAATGGATGGATTTTTGCCCGTCTGTACAGGTAAAACTGCACAAAAGGGCCCCGTTCTGTCAACCTAGGAATGTATCATGTTGCAGTGCAACGAACTGACCCGCCGCTGACGGCCCGGGTCTGCCTCTCCACCTACTGACTGCCTTTTTATGCCCAAAGTCTTTATCGACGGTGAAGCCGGAACCACCGGTCTGCAAATCCGTGAACGCTTGCAAACCATGCCGCAGATCGAGGTGGTCAGCATTGACCCTGCGCTGCGCAAAGACCCCGAAGCCAAGCGCGCGCTGATGGCCGGGGTCGATTTGGTCATCCTGTGCCTGCACGACGATGCCGCCATTGCATCCGTGGCCATGATCGACAGCCTGCCGGGCAAAAAGCCCAAGATCATCGACGCATCCACCGCCCACCGCACGGCACCGGGCTGGGTCTATGGCTTCCCCGAACTGGCCGCAGGCCAGCAACAAGCCGTGGCGAAAGCCGACCGCGTGGGCAACCCCGGCTGCTACGCCACCGGTGCCATCGCGCTGATCCGCCCGCTGGTGGATGCTGGTTTCATCGCCCCGGACAGCGCCCTGGCCCTGCCTTCGGTCAGCGGCTATTCGGGCGGCGGGCGCAGCATGATGGAAGCCTATGAAAAGGGCGAGGCCCCGCTGTTTGAAACCTACGCTCTAGGCCTGTCGCATAAGCACCTGCCCGAAATCATGCGCTACACCGGCCTGACCCGCAGGCCGATTTTTGTGCCCTCGGTGGGCAACTTCGCGCAAGGCATGCTGGTGCAATTGCCCCTGCATCTGGACCTGCTGCCCGGCCGGCCGAGCGCCCAAGACCTGCACGATGCCCTGGCCAAACACTACGCAGGCAGTACCTGGGTCACGGTGGAAGCCCCCGGCGACAGCGGCAAGCTCGATGCGACTGCCCTGGTCAACACCAACAAGATGGAATTGCGCGTGTTCGGCAACGCCGAGCACCACCACGCGGTGCTGATTGCCCGCCTGGACAACCTGGGCAAGGGTGCCAGCGGTGCGGCGGTACAGAACCTGAAATTGATGCTGGGCCTGTAAAGCCGTTTGCTATTTGTTTTATAGCTGCTTGCGCCGATGCAATAAGCGCTAACAGCCTAAAAGGCACGCAAGCAACGATGCAGATACGCCTTCCAGGGATACCGTGGAACCGGCTTTGCCGGGCCACTGGTATCGCCCCCTGCAAGGGGGTGGGCGCTGCCACACGCAGTGGGCAAGCCTGGGGGTGAGTCACATAACTGCACCCACCTGCCAGGGCACGAACTCGTTCTGGCCATAGCCGTGCTGCTCGCTCTTGCTGTGCGTGCCCGATGCGGTGGCCAGCATCAGCGCAAAAATCCGCGCGCCCATGGCCTGCACCGTGCTGCTGCCGTCGATGATCTCGCCGCAGTTGATGTCCATGTCTTCCTCCTGCTTTTTCCACAGCGCGGTGTTGGTGGCCAGCTTCAGCGACGGCGTGGGCGCGCAGCCGTAGGCGCTACCGCGGCCCGTGGTGAAGCAGATCAGGTTCGCCCCGCCCGCGACCTGCCCGGTGGCGCTGACCGGGTCGTAGCCGGGGGTGTCCATGAACACAAAGCCGTGCGCCGTGACCGGCTCGGCGTACTCGAACACGCCTTCCAGGTTGGTGGTGCCGCCCTTGGCCACCGCGCCCAGCGATTTCTCCAGAATGGTGGTCAGCCCGCCGGCCTTGTTGCCGGGCGAGGGGTTGTTGTTCATCTCGCCGCCGTTGATCTGGGTGTAGTGCTCCCACCAGTGGATGCGCGCAATCAGCTTTTCGGCGATGGCCGGGGCTACGGCGCGGCGCGTCAACAGGTGCTCGGCCCCATACACCTCGGGCGTTTCGCTGAGGATGGCGGTGCCGCCATGGGCCACCAGCAAATCCACCGCCGCGCCCAGGGCCGGGTTGGCGCTGATGCCCGAATAGCCGTCCGACCCGCCGCACTGCAGGCCGATGGTGATGTGCGAGGCGCTGCAGGGCTCGCGGGTCACGGCGTTGGCGCTGGCCAGCATGCCGGTGACCAGGGCAATGCCTTTGTCCACCGACTGCCGGGTGCCGCCGGTGTCCTGGATGTTGAAGGTGCGCAGGGTATCGCCCTCGCGCAGGCTGCTATGGGCCAGCCAGGCGCTGACCTGGTTGGCCTCGCAGCCCAGGCCCACGACCACCACCGCGCCGAAGTTGGCATGGCGTGCGTAGCCCGCCAGCGTGCGCTCCAGCAGCTGCAGGCCCAGGCCTTCGCCGTCCATGCCGCAGCCGGTGCCGTGGGTCAGGGCGACCACGCCGTCGATATGCGGAAAGTCGGCCAGCGCCGCCGGATTCGTCTGGCGCGAAAAGTGCGCGGCAATGGCGCGCGCCACGGTGGCCGAGCAGTTGACGCTGCTCAGGATGCCGATGTAGTTGCGCGTGGCCACCCGGCCATCGGCGCGGCGTATGCCCATGAAGGTGGCCTCTTGCCGGGGCGCAGCGGGCTTCACATCGGCGCCAAAGGCGTAGTCGCGCGCAAAGTCACCCTTGTCGGGCCCCATGTCCAGATTGTGGGTGTGCACATGCTCGCCGGGGCCGATGGCGCGGCTGGCGAAGCCGATCACCTGGTTGTAGCGCCGCACCGGCGCGCCTGCGGCAATGGCGTGGGTGGCGATTTTGTGGCCGGGCGGCACCATGCCTTTGACGGCGATGCCTTCCACGGTGACACCGCTGAGCAGTTGGCTGCGGGCAATGAGTACGTCGTCGGCGGGGTGGAGGCGGATGAAGGGGGCGGTAGTCATGGTGGAGTGCTTTTTTGGTTAGGCTGGGTTGGCACTTTGCCAACTGGCGTTGAGGCGGTGGTGGGATTTGTCCATGTGGGCGTGCATGGCGGCGCGGGCGGCGGCGGGGTCCTGGGCGCGGATGGCGGCCAGGATGGTTTGGTGCTCTTTCAAAGCGGTGCGCCAAGAGCGCGGGGTTTCAAAATAGCCGCCCAGCCGGGTGAACAAGGGGCCGCGCCGCGCATCCCAGAAGCTGTGTACCGTCTCCACCAGCACCGCGTTGCCGCAGGCCTGCACGATGGCCGAGTGGAAGGCCCGGTCGCCCTCCAGCGGCGGCTGGCCCAGGGCGGCTTCCTCACGCATGGTCTGTAGGGCCTGGTCCATGGCGGCCAGGTGTTCGGGCTGGGCCAGGGTGGCGGCCAGGGCGGCCGTTTCGCCCTCGACCACGCGGCGGGCGCGGATCAGCTCTAGCGGGCCCCATTCGGCAGCGGCCACCGGCGTGCCTTTGTTGCCCTGGTTGCGTGCCAGCACGTAGATGCCCGAGCCGGTGCGCACCTCGACCCAGCCTTCCACCTCCAGCGCAATCAGCGCCTCGCGCACCGAGGGGCGGCTCACGCCCAGCAGTACGGCCAGCTCGCGCTCGGCGGGCAGGCGGCTGCCCACGGCGTATTCGCCCGACAGCATGCCGGCCCGCAGTTGGTCGGCAATTTGGCGGTACAGGCGCTGGGGTTCTACGGGTTGCAGGGGCATGGGAATTAAGGGTTAGCCTTGATTGGTAAAGTGGTAAGGCCAATTGATAATCCCACAAATCGACCCTTCGCCCATCGGGCAAAACCCCCATTCAGTGGAGCTAAAGCATGCGACTTTCAGGAAAAACCGCGCTGGTCACCGCCGCCGGGCAAGGCATTGGCCAGGCGGCCGTGCTGGCCATGGCGGCCGAGGGGGCCCAGGTGTGGGCCACCGATGTGAACCCGGCGCTGCTGGCCAGCTATGAGGGCGTGGCCAACGTCACCGCGCTGCCGCTGGACGTACGCGACCAGGCCGCCATCCAGGCCCTGATCGCCAGCATGCCGCGCATCGACGTGCTGTTCAATTGCGCGGGCGTGGTCCACAACGGTACCGTGCTGGAGGTACAAAACAGCGAGCTGGAATTTGCATTTTTGCTCAATGTGCAGGCGCAGATGTGGGCCATCCAGGCCGCGTTGCCGCGCATGCTGGCGCAAGGCGCGGGCAGCATCATCAACATGGCCAGCGTGTGCAGCAGCATCAAGGGCCTGGTGAGCCGCTGCGTCTATGGCACCACCAAGGCGGCGGTCATCGGCCTGACCAAGAGTGTGGCCGCCGACTATGTGGCCAAAGGCATACGTTGCAACGCCATCGCCCCCGGCACCGTGGACACCCCGTCGCTGACCCAGCGCATCAACGCCTTCCCCGACCCCGTGGCCGCCCGCCAGTCGTTCATAGACCGCCAGCCCATGGGGCGGCTGGCGCAAGCGCATGAGATCGTGCCCATCGTGGTATTTTTGGCCAGCGACGAATCCGTTTTCTCCACCGGGCAGACGTATTCTGTCGACGGCGGCATGACCATCTAACTTTCATGGACTCGGGTGCAGAGCACCCCGAGCCATGAAAGTTGTCTCACGTTAACCCTAGCAAAGGAACCTATGAAACTCGTTCGTTACGGCAAACCCGGCAAAGAAAAGCCCGGCCTCATCGATGCCGAAGGCAAGCTGCGCGACCTGAGCAAAGAGCTCAAGGACATCGGCCCGGCCCAGCTCGGCGATGCGGCGCTGGCCAAGATCGCCAAGCTCAACACCGCCAAGCTGCCGCTGGTCAAAGGCAAGCCGCGCATGGGCAGCCCGGTGTCCCACGTGGGCAAGTTCATCGCCATCGGCCTGAACTACGCCGACCACGCCGCCGAATCCAACCTGCCCATCCCCCCCGAACCAGTGGTGTTCATGAAGGCCACCAGCTGCATCCAGGGCCCGAACGACCCCATCATGCTGCCCAAGGGCTCCAAAAAGACCGACTGGGAGGTCGAGCTGGGCGTGGTCATCGGCACCCAGGCACGCTACGTGTCGCAAAAAGACGCGCTCAACTTTGTGGCGGGCTACTGCACCATCAACGACATCAGCGAGCGCGAATACCAGCTGGAGCGCGCCGGTACCTGGGACAAGGGCAAAGGCTGCGACACCTTCGGCCCGCTCGGCCCCTGGCTGGTCACGCGCGACGAAGTGCCCAATCCGCAAAAACTCGGCATGTGGCTGGACGTGAACGGCCAGCGCGTGCAGACCGGCAACACCAAAACCATGGTCTTCACCGTGGCCAAGATCGTCAGCTACGTCAGCCAGTTCATGACCCTGATGCCCGGCGACGTGATCACCACCGGCACCCCGCCGGGCGTGGGTATGGGCATGAAGCCGCCCAGGTTTCTAAAGAAAGGCGACACCATGGCCCTGGGGATCGACGGCCTGGGCGAGCAGCACCAGGAAGTGGTGGCATTCAAGCTCTGATAGTGGGTTTGATGCCTTTTAGGCTGCTAGCGCCAATGGAATAAGCGTGAACAGCTATTAAAAACGTAGTGCGTACTCTGTGCGCTACTCCCAAGACCGCCGTTTTGCTGCGGTCTTTTGCGTTGTGGGGCCATGGGTTTTCCCTGTCGCACAGGCGCAAAAAATGCGGTCCCATCGGTAGACTTTTGAAACCCAATCTGGTTAAATTCGAAAAAATAGCACGACCGTTCGTATTTTTCAATTTACACCCATGGCCCTCACTGAACACCCTGCCAAAGCAGCCCGCGATGCGCCCCTGGACGGGCGCGCGCTGCTCAAGGGCCGCCAGACCAAGGCCTCCATCATCGAGGCCGCTTTGGGCCTGGCCAGCCACATCGGGCTGGAAGGCCTGAGCATCGGCGCGCTGGCCGAAGTCACGCAGATGAGCAAGTCCGGCGTGTTTGCCCATTTCGGCTCGCGCGAAGAGCTGCAGATCTCCGTCATCCGCGAGTACTACCGCCAGTTCGAGGCCGAGGTGTTTTACCCCGCCATGCAGGCCCGGCGCGGTCTGCCGCGGCTGCAGGCGCTGTTTGCCAACTGGATGCAGCGCGTGGCCATCGAGCTGCAATCGGGCTGCATTTTCATCAGCGGTGCGGTCGAGTTCGACGACCGGCCCGGCCCCGTGCGCGATGCGCTGGCCAACTCGGTGCAGGCCTGGCTGGCCGCCTTTTGCCGCGCCGTGGTGCAGGCCAAAGAGGTTGGCGACCTGCGCGCCGATGCCGACGAGCGCCAAGTCGCCTTCGAGATACACGGATTGATTTTGTCGCTGCACTATGAGCACCGATTTTTGAAAAATCCCGGCGCGGTAGAGCGCGCCAACACCGGTTTTGCCCACCTCCTGGCGCGCTACGGACAGCCTGCCACTCTCTGAAAACAGCCTTTTAAAAATTCCAAGGAGCCTCCATGCCTATCTATTCCCCCCCGCTGCGCGACATGCAATTTGTGATGCACGAAGTGCTCAAGGTCACCGACGACCTGAACCTCATGCCCCAGCACGTGGACACCGATGCCGACACCATCAGCGCCATCCTGGAAGAGGGGGGCAAGTTCGCCGCCGAGGTGGCTTTTCCGCTGAACATTAGCGGCGATGCCGAGGGTTGCACGCTGGACAAGACCACCCACGAAGTCACCGCCCCCAAGGGCTTCAAAGCGGCGTACGAGCAGTACGTGCAAGGGGGCTGGGCGGCACTCAGCTGCGATCCGGCCTACGGCGGGCAAGGCTTGCCCTTTGTGGTCAACCAGTGCTTCTACGAAATGCTGAACTCGGCCAACCAGGCCTGGACCATGTACCCCGGCCTGTCGCACGGTGCCTACGAGGCCCTGCACGCCCACGGCACCGACGCGCAAAAGGCCCTCTACCTGCCCAAGCTGACCAGTGGCGAATGGACCGGCAGCATGTGCCTGACCGAGCCGCACTGCGGCACCGACCTGGGCCTGCTGCGTACCAAGGCCGAACCCCTGGCCGACGGCAGCTACGCCATCACCGGCAACAAGATTTTCATCAGCGCCGGTGAGCACGACCTGGCCGCCAACATCGTCCACCTGGTGCTGGCCCGCCTGCCGGACGCGCCCGTGGGCAGCAAGGGCATCAGCCTGTTTGCGGTGCCCAAGTTCCATGCGGCTGCCGACGGCACGCTGGGCAAGCGCAACGGCATCTATTGCGGTGGCATCGAGCACAAGATGGGTATCCACGGCAACTCCACCTGCCAGATGGTGCTGGAAGGCGCGATCGGCACCATGGTGGGCGAGCCCAACAAGGGCTTGGCGGCCATGTTTGTGATGATGAACGCCGCCCGCCTGGGTGTGGGCAACCAGTCGCTGGGCCTGACCGAAGTGGCCTACCAAAACGCCCTGGCTTACGCCAAGGACCGCATCCAGATGCGTTCGCTGTCGGGCACCAAGGCCAAGGACAAACCGGCCGACCCCATCATCGTGCACCCCGACGTGCGCAAAATGCTGCTCACCGCCAAGGCCTACGCCGAAGGGGGCCGCGCCCTGGGCATCTTCTGCGGCGTGCTGCTGGACAAGGAGCACAGCCACCCGGACGAGAAAGTGCGTGCCGATGCGGGTGACATGCTGGCCCTCTTGACCCCCATCGTCAAAGCCTTCATCACCGACAACGGCCACATCGCCACCAACGCCTGCATGCAGGTCTTCGGCGGCCACGGCTTCATCAAAGAGTGGGGCATGGAGCAGTACGTGCGCGACAACCGCATCAACATGATCTATGAAGGCACCAACACCATCCAGAGCCTGGACCTGCTGGGCCGCAAGGTGCTGGGCAACAACGGTGCCACGCTCAAGAAGTTTGGCAAGCTGGTGGCCTCGCTGGTGGAAGAAGAGGGCGTGAACGAGAAGATGGGCGAGTTCATCACCCCCATCGCCATCCTGGGCGACCAGGTCACCAAGCTGACCACCGAGCTGGGTTTCAAGGGTTTCCAGAACGCCGACGAAGTGGGCGCTGCGGCGGTGGACTACCTGCGCGTGGCCGGTCACCTGGTGTTTGGTTACTTCTGGGCCCGCATGGCGCAAGTCGCATTGCGCGAAATTGCCGCTGGCAACAACGATCCCTTCTACCTGGCCAAGGTGCAGACCGCGCGCTTCTACTTCGCCAAGCTGTTCCCCGAGACCGCGACGCTGATGCGTACCGCGCGCAGCGGCAGCAAGGCCTTGATGGACACCGACGCTGCATTAGCTTAACCCCACCACGGAGACAACCATGAAAAAAATAATAGCACTCACCGCTGGACTCATAAGCGCTGGAGCCGTATTTGCCCAAATGACCCCCGAGGGCCTGTGGCGCAGCATCGACGACAAGTCCGGCCAACCCAAAGCCGAAATCCGTATCACCGCCAACGGTGGCGTGCTGTCCGGCGTGGTCGAAAAGGCCTTGATGCCCAGCCCCGAGCCGCTGTGCACCGCCTGCACCGACGACCGCAAGGACAAGCCCAAGCTGGGCATGGAAATCATCCGCGGTGCGAAGAAGGCAGACGGCAAAGACCTGTGGGACGGCGGCAAGATCCTCGACCCCGAAAACGGCAAAAACTACACCCTGACGCTGGAGCCCGAAGACGGCGGCAAGAAGCTCAAAGTGCGCGGCTACATCGGCCCCTTCTTCCGCACGCAAACCTGGCTGCGCGTGCAATAAAACGAAAGACGACCATGTCCCGATTCCCGATCAAGAAAGTCGCCGTGCTGGGCGCAGGCGTGATGGGCGCGCAGATTGCTGCGCACCTGGTCAACGTCAAAGTGCAGGTCGTGCTGTTTGACCTGAAGGCCAAAGAGGGCCCGGCCAACGGCATTACCGCCAAGGCTATCGCCAACCTGAAAAAGCTCAAACCCGCGCCCCTGGGCGTGGCCGACGACGCGGCCCTGATCCAGGAGGCCAACTACGACGACCACCTGCAGCAACTGAAGGACTGCGACCTCATCATCGAGGCCATTGCCGAGCGCATGGACTGGAAGCTCGACCTCTACAAAAAGATCGCACCCTTTGTGGCCCCGCATGCGCTGGTGGCCTCCAACACCTCGGGCTTGTCGATCACCAAGCTCAGCGAGGCATTGCCCGAGGAAATCAAGCCGCGCTTTTGCGGCATCCACTTCTTTAACCCACCGCGCTACATGTACCTGGTGGAGTTGATCAACACCCCCACCACCCGGCCCGAGGCGCTGGACCAGCTCGAAGCCTTCGTCACCACCAGCCTGGGCAAGGGCGTGGTGCGCGCCAAAGACACGCCCAACTTCATCGCCAACCGCGTCGGTATCGCGGGCATGCTCGGCATCATCGGCGAGACCAGCAAGTTCGGCCTCACCTATGACGTGGTGGACGACCTGACCGGCAAGCGCCTGGGCCGCGCCAGCTCGGGCACCTTCCGCACCGCCGACGTGGTGGGCCTGGACACGATGGCCCACGTGGTCAAGACGCTGCAAGACAACCTGAGCTTGGACGCTACCGCAGGGGCACGGTTTGACCCGTTCTACGGCAGCTACGGCACGCCGCCGGTGCTGGCGCAGTTGCTGGAAATGAAGAACCTGGGCCAAAAAACCAAGGCCGGTTTCTTCAAGAAGGTAGGCCGTGATGTGCTGCGCTTTGACGCGGCCAGTGCCACCTACGTATCCGGCGGCGAAAAGGCCGACGAGGTCTATGGCCGCATGCTCAAAAAGCCCGCCGCCGAGCGCCTGGCCCTGCTGCGCAGCAGCGAAGGCCCGCAAGGCCAGTTTCTGTGGGCGATTCTGCGCAACAGCTTCCACTACGCTGCCGTGCACCTGCAAAGCATTGCCGAAACCGCCCGTGACGTGGACCTGGCCATGCGCTGGGGCTTCGGCATGCAGCAAGGCCCGTTCGAGCTGTGGCAAGAAGCCGGTTGGCTGACGGTGGCGAACTGGATCAAGGAAGACATAGAGGCTGGCAAAGCCCTGTGCAACGCGCCCCTGCCCGACTGGGTGTTCAAGGGCCCTGTGGCCGAGGCCGGTGGCGTGCACACGGCGGAAGGCTCGTGGAACCCGTCTACTTCAAAATTCGTAGCGCGTCACGCCCTTCCTGTCTACGATAGGCAGCTATTCCCTGAAAAAATCTCCGGCCATACCCAGGGCCTGGGCGTAGGTGGTGGTTTCGAGACGGCAGGCAAGACGCTGTTCGAAGACAAGGCGATTCGCCTGTGGACTTTGGATGACCAAGTGGTCATCGCCAGCATCAAAACCAAGATGCATGCCATCAGCCCCGAAGTCTCCGAGGGCCTGGCCCGCGCGGTGGACCTGGCCGAGAAGGATTACGCCGCCGTGGTGGTCTGGTCGGGCGACGAGCCCTTCAGCGCCGGTGCCGACCTGCAGGCCATGCTGCCCGGCTTCATGATGGGTGGCGCGGCAGCGATCAACATCGCCGAGAAGGCCCTGCAAAGCGTGATGCTGAAAATCCGCTACGCCAACGTGCCAGTGGTGTCCGCCATCCGGGGCCTGGCGCTGGGCGGCGGCTGCGAGCTGGCCGTGCACTCCGCCCGCCGCGTGGTGGCGATGGAAAGTTACATCGGCCTGGTGGAAGTGGGCGTGGGCCTGGTGCCCGGCGCGGGCGGCCTGACCTACATCGCCCGCCGGGCGGCAGAGAACGCCGCCCTGTCGGTGCACAAAGACCTGCTGCCCTTCCTCACCGAAGGCTTCACCGCTGCGGCTATGGCCAAGGTGGGCACCAGCGCACTGGAAAGTCGCAAGCTGGGCTATCTGCTCGACAGCGATGTCATCGTGCCCAACAAGGACGAGCTGCTGTTCGTTGCGCTGAACGAGGCCAAGGCCATGGCCGCCGGTGGCTACCGTGCCCCGCACAAACGCAGCTTCCCCGTCGCAGGCCGCAACGGCAAAGCCACCATCCAGGGCCAACTGGTCAATATGCGCGACGGCGGCTTCATCAGCCAGCACGACTTCCACATCGCCAGCCTGATCGCCGGGGTGGTGACGGGCGGCGACGTGGACAACGGCACCCTGGTCACCGAGGAATACCTCATGGCCCTGGAACGCAAAGCCTTTTGCAGCCTGCTGGAAAACGCCAAAACGCAGGAACGCATCATGGGCATGCTGAGCACCGGCAAACCCGTGCGTAACTAAGGAACGAATATGAGCAAGCAAATCCAAGACGCCTACATCGTCGCCGCCACCCGCACGCCCATTGGCCGTTCGCACAAAGGCTATCTGCGCAACACCCGGCCCGACGAGCTGCTGGCCACCACGCTGCGTGCCGCCCTGGCCCAGGTGCCCGGCCTGGACCCCGCCACCATCGAAGACGTGATCTGCGGCTGCGCCATCCCCGAAGCCCAGCAGGGCCTGAACGTGGCGCGCATCGGTGCGGTGCTGGCCGGGCTGCCGAATTCGGTGGGGGGGATCACCGTGAACCGCTTTTGCGCCTCCGGCATCAGCGCGGTGCAGATGGCCGCCGACCGTATCCGCGTGGGCGAGGCCGACGTGATGTTTGCCGCTGGCGTGGAAAGCATGAGCATGGTGCCCATGATGGGCAACGGGCCCAGCCTGTCGCCCAATATCTTCACCAACACCGACGACGTGGACAACTACGGCATCGCCTACGGCATGGGCCTCACAGCCGAGAAAGTGGCGCAGCAGTGGAAGATCAGCCGCAGTGCGCAAGACGAGTTTGCCTACGCCTCGCACATGAAGGCGCTGGCCGCGATGAAAGCCGGCTATTTCAGCGACGAGATCACCCCCATCACGGTGGATGACCGCAGCGTCGATCTGGACAGCGCCAAGGTCAGCATCGCCCAACGTACCGTCAGCCTGGACGAAGGCGTGCGCCCCGAGACCACGGTGGAAGGTCTGGGCAAGCTGAAAACGGTGTTCTCGGCGCGCGGCTCGGTCACCGCGGGCAATAGCTCGCAAACCTCCGACGGTGCAGGCGCGCTGATTTTGGCCAGCGAGTCGGCGGTGAAGCGCTTTGGCCTGACCCCGCTGGCCCGCTTCGTCAGTTTTGCCAGCAAGGGCGTGCCGCCGCACATCATGGGCATCGGCCCGATCGAGGCGATTCCCGCCGCGCTGCGCTACGCCGGTTTGAAGCACCAGGACATCGACTGGTTCGAGCTGAACGAAGCCTTCGCTGCCCAGTCGCTGGCCGTGATGAACACCCTGGGGCTGGACCCGTCCAAGGTCAACCCCATGGGCGGCGCGATCGCCCTGGGCCACCCGCTGGGAGCCACCGGTGCCATCCGCGCCGCCACCGTCATCCACGCGCTGCGCCGCAACAACCTGAAGTACGGCATGGTGACCATGTGCGTCGGCATGGGCCAGGGTGCCGCGGGCATTTTTGAACGCGTGTAAGTAGGCACACCCCCAGGCTGCAGAGCTTCGCTTCTTTCGCCAACCCCCCTCGTATCGGTTTGAAAAACCGATACGACACGCAGGGGGCGAACCCGGTGGCCTGGCAGAGCCAGTTCCACGGGTTCCCTGGAAGGATTGTCCATGTCGCAGGTTTATGCTTTTTAGGCTGCTTGCGCTTATTCCATAAGCGTGAGCAGCTATTGAAATAGTAGTGATCTTGCAGTTGCTAACATCCGAATTTTCTCTACCGAGTAACCTATGACCGACATCCTCACCCACACCGAAGAAGGCATTCTGACCATCACGCTGAACCGCGTGGCCAAGAAGAACTCCCTCACGGGTGCCATGTACGCCGCGATCTCCGACGCGCTGGAGGCGGCGGCTGCCGATCCGGTGGTGCGGGTGGCGGTGATCCAGGGGCACGAAACCATTTTTTCGGCGGGCAATGACATTGGCGACTTCTTGAAGGCACCACCCAGCGCCGACTCGCCGGTGATCCGTTTTCTGCGCGTCATCAGCAGCTTCCCCAAGCCGCTGGTCGGTGCGGTGTGCGGCGCGGCGGTGGGCGTGGGCACCACGTTGCTGCTGCACTGCGACCTGGTCTATGCGGGCGACAACGCGGCGTTTTCGCTGCCGTTTGTCAACCTGGGCCTGTGCCCCGAGGCCGGTTCCAGCTACCTGCTGCCGCGCCTGATGGGCCACCAGCGCGCGGCCGAGGCGCTGCTGCTGGGCGACCCGTTCACCGCAGAAACGGCGCTGGAAGTGGGCCTGATCAACCGCATCGTGCCGCCCGCCGAGGTGCACGCCCTGGCGCACCGCCAGGCCCAGCGCCTGGCGGCCAAACCCCTGGCCTCGCTGATCGCCAGCAAGCGCCTGATGAAGCAGGAGCAGGCCGCCCCGGTGGCCGCGCGCATCGATGAAGAAATCGCCATCTTCGGCCGCATGCTGCGCGAGCCCGCTGCCAAAGAAGCACTGACCGCTTTCATGGAGAATCGCCGCCCGGACTTCTCCGGTTTGTGAAACAGTACGTGCATACAATTTGGGCTTTCGATTGAAAGCCACTATGCACGCTGGACACCTGGGCCGCCGCGGACTTCTTACCTGCCTCGGGGGTGTGCTCACCGGGCTCTCGCCCGTGCTGCACGCCCAGACCCTGACCCCCTGGAAAAAGCTGGCCGCCAAGCCCTTGGCCACGCGTATGCGCATCGTCATTCCCGCCAACGAAAACGGCGGCTGGGACCAGACCGGCCGGGCCCTGGGGGCTTCTATGGTGGCTGCGGGCGTGTGCGAGCAGGTCGATTTTGAAAACCTGGGCGGCAAAGGCGGCACGCTGGGCCTGGCCGCTTTTGTGCAAAAGTACGACCAGGATCCCAACGCCTTGCTGGTGGGCGGTGCGGTGATGGTGGGGGCCGTGGCCTTGCAGCGGCCTGCGGTCGACCTGGGCCAGGTGCAGCCTCTGGCGCGCCTCACCAGCGACTACCTGGTGATGGTGGTCAAGGCCGATTCGCCCATCCAGTCGGTGGCCGACCTGGTGGCGCTGGTGCGCAAAGACCTCAAAAGTGTGCCTTTGGCCGGGGGCTCTGCGGGCGGCATCGACCATATTTTTTCCGGCTTGTTCGCCCGGGCTGCCGGGGCTCCGGTGGGCGATCTGGTCTACCAGCCGTTTGCCGGGGGCGTGCAGGTGGCCGATGCCGTGTTGTCTGGCAAGGCGGTGGTGGGGGTGTCGGGCTACAGCGAATTTGCTGATTTGCTGGTCGGCGGCAAGCTGCGGGCGATTGGCGTGTCGTCGCGCAAAACCATGTTCGGCATCCCGGCCATCCGGGCCCAGGGCGTGGACGCGGTGATGTCCAACTGGCGCGGCTTGCTGGTCGGCAACGGCGTGGCGCCTGCGCGCGTGGCCGAGTTGCTCGACGGCGTGCGCCGTGCCACCACGCACCCGTCGTGGCTGCAAACCCTGAAGACCAAGCGCTGGGATGCCGCGTGGATGGCGGGCGAAGATTTGCGCAGCTTTATGGACATGGACCGCACCACCGCGGCAGCCATGGCTTATTTGCTCAAGCTGAAGGCTTAAGGTCTTTTAGGCCGCTAGCGCTTATTCCATAAGCGTGAGAAGCTATTGAATACATAGCGTCTTGCTGTATGTCCGCCAAGGTGCCCAGGGCTTCGCAAGTTTTCAACAGTGGCAGCGGAGCGGGCTTTTTGCGTTCAAACGAATCGCCTCCAAACACCTGGCTGAAGAAGCCCGCCAGCATGCCATTCAGGGCGGCAGCAAAGTCGCCCAGGGTATCGACCATGGTGCCGTCGAGGTCGACGATGGCGGCCTGGATGAAAGATGGGTTCAACGGAATAGATTCCGTAAGAGGACAGAGCATCCAAGAAAGACCAGACCGCGCTAGACAGTTTGGGCGCAAAGAGCGTAGAGTGCTGAAACGTTTGGTTGCAACCCAATTTGATGATGAGGACTACTCGCCATGGAAATCAGAAGCTTTGAGGTCGCAACCAACAAAGTGGTGACCCTGCACATGGCGGGCTTGCCAATGGATGCCAGCCACCTCTACACTTCTATAGACATCTCGGGGACGCCCCAGGGCAGCCCGGCTCTCTACCCTTCGGACCAGAGAATCGAATTTCAGGCGAAACGGGACACTGATGCCGGCCCCATCACGGTAAGAGTCAACAAAACGTCAGAGGGCGATTTGGTTGCCACGAGTGCTGCGGACTACAACCCTGACGCGACCATACCGATCCCGAAGCAACCCAGGGTCAACGGGGCCACGCCAACCACCTTGTCTCCCGGTGCGCGCATGACCCTGAGGGGCAGCAATCTTTCGAAAGTCGTCGCTGTGCGTTTCGGCATGTATACGGATATCACCCGGAACGTCCAAGCCAGCGACGGATCCGTCGGGCTTTCAGTTCCTTCGACAGTCCTGCCGGGCGAAGCGCAGATATTTATAGAAACCTCCGTCGGCGGAGGTTTCGTAAAAACAAATATCACGGTCACGATAAAGGCATTTTGACCAGCCATGGCGCACGGCAAACCGTGGCGCATCCATGCGTCGGCCGAGCTGATTCGCACGGGCGACATGCTATTTCGGGTGCTCGGACGGCGCTGCGGACGTGTTCGGTAAGGTGGAGTTTGGCCCGATGATCACCGCGACCTTCAACCGAATACCAGGAGCGTCACCATGTCTTCCGCCGTCGTTTCGTCAGCGCCCTTGCCTGCGGGCGATATCCTCTACGCGAATTACGACACCGGGCTGATCTGCGTCCCGGACGGCGCGACAACCGCACAGTTCCAACGGGTCAGTTTCACCGGTTCGCAAAATGCGTCCCAGGCCAGCCTTCACGATCCGATCGACCTCGGACCCTTGGACGACATTCGAAGCGTCCGGGCCGTGACCGACTGGGGTGGCAAGCAGGTGGCGGCGCTCCTCACCAAGACCGGCCTGTCCTATATCGCGATGCAGGACGGGGTTGCTCGCCTGGCGAAGGTGCCAGCCAAGTTCGACGATGCGGTGCTGGTGATCGGATTCGATCCGGTGGAGACCCACAAGCGCTCAATGGCATTACTCGTGTCCAACGGCACAGGCTTTGCCGTGGCGGAAGTGGACATGGACAGCGGCCAGCGCGGCCAGCAGCAGTTGCAACTACCCCCCCAGGTGCAGGGCAAGGCGGTGGCGGCGGAACTTGTGCGCCGTGGCCCGCGCACGCTGCCTGACAAGACGACTCTCCCGGCTTCAACCATGTTGGTGGTGGCCACCATCGCAGGAGATTGGCTGCGGGTGCACGCCGTGGCCTGGGATGCTCTCGCGCCCCAGGTGGATGCCAAGCTTGTCAAGACGCTGGAACTTGGGCCGGTGAACTCGGACCAAGCAGCGGCCCAGGTGGTACGGATGCAAACCGGCACATCCGACCAGCAACTTGCGGTGGCGTGGCATTGCCCCAGCAGGATGGTGGACTTTGCGATGAAGTACTGGGGGGGTAACGTCGCTCTGGTGGGTTGGGGAGACGAAGGCGAGGCCAAGCTGCTGGCCATAGAGGTCCATTTAGCGCACGAGGACTTCTACCCTAGCGAGCTCCCCGCTTATCGCTTGGCAGCGGCGGACCTGCTGCACAGCGGAACCGAGCAGCTTGTTTTGGGTTATTCCTCCAACAACACCCTCGGCAATGGTTATGCCGGGCTGATGCTGTTCACGCTGGACGAGTCTGATAAGACGGCTCTGAAGCTCCGGTGCGAGAGCAAATACGCAATGGTCGCCAGCGCCGATGACATTCCCCCAGAAGATGATTGGTATCCCCAACGCTGGGATAACGAACGTTTTGTCGATCTACACATCGGCGCGGGACTTTTTGGGACCTGCATGGGGGTGCAGGTGACCGCCTCCAGATTTAACCCACCGCAATGCTCCGTCATCTGCGGCTTCGTTCCGGTGGACCCGATCCTTAAAAGCTTTCCGGCAATGCCTCCACCCAAGCCCATTCGGCCGCCCGATACGGGGGGTTGCGCCATACAGCCGGCTTATCGGCCACCCCGAGACCCGGCTGTCCTCAGTAACTGTGTGGGCCCAGGCGGCCCAGGGAAACCCTTGGCCTCCATCGGGAAGAAGGCGGCACGGATATTCGCCTTTCCCTGCGACCTCAGCGGGGAGAACATCGTTCTCGGCCCCCCCGCATATGCCAACCGATCCGCTTGCGCGCAAATCCTGGCCATCCTTCAAGCGCATCCTTACGACCACAGGGAAGGTGCCGGGGCCAGTTTGCCAACCGTCAGCTTTTCTACAACTTCCAATGAGACTTCGGGTTGGAGCGTGTCTGGTGACAATTCCTGGACCCAGTCCGACGACACCAGTGTCAACCTTGGCATAGGCGGCCTGAGCTTGTCGCAAGCCGTGCACAAATCGTATATGAACAGCGTGGGTCAGACAGAGGACACCAGCCTCAGCAAAAATGTGGGTTTCCAATCCAATTTCAGCGAGCGTGATTGGGTTTTGGTCTATGAGGTTTCGTACAACATTTGGCGTTACCCCGTTGTGCGCGCGTCTGAGAAATACAAAGGCCCCGGTGAAATCCTGGTGGTGTTCCCCGAGGATTCCACGCAAAAACTCAGTTGGAAGATGGCCTCTGACTACGCCTACCGGCCCCGCGCCGAGGCGGGCATGCTGTTCTCCTACCTCGCCCTGGACAGGGTTCGGATGAAGGGCTACACCAAAGACAAGCAACTTTGCACGCTCACTGGATACGATGTCACCGACATTGATACCGCCGGGGCCATTTACGACATATCGGGAACCACGGCGAACACCCATTCCACCCACTTGGGCATCCTGCAATCCGTGTCTAACCACGTGGGCTTCACCGGGAGCGCCGAACTGTTTGAGTGTTTGCCGGTCAGCTTCGGCCTCAACGTGGGGTCGAGCCACAGCTATTCGGAGAGCCATGTCTCGACCACCCACTTCTCGCTTCACAAGGGCCTGAGCCTGCATGTCAATTCAGGCACGGTCACGAATTCTGCTTACGCTTATGAAGTGACTCCCGTCGTATACCAGCACGACACGCTGGGGTGTCTCATGCTAGCGTGGGAAGTCAGTTTGGTGAATGGATGGAAAACGGCCGACCCTTCTTTCACCAGCCCGGAGCTCTGCTTGATCCGGCCCCAACCCCATTTGAAGAACCCCATCCACAAGCAATTCTCCCGGTCTATCTCCTTCGTGGAAAAGGCGGGTAGCAACGACACCACGTTCGTCGGCGACATCGTTGTGGAAATATTCAACAACGGCCTTTCCTCCGCCACAGACGTGGCGTGCGAATTCTTCGATGTGTCGAGCAAATTCACGCCTGAACCGGATGGCATCAAGCAGTTGACACTGCCAACACTCTCCCTCGGCAAAGTGCCTTTTCCCGATGAAGTCAAACCCTTGGACCGGCCTAGCGTCACGTTGTCCAACAAGACACTGGCACGGCCGGTTTACGTCGCCGTGCAACTGTCCAGGGCTGGCGCACCCGGCCACGTTTATTGGGGTACCTATCCCCCCGAGAATTACTTCGCCTAAGCGGGTGGTAGTTTTACGGTCGTTAAACGGGATCAAAAAATCGCAAGGGCGAGGTTGCCCAGCGGCGCTTATTCCGTGGCGGGTACGACCCCGGCCAGCATGGGCAGAGGGGTTTTGCGCAGACTCCGCAGAAACACGATCACTTGCCAGATGATGACCAAGACAGCCACCCTGGTGTGGGCGCAGGCGTTGGGCGGCGTACTGATCGGACTGTCGCTGTGGCTGGTCAACCGGCAGCCTGCTGCGTACCGGTTCTGAACAGGTTCTCAATCCCGGCCAGCGAATCCAGCAGCCCGTCGGCATCCACGCTTGAGACAGGCTCGCCGTGGTTGTAGCCGTAGGTCACCAGCAGCACCGGGCAGCCCGCGGCCCGGGCGGCCTGGGCGTCGTTGCTGGAGTCGCCCACCACCAGGGTGTGGGCTGGCAGGGTGCCCAGGGCTTCGCAGGTTTTCAACAGTGGCAGCGGATCGGGCTTTTTGCGTTCAAACGAATCCCCGCCAAACACCTGGCTGAAGAAGCCCGCCAGCCCCTTGGCCTGCAGCAGCGGCAGGGCCAGATCGATGGGTTTGTTGGTCACGCAGGCCAGCTTCCAGCCGCGCTGCTGCATGGCCTGCAGGCCCGCCAACACGCCGGGATAGACCTGTGAAAACTGCCCGTTGATGGCCGCGTAATGGTGCTGGTAGCGGGCAAACGCTCGGTCGAACAATGCTGCGTTATTTATAGCTGCTTGTGCCGGTGGCATAAGCGAAAGAGCATGATTTAATACAGAATGGATCAGGTGCTCGGAACCCTTGCCCACCATGGTCTCAATGGCGCTGGGCGCAATCGCGGGCAGCCCCAGGTCGGCCAGCATGCCATTCAGGGCGGCGGCAAAGTCGCCCAGGGTATCGACCATGGTGCCGTCGAGGTCGACGATGGCGGCCTGGATGGCTGCGGGCTTAATACAGCACCCGCCGAAACATCCCAATCGCCATCTGGTAGCCCAGCAACTGCAGTTCCGCGTCATAGCGCTCGCCTTCGTCGCGCATGAAGGCGTGGACACCGTTGAACTCGTGCCAGGTGAAGTTCACCCCCTCATCCACCAGCTTTTTGTAGACCGTGGCACGGCCCTCGGGTGGGATATGGGGATCCTGCTTGCCCCAGACCATTTGCAACTCGCCCCGGATGGCAGCGGTGCGCTCCAGGCTGGCGTTGCCCGGTTGCGACGGAACCATGCCCGAATGGATGTCGGTGGCATAGAAGCAGGAGGTGGCGGCAATGGCCGGGTGCATGGCGGCGCGGAAGGCCAGGCCGCCTCCCAGGCAAAAGCCCATCGCGCCAATCTGGCCCGAGCAACCGTCCAGGCCGCGCAGGTAATCGACCATGGCCTGGGTGTCGGTGTCGTGCGCCTCCAGGGGCTTGGCCACCTTGTCGGCATTGCCCTTGTCGCGGCCCGCGTCGTCGTAGCCCAGCACCGTGCCGATGGGGTTCAGCTCGTGGAACACCTCGGGCACCAGCACGATGAAGCCGTGCCCGGCCAGGATTTGCGCGCTGCGGCGGATCGGGCCGGTTTGCTGAAAGATCTCGGAGTACAAAATCAGCGCCGGGTACTTTTTAGGGGTAGACCCGGCCTCGATTTTCGGGCGGTACACATAGCAGCGCATGGTGCCGGTGGGGGTGGGGAGATCGACTTCGCTGGCTTGGATTTGCATGGTGTGTCCTCTTTCTAAAGAGTGTAGCCACCCCGCTATCCCCGTTTCAGCGTCGCGTCAGGTGGATGCTCGCCAGCATGCAGCGCACCGAGCCGCCCGCCATTTCAATGGTCGGCACGGCCAGCGGCACGGTCTGGGCGTGGCGGGCGATCACCTGTTTTTGCGCCGGTGTCAGGCATGCTTCGGCGCGGGCCGACAGCGCCAGCAGCCTGCCGTTGGCACCGGTCAGCTCGATCGCGTTGCCCGCAAATTCGGCGATCTGGGCCTGGCTGAGCGCCACCACCTCCCGGCCCGACTGGGCCAGCCGGGCGTGGATTTCGGCGCGTCGCTGCGGGTCGCTCAGGGTGTCGAAACCCACCAGGCAGAAGTCGGTGGCAATGCACATCAGCACATTGGTGTGGTAGATCGGCACGCCCTGGGTGTCGGCGGCATCGAACACCATGGGTTCAAAATTGAAATGGGTGGCAAAGCGCTCCAGCGCCACCGGGTTGGCCCGGTGCGAGCGGGCGGTGTAGGCCACGCGCTCGGCATGGTCCAGCACCATGGCCCCGGTGCCCTCCAGAAACAGGCCGTCGGGCTCCAGGCCCGAGTAGTCGATCACGTCCTGCACCCGGTACTCGGCCTTCAGCATCTCGATGACATCCTGGCGGCGCTCGCGGCGGCGGTTGGGCGAGTACATCGGGTACAGCGCGATGTGGCCGCCTGCGTGGGTGGAAAACCAGTTGTTGGGAAACACCGCGTCCGGCGTGTCGCGCTCTCCCGTGTCGTCAAACAGGTGTACCCGCACGCCGTGGCGCTCCAGGGTGGCGGCTGCGGCGGTCACTTCGGCATAGGCGGCAGCTGCCACGGCGCTGGCGGGTGTGCCGTCACCCGGGCGCTGAAAACGGTTGTCGGCGGCGGTTTGCGGGTTGGGTGTGAAGGTGTGGGGGCGCACCATCACGACGGCATCGGGGGCTTGGATAGAACGGGGGCTGGGCATGGAAACTCCTGCGGTGGAGTCCAAATTCTCCAGCGGCCCTGCGCCAAGCAAAAGAGCACAAGCTGGCACATTTTGTGTAGTACCAGCGCAAAATGTGCACCACCACTTGCCAAAATGTACCTATGGACGATACCGACCGCGAACTGATCAGCCTGCTGCGCGACGATGCCCGCATGCCGGTGGTGGCTTTGGCCAAGAAGCTGCGCATCGCCCGGGCCACGGTGCAAAACCGCCTGGCCCGGCTGGAGCAGGCGGGCACCATCCAGGGCTACACCCTGCGCCTGATGCCCGCGGCAGAGGGCTACCGCATCCGCGCGCTGATGATGGTGGCGGTGGAAGGCAACCGCGCCGCCGAAGTACTGCAAGCCCTGCGCGGCCACCCCAATGTGTTTGGCCTGCACACCACCAATGGCCGTTGGGACATGGTGGCCGAGCTGCGGGCCGATACGCTGGAGGCGTTCGACAAGGTACTCAACGCCATCCGCCGCACCAGCGGCATTGCCACCACCGAGACCAGCATCCTGCTATCCACGCATAAGCTGTGATACCGGACTAAGGCTTCGTGATCACGGCGCAGGCCAGCCGCGCGCCGGAGTTGCCGGTGGGCTGGGTGGTGAAGTCGTCGGGGTCCTTGTGCACGATCAGGCCGCGGCCCACTACATCGTTCGGGCCGCTGCCCACGGCCAGGTCAGCGGTCTCATAGCTGATTTTTGCGCTACCCGATGCGTCGGCCTGCAGGCTGGGCAGGTCGCCCGCGTGGTGCATGGGGCCGCTGGCCGCCCCGTGGGCATGGGCCGTGGGGTTGAAGTGGCCACCGGCAGACAGGCCGTCGCCACTGGAGCAGTCGCCCTTTTCGTGGATATGAAAGCCGTGCACCTTGTTGGGCTGCAGGCCGAGCACCTCGCCGCGCACCAGCACCTTGCCGGGGAGTTGGATGAACTGGACGCTGCCGGTGACGGTGTTGCCGGTGGTGGCGGCCAATGTGGCGGTAGCCGTCGGGCCGCTGGGTGGCGTGGCGCAGGCAGCGAGCAGGACCGACAAGGCCAGAGGGCTGAGGGCGTAAAGGGTGCGCATGGAGTTCCTAGGGCAGTACAGAGAACCCAAGATACCCTAAATCAGTCCAATGTTGTGCGGCTTGGCGGTCTTTGGCTTTTCCACCGAGATGGCCTGCTACTTGCGTCGCGCCTGCTACTTCTGTTGTTTAGGGGAAACCAGCCATGTCTACTGCATCCACGTTCATCCAGGCGGTCGAGTTGTGGGCCCCTAGTGCCGATGGATATCTGCTCGAATTCCAATCCGGGATCTTTGGGGCACCAGCTTGGGGCTTTGCCACGTTGACGCGGTCGATGTGCTTTGGCCGCGGCGAGGGCTTGCCGGGCCGTGCCTGGGAGGAGGGACGGCCCATTCTGCTTAGCCAACTGCAGGGCAGCTTTTTTCGCCGCAGCGCCGCCGCCACCTCGCTCGGCTGGACGAGCGCGGTGGCGGTACCGTTCTTTTCCGGCGGTGCCATCCAGTCGGTGCTGGTGTTTTTCTGCGGCACATCGCCGACCCGGTCGGGCACGCTGGAGCTGTGGCAGGCGCAACCCGGCCTTGATGCCAGCCTGACCCTGGTGGATGGGGCCTTCGGGCCAGACGCGCAGGCTTTTGAGGCCTTTACCCGGGGCGTGACCCTGGCCCCCGGCGCGGGGCTGCCCGGCGCCGCGCACCGCAGCGGCACGGCCCAATTCATCGACGACCTGGGTGCCGCGCAAGACGGCTTTGTGCGCGCCGCGCTGGCCGCCGACCAAGGACTGGTGCGTGGCCTGGCGATGTCGTGCGGGCAGTACCACGGCGTGGACTATGTGCTGGCTTTCCTGGCCAGCCAGACCTTGCCTTTGGCCCAACGCGTGGAATGCTGGGCGCTGGATGGCACCGGCAGCCGCTTGCAACGGGTTTTTGCCTTCAGCGAGCTCAACGGCGGCTACTCGTCGGTCACGGCCAGCACGCAGGCACCCACCGACACTTCGGGCGGTGCCATCGCCAAAGCCTGGCAGAGCGGTGTGCCGTGCATCAACGACCATCCGATCAGTGAACCCGGTCCCCCTTCCGCAGCCGCCAGCGGACTGGGCGCGACCGGTCTGCTGGCCGTGCCGTTCCTGCGGGATGGCCAGGTGGTCGAGGTGCTGGTTCTGTACCTGTGAGCCTGGTCCTAGGCCAAATGCGCCAGGCTGGTTTCATACAAGGTGGCCATCAGATCGGTCTGCGTGACCATGCCGACCAGCCGCCGCTCGGCATCGACCACGGGCACGTGGTGCATGCCCGCATCGACCATCCAGGGCACCAGCTCCACCAGCGGGGTGGTTTCAAAGGCCGTTTTGACGGGCGAGCCCATGATCTGGCCCACTACTTCGGGTTTGCGGGAATGGCTGAACGGGGTGCGCTGCAGCAGGGCGCGCAGTCGTGTGCCCAGGGCGCCCAGCGCCGGGTGGCCGTCTGCCTCCAACTGGTTTAAAAAATGGGAGCGGGTGACGATGCCAATCACCCGCCGGGCCCGGTCAATGACCGGCAAGGCCTGCACCCGGTGGGTGTGCATCAACTGCCAGGCCTCGTCCAGTTCGGTGGCGAACTCCACCGCCCGCACGTCGCGCGACATCGCATCGCCACACTGTGTGGCACCAAAGCGGCGGCGAAATGCCTGGGTTTCGGTGCGGTGGAACAGTAGTTCCAGGTCGTCAAAGCTGATGTCCAGCACCTGGTTGTAGTCCTTCAGCACCGCCTGCAGGTCGGCGGTGGTAAAGCCTAGCCGGGTGGTCGGTGGCGCGTCGTTGGTCTGGTGCGGATGGGGCGTTTCGCCCCGCTGGGCGTGCGGGTAGCGGCGGCCGGTGGCGTTGTTGTACAGCAGCGCGGCCAGCAGCAGTACGGCGGAGTTCAGGGCCACCGGCGCGGCGATGAAGCCATAGCCCGCCGCCTGGATCTGCGGCCCCCCGAGCACGGCGGTCAGGGCGATCGCGCCGCTGGGTGGGTGCAGGCAACGCAGCCAGAACATGGCCCCGATGGAGAGGAATATGGCCGCCGCCGCCGCGGGCACCGGTGCGGGCAGCAGCTTGGCGCAGCTCACCCCAATGAAGGCCGCCACCAGGTTGCCGCCCACGATCGACCACGGCTGGGCCAGCGGGCTGGCGGGCTGCGCGAACAGCAGCACCGCCGATGCGCCCATGGGGGCAATCAACCACACGGTCGCCACCGTCAGCCCCATCGCTTGCGCGCTGAGCCAGCCGGTCAGCGCAATGCCCAGCAAGGCCCCCAGGCAGGCGCGCAGCCGTTCCGCGCGGTTGACCGTGGTGCTCGGCGGGTACAGGTTCAGCAACCACAAGGGAGGGGATAAGTTCATGCGGTGGGGCGGCACACAAAGACCATAATTACATCACACTGTGATGTAATTGCCGGATTTCTCTGCCATGCCGTCCAGCCCCATCGCCCTTGCCAAAGCCGACTATGAAGCCCTGTCGGAATTCCGTTACCAGCTGCGCCGCTTTCTGCGCTTCAGCGAAGATGCCGCGCAGTCCGAGGGCCTGACCCCGCTGCAGTACCAGCTGTTGCTGCACATCAAGGGCTATCCGGGGCGGGAATGGGCCACCGTGGGCGAACTGGCCCACCGCCTGCAAACGCAGCAACACGGCGTGGTGGCCCTGGTATCGCGCTGCGAAGCTGCCGGGCTGGTGGTGCGCACGGTTAGCGCGGTAGACCGCCGCCAGGTCGAGGTGCGCCTGACCGTGGCGGGCGACACCTGCCTGCAGCGCCTGGCGCGGCTGCACCACACCGAGCTGCGTTCGCTCACCGGCGGCTTCCAGGTGGCGAATATCTCGGCCTTCAACGACCGGACAAGTTCTTAGTCCGCCAGCAACTGCCGCAGCACAAACGGCAGGATGCCGCCGTGCTGGTAGTAGTCCACTTCGATCGGCGTGTCGATGCGCAGGCGCACCGTGACCTCTTGCTGGCTGCCATCGGCGCGGTGGATGACCAGGGCCACGTCCATCTGCGGCTGCAGGGCCGCGCGGACTACCACGTCGATGCGTTCATCGCCGCGCAGGCCCAGGCTTTGCCAGCTGTCTGTCCCCAAGAACTGCAGTGGCAGCACGCCCATACCCACTAGGTTGGCCCGGTGGATGCGCTCAAAGCTGCGCGCCACCACCGCTTTGATGCCTAGCAACTGCGTGCCCTTGGCCGCCCAGTCGCGGGATGAGCCGGTGCCATATTCTTCACCGCCAAACACCACCGTAGACACGCCAGCCGCCATGTATTTTTGCGCGGCTTCAAAAATGGACATCTTCTCTGCTGCGCCCTGGGCGGGGTGGTACAGCGTGACGCCGCCTTCTTCCTGCGAGCCCGTGGCATCGGGCGGCAGCATCAGGTTCTTGATGCGCACATTGGCAAAGGTGCCGCGCACCATCACGTCGTGGTTACCCCGGCGCGAGCCGTAGCTGTTGAAGTCGGCCCGGGGCACGCCGTGGGCCAGCAGCCATTGCCCGGCGGGGGACTTTTCGGCGATGGAACCGGCAGGCGAAATGTGGTCGGTGGTGATGGAGTCGCCAAACAGCGCCATGGTGCGCGCGCCGGTAAAGCCGACTTGGGCCGCCCGGTGCGCCAGGGTGAAGTCGCCAAAAAACGGCGGCTCGGCGATGTAGGTGGACTGCGGCCAGTCGTACACCTGCCCGGTGGTGCCCTGGATGCTGCGCCACAGCGCGCCGGGGTCGGACTTGATCTTGTCGTAGTTGGCGCGGTAGGCCTGCGCGTCGGTGGCAAAACGCAGCAACGCGTCGATCTCGTCCATGCGGGGCCAAATGTCGGCCAGATACACCGGCTTGCCGCCCGTGCCCAGCCCCACCGGCTGGGTGGCCAGGTCGGTCATCACATTGCCCGCAATCGCGTAGGCCACTACCAGCGGCGGCGAGGCCAAAAAGTTGGCCTTCAGATTCGGGTGGATGCGGGCCTCGAAATTGCGGTTGCCCGACAGCACCGCCGCGCAGACCAACTGGTTCGCGCCAATGGCCGCGTTGATCTCGGGCGACAAATCGCCCGCATTGCCGATGCAGGTGGTACAGCCATAGCCTGCCAGGTAAAAGCCCAGTTGTTCCAGGTAGGGCAGCAGCCCGGCCTTCTGCAAATACTCAGTGACGATGCGCGAGCCCGGGGCCAGCGAGGTCTTGATGTGCGGCAGCACCGTCAGGCCGGCTTCCACCGCTTTCTTGGCCAGCAGGCCCGCCGCCAGCATCACGCTGGGGTTAGAGGTGTTGGTGCAGGAGGTGATGGCCGCGATGAGCACGTCGCCGTTGCCGATGGTGGTGTCGTTGGACGGCAGCGGATGGCGCAGCGCCAGCGTGTCGGACGGGCGGTTGAAGCCATTGGCGGCGTTGGGCTGGCTGTACAGCGTGGCGAAGCTGCTGGCCAGTTGGTCCAGGGCGATGCGGTCCTGCGGGCGCTTGGGGCCAGCCACACTGGGCACCACGGTGCCCAGGTCCAGCCGCACGGTCTGGGTGTAGTCGATGTCGCCGGGGTTGGGCATGCCAAACAGGCCCTGCGCCTTGTAATAAGCCTCGAAGCGTTCAATCTCGTCGGCGGTGCGGCCGGTGTTGCGGAAGTAGGCAATGGTCTTGTCGTCCACCGGGAAGAAGCCCATGGTGGCACCGTACTCGGGGGCCATGTTGCCGATGGTGGCGCGGTCGGGCACGGGAATGGACGCGGCCCCCGGGCCAAAGAACTCCACAAACTTGCCCACCACCTTCTCAGCGCGCAGGATATTGGTCACAAACAGCACCAGGTCGGTGGCGGTGACACCCTCGCGCAGCGTGCCCGACAGCTCAAAGCCCACCACGTCCGGGGTCAGCATGTAGACCGGCTGGCCCAGCATGGCCGCCTCGGCCTCGATGCCGCCCACACCCCAGCCCACCACGCCGATGCCGTTGACCATAGTGGTGTGGCTGTCGGTGCCGACCAGCGAGTCGGGGTAGTACACCGGCGCGGGCCCCGTGTCTTGCGGGCTCTTGTACACGCCGCGCGCAAAGTACTCCAGGTTGACCTGGTGCACGATGCCAAAGCCCGGCGGCACCACGCGGAAGGTGTCAAACGCCTGCATGCCCCACTGCATGAACTGGTAGCGCTCGTGGTTGCGTTGGAATTCCAGCTGCATGTTCAGGTCCAGCGCCTGGGGTGTGCCGTAGTAATCGACCATCACCGAGTGGTCCACCACCAGGTCCACCGGCACCAGGGGCTCGATGGTCTTGGGGCTCTTGCCCAACGAAGCCGCCACGGTGCGCATCGCGGCCAGATCGGCCAGCAGCGGGATGCCGGTGAAATCCTGCAGCACCACACGGGTCACCACAAAGGGGATTTCCGCGGTGCGCTCGGCGTTCGGCTGCCAGTGCGCCAGTTGCTCCACATGCTGCGGCGCGACCTTCTTGCCATCGCAGTTGCGCAGCACCGATTCGAGCACGATGCGGATGGACACCGGCAGGCGGGCGATGCTGGGGTATTGCCTGGCCAGCGCGGGCAAAGACCAGTACTGGCCGGTGCTGCCGCTGGCCGTGGTGAAGGTTTGCAGGGTGGTGGCGAACGCGTGGGGGGTATCACTGGACATGGGAACTCCTGGGGTTTTGGTATCCAAGATAGCAGGCTTGCATGACCCTGGCTGTCAGAGGGGATGCCGTTATGAAATGCTCTTCTATTTATAGCTGCTTACGCATATCAGAAGAGCACAAATGGCAATAAATGCACCTCATGAAAATGGGGTGTGTCAGGGGGCCGAAGAATCCCCTTTGGCATTCCTGACCGCAAGGCATGGGTAGTCCCAAACGGTTACTATTCGATACATATGCCCTTGCCCGTTCTCGCTTTGCGTTCAGCCATTGCCCGGGTTGCGGGAGGTGCCACCATGGTACTGGGCTTGGTCACCCTGGTGGGTTGGATGGCCAATCTTGCCTGGCTCAAAAGTGTCGGGCCCAGTGCGATAGAGATGGAGGCCAACACCGCGCTGGGCATCGTGCTGGCGGGCGCTGGGGTCATCATTGCGGCTGGGCGGGCCGCATCGGTGCCCTACCGCGTCACCATGGGGCTGGGCTTGCTGGTGGCGGCGCTGGGATTGGCCACGGTGGGGCAGCACCTGTGGGGCTGGCAATTGGGCATCGACGAGTTGCTGTTTCGCGATACCGGCGGCCCGGTGGGTGCGCTACCAGGCCGCATGTCTGTCTTCAGTGCGCTGGCGTTGGGCTCCATCGGGTTGGCGCTGGTGGCCCTGCCCAGTGCCCGGTTGCGGCCTTTGGTGTGGGTGCTGGTGGCGGTGGCTTGGGTGGTGGCCGCGCTGGGTTTGTTGGCATTTGCATTGGCCGCAACCCGCTCGATGGACAGCAAGGTGCTTCCCGCCATTGCCGGGCAGGCCGCACTGGCCTTTGCCTTGCTGGGCCTGGGGACGCTGCTGGCCAGCCGCAACCGCCATGTGCTGTCGGAGCCCTCGCTCATGACCCGTGCCACTCTGCAGCTGAAAGTGGTCAGCGGCCTGTGCGGCGTGTTTTTGCTGCTCGCCCTGGGGGCTGGGATTACCTACCGGGCCAGTATCGATGCGGTGGCGTCGGCGGAGCGGGTGTCGCACATCCAGGATGTGCGGGCGCGTCTGGCCCAGCGTTATGCCATGGTGGCCGATGCAGAGTCTGACGCCGTCGTGTCGTTGCTGACCGACTCCCTGATCCGGCGCACCAATTTCTTGCGGCTGACCCAGGCGATACGGAGCGAAGCAGGCGAGTACCGGACGCTGATGGCCAAAGACCCTGCGCTGCCGGGTGTGCTGGACCGGCTGGCGGCCCTGGAAGAGCGCCGCCTGGTGGAGCTGGAGCACATTTTTGACACCATTGGCGGCAAGGGGCCGAACGCGATTGCGGCGGCGGTGGCCACCGGGGAAGTTACCCACACCATGCACGCGCTGCAGGCGCTGGTGCGTGAGGTCGACCTGCAGCAAGCCGCCTTGCTGGCCGAGGGCACATCCCGCGCCGAGGTGGACCGCCAGCGAGCCCTGTTGCTGCTGTACTCCACACTGGCGGGCACGGTGGGCATCTTCATGCTGCTGTCGCATGCGATTGGCCGGGAGATGCTGGCCCGCGCCGGTGCCGATGACCGGGTGCGCAGCCTCAACGCCGACCTGGAGCGGCGCGTGGCCGAGCGCACCGCGGCACTCGATGCCAACCAGCGCCGGTTTGTCGATCTGTTTGAACTCGCGCCCGATGCCTTGGTGATGACCACCCGCGAGGGCCGCATCGTGCAGATCAACCGCCAGGCGGAGACCCTGTTTGGCTGGAGCCGTGGCGCGTTGCTGGGCCAGCCGGTGGAGATGCTGATGCCTGCCAACGCCCGTGTGGAGCACATGGCCCTGTGGCAAAGCTACCTGCAGGCGGCGGTGCCCCAGGTGATGGGCGCGGAGCGGCTCGATCTGCGCGGCCTGCGCAAGGACGGCACGGTGTTCCCCGTGGACATCAGCCTGAGCCCGCTGGAGCTGGATGGCGACCTGGTGGTGGTGGCAGCCCTGCGTGATGTGACCGAGCGCGAGCGCATGGCCACGGCGCTGCGGCAAAGCTCCGCCATGCACCGGCACACACTGGACGACATGCTGGAGGGCTGCCAGATCATCGACTTTGACTGGCGCTACCGGTATGTGAATGCAGCGGCGCTGCGCCAGAGCCGCCATGTGGGCGAGGACCTGGTTGGGCGCACGGTGACCGAGGTGGAGCCGGGCATTGAAACCACGCTGATCTACGCCATCGTCCAGCGCTGCATGCAGACCCGGCTGGCCCAGCATGGCGAGCATGTCTACACCTACCCCGATGGTACGCAGTCCTGGTTCCAGGTCAGCGCCTTGCCCGCACCCGATGGTGTTTCGCTGTTCAGCGTGGACATCAGCGAACGCAAACACGCCGAAGCCGAAATCCTGGCCATGAACGCCCAGCTGGAGCAGCGGGTGGCCGAGCGCACCAACGAGCTGGTGCAGGCACGCGAAGCCGCGGAAACCGCCAACCGTGCCAAAAGCGCCTTTTTGGCCACCATGAGCCACGAGATCCGCACCCCGATGAACGGGGTCATCGGCATGGTCGAGGTGCTGTGCCACAGCGGCCTGGCGGAGGACCAGGCCGACGCGGCCAGCACCATCCGGGCCTCGGCGTTTTCGCTGCTGGGCATCATCGACGTGATTCTGGATTTCTCCAAGATCGAAGCCGGCCGGCTGGAGCTGGAGCGGGTGGAGATACCGCTGTCGGACCTGGTGGAGAACGTCTGTGATTCTTTGCTGCCCATGGCACTCGACAAGTACGTCGACCTGGGCCTGTTCATTGCGCCGTCGCTGCCGCCCAAAGTGTGGGGCGACCCGACCCGGCTGCGCCAGGTTCTGGTCAACCTGCTGGGCAACGCCATCAAGTTCAGCCTGGGGCAACCGGCACTGCATGGCCGCGTCGGCATCCGAGTCACCTCTGAGGACGGTGCCCTGGTGCTGCGTTTCAGTGACAACGGCATCGGCATGGCCGAGGACTCGCTGGCCCAGCTGTTCGAGCCCTTCACCCAGGCCGAGGCCTCCACCACCCGGCGCTTTGGCGGTACCGGCCTGGGTTTGACCGTGTGCAAGCGCCTGGTCACGCTTATGGGGGGGCGCATCGCGGTGCAAAGTCGCCTGGGTGCGGGCTCCACCTTCACTGTGACCTTGCCGCTGCAACCGGTGGAATCGGCCATGCCGCACTTGCAGGCAGACCTGCACCAGGTGGACTGCGTGCTGGTGGGCGCGGACGGCATGGTGGACGATTTGCGGATCTACCTGGAACAGGCCGGGGCCGTGGTGCACTCTGTGGCCGGACTGGCCGCAGCGGCACACAGCGCACGCTCCTTGGTCCGCCCGGTGGTGGTGCAGGTTTTGGGGCCGCAAAAAATCGATCTGGATGCTCTGCGCCAGGTGTTTGCGGCAGCCACCGATGTGCGCCACCTGCTGATCACGCGCGGTATGCGTCGTGGCGCGCGGGTAGCGGAAGCCGACATCGTCGGCCTGGACGGCAACTGCCTGCGCCGCGCCGCCCTGGTGCGGGCCGTGGCGGTGGCGGCGGGGCGGCAGTCGCCCGAGGTCTACCGCGACAAAACGCTGGAAGACCTGACAAAACTGGTACCCCCCCCGACCATTGCCGAAGCCCGTGCCCAGGGCCGCCTGATCCTGATTGCCGAAGACGACGAGGTGAACCAGAAAGTCATCTTGCGCCAGATTGAGCTTTTGGGTTTTGCGGGCGAACTGGCCCCCGACGGCGCAGAGGCCTGGCGGCTGTGGCATACCGGTTCCTATGCCCTGCTGCTGACCGATCTGCACATGCCCGGCATGGATGGCTACAGCCTGGCTGCCGCCATCCGCCAGGAAGAAGCCTTGCGGAACCAGGCCCAGGACAGCCCCGCAGATTCGCGCATGCCCATACTGGCCCTTAGAACGTGTTCAAAGTCTCCCGAGAGTATGAGAAGCTCGGGAGATGAGAAAGAGCTACCCAAGCGACATCAGTCGAGAACAATTCGAAGTCATCAAGCTGTTGCTGGAAAGCGCGCGCAGAAAAACCAGCCCCAGGC
>CAUPNG010000009.1:0-196046 GCA_963512605.1 uncultured Albidiferax sp. | reverse complement strand
GCCAGCTCAACCTGGGCTACCTCATCCAACAGGCCCCCACCAGCGCCCAGCGCGGCAGCTACCGGGGCCAGGGATTTGAGCTGCGCACCGACGGCTGGGGGGCGCTGCGCGGCGCAGAAGGCGTGCTGCTCAGCACCCATGGCCGAGCCCAGCAAGGCACCAGCGTCGGCTCTACCCAGATGGATGCCGCCGAGAGCGTCGCACAACTCAAGGGAGCGCAGGCCCTGGACCAAGCCCTGCTGGATGCCGCCACGCACCAAACCGCCTTGCACAGCAGCGATGCACACACCGCCCACACCCGCTTCATCGGCCAAATGGATCCCCAAGACCAAGGCAAGCACCCCAATGCAGTGCAAGGCCAAGGGACGTGAAGTAACGTGGGCCCGGACTGAATAAAGGAAGAACCCAGCCAGCATGACCACACCTAGCAAGTTTTGCATCTGAAGCATTCCAAGCAAAATCAGTCATTTGTGCCCATTGAATAAGCACAGGCAGCTCTCATTTCGATAGTAGATGTCGATCGCTGCTCAACTTCACACATGGCGACATCGACCGGCGTGAGCAGCTCCTATTTTGATGGTGAACCTGATCCACCCTAGGCATCGGCACCCATACCAGGATCGCCTCCCGTGGCCCGGCCCATCGCTGAAATCCAGCACGATGGAGCAGCCAGCTAAAATCATCACCTGACGACAACGCGTCGCCCGCCAAGCACAGCCCGCCAGCAGCCTGTCGGGCTGTCTTTTTTTGCGAAAACACCCCCCATGCAAGACCACTATGCCGCGCTAGGCCTGTCCGCTGCCGCGACGCTGGCCGATATCAAAAAAGCCTACCGGCAACGCGCCGCGCAGTACCACCCGGACCGCAATGCCTCGGCCGATGCCCCGCAGCTTTTCCGGGCGGTGCAAACCGCCTACGATGTGCTGAGTGACGATGAGCGCCGCAAGACCTACGACGACAACCGCCGCCGGGGCCTGCTGGACGACCCGCTGGATACCGCCCGCGAAATCTGGCACAACTACTTAGACCAAGCACTGCAATGAAACTCTCCCGCTACTTTGCCAACCACGCCCGTGCCTACGATGCCGAAATGGACGACCTGGTGTCCGACTCCGAAGGAAAGAACGTGCTCGACAAGCGCCTGAAAGAAAAGCGCAGCCAGCTCGAATTTCTGCTGGTGATGATGGACGACAGTCCGGAAATGCTGGCCGCAGCCTTCCACCAAGGATTTCGTTTCCCCAGTGCCAAGGCCATGGACCTGCTGGTGGCGCTGGAGCCCGAAGAATTCCCTGCCTGGGACCAACTGGGCCGCACCATCACCCTGGCCCCCTGGGCCCAGACACTAGCCGACCGCGTGTTGCTGGAGCCCACGGGCGAACAGTTCATGGTGATTGCCGCCTGCCTGGAATACCTGTACACCCGCGCCGACGACCGGGGCGCACCGGTGGAAGATGACGAGGACGAAGACGAGCACGACATCGACCCCGAAGAACAGGAAGCCCGCGACCGCGAAGACGCGGGTGCGGCCTGGATGGAAGAACAAGGCTTCGACCCCAAGCCACCCAAAGGTTAAATCTCTATGCATTACCCCGCCATCATCAAAGCCCAAAGCCTGATCCTCGCTGGCGACATCGTCGGTGCCGAGGCCGCCCTGGTCACCCTGGCCGACGAAGAAGGCGACCACGCCCTGGTGCTGGCGCTGGACCAGTTGCCACCCAAGGACCTGCTGGCCGTGATCCGCGAGTACGACCCGTCCAAAGACTCGGTCATCAACCTGCTGGTCACGCCCGAGCAGTTCTCGCGCGCCGTGGTCATCGAAAAGCAATACAAAGACCTGACCCACGCCCACCTGCGCGGCATGATGAACTCGGTGATTTTTCGGGACGACAACGACCCCGTAGAGTTTTTGCGCGCCATCGGCGAGCGCGAAGGTGGCTGCGATGCGCTGGCCGACTACCTGGCCGACCACTGGGGCCGGGTCGAAAGCTTTTTGCGCACCGGCACCTTTGAAGCCGCCGAGGACACCGGCGCGGTGCTGTCCGAATCGGACCTCGTAGCCCAGATGTACAACGAATCCAAAGTGGACCAGGACGAAATCGCCGACCACGACTGGATGGAATTCACCTGGCTGCTGCGCGCCCATTGCCCCGACATCCTGATCGAAGTCATGGTGATCCTGCGCGCCCGCGTCAAAGCCTTCGAGGAAGAAGCCGAGGAAGAAGAAGACGGCCACCACCAGGGCGGCCACACCCCGTTCCGCGAAACCCACGGCGAAGGCGAAGGCTCGCAAAAACGTGCCGTTGACCCCGACGAAGAATCGGCGATCTAAGCCATGCAAGATAGCAATGTCGGCATTGCCGTCTACGACCACCGCCCCTTCTTTGAAAAAGCACTGCGCCATGGCCTGCAGCACGGCCTGATCGACGCGGCCAAGCTGGAATCCATCCGCAACGACGCACCCAAAGGCATGGTGCAGATTGCGCGCTACTTTGGCACCGAATTCTTGCGGCCCGAGCTGGAGAAGTCGCGCGAGCGCATGGTCAACCTGATCAGCCTGCACCTGGAGCATGTGAGCGATGGCGACCTGCAGACCGCCGCCACGCTGCTGCGCGACCACTCCATCCTGTCGCGCTCCAAGGCCGGTTCCGACATGCTCAAGGCCCTGTTGACCCTGCCGGACAACACCCACTTCAGCATGCAGGACAGCGGTGAGTTTCGCGACGAGCTGATCCCGGTGCTGGCCAAGTGGGCGCTTAAGCCCCTGCCCGAAATCCAGCTGGAACTGGCCAAGCGCAGCGACATAGCAACCCGCATCGAAGCCGCCATATGGTGCGCCCACAAGCTGGGCGTGGCGCGGCGCGAACTGCAGGCCGCCGATACCGACAGCGAAGCCGTCGTCCGCACCGCCCTGCTCTGCGCCGCCGCGGGCAGCAGCCTGATGCCCAACTGGGCGCAGTTTGAAACCCTGGTCAACCTGCTGCGCAAGCGTGCCGAGAGTGGCAAGGCCGTGCTGCTGGCCCTCCCCAAGGGCGTGCCCGCCGAACTCCAGCCCGTGCTGCAGGCCACGCTGGAAAGCATGCTGGAACACGACCTGCCCAAAATCCTCGATGCATCGGTCAAGCCGCGCAAGCTGTTCATCCAGTCGCTGGCCTTCATGGGCCGCTACTTCTGGCTGGACGAGGGTGTGGACGACATCAGCGAACTCGACCGCGCCATCTCCGACCAGTGGCTCAAGGTCACCCAGCGCCACACCGATGACAGCTCGCTGATCACCCTGTTTCTGTGCATCGCCACCGGCGCGGCGCGCAAAACCACGCTCACCGAGACCGCTGCCGCAAGCATCGTGCGCAAGATCCGCAAAGGCGGCTTCCACCCGCAGCAGGCCAGCGATTTCATCCGTGAATACGCCCCGCATGAGCACCACGGTGATTACCAGACGTTATGGCAAAACTTTGTGGAAGAGGCCCAGCGCGACCTGCTGGATGAGCGCGACACCCGGCTGGTGGAGGCCATGGCCGCGCTCAAACTGCACTGCAACATCGTCAAAGCCCCGCCCAAGGCGAGCAAAGCCCCTACCAGCGGCTGATTTTTTGGGCCCATGGGCCGGGACAGTTCCTATACTGCGACACCAGCACTGATGTAAGCGTAAGTAACATGGAGCCCACCCAGCCCCAGGAACCGGCTTCCCAGGCACCCGCTCGGCGGGGTCAGCGGCTGATTCTGATCGCGTGGCTGTTTCTGGCCCTGGTGGGGGCGACCTTGGGCTTTGCCTACTACAGCATGGGCGTGCTGTCGGCGGCGCGGGCTTTTGTGGGCGGTGAAGGCCTGTGGTCCAAGGCCGAACGCGATGCCATCTACGCCCTGTCCCGCTATGCGGAAACCCGAGACGAGCGCGACTTCCAGGCCTACACCAGCGCGCTGGACGTGATTCTGGGCGATCGCCTGGCCCGCCTGGAACTGGAAAAACCCCATCCCGACCTGGACATCGCCCGCCAGGGTCTGCAACGGGGACGCAACCACCCCGAAGACCTGGACGGCATGGTCAGCCTGTTTCGCAACTTTCGCCAAGTCGCCGAGATCGACCGCGCTATCGCACTGTGGGCCGCGACCGATGCCACCATCGCCCAGTTGCAGGTAGTGGGCGAGGGCCTACATACCGCAGTACATGCCCAGACACTGGACATGGCCAAGGCCCGCGACATCCAGGAAGAGTTGCACCAGATCAACCTTCGGCTGGCACCCCTGGCCGATGCTTTCTCGTACTCGCTGGGCGAAGCCTCGCGCCGGGCCAAGAGCCTGCTGCTGTGGACCATGTTTGTGGCCGCTACCCTGCTGGCTGCCGCCGCACTGGTGTTTTCGCGCCGCCTGGTGCGCGACAGCGACAGCCTGCAGCAGGCCTTGCGCGACGGCGAGGAGCAGGTGCAAAAACTGCTGCGCACGGCCCCCTTCCCCATGACGATTACCTTGGAGCACCACGGCACGGTGCTGTACGCCAACGAGCGGGCGCTGGCGCAGTTCAAAACCACCATGCGCGACTTGCAGCACGCCCAATCCTCAGACTTCTACTGCCGCCCAGATGAACGTACGCAATGGCTGCAGCGCTTCAATGGCAAGGACAGCATGCAAGACTGGGAGGTGGAGATGAAAGACAGCCAAGGTGGCAGCTTTTGGGCCCTGGTGTCCAGCCAGCGCATCCATTTCCAGGGCCGCGAATGCCTGCTCAACGCACTCAACAACATCGAACTGCGCAAGCGCGCCGAAAATGCCCTACACCACCAGGCCTACCACGACGAACTCACGGATCTGCCCAACCGGGCCATGTGCATGGACGCATTGCGGCGCATCCTGTCCCGGTGCGAGCGCAAAAGCCTGTCGTTTTCCATCCTGTTCCTCGACCTGGACCACTTCAAGGCCGTCAACGACAGCCTCGGCCATGCCGCAGGCGACCAACTGTTGCGCCTGGTGGCCCAGCGCATCCAGTCCTGCATGCGCGGCGGCGACCTGGTGGCCCGGCTGGGCGGCGACGAATTCATCGTGGTGGTCGAAGAACCGCACCCGGCGGCAGAACTGCACGGCATCGCCGATAAAATCCGGCTCACCGTAGAACCCGTGTATCTGCTGGACGGGCACAGCGTGCACGTCACTGCCAGCATTGGCATCTGCACCTACCCCCAGGATGGCACCGACTTACAGCAGCTGCTCACCCGTGCCGACAACGCCATGTACCGCGCCAAAACCGGCGGACGCAATGACGTGCGCTTCTTCACCTCTTCCTAAAAATGCCCCTCTTCTGGTCCCTGATCCGCCGCTTGCTGCGCTACCTGTTTGCCACCCTTCTGCTCTGCGTCCCCCTGGCCCTGGCCTGGGCCGCGTACCTGGCGATTGACGACGCGCCGCTGCTGTCCCCCAGCAGCACCCAGGCCATCACCCCCGCCCGCGTTGCCAATGCCAAGCGGCTGCTGGCCCGCATCGACCCGCGCAAGTCGCCGCCCGGCGCGCTGCGCACCCTGCAGCTCGGCGAGGACGACCTGAACCTGGCCGTGGCCTACCTGGCCAGCCAGCGTCCGCAAACCCGCGCCCAGGTGGTGTTGCAAGACGGCAGCGCCACCCTGCGCGCCAGCACGTTTTTGCCGCCCAATCCGTTTGGCGACTACCTCAACATCCAGGCCGTGCTGCGTGAAACGCCCGGCACGCCGCAGCTGGAAACCCTCACGCTGGGCCGCCTCACCGTGCCGCCGGCCATCGCCGACCAGTTGCTGCGCTTTGGCCTGTCGCGGCTGCAAGACAACCCCCTGGCCGTGGCCGAGGCTGCAGCCGACAGCATCCAGCACGTGGGTGTGCGCAACGGCGTGCTCAGCGTGCAGTTTGTCTGGAACGATGCCCTCCCCGCCCAGCTCCAGGCCGCCCTGGTGCCCGCCGACGTGCAGGCCCGGCTGCAGGCCTACCAGGCCCGGCTGGTCGAGATTGCTGCCCAACCCGGCCCGCGCAACCTGCCCCTGGCCGCGCTGGTGCAGCCATTGCTGGAGCTGTCGGCCCAGCGCAGTGATGCCACCAACAGCTTGGCCGACGAACACCGCGCCGCCCTGGTCGCGCTGGCTTTTTACGTGAACGGCAAGGGCATGGCCGCCATCCTGCCCGCTGCCCGCGCATGGCCCCGGCCCACACCGCGTACCACCACCCTGGCGGGCCGCACCGACACCGCCCAGCACTTCAGCATCTCCGCCGCGCTGGCCGCCACCGCCGGCAGCCCGCTGGCCGACATGGTGGGTGTGTACAAGGAACTGGACGACGCGCAAGGCGGCAGCGGCTTTTCGTTCAACGACCTGGCCGCCGACCGCGCAGGCACCCGTCTGGGTGAGCTGGCTATTGGCGGCGCGGCCGCCCAGCTCAGCCTGCAAAAGCGCCTGGCCCAAGGGCTGAGCGATGCCGACCTGCTGCCCAAGGTCAGCGACCTGCCCGAAGACCTGCAGGCCGCCGAGTTCCAGAAGCGCTTTGGCGGCGTGGACGGCCCCGGCTACAAGAAGATGGCCACCGAGATCGAGCGCCGCATTGCCGCGCTGGGGCTGTACCGCTGATTCCGGGTTTCAAGCCTTTTAGGCCTCCAGCGCTTATTCCATTGGCGTGAGCAGCTCTTATTTTGAGAGCAAATCGCCTCAGCGCTCCAGGCGCTTGATGGAGTCAGGCTCCACAAATTTGCGCAGCAGGCGCAGCAGCTCAGCCTGCTCCTGCGGCTCCAGCCCGCCTAGCAAGGTGGCCTGCATCTGCGCCATGCCGTCCACCAAAGAGGTCAGCAGGGCCACGCCCTCGGGGGTCAGCGACAGGCTGCGCTGGCCGCGGGCCAGCACCGCGCGGGTGATCCAGCCCTTGGCCTCCAGCCGCACCGCGATGTCGGCGGTGGTGGAGGTGTCCAGCGCCACCGCCAGCGCCAGGGTGCTCTGGTCGATGCCGGGCTGGTCTTGCAGCGTGCGCATCAGCGCATATTGCACGGGGGTGACTTCGCGACCCAGGTGCGTGTGGAAGCTGGCCACCGCGATCTGGTGGGCGCGGCGGATCAGGTGGCCGGGTTGGTCTTGCAGGGCGATCAAGGAGGACAGGGGCATCAGCTTAAAGATCGAGAACGAGAAGCGCTGATTTTGACCGAGAGCAGCACGGGGTGAACTGGTCGTTGGCGGCCTGCTCTTCCGGCGTGAGGTACATGTCCTTGTGGTCGGGCTCGCCCTCCAGCACGCGGGTCAGGCAGGTGCCGCACACGCCTTGCTCGCACGACAGCGGAATCTCCACCCCCGCCAGGGCCAGCGCCTTGGCCACGGTCTGGTCGGCGGCGATGCGCACCACCCGGCCCGAGCTGGCCAGCTTGACCTCAAAGCTCGCGTCATCGGCCGAAGGTGCCACGTTGGCCGAGAAGAACTCGTAGTGCAGTTGGTCCTCTGGCCAGCCGCTGGAGCGCGCCGTCTGCAGCACCGCGTCCATGAAGCCTTTGGGCCCGCACACATACAGGTGCACGCCCGGCTGCGGTTCGGCCAGCAGGTCGGGCAAGGAGAGCTTTTGTGCGCTGGCACCATCGTCAAAATGGAAATGCACCTGGGATGCAAACCCCGATGCACGGATGCGCTCATAAAAGGCGGTGCGCTCCTGCGCGCGGCTGCAGTAGTGCATCTGGAACGGCGCAGCGCTGGCGGCCAGGCGTTCGGCCATGCACAGAATCGGCGTGATGCCAATGCCGCCCGCCAGCAGCAGGCTGCGGCTGGCACCGTGCGCCAGCGGGAAGTGGTTTTTGGGCGCGCTGATCTGCAGCACCTCGCCCTCTTGCACCGTGTCATGCATGGCCTGAGAGCCGCCCCTTGACGCCGGGTCGCGCAGCACGCCGACCAGATAGCGGTGGGTTTCGCTGGCATCGTTGCACAGCGAATACTGGCGCGTGATCCCGCCCGGCAGGTGCACATCCACATGCGAACCGGCCGAGAAACCCGGCAGCGCCGTGCCGTCGGTGGCCACCAGCTCGTAGCTGCAGATGTCCAGCGCCTCCTGCGTCTTGCGTGCCACGCGCACGCTGATGGTGGCCGCGTTCATGCTGCCACCTGCGGTGCTTCGGCGGCCAGCAGGCGGTCGATCACCTTGCGCGACTGCACGCCACCGGAGTCGATGTTGAGCATCAGCAGCTTGCGTTCCGGGTGGGCCAGCAGGTTGCGCTGCTGCTTCTCCAGCATCTCCAGGTCTTCGCTGAAGATTTTGCCCTGGCCTTCGCGGATGCTGGCGGTGAGCTCGGCATCTTCGGGCTTGAAGTGGCGCGCCATGCCCCAGAAGTACCAGATCGAGGTTTCGGTCTCGGGCGTGATGAAGTCCACCACGATGGACGATGCCTTGTGCGCGTCGGGTGCCTCGTAGCCGCCGTGGCCCGCGTGGGCCACGCCCACCTCGATCATCACGTGGCTGGGCGGGGTGAAGCGGCAGATCTGCCAGCGGTCCACCGGCACGTCGTCGGCCAGGCCGTTGCCGCGCAGCGCCATGCGCCAGAACGGCGGCGCGCTGATGTTCTCCATGTGGCGGCTGGTGACCACCTCGTCGCCATTCACCACGGTCTTGGTGGGGGTCTCGTCGATCTCTTTTTGGCCGATGCTGCTGGCGTGCACATAGGTTTCGTGCGACAGGTCCATCAGGTTGTCCACCATCAGGCGGTAGTCGCAATTAATGTGGAACAGGCCGCCGCCGTAGGCCCAGGCGGGGTTGTCGGCCCACTCCAGGTGGTGCAGCTTGGACTCGTCCGCCAGGGCCGCGTCACCGGGCCAGACCCAGATGAAACCGTAGCGCTCGATGGCCGGGTAGCTGCGGATGGCCGGGAAGCCGCGCACGCGCTGGCCGGGCATGGACACAGTTTTGCCGTCACAGCCCATCTCCAGCCCGTGGTAACCACAGGTGAGTTTGCCGTTTTCCACCTTGCCCAGCGACAGGGGCGCGCCGCGGTGCGGGCAGAAGTCTTCCAGTGCGGTGGCTTGGCCTTCGGGGCCGCGGTACAGCACCAGGGATTCACCGCAGATCTTGCGGCCCAGGGGTTTGTCGGTGATTTCGTCGGGGGTGCAGGCGACGTACCAGGCGTTTTTTGGAAACATGTGGGGCTCCTTTGTTGGTTTTAGTGGTCTATCAATGCGCTGCGGCCAGTTTGCCGGATACGCGGTCTGCCGTGGGCGCTTTTGCGCGGATGGCCAGCACCGCCACCACGGCCAGCAGCAGCGGAATGGCGAACACGTAGTACAGCTGGGGCGGTGCCCAGCCGCTGTCGAGCAGCACACCGGCGGTCAGCGGTGCCAGGATGGCACCCATGCGGCCAATGCCAATGGCCCAGCCCATGCCGGTGGTGCGCACCGCGGCGGGGTAGATGATGGGCGCAAACGAATACAAACCGGCCATGCCGCCAAAGATGAACATGCCGATGCCAAACGCCGCCATGAAGGCCAGGTCCAGCGTACCGGTGACGTAACCAAACACCGCCATCGCCACCGCCGTAATCGCCAGGCAGGCGGCCGTCAAACGGCCCAGGTCCAGGCGCGAAGCCAGCACGCCAAACAGCGTGCCGCCCACGATGCCACCCAGGTTCAGCAGCACGCCGCCGGTAATGCCCTGCTGGGCCGACAGGCCTGCGGCCACCAGCAGCTTGGGGGTCCAGCTCAGGGCAAAGTAGAAGCTGAACATCAGCAGGAAGAACGCGCTCCAGATCAGCAGCGTAGAGCGCAGGATGGCGGGCGAAAACAAGGATTTGAAGCCGCCCACCGGGGCCGCACCGGCCACCTGCACCGGCCGTGCGGGCAGGCTTTGCAGCACCGGGCGCTGCATTTTGCGCAGCAAGGTGTTGACCTTGCCCAGCGCGCCTTGGGGCTGCTTGGCCAGCAAAAAGTCCACTGATTCCGGCAGCATCCACAGCACTACCGGCACCATCGCCAAGGTGGCCAGGCCGCCAAACACAAACACCGAGCGCCAGCCGTAGTGCGTCAACAGCACGGCTGCCACCATGCCGCCCAGCGTGGCCCCGATGGGGTAGCCGGTGGCCTGGAACGCCACGCAGGTGCTGCGCCATTTGTTCGAAGAGTATTCCGCCGTGATCACGCCTACGCTGGCCAGCATGCCGCCGATGCCCACGCCGGTCAGCGCGCGCAGCAGGCCCAGCTGCAGGCTGCTCTGCGCCAGAGCCGACAACAGCATGCCCACGGTGATCAGCCCCAGGCACACCAGAATGATGGCCTGGCGGCCATAGCGGTCAGCCTGCGGGGCCAGCACCAGCGAACCCGCCGCCATGCCCACCAGCCCGGCGCTGAACAGCACGCCCAGCTGTGCGCCGGTCAAATGCCATTCGGCCGAGATGCTGGATGCCGTAAAGGCCATCACCAGCACGTCAAACCCGTCCAGCATGATGAGCATCACGCAGATGGCCACCGCCAGCCACTGGAAGCGGCCCATGGCCCCTTCGTCTAGGGATTTTCGAATGTCTTGTTGCATGGTGTTCTGGTCTCTTTCGTGGGGCTGCGGTGTGGTGGGGAGGTACTGGTCGTTTGCAGCAGTATGACGATCAGTATCCTGAATGTTGGTTCAGTGTACGGATCGTTGATGTGCTTGGGGATTAGCATTTACCCTAGGCGTGGGGGTGTGGGTGCGTAAAGTTGGGCTGTGGTCTGCCGGTTGGGGCTGGCTGGTTTTTCAGGCTTTCAGGGAGGGTTTTCATATGCCCAAAGTGCCGCCTGTGCTGACTGGATGGGCGTGAGCAGCTCCTATTTTTGGCTATCAAAAGAGAAGCAATTAGTGCGGACCGCACGGGCGGTAGCCAATGGGGGTCGGATCCCAATTGCGCGCAGGGTGCTAGCGGTGCGAGAGGGCTGCATCCCGCATTTGGGCTCCGACCCCTATTGGCGGTTTGGCGCTGCCGGAGTTCTTGGTGCCATGGCGATCCCTGGCATGGCGTGTTCTGCACGCGCATTGCAGAGGGGGACCCCGGGGATCGATCCGGCGGTGCCGGGCATCGCCCCGAGTGCGCAAGCTGGGGCGTTTGGCGCCTGGTTGGAAATTCTAGATTTTCAGGCCATTTTTCAGGCACTAAATCAGGCTCTTGCGCTCACCATACCAGCACAGACAGCTCCTGTTTTTTACTCCTAAAAGAGAAGCAATGTTGTGGCTGCGAGGCTGCCAACCACAGGGGTTTGGCTTACTCCGGACCCACTGGAACGTAGTCAATTTCCAGAAACTCCGCGACCTCGGGCTTCCACCGCGTCTCGACAAAGCGGACGTGCTCTGGGTGGTCGTTGTAGGCGGCGTAGCCTTCGGTCGAATCGAACTCCATCGAGAAGCCAAAGTCGAAATGGTTCTTGGGGCTGACCTGGCGCAGGCGTTCGAATTTTCGAACGCTGGGGATGGAGGCCAGGATCTGGGCGGCCTCCAGGAACGACGACTCTGCGTCGGAAGCCGGTGGGTGCTTGAGTGTGAAGACGACGGTGTGCCGGATCATGGGGGGTCTCCTGGGGGCTCACCCGCTTTTATACCTTGAAGCTATCCACCGCCTCCTGGAGCAGCTCCACCTGGCTGGCCATGGATGCGGCAGCGGCGGCGGTTTCTTCGACCAGGGAGGCGTTTTGCTGGGTCATGGACTCCAGTTGCACCACGGCCTGGTTCACATGTTCGATGCCCGCGCTCTGCTCGGCCGAGGCCTGGGTCATCTCGGCCAGCACCTCGGTGACCTGGTGCACGGCCTGCACGATTTCCTGCATGGTGCGGCCCGCCTGGTCGACGCGCTGGCTGCCGCTTTCCACCTGCTGCACCGAGTGGCCGATCAGCCCCTTGATCTCTTTGGCGGCATCGGCGCTGCGCTGCGCCAGGGTCCGCACCTCGCTGGCCACCACGGCAAAGCCCCGGCCCTGCTCACCCGCACGGGCGGCCTCCACCGCGGCATTCAGGGCCAGGATGTTGGTCTGGAAGGCAATGCCTTCGATGACCTCGATGATGTCCACGATCTTTTTCGAACTGGTGCTGATGGCCCGCATGGTGTCCACCACCTCGCCCACCGCCGTGCCGCCGCGCTGGGCGATTTTGGAAGCGTTCTGGGCCAGGCCATGGACCGCCTGCTCGCGCTGGATGTTCTGGCGCACCGTAGCCGTCAGCTGCTCCATGCTGGCAGCGGTTTCTTCCAGCGACGAGGCCTGGGTTTCGGTGCGCTGCGACAGATCGGCATTGCCGCTGGCAATCTGCCGCGAGGCCACAGAGATCGACCCGGTACTGTCCTTGATGCGGGTCACCAGCAGGGTCAGGGTGTCTTCCATCGAGCCCATGGAGTCCAGCAGGCGGCCAAACTCGCCACCGCGCGCGGTTTCAAAATCCTGGCTCAGGTCGCCCGCCGCCACGGTGTCGGCGATCAGCAAGGCCTCATTCAAGGGCTCCACGATGCTGCGGGCAATCAGGACCGTGGCCGCAACACCCAGCAGCAGCGCCAGCGCGCCCAGCACCAACAGCAGGGTGCGGGTGGCGGCGATACGCGCATCCAGCAGCGCGGCATCCTGGGCAATTTGCCGCTTTTGCAGCTCCACCATGGCCACTACCTGGTCTTGCAGGGCATCCAGGGCGGGCAGGGTTTGGGCCAGCAGCACGGCCGAGGCCTCGGCCCGGTCTTCGCTGCGCAGCAGCTGGTCCACCTTGCCAAACGACGCCACGTAGGCGGTGCGGGTTTGCTGGATTTTGTCGAGCAGCACCCGGCCCTCGGGCGAGGTCTCCAGGGTGTTCAGCGTCTGCAGCGCATCGGCGATGGCCTTTTTATTGGCATCGATGAAGGCGTAGGTCTGCTGGGCTTTGGCGGGGTCGGTGAGGAAAAACAGCTCCATGGTCCGGCGCGCGTTGGCCTTGGTGGTGGCGTTGATGGTGGCCGCGGCGGAGTTCTTTACCAGGCCTTCGTCCACGATGCGGTGGTTGATGCTGCCCAGTTCGCCCAGCCGCAGGGCAGCCATCCCCATCACCACGACCAGTAAGGCCAAAATCAATCCAAAACCCAAACTCAGTCGGGTCACTATTCTCGTATTCTTGAACCACACGGTGGTGTCCTCAAAGGTGCTGCGGAGGCGGCAGTGTAACAATTAGCAACAAACACCCCTGTTGTCCACCACATCCATGGCCGGCCCCGTCAAATCAAGTTTCGCATCGCCTGCGCCGTTTCGCGCAGCACCGGCAGCACGCGGGCGACGGCGTCGGCGGTGGGTTCATGGCCCATGGGCATGGTGACGCTGAGGGCGGCGACGGCATCGCCATTGCGGTCGCGCAGGGGCACGGCGATACCGCGGTAGTTCAGCTCCAGCTGCTGCTCGGACAGGGCCCAGTCCTGTGCGCGGATGTGGACCAGGGCGGTGCGCAACTGCTCGGGCTGGGTAATGGTGTGCGGGGTGTAGGTCTGCAGGCTGCGCTGGGCCAGCCACTGCTCGCGCTGCTCGGGCGTGCGCTGGGCCAGCATCATCAGGCCCGCCGCCGTAACCTGGGCCTGCACCCGCCCGCCCAGCACATAGCCGGTGTTCATGCTGCGGCTGGGGCCATTGCGGGCGATGTAGACGATATCGTCGCCGTCCAGCACGCTCAGGTAGGCGACTTCCATGGTGCCCGCCGTCACGCGCTGCAAAAACGGCTGCACGATGCGCGGCAGCCGGGCCGAATCCAGGTAGCTCTGGCCCAGGCGTAGCACACGCGGGGTCAGCCAGAACAGCTTGCCGTCGGTGCCCACATAGCCCAGGTGCGCCAGCGTCAGCAGGTAGCGGCGCGCGGCGGTGCGGGTCAGGCCGCCGCGCTGGGCCGCCTGGGTGGCGTTCATGCGCGGATGGGCTTCGCTGAAGGATTCCAGCAGGGCCAGGCCTTTTTCCAGCCCGGCGATCCAGTCGCGGCGGTCCAGATCGTCTTGTGCAGGGGGGGAAGCAATCATAGGAAAACCCTTGTTCCGCTCGATTATCGCGCAACGTCGTGCACTAATCGCGCAGACTTGCAAGCAGATGCATCCTGCAGGGGGCGCATACCTCTACATTCGCAATCAAATTCAGACGGCCCTACCGACCTGCCCACATGCCCACCACCTCCACCACCATGCCCTCCGCCACCCCTGCCAGCGCTCCCGTGCACGCCATCGACGGCCACACCCGCGTGTACTTCATCGTCGGCCACCCGATCGAGCAGGTGCAAGCCCCCACCAGCTTTAACCGCATTTTTGCGCTACTCGGGATCAACGCGGTGCTGGTGCCGGTGCAGGTCGCCCCGGCCGATCTGCAGGCCTTTGTGAAAACCGCTTTTGCCGCCCCCAATGTGCACGGCCTGTGGGTGACCATTCCGCACAAGACCGCCATGCTGGACGCGCTGGATGCCATGTCCGACATCGCCCGCATGGCCGGTGCCGTCAACGGTGTGCGGCGCAGGGCCGACGGCACGCTGGAAGGCGGCCTGTTCGACGGCGAAGGCTTTGTGGCCAGCCTGGGCTACTTCCAGATTGCCTATGCCGCCAAGCGGGTGTTGATCCTGGGTGCGGGCGGTGCGGCGGCGGCGATTGGTGCGTCGCTGGCCTTGGCAGGTGCCCAGGCCCCGGCCGAGATTGCCTTTTTTGACCCCAGCACCCAGCGCGCCACCGAGGTGGCCGCACGCATCACCGCAGGCTCGCCCGTCAAGGCCTTTGCCGCCCCCAGCAACGACCCCGCCGGGTTTGATCTGGTGATCAACGCCTCGCCTTTGGGTTTGCAGGCCAGCGACCCCCTGCCCTGCGACGTGGCCCGCCTGGACGCGGGCGCAGCGCTGGTGGATATCTTGATGAAGAACCAGCCCACGCCCATGGTGCGCGCCGCCCGCGCCCGTGGCCTGCAGGCCGAGCCGGGTTTTGAGATGCTGATCCAGCAAGCCCATTGCTACCTGGACTTTTTTGGATTCACCAACGCGGCCCAACAGATTCGCAAAGATGCCGACTTCCTGCGCGAAGGCATCTACCCCGCCGAGCTGCTCGGCGAAATCCGCAAGCCTTCCTGACCCATCACCACCAACCACCCGGAGACACACCATGACCAAACGAATCACTCTCAAATTAATAGCTGCTTGCGCCATTGCAGCTTGCGCCAGCAGCACTTTTGCCCAACAAACCATCAAGATAGCCAACATCGTTGAGCTGTCCGGTGGCGGGGCCACGGCGGGCACCAACTTCAAGAACGGCGTGGAGCTGGCGGTCAAAGAGATCAATGCCGAGGGCGGCGTGCTGGGCAAGAAGTTCGAGACCAGCACCAACGACACCCAGAGCAATCCCGGCGTGGCCAAAGGCCTGACGCAAAAGGCGGTGGACAACGAGGTGTTTGCCATCTTCGGCCCGGTGTTCTCGGGCTCCATCATGGTCAGCATGGCCGAGAGCCGCCGCGCCGAGATTCCCAACTTCACCGGTGGCGAAGCCGCCAGCATCACCAAGTCGGGCAACCCCTACATCTTCCGCACCAGTTTCACGCAAGAAACCGCCATGCCCAAGGTGGCGCGCTACATCAACGAAGTGACCAAGGCCAAAACCCTGGCCATCATTTTTGTGAACAACGACTTCGGCAAGGGCGGGCTGGATTCCATCAAGAAGGCCCTGGCCAGCACCGACACCAAGATCGTCGCCGAGATCTCCACCGACAGCGGCCAGGTCGATTTCTCGGCTCCCGTGCTCAAAGCCAAGCAGGCCAACCCCGATGCCGTGTTTGTCTACTCCAACGAAGAAGAATCCGCCCGTGCCCTGCGCGAACTGCGCAAACAAGGCTGGGCCAAGCCCATCATTGGCGAAACCACGCTCACCGGCCAGAAGGTCATCGACCTGGCAGGCGACGCGGCCAACGGTGCCATCGCCCACGTGGGCCTGACGGTGGACGCGCCCATCCCGGCCATCCGCGCCTTCCGTGCCAAGTTTGAAAAGGCCTACGGCTACGTGTCGGACCACAACGGCATGAAGGGCTACAGCGGCGTGTACGCGCTCAAGGCCGCCATCGAGAAAGTCGGCAAGGCCGACCGCAAGGCCGTGGCCGCCGCCCTGCACGGCCTGAAAGTGACCACCGACAAGTACCCCGGCGTGCTGATGAACGTCGAATTCGACAAAAACGGCGACCTGGACCGCGAGAGCTTCATGGTGGAGGTGAAGAACGGCAAGCAGGAAGTGATCGCCATGGTGCCGCCGCTGAATGTGGCCAATGTGAACGCCAAGCTGCCCGCGGCTGCGAAAAAGTAAACCCGCTGCGCCCCGCCTAGCTACACACCAGGAGCCCCCGTGACCGACTTTCTCCAACTCTTCTTCAGTGGCCTGGCCACCGGGGGCATTTACGCGCTGGCAGCCCTGGGCTTTACGCTCTTGTGGCAGGCGGCAGGCACCATCAACTTTGCCCAGGGCGAGTTCGTGATGCTGCCCGCGTTCATGATGCTGGCCTTCATGCACATGGGTGCGCCGTTTCTGGTGAGCTTTTTGCTGAGCTGCGTGCTGGCCACCCTGGTGCTGGGCTGGGCTTTCAAGCGCGGCGTGGTGGACCCGCTGTTCAAGTTCGGCATGATGCCCATCGTGGTGGCCACCATCGGCCTGTCGATCTTCATGCGCAATGGCATGCGGGCCGGGTATAGCGCCGAAGCCCACCCTTTCCCCAGCCTGTTTGCCGACAAGCTGTTCAACATCGCCGGGGTCACCATCACCCTGGCCGACGTGGGCACGCTGGTGCTGGCGCTGCTGCTGGTGTTTGCCACACAGGCCTTTCTGCAAAAAACCATCACCGGCCGCGCCATGCAGGCGGTGGCGCAAAACACCGAGAGCGCCAGCGTGCTCGGCATCAACGTGCCGCGCATGATTTTCTACACCTTTGCCATCAACGCGGTGCTGGCCTGCGCAGCGGCAGTGCTGGTCACGCCCACCTACCTGGCCAAGTTCGACATGGGTGAAAACCTGGGCACCAAGGCCTTCTTCGCGGCCATCATCGGCGGCTTCAACAACTCGCGCGGCGCGCTCTTGGGCGGGCTGATCGTGGGCGTGTGCGAGAACCTGGCTGCGGCCTACATCTCGCCCGCCTACAAGGACGCAGTGGCGCTGGTGATCTTCATGGTGGTGATTCTGTTCAAGCCGCAAGGTCTGCTGGGCAAGAAAGAAGAGAGAAAAGTATGAAAAAGAGCACTCTCATTTCGATAGCTGCCGCCGCCCTGTTCTTGTGCGTTACACCCCAATTTCTTAAAAATTACGGCATTTACCTGCTGACCACCTGGCTGATCTTCGTGATGGCCACCATGGGCCTGAACCTCACGGTGGGCTTCGCCGGGCAGAAATCGCTAGGCCACGCCGCATTCTTCGGCATCGGGGCCTACACCATGGCCTTGCTGCTGAAGGCGGGCTTTGGCTGGTGGCTGGGCATTCCCGCCGCTGCCGCGCTGTGCTTCTGCATCGGCCTGGTGCTGGGCTTTCCGGCACTGCGCGTGCAAACCATCTACCTGGCGTTTGCCACCTTGGGCTTCAACACGGCGGTATGGCTGGTGATGCGCAACGAAGAGTGGCTGACCGGCGGCACCTTCGGCATCAACAACATTGCCCGCCCGGCCTTTGCCGACAGCAACCTGCGCTACTACTACCTGGTGCTGGGCATGGCCGTGGTGCTGGCGCTGCTGCTGTGGGGCCTGCTGCGCTCGCCCTGGGGCAAGGCGTTTACCGCGCTGCGCGACAACCCGATCCGGGCCGAAAGCTTAGGGATCAACATCCGCAGCTACACCTTGCTGTCGTTTGCCATCGGCGCGGCCTATGCCGGGGTGGCGGGGGCCTTGTTTGCGTCGCTGGTGCAGTTCATCGAACCCGCACCGTTTGCCGTGGGTGCGTCCATCATGATGTACCTGATGGTGGTGGTGGGCGGGCCGGGCTACTTCCTGGGACCGGTGGTGGGCGCTGCGGTGGGCGTGATCGTGCCTGAATGGCTGCGCGACGTGCCGGGCGTGTCCGACTGGTACCTGCCGATGTTCGGCGCTGCCGTGGTGATTTTGATGGTGTGGCTGCCCGACGGGCTACTGAGCCTGCCGGACCGGATGAAGGCAAAGAAGCAATCTAAAGAAGCCAGCGCCGCCCGCGCTGCCGCAGGAGCCAAGCCATGAGCCAGTCCCTTTTGAAAGTTACCGACCTGAAAAAAGCCTACGGTGCCATCCAGGCCGTAGGTGGGGTCAGCTTCGAGGTCCAGCCGGGTGAAATCTTCGGCGTGATCGGCCCCAATGGCTCGGGCAAGACCACGCTGTTCAACAGCATGCTGGGCCAGATCACCCCCGACACCGGCAAGATCGAGCTCAACGGCGAGGACGTGACCCAGTGCGGCCCGCTGGAGCTGAACCGCCGCGGCATTGGCCGCACCTTCCAGACCCTGCAGGTCTTTGGCAAGATGAGCGTGCGCGACAACCTGATCGTCGCCGCCCAGGAGCACCAAGGCAGCATGTTCAGCCGCATGTTCGCGCCCAGCGACTCGGGCCTGGGGCACAAAGCCGATGCACTCATCAAGCGCTTTCGCATCGAGCACGTGGCCGACAAGAAGGCCGGTGAACTCAGCTACGGCCAGCAAAAACTGGTGGACATCGCCATGGCCTTCATGAGCGAGCCCGACCTGGTGCTGCTGGACGAACCCTGCGCGGGGGTGAACCCCAGCTTGGTGGGCGGCATCTCCACCCTGCTGAAGGACCTGAACCGCAACCCCGCCAGCGGCAAAAAGAGCAGCTTCGTCGTCATCGAGCACAACATGGACTTCGTGATGGACCTCTGCCACCGCATCATGGTGATGGTGGAGGGCAAGGTGATGGCCATTGGCACGCCGGCGGAGATTCGGGGGAATAAGCAGGTGCTTGATGCCTATTTGGGGGCCTAAGGATGTCCCGTAACGCTATGGATATGGTTGATGCCACGGGCATCGCTGGCCGGGATGTGCGCCCGGCGGCGCAGTACCTTTTCTTTTCCGCAAAAGAAAAGGCACCAAAAGAAAGGCGCCCCCACTCCCAGCGTCCCTTCGCTGCGCTACGGGCAACCTGCGCTGCGGGGCTTTTGGCGGGGTCTGGCTCGAACTCGCTGCGCTCAGACAATCGCCAGCCCTTTTCCGCCAAAAGCCCCGCATCGCAGGCGCATGGAGAGGGGGAAATCCGGGCGCGCCTGCGGTGCGCATTGGCGCAAAGCGCCAACGGGCGCACATCCCGGCCAGGGATGCCCATAAACACCAACAAAGCATCGGAGACAGCCAAATGAGCGACATCTGTATCGAATTCAACGACGTGGTGGCCGGGTACAAGGACTTCATGATCCTGAACAACCTGAGCTTCAAGGCCCGGACCGGCTCCATCACCCTGCTGCTGGGCCCTAACGGCGCGGGCAAATCGACGGTGCTGAAAACGCTGTTTGGCTTGCTGAAACCCCGCCAAGGCAGCATCCAGCTGTACGGCAAAAGCGTGGTCGGGCTGACGCAAAAGGAACTGCTGGCCCAGGGCATTGCCTTTGTGCCGCAGGGCCGCAACCTGTTTGGCCAGCTCACGGTGTGGCAGAACCTGGAGCTGGGCGGCATCACCATCGGCAAGGAGCTGACGCACCAGCGCATCCCCGAGGTGCTGGAGTTCTTCCCGCGCGTCAAGCAGCGCATGGACAGCATGGCATCGGCCCTGTCGGGCGGCGAGCAAAAGCAATTGGAGATTGGCCGCGCCCTGCTGTTGCGCCCCAAAGTGCTGTTGATCGACGAGCCCAGCATCGGCCTCTCCCCCATGGTGGTGGGCGATGTGTTCAAACTGCTACGCAAACTGGCCGACCAGGGCACGACTGTGCTGATGGTGGAACAAAACGTCAAAAGTGCGCTCAAAATATCCGACGAAGCGATTGCGCTGGAGTCGGGTCGGCTGGTACTGCAAAAGCCTGCCTCCGAGTTGCTGGCCGACCCGCATATTGAGCGCCTATTTTTGGGTGGAGCCCATGCTGCACCCGCACAACCAGCTACTATTTAAGGAGCATGTGATCCATGAGTGACCTTCTCGTCAACCCCAGCCGCGAGCCCTTGCAGGCCTCGTTCAGCGATGCCTCCAACCCGCTGGGGCTGGACGGTATCGAGTTCATCGAATACTCCACGCCCAAGCCGCAGGCGCTGGGCCAGGTGCTGGAGATGATGGGTTTCAAGCCGGTGGCCCGCCACCGCTCGCGCGAGATCCAGCTGTACCGCCAGGGCGGATTGAACATCGTGGTCAACGGCCACCCCAGCGACGCGCAGGCCGCAGGCCACGGCAGCGAATCGCCCACCATCTCGGCCGTCGCGCTGCGGGTGCGCGATGCCCGCGCCGCCTACCACTACGTGCGCGAGCGCGGTGCCTGGGAGGTGCCCACCCACGCCGAGGTGATGGAGCTGAACATCCCCGCCATCCACGGCGCGGGCGGCAGCCGCATCTACTTTGTGGACCGCTACAAAGACTTCTCCATCTACGACGTGGATTTCATCCCGATCCCGTCGGTCAACCAAAAGCCCGAAGCCACCGCCGGGTTGCACTTCTTTGGCGTGGTGCAGTACATCGGCCCGGAGCGCAGCTACGACTGGATCGAGTTCTACAACGCCCTGTTTGGCCTGGCGCTGATCCCCGACGAAGAGCGCTTCGGCATCATGCCCAAGGGCACCCTGCTGCGCAGCCCGGCGCTGGAGGCTGCCAACAGCTTCATGCTGCAACTCATCGAGCCCGAGCTGAACGTGCACGACGCGGATGAGCGCCTGCAGCGCATCGGCCTGGGCGTGCCCGACGTACTGGCGGCGGTGAAGGCCTTGCGCGCGCTGGGCGTGGAGTTTGTGGAGACGCAGGCCACCCACACCGAGAGCCGGGGCGCCATCACCAAAACCTACCTGGGCTCGGTGGTGTTTGAACTGGTCCACAGCGAGCCAGCCTTATGAAAGACCACGCCATCCAAGGCTTCGGCATGGACACCATCACCCTGGCCGGGCCCTTGAAAGCCAAGCTCAAGGCCATGGTGGATGCGGGCTTTACCCAGGTGATGCTCAAGGCCAACGACATCGTCGGCCACCCGGACGGCATGGAGGCCGCGGTGGCCGAGGTCAAGGCCAGCGGCTTGCGCGGCACGGGCTTCCAGGTGCTGCGCGACTTCGAGGGCCTCAGCGGCCACCTGCACGAATACAAGATCGACATCGCCAAGGCCATGCTGCAAATGTGCGCCGCGCTGGACTGCAAGGTGCTGCTGGCCTGCTCCAGCACCTCGCCACACGCCAGCCAGGACCTGGACCATATTGCCCGCGACCTGCGCAAGCTGGCCATGCTGGCCGTGCCGCTGGGCATCCGCATCGCCTATGAGGGCCTGTCGTGGGGCCGCACGGTGAACGAGTTCACCACCGCCTGGGACGTGGTCTGCCGCGCCGACTGCCCGAACCTAGGCCTGGGCATCGACGGCTACCACATCGTGGCCGCCAAGACTTCGCTGGACGAGATCGACTACCTGGACCCGAGCAAGATCTTTCTGGTGCAGCTGGCCGACTTCATGTGGCAGGAAACCAAGACCTTTGAAGAGCGCATGACCACCGCCCGCACCTACCGCGTGTTCCCCGGCGAAGGCGTGCACAGCGAGCAGATGGTGGACCTGGTGCTCAAGCTCGACCGCCTGGGCTACCGCGGCGACTACAGCTTTGAAGTCTTCAACGACGACTACGTCAACCTGCCCCTGCCGGTGGTGGCCGCCCGCGCCCGTAAGAGCGCGCTGTGGCTCAGCGAAGACGTGCTGCGCCGATCGACTCCGCTGCCCAACGACATGCGGCTGAAGCAGCGTTTCTGAAGTTGATGGTAAAAACAGCGGCTTGCGCTTATTCCATGGGCGCAAGCCGCTCTTTTTTGTGTAGCAAATAGGTGTAAGTGTTGCGCGGATGCAGGGGTTAATCCGGGCTTAATCTGGCTTTTGAATAATGCCCACAACTGCGGCCACTTTTGCACACCCATGTACCACCTGAACGATTTGAACGACGACAGCGAAGACACCGAACACACCCCGGCCCAGCGGACGGCGGCGGCATCGCGCAGCACCTGGGTCAGCGTGGCCGTGAACCTGGTGCTCACGGTGCTGCAGATCGGGGCGGGCATCTTCTCCAAATCCCAGGGCCTGATCGCCGACGGCGTGCACTCGCTGTCCGACCTGGTGGCCGACTTCGTGGTGCTGCTGGCCAGCCACCACAGTAAGAAGGACGCGGATGTAGACCACCCCTACGGCCACCAGCGCTTTGAAACCGCCGCCTCGCTGGTGCTGGGCCTGCTGCTGCTGGCCGTGGGTGCGGGCATGCTGTGGTCGGCCGCTACCAAGCTGGAGGCCCCCGAAGCCATCGCCCAGGTGCATGTGCTGGCCCTGTGGGTGGCCGGTGGCGCGCTGGTGGCCAAGGAGCTGCTGTTTCGCTACATGCTGGCCGTGGCCAAGCGGGTGAAATCCAGCATGCTGGTAGCCAACGCCTGGCATGCTCGCTCCGACGCGGCATCGTCCCTGGTGGTGGGCATTGGCATCGTCGGCAATCTGGCGGGCTACCCGCTGCTGGACCCGATCGCGGCGCTGATCGTGGGCTTCATGGTGTCCAAAATGGGCTGGGGCTTTGCCTGGGATGCCCTGCACGACCTGATGGACCGGGCCGTCGATGAAGCCGAGGTAGAAGCCATCCGCCAGACCCTGCAGGCCACGCCCGGCGTGCTCGGCGTGCACGACCTGCACACCCGCAAGATGGGCGACATGGTGGTGGCCGACGCGCACATCGAGGTCGATGCCACCCTGAGCGTGGAGGCTGGGCACGAGATTGCCGTCATGGCCCGCCAGCGCGTGCTACAACGCCACCGGGTGCTGAACCTGATGACCCACATCGACCCCTGGCGGCGGCCCGACAGAGACCACGCCGCGGCCCGACCTGTGTGAAAGGTCGTCTGGGGCGCATGCGCACTTGTGCATAGAATAGGCCTCTAACGCTTATTCCACTAGCGTGAGCAGCTCTTATTTGCATAGCACCCATGCCCACTACCGACATCGCCCAGCTGCGCGCCCGCGCCACACAGCACACCACGCCCTGCGGCGACGGCCACACCGTCTGGCACGTATGGGGACAGCCCGGCAAGCAAGCGCCCGTGCTCTTGCTGCACGGTGGCAGCGGCAGCTGGACGCACTGGCTGCGCAACATCCCCAGCCTGGTCGATGCCGGGCGGCAGGTGTGGGTACCCGACCTGCCTGGCTTTGGCGACTCCGCCCTGCCCCCTGGCGGCAGCGATGCCGATGCCCTGCCTGTGCCCCTGCAAGCGGGCTTGCAGCAACTGCTGGGCGACACCGCCATGGACGTGGTGGGTTTTTCGTTCGGCGGCATGGTGGGCGGATTCATGGCCCGGGCCTACCCGGAGCGCGTGGCCCGGCTGGTGCTGGTGGGTGCGCCCGCCCTGGGCATGGTGCAGCGCAATACCGTACCCCTGCAAGCCTGGCGGCACCTGGCCGACCCGGCGGCCCGCGAGGCCCGGCACCGCCACAACCTCAGCGCGCTGATGCTGTTCGACCCTGCCGGTGTGGATGCCGATACCCTGGCCCTGCACATCGCCAACGTGCTGCGCGACCGTATCCCTGGCAGGCGTTTGTCGTACACCGATGTGCTGTCCCAGGCGCTGCAACCGCTGCACTGCCCGGTGTGGGCGATTTACGGGCGCGAGGACGCGCTGTACCAGGGCCGGCTGGCCGAGCTGGCCGCCGCGCTGCAGGCCGCGCCCACCTTCCAGTCGCTACAGCTGGTGGACAACGCTGGCCACTGGGTGCAGTACGAGCGCGCCGATGCCTTCAACGCAGCACTGCGCCAGGCCTTGCCGCCCCAGCCTGCCTAGACAGGCCACCGCTTTCTCCTACACTTCCGGCTATGAAAGCGCACGCCTCCGCCCAAAAACCACCGCCCCGCACCAACGACCCCGAACGCACCCAGGCCGACATCCTCACCGTGGCCACCCGCGAGTTCTCGGAGAAAGGCTTTGCCGGGGCCCGCATCGACCTGATCGCCGAAGCCACGCGCACCAGCAAGCGCATGATCTACTACTACTTTGGTAGCAAGGAAGCCCTGTACCTGAAGGTGCTGGAAGATGCCTACAGCCGCATCCGCAAGATCGAGAGCGAGTTGCAGTTGCAAGACCTGGAACCCATCGAGGCCCTGCGCACCCTGGTCAACTTCACCGTGGACTACGAGCGCACCCACCCCGACTTCATCCGCCTGGTGATGAACGAAAACATCCAGCGCGGTGCCTCCCTGGCCCGCAGCACCACCATCCAGCAGCGCAACGCCACCGCCATCGACGGCATCAAGGCCGTCTACCAGCGCGGCGTGGCCGCCGGTGTGTTCCGCCCCGGCCTGGACCCGGTAGACCTGCACATGTCGATCAGCGCCCTGAGCTTTTTCAACGTCTCCAACCGCCACACCTTCGCCCTGATCTTCCAGCGCGACATGGACAGCCCCGAAGCCGTGGCGCAGCGGCGGGCCAATGTGGTGGAGATGATGCTGCGGTATGTGAGCATTTAGCCCTAAAAACCCAGTCGCGGTTTAAAATGGCATTTTTCAGACATTTTGGAAAAATTGCCATGAGCATCCAATCCAGCGTCTCCAATGGCAGAACCGTGGTGCCTGCGGCTTTGCGTGCGCAGCTCGACATCCAGGACGGCGACCAGCTCATCTGGAGCGTGCGCGATGGGGCGCTCTGCGCCACCACCCGGCGCGCCCAGTTGCGCCAGGCCCAAAACCTGTTCCAGCAATTCGCCGCACCCGGCACACCGTCGCTGGCCGATGCCCTGATCGCCGAGCGCCGCGCCGCGTCGGAATCCGAATGAGTCTGGTGCTATTGGACGCATCGGCGGTGCTGGCGTTTTTGCAGGGTGAACCCGGCGAGGAAGTGGTGCGCCACGCGCTGCAAACCCAGACCTGTGCCATGACCGCCGCCAACCAGTGCGAAGTTATCGCCAAGGCCCTGGACCGGGGCATAGACCGCCCCGCACTGGAAAACATCCTGGCTGCACTGGGCACCAGCGTCGTCGACATCCTGGCCGCCGACGGTGCCGCCGCAGGCTGGATGCGCCCCGCCACCCGTGCACTGGGTCTGAGCCTGGGCGACCGCCTGTGCCTAGCCGCCGCCCAGCGGCTGGCCGCCCCGGTACTGACCGCCGACCGGCCCTGGCTGGCGCTGGCCGAGCCACTGGGTTTGGATATACGCTGCATCCGACCGGATGCACACTGAAGTTATAGACCTAATTGGCAGCTACCGCCCATTGCATAAGCACAAGCAGCTAGTTTTTAGATAGCAATCAAGGTAAAAAGTCGCCCAACTGCCGACCCATGCGCAGCCCTTCCACATGGCTGAAATGGGCATCCAGGCTGAGCAGGGCCAGGCCGTGTTCCAGGGCCGTGGCGGCAATCCACAGGTCGTTGCTGGGGATGGGCTGGCCTTTGCGCCGCAGTGCGGCAAGCACCAGCGCGTAGCTGTCAGCCGTATTGGCGGTGACGGGCAATACCTCTACCCGTGGCGAGTCCAGAAACCGCGCCAGCTCTGCTCGGTTTTTGGCTTCCCGCCCGCCCGCCGCAAAGCCACCCAGCAACTCCCCCAACACCACGCTGTTCACGCACAGCCGGTCCGCATGCGCCATCACCTCAACCACCTCACGGTCTTCGGGAGATTGCGCCCGCATGAAGGCCGTGTAGGCGTTGGTGTCGATCAGTACGGCGCGCATGGCATCACTTCCACAGCCCGGCGTCCACCTCGGCAAACGGCGCCGTGGCCTGCTCGAAATCGGCCGCTTCCTCCTGGCTCCAGCTGCCCGCCAGCGCATCCAGATCGGAATGGCGCTGCCGTACCGGTTTGCCGGGCTTGCGGCCTAGGCCCTGGTCGATCAGCCGCAGCACCAGCGCATTCACGCTGCCGCCGTCGTTGCTGGCACGCACTTTGAGGTCGGCAAAAGTCGCGGGATCGATGCCGCGCAGGCTTAGATTGGACATATAACACACCTTGATAGCAGGTTGATAGCAAATTGACACCCGCCGACGCTAGCACGTTCACCGCCCCACCATATCCCCCGGCACCACCCACTGGTCAAACTGGGCACCTGTCACATGCCCCGAGGCCACGGCGGCTTCGCGCAGGCTACTGCCGTCCTTGTGGGCTTTCTTGGCGATATATGCGGCCTTGTCGTAGCCGATGTGGGTGTTCAGCGCGGTGACCAGCATCAGCGAGCTGTTGACCAGGGCGGTGATGCGCTCGCGGTTGGGCTCGATGCCGACGGCGCAGTGGTCGTTGAAGCTGACCATGCCGTCGCTCAGCAGGCGCACGCTTTGCAAAAAGTTGTGCGCCACCATGGGGCGGAACACGTTGAGCTCGAAGTTGCCCGACGCGCCGCCGAAGTTGATGGCCACGTCGTTGCCAAACACCTGGGCGGCCAGCATGGTGACCGCCTCGCTCTGCGTGGGATTGACCTTGCCGGACATGATGCTGGAGCCGGGTTCGTTCTCGGGAATGCTGAGCTCGCCGATGCCGCTGCGCGGGCCGCTGGCCAGCCAGCGCACGTCGTTGGCGATTTTCATCAGGCTGGCGGCCAGGGTTTTGAGCGCGCCGTGGGCGTGTACCAGCGCGTCGCAACTGGCCAGGGCCTCGAACTTGTTGGGCGCGGTGACAAAGGGCAAGCCGGTCAGCCGGGCCAGTTCGCCTGCAGCGGCCACGGCGTAGCCCTTGGGCGCGTTCAACCCGGTGCCCACGGCGGTGCCGCCCAGCGCCAGCTCGCACAGGTGGGGCAAGGCCGCCTGGATGTGGCGCGCGCCGTGGTCCAGCTGGGCCACGTAGCCCGAGAACTCCTGGCCCAAGGTGAGCGGAGTGGCATCTTGCAGATGGGTGCGGCCAATTTTCACGATGTCGTCAAAGTCGAGGGCCTTTTGCGCCAGCGTGGCGCGCAGCTTGGCCATCGCTGGCAGCAGCTTGCGGGTGATGGCATCGACCGCCGCCACATGCATGGCCGTGGGGAACACGTCGTTGCTGGACTGGCTGCGGTTCACGTCGTCGTTGGGGTGCACCAGGCGCTCTTCCCCGCGCACACCGCCCATCAGCTCGCTGGCACGGTTGGCCAGCACCTCGTTGACGTTCATATTGGTCTGCGTGCCGGAGCCGGTTTGCCACACCACCAGCGGGAATTCATCCGGGTGCAGGCCGGCAATCACCTCGTCGGCGGCAATGGCGATAGCCTGGGTTTTGGGCGCGTCTTGCAGGCCCAGCGCCTGGTTGACCACGGCCGAAGCCCGCTTCACCAGCGCCAGCGCGCGGATGATTTCGCGCGGCTGCTGCTCGCCGGAGATGTCGAAGTTCTGCAGCGAGCGCTGCGTCTGCGCCCCCCAGAGCCGGTTGGCCGGAACCTCGATGGGGCCAAAGGTGTCGCGTTCGGTACGGGTGGTCATAGGGCAATGGGCGGGGTTGAGGAGCCCAAATAGTAGCCAGTCTCAACAACCCGCCCAGGGGTGCGGCCAAAAAGCGGCCTTAGCGTGGCACCGTGTAGTTCACCGGCACCCAGCTAAACGCCTTGCCGTTGGCGCGCACCCGGCCCAGGCCGGGGAAGGCGATGTGGGCGGCAGCCACCACGTAGCCACCCTTGGCGGCATCCGCAAAAGCGGCCTTGCGGTGTACGGCGGCATTCTTGGCGTCGCTGTCGAACGCGATCGTCACCGAAGGGTCGTCAAACTGCACCGCCGCCACATGGATCAGGTCGCCCCAAACCACCAGCTTCTGGCCCTTGCTTTCCACCACATAGGTGCTGTGCCCGGCGGTATGGCCGCGCGTGGCGATGGCCTGGATGCCCGGCACCAGGGTGGTGGTGCCGTCAAACGCCGAAAAGCGCTGGGCCTGGACATAAGGGTTCAGCGAGGCCATCGCGCCCTGGAAGAAGCCCTTGGAATCGGCGGGGGCCTTGTCCAGGTTGGCCTGGCTGAGCCAGAAGTCGGCATCGTGCTTGTCGGCGCGCACGGTGGCGTTGGGGAAGGCCATTTTGTCGCCGTCCACCAGGCCGCCCACGTGGTCGGGGTGCATGTGGGTAATGTAGATTTCGTCCACCTGCTCGGGCTGGTAGCCTGCGGCTTTGAGGTTGGCGACCAGCTTGCCCAGAGTGGGGCCAAACAGGCTGGCGGCACCGGTGTCAATCAGCACCAGCTTCGCTCCGGTGTTGACCAGGTAGGCGTTGACCGAGGTTTCCAGCGGCGCTGCCAGGTAGGACTTGGCCAGCGCCTTTTGCACCTTGGCGGGCGTGGTGCGGGTCAGCAGCTTGTCCACCGGCAGGTCTACCGTGCCATCAGACAAGGCGGTGATTTCAAAATCACCCAGCGCCATGCGGTAGAAACCGGGTGCCTGGGCCTTGGCCATGGGGGCGGCAGCGTGGGCGGCAGTGGCGGTGAAGGCGGCGACCAAAGCGGCGCGGAGAAGGGTCTGGGCGATGTGCATGGCGGTACAAGATGTAGTGAAGTTGGAGCGCCATTCTGCGGTGTTTCGCAAACCTGCGCACCCAGACGGGTACTGCGGAAATTACATGCCCAATTCGCCCCTCACGCCCATTTGACAAGCACGAGAAGCTACAAACTCGATAGCACCCAAGCAACCAGGCTCAGACTGGAAACAAGGCCATTTCGCCCAGCATCTGCTCGGCCTTGTCAAAGTCGAATTCGGCCAGTGCAGCGCACACGCGCTGGGCCGCACCGGCGTGTGGCCCGCCCTGCAGCAGGGCGGCCAGGTCGTTGGCGGCCTGGGCTGCGGCGGCATCGCTGTCCAGAATGTAGGCATGTAGGCGCGGCACCAGAGTTTGTAATGTGGCGGCATCGGGCGGGGCGATGCGGCCACGGGCGGCGTTGCCCAGCAGCTGCAGGCCGGGCTGCACTACCGCGATGGCATGCAGCAGGTCGGCCAGCAGCGCATCCAGATGGGCGGCGGGCGAAACGTTGGCGCAGGCGGCTTCCAGCGCGGCGGCGGCCCGCTCCACCGCCTGTGCCCCGACATTGCCCGCCGTGCCGCGCAGGGTGTGGGCGCAACGGGTGGCACTGGTGGGGTCGGCTTCGGCGCGGGCCTGGGCGAACTGGTCGGCAAACTCGCCCAGGCTGCCACCAAAGCGCTGGAGCAACCGGCGGTACAGGGCGGTGTCCGACCCGCAGCGCGCCAGTCCGCGCGCTGTGTCGATACCGGGCAGCCAGGGCAGGTCGGGTGCAAGAGGCTCAGCGGGGCGGGTACCAGCGGGCGGCAGCGGCTCGCTGGCCACCGGTGCCGCCGGGCTGACCCAACGGGCAATGGTGGCAAACATGGCCTCCACGTTCAGGGGCTTGGCGATGTAGTCGTTCATGCCCACGGCAATGACCTTGTCGCGCTCGTCCACCATGGCGTTGGCCGTCATGGCGATGATGGGCAGCTGCGCCCAGGCGGGGTTGCTGCGGATCTGCGTGGCGGCGGTGTAGCCGTCCATCACCGGCATCTGGCAGTCCATCAGCACGCCGTCGAAGGGCATCTCCAGTGCGCTGTCGCGGTACAGGATGTCCAGCGCCTCCTGGCCGTGCTGGGCCACCACCACCAGCATGCCCGCACGGGTCAGCAGATGGGTGGCCAGCTCCTGGTTCAGCGCGTTGTCTTCCACCAGCAGCAGGCGCGCGCCCCGCAGTTTTTGCCGGGTGTCGCTGTGCAGGGCGCGCCGGTCGCGCACCGGAGGGCGCAGGGTGGACCCCAAGCCCAGAGCCAGGCCTATGGCATCGGCTAGGTGGGCGCGGGTCACCGGCTTGTGGACCACCGCGCGCAGCGGCACCTGTCGCTGGCTGGCCAGACCCAGGATTTCGCCGTGGCCGTAGGCGGTGACCAGCACCACCGGGGGCGCGGCGGCCAGGTGTTGGCGTTGCAGTTCCAGGGTGCAGTCCAGGCCGTCCATCAAGGGCATTTTCCAGTCCATCAGCACCAGGTCGAAGGGCTGGCCGTGGGCCAGGCTCTGGGCGACCTGGCGCAGGGCATCGGGGCCATCGGTGGCCAGCGCCGCCACCATGCCCAGGCTGGTCAACAGGCTTTGCAGGATCTCGCGCGCCACCGCCGTGTCGTCTACCACCAGCACCCGCAGGCCGTGCAGCGCGGGCGTGTCCACCGGGGTGGGCAGGGACAGGCTGTCGGCGCTGGCGGGCTGGATGCCCAGGTAGGCATGGAAGTGAAAACTCGAACCCGCCCCGGCGACGCTCTCGACCCAGATGCGCCCGCCCATCTGCTCGACCAGGCCTTTGGAAATGGCCAGGCCCAGCCCGGTGCCGCCAAACCGGCGGGTGATGGAATTGTCTGCCTGGGTGAAAGATTGGAACAAGCGGGCGCATTCGTCCGGGGTCATGCCGATGCCGGTGTCCTGCAGCCAAAAATGCAATCCACCCGACCGACCGCCCGGCTCTTCGGGCAGGGCGCGCACGCCCAGCAGAATATGGCCGGATGCGGTGAATTTGACGGCGTTGTTGCCCAGGTTGGTCAGAATCTGGCCCAGCCGCAAGGGGTCGCCCAGGCGCGCGGTGGGCAGGTCGGGTGGCAGATCGAAATGCAGCTCCAGGCCCTTGTCGGCGGCTTTTTGCCCGATCAGGTTGGCCAGGTTGTCCAGTACCTCTTCGAGCTGGAAGTTCAGCGTTTCGATGCCCAGCTTGCCCGCCTCGATCTTGGAGAAGTCCAGGATGTCGTTAAGAATGCCCAGCAGGTTCTCAGCCGCCCGGTTCAGCTTGGTGATGTAGTTGCGGGCATCGGGCGCCAGATCGAGCTCCAGGGCCAGGTGCGACATGCCGATGATGGCGTTCATGGGCGTACGGATTTCGTGGCTCATGTTCGCCAGAAAGTCGCTTTTGGCCCGGGTGGCATCCTCGGCCTGCTCTTTGGACCGGGCCAACGCGGTGTGCGCGGCCTGCAGGCGCTCCTGCTCCAGCACCAGCTGGGCGGTGCGTTCCTCGACGCGCTGCTCCAGGATCTGGTTGAGCGCGCTGTAGCGCAGGTCGGCCAGGCGCAGCTGCTGGATGTGTTGGTAGGCCCGCAGCGAGGCCATGGTGGCGGTGTAGAGCTTGTCTGCGGTGATGTTGGTTTTGTTGATGTAGTCGTTGATGTCGAAGTCGCGGATCACCTGCCGCTCGGGGGCCTGGCCAGGCTGGCCGGTGCGCAGGATCAACTGCACGGCAGTGTTGCCCAGGGTGCGGCGGATGTAGTCGACCAGGTCCAGCCCGGCGGTATCGGTCTCCATAACCACGTCGATGAAGACCAACGCCCAGTCACTGTGCAGCGCCAGCTGCGCGCACGCCTCGGCCGCGCTGTAGGCGCTGGTGAACTCCACCGCCCGGCCCTGGTACTCGCAGTCCCGCAAGGTCAGGCGGGTGATCACGTGGACCTCGGGCTCGTCGTCTACCAGCAGCACGCGCCAGGGCGCGCCGCGCGCAAGCGCGAGCGGACTACCGACAGCAGATGGCTTAAACATGTGCCTTTGGACGCTCCACAGTGCGATGGCTCATGGGCTGGCCACTTGCTTGGGCAGGTGGCAGGTGAACACGGCCCCCTGCCCCGGCGCCGTCTGCAACTGGATTTGCCCGCCCAGTTTTTGTGTCACCAGGTTGTAGACCACGTGCATGCCCAGCCCGGTGCCGCCGCCCTGGCGATTGGTGGTGAAGAAGGGGTCAAACACTTTGTGGGCCACCGCATCGGCCATGCCCCGGCCGTTGTCTCGGTAGTCCAGCACCCATTCAGTGGGCGTGTCGGCCAGCGCAATGTGGATCTGCGCATCGGTCTGCCCTGGCGTAAAGCCATGCACCAACGAGTTGCTGATCAGGTTGGACAATATCTGCGACCAGGCACCGGGGTAGCTGGTCACCGCCAGTTCGGCCTGGCAGTCCACCGCGGTGGCCACGCCGGCCTGGCGCAGCGCCTGCTGGTGGGTCAGCAGCACGTCCTGGATGTAGGCCAGCGGCTGGAAGCTGCGGATTTCATCGTGCGTCTGGTCCACCGCCACCAGCTTGAAGCTTTTGACCAGGGCCGCAGCCTTCTCCAGGCTGATGAAGATCGAGTGTGAGAGTTCCTTGGAGTCGGCCAGAAACCGCTCGAATTCCGGCTCCTCCAGTTGGCCCGCACGGAACTTGGTCTCCAGCTGCTCCACCATGTATTTGAAGTGGGACGAACCCGTCAGCCCCAGGCCTACCGGGGTGTTGATCTCGTGGGCGATGCCGGCCACCAGGCCGCCCAACGCCGCCATTTTTTCCGCCTGGGCCAGATCGTGCTGGGCCGCCTGCAGGCGCAGTTCGGCAGCCTGGCGCACCTGGACCTCCTGGGCCAGCAACGCATTGGCCTGCACCAGCTCCTGGTTGTGCCGGATCACCAGAAAATCGGCCTCGATGCTTTTCTTGAGCTCCCACATCAGCTTCATGTACGCCTCGGGATAGTGGCGGGTCTTGCTGTCGAGCACGCAGATGGTGCCAAACATCTCGTTGGGCCGCCATTCCAGCGGCACCCCGAGGTAGGAGATCATGTTGAGCTTGACATCGGGGTTGTGCTCCCACTGCGGGTCTTCCAGCGCATTGGGCACGTGCAGCAGGTCGCGGGTGGCCATCACGGTTTCGCAGTACAGGCCGGTGTCGAGCGCGGCCTTCTCGGCGTGCTCGTAAGGGTTGCCTTCCGAGGTACTGGACAGCAGCACCTCGATCTGCTCGGGCAGCACCCGCATCATCAAACCCGCTGGCACATTAAAAATGCGGGCCATGACATTGATGGTGTCCTGCCACTTCTGGAGGAATTCGGGTGGAATCTGGTCGCTTTCATGGGACATCGCTTTTCTCCATAGGGCATACCAACACTGAACGTTATATGGCGCACCTGCCCGCGTCAAGCTCCTGGCCCCGCCCTACCCAGCGGTGATAATTGCAGGGTTTGCACTCCCGTCCGCCCCACTCCAACCATTAGCCAGGCACCCCCATGACCGCCCAACCCACGTCCATCCGCCAAGCCGATCTGATCGAATCCATCGCCGCCGCCCTGCAGTACATCAGCTACTACCACCCCACTGATTACATCGCCCACCTGGCACGCGCCTATGACCGCGAGCAAAGCGCGGCGGCCAAGGACGCGATTGCGCAGATCCTGACCAACAGCAAGATGAGCGCTACCGGCCAGCGCCCCATCTGCCAGGACACCGGCATCGTCAACGTGTTCCTCAAAGTGGGCATGGACGTGCGCTGGGAAGGCTTCACCGGCAGCCTGGACGACGCCATCAACGAAGGCGTACGCCAGGGCTATGCCCACCCCGACAACACCTTGCGCGCCAGCATCGTGGCCGACCCCCAGTTCGACCGCAAGAACACCAAGGACAACACCCCCGCCGTCATCGTCACCGAGATCGTGCCCGGCAACACCGTGGACATCACCGTCGCAGCCAAGGGCGGCGGCAGCGAGAACAAAAGCAAGATGGTCATGCTCAACCCCGGCGATTCCGTCGTGGACTGGGTGCTGAAAACCGTGCCCACCATGGGCGCAGGCTGGTGCCCGCCGGGCATGCTGGGCATCGGCATCGGCGGCACCGCTGAAAAGGCCGTGCTGATGGCCAAACAAAGCCTGATGGACGACCTGGACATGTACGAGCTGCAGGCCAAATCCAGCGCCGGTGGCGCGCTCACCAAGACCGAGGCCCTGCGCCTGGAGCTCTTCGAGAAGGTCAACGCGCTGGGCATCGGCGCGCAAGGCCTGGGCGGCCTGACCACCGTGCTGGACATCAAGATCAAGATGTACCCCACCCACGCCGCCAGCAAGCCCGTGGCCATGATCCCCAACTGCGCCGCCACCCGCCACGCCCACTTTGTGATGGACGGCAGCGGCCCGGTCTACCTGGACCCGCCGAGCCTGGACCTGTGGCCCAACGTCAACTGGACGCCCGACTACAACAAGAGCAAAAAGGTCGATCTCAACACCCTGACCAAGGCCGAGGTCGCCAGCTGGAAACCCGGCGACACCCTGCTGCTCAACGGCAAGATGCTCACCGGCCGCGACGCTGCCCACAAGCGCATCCAGGACATGCTGGCCAAGGGCGAGAAGCTGCCGGTGGACTTCACCAACCGCGTCATCTACTACGTTGGCCCGGTCGACCCAGTGCGTGACGAAGCCGTGGGCCCCGCAGGCCCCACCACCGCTACCCGCATGGACGGCTTCACCGAAATGATGCTGGCCGAGACCGGCCTGATCTCGATGATCGGCAAGTCCGAGCGCGGCCCGGTCGCCATCGAAGCCATCAAAAAGCACAAGAGCGCCTACCTGATGGCCGTGGGCGGCGCCGCCTACCTGGTCAGCAAAGCCATCAAAACCGCCAAGGTGGTGGGCTTTGCCGACCTCGGGATGGAAGCCATCTACGAGTTCGACGTGGTGGACATGCCCGTGACGGTAGCTGTGGACGCGGGCGGCACCAGCGCGCACATCACCGGCCCGGCGGAGTGGCAGAAGCGGATTGCCACGGGCGAGTTCAAGAGCATCGGAGTAGTGGCGGCTTGAAGGCCCCCATCGGCGTATTTGATAGCGGTATCGGCGGCTTGAGCGTCTTGCAGGCGCTGCAGGCTGCAATGCCGCTGGAGCATTTCGTCTACCTGGACGACAGCGCCCACGCGCCCTACGGCGAGCGTGACGACGCACACGTGGTGGGGCGCTCCCGCGCCATCACCGCCTATTTGCGCCAGACCCACGGCATCCAGGCCCTGGTCATCGCCTGCAACACCGCCACCATGGCTGCGGTGGCTCAGCTCCGGGCCGAACACCCCGACCTGCCCATCGTCGGCGTGGAGCCGGGGCTGAAACCGGCAGCCGCAGCCAGCCAAACCAAGCACGTGGGGGTCATCGGCACCCGCGGTACCGTCACCAGCGCCAAGTTCAAAGCCCTGCACGCCAGCCTGCAAGACCAGGCCGACTTCATCGTCCAGCCCTGCGACGGCCTGGCCGATGCCATCAGCCGCAGCGTAGAAACCCAGGACGATTCAAAAGTGATAGCACTCTGCGCTCAATACATAAGCGCTATGGGCACATTTGGCTTAAACCCTGGCGAGATCGATACGCTGGTGCTGGGCTGCACCCACTACGTGTTTGCCCAGGCCCATCTGGCCCGGCTGGTGGGCCCACAGGTGCGGATCTTGTCCACCGGCGAACCGGTGGCGCGGCGCACCCGGCACCTGCTGGAAACCGCAGGCACGCTGGCAACCGAAGGCCCAGGCCGGGTCCAGCTCGTCACCACTGGCGAGCCCGCCGTGCTGCAGGCCGCCGCCCGGCGCTGGCTGGGTTTTGCCACCGACGATGCGGTGCGCTGGGCGGCCTAAACCAGGGATTCCCAGGTGTCGTGCCGCGCCCGCCGGTCCTGGCGGTAGTTAGTCACTTCCAGCCGGATGCCGTCGGGGTCGGTAAAAAACGTGGCCCAGTAGTCGGGCGCGTACTCGGGGTACAAGCGGGCCGGGGTCGCATCCACGCCCGCAGCCTGCAGTTGCGCGGCCACGGCCTGCACGTCGGCCACGCTGTCCACTCGCAGGCAAAAATGGTGCAGCCCAGGCGCATACGGGTTGTGCGGCAAGCCGCTGCGCGCCGGGCGCAGCACAAAGCCGAAATGGCGGTTGTAGTACTGGATGTGCGGGTCGTCGGCCAAAGCAAACTTGCTTTTACGAAAACCCAGCACCGCCATCAGCACCTGGTCGTAAAACAGCTCGGCCCGCGCCAGGTCGGACACGGTGATGTAGATGTGGTCGATACCGGTCACTTCGGGCATGGCACCCCCCTACCATCCACGGCCTTGCTGTACGCAAAAAACACCTCGTCGCGCACCCAGCCGAGTGACTCGTACACCGACTGCGCGGCCAGATTCGTCTTGGCCGTGGTCAGGTCCATCCGCGCCACGCCCTGGCTAGCCGCGAACTGCTCCGCCGCTAGCAGCAGCGCCCGGCCCGCGCCCGTCTTGCGCGCATCCGGGGCCACAAACAGGTCGTACAGCACGTAAATGGGAGCCGCCGCCACCGAGCAGAACGAGGGGTAGAGCTGGCAAAACCCCAGCACACGCCCACCGTCGCCCTGCGCCACCAAGATGCTGGACTCGCCATGGGCCATGCGCGCCTGGATGAAGGCCGTGGCCTGTGGCAGATCGGGTGCCTGGTCGTAGAACTGGCGGTAGGCATCAAACAGCGGCGCGACGACCGGCAAGTCGTCCAACGAGGCCGGACGGGTAGAAATCAATGCAAGTGGCGCGGCCTGCGTCCGCCGCCGCCGTGCCCACCGGCGCCGCCCGAGCCGCCCGGGCCACGGGGGGGCTTGCCCAGCTCCAGCGAATTCACCAGGGCATCGAAGCGTTGGGTGAACAACTGGTCGATTTCGCGCACGATGCCGTTGAGTTCGGACGCATCGAAGTGGCGCTCCATCATGTTGATCACATCCTGCACCAGCAGATCGCGCTGCACCTGCATGATGGCCGCAGGCGTGGGGCCGACGAACAGCATCAGGAAGTCGTCGCGCGAATCGTCGGTGGCTTCTTCGTCTTCTTCGTCAAAGTCGGTGTCGTAGAAGGTGATTTCGATGGAAGCGCCCCGCTCGGCCAGCTCGTTCAGGCTCATGCACATTTCGTCCAGCGCCTGCTTGAAGTCTTCGTCGCCCGGCACCGTCCAGCACATCTGCAGCATGTGCTCGGCGCCATTGAACTGGATGCCCGGCTCTTCTTCGTAGGCGCTGCCCGCAGCGTCGGCCAGGGACTTGGCCCCGGCGTACTTCCACAGCGGCTTGAGCGCTTCCTGGACTTGGTGGAACGTCACGTCGGTGCGCAAAGGCACTTGGCCGTGCACATGGATTTCAAAGGGGGCGTTGTAGCGGGGCATAGGGAGATATTAGGCGCTTTTAGGGGGGTTGGAAACCAGCGCGAGGAGCAGGGGCACAAAACCTTTGGAAATCATCCAAAGGAAGAGCGCCGTCGTCTGTGGTGGATTGCGAACCTGGGGATTTTACGTGCGCGGACTCAGTGCGCCAGCGCAGCCACCATGGCCTGAGCCGCCTGTACCGCCTCGTCGCGGGTGGACCAGCTTTTGTCGTTGTCGCCCAGGGGCGGCAGCCCTTCCACGTGGACCACCTCGATGGACCAAGGCCCGCCAGCAAAGTAGCTGAGTTTGGCCATGTAGTGGCGGCCATTGGCTACGCCGGGCACGTATTCTTCAAGGGATTCGGGTTTGTCGTCTTGCATGGGATTTGGGGCAAATCCAGCATTATCGCCACGCGAAAATGCAAATTTGGTGGCTCGGACCGGAATCGAACCGGTACGACTTGCGTCGGCAGATTTTAAGTCTGCTGTGGCTACCAATTACACCACCGAGCCTGCTGTATCCACCTCGGGGCCAAAACCAGAGGTTAGGCCTCCTGTGTCGTCGCACCAAAGCTGAAAAACAGCCGCATTGTACCCCGCAGGACGGGTGGTTTTGGCTCTGAAAGCCGGTTACCAAACGCCACAAAACGCAAAAACAAACGGGCATAAAAAAAGGAAGCCTAAGCTTCCTTTTTTGCCAAATTTGGAGCGGGAGAAGAGTCTCGAACTCTCGACCTCAACCTTGGCAAGGTTGCGCTCTACCAACTGAGCTACTCCCGCGTTTCAAGCCTTGCATTCTAGCATGGCTTTTTATGCAAAATCCGAAATTACCCGAATTTTGAATTCTGGAGGCGCGACCCGGAGTCGAACCGGGCTAGCCGGATTTGCAATCCGGTACATAACCGCTTTGTTATCGCGCCGCACTCACTGCATTCATCATAAAAAAGGGAAGCCTGAAGCTTCCCTTTTTACCAATTTGGAGCGGGAGAAGAGTCTCGAACTCTCGACCTCAACCTTGGCAAGGTTGCGCTCTACCAACTGAGCTACTCCCGCGTTTTCAGCCTTAAATCATAACATGACTTTAGGCCAATTTGACTTGAACCGGGGTTCTTGTCGCTTGCTGCTTTGTAATCAAATCACGCTGCAGCAAGCCTCAAATTATAGCCCACTTTTTGAGCCTTTCCACGCCTTGCTCCAATCGGTGCAAATCTTTGGAAGCAAAGCACCAACGCAGCCAGCCCTGGGCCTCGGGGGCGAAGGCGTTGCCAGGGGCCAGGCCCAAACCGGCTTCGGCCACCAGGCGCTTGGCGGTGACCAGGGAATCCGGGTGGCCTGCCAGCTGGAAAAAAGCGTACATGCCGCCCTGCGCCGGGGCCACGCGCACGCCGGGCACGGCTTGCAGCAGCGGCACCAGGGTGTCGCGGCAGGTTTTCAGGTGCGCCACCACGCGCGGCGTGATGTTGTCGGTGCCTTGCAAGGCGGCGATACCGGCGCGCTGCACAAACACGCTGGCGCACGAGGTGTTGAATTCGATGAGCTTGCCCATGTGCGGCGTGGCGCTGGCGGGCAGGACCAGCCAGCCCAGCCGCCAGCCGGTCATCAAAAAACTTTTGGAAAAGCTGTGCACCACCACCAGCCGGTCTTCGGGCGCGGCCAGGTCCAGAAAGCTGGGCGCGCAGCCGTTGGCGCTGGGCGCGTAGTACAGGCGCTCATAGACCTCGTCGGCCAGGATCCAGGTGCCGGTACGGCGGCAGTGGTCGAGGATGGTTTGCTGCTCGGCGCGGGTCAGCGTCCAGCCGGTGGGGTTGTTCGGGGCGTTGAGCACCAGCAGCTTGGTGGCGGGCGTGACGGCGGCCAGCAGCTGGGCCATGTCCAGCGCCCAGGCCCCGTCGGCCTGCGGTTGCAGCGCGACGCAGCGCAGGCGTGCGCCCAGGATGGCGGGCTGGGCGGTGAGGTTGGGCCACACCGGCGTAACGGCCACCACCTCGTCGCCCGCGTCCACCAGCATCTGGATGGCCAGCATCAGCGCATTGACACCACCAGAAGTGATGGCGATGCGGTCGGCACCGATGGAGCCGTGCAAGCCGCCCATGTAGTCGGCCACCGCCTGGCGCAGCTCGGGCAGGCCCAGGTTGTGGGAGTAGAAGGTTTCGCCCTGTTGCAGCGAGGCAATGGCGGCCTGGCGGATGAAGTCGGGCGTGACTTCGTCGCTTTCGCCGAACCAGAAGGCCAGCACGTCGCTACGCCCCATGCCGGCGTTGGCGACTTCACGGATTTTGGATTCTTCGAGGTTCAGGATGGCTTGGCGCATAGACGGATAGGGGCTGTGGAGGCATGATTATGCGCACCCCGTCTGGAGATGTTCGCATGCCTTACCGCGCTTTGCTGTGCTGCTTTCTTGCCTTGACCTTGGCCGCCCCTGGCTTTGCCAAAGCCAAAAAAACCAAAGGCGGCTCCCAGGTTCGGCTGCTCAAAGACTCGTCGGAGAGCACCGCCGAGCGCAACCGCCGCCTGCTGCGCGAATGCAAGGGCAGGCCCAATGCCGGGGCCTGCGCAGGCTATACGCGCTAGCCGGGCCGCACCATCTTGCAGGTGGTGGGCATTTCGGCCTGCGCGGCGCTGATTTGTTTGATGACCCGAAAGCCGTAGCCCGAGCCTTCCACATCAAACTTCACGCCCGGCGTGCCCTGGCGGTCCATGCTGCCCACGGCCAGGGACTGCTGGAACTGGTGGTCGGCCGCGCGCATGCTACCGGTTTGACCATATAAACTGACACTAGCGCCCTCCAGACTTGTGGCAACAGCTATCAAATCTATAGTACCGGCCTTTTCAATCGCCTGGGCCAGCGCCTCCACCATGAGCTGCATGCGCATGTGCAGGTAGTCGTCGGCAGGCTTGGGAAAGCGTTGGCGAAATGCGTTGACGAAGGCCTGGCTCTGCGCGGTGGGCGTGTTCGGCAGCCAGTCGGCCACAGCGATCACCTTGCCTACACCCGCCTCGCCCAGCGCCGCCGGAGCCCCCAGCGCATTGCCATAGAAGGTGTAGAACTTGCCCTCAAAACCCACCTCGCGGGCGGCCTTGACCAGCAGGGTCAGGTCGTTGCCGAAGTTGCCGGTGATGACGGCCTGCGCGCCGCTAGCCTTGATCTTCGCGGCGTAGGGAATGAAGTCCTTGACGCGGCCCAGCGGGTGCAGTTCATCGCCCACCAGCCGCACGTCGGGGCGCTGCAGGGCCAGTTGGCGCTTGGCTTCGCGCGCCACGGCCTGGCCGAAGCTGTAGTCCTGGCCCAGGATGTAGACGCTTTTGACCGCTGCGTCGTCCTTGAACACGGCCATCAGCGCGGCCATACGCATGTCGGCGTGTGCGTCGAAACGGAAGTGCCAGAAGCTGCATTTCTCGTTGGTCAGCGTGGGGTCTACCGCCGCATAGTTCAGAAGCAGCACGCGCTTGGTGGGTTCGCGGTCGTTGTGCTTGTTGATGGCATCGATCAGCACGGCGGCGGTGGCGGAAGAGTTGCCTTGCAGGATGTATTGCGCGCCGTCGTCGATGGCGGCACGCAGGGCCGACAGGGCTTCTTCGTTCTGGCCCTTGCTGTCATAGCGCTCCAGCGCCAGCAGGTGTTTGCCATCGGGCAACGGCACGCCGCCGCGTGCATTGACGCGCTCCACGGCCCAAATCAGGTTGCGAAACACCGCCTCGCCGCCGTTGCCAAACGGGCCGCTCAAGCCCTCCACCAGGGCCAGCTTGATGGGCGCGGGTGCCGCCTGGGCCGAGAGAAAAGCCAGTCCACATAGCGCCACAGCGCACGATTTCAAGAGCCCACGTCGAAACTTAAACATCTAAAAACTTCCTTGAAATAGGGGGCGGCGCACGCAGATGTGAGCCAAGCGGCAATCAATGTGAGCGCCGCGTAATGTAAACGGAGTCCACTATGTTTATCGCAGCTACCCACCCCGCTTTTGTTCGCCACAACAACCTGCGTGCACTGCACCGCTCGCTCGACGAAGCACAGCAAAAAAACTACCGCATCACCCAGGACGAGCATGCCTACAGCCTGCAGTTCGACGTGCCCGGCATTGCCAAGGAGCAGCTCTCCATCGGCATCGAAGGCAGCGTGGTGCGCATTGAAAGCCAGCCCGACGCGCCCCGTACCTACAAGGCCGCGTACGAGTTGCCGCAGGACATCGACGTGTCGGCCAGCGATGCGCGGCTGGAGAACGGCGTGCTGACCTTGAAGCTGGCCAAGAAGGCCCCGGTCAGCAACGTCTCCAACCTCACCATCAACTAAAGAGAGTCCAAGGGCCAACGCGGCTTTACGTCAAAAGCGTAAGCCCGCGTGGGTGCCTGCAGGCCCGACTGCAGCCGCATGGCACCGGCCATGGCGATCATCGCGCCGTTGTCGGTGCACAAATGCAGCTCGGGGTAGTGCACGCGGATACCGGCCTTGGCGCAGACGGCATTGAGCTGGCTGCGCAGCGACTTATTGGCTCCCACGCCGCCCGCCACCACCAGCCTGCGCAGGCCGGTGCGTTGCAGGGCCGTCATGGATTTCTTCAACAGCACTTCGACAATCGCGGCCTGGGTGCTGGCGGCCAAATCGGCTTTGCGGGCCTCCAGCTCGTCGCCCAATTTCTTGGCCTGCGTCATCACCGCCGTTTTCAAACCGGCGAACGAAAAATCGAGGTTGCCGCTGTGCAGTAAGGGCCGTGGCAGCTTGAACGCCACCGGGTCGCCTTTTTCTGCCAGCCGCGACAAGGCCGGGCCACCGGGGTAGCCCAGGCCCATCAGCTTGGCGGATTTGTCGAAAGCCTCACCCGCTGCATCGTCGATGGTTTCGCCCAGCATCTCGTAGCGGCCCACGCCGTCTACCCGCATCAGCTGGGTGTGGCCACCGGACACCAGCAGCGCCACAAACGGAAACTCCGGCGGGTCCACGCTCAAGAAGGGCGACAACAAATGCCCTTCCAGGTGGTGCACGCCCAGCACCGGCTTGCCCAGGGCGGCACCCAGCGCGCAGGCCACACCCGCGCCCACCAGCAGCGCACCCGCCAGGCCGGGGCCGCGGGTGTAGGCCACCACGTCCACGTCTTGCAGGGTGTGGGCCGCCTCCTCCAATACCTGGCGGGTGAGCGGCAACACGCGGCGGATGTGGTCGCGGCTGGCCAGCTCGGGCACCACGCCGCCGTAGGCCTGGTGCATCTCGATCTGGCTGTGCAGCGCGTGCGCCAGCAATACCGGCAAGGCCGGGCCATCAGCGCGCACGAGCGCAATTCCGGTTTCGTCACACGATGATTCAATACCTAATACCAGCACAAGCATTCCCTAGTCAGTCAGCCTGTGAGTTTAGTCTTGGCGCGAATCTTGCAGGTTTTGGGCCATGAATGAAGCCCTGCGCATCGTAGTGATTGCCCCCGACCTGGACGTGCTGGACCCGCACGACGAAGCCGGCCTGCTGCAGGCTGAGCGCTCGCGGGCGTTGCGCATTGGCCTGCTGGAAAACGGCTACAACCTGGTCGCCAGCCTGCCTGCCGACGTGTTTTTAACCGAGCGCCTGGCCCAGTTGCAGCCCGACATGGTGATCGTGGATGCCGAGAGCGAGGCCCGCGACGCGCTGGAGCACGTGGTGATGGCCACCCGCGACGCGCGCCGCCCCATCGTCATGTTCACCAACAACGACGACACCTCGGTTGCCAAGGACGCGGTGGCCGCAGGTGTGTCGGCCTACATCGTGGCCGGGCTGTCGGCGGCGCGTATCCGCCCCATCTTGGACGTGGCCATGGCCCGCTTTGAGCACGAGCAGGCGCTGCGCAAGGAACTGGCCCAGACCCGCGAAGAGCTCGACGGCCACAAGACCGAGCTACTTAACCGCAAGGTGATCGATCGCGCCAAGGGCCTGCTGATGCAGCGCCAGGGGCTGACCGAGCAACAGGCCTACGACCGCCTGCGCAAGGCCGCCATGGACAAGAGCCTGAAGCTGGTGGATGTGGCCCAGCGCATCCTGGACGTAGCCGACCTGCTGGGCTGATGGACGCACCAGTACAGCGCACACAAACGGTGCACAATTTTGTCCGCAATAATATTTTGAAATAAAATATGCCGCTTACGCTCTAGCTGATTGCACGAGCAGCTATTTATTCAATAGCAAGACTGCCGCACCCCAGGGTGAAGCTGCCGGTTCTTGCCCTCCCCCTTTTTCATGCCGCCCTCTTCTGTGGATACCGTTCCCGCTCCCGCCGCCCGCTCGCACCATTCCAGCCCGCTGCTAGCGCGGTCGATGAATCTGCACAAGGTGCTGGACACCCTGGTCAACAACCTGGAAGGCATGGCCTACCGCTGCCTGCCCGACGTGCACTGGACCATGCGCTTCGTCAGCCAGGGCTGCCACAAGCTCACCGGCTACCAGGCGCTGGAACTGATCGACAACCAGACCATCTCGTGGGAGCGCATCACCCACCCGAACGACCGCATCCGGGTGCGCGCCGAGATCCTGGCCGCCGCCGTCGCCGAGCAGCGCTTTACCGTGCACTACGCCATAGTGACCCGCAGCGGAGCCGTGCGCCGCGTCAAGGAGCAAGGCGTGATGGTGATCGACGAAGGCGAGCAGCAGGTGCTGGAAGGCTTTATCGAAGACGTGACCGAGGGCTTTGTGACCCTGGAGGCCCTGGCCCATGCCGAAGCCCGCTACCGGCAGATTTTTGAGCACGCGCGCGACGGCATCTTCCAGACCTCGCAAGAAGGCCGCTACCTGTCGGCGAATCCGGCGCTGGCCCGGCTGTACGGCTATGACACCGCCGAGGAGCTGATGGCCGACATGGCCGACATCGACCGCCGGCTGTACGTGCAGCCGCAGCGGCGCGAGCGTTTCCAGAAACTGATGGCCGCCCACGGCGAGGTGCGCAATTTCGAGTCCGAGGTGTACCGGCGCGACGGCAGCACCATCTGGATTTCGGAAAACGCCCACAGCGTGCGCGATGCCCAGGGTACGTTCGTCTGCTTCGAGGGCACGGTGCAAGACATCACCGAACGCCGCAGCCAGCGCGAGCAACTGGAGCGCCAGGCCAACTACGACGGCCTGACCGGCCTGGCCAACCGCAACCTGCTGCGCGACCGCATTGGCCCGGCCATCGCCCACGCCGAGCGCATGGGGCTGTTTCTGGCCGTGGTGTTCATCGACCTGGACCACTTCAAGCTGATCAACGACAGCCTGGGCCACGACGCGGGCGACCAGCTGCTGGTAGAGATTGCCCAGCGCATGCGCAACTGCGTGCGCGCCAGCGACACCGTGTCGCGCCACAGCGGCGACGAATTTGTGCTGCTGCTCAACGAGCACTTCCGCGCCAACAGCGTCATCTCGCACCTGCAGCGTGTGCTCAAGCAGATCAACCAGCCGGTGATTCTGCTGGGGCGCGAGTTCCAGGTGGGCGCCAGCATGGGCGTGGCGCTGTACCCGCAAGACGGCGAGGACGCACAAAGCCTGCTCAAGCACGCCGACGTGGCCATGTACGCCGCCAAGGAGCGCGGCCGCAACAACTTCCAGTTCTTCACCCCCGAGCTGAACAAGGTGGCCGACGAGCGGCTCGACCTGGCTACTGCCATGCGCGCCGGGCTGGAGCACAACGAATTCACCGTGGCCTTCCAGCCCAAGGTCGACCAGCACCGGCGCATCGTCGGCGTGGAAGCCCTGGCCCGCTGGCACAGCGCCAGCATCGGCATAGTGGGGCCGGACCGCTTCATCCCGATCGCCGAAGAAACCGGGTTGATCGGCGAACTCACCGAGCTGATCCTGCGCCAGGCCTTTGCCGCCGCCGCGCAGTGGGACGGGCCGCAGGGCGCGCACCTGGTGATTGCCGTCAATCTCTCGGCGCGGCTGTTTCTGGCCGACGACCTGGTGCTGCGCATGGCCGCCCTGGTGCGCGCCAGCGGCCTGCCGCCCGAGCGGGTGGAGCTGGAGATCACCGAAGGCGTGTTCCTGGACGACAGCGCCCGCGCCATCAGCGTGCTCAACGCCTTCAAGGCGCAGGGTTTCCGGGTGGCGATGGACGACTTTGGCACCGGCTATTCCAGCCTGTCGTACCTGCGCCATCTGCCGCTGGACACGGTGAAGATCGACCGCTCGCTGGTCACCGACATTGAGTCCGATGACGACGTGGCCATGATCGCCCGCGCCATGGTCAGCCTGTGCCAGAACCTGCGCAAAACCGTGGTCGCTGAAGGCGTGGAAAACCAGGCCCAGTTCGACCTGCTGCGCAGCCAGGGCTGCGATGAATTCCAGGGCTACCTGCTGGCCAAGCCCATGGCCAACGCAGCCTTTTGCCAACTGCTGGCGCAAGACGGTGGCTTCATCCGGGCACCCTCGCACGCCAAACCCAGCCGCTGAAATGGTGCACTGCACAAGAACAGTGCAACACCTTTTCTTACAAGCCAAATAGGCCGCTAGCGCTTATTCCATAAGCACAAGCAGCTACCAATAGAGTAGCAAATCAGCGCCCAACCCACCTGGCACGAGGCTTGCATAACTAGACCAAGACCACCGATGGTCCCATGGCAGCGAGCACCCAATGGCGGGTGCCCAACGCCACGTATTCGGACAAAGGCGTCCCCACCCGTTAGAGGCTGCAACCTGCAGCGCGCTGCGCGGTGAGGACGCCTTTTTTCGTTCTGGAACCACTTTCGTTTCAATCTTGGGAGCCCTTTGATGACCGACCTTTTGAAGACCAAACTCAGCCGCCGCTCGGTGCTGCAAACCGCCGCCGTCGGTGCCGTGGGCATCAGCCCGGCCCTGCGCGCCCTGGCCTACGCCCAAGGCTCCGACAAGCCCGAAAAAGAAGAAGTCAAAATCGGCTTCATCCCCCTGACCGACTGCGCCAGCGTTGTGATGGCTTCGGTGCTGGGCATCGACAAAAAATACGGCGTGAAGATCATCCCCAGCAAGGAAGCCAGCTGGGCCGGTGTGCGCGACAAGCTGGTCAACGGCGAGCTCGACTTTGCCCACGCCCTGTACGGCCTGATTTACGGCGTGCACCTGGGCCTGAGCGGCCCCAAGAAAGACATGGCCGTGCTGATGACCCTGAACCAGAACGGTCAGGCCATCACCCTGTCCAAAAAGCTGGCCGAGAAGGGCGCGGTCGACGGCCCCGGCCTGGCCAAGCTGATGGCCGCCGAGAAGCGCGAATACACCTTTGCCCAGACCTTCCCCACCGGCACCCACGCCATGTGGCTGTACTACTGGATGGCGGCCCACGGCATCAACCCCATGAGCGATGCCAAGGTCATCACCGTGCCGCCGCCGCAAATGGTGGCGAACATGCGCGTGGGCAATATGGACGGCTACTGCGTGGGCGAGCCCTGGAACCACCGCGCCATCATCGACGGCATCGGCATCACCGCCACCACCACGCAAGACATCTGGAAAGACCACCCCGAAAAGGTACTGGGCACCACCTCCGAGTTCGTCAAGAAGTACCCCAACACCGCCCGCGCTGTGACCGCCGCGATTCTGGAAGCCGGCCGCTGGATCGATGCCGGCCTGGCCAACAAGAACAAGATGGCCGAAACCATCGCCGACAAGAGCTACGTAAACACCAGCGTGGATGCCATCAACCAGCGCATTCTGGGCCGCTACCAGAACGGCCTGGGCAAGACCTGGGACGACCCGAACTACATGAAGTTCTACAACGAAGGCACGGTCAACTTCCCGTTCCTGTCCGACGGCATGTGGTTCATGACCCAGCACAAACGCTGGGGCTTGCTGAAAGACCACCCCGACTACCTGGCCGTGGCCAAGCAGATCAACCAGATCGACATCTACAAGCAGGCCGCTGCCGCCAGCAAAACGCCCGTGCCCAAGAGTGACATGCGCAGCAGCAAGCTGATGGACGGCGTGGTCTGGGACGGCAAGGACCCTAAAAAGTACGCCGACAGCTTCAAGGTAAGAGCCTGAAATAAGCCCACCCCCCAGGCTGCGCTACGCTTCGCCAACCCCCCTACCGGGGGGCGATACCAGTGGCCTGGCAAAGCCAGTTCCACGGTATCCCGCGAAGGGGACCGCCTCATCTGTCACATCCCCAGGAGAAAACCATGGTCAGTGCCGTATTCCATTCCCCCCGCGATGCATCGTTTGATGCCTCCGACAGCCCACCCGCTCCCAAAATGCTAGCTGCTACCGCCCAGGATATAAGCGCTAGCGCCCCGAAAGACGTAAAAATGGCGACTCCCAAAATGCCTTTTGACTGGCGCGGTTTCTGGCGCCAGGTGGTGCCGCCCATCCTGGGCCTGGGCCTGCTGATCGGCATCTGGGCGATTGTGTCCATCACCACCGCCAGCAACATCCCCTCACCAACCGAGACCTTCCAGCAGGCCGTAGTCTTGTTCAGCGACCCGTTCTACCGCAAGGGCCCGAACGACCAGGGCGTGGGCTGGAACGTGCTGGCCTCGCTGGAACGGGTGGCGCTGGGCTTTGGCCTGGCGGCGCTGGTGGGCATACCGGCGGGCTTTGCGATTGGCCGGTTCGAGTTCATGGGCCGCATGTTCAACCCGCTGATCAGCCTGCTGCGCCCGGTGTCGCCGCTGGCCTGGCTGCCCATCGGTCTGATGGTGTTCAAGGGTGCGAATCCGGCGGCCATCTGGACCATCTTCATCTGCTCGATCTGGCCCATGGTCATCAACACCGCGGTGGGCGTGCAGCGCGTGCCGCAGGACTACATGAACGTGGCCCGCGTGCTAAACCTGAGCGAATGGAAGATCGTCACCAAGATCCTGTTCCCCGCTGTGTTGCCCTACATGCTGACCGGCGTACGCCTGGCGGTGGGCACGGCCTGGCTGGTGATCGTGGCGGCAGAGATGCTGACCGGCGGCGTGGGCATCGGCTTCTGGGTGTGGGACGAATGGAACAACCTGAACGTCAAGAACATCATCATCGCCATCTTTGTGATCGGCATCGTCGGCCTGATGCTGGAATACGCCCTGATCAAACTGGCCACCGCATTTACTTTTGAAGAGGTGAAATCATGAACCCCACCCCCGCCAGCCTGAGCACCAAGTACATCGAAATCCAGGGAGTCGAGCAGACCTTCAAGACCGCCAAGGGCATCTTCCCCGCCCTGCGCGACATCAACCTGACCATTGCCAAGGGCGAGTTTGTGGCCCTGATTGGCCACTCGGGCTGCGGCAAGTCCACCCTGCTGAACCTGATTGCCGGCCTGACCGACCCCACCAACGGCACTCTGCTGTGCGCCAACCGCGAGATCAAGGGCCCCGGCCCCGAGCGCGCGGTGGTGTTCCAGAACCACTCGCTGCTACCCTGGCTGACCTGCTATGAGAACGTGTACCTGGCGGTAGAGCGCGTCTTCGGCGCGGCCAACAAGTCCACCGGTGCGCCCTCGGAAAACAAGGCCCAGCTCAAGGCCCGCACCGATGCAGTGCTGGCCTTGGTGGGCCTGACCGCCGCCGCGCAAAAGCGCCCTGGCGAAATCTCGGGCGGCATGAAGCAGCGCGTGGGCATTGCCCGCGCCCTGAGCATGGAGCCCAAGGTCTTGCTGATGGACGAGCCCTTTGGCGCGCTGGACGCACTGACCCGCGCCAAGCTGCAGGACGAGCTGCTGGCCATCGTGCAAAAGACCCACAGCACCGTGGTGATGGTGACCCATGACGTGGACGAAGCCGTGCTGCTGAGCGACAAGATCGTGATGCTGACCAATGGGCCCGCCGCCACCATCGGCGAGGTGCTCAGCGTCAACCTGCCCCGCCCGCGCAACCGCGTGGAACTGGCCGACAACGCCGACTACCAGGGCTACCGCAAGGCGGTGATCGACTTCCTGTACACCCGGCAGGCCCACGTAGAAAAAATTACTGCGTAATTTTTTGGCTCACCCCCAGGCTACAGTGCTGCGCATCTTTCGCCAACCCCCTTGCAGGGGGCAACACCAGCAGCCTGGCAAAGCCAGTTCTGCGGTGTTTCTGGAAGGCGCGCGTTCAGGCTGTAGCAGACGGGGTGGATAGCCGCATCCACGGCCCGTATGTGGCCTCAGGGTTGCGGTGGGGCGCTCTGCCCTGCCTGCTCCCAGATGCGCTTGGGGATATGGCCCTTCAGCCGTTCGACCAGCAGCTCCACCACCTCCTCATTCACGGCATGCCCCAAGAAGGGAATCACATCGGCCGTGATGTCGCCGCCCAGGCGCACCAGCCGCTCGGCGGCGGCCACGGTGTGGCCATAGGCCACCACCTCGTCGTTCTTGCCGTGGATGAAATGCAGCGTGGTGGTGGCCGGTGCCTGCTCGGGCAACTGGGCAAACCGCCCCGACAACGCCACCACGCGGCCTGCCAGCGACTCCTCTAGTTGCGTGGCCTCCAGCGCCATGATCGCGCCCTGCGAAAAGCCCACCAGCGCCGTCTCGGCATGCGTCAATCCGGTGCGCTGCTGCCAGCCGCGCACGGTGGCCACGAAGCGCGGCAGGGTGTCGGCAATGCGCTGCGCGCGGTTGTCATCGCTGATGCCTTGCACCGAAAACCACTGGAACCCTGCGCCCAGGTCGGAGGCATCCGGACCGGCCACGCAGACCACCGCCGCCTGCGGGAACTCCAGCGCCAGCCGCTGGCCCAGCAGCACCAGGTTCTGCGGCACGCCGCCCACGCCATGGAACAACAGAAACAACTGGCGCGGCGCGCTGGCGGGCATTTGAACGGTGATGGATGCGGGCATGGAGGGTTTCCAGAAAAATAGGCAGCCGAGCATGTTAAACCCGCCCACGGTGCATGCGGGGCGACCCATTCTGGTGCAGCCCCGACCCGATGGGTTGGCCCTGTTATTGCCTGTTCGGTGCATGCCCCACACACCTCTCCACACTCCTATTACTACAAAAAAAGTAGCTACTCACGCCGACGGAATAAGCACGGAAGGCCTTTTTTCCTTAGGAAAGTACCGCGACATTGTTTTGGCGGTAGCGCTGTTTCTGCTGTTCGACCTGGGCGTGCTGGTGCTGAACTTTGCCACCTCCTACCAGATCAGCGAAGACGCGCACAGCATCAACCTGGCCGGTCGCCAACGCATGCTGTCGCAGCGCTCGGCAAAGGCCTTGCTGGTGGTGGAAGCCGCCCGTAACAAGGGCCAGGCGGCACCCGAAGCACTGGCCGAGTTGCGCGATGCCGTCAGCCTGTTTGATGCCACGCTGCAGGGCTTCCAGCATGGTGCCATCGTTCCCAGCGGCAGCGGCAAGCCGGTGTACCTCAAGCCCGCCGTAGACCCCGCCGCCCTGCAGGCGTTACAGCAGGCCCAGGCCCTGTGGAGCCCGTTCCAGCGCGCCCTGTCCCCGGTGCTGAATGGCCAGGCCAGCGATGCCGAATTGCACGCTGCCAGCGCCTACGCCCAGGCCCACAACCAGGAACTGCTGGGCCTGATGAACCGCCTGACCACCGCGCTGGAGGCCACCGCCTCCCAGCGTGCCACCACCCTGCGCCAGGTGCAGACAGCGGGCATCGTGCTGGCGCTGCTGAACTTTGCCTTCATCCTGTTCAAATTTTTGCGCCGCCTGCGCCGCCTGGACGCGGGCATCGAAGCGGTGACCCGCGAGAACCAGGAGATTCTGGCCAGCGTGCGCGAAGGCCTGTTTTTGATCACCCCCGACTTCCGGCTCGGCTCGCAGGTATCGCAGTCAGCCCAGTCCCTGTTTGGCCGCCCGCTGCGGCCTGGCGACAGCTTCTTCGACCTGCTGGCCAGCATGGTGGACGACAAGGTGTTGGTAGATGCCCAGGACTACGTGGCCCTGCTGTTTGCCCCGCACGTCAAGGAGGCGCTGGTGCAAGACATCAACCCGCTGCTGGAGCTGCAGGCGCTGGTGAAAAACCGGCTGGGGCAGACCGTGCCGCGCACCCTGGCCTTCCGCTTCAACCGGGTCCACACGGGTACGGGTGCGGGCACCGCCATCGCCCACGTGCTGGTCACGGTGCAAGACATTTCCGACCGCACCCTGCTGCAAACCCAGTTGCAGGCCGAACGCCAGCGCTCGCACAAAGAGCTGGCCCTGCTGCTGGCCGCCTGCGAGACCGACCCCGCCCTGCTGCGCCAGTTTGTGGCCCGCTCCGAGGCCAGCCTGCTGGAGATCAACGACCTGCTGCGCGGCAGCGCCCAGGGCCGACCCGCGCTGCGCCATGCGCTGGACCAGGCCGCCCGCCGCATCCACGCGCTGAAGGGCGACGCGGGCGCGCTGGGGCTGGATTCGCTGGTGCACCAGGCCCATGCGTTTGAAACGGCCCTGCTGCTGGCCCGCAGCGACGACAGTGGCGACCCCCTGCTGGCCCTGCCCTTGCCGCTGGAGGCGCTGCTGGGGCGCATGGCCGCATTGAAAAGCCTGGCGGGCATCCAGCGCGACAGCCGCATGGCGAGCAATGGGTTGAACGCGGCACTGACCCGGCTGGCCATGGACACCGCCAGCGCCCTGGGCAAGCGCGTAGCCACCGCCGTGCAAATGGAGCACCACGCCGAACTCGCCTCGGATGCGGCCGATCTGGTGCGCGAAATCTGCACCCAGCTGGTCCGCAACGCCGTGGCCCACGGCATCGAAGCGCCCGCCACCCGCCAGGCCTGCGGCAAGGCCGCCACCGGGCGGCTGGAAGTGCAGTTGGGCAGAAACGGTACGGAATGGATCTTGCGTGTGCGAGACGATGGCCGGGGCCTGAACGCCAACAGCCTGCGGCAAAAGCTGCTTGACCTGGGCTGGTACACCGCCCGCCAGCTGGAGAGCTTCAGCGACCGCCAGATTGTTGGCCACATCTTCAAGCCCGGCTTCTCTACCGCCGAAAACACCGGCGTGCAGGCCGATGTGCATGCCGGTCGTGGGGTGGGGCTGGACATGGTGCACGCCAACGTGCAGCGCCTGGGCGGGCGTTTGACGTTGGCCTCCACGCCGGGGCAATTCACGGAAATAACGGTTCGATTTGAAGTTTGAAATGACACCCACCACGCAACAGACAGAACGCACTCCTTCCAGGAATACCGTGGAACCGGCTTTGCCGGGCCACTGGTATTGCCCCCGGCGTGTCGCATCGGTTTTGTCAAACCGATGCGAGGGGGGTTGGCGAAAGATGCGCAGCACTGCAGCCTGGGGGTGAGCCAAATATGCGCCTTTTGGTCGTAGACGACTCCAACATGATCCGCACGCGCATCAGCAAGATCGTGCAAGACGGTGGCCTGGGCAAGATCGCGCTCGTCGGCCTGGCCCGCAACGGCGTGGAGGCCCTGCGCATCGCCAAAGCCACCCAGCCCGACGTGGTGACCATGGACCTGACCATGCCCGAGATGGACGGCGTGGAATGCATCCGCGAAATGCTGCGCCTGCTGCCCCACACCCGCATCCTGGTGGTCAGCGCGCTCAACGACAAAGCCACCGCCATTGCCGCCCTGAAGCTCGGCGCACGCGGCTTTGTGGCCAAGCCCTTTACCGACGACGACTTGCGCCTGGCCCTGCTCGACGTCACTGCGGGGCCATGATGCAAACCCTGTCTGAGAGCGAACTCCGGCTTTTCGTGGACTCGGTGCGCCGCTACTTCGACACCACCACCGCCCAGACGCCGCAGATCACCTCGGCCTTTTTGGGCACCAGCCCGGTGCCCGGCCACCAGTTCACCGGCATAGTGCAGTTCTCGGGCAGCTTCCACGGCCAGGTGCTGGTCTCCATGCCCGGCCCCTTGCTGCGCGAGCTGCTGGAACTGCAGCACGCCACCGACTTCAGCGATGCCAACCTGCTAGATGCCGTCGGCGAAATCGCCAACACCCTGGCCGGCAACGCCCGCAAAGAATTAGGGGCGGGCCTGCACATCTCTGTCCCCACCACCCGCCAAGGCAGCGCCCCCCTGCCCCCCACGGTGCGCCCCCACCCCTACGCCATCACCCTGCGCTGGAACCACCAACCGGCGCTGGTGCTGGTGGATATGGAGCGGCGAGAGTAGCCGGGGCAGCACCAACTGGGCAGATAATCGAGCGATGCCGACCCCCTCCACCGAACTCTCAGCCCTCCGCGACGCGCTGCACGCCCATGGCGGCCTGCAGTTGGTGATGGTGTTTGGCTCGGTCGCCCGCCAGACCGCACGCGCAGACAGCGACATCGATGTCGCCGTTTTAGCCGACGCGCCGCTGGATGCCGAGAGAAAAATGCGCTTGGTGGACACCATTGCCCGCAGCACAGGCCGGGCCGTGGACCTGGTGGATCTGGCCACCGCAGGCCAACCGCTGGCAGGCCAAATCCTGCAACACGGGCACCGCCTGCTGGGCACCGCAGCCGCACAGGCCGCATGGGCCACCCGCACGCTGCTGGATGCCAACGACTTTTTACCCTACGTGCAACGCACTCTGGCCGAGCGGAGGCTGGCGTGGATAGGCTAGTGTTGGAAAGCAAACTTGAATCCTTGCGCCGCTGCGTTGCCCGGGTGCAAAGCAAATGCCCGAGCACGCTGCAAGCACTGGTGGATGACATGGATACGCAAGATGTCATCGTGCTCAACCTCAGCCGCGCCGTGCAACTCTGCGTAGACATCGCCATGCACCACATCAGCGACTCGGGTGCCGCCATTCCCCACACCATGGGGGACGCGTTTGTAGCGCTGAAACAGCAGGGCCTGATAGATGCTGCGCTGTGCGCACGCATGCGCGGCGCAGTGGGATTTCGCAACCTGGCCGTGCACAACTACGATGCCATCAACTGGGCCATCGTGTTCGCCATCGCCCACACCCATTTGGACGACTTCCGCGCCTTTGCCAAGGCGATGCTGTAGGGCAGGTCACTCTGACTTGCGGAACAGCGCCCGCGTCGTCGCCCCAAACAGCACGTCGGCATCGGCTACGACGGGGTTCACAGACCGATATCGTCCTCAAGCCCTTGGGCGAATACCGCCATTGCCGCCTGCTGGCTGGCCCGCTGCCCGGTCTGCCAATGCAGCACGGCACTGCGCAACACGCGACGCTGGTTGCCGACTTTTTGGTGTAGGGGGATCTGGCCAGCATCGATGAGCTTTACGAAATACGGTCGCGACACGCCCAACAGTTGTGCGCCCTGCTCGGTGGTAAGTACAGCATCGGCTGAAGCTTGGCTGGGTTGCATCGCACGTTTGGCTGCAGGCAGGACCTGCACGACCGGCACCATCTGGACCGACAGCATGGCCATGAAATCGGCCCGGATACTTTCCAGCTGTGCCGCGGAAGCGTTCACGTGCTTGCGAACGATCTGCACCAGCGGATCAGGATTGACGGCGATGGGGGGTGGCAAGGTGGCGGTGGTCATGCCTATATTGTATGCCACCTAATCGAAATATACGAAATACACGAAATACGCACAACCCCAGCACTCACCCCCGCATCCGCCCCATCGTCCCCACAAAAGCCTCAAACTCGTCCACCGGCAACGGCCGGCTGAACAAATAGCCCTGGTAGGCGTGGCAGCCCTGGTGGGCCAGGAACAGGCGCTGGGCTTCGGTTTCCACGCCTTCGGCCATCACCGCCAGGCCCAGGCTGTCACCCAGGGCGATGACCATTTTGGCGATGGCGGCATCATTGGGGTCGGTGAGGATGTCGCGCACAAAGCCCTGGTCGATCTTCAGCTGGTCCAGCGGTAGCAGCTTGAGGTGCGACAGCGACGAGTAGCCGGTGCCGAAGTCGTCCAGCGAAAAGCCCACACCCACCGCTTTGAGCGCGTCCATCTTGGCGATCACCCCCTCGATATGGGCCACCAGCATGCTCTCGGTCAGCTCCAGTTTCAGGCGCTGCGCTCGGGCACCGGTGCGCGCCAGCACGGCCAGCACCTGGTCGACAAAGTCGCTTTGCTGGAACTGGCGCGGGCTGACGTTGACGGCCACCGTGAGGTGGGCAAACGCCGGTCGCGTGGCCCACTGGGCCAACTGGGTGCAGGCGGTTTCCAGTACCCACAGGCCCAGCGGCAGGATCAGCCCGGTGTCTTCGGCCAGCGGGATGAATTCGGCCGGGGACACCATGCCGCGCTCGGGGTGCCGCCAGCGCACCAGGGCCTCCACGCCGGTCAGCTCGGCTTCGCCGACGATTTGCGGCTGGTAATAGAGCTGCAGCTGGTGGCCCACCAGGGCTTCGCGCAGGCCCATCTCCAGCGCGGCACGGGCGGTGACCACGGCCTGCATGTGGGGGTCGAAAAACCGCAGGGTGTTGCGGCCCGCGCTCTTGGCCTGGTACATGGCCAGGTCGGCGCGCTTCAGGGGTTCTTCAATGCCTTCGTCGAGTTCACCAAACAGGGTGATGCCGATGCTGGGCGTGCTGTGGTGCACCGCCCCGGCGAGCACGAAGTTCTGGTTCAGCACGGCCAGGATTTTTTCGCCCACGGCCTCGGCGTGGGTGACGGCCTCCAGGGTGTGCTGGCCCAGATCTTCGAGCATCACCACAAATTCGTCGCCACCCAGACGGGCCACGGTGTCGCCCTTGCGGATGCAGGTGGACAGGCGCCGGGCCACCTCTTGCAGCAGCAGGTCGCCCATGTGGTGGCCGTAGCTGTCGTTCAGGGTTTTGAAGTTGTCCAGGTCGACAAACAGCAGTGCGCCATGGCGCTTGTCGCGGGCGTGGTTGGCCATGCTCAGGGACAGGCGGTCCATCAGCAGGCGGCGGTTGGGCAGGCCGGTCAGGGGGTCGAAAAAGGCCAGGTTCTGGATCTGGTCTTCGGCGGCCTTGCGGTCGGTGATGTCGGTGAAGGTGTCCACATAGTGGGTGACCTGGCCGTGCTCGTCCTTGATGGCGGTGAGGGCAAACCAGCCGGGAAACAGCTCGCCGTTTTTGCGCCGGTCCCAGATTTCACCCTGCCACGAACCGCTGCGTTCCAGGCTGGCCAGCATCACCTCGAAAAACGCCGCATCGTGCCGGCCCGAGCGCAGCAGCTCGGAGGGGGTCTGTCCCACGGCCTCGTGCGCCGCATAGCCGGTGATATCGGTAAACGCCTGGTTGACCCGCAAGATGCGCCAGTTGCCGTCGGTGACCAGCATGCCCTGCTGCGACTCGAAGGCGGTGGCGGCGATGCGCAGTTCGACCTCGGCCTGCTTGCGCCCGGTGATGTCGCTGAGCACCACATGCACCGCCTTGGCGCCGTCAAACTGGATCGGCGTGCCCTGCACTTCCACGTCGATCAGCGTGCCGTCCAGCTTGAAAAACTGCAAGGCCACCACGCCCACGCGCTGGCCGCTTTGGGCCACATAGCGGGCCCGCTGGTGCGCCAGCGCCAACGATTCGGGGTGCAACAGATCGGCCATGTACCGCCCCACCAGGTCGTGGGGCGAGGCGGCACCAAACAGCACCGCTGCGGCCGGGTTGGCGTAGACGATGCAGTCGTCCACATGCACTACCACCGCCTCGGGCGACCATTCCACCAGGGTGCGAAAACGCTCCTCGCTGTCGCGCAGGGCGTGCTCGCGCTCCCCCAGCGTGGCCAGCAGGTGGTTGAGCCCGCCGATCAACTCGCCCACCTCGTCGGCCTGCTGGATGGCCAGTGGCTGCAGGGGAAGCTCGCGTTGCGCCGGGTCGGCCAGCTGGGCCAGGGTGTGCACAGCCTCCAGCATGGGGGCCAGTTGGCGGCGCAGCATCCACCAGGTGAGTACGCCGGCCAGCAGGGTCAGCCCCAGCGTGGCCAGTAGCATGCGCAGCTGCATGGTGCGGATGGGCGCGAAAGCCACGTCGGTGGGCAGCACGGCGGCCACCGTCCAGCCCGATTCGGCCACCAGCTTGCTCGACACCAGCACTTGCACGCCCGCCCGGTTGCGCAACAGGTTGAAGCCCTCGTGGCCCTGCAGGATGTAGTCGGTGACCGGGTCGGTGCCCGGTGCGGGCAGGGTCTCCAGAATGCGGGCCTTGTCACTGGCAGTGACGATCTGCCGCGACGCAGGCGCCAGAAAAAAGATGGCACCGGTCTTGGCGTAACGGTTGTCGGTGATGCGGTCCAGAAAGTTGCGCCGGTGCAGGCTGGTCAAGCCCACCAGCACGCCCGCCACCGCACCCTCGCCATCCACAATCGGCACCGCCACCGGCACCACCGGGGCCTGCAGCGGCGGGTAAAAACTGGGGTGGCCCACGCTGGATTCGCCGCGCCGAAACGCTGCCTCGATGGCCTCCTCGCCCACCGGCGGGCCGGGTAGCGGGCTCACGGGCAACCCATCGGCATGCATCGGCAAACCATCGCGCCCATACACCAGGAAGCCACCATTGAACAGGCTGACCAGCACCGGGCGCGTATCCAGGTAACTTTGCAACACGCCCCACTGCGCCGGCGGTATGTGGGTGAGCATCCCCGCCAAGATGCCCAAGGGGCGCAGGCGCTGCTCTAGCTCGCTATCGACGGCAACGGACGCCGCACTGACGGCGGCCACCTGCTGCTCGCCCAGCATGGCCGTCATGTCGTCGCGCAGCACATCGCTGGCGTAAAAAGACAGCGACCAAATGCCCGCCAGAAAGATCGCCAGCGTGCTCAGCGTGATGCGGGTTTTCAGCGATCGCCACGGAAACACCCGGGGCGCGGCAAGATGGCTACTCAACATTCCAATCCATGCAAAACCTCTCCGGTGGTTGCGGTGGGCACCTGGGCCCCAAACCTCAGAAAGTTACGATTTGTATCGACGTAGCCGAACTGTAACCGCACACCGCCCCCAGGCCGGGCCAGAAACCCCTCTGGCGCATGCGAAAGCGCAGCCAACCATTCAATGGCTGAGTGAAGCAGGCCTGCGTCAGCAGGCTACCGTGCGCAAAAAGTCGGCCAAGGTGCGTCCGGCTTCCGGGCGGAACGGCGCATCGAGCACCGCCACGCTGCGCAAACGGTCCACGCGAAAGCTGCGAAAGTCCTGCCGCACCTCGCACCAGGCCACCAGCGTCCAGGTGCGGCCCCAGTAAAAACAGCCCAGCGGCTGCACCGTGCGCTGGCTGCTGGCTTCCTTGGCATCGCAATAGTCCATGTGGATCTTGCGGCGCAGGCCGATGGCCTCGCGCAGGGTTTGCAAATGGGCGCGCACCGGGGCCGTCAGGCCGTTGTAGCTGCTGGGCGGCGCGTACAAGGCCAGGCTTTCGGCAGCCACGCGGGCGGCGGGCGGCAGAATGGACAGCATCTTGCCCAGCGCGTCCTCGGCGGCCAGGGCCAGCGCAGCATCCAGCCAGGGCTGCGACAGCCGCACCGCCGCCACCAGCGCCTTGGCTTCATCCTGGCTGAACATCAGCGGCGGCAGCTCAAAACCCGCGCCAAACCGGTAGCCCACGCCCGGCTCGCCCTCGATGGGCACGCCCTGGCGCTGCAGATCGGCCACATCGCGGTACACGGTGCGCTCGGAGACTTCCAGCCGCTCGGCCAGAAAGCTGGCTGTCGACAAGCGCCGCCCGCGTACCAGCTGCACCAGGTGGAAAAGGCGGTCGGCACGGCGCATTTTTACAAGCCTTTTAGGCCTCTAGCGCTTATTCCATAAGCGCGACAAGCTATTAAAACCATAGTAGATCAACCCGCATCCTGCACACCGATGTAGATGGCGATCCGCCCTTCTCCGCTGTACTCCTCAAAGTCGCTGCCATAGCGGCGCGCGGGGGCGGCGGGGTCCTGGAAGTGCAGCCACACCGCGCCCCACAGCGCGATCACCGTGGCCGGCATGGGGCCCTGCGCTTCGAACACCAGGTAGGACCCGACGGGCACGGTGATGGCATCCAGCCCCTCAGGCACCTCGGTGGCCTGCACCGCAGCGCTCACATCGAACGCGCCCATGGCATCGCTCTCATAGCCGCTGTACACGCCATACAAGGCCGATTGGGGCGTATAGCCGGGCACCGACTGCGCCACCCGCTCCGAGAAAAACCGCTGCCACAGCGGCGCAATTTGGGCCGTGGCGGGCGAGAACTCGGCCGCGTTGGTGGTGCGGGTGGTGATGCCTGCCAGGTGCAGGGGCTGGTCGCGGTGAACGAGATGGGGGGTCATGGTGTAGCCTTTTTTGCCAGATGGTAGGTGAGTGCCATGGCGATGCAGAACTGCAAGGTGGCGGCAGGTACGGTATCGCTGGCCAGCAACACGATGGCGCGGTCGCCTTCAAAGCCAAAGTCGTTCGGAAACAGGGTTCTAAACTGCTCCACCAGCCGGGTCTGGCAGTGGAAATACACCGCGTACTGCCCCGGGCGGCGCGCATCCCAGCCCAGCCGCACGGTGCTGCCGCTGCGGGTGTGCGGCGTGAGGTAGGCGGGCTGGCCCCACTTCAGCGTTTCCTCCAGCGGCCCCACCCCCGGCGTGCAGGCCGCCACCTCAAAAACCATCTGCCGCAGCGCCAGCAGCTTGCGCCGCACGGGTTGCGGCCAGGTCTGGAAGACGGCTTCTACGCGGGGGTCGGTGAAGGCTTGCATGGGGGGATTTTCAGGCCATGGCGTGCAGGCCCACGCGGTTGCCGTCGGGATCCTGGATGTGGGCGTAAAAACCCATGCCGGGCGGCAGCGCGGTTTTGGGGGTGAGGAGCTTGGCATCCAGGCTGTGGGCGCGGGCCAGCGCGGCATCGATGCTGGGTGAGCAGTCGAGGTAAACCACGGTGCCCTCCAGGCTGGCCTTTGGGGTGTCGGCACCGCTTTGCAGGCAGCCTTTCACGCCCTCGTCGGGTGCGGTGAAGATGGCCAGGGTGTAGTTCTGGCCACCCATGGGAAAGGCTTCGCGGTGCAGGGTTTGGGCCAGAACCGTCTCGTAAAACGGCTGGGCGCGGTCTATATCGGTGACGGGGATTTCAAACCAGCTGATGGCGTTGGGGTTGGACATGGAATGGGCCTTTCGTTGCAGTTAAAGAAGACCTGCATGGTGCCCACCTGCTGCTGACAACGGGGTGTCAGTAGGCTTTTATTTTTGAATCAAAAGTGGCTCCAGCGCTTATTCCATAAGCGCAAGCAGCTATAAAAGTAGAAGCAACGGAATGCGGGTCACTTTGGCAAGAACAGCAGCCAGAAAATCAGCAAAAAGTTGAACAGCACCGACACCACCAAGGCCAGCTTCCACACCGAGGTGGGGTCGCGGTGCAGCAGGGGCGACGGCGCGGGGGCGGTCAGGGGGCGGGACGCGCCGCGCTCCAGGGCCAGCAGGAATTCTTCGCCAGTCTCGAAGCGCTGGCGCTTGTCGCGGGCCACGGCTTTTTGCACCACGTGGTCCAGCCAGATGGGGATTTCGGGGTTGTGGCGGCTGGGCGCGATGGGGTCGCGGTAGTAGCGGCCCACCTGGTAGGGCAGCACCTCGCCGTAGGGCAGCTTGTGGGTGAGCAGCTGGTACAGCGTGACGCCCAGGGCGAACAGGTCGCTTTGGGCGGTGGGCAGTTCCTCGGCTGCATCGCCGCCAAAGGCACTGAAACCCCACTGCTCGGGGTTCACGTAGCTGGGCGTGCCCGCGTGCAGTTTGCGCATGGCCTCGGGCTCGCGGCCGGTGAGGGCCACGCCCAGGTCGAGCAGGCGCAGCACGCCGTCTTCGCCCTGGTGCAGGTTGGCGGGTTTGATGTCGCGGTGGATGACGTTTTGCTGGTGCAGCCGCCCCAGGGCCTGGGCCACTTGGCGGGCGGCGCTGACGGCCTGGTGTACGGTGAACTTGTTCTGCCGATCCAGCATTTGCTGCAGGGTTTCGCCACTGTGCCAGTCGTACAGCAGGTAGAAGGCACTGGAGGGTTGGCCGGTGGCGCTGTTGACGGGGTGGGTGTCGTGCAGGGCCACCAGATACTCTGCCGCGCGGCTGGAGCCCATGCGCTTGGCCAGCCAGGCTTCGTGGGCCAGCATGGCGCGCTCTTGCGGGTCGTGGGCGCGGCTGGGGTGCAGGGTTTTGAGGGCGTACAGGGCCTGGGTGCCGGGATGGCGTACCTGGACGACGACGTTGATACCGTTGTCGGCCACCGGGGCGGTGACTATCAGGCCGTCCAGCGGGTCGCCCACGCGGAACGGGCCGGGGATGGACAGCGCACGGGCAGCGCGGTTTTCGTCTTCCAGCGTGGCATCCAGCAGGCCCAGCACGCGCACCACGATGGCGGTGACGTTGTCCTGGCTACCAGACTTGAGGGCGGTATGCACCAGGCTCTCGGCGGCGGTTTTGGCATCAATGCCACGGGCCAGCAGCGCCATCTGCGCGTCGTCCACTACGCCATGCACGCCGTCGGTGAGCAGCACAAACACATCGCCCACCTGCAGGTCGCCCTGGAAATAGTCCACCACCAGCCGGTCGTCCACGCCCACCGAACGCAGCAGCTGGTGGCGCAGGTCGGGGTGGTCGGGCACGTGGTCGTGGCTGAGCTGGGTGCACAGGCCGCCGCGCAGCAGGTAGGCACGCGAGTCGCCCACATGGGCCACCGTGTACGACTGGCCGCGCAGCACCACGGCGGTGAGTGTGGTCAGGCCCAGCGCCGGTTTGCGGCGGCGGTTGATGCCCGCCAGCCAGGCGTTTTGCGCGCCGATGATGCGGTCCAGCGCGACCGTGGTGTCCCAGGTTTCGGGGGTGGCGTAGTAGTCGCGCACCAGGCTGGTCACCGTGGTTTGTGCGGCCTCTTTGCCCATGCCGCCGGTGCTGACCCCATCGGCCAGGGCCACGATGCAGCCCATGTCCACCTGGCCCGGCTCCGGCAGCATGGCGGCGCAGAAGTCTTCGTTGACGGGCTTGGTGCCCGCGAGCGAGGTGAAACCGATGTCTAGCTGGAATGCCATCTGGCTACCCCATCAGCATCTGCATGCTGGTTTCATACTGGTTGGAGAGCTGCTCGTACACGTCCAGCAGCTCTTCGCTGGCCTGCGCCAGGCGCTCCAGCCCGGCCGGACGCTGCAACTCGGTGCTACCGGCCTGCAACTGCTGCCAGCCCAGAGCGGCGGCCTCCAGCAGGCGGCGGATCTCGGGCGTGCCCAACGGGACTTGCTGCAGGTAGGTTTGCGCCTGGTCAAAAGCCGCCTGGGCCTCGGCCATGGCCACCGCGCCGCTAGGCCCCAGCAGCGCGTATTTGGCAAAGCGCTGGCAAAGCATGCGCTGGCGGCCCGCGGTGTTGAGGATATGCAGCGGGGGCGCGCCGCCGGAGGCCTCCAGCGCGGCGGTCAGGCGCTCGGCTTCCTGCAAGAGCTGCTCGGCCAGTGCGTCGATAGCCTGGGTGCTGCTGGCTTTGGGAGGCGCTTGCAAGGCCTGCTTCAGGCGCGTCCAGGTCTGCCCGGCTCGGGCCACCAGGTCGCCAAAGGTGGCTTGCGACAGGCTTTTGCCCAGCAGCGCCAAGTTGGCATCCACGCGCTGGATGGACTCTTGCAAGAGCTTGCGGTGCGGCTGCGGCGTACTGCTGGCCAACTGCAGCAGGTACAGCTTGACCAGTCGCTGCGACAGCATGCGCAACTGCCCGGCACGGTTCACGCCGTCGGCGTACAGGGCCGAATGGACGATGCTTTGCGACACCTGGCCCAGGCGCTGGTTGGTGTGCATGGAGGCGCTGCGCAGGATGCGAAAGGCATCGTCGTCCGACAAATGCCGGGCGCGCATCAGGATGCCCTTGGCGCGGTCTACCACTTTGCGTTCTTCAAAGCGGGTGGTGGCATCCTGCAGCGCCTGGCGCAGGCCGCGCTCGTGTTTGAAACGGGACTGGGCCAGGTGCACCAGGGCGCGCAGGCGCTGCGGGGCGTAGCCATCGACGATGTAGGCGTGCACGCCGCTGGCCACGCCGCTCTGGATGTGCTCAGCATCGGCATCCAAGGTGAACAGCAGCACGGCGCAGGGGGCGGTGTCGGCCAGGGTCTGGAGGAGCTTGAAGAAAGCCGCATCCGGGCGGGCCAGCTCGCACACCAGCACATCTGGTGCATGGCGAACCACGCCGTGCACCAACTTATGGCGTTCTGTGACCTCGTCCAGCAGGTCCAGGCTGGCGGCTTGCAGGTGGGCGGCCTGCACCGCCCCGCTTCCCAGCTTCGCCCCAAAAAACAACACAGATGTCATGCAAATCAACCACTTAGAGAGGAATGAGGAGCCCTTGCCACGGCGCGGCAGGCCCACCAGGAGCCATGCCAGAAGGCGGCCCATCATATGGCACAAGTTTTGCATGGTTCACGGCGGGCGTAACGAAGCGCCCACCCGCAGCCAGAGCGCAGCGGAGCCCGCACACAACGCCGTGTGCACGCATGTATTTTCCACGGATGTGCTTTTCAGCATGTCTGGTCCTAGGCCTCCGGGTTTGGGCAAATTCGTATCTTTCTCTCTTATTTTTTTATGCCACAGCGGTGTGGTCGGTCCGGGATTTCTTTTCCGGGTTTGGCACACAGCTTGCGCTGGGCACCCTCGTTTAGCACTGCAACGTCAAAGCATTTCTGGAGTACCTTCGATGAAAAAATCCAAATTGGTGATGGTCGGTAACGGCATGGCCGGTGTGCGCACGATTGAAGAGCTGCTCAAGGTGGCCCCCGACCTGTACGACATCACGGTCTTCGGTGCCGAGCCGCACCCCAACTACAACCGCATCCTGCTGTCCCCCGTGCTGGCCGGTGAACAGACGCTGGACGAGATCGTGCTGAACTCCTGGGAGTGGTACAGCGACAACCACATCACCCTGCACGCCGGTAAAAAGGTCACCGAGGTGGACCGCGTGAACCGCGTGGTGCGCGCCGTGGCGCCCGATGGCAGCGTGGTCGAGGCCGAATACGACCGCCTGCTGATGTGCACCGGCTCGAATCCCTTCATTCTGCCCATCCCCGGCAAGGATCTGAAGGGCGTGATCGCCTACCGCGACATTGCCGACACCAACGAAATGATCGATACCGCCACCAAGTACAAGAACGCGGTGGTCATCGGCGGCGGCCTGCTGGGCCTGGAGGCCGCCAACGGCCTGATGCTGCGCGGCATGACCGTGACCGTGGTGCATGTGAACGAATGGCTGATGGAGCGCCAGCTCGACAAGGTGGCGAGCCAACTGCTGCAGAAGTCGCTGGAAGGCCGGGGCCTGCAGTTCCGCCTGGGCGCGCAGACCCAAGAGCTGGTGGGCGGAGCCGATGGGCGTGTCACCGCCATCCACTTCAAAGACGGCACCGAGCTGCCCACCGACCTGGTGGTGATGGCCGTGGGCATCCGCCCCAACACCGAGCTCGCCGCCAGCATGCGCCTGCACATCGACCGCGGCATCGTGGTCAACGACACCATGCAGACCGTGACCGATGGCCGCATCTACTCGGTGGGCGAATGCGCAGCCCACCGCGGCATCGCCTACGGCCTGGTGGCCCCGCTGTTCGAGCAGGCCAAGGTGGCGGCCAACCACCTGGCCGAATTTGGCATTGGCCGCTACATGGGCTCGCTCACCTCCACCAAGCTGAAGGTCACCGGCATTGATTTGTTCAGCGCGGGCAACTTCACCGGCGGCGAAGGCACGGAAGAAATCGTCATGAGCGACCCGTTTGGCGGCGTCTACAAAAAGCTGGTACTCAAGGACGACAAACTCATCGGTGCCTGCCTGTACGGCGACACGGTGGACGGCAGCTACTACTTCAAGCTGCTGCGCGATGGCCGCAGCATCGGCGAGGTGCGCGACCGGCTGATGTTTGGCGAGTCCAACATCGGCGACACCGGCCACGAAGGCCACAGCAAGGCCGCCACCATGCCCGACAGCGCCGAAGTCTGCGGCTGCAATGGCGTGAACAAGGGCACCATCTGCAAGGCCATCAAGGAAAAAGGCCTGTTCACCCTGGAAGAGGTAAAAAAGCACACCAAGGCCAGCGCGTCCTGCGGCTCGTGCACCGGCCTGGTGGAGCAGATTTTGATGTTCACTGCCGGTGGCGACTACTCGGCCACGCCCAAGACCAAGGCCATCTGCGCCTGCACCGACCAGGGCCACCAGGCGGTGCGCGACGCGATTGTGAAAAACAAGTTTTTGACTATCGACACGGTGTTCACCAGCATGGGCTGGAAGACCCCCAACGGCTGTTCCACCTGCCGCCCGGCCGTCAACTACTACCTGATTTCCAGCTGGCCCAAGGAGGCCAAGGACGACCCGCAAAGCCGCTTCATCAACGAACGCAGCCATGCCAACATCCAGAAGGACGGCACCTACTCGGTGGTGCCGCGCATGTGGGGCGGCGAGACCAGCGCCAGCGAATTGCGCCGTATTGCCGACGTGGTGGACAAGTACAAGATCCCCACCGTCAAGGTCACCGGCGGCCAGCGCATCGACCTGCTGGGTGTCAAGAAAGAGGACCTGGTCAACGTCTGGAAAGACATCGGCATGCCCAGCGGCCACGCCTATGCCAAGGCGCTGCGCACGGTGAAGACCTGCGTGGGCTCCGAGTGGTGCCGCATGGGCACGCAAGACAGCACGCAGATGGGCAAGGACATGGAGCGCGCCATGTGGCGCATGTACGCGCCGCACAAGGTGAAATTTGCCGTGTCGGGCTGCCCGCGCAACTGCGCCGAGTCGGGCATCAAGGACGTGGGCGTGATCGGCGTGGATTCGGGCTGGGAGATGTACATCGCCGGTAACGGCGGCATCAAGACCGAGGTGGCGCACTTTCTGGTGAAGGTGAAAACCTCGGCCGAGGTGCTGGAGTACACCGGCGCGTTCTGCGAGCTGTACCGCCAGGAAGGCTGGTACCTGGAGCGCACCGTGCATTACGTGGCCCGCGTCGGCATGGAACACATCAAACAGCGCATTCTGGAAGACCACGCAGGCCGCAAAGCCCTGTGGGAGCGCCTGCAGTTTGCGCTGGACGGCGAGCCCGATCCCTGGTTTGACTTCCAGGACGCGCAGGTCGACACCCGGCAGTTCACAGCATTGACAGCCTGAATTTATAAGAAATCGGCCCCTAGCGCTTATTCAATAAGCGCAAGCAGCTACAAAAGGAATAGCAAAATGAGCGAATGGAAAATCATCTGCCGCGTCGATGACATCCCCGTACTCGGTGCCCGCCGCGTCAGCCGCGCCCAGGGCATGGACGTGGCCGTGTTCCGCAACGCCCAGGACGAGGTGTTTGCCGTACTCGACCGCTGCCCGCACAAAGGCGGCCCGCTGAGCCAGGGCATCGTGTTCGGCACCAGCGTGGCCTGCCCGCTGCACAACTGGAACATCAACCTGCAAGACGGCTGCGTGCGCGAGCCCGACGTGGGCTGCACCCAGAAGTTCAGCGTCAAGGTGGACAACGGCAACGTGCACCTGATGCCCGAAGAGCTGGCCACGTTGGCGCTGGAATTTGCACGCCCCACCGCCGGACCGGCACTGACAACACAGGAATCTGCGTGACCACAGAAACCCAATCCACCTGCCCGTACTGCGGTGTCGGTTGCGGCGTGATCATCGAATCCACCGGCGCACAGATCACCGGCGTGCGCGGCGACCCCGACCACCCGGCCAACTTTGGCCGCCTGTGCACCAAAGGTTCCACCCTGCACCACACCGCCACGGCAGCGGTGACGATGCAAACCCGCCTGCTGCACCCCATGCAGCGCCTGCAGCGCGGCCAGGCTCCGCAGCGCGTGTCCTGGGACCACGCCCTGGGCATGGCCACCCGCAAATTCGCCCAGGTGATCCGCGACCATGGGCCCGACGCGGTGGGTTTCTACATCTCTGGCCAGTTGCTCACCGAGGACTACTACGTCTTCAACAAGCTGGCCAAGGGGCTGATTGGCACCAACAACGTCGACACCAATTCCCGCCTGTGCATGAGCAGCGCGGTGGCGGGCTACAAGACCACGCTGGGCGCGGATTCGCCCCCCGCCTGCTACGACGACGTGAACCACACCCAGTGCATCTTCATCGTCGGCAGCAACACCGCCTGGGCCCACCCCATCCTGTTTCGCCGCATCGAAGACGCCAAGCGCGCGAACCCGGCGATGAAGATCATCCTGGCCGACCCGCGCCGTACCGACACCGCCGAGATCGCCGACCTGCATCTGCCCATCCAGCCCGGCACCGACGTAATGCTGTTCAACGGCATGCTGCACATCATGTTGTGGGAGGGCTGGACGAATGCCGACTACATAGCAGCCCACACCAACGACTTCGAGGCCCTGAAATCCACCGTACGCGACTGCACGCCCGAGCTGGTGGCGCAGATCTGCGGCATCACCAAGGAAGCGCTGCACCAGGCCGCCCAGTGGTTTGCCACCAGCCCGGCCACGCTCAGTCTGTACTGCATGGGCATGAACCAGTCCAGCAGCGGCACGGCCAAAAACGCCGCGCTGATCAACCTGCACCTGGCCACCGCGCAGATCGGCAAGCCCGGCGCGGGCCCGTTCTCGCTGACCGGCCAGCCCAACGCCATGGGCGGGCGCGAAGTGGGCGGCATGGCCAACCTACTCAGCGGCCACCGCGACCTGGCCAACCCCGCGCACCGCGCCGAAGTCGCCGCGCTGTGGGGCCTTGACCTTTTGGGACGCGATGTGCCATCGAAGCCCGGCAAAACCGCCATCGAGATGTTCCAGGCCGCCGCCGACGGCGAAATCAAGGCCCTGTGGATTGCCTGCACCAACCCCGCCCAGAGCATGCCCGACCAGGCCACTGTGCGCCGCGCCCTGGAGCGCGCCGAGCTGGTCATCGTGCAAGAGGCCTTTGCCACCACCACCACCTGCGAGTACGCCGACCTGCTGCTGCCCGCCACCACCTGGGGCGAAAAAGTCGGCACCGTGACCAATTCCGAGCGCCGCATCAGCCGCGTGCGCCCCGCCGTGGCTGCGCCCGGCGAGACGCGCCACGACTGGTCGATTGCGGTGGAGTTTGCCCAGTTGCTGGAAGCTGAACTGGCCCGGCCCCCGAAGCTGTTCAACTACCCCACGCCCGAGTCCATCTGGAACGAGCACCGCGAATCCACCCGGGGCCGCGACCTGGACATTACCGGCATGAGCTACGCCATGCTGGACGTGGGTGCCCAGCAGTGGCCACTGCGCACCGGCGAAACCACCGGCCAGGCGCGCCTGTACGAAAACGGCATCTTTCCCACGGCAGACGGCAAAGCCAGGTTCGCCAACACCGTCTACAAACCGGTGGCCGAGCCGCGCGAAGCCCGCTACCCGTTCTCGCTCACCACCGGCCGCCTGCGCGACCAGTGGCACGGCATGAGCCGCACCGGCACCCTGGGCCGCCTGTTCGGCCACGTGGCCGAGCCCAGCATCCAGATGCACCCGCAAGACATGGCGCGCCGCCAACTGACCGACGGCGACCTGGTCCACGTGACCAGCAAGCGCGGCTCCATCCTGGTGCCGCTGGTGGCCAGCACCGACGTGGCCATGGGCCAAACCTTCATCGCCATGCACTGGGGCGAAGAGTTTCTGAGCGGCGTGAGCGCCAAGGGCGAACGCCTGATGGGCGTGAACGCGCTCACCAACTCGGCGTTTTGCCCCACCTCCAAGCAGCCCGAACTCAAGCACACCGCCATCAAGATCCTGAAGGCCGAAATGCCCTGGTCGCTGCTGGGCGTGGCCTGGCTGCCCGAGGTGGAGGCACTGGCCGCGCGCGAAAAGCTCAAGGGCCTGATGGCGCAGTTTCCGTTTGCCAGCATGGTGCCGTTTGGCCGCGAACGCACCGGCCTGCTGTTCCGCGCCGCCAGCCATGGGGCGGTGGCCGACGAGGTCATCGCCCAGATCGAAACCCTGCTGGGCCTGGGCGGCCTGGACGTGCTGCGCTACGCCGACAAAAAGAAGGGCCAGCGCCGCGCCGTCAAGCTGGAACGCACGGCAGACAACGCAGAGCTCACCGGCTTCGTGCTGGCAGGCGACACCAGCGCCGAGGTCTGGATCAAAACCCTGCTGCAAGACCAGCTGCCCGCCCTCGCCTACGGCCGCCTGCTGCTGGTGCCCGGCAGCAAAGCCCCGGTGGCAGTGAAGGTGCGCGGCAAGCAGATCTGCACCTGCTTCAACGTTACCGACGAAACCATCCGCGCCACGCTGGTGGACTGCCGCGGCTTTGAAGACGAGCGCCTGGGCCAGTTGCAAACGGCGCTGAAGTGCGGCACCAACTGCGGCTCCTGCCTGCCCGAAGTGCGCAAAATGGTGCGCGCCAGCATGCCCACGGCCCAAGCCGCCTGAGCGCCACCTGCGTCATTCAACAAATAACCATCCGTTATCAGCCATCCACGACAATCGCGCCATGGGAATCAGCCAATACATCAAAGAAATCGGCCGTGGCAAAGACGGCGCACGCGCCTTGTCACGCGCACAAGCCGCCGACCTGTTCGGCCAGGTGCTGGACCGCACCGTCACCGACCTGGAAGTGGGCGGCTTCTGCCTGGCCATGCGCATCAAGGGCGAAACCGAGTCCGAGATGGCCGGTTTTCTGGACGCGACCTACGCCCGGCTGAACATGGTGCCCGCCTGCGACCGCCCGCTGGTCGTGCTGCCCAGCTACAACGGTGCCCGCAAGCTGCCGGTGTTGACCCCGCTGCTGGCCCTGCTGCTGGCGCGCGAAGGCCTGCCGGTGCTGGTCCACGGCACGGCCACCGAGTCCACCCGTATTTCTGCACAAAATGTGCTGCTAGCGCTGGATATACCGGCGCTAGCAGCTATTAAAAAAATAGCAAATGGTGAAGTTGCCTACGCCACCACCGAGCTGCTCTGCCCCGGCCTGAAACGCCTACTGGACGTGCGCCGAGCGGTCGGCCTGCGCAACCCGGCCCACAGCCTGGTCAAGCTGATGGCCCCCTGCGACGGCCCCAGCGTGGTGGTCAGCAGCTACACGCATCCCGAGTACGCAGTGTCCATGGCCGCCACCTTCGCGCTGATGGAGTCCAACGCCCTGCTGCTGCGCGGCACCGAAGGCGAAGTGGTGGCCGATGCCCGCCGCGCCCCGCAAATGACCGGCTACCTGCGCGGCCAGCCCCAGCTGATGCAAGAAGCCCAGTCCGGCCCGCTGGCCGCCGTGCCCGACCTGCCCAAGGAAATCGATGCCGACAGCACCGCCACGTACATCCGCGACGTGCTGGCCGGGCGCAAACCCGTGCCCGCGCCCATCGCCCAGCAAGTGGCGCACATCTTGCGTTTGACCCAACAAATACATCTGCAAATAACCGAACCGGCCACCGTATGAAGCCCACCGACACCCCCTTCCCCACCAGCTTTGGCACCGTGAACCTGCTGACCCCCGCCAAAGCCGTGCACGGCGGCCAGTGCACGCTGGTCGGTGCCGGGCCGGGTGACCCGGAGCTGCTCACGCTCAAGGCCTTGAAAGCCATCCAGGCCGCCACCGTACTGCTGGTCGATGACCTGGTGAGCGATGAAATCACCGCCTTTGCCTCGCCCACCGCCCGCATCGTCTACGTGGGCAAGCGCGGCGGTTGCAAGTCCACCCCGCAGGCCTTCATCGAGAAACTGATGATCATGGCTGCCCGCGAAGGCGAAAACGTGGTGCGCCTCAAGGGCGGCGACCCCTTCATCTTTGGCCGTGGCGGCGAAGAAGTCGAACACCTGCAGGCCGCAGGCATCCAGGTCAGCGTGGTCAACGGCATCACCTCCGGGCTGGCGGCAGTCACCTCGCTGAACGTGCCCCTGACGCACCGCGAATACGCCCACGGCGTGGTCTTCGTCACCGGCCATGCCAAGCCCAATGACGAAGGCACTGACTGGCAGGCCTTGGCCGCCACCGCCTTCAGCGCCAAACTCACCTTGGTGATCTACATGGGTGTCAGCGGTGCCCGCCGCATCCAGGACGAGCTGCTCACCGGCCTGCCCGCCAGCACGCCCGTGGCGGTGGTGCAAAACGTCTCGCTGGCCACCCAGCGCCACGTCGTGACCACGCTGGGTGCTTTGTTTGACACCATAGCCCGCGAACAGCTCGGCAGCCCCTCCATCATGGTGGTCGGTGACGTGGTGCGTGGCATCCAGGCAGTAGCAGAAGGCGCACGGGTACAGGCGGCCTGAACAACGCCGAGGCCGCTCTGGTGTGGCGGTCGTGCATGCCCAAAGCGCTTGCAAAAGGGGTGTCGATTTTTTTTACAACGCCCGGACTTTTTGCACACAATGGACGCATGGAAACCTGGACGTTACCTTTAAGCCGTTGAATCGCTTGGATATTTTTTTATAATCCAGGCAAGGCACAATATTTGCTGTAATCAGGTTATCAGCCCGAATTCAGCGGCCGCACCCAGAACGCCCAGGACTACCTATGTCAAAGAATCCACACACCTCACCGCCCGAAACCGCAGCAACCGATGCGCAAACCGCCACCTCCGGCCTCGCGTCAGATGCCATGGCCCGCCGTCGCATGTTGTTGAAAAGCCTGGGTAAGGGTTCGTCCGTGATCGCAGCAGCAGCCTTGCCCATGCACACCCTGGCGGGCACCGGTACCCTGGCCATCGCCAGCAACGGCAAACGCTGCACCGTTTCCAGCATGGCCTCTGGCGTGCACTCCAAGGAAACAGTCACAGAAACGTGCTCGGGGCGCAGGCCGTCCAACTATGGCGACCCCAGGAATTGGCCAAGTGTGAGTAAGCAGGGCAACGTTTACACCGTGTCGAGCGCGGGTATCACCAGCTTCACAAATACATCACCGTTCAGTACTGTGTTCGGCGGAGGTGCGTCCACGACCATAGGCACCATCATGTCCACCGCGCAAAACTCGGATGAAGCCGTCTGGATTACGGCATTGTTTAATGCCATTATTGGCATGACTGGCGTCACCAGCTCAGGGGTCAAAAACTTCCCCTACACCCCGGCACAAGTGATTGCCCTGCATACATCCAAACCCACGGCTGTGGCATTCTTCAGAGATTATCTGCAAAGCGTGTAAAGCGTTGAATTTGCAGGCATTTCAAAATTCCACACGCCGCCCACTACAACGTCAACCCAGCCGCCAGTTTGCACTGGGCTTCATGGAATGACGAGTACGTAGTCTTTGACGAAGGCTCTGGCCAGACCCATCAAATGGATTCTGTCAGAGCCTTTGTGCTAGACCGTCTGTGTGACGGACTGCAAAGCCCGGATAAGCTTGCCACGGAACTTGCCAGCATCCCCACGCTGGCCGATACTTCTAACTTGACCGGGTTGGTTGCAACCATCTTGGAAGAATTTTGTGTACATGGATTGGCGGAAGTGGCTCACGCGTGAAATTGGAAAAACTGTCGGCATCCGCGGTTCAAAATAAACTCAAAAGCAATGGGCTGATTCTGAAAATCGGCCCATTTTCATTTCGAATTATTTCGCCTATCACGTCCGTGGCAGATGGCTTGGTCGCCCTCTACGCCAACAATATGGTGCTGGACGACAGCCACTTCGTGGACTACACCGTCACGATTGCATCGGCCTCGGGTTGGCGGCGGTGGGCCCGGCGCCAAGCGATTTTCAAGTTCGACGGCATGGAGCCCTTCATTCCCCTGCCCGAAGACCACGCGTTCCCGCTGCTGGAATGGTCGATGAACTGGTGCATCGCCATGCATGCACACCATTACCTACTGCTGCATTCCGCCGTGATTGAAAAGGAAGGCTGCGCCGTGGTGATGCCCGCCCCGCCAGGTTCGGGCAAAAGCACCTTGTGCGCAGGCTTGGTTCACCGGGGCTGGCGCTTGCTGTCGGATGAGCTGGCGCTAATCTCGCTCGCCGACACCTCGATCACCCCACTGGGCCGCCCCATCAGTCTGAAGAACCAGTCGATCGAGGTGATGCGCAACTTCGTTCCCGGTGCCATATTCAGCAAAGAGGTACATGACACTTCCAAAGGCCGCGTTTCGCTGATGCAAGTGCCCGCAGCCCATACCGAGCGCCTCCACGAGACTGCCCAGCCCCGCTGGGTGGTTTTCCCAAAATACGTGGCGGGCTCACCGCCCCAGATGGTGGCGCGCTCCAAGGCCAACAGCATGCTGGAGCTGGGCCGCAACTCGTTCAACTACATGGTGCTGGGCCTCAAGGGTTTCGAGGTGTTGTCCAAGGTGATCGATGCCAGCGATTGCTACGACTTTCAGTACAGCCAACTCGACGACGCGGTGGTCGCATTTGACGATCTGGTCGCCAGGAGGAACGATTGAGCACCCCGCTTCTGACAGCCGTCTGGGCCCGGCCCGATTGGCGCCCCGCATTATCGGTACGCGAATGGGAGGCGCTGTTCGGCCAGGCACGCCAGTCCGGCCTGCTGGCACGCCTGTCGTACCTGCACGTGGACAAAGGGCTTCTGGCCGACGTACCCGACGGCCCACGCCGCCACCTGGAAGGGGCTTTACGGCTCGCGGACCGGCAGCAGCACGAGGTCCGCTGGGAGGTAGATTGCATCCGCCGGGCTTTGCTTGGTGTGGAAACACCCATCGTCCTGCTCAAAGGTGCGGCCTATCTGATGGCCAACCTGTCCACTGCGCGGGGTCGTTTGTTTTCCGACCTCGACATTTTGGTGCCCCGCAGCCACATCGAAGCCACCGAGAACGCACTGTTCAATGCAGGCTGGATCTCCGACGAGCGCGATGCCTACAACGAGCGCTACTACCGGGAATGGATGCACGAGATCCCCCCGCTGCGGCACATCCACCGCGACTCGTTTATCGACCTGCACCACACCATCACGCCACCCACCTCGCGGTTCAAGGTGGATGGCCAGAAGCTGCTGCGCAACATCCAGCCACTGGCAGGCTACCCCGGTATTTTTGTGCTGGCCCCTGTGGACATGGTGTTGCACAGTGCGGTGCACCTATTCCAGGAGGGTGAATTTGGGCATGGCCTGCGTGACATGCTGGATCTGCACGACCTGTTCAAGGACTTCCAGGGCCAGCCGGGCTTTTGGAATGCCTTGCTGGACCGCGCCGACGAACTGGGCCTGCAGATCCCCCTGTTCCACGCCGTTTTCCACCTGCGCCGCCTATTTACATTCAGCCCGCCACCCCATTGTGTAGACCGCCTGGACAAAATGGGCCCCAACAAACTCTCGCGCGCGCTGATGGCCTGGATGCTGGGCCTGGCACTGCAGCCCGACCACCCCAGCTGCGACACCCGCTGGACCGGGCTGGCCCGCTGGCTGTTGTATGTGCGCTCGCACGCATTGCGCATGCCCATGCGCCTGCTGGTGCCACACCTGGTTCGCAAATCCTGGATGCAGCGCTTCCCCAAGAAGCCTTAGCCCCAGAATGCGAAAAGCCCCTGCACCACTACAACGCAGGGGCATGGCTTGAGAACGGCCCGGGCTTACATGTTCTCGATCATCACCTCGCCAAAGCCCGAGCAGCTCACCTGCGTCGCGCCCTCCATCAGCCGGGCAAAGTCGTAGGTGACCCTTTTGCTGGCGATGGAGCGCTTCATGGACGCGATGATCAGGTCAGCGGCTTCGAACCAGCCCATGTGGCGCAGCATCATTTCGGCCGACAAAATTTCAGAACCGGGATTCACATAGTCCTTGCCCGCGTATTTGGGTGCGGTGCCGTGGGTGGCTTCAAAGCAGGCCACCGAGTCCGACAAATTGGCACCCGGCGCAATGCCGATTCCACCCACCTGGGCGGCCAGCGCGTCAGAGATGTAGTCGCCGTTCAGGTTCAGCGTGGCGATCACGCTGTATTCGGCCGGGCGCAGCAGGATTTGCTGCAAAAACGCGTCGGCAATCACGTCCTTGACGACGATTTCCTTGCCCGACTTGGGGTTCTTGAAACGCATCCAGGGGCCGCCGTCGATCAGCTCAGCACCAAACTCTTTTTGCGCCAGCGCGTAAGCCCAGTCCCGGAAGCCGCCTTCGGTGAACTTCATGATGTTGCCCTTGTGCACGATGGTGAGGTTGGGCTTGTCGTTGTCGATGGTGTACTGCAGGGCCTTGCGCACCAGACGCTCGGTGCCTTCGCGCGACACGGGCTTGATGCCGATGCCCGAGGTATTGGGGAAGCGAATTTTCTTCACGCCCATTTCTTCTTGCAGGAACTTGATCAGCTTCTTGGCCTTGTCGGATTCGGCTTCGAACTCGATCCCGGCGTAGATGTCCTCAGAGTTTTCGCGGAAGATCACCATGTCGGTCTTATGCGGCTCTTTCACCGGCGAGGGCACGCCGTCAAAGTACTGCACCGGGCGCAGGCACACATACAGGTCCAACTCCTGGCGCAGGGCCACGTTGAGCGAGCGGATGCCGCCACCCACGGGCGTGGTCAGCGGCCCCTTGATGGACACCACGTAGTCCTTGATGGCCTCCAGGGTTTCCTTGGGCAGCCACTCGTCGGGGCCGTAGACCTTGGTGGACTTTTCACCGGCAAACACTTCCATCCAGTGGATCTTTTTCTGGCCGCCGTAGGCCTTGGCCACCGCAGCATCCACCACCTTCAGCATCACGGGCGTGATGTCCTGGCCGGTGCCGTCGCCTTCGATGAAGGGGATGATGGGCTGGTCGGGCACGTTCAGGGAAAAATCCGCGTTGACGGTGATTTTTGTGCCTTCAGCGGGAATGGTGATGTGCTGGTACATGGAAATGGAGGCTCCGTGGGATGGCGAAAAATAGATGGCCAGTTCAGTTTAACTTTATCCTGTGGCACCCCTGTAACCTGCCTGGCTGTCAACCCCTCGTAAAGTAAGCCAATTGCCGCCGCACTGCTGACAAAATCCCGCTATTTCACAACGTACCTCGCCATGCATAAAAATCTCTCCCGCGCCGTCTTGGCGCTATCGCTGGCGTGTGCCTCCGCCCTGGCCCAGGAAGGCCCGCAACTGAACCTGCCGCGCACCACGTTGACGGCAGGCATCCACCAGATCGATACCCAACTGGCCCTGACCCCGGAACAACGCCAGATCGGCCTGATGAACCGCCGCGACATGCCGCAGCAAGAGGGCATGCTGTTTGTGTTCGAGCAGCCCGGCACCCAGTGCTTCTGGATGAAAAACACCCTTTTGCCGTTAACCGCCGCTTTCGTGGACGATCACGGAGTCATCGTCAATTTGGCCGACATGAAGCCGCAAACCACAGATTCCCATTGCTCGGCCAAACCCGTGCGCTACGTACTGGAGATGAACCTCGGCTGGTTCGCCAAGAAAGGCCTTAAGGCAGGCAGCAAACTCGGCGGCAAGCCTTTCGAAGCAACCCCATAAAAAAAGCCCGTCCAGGACGGGCTTTTTGGGGAGCGCTGGAACTTACGCGAAGTTCTTTTCCGCGAATTCCCAGTTCACCAGTTTGTCGAGGAAGGTTTCGACGAACTTGGGACGCATATTGCGGTAGTCGATGTAGTAAGCGTGTTCCCACACGTCCACGGTCAGCAGGGCCTTGTCGGCGGTGGTCAGGGGCGTGCCGGCAGCGCCGGTGTTGACGATGTCCACGGTGCCGTCAGGCTTCTTCACCAGCCAGGTCCAGCCGGAGCCAAAGTTGCCCACGGCCGACTTGACGAAGGCCGCCTTGAATTCAGCGTACGAGCCGAACTTGGCGTTGATGGCCGTGGCCAGCGCGCCGGTAGGTTCGCCGCCGCCCTGGGGCTTCATGCAGTTCCAGAAGAAAGTGTGGTTCCAGATCTGGGCCGAATTGTTGTAGATGCCGCCGCTGGACTTTTTGATGATTTCTTCCAGCGTCAGCGCTTCAAACTCGGTGCCCTTTTGCAGGTTGTTGAGGTTGACCACGTAGGCGTTGTGGTGCTTGCCGTGGTGGTATTCCAGGGTTTCTTGCGAGTACGCGGGGGCCAAAGCGTCGATCGCGTAAGGCAGTGCTGGCAGGGTATGTTCCATATTTTTCCTCGTGGGTTGGGGGTGGTTTGGTATCAAACTGGGCAATTGTAGGAACTAATTGCGGCGCGTCTGTAGGACATCGAGATCAACCTCACCATCGGCCAGGATGGCCGTGGCAGCCTGCCCTGGCACGGCCTGCGCCACGCTGGTCAAGGGCACGCCCTGGGCCGTGCGCAGCAAGGCGTAGCCGCGTTGCAGCACCAGCAGCGGGTCGAGCAAAGCCAGGCTGCGGCCGGCCCGCTCCAGGCGCGCGTGCTGCTGCTCAATGGCGGTTTTAATCTTTTGCGGGAAAACCGCCTCTACCGCCCTAGCCGTGGACTTCTTCCGCTCTACATTCGATAGCGCGGCATAGCGCAACCGCTGTGCCTGCTGGCCCAGCTTCCACTGCTGGCGCGCCACCAGGCCGGACGGGCGGCCCAGGCGCTGCGCGGCGCTGTCCAGCCGCTGGGCCTGGGTGTCGAGCTGGCGCGTCACGGCATCCTGCAGGCGCTGCCCGGCCAAACCCAAAGCACCCAGCCAGACATCGCGCGGCTGGGCGGCCAGCTCGGCCGCCGCCGTGGGCGTGGGCGCACGCAGGTCGGCCACAAAATCGGCGATGGTGAAGTCGGTCTCGTGCCCCACGCCGCTGACGATAGGCACCGGGCTACGGGCGATGGTGCGGGCCAGTTGCTCGTCGTTGAAGGCCCACAGGTCCTCCAGCGATCCACCGCCGCGCACCAGCAGGATCAGGTCGATCTGCACATTTTTAGCCAAATCGGCCTCTGGCCCAGTATTACTGGGCGTGAGCAGATATAGTTTTGATAGCGCCTGGACAATCTCGCCAGGAGCCGCTGCGCCCTGTACCGAGGCCGGGGCCAGCACTACCGGAATGTGCGGCACGCGGCGCTGCAAGGCCGCCACCACATCGTGCAAGGCCGCCGCGCCCAGCGACGTCACCAGGCCAATCCCGCGCGGCAGCAAGGGCAGCGGGCGTTTGCGGGCCGGGTCAAACAGGCCTTCGGATTCCAATTGCGCCTTGAGCCGCAGGAACTGCTCGAACAAGGCACCCTGCCCGGCCCGGCCCATGCTTTCCACAATCAGCTGCAAATCCCCGCGTGGCTCGTACACACCCAGGCGGCCCCGCACCTCGACCAGCTCGCCGTCGCGCGGCGCAAAGTCCAGCAAACTGGCGGCGCGGCGGAACATGGCACAGCGGATTTGGCCTTGCCCGTCCTTGAGGTTGAAGTAGCAATGCCCGCTGGACGCGCGCGAGAAGCCCGAAATCTCACCGCGCACCGCGACAGGATTGAAGCGCGCCTCCAAAGTGTCAGCAATGGCGCGGCACAGCGCCCCAACTGGCCAGATTTGCGGCACCAATGCTGGGTTTGGATAGCCCACCATCAGGATTGGCGCGGCAAAACGCAACGTTTGGATACGCAACGCTCCACAGGCGCGGACTTTGTCCCTGAGGTGTCAAAAATGGGCCCGTCGATTGTCAACGGGGCTGATTTACTGTGGTAAGTGGTTGATTTCAATTGGAATTTTTCTGCTTAATTTTTCATCGAAGTGTCACAAGCCCGCATGGGCGCTGGATTTCCAGCCGCCAAGACCCTAGTTCTTCACAAAGTTATCCACAGGAAATGTGGGTGAACTGTGGACTGCGTGGGCCGACAGAACAAAGCCGCAGACCGGTGGGCAGCTAAGCCATAATCGGCACGCATCTATCAACTTGAAACAACTTGTGGGTCCTGCAGCAACCCGCTGGCAGGGCCCCAGGTTCGTGCGGAGAGCTATATTGTTTTCGATCATACAAGCCGCAGGCTGGCCGATTTGGCCCTTGGTTGCCTGCTCCATCCTGGCCGTGGCCCTGGTCATTGAACGCTTCCTGAGCCTCAAAACCGCCAAAATCGTCCCCCCCAAGCTCCTCAACGAGGTGCTGACGGTATCGCAAACCAGCATTCCCGCCCCCGGCATCGTCAACCAGCTGGCGCAAAACTCCAGCCTGGGCGAGGTGCTGGCCAGTGGCCTGCGGGTGCTCAACACCCACCCCCAGTGCAGCGACGACGATGTGCGTGCCGCCATGGAAAGCGCGGGCCGCGCGGTCGCCCACAAGCTGGAGAAATACCTCAGCGCCCTGGCCACCATCGCCTCGGCAGCGCCCTTGCTGGGCCTGCTGGGCACGGTGATCGGCATGATCGAGATCTTTGGCTCGCAAGGCAACGGCGGCAGCGTAGGCGGCAACCCGGCCCAGTTGGCGCACGGCATCTCGGTGGCGCTGTACAACACCGCGTTTGGCCTGATCGTGGCCATTCCCGCGCTGATCTTCTGGCGCTACTTCCGGGCGCGGGTCGACGAATACCTGATGACGCTGGAACTGGCCGCCGACCAGTTTGCCCGCCACCTGAACGCCGTGCGCAAACGGGTCTGAGAGGCTGTCCATGAACTTTCGCCACCGCTCCCGCGAAGAGCCCGAAATCAACCTCATCCCGTTCATTGATGTGCTGCTGGTGGTGCTGATCTTTCTGATGCTGTCCACCACCTACAGCAAGTTCACCGAGCTGCAGATCACCCTGCCCGTGGCCAACACCGATGCCCAGCGCGACTACCCCAAGGAAATCATCGTGGCGGTCAGCAGCGATGGCCGTTACGCCATCAACAAGGGTGCGGTCGATGGGCGCAGCATCGAAGCCCTGTCGCTGGCCCTGGTCAACGCCGCCCAAGGCGGCAAAGACATGGTCGTCATCATCAGCGCCGATGCCAGCGCCACCCACCAGTCGGTCATCACCGTGATGGAAGCCGCCCGCCGCGCGAACCTGAACCAGATCACGTTTGCCACCCAGTCCACCCCTAAATAGGCCGGCCCATAGCATGGAGCAGGCCCTGCTGCACATCTGGCAGCGGCACGGCTGGCAAGCCTGGCTGCTGTGGCCCTTGTCGCTGCTGTACGGCCTGCTGGCCGGGCTGCGCCGCCTGCTGTACCGCATTCACCTCAAAAAGGCAGGCCGCGTGCCGGTGCCGGTCATCGTGGTCGGCAATGTGGTGGCGGGTGGCTCGGGCAAGACCCCGGTGGTGATGGCCCTGGTGCAACACTGGACGGCACGCGGCGTGCGGGTCGGCGTGGTGTCACGCGGTTACGGCCGCAGCAGTACCGACTGCCGTGAAGTGCAGCCCGACAGCCTGCCGTCAGAGGTGGGCGACGAGCCCGCCCTGATCCAGCGCAGCTGCCAGGTGCCGGTGTTCGTGGCCAGCCAGCGCCTGCAGGCCGCCCAAGCCCTGCTGGCCGCCTACCCCGGCACCCAGCTTATCGTCTGCGACGACGGCCTGCAGCACCACGCCCTGCACCGCGACCTGGAGATCTGCATCTTTGACGACCGCGGCGTGGGCAACGGCTTTTTGCTGCCCGCCGGGCCGCTGCGCGAAGCCTGGCCGCGACCGGTTGATCTGGTGCTGCACAGCGGCGCGAACCCCGCCTTCGCCGGTTGGCGCGCCCAGCGCACTTTGGCTGACTATGCCGTGCGGTTGGATGGCACCCGCGTCCCGCTGGCCATGCTGCGAGGCACCCCGGTGCTGGCCGTGGCTGCCATCGCCCAGCCAGAGGGCTTTTTCGGCATGCTGCGCGCCACAGGCCTCACGCTGGCAGAAACCCGGGCTCTGCCGGATCACTACAACTTTGATAGCTGGTCACGCCCAACGAATAAGCGCCAGGCCGTGATTTGTACTGAAAAAGATGCGCTCAAACTCTGGCCCCACCAGAGCGACGCGCTGGCCGTGCCCCTGGTGCTGGCCATAGACGCGGGCTTCTGGGCCGCACTCGACCAACGCGTCGATCCCTGGCTATCATCCACACCCCACACCGATTAAGATTTTCCCCATGGATAGCAAACTTCTGGAACTGCTGGTCTGCCCCGTGACCAAGGGACCGCTGCAGTACGACCGCGAACGCCAAGAACTCACCTCGCGCAGCGCCCGCCTGGCCTACCCGGTGCGCGACGGAATTCCGGTGCTGCTGGAAAACGAAGCCCGCACCCTGAGCGACGAAGAACTCGGCCTGTAAACCCATGCACTTCACCGTCCTGATCCCCGCCCGCCTGGCCTCCACCCGCCTGCCCAACAAACCGCTGGCCTTGCTGGGGGGCGTGCCCATGGTGGTCCGCACGGCCCAGCGCGCCCGCCTGTCCCAGGCGCAGCGCAGCGTAGTGGTCACCGACAGCGCGGCCATCCTGGAAGCCTGCGCAGACCACGGCATCGAGGCCGTCATGACCCGCGCCGACCACCCCTCCGGCAGCGACCGCCTGGCCGAGGCCTGCACCCTGCTGGGCCTGGACGGCGACGACCTGGTGGTCAACGTGCAGGGCGACGAGCCGCTGATCGACCCCGCGCTGATCAACGACGTAGCCACCCTGCTGGAGCAACGCCCCGGTGCCAGCATGGCCACCGCCGCCCACGCCATAGCCAGCCTGGCCGACTTCACCAACCCCAACGTGGTCAAAGTGGTACTGGACGCGCAGCAGCACGCTTTGTACTTCAGCCGTGCGCCCATCCCCTGGTGGCGCGACGGGGCCACGGCCGACAAAAGCTTCCAAAGCCTGCCAAGCCCGGCCCCGCTGCGCCACATAGGGATTTACGCCTACCGCGCCGGTTTTTTGCGCCTGTTTCCCACCCTGCCGCAGGCCCCCATCGAGGTCAGCGAAGCGCTGGAACAGCTGCGCGCCCAATGGCACGGCTACCGCATCGCGGTGCACACAAGTGCGCATGCACCGGGTGCAGGTGTGGACACGCCGGAAGACCTGGAACGTGTAAGCAAACTGTACTAAAGCCTCTGGTATCCTCACGCGCAATGAAGCGTTGCGGCTAACACATAGTGGCCAGCAACGCCGCGCAGTTTTAAACACTTCGAGGACTTTTCCATGAGACTGATTTTGTTGGGTGCACCTGGTGCCGGCAAAGGCACGCAAGCCACTTTTATCTGCCAGAAGTACGGCATCCCGCAAATCTCTACCGGTGACATGCTGCGCGCAGCCGTCAAGGCCGGTACGCCGCTGGGCCTGCAGGCCGACGCGGTGATGAAGTCCGGCGGTCTGGTCAGCGACGACCTGATCATCAACCTGGTCAAGGAACGCCTGACCCAGCCCGACTGCGCCAACGGCTGCCTGTTCGACGGCTTCCCCCGCACCCTGCCCCAGGCAGATGCCATGAAAGCCGCCGGGGTCAAGCTCGACTACGTGCTGGAAATCGACGTTCCCTTCGACTCCATCATCGAACGCATGAGCGGCCGCCGCTCGCACCCCGCTTCGGGCCGTACCTACCACGTCAAATTCAATCCGCCCAAGGTCGAAGGCCTGGACGACGTGACCGGCGAGCCCCTGGTGCAGCGCCCCGATGACCAGGAAGAAACCGTGCGCAAGCGCCTGGAGGTGTACAGCGCCCAGACCCGTCCACTGGTGGATTACTACTCCAGCTGGGCCCGCAATGAGCCCCAAGCTGCTCCTAAATACCGCGCCATCAGTGGCACCGGCAGCGTCGAGGAAATCACCGCCCGGGCCTTTGCCGCATTGGCAGCCTGAGTATTTTTGCTTTGGATCCAAGCCGCCCGGCGTGAAGCCAGGCGGCTTTTTTACGTCTGCGGTGCCAACAACTCCAGCAGCAAGGCAATCCGCGCTTTGACCGGCGACAAACCCTGCGCGTCGGGAATCGCGTCTGACCCCAATCCCAGCACCCGGCCAAACACACAGCGCGTGGAGCGCACGACCCGCACCCCTTGCGCCATGGCCCGCAGCAAGGCCTCCGCCAGCTCGGCATGCAGGGTGCCGTTGCCGGTGCCGGCCACCACGATGCCCTGCACACCCTGGACCACCAGCGCGTCCACCAGCAAACCACTGGCCCCGGCGTAGTTCAGCACGATCTCCACCCGCGGCCAGGCGTTGGCAGGCAGACCACCCAACACTATATTTTTAATAGCTTCTTGCGCCGATAGAATAAGCGCTGGAGGCCGATTTCCCTCATAAAAATCCAGCGCCGACGGCCAGGGCCGCAGCAGGCGCACCCGGCCCTCCTCCACCAGCCCGACCAGCCCCGCGTCGCCCGAGGCAAACGCATCCACCTTGTAGCTGTGCACCTTTTGCACATCGCGCGCGCTGTGGATGTTGCCCGCACACACCGCCACCACGCCGCGTGCGCCCGGGGTGGCCGCCACCGCCACGGCATCCAGCAGATTCTGCGGCCCGTCGGGCACCAGGGCCGTAGCCGGGCGCATGGCGCAGGTCAGCACCACCGGCTTGGCCGGGTCCAGCACCGCCTGCAGGAAGTACGCGGTTTCTTCCAGCGTATCGGTGCCGTGGGTGATGACGATGCCCGCCACGTCGGCCTGCGCCAGCCAGTGCTCGCAGCGCGCCGCCAACTGCTGCCACAGCGCAAAACCCATGTCCTTGCTGTCCACCTGGGCCACCTGCTCAGCCACCAGCTCTATCCCGGCAGCAAAGCCCCCCAGCGACTCCAGCAGCTGCGCCACGCCCACCTCGCCTGCGGTATAGCCCAGGTTATCGCCCGCACGGCTGGCGCGGCCCGCAATCGTGCCGCCGGTGCCCAGCACCACGATCCTGGAAGAACTTGAATTCAATGCCATACTTGCAAACTTTCAAAAACTGGTTAAAAATACAGTCACTGGATATTAAAACAGCCTAACACTTCGGTCCCGCCTAGGAGTCACCCCATGGATCTGCCCCTGTTCCCCGCCAAACTCACCGCCCGCCAGCAGCAGATTCTGGAGCTGATCCAGTCCGCCATCGCCCGCACCGGCGCGCCCCCCACCCGGGCCGAAATCGCCAACACCCTGGGCTTCAAGTCGGCCAATGCTGCCGAAGAACACCTGCAGGCCCTGGCCCGTAAAGGTGCGATCGAGCTGGTCAGCGGCACCTCGCGCGGCATCCGCCTCAAAAGCGACACCTTGCGCTCCATCAACGAGTCGCGCCTGCACAACGTGATCAGCCAGCTCGCCCTGCCCCTGATTGGCCGGGTGGCTGCGGGCTCCCCGATTTTGGCGCAGGAACACGTAGACCAAACCTACCACGTCGAAGCCAGCATGTTCCGCCACAAGCCCGACTACCTGCTCAAAGTGCGCGGCATGTCCATGCGCGACATCGGCATCCTCGACGGTGACCTGCTGGCCGTGCAGTCCGCCACCGATGCCAAGAACGGCCAGATCGTGGTGGCCCGCCTGGGTGACGATGTCACCGTCAAACGCTTGCGCCGCACCAAAAACCTGATCGAACTGCTGCCCGAAAACCCCGACTACCCCACCATCGTGGTCGACCCGGAAGAAAGCTTCGCCATCGAAGGCCTGGCGGTCGGGCTCATCCGTAACACCTTGCTGATGTAGTTTCGTCAGCACTGCTGCGCGCCAAACGTAAGTTCAGGTAAAGCGCAGCAGCCTGCGGAAATCCTACGCAGCACCCACTACCCGCGTTCATTCGCGTTTATCACCACCGTTTCGTCCGTATTCAACACCGCTTGTTGGGGAGGTCCTATGGGAATCGCATTGTTTTCGCCTACAGGTTTACTGGGTTCGTTCCAGGGTTTGATGGGCTGGTTTACCGCCAGCAGGCCGCACAGCCTGCGCAGCATCCACCCGCCCCAGGCAACACGCCCAGCCAGCGGCTGGGCACCTGGCTGCAACAACCGCCCCAACCCGGCCCCCGCCTGGACGGCCCGCCCCGGCTGCAGTACCCCGCCACCCGCCGCACCCCGCCGACCGGTGCGCGTGCTGCGGGTGATTGACGCGCCCCAGTCCACCGCCAGTGCCGGGCGCATGCGTATCTCGGGCCGCATGGCCGATGTCTGTGCCGAGCTGGACCGCATGGCCGCCCTGGAATCCTCGGCCCGCAGCAGCACATTGCTGCAATAAAGCCCGCCACGCCAACAGCGTTGGCGACCCTGTGGCCATAACGCTTTTGCACAGCAGCGGCCAAGTAGGCGCTGGCACCAAGGCACAATCAGGGGATGAACATTGTGATCCTCGACGACTACCAAGATGCCGTGCGCAAACTCGACTGCGCCACCAAGCTGGAACCCTACGCAGCCAAGGTCTATACCAACACCGTCAAGGGCCTGGGCCAGCTGTCGGTGCGGCTCAAGGATGCCGACATCATCGTGCTGATCCGCGAGCGCACCCAGCTCAACCGCGCGGTGATCGAAAAGCTGCCGCGCCTGAAGATGATTGCCCAGACCGGGCGCATCGGTGCGCACGTGGATGTCACCGCCTGTACCGAGCGCGGCATCGCCGTGGCCGAAGGCGTGGGCTCGCCCACCGCCCCGGCCGAGCTCACCTGGGCGCTGATTTTGGCCGCGTCCCGACGGCTACCGCAGTACATCAGCAACCTCAAGCACGGGGTCTGGCAGCAGTCGGGCATGAAAACCGCGTCCATGCCGCCCAACTTCGGCATGGGCACGGTGCTCAAGGGCAAAACCATGGGCATCTGGGGCTATGGCCGCATCGGCCAGATCGTCACCACCTACGCCCGCGCCTTCGGCATGAAGGTACTGGTCTGGGGCCGTGAGACCTCGCGCACCCGGGCGCTGGCCGACGGCGTGGAGGTGGTAGACAGCAAGGAAGCCCTGTTTGCGCAGTCGGACGTGCTGTCGCTGCACCTGCGGCTGAACGAGGAAACCCGCGGCATCGTCACGCTGGAAGACCTGTCGCGCATGAAGCCCACGTCGCTACTGGTCAACACCTCGCGCGCCGAGCTGATCGAGCCCGATGCCTTGCTGGCCGGGCTGAACCGGGGCCACCCGGGTATGGCCGCCATCGACGTGTTCGAGAGCGAACCCATCCTGCAAGGCCACGCCCTGCTGCGGCTGGAAAACTGCATCTGCACCCCGCACATCGGCTATGTGGAGCAAAACAGCTACGAGCTGTATTTCAACGCGGCGTTTGACAACGTGCTGAACTTCATCAAGGGCACGCCCACCAACATCATCAATCCCGGTGCCTTGCAGGTACGGCGTTGACAGCGGATTGCTATCAAATTTACAGATAATTTGATAGCTGCTTGCGCTGATTGCATAAGCGCAAACGGCCAAAAAACCTATGGTTTTTTGGCCGTTTTTATGGGTATGGCGAGATCAGGTTTTCTTCGGTGAAATCTTGGCCTCGATGCTGGGGTCGAACAGATCAAATTCCAGCATATTGCTGTCTACCACCGGAATCACCGGCGGTGCCACGGGAGCCGGTGCCGCCGCCGGGCCGGGCAATCCCAGGTCCAGATCCAGGTCGAAGTCCAGATCCAGGGGCGCAGGTGCGGGTGGCTTGGCGGGCGTCACCACGGCGGGTACCGCGGGCAACTCCTGCATGGCCATGAGTTCGGAATTCGAGAAGTCCAGGTTCAGATCCAGATCCAGGTCCAGCGGCGGACGGTGTGCGGGGGCCAGCGGCTCGGGATGGGTGTCCTGGGCTTCCAGCGGGGCCATTTCCGACATCAGCAGCATCGGCTGGGTAAACACCGTTTCACGCGGGGCCGAGGCTTCCGACGGCTCAGGTTGCGAGATGTCCAACTCCAGATCCTGGGGACGGCTGGCGCGGGCGGTGCGGGCACGGGTCATGGCACCCTGCAAGGAGCTGTCCGACTGGCGCACGGTGCCCTGGGCCATGGCGTAGAGCAACAGCAGTTCGCGGTAGGCCGCCAGATCGAAAGGCTTGCCGGTGGCGGTGTCACGGAACAGGCAGGTTTCGATGAAATCCAGCACCTTGGGCGTACCCCATTGGCTCTCAATGCTGCGCAGTACGGCGGGGTAGCCTTCCAGTGTCTGACCCTCTTGGGTGAAGGCCCCAAACGCGGGAATCTCGCTATGGAAGATGCGGTTGAAGGCATCGCGCTGCTGCTGGTATTCGGCCTGGCGGCCCAGCGTGTGGTAGATCTTGAGCAGCTCCAGATAGGCCAGAGGGCTGGATTCGGAGGTGTCGTGGATGCTCTTTTTCAGCACGTCAATCGCCTGGTCGTACTGGCCCAGCGAGACGAAGAAGTCGGCATGCTGCTGCACATCCAGAAAATCTTCCGGGTAGATGCTGCGGGCCGGCATGGCGGTCACCGCAGAGCGCGGCGCGGCGCTGAACGGCGCGGTCGGCTTGGTGGGCAGGGTCGCAGCCGTCAGCTTCTTCAAGTCTTCAAACAGCGACTCGTCCACATCGGCATCGTGGTTGGGGCCGGGCAAGGTATTGGGCGGCAGCTGCGAGCCCAGCGGTGCCGGGCGGCTCAATGGCGGGGCGCGGAGTTCTTCGGCGGTGGGTTCACCATGGTGCGACCAGTCGGTGGTGGCCGTGGTGAGGCGCTGGCGGGCGCGGTTCCAAAAGAAGGCGGCAGCCGCAATGGCGGCCAGCAGCAGGCCCAGCAGGCTATAGACGAAGTTCTCGTCGTAGCGGTTGCTCTCCAGCCGGTCCAGGCGCTGTTTGAAGTCGGCTTCGTTTTTGGCCAGCAGAGCCTTGAGGGTCTTGGACTCGGCCTCCAGGGCCAGCAGGCGCTGCTTTTCCTGGGGGTTTTCCGCTGGCAGGTTGTTCAGCTCACGCCAGGCAGCGGCGGCCGCTTCGCGCTTTTGCGGGTCGTCGGTGGGTGCCAAGACCACATCGCTGGCGGGTTTGAGCTGCACCAGGCGTTCGTCGGGGGTCTCGGGCGACTCCAGCTTCAGGCGGGGTTTGTTGTCGGGTACTTCCGTCTTGGCCTCGACCTTGGGTTCAACTTTAGGCTCGGCCTTGGCTTCTACCTTAGGCACCACCGGCTTCGGCGCGGGCGCGGCCACCTTGGGCTCTTTGGCCACAATCGGCTTGGACACCGGGGCCGGTCGGGGCGCACGCACCACGGGCACGGGGTTGGCAGCGCGGATGGGCGCGGAGCGCGGCGCGGCGACGGGCGCAGGGGCCGGAGCGGCCATGGGTGCATCCATCACGGGGGCCGGGGCGGCACTGGGCGCGGTGACGGTGGCCGGGATGATGGCAGGCACCGCTGCGGCCTGCATTTCCACAGGGAAGTCGGTGAGGAAATCGTAACGGCGCGAGGCTTTCTGGCTGCACACCGAGCGCAGGACCACGCCCACAATCGGCTCGTCCACCACGGCCGAAGAGCGGATCCGCACCACGGCATCCTGCCCTTGTGCACCCGACACCACGATGACCCGCACCCGGTTGGCAGCCACCTGCCCGTCACCATGGAACACGTCGGCTTCAAAACAGGCACTGGCGTTGTCATCGGCGGAATCGAGTCGGACATCGACCGCCAGGTCCAGCGGCTGACCCAACACCACTGCGCCCCTGGCACGTCCAAGAGACAGGGCTGAGCTACCAAATGCGGCCACCAACAGGGTGGAGCCAAGAAGGGTGTTGCGTAGTTTCACTGCAATTTTTTACGTGTGGATGGGATTTGGACACACCATACCATTGGATTTCAGCATGTGATCATTTAAACAGCGGCAATTATCGGGCCATCTGGGGGGATTGTGGGTGCGAAGACACAGGCCCGGAAAACCCGGGCATGAGCCCAACCAGACACCCGGGCGACATATTTTGTGTGTTTGTGCGTCGCCTGCGTGACCGTGGCATGACAATGTGCGGCTAATCAGCCCACCAGAGACAGCCCATGGACGAACCCATACTAACCATTGAAGAACGCGCCGCCATCAATGCCGGGCACTGGTTTGCATCCCTTTCGCCCTCATTGCGGCACGACATCCTGCGCTGTGCCTATGTCAAGCGCTACCAGGACAACGGCCTGATTGCCGCCCGTGGCGAGCCGCCCGAGGAATGGGTGGCCTGTGCCCGGGGCGCGGTGCGGGTGAGTTCCACCTCGCTGTCGGGCAAGCAAATCACCCTGACCTATATGGAGCCCGGCACCTGGTTTGGCGACATTGCCATTTTTGACGGCGACCGGCGCACCCACGATGCCTATGCCCACGGCGAAACCACCCTGCTGTGCGTCGCCAAGGCCGATTTCAAAAAGATCCTGGCCACCCATACCGAGCTGTACGAAGCCATGCTGCGCCTGCAGGCCCGGCGCATCCGCCAGCTGTTTGGCCTGGTTGAAGACCTGAACACCCTGCCTTTGCGGGCCCGGTTGGCCAAACAACTGCTGCACCTGGCGCGCAGCTACGGCATCCCCAACCTGGCCAACCCCAACGAGATCCGCATCAGCCTGCAACTGGCCCAGGAAGAGCTGGCGCAGTTGCTGGGCGCATCGCGCCAGCGCGTCAACCAGGAGCTCAAGGCCATGGAGCGCGACGATGTGATTGCCATCGAAACCGCCGGCCTGATGATCCGCGACCGCACAGCACTGCTGCGCATCGTGGACGCGGACAAATAACCGACAGTTCAGCCGTTGTCCAACAGCTGGGCCGACACGCAGGCCTGGGTAAACACCGCCACCGCATGCCGCAGCGTGGGCACATCGGAATGCGGGTACTCCATGCGCAGGTAAACCCGTCCGCGTTGAACTTGCAGGATGAACGGCGTGTCCTGCTGCACCGCGCTGGTCGGCCAGGCTTGCAGCAGGTCCATCAAGGGGCCGTCCAGCCACTGCTGGGCCTGGGCGCGGTTGTCGGCCACCAGGGCGTAATGGTCCCAAAACTCCAGGGGTGCGGTGTTCCAGCCCACCTGGTCGTACAGCGCCAGCCAGCGGGCCTCTTCGGGCAACGCCACATCCACCGTGGTCTGTACGCCGTGGGTGGCCTGCTCGTAGGCGCGCTTTTCCAATGATTCTTTCAGCGGGCGGTTGATCAACATGATGGCCAGGTGCTCGGGCAAACCCAGCTCGGCCCGGGCGCGCAGCTCTGCACCGACGATGAAGTCCCGACCCGCCGGGCTACGCTCCAGCCGCCAGGGCCGCCCACCGACCGCGCCAATCACCGCAAAGCCACCGGCATCGTCCAGGCGGTCAAACGCCAGACCTTGCGAATCTGCCCAGCCACTGAAGGCATCCAGATCGGCATGGCTGTGTCCCAGGCTGGTCGCCCGTCCTACCCAGTTTTTGATGCGCTTGAGCATGCGCGCCTGCTTTCTTTGGAGGGGCTGACCGTGGTCGGCAACCCAAATTGCACAAGGTCTATAGCTACAGAAAATATAGCTGCTTACGCTTATGAAACAAGCACAAGAGGCATTTTTTATGCCTAAAATAACTGACAAATCAATGCGATTGCCTGGTGCGCGATATGGTCTACCCAACAGGGATCGAACCTGTGACCCTCAGCTTAGAAGGCTGATGCTCTATCCAACTGAGCTATGGGTAGCAAGCTTAAGATTCTAACCTTACGCTCTCTCGACCGCCCTCATTTGAAGACCCTGCCATGCCATCCCTGCACGCCAACATCCTGACCCCCAACGGCTTCGTCACCGGGGACATCGCCTTCAGCCCCGAAGGCCGCATTGCCCACATCACCGGCAGCCCGGCCCCCACCGTCAGCGTGCGCGATGCGGGCCTGCCACTGGTGCTGCCCGGCTTCATCGACCTGCATGTGCACGGCGGCGCGGGCCACGACATCATGGAAGGCGGCGATGCCGTGCTGCACGTGACCCGGCTGCACGCCCGCCACGGCACCACGTCGCTGTTGGCCACCACCATGACCGCACCCATGGCCGACCTGCAGGCCGCGTTCAGCGCACTCGGTGCCGTATGTCAGCAGCGCCCGGCAGGTGCGGCCCGCGTCATGGGCGTGCACCTGGAAGGCCCCTATATCAGCGAAGCCAAGCTGGGCGCGCAGCCGCCGTTTGCCCGGCCCGTGAGCCATGCGGAAATCCACCAGCTGCACGCCCTGGCCCCGATCCGCCTGATCACCCTGGCCCCCGAAGTGGGCGGCAACCTAGACATGGTGGCAAAGCTGTGTGCCGACGGCTACAAGGTGCAGCTCGGCCACACCACCGGCAGCTACGAAGACGGCGTGGCCGCGCTGCAGCAGGGTGCCACCGGCTTCACCCACCTGTTTAACGCCATGTCGGCCCTGCACCACCGCGAGCCGGGCATGGTGGGTGCGGCGTTGGCGCATGCCCGCTTTGCCGAGATCATTCCCGACCTGCTGCACGTACACCCCGGTGCCATCCGCGCAGCGCTGCGGGCTATTCCCTGCCTGTACTGCGTGACCGATTCCACCTCGGCCGCGGGCATGCCCGACGGCGAATACACGCTGGGCCGCCACAAGGTGTTCAAGTGCCTGGGCGGCGTGCGGCTGGAAGACGGCACCCTGGCTGGGTCGTCACTGGCCATGGACCAGGCCCTGCGCAACCTGGTGGACAGCGTGGGGCTGGACCTGGCGGACGCGTCCAACCGCGTCTCGCGTTTTGCCGCCGAACACCTGGGCCTGACCGACCGGGGCCAACTGGTGGCCGGTGCCTGGGCCGATGTGGTGGTGCTGGACCGCGACCTGGCCCTGCAGGCGGTCTACGTGGAAGGCGAAGCCATTCCTCTTTAGTCTGGTGCCTGCGCAATGGCGGGCAGCAGCACCGTCACCACCAGCCCGCATTCAGCGTGGTTGTGCAGGCGGATTTCGCCACCGTGCGCCTGGATGATGTTTCGGGCAATGCCCAGGCCCAGGCCGGTGCCGGTGCGGTTGTTCTGCTGGCCGTGGCCCAGGCGCACATGCGGCTCGAACGCCGCCGACATCGATGCCTGCGCGATGCCGGGGCCGAAGTCGCGCACCTCCACCACCGCCAGCGCGCCCCGGTGACTCAGGCGCAGTTGCACGCGCTCGCCGTACAGCACGGCGTTGTCCAGCAGGTTGCTCAGGGCCCGCTCTAGCGCCAGCGGCTTGCCCTGCACGCTCACGGGTTCGGACACAAATTCGATGCTGGCATTCGGGTGGATGGGCCGCTTGGCCAGCCGCGCCAGCAGGGTGTCGAGGCGCACCGGGGTCAAGTTCTCGTGGATATCGGTGTCTTTGACGCTTTGCAGCGCGGCCTTGACCATCACGTCCAGGTCGTCCAGGTCTTCGTGGAAGTCGGCCTGCAGGGCTTCGTCGTCCAGCAACTCGGTGCGCAGCTTGAGCCGCATGATGGGGGTTTTCAGGCCATGGGAAATGCCCAGAAACAGCCGCTCGCGGTCTACCAGGTAGCGCTGGATGCGGGCCTGCATTTCGTTGAAGGCGCGGGCGGTGCGGCGCAGCTCGGCGGTGCCGGTTTCGGGCACGGGCTCGGGCGCAGACTCGCTGCCAAAGGCGTTGGCCGCGGAGGCAATGCGGTTCAGCGGGCGGATCAGGCCGCGCACCAGCAGCACCGCCAGCACCAGCACCGTCAGCAGCGTCACCAGCTGCAGCGCCACCCGGTCCAGGGTCAGCGGATTGGCGTTGTCCAGAAAATACGGGTCGGGCATGGGTGCAGCCAGGTACAGCCAGCGCCCGGGCTCAAACTCGGACTGGATCACCAGCACCGGCGCAGGGCGTGGGCGCAGCAGCAAGGTGGCCTCGACCCAGGACTCGGGCAGGTCGTTCACCGTGCGGCCGTCGTCCGACACCCGCAGGCCATCGGGCCAGGCAAAGGCCACGTCCGGGGCCTGGGCGGGGCGCAGATTGGCCACCAGGTCGTCACGCACCACAGTCACCACCGTGTCCACCAGGGCGTTACCGGCCAGGGGCTTGATGGCAACGCGCTCGCGGTTCACGTTGACAAAAAACCGCGTGCCGCCCATGGTGCGCAGCTGCTCGATCAGGATGGGCCGGTACTTGGGCGGCAAGTCGCGGAAGAAGCGCAGCGTGCCCGCCGCATTCACCGCCAGGTGGTGGGCCGCGCCCAGGGCCTCGGTACGCGCACTTTCGCGCAACTGGCGCGCCCACAGCAAGGTGCCCACCAGCTGCGCGCTGACCACGCCCAGCGCCATCACCAGCACGATGCGGCCCAGCAGGCTGTCGGGCAGCCAGCGCCGGAATTTAGGCATCGCTGGCCACCACATCGGCAGAGAACACATAGCCGCTGCCGCGCACGGTCTTGATCAACACCGGCTGCTTGCCGTCGTCGCTCAGGCGCTGGCGCAGGCGGCTGACCTGTACGTCCAGCGAGCGGTCCAGCGGCCCCAGGTCGCGGCCCCGGGTTTGCTCCATCAGGCGGCCCCGGTCCAGGGTTTCGCCTGCGTGCTCGGCCAGGAAGCGCAGCAGGTTGAAGTCCATGCTGGTCAGCACCACCAGGGCACCGGTCGCATCCATCAGTTGGCGCTCCAGCAGGTCCATGGTGAAACCGGCAAAGCGCAGAAAGCGCACCGCCGCCGCGCCACCGCCCAACTGCATGCGGCGGTGGATGGCCTTGATGCGGGCCAGCAGCTCACGCGGGTTATAGGGCTTGGCGATGTAGTCGTCGGCCCCCAGCTCCAGGCCGACGATGCGGTCGGTGTCGTCGGCGCTGGCGGTCAGCATGATGATGGGCACGGGCGACTGGCGGCGCACGGTCTGGCACAGGGTGAAGCCGTCGGTGTCGGGCAGCATCACGTCCAGGATCACCAGGCTCAACAGGTCGCGGAAACGCTCAAACTCGGCCAGAAAGCTGGCCCCATCGTGCGCCACGCGCACCTCGTACTGGTGCTTTTCCAGGTAGGTTTTAAGCAGGTTGCGGGTTTTTTGGTCGTCGTCGACGACCAGGATGGTGCGGTTCATAGATTTACGGCGTGTTACTGGGGGCGCGGATCACGGCGGCCAGGCGGCGCTGCGCCTCGGCGGGCTCCATGCGCGGGTCGGTCAGGTAACGCCACAGGGTTTGGGCCACCGCGTCCTTGATGGATTCGTCGGCGGCCATGCGGTGGGCCAGGCTGGGCACGCGGGCGGTGCGCGGGTCGGCAAAGCTGGCCCAGGAGTCGCGGGCGCAACTGTCCAGGCTGGCCACGTCCATATCGCGCTGCACCGGTACCGAGCCTTTGGTGCGGTTGTAGGCCAGTTGGGTGGACGCATTGAACACCAGCTCGGCCACCTTTTCCTGCGTGGCATCGCGGTGGTGGCCGTTGGCCAGCATGGCCAGGGTGTCGATGCTGTAGAGGTGGGTGTTCTCGGTGCCTGGCAGCACCACGCAGCCAAAGTCTTTGCCCGGGCTGGCCCCCCAGGCGATCAGCTCGCCCTTGGCCCAGTCGCCCATCACCAGCATGGCCGCCTTGCCCGCCAGCAGCTCGCGGGTGGCATCGGTCCAGGGCTTTTCGCGCGGGGGTTCCCCGTTGGTATTGCGTAGCCAGCGCAGCCGGGTCAGGGCCCGCTCCACCCGGGGGTCCAGCCAGGCGCTGCTCTTGCGCTGCACGATCAGCTCGCGGTATAGCGCCGGGCCCGCGTCGCCGAGCAACACCGCCTCGAACACGGTGGCCATCTGCCAGGGCTCGTCGCTCCAGGCCAGCGGCTGTATGCCCTGTGCCGCCAGCTTGCGCACTGCCAGCTCAAATTCGGCCCAGGTGGTGGGCGGCGACAAGCCGACGCGGGCAAACAGGCGGCGGTTGTACAGCAAGGTGTTGATGCGGTGGATGCCCAGCGGCGCGGCAATCACCATGCCGTTGTAGCTGACCAGGTCCATCACCGTGGGAAACAGGGTTTGCGCCCAGCGCTGGCGGATGGCCACGGCGTTCAGCGGCAGCACCAGGCCCACATCGGCCCACTCGGTCAGGGTGGTGCCTATGAGTTGCGCTACATCCGGCGAGTCGCCCATCAGCACCCGGCTCTTGAGCACCTTGACCGCCGCCATGCCGCCGCCGCCGGGTATGGCCGCATCGCGCCATTGCACGCCGTTGGCCGCCAGGATGGCGCTGAGTTGGTTGGCCGCGCGGCGTTCGCTGGCCGAGGTCAGCCAGTGCAGCACATCCACCGGTTGGGCCGGTGCTTGCGCCCAGCCCGGCATTGCCAGCGCGGCCCAACCCAGCAACAAGACGGCGAGAGCTTTCATTTCCTATCGAAATGTAATGTTATCTATCACGGGCCCACAGGCTGCCACAGAGCCTGCCCACGCGGTGGCGCCGCAACGTAATGAAACGTAATACAGGCGCGTCAACGATAGAGTTAAGTTCAACAAAATCAACCACTTAGAAGAGTCAAACCACCAGGCACGGGCGGTTTGATATTACAGGTGGCACAGCATAACCTCCGCTCCATTGAAGACCAGCACATCCCGTTCTGGATTCAAGCCACCCCCAGGAGACCACCGTCCATGCGCATCCCATTCCACCTCACGGCCACCGCCCTCGCCCTGGTTTGCAGCGGCTTTGCCCATGCGGGCAACCTCACCATTGAAAGCTGGCGGGTGGACGACAAATCCCTGTGGGAAGAGGTTTTGTTGCCCGCCTTTTACAAGACCAACCCCGGCATTACGGTGAAGTTCTCGCCCACCTCGCCACCCGAATACGACTCGGCCCTGAACACCCGCCTGACCGCAGGCACCGCAGGCGACCTGATCACCTGCCGCCCCTTCGATGTGTCGCTGGACCTGGCCAAAAAGGGCTACCTGGAAAAACTCAACGGCATTCCGGGCCTGAAGAACTTCCCCGAATCGGCCCAGGTGGCCTGGCAGTCGGACGACGGCAAAAGCACCCACTGCATGCCCATGGCCTCGGTGATCCACGGCTTCTTCTACAACAAGAAAATCTTTGCCGACCTGGGCCTGGCGGTGCCGGTGACCGAGGCCGATTTCTTTGCCGCGCTGGAAAAGATCAAGGCTGCCGGTAAAGCCACCCCGCTGGCCCTGGGCACCGCCGACCAATGGGAAACCAACCAGATCGTATTCACCGGCATCGGCCCCAACCACTGGAAGGGCGAAGAAGGCCGCAAGGGCCTGATCAGCGGCAAGCAGAAGTTCACCGACCCGGCCTTCGTCAGCACCTGGGAAACCATGGCCAAGTGGGCCCCCTATATGTCCAAGGGCTACCAGGCGCAGACCTATGGCGATTCGCAAAACCTGTTCGGCGCAGGCCGTGCCGCCATCTACCCCACCGGCTCGTGGGACATCTCGTACTTCGAGCAAAACAGCAAGGTCGACTTCGGCGCGTTCAAGCCGCCGGTGCAAAAAGCCGGTGACCCCTGCTACATCTCCGACCACACCGACATCGGCATGGGCATCAACAGCAAGAGCAAAAACAAGGCCGACGCGCAGACCTTCCTGAACTGGCTGGCCAGCAAGGAGTTTGCCGACCTCTACACCAACAAAGCCACCGGTTTCTTCTCGCTGTCCAACCACGCCATCGAGGTGAAAAACCCGGTAGCCAAGGAAATGATTGGCTGGCGCAAGCAGTGCAAAAGCACCATCCGCCTGAACGCGCAAATCATGAACCGCGGCACGCCCAGTATGGAAAACGAGCTCTGGAACGTCAGCTCCCAGGTGATGAACCTGAAGATGGCCCCCAAGGATGCCGCGCAGCAAATCCAGGCCGGGTTTGCCAAGTGGTACGCCCCCGCCAAGTAAAGCAGCCAGCGGCAAGCCCTGGGGGTTTGCCGCTGTCTGACTGCAACCACGAAGGTTCACGATGAAACAAGGTTTTTCCTGGCGGGTGCTGGTGTTTATCACCCCCGCCCTGCTGGTCTACGCGGTGTTCAGCGCCCTGCCGCTGCTCGACACCCTGCGCCTGGGGCTGTACAGCACCGACGAAAACGGCCTGCGCAGCTTCTCCGGCCTGGCCAACTACGCCACCATCCTGCACGACCCGCAGTGGTCGGCCAGCTTCTGGAACGCCATGCTGAACAACCTGAAGTTCTTCGGCATCCACATGCTGGTACAAAACCCGATTGGCCTGCTGCTGGCGGCCCTGCTGTCGCTGCCCAAGCTGCGCGGTGCCACGTTGTACCGCACGGTGTTTTTTCTGCCCACGCTGCTGTCGGTGGTGGTGGTGGGCTTTGTGTGGCAACTGATTTTGTCGCCGCTGTGGGGCGTGTCCGAGCGGCTGCTGGGCTGGGTGGGGCTGGAGAGCTGGTTCGCCCCCTGGCTGGGCTTGGAGACATCGGCGCTGAACACCTTGTCGCTGATGTCGGTGTGGCAGTTTGTGGGCATGCCCATGATGCTGATCTACGCCGCCATGATCGCCATCCCCGAAGACGTGATCGAAGCCGCGGTGGTCGAAGGAGCCTCGCCCTGGCGCATCTTTTACGAGATCCGCCTGCCGCTGATTTTGCCCACCCTGGGCCTGGTGACCATCCTCACCTTCGTAGCCAATTTCAACGCCTTTGACCTGATCTACACCGTCAAGGGCGGGCTGGCCGGGCCCAACTACAGCACCGACATTCTGGGCACGCTGTTCTACCGCACCTTCTTTGGTTACCAGTCGCAGGTGGCCAGCCCGACCATGGGCGCGGCGGTGGCCACGCTGATGTTCCTGGTGATCCTGCTGGGCGTGGGTACCTACTTTTTGGTGGTGCAGCGCCGCCTGCAACGCTTTGCACTGTGAGCTGATGATGGCCCAACCTCTTTCCAAAATCACCCCCAGCCGCGTGTTTGTGCACGCCACCCTGCTGGGCTACCTGCTGCTGGCGATGGCCCCCATCCTGCTGGTGTTCATGAACTCGTTCAAGGAGCGCACCGCCATCTTTGACGACCCGCTGGCCTGGCCCACGCCCGAGACGTTTTCGCTGGTGGGCTACCACAAGGTGCTGGGCCGCTCCGAGGTGTGGCTGTACTTTGGCAACAGCTTCACCGTGACCGTGGCCTCGTTGTTCTTCATCTTGCTGTTTGGTGCGATGGCGGCCTGGGCGCTCACCGAGTACCAATTCAAGGGCAGCCGCTGGCTCAAGCTGTTTTTTGCCTTCGGCATCATGGTGCCGATCCGGCTGGGCACGGTGTCGATCCTGCAAACCATGGTCAGCCTGGGGCTGGTCAACACCCTGACCGCCCTGGTGCTGGTCTACGTGGCCCAGGGCCTGCCGCTGGCCATCATGATCCTGTCGGAGTTCATGGGCCAGGTGCCCAGCGAACTGAAAGACGCGGCGCGCTGCGACGGCATTGACGAGTTCCGCATCTTTTTCCAGGTGGTGGTGCCGCTGATCCGCCCGGCCATTGCCACGGTGGCCGTGTTCACCATGGTGCCGATCTGGAACGACCTGTGGTTCCCGCTGATCTTGGCACCCTCGGAAAAGACCCAGACCATCACCCTCGGCATCCAGCAGTTTGTGGGCCAGTACGCCACCGACTGGAACGCCGTGCTCGCCGCCCTGGCGCTGGCCATCATCCCCGTGGTCGTGCTGTACGCCCTGTTTTCACGCCAACTGATCCGCGGCATCACCGCTGGCGCAGTGAAGTAACTAGTCAAAAATCATGGCAAAAGTATCCCTTCAAAACATCTCCAAATCCTTTGGCAGCACGCCGGTGCTGCAGGATGTCAGCCTGGAAATCGAGCACGGCGAGCTGGTCGTGTTGGTCGGCCCCAGCGGCTGCGGCAAGTCCACCCTGCTGCGGGTGCTGTGCGGACTGGAGAGCATCGACAGCGGCACGCTGCGCATCGGAGACGACGTGGTCAACGCCATGCCCCCAGCCGAGCGCGGCATTGCCATGGTGTTCCAGAGCTATGCCCTGTACCCGCACATGACGGTGCGCCGCAACATGGCCTTCGGCCTGCGCATCCACGGCGCCGACAAGGCCGAGATCGACCGCCGCGTGCTGGATGCCGCCAAGGTGCTGCACATCGACCACCTGCTGGAGCGCCTGCCGCGCGAGCTGTCGGGCGGTCAGCGCCAGCGCGTGGCGATTGGCCGCGCCATCGTGCGCGAGCCGCGCTTGTTTTTGTTTGACGAACCCCTGTCCAACCTGGATGCCGCCCTGCGCGCCAAAACCCGCATCGAGCTGGCCCGCCTGCACCGCGACCTGGCCGCCACCATGGTCTATGTGACGCACGACCAGATCGAGGCCATGACCCTGGGCGACAAGATCGTGGTGCTGCACGAGGGCCGGGTGCAACAGGCGGGTACGCCGCTCACCCTGTACCAGCAGCCCGCCAACCGCTTTGTGGCCACCTTCATCGGCTCACCCACCATCAACCTGTTGCCCGCGCGGGTGGTGGAGCTGGCCGAACAAGGTGTGCGCGTACAGCTAGGCAACGGCTGCAAATTCCTCGCCACTGTGGACGCGACCGGCCTACAGGTCGGCGAATCGGTAGAGGTGGGCCTGCGCCCCGAACACTGCGAAGTGCTCGCCGGTGGCCGCGCGCCGGGCGTGGACGATGCCGCGCTGGATGCCGAAATCACCCTGGTCGAGCACCTGGGCGAATCGAATCTGCTGTACCTCAAGACCGACGACGGCCAGGAACTCATCGTGCGCGGCGACGGCAATGCCGCCGTGCGCCTGGGCGACTCGGTGATCATCCGCGCCGTGCCCGAAGCCATGTACCTGTTCCGTGCCGACGGCAGCGCATGCCCGCGCCTGCGCCCCGGCAACATGCGCTCGGCCCACGCACTATGACGCTGCCTAGCCACATCCACTACCGGGTCGGCATTGACGGCGGCGGCAGCAGCACACGCGCCCGCCTCACCCTGGCCAATGGCACGGTGCTGGGCGAAGGCAAGGCCGGTGCCTCGGGTTTGATGCAGGGCATACCCCAGGCCTGGCGGCACATCCAGTGGGCCCTGGAGCGCGCCATACAGGCCATGCCCGCCACCGACCTGCCGCCACCCGACCGGCACAACTGCGCGCTAGGCATCGGCGTGGCGGGCTTCAACAACCCACAGTGGCGCAACGCCTTTTTGGCCGCCAACCCCGGCTACTCCCACCTGGCTGTGGATACCGACGTATTCATCGCCCTGCTGGGGGCCCACCAGGGCCAGCCCGGTGCCCTGGTGATCGCAGGCACTGGCACCGTGGCCCAGGCGCGCTATGCCGATGGCCGCCGCACAGCAGCCGGTGGCTGGGGCTTCCCCTCAGGCGACGAAGGCGGCGGTGCCGTGCTCGGCCTGCAGGCGGTGCACCTGGCGCAACAGGCCACCGATGGCCGACGCGCCCCCAGCCCCTTGACCAGCGCCGTGCTGACGGCCATAGCCCCCCAGGCCGACAGCCTGCTGGCCTGGTGCTGCACCGCCAACCAGGCGGCCTTCGCCACCCTCGCCCCCCTGGTGTTCGACTGCGAAGCCCGCGACCCCGCCGCCGCCCAGTTGCTGACCGATGCGGTGCAGGCACTGGAAAAACTGGTGGCCGCCGTCGATCCGCAGGGGCAGTTGCCGCTGGTGGCCTGGGGCAGCGTGGGCCAGCGCCTGGCCCCGCGCTTTGCGCCTGCGGTACAAGCCCGCCTGGTGCCGCCCCGCACCGATGCCTTGCAGGGCGCGCTGCAACTGCTGGCGCTGCAATTTCGTTAACGGGAAAGTTTGGCCCATTTCAAGAGACACCCCACCATGCATATTCGGACCCCCTTCCTGCTGTCCGCCAGCCTTTTAGCGGGCCTGTGGGCTCACGCCCCGGCTTTCGCCGACGGCATCAACGCTGCGGCCCAGGAGCGCGCCGCCCATATCGTCCAGACCGGCATCTACTACTACTGGAACGGCGGTGACCTGAAGCAGGCTGAGAAAGACTACTTCCAGGGCATCACCCTCAAGGGCCGCTACGACATCGTGGAAAACAGCTTCCGCGAAGCGGCCAAGCTGCAGCCCGACCGGCTGGACCTGCTGTTCGGTGTGGCATCGGCCCAGGTGCTGCAAAAAAACACCAGCGGCGCGCTGCAAACCTGGGCCGACATCTGGCAAAAAGACCGCCAGGGCTTCGAGGCCCCCATCCTGCAAGCCGCCTATCTGACGGCGCTGGAGAACACCGAAGCCGCCGACAAGATCCTCGCCACCCTGGCCCGCAGCCACCCGGAACGCACCCAGGCCTACCTGGACAAGTTCACCCGCACCGCCCGCACCCTGGCGCTGCCCATCCGCACTACGCCCAACCCCGACATGCCGCAGGCGCAGCACGCCATCGTGGTGCTGGGCTACGCGCTGGGCAAGGGCGGCGTGGTGCAGCCCACGCTGCTCAAACGTCTGGACAAAGCCCTGGAACTGGCCCGGCTCTACCCCGATGCCCCACTGGTGCTGTCGGGCGGCGTGCAACAAGGCGGCATCACCGAAGCCTATGCCATGGCCGAATGGCTGGCCGCCCAGGGCATTGCCCGCCAGCGCCTGGTGCTGGAAGACCTGGCCAAAGACACCGTGGGCAATGCCGTCAACTGCGCCGCCATCCTCAAAGACCTGGGCGTGCGCCACGCCACCCTGGTCTCCAGCGCCAGCCATATCCGCCGCGGCCTGACCGTGCTGGAAGAAGCCAGCCGCAACCAGGGCCTGGACCTGCGCTTCGACAGCCTGGTCGAACTCGACTATCCCCGCCTGGAAGATGCCGAAAAAATCACCCCCGCCGAACGCGTGGTCATCTACCGCGACCTGATGCGCACCAGCGGCATCTGGGCCTTCCCGGGCATCCAGCAGTAAAGCCATACCCTATGAACACACCTACCCCCATCCATTCACATATGTACACCGAGGCGATGGCCTCGTCCGCCCAGGTCCAGCTGCAACTCGCCGCCGATACCGACCACTACGCCGCCCTCGGTGCCGCCCTGCGCGCCCGCCCGCCGCGTGGCACCGTCACCATCGCCCGGGGCAGCTCCGACCACGCCGCCGCCTACCTAGCCTACCTCATCATGGCGCGCAGCGGCCAGCTGGTGACATCGCTGCCGATGTCGCTGCTCACGCTGTACCAGGCCCCGCTGCCGCTGGCCGACATGCTGGCCATCTCGGTGTCGCAGTCGGGCCGCAGCCCGGACCTGGTCGAGCCCATGTTGCGTTTCCAGCAGGCCGGGGCCACCACGGTGGCCCTGGTCAACGATGCCGCCTCGCCACTGGCCGCCGCGGTGGACTGGACGTTGCCCCTGCACGCCGGCCCCGAGCACAGCGTGGCAGCCACCAAAAGCTTCATCTGCAGTCTGGTCGCCGGGGCCCGCCTGGCCGCCCACTGGGCCAACCACACCGACTTCACCGCCCGCCTGGCCGACCTGCCCGCCGCACTAGACCAGGCCTGCAGCCAAGACTGGTCGGCAGCCATCGCCCCGCTGCTGCAGGCCGAGCGCCTGATGGTCATTGGCCGGGGCCCCGGCCTGGCGGTAGCGAACGAAGCGGCTTTGAAGTTCAAGGAAACCTGCGCCATCCAGGCCGAGGCCTTCAGCGGCGCCGAGGTGCAGCACGGCCCCATGGCCCTGGTGGATGAGGCCTACCCCATGCTGATCTTCGCGCCACGCGGCCCGGCCCAGCCCGGCCTGGTCGCCCTGGCCGCCGCCATGCGCCAGCGCGGTGCCCACGTGCTGCTGGCCGCGCCCGCCGATGTCGCCACCCGCGACCTGACCCTGGCCACCGCCCCGCACGAAGACCTGGACCCGATCACCGCCATCCAGAGCTTCTACCTGCTGGTAGAAGCCGTAGCCCGCGCCCGGGGCCAAGATCCGGACAAACCGCGCCATTTGTCCAAGGTGACGCGTACGCGCTGATCCTAGAGATCCGCAGAAATCTCTGCATTTTTACTATCGAATACATAGCTTCTTGTGCTTATAGGTTGAGCGCCAGAGGCTATTTTTTTGGGTAGTTTTTTCACTATTTTGATAGCGCCTATTGCCCAGTTTTCGCACACGGCATTCCATGGAGACTTGCGCTCGACGCCCAAGACCCACGACCATCAGCCCGGCAGCATGACACCATGCACTCCCAAAGTAATAGCTGCCTACGCTGATAGTAAAAGCACAACGGCCACTTTTCCTTCATACCCACCAGACACACCTCCCCACGGCACAATCCCGGCATGCCCCGCCCAAGTCCACCGTTGCCGCTCCCCAGCCACGCCGTCGCCTCCTGGGTCGATGCGCTGCGCAACCAGGCGGACGCGGCGACGCTCAAGGGCTTGCCTACCCTGGCGGATGCCGATGCGGCGCGGGTGATGGCGTTGCTGCGGATGGACGCGGTGCAGGAGGAAACTGCACCGGTGCCTGAGCCAGAGGCCGACACCCTCCCCGGCCACTTCCGCCCGCGCATCACACTCCTCACCCTGGGCCGGGGCGACGGGCTGCTGGGGCTCAAGCCCCAGGGCAAGCTGGGCCCGCGCGGCGACAGCGTGACGCTGGCGCGCATCGACTGGACCTACCGCACCGACGGCGGCCACCGCTGGAGCACCCCCGCCCCCACCTCCATCCTCAACAACCGCCCCGCCGCCGTGCAGGAGCTGTTCGACACCGGCGGCCCGGTGGTGCGGATGCAGCGTGACCTGGCGGCCGAGGCCGATGCCATCGATTGGGTGTGGGAGATGGGCCTGGTGCCGGTGGCCGCGCACAGCTTCCAGTGGCGCAGCCGCGATGACCGCCCCGACCTGGGCCCCGTGTGGACGCTGGCGCAAGAGGCCTTCTTTGGCGACTTCTGGGCCGACCAGGTGCCGCGCCTGCAAGCCAAGGGCTGGGCGGTGGCCGTGCAACCCGGGTTTGCGCACGAGAGTGTGCCGGTGCAGCGCTGGAAGTTGCGGGTCCACCCCGACACCGGCGAAATCGCCTCCAAAGAACTGGCCGAGCCGCTGGTCAAGCCCGGGCGCGGCGTACAAAAGCTGCGCCTGCCCGAGCGCGAAGGCGCGTGGCTGCTGAGTTTGGGCATTGAGATCGACGGCGAAACCCTGGACCTGGCCCCCATGCTGGCCACCCTGCTGCAGCGAGACAGCCGCTGGCTGCATGCCGACCAGATCGCCGCCATTGACGACCACGCGGTGATCAGCCTGCGCGCGCCCGGTGGCAGGCGTATCGACGCACCGGCAGCGCCGCTAAAAGCCATCGTCGGCGCGATGGTCGATCTGCTCACCGACCCACTGCGCAACCAAAACAACGGCCTGCTGCGCCTGGGCGCGTGGGAGGCGCGGCGGTTGGAAATGCTGCGCGCCGGTTTGCTGGACGCGCACCGCGTAGGCCCGCACAACGCCTGGCAGCTGGAAGGCGACCTGGGCCTGGCCAGCCTGGCCCAGCGCCTCAAAGCCTTGGGCGCACCGCAGCCTGTGGCCGCACCCGCGGGCCTGCAGGTGCAGTTGCGCCCTTACCAGCTCGAAGGCCTGGCCTGGCTGCAGTACCTGCGCACCCACAGCCTGGGCGGCATCCTGGCCGACGACATGGGCCTGGGCAAAACCGCGCAGGCCCTGGCCCACGTGCTGGTGGAAAAGCAGGCCGGTCGCCTGGACCTGCCCGCGCTGGTAGTGCTGCCCACCTCGCTCATCTTTAACTGGCAGGCCGAGGCCCGCCGCATGGCCCCCAGCCTGCGCCTGCTGACGCTGCAGGGGCCGGACCGCGCCACGCTGTTCGCACAAATGCCCCAGCACGACCTGGTGCTGACCACCTACCCGCTGCTGTGGCGCGACATGGATGCGCTGGCGGCGCAGCTTTTCCACCTGGTCATTCTGGACGAAGCGCAGATGGTTAAAAACGCCGGTAGCCGCAGCGCCCGCGCCCTGCGCCGTCTGCAGACCCGCCACAGCCTGTGCCTGACCGGCACGCCGCTGGAAAACCACCTGGGCGAGTTGTGGGCGCAGTTCGACTGGCTGATGCCCGGCTTCCTGGGCGATGCGCGCCAGTTTGCCGCCCGCTGGCGCAAGCCCATCGAAGAAAACGGCGAGACCCTGCGTGCTGCCCTGCTGGCCCAGCGGGTGCGCCCCTTCATCCTGCGCCGCCGCAAACAAGACGTGGCCAGCGAACTGCCACCGCGTACCGAAGTCATCCAGCGCGTGCAGCTGCAAGGCCAGCAGCGCGAGCTGTACGAGGGCGTGCGGGCGGCTGCCGACCTGCAGGTGCGCCGCGTGCTGGAGCGCCAAAGCTTTAACGGCGCGCAGGTCACCATCCTCGATGCCCTACTGAAGCTGCGCCAGGTCTGCTGCGACCCGCATTTATTGAAAGGCAAAAAGCCCGCCAAAACCATGGAGCGCGCCAAACTCGCGCTGCTGGCCGACATGCTGCCCGAGATGGTGGCCGAGGGGCGGCGGGTACTGGTGTTTTCGCAGTTCACCGAGCTGCTGGCATTGGTGGCCGAGCAGTTGGCCCTGCTGGAATTACCGTTTCTCAGCCTCACCGGCAAGACCCCGCCCAAGGAGCGCGGCAGCGTGGTGCAGCGCTTCCAGGCGCAAGAGGTGCCTGTGCTGTTGCTGAGTTTGAAAGCCGGTGGCGTGGGCCTGAACCTCACCGCCGCCGACACCGTCATCCACATGGACCCCTGGTGGAACCCCGCCGTGGAAGAGCAGGCCACCGCCCGCGCCCACCGCATCGGCCAGGACCAGCCGGTGTTTGTCTACAAGCTGGTGGTGGAAGGCAGCATCGAAGAGCGCATGCTGGAGCTGCAGGCCCGCAAACTGGCGCTGGCCCACAGCGTGCTGGGACACGACGCGCAGGGCGGGCTGAAGTTTGACGCGGCTGATTTGGATGCGCTACTGGCCCCTTTGGGCAGCCTGGTCGTCGCGCAATCCCCCGAGGAAGCCGCCCGCCGCTGGGGCCGCACGGGTAGCCGGGTATAGCCCCCACTATCAAAGATATAGCTACTCCCGCCCAATCTATCAGCGCGGGAGCCGTATTTTTTATAAACAGGACTGACGCAAGCTCCCCCTGTAAGCCCGAAGGGCGATACAGGGGCGATGCGTAAGTCCTAATAAGTTTTGGCTTACTTGGTGCGCCAGAGCTGGATGTTGGACTCGACCATTTTCTTCATCACGCCCTGCTTGGCCAGGCTGTACATCGCCTTGGCCAATGCCGCGCGCACTTCGCTGGTGTTGCAGGGGGACTTGTGCGAGAGGGTCAGGTACAGGCTTTCGTTGCTGACGGCCGGGTTGGCGGGCACCAGTCCGGCGATGGTAAATTTGGCGATGTAGGCCAGACCGGGGTCTTCCTCGTAGACCAGGTAGTCCACGCGTCCCAGTTGCAGGATCTTGAAGGCCTGGTCCAGGCTGGGCACAGTGTTGATGGTCAGGTTTCTTTTGGCGTAGCGGTCGAAGTCCTCGCCAAAGCTGTTGTTGATGACCGTCATGCCCGACAGACTCTTCAGGTCCGACCACTGCCGGTACTTCAGCGGAGCCGCCTGCCGCCCCCACACCACCGAGCGGGTCTCGCGAAACGCCGGGTACACATAGTCCATATAGGCCAGCCGGTCCACCGTGAAAAACGCCCCGGCAATCAGGTCGATGCGGCCCAGCCGCGCCTCTTCCTGCACCCGGGCCCAGGAACCCACATAACGCACCTCGATGGGGATGCCTATCTCTTTGGCCACCATCTGCACCAGATCGGCATTGGCCCCCACCAGGTGGCTGCCGTCGGCCCCGTCACGCCACAGGTACGGGGGATATTCGGGGTTGCCGGTGGCGACCAACTGCTTGCAGGCTTCTGCCGCCCCCGCCGTAGGGGCCAGGCAAGCCAGGATGGCGGCAAGCAGCAGTCGTGGCAACAATGACCCAGGGATACGCATGAACGTCCTTTCAGCCCGCCGCAAATGGCCAAACGGACAAACCGGTGGTGGGTGCGCTGTGCACGCCTGCCGTGTAACCGACTGTATCCCTTCCGGACCATCCGGGTGGTCCTCAAGGTCCAAAAAATGCCAAAGCCCACACCAGGGCCGAGGCCAGGCGCTCAGTGCGGCATGGCACTACCCACCATCGCCGCCACCATGTCGGCGGTGACGGCAGACAGCGTCAGCCCCAGATGCCCGTGGCCGGTGTTGTAGAACACGCCGGGCCGCTTGCCCGGGCCGACGCGCGGCATCAGGTTGGGCATCATGGGGCGCAACCCGGCCCAGGGCACCACGCTCTCGGTGCGCACGCCGGGGAAGCACTGCTGCACCCATTCCACCAGCGGGCGTATGCGGTCGGCCCGGATGTCGCGGTTAAAGCCGTTGAACTCGGCCGTGCCCGCCACCCGAAACCGCCCCCGCCCCAGGCGGCTGCTGACCAGCTTGGTTTCATCGTCCAGCAAACTCACCATGGGGGCCGATGCCTGGCTGTGCGCGTCGTCCAGGTTCACGGTGATGGAATAGCCCTTGACCGGGTAGATATTGACCCGGTCCCCCAGTTGGGCGGCAATGTCGCGGCTGGCCGTGCCCGCGCAGACCACCACGCCGTCGAACACGCTGGTATGGGCTTGGTCACCGTCGTGCGCGGTGATGGTGACGGATTTGCCGTCGCTCTTGACGGTCTGGATCGCATGGCCGTAGCGGGTTTGCACGCCCAGGCGCTCGGCAGCGGCGGCGATGCCGGTGCTGAACTTGTGGATGTCGCCGGTGGTGTCGCTCTCGGTGAAGTAGCCGCCGTAGTAGTCGCCTGCCAGCGTGGGCTCAATCGCGCGCATCTCCTGCGGGGTGACGGCGCGGCGCTCCAGCCCGCCCTGGGCCAGCAGCTTGGAGACCTTGCCCGCGTGCTCGAAGTTGCCCTTGTCGCGGTAGATGTGCAGGATGCCCTCGCGCTGGTGGTCAAAGTCCAGGCCCTCCTCTGCCGCCCAGGCATCCAGGTGCTGGCGCGCGGCCATGGCCAGGCGGGTGGTTTCGATGGTGTTTTTTTCGTACTGCGGGATGGCGGCGATGAACTCGGCAAACCAGGCCATCTTGTGCCAGCTGGGCTTGGGGTTGACCAGCAGCGGCGCATCGCTGCGCAGCATCCACTTCACGCCCTTGAGCACCGTGGACCAGTGGTTCCACACCTCGGCGTTGGACACCGAAAACTGTCCGCCATTGGCAAACGAGGTTTCCATGGCCGCGTAGCGGTGTTTTTCGAACAGGGTCACGGTGTAACCGCGTTTGGCCAAGGCGTAGGCGGTAGTTACGCCCGTGATACCGCCGCCAATAACAGCAAATTTTTTCATGATGAGACTTCCAAAACGTCGACAGGGGGATAGCAACAAACGTGCGCGGCTATCGCCCCCTCTGTTTTGGACCTGAGAGATTCGCGGCTGGCTTGCTGCCAATCGCTTGCTCCTGCGGTGAGCCGGGTGACGAAACCCAGCTGCTCTTCAGAGAAATGTGGCACACCCCCAGGCTCCAGTGCTTCGCATCTTTCTCCAACCCCCTTGCAGGGGGCAACACCAGCAGCCTGGCAAAGCCAGTTCTGCGGTGTTTCTGAAAAGCGTGCGTTCTGCCTGTAACCTGAGGTGGGCCGAATAGATACCGGTCCTTTTGCCTGAAAGTTTCCGGGGGCGGTTGCTCCTTCGGCGCTGATTTCTTACCGCAAGGGCAAGGGGAGCAGTCTCTCCCGGTATCTGAGCGGATTATCGCACCGGTATCAAAGCACCTTCACCGCACGGCCAATAAACTGGATCGGGCCGGTGGGTTTATCGATGGGCGAGCCGTTCACCGGCTCCAGGGTCAGCTCAAACAACTGGTTGGGCTGCAGCGGCGGCAGCTTGTCCAGCGGGATGGTGATGGTCTGCCCCGGCTTGACCAGGCCCAGCGACACCGGGCCCTTCCAGTCCTCGCCCTTGGTCCAGAACTGCAGGGATTTTTCGGCGGGCACGGCCACCGGGCCCAGCGCCGTGAGGCTGAGCTGACGGGAGTCGCTGGCCTGGATGACCCAGCCCGGTGCCTTGTCTTGCGGCGCGACCAGCACCACCATGTACTGCGGCCCGGTGGGCAGCACACCTTGGCGGGTGACCAGCACCGAAGCCAGGATGGCGGCGGTGGCAAAACCGGCACCGGCCAGCCCGCGCCACAGGCCCAGGCGGTCCCACCACGGCAGGGGTGTTGGGGCGATGGCCGTACGGCGCGGGGCCACGGCGTGTGCCACGCTGCGGTCAATGCGCTGCCACAGCGCTTCGGACGGCTCCACCGGCTCGGCCAGGGCGGCGAGCGGCAGCAACTGCTCTTGCCAGCGCTGCACGGCGGTCTGCAAGGCGGCATCGGTGGGTAGGCGCTGCTCCACCATGCGGCGGCGCGTGGCCGAGAGCGTGCCCAGCACGTATTCGGCAGCCAGCTCGTCAGGCGATAGGTTAGTTTGCTGCGTGCTCATGCCATGCACTCCCGCAGGCTGCCCATGCTGCGTTTGATCCAGGCCTTGACGGTGCCCAGGGGGGTTTGGGTGCGCTCGGCAATTTCGCCGTGCGAGCAGCCATCCACGTAGGCGTACAGGATGCAGTTGCGCCGGGCGGGCTCCAGCCGGGCCAGGCAGTCGTTGAGCTTGCCCAGGCTGACGCGCAGGTCAAACGCATCGGTGATCTCGGCATGGGCTTGCAGCGAATGCTGGGCATCCAGGGCCTCTGCGGTTTCTTCGTCCACCGGCACTTCGCGCGCGCCGTTGCGCACCGCGTTGAGCGCCAGGTTGCGCACCACGCTGTAGATCCAGCCCCGCCCCGAGCCGCGCTGGGCATCGAAGCTGGCGGCCTGGGTCCAGATGTTCATGAAGGCATCGTGCACCACGTCCTCGGCCTGTTGGCGCTGGCGCACGATGCGCAGGGCCACGCCCAGCAGGTGGCGGCTGTCTTGCCGGTAGATGTCCTGCAGGGCTTGGCGCTCGCCACGGGCGCAGCCCACCAGGGCGCGCTCGTAGTCAAAATCATCGGAGGCAGTCGTCAAGGGCGTTCCATCGAAGGGATTGAGGTCCTTCGATGGTAGCCGCCAAACTTAGGCCGCTTTCCAGAAGATGTAGTCAGCCTGGTATTTGACGATTTCCTTGGCACCCTTGGTGGCCGGGCTGCACAGCGTGGCCGGAGCGACACCGCCCTGGGTGGCTACGCGCTGGATGTGCGTCACACCGGCCATGGCACCCATGCCCATGGCGGGGTTGGCCTTGACCAGCTGGTAGGGGATATTGCCTGCGCCTGCGGGGGCCACGGCGAGCTGGGTGGCGGTGATTTTGGAGCCGTCCATGGATTCCCAGGTGGCGGGCGGGCCGTAGTACTTGCCCACCTGTTTGCCGCTACGGTCGTTCAGGGCAGCGTTGGGGCCCACGAAGACCCACTCGGTCATACCGGGGGCGTTGGCCTTGTCGCGGCATTCGTAGGTGATCTCGCCCACGCCCACGGTTTCCAGGGCCACTTTGTTGCCCATGGGCACCTTGACGACCTCGGGCAGGCTGTCCTGGCTGAACATGGGTTTCATCGGGGCCATGGAGCCGCAGGCGCTCAGTACGGCGGCAGCGGAGACGACAGCAAGCAGCGAAAGGGGTTTGATCGACATGGAAGTGCTCCAAAAAAAGGTTTAGCGGATAAGGACAACAGGCAGCTTTTGTGCGCTGCTACAGGTACTACACGCCAGACCCGGTTTTGGATGCACTCCTGGAAAAATATTCTTTCGACCCGTGTTTACGCAGGCACGGCCGTGCTGCGCTGGCCTTGCACCGATACCGGCAGCTCGCCCTGCACGGTGACACGGCGCACCACGCGGTGCTGGTCGCCGTAGTCGTTGATGGCGTAGTGCTGGGTGGCGCGGTTGTCCCAGATGGCCACATCGCCCTCGGCCCAGTGCCAGCGCACGGTGTTTTCCAGGCGCGTGATGTGGTGCTGGAAGATCTCGAACAGACGCTGCGAGTCGTGCGTGTTGTAGCCATCAAAGCGCTTCAGAAAGTGCCCGGCCACCAGGCTGCGCTCACCGGTTTCGGGATGCACATGCACCAGCGGGTGCCGCGCCTCGATCAGGCGCGAGGTAAACACTTCGCGGTAATGCTTGGCACCGTGCGCATCCACTTCGACACGGGTGGCGGCGTAGTCGTAGTCATTGCCGTGCACCGCCCATAGCGTATCGGCCAGGGCCTTCAGCTCGACAGGCAACTGCTTGTAGGCCTCGGCGGTGTTCGCCCACACCGTGTCGCCGCCCTGCTGGGGAATGGTCAGCGCGCGCAGCACCGACACCTTGGGATAGGCGGCCTCGAAGGTCACGTCGGTATGCCAGGAATTGGCGCGGCCGCCGTGGTTCGAGTCCAGCTCCAGAATCTCGGTGCCGTCCCGCGAGGGCACGGTGGGGTGCGGCACGGTGCGGCCCCAGCGCCCGGCAAACAGCTGGTGCTCGGCATCGTCCAGGTGCTGCTGACCGCGAAAGAACAGCACCTTGTGCTGCAGCAGCGCTTGGTGGATGGCGGCAAAGGTTTCCGGTGCCAACTGGCCAGACAGCCGCACGCCCTGCACGCGGGCACCAATTCGCCCCGCCAGGGGGTGGATATCGAGTGCGGGAACCAGTTCAGCGGGGGGAGCGTTGAGAACAGCAGACATGCAATTTCCTTTGGTAGTACAGAGGTTGAGAAAACACCCACCCATGCTAGGAAGCACAGCGCGGATACCCAAGTACGAAATCCGCATGTGCATCTGCGCCGCACAGTTGCACATAAGCATGCGCGGTTTCCTTCGTTGGAGACCGGGCCTTGGCAGCCTACGCTGCGGCTTCATAACAACTCCCCAAGGGACACGCATGCGCACCGTTTTCAAGCTATTCACCACCGCAGCCCTGGCCCTGGGCCTATGTGTCCAGGCGCTGGCAGAAGAGGCACTGGAAGTCACCGACATCCGCTACCAGGGCTCGGCCGGCCAGGTGGTCTGGATCGAGCTGGCCGAGAGCCTGGGCTACCTGGCACCGCTAAAGGCCAAGTGGGTAGGCAACACCATCAGCGGCCCACAGGATGTGCAGGCCGTGGTCACCGGCGACATCGACATCGGCGGTGCCTTCAACGGCGCGCTGGTCAAGCTGCTGGCCAAGAAGGCCCCGGTGAAAGCCGTGCTCGGCTACTACGGTGTGGACGACAACACCTGGACCGGCTACTACGTCAAGACCGACAGCCCGATCAAGACCGCCCGCGACCTGCTGGGCAAAAAGGTGGCGATGAACACCCTGGGCGCACACCATGAATTCATGGTGCGTGAATACCTGGAACGCCACAAGATCAGCGACGACGAGGCCAAGCAGGTCACTTTGGTGATCACGCCACCCGTCACCGGCGAGCAGGCGCTGCGGCAAAACCATGTGGATGTGACCACGCTGGGCGGCATTCTGCGCGACAAGGCTTTGGAGCGCGGCGGCATCCGCCCGCTGTTCACCGACCAGGAGCTGTTTGGCAACTTCACCGCCGGTTCGCTGGTGATGCGCAACAAGTTTCTGGAGCAGAACCCCAAGGCCTCCAAGCACCTGGTCAATGCGCTGGCCCGATCCATTGAATGGGCGCGCAAGACACCGCCCGCCGAAGTGCGCGCCACCTTCGAGAAAATCATCAAGGCCCGGGGCCGCGCCGAGAGCGCCGATGCCATCCAGTACTGGAAGAGCACCGGCGTGCCGTCCATCGGCGGCGTGGTGCAAGACAAGGAACTGCAGGTCTGGATCGACTGGCTGGTGAAAGAAGACGTGATCAAGGCTGGCCAGCTCAAGCCCTCCGATCTGTACACCAATGCCTACAACCCCTACGCCACCAGCACCAAGGTAGCCGCCAAATGAGCGCCGGCAATATCCGCTTTGAGCATGTGCGCAAGGAGTTCACTGTACGCGCCGACGACGGTGGCCCGGAGCAACGCTTTGTGGCCCTGGACGACATTTCGCTGGAAGTGCGCGCGGGTGAATTCCTGGTGCTGGTGGGGCCCAGCGGCTGCGGCAAATCGACCCTGTTGGACCTGCTGGCCGGCCTGACCCTGCCCACCAGTGGCCGCGTGCTGCTGGACGGCAAGGCCATCACCGGCCCGGCACGCGACCGTGGCGTGGTGTTCCAGCAATACGCCCTCTTCCCTTGGCTCACCGCGCTGGACAACGTAGCCTTTGGTCTGGAGATCGCAGGCGTGGGCCTGCGCGAACGCCGCGCCAAGGCGGCCACCTACTTGGACCTGGTGGGCCTGGGCGCATTCGCCAGCCGCTACCCGCACGAACTGTCGGGCGGCATGAAGCAGCGCGTGGCGATTGCCCGCAGCCTGGCTTACGAACCCCAGGTGCTGCTGATGGACGAACCTTTTGCCGCGCTGGACGCGCAGACCCGCGAGACCCTGCAGGAAGAGCTGGTCGACATCTGGCAGCGCACCGGCAAGACCATTGTGTTCATCACCCACGGCATCGACGAGGCGGTGGTGCTGGGCCAGCGCGTGGCGGTGATGACCTCCCGCCCCGGCCGCATCAAGCAGATCGTCGACATCCCGGACACGCTGCGCGCCGCCACGCAAGACGTGCGCTCGCTGCCGCTGTTTGGCGAACTGCGCCACGAAATCTGGTCACTGCTGCACGACGAAGTGGCCGCTGCCCGGCAGCAGCGCCGCGCCCGCATTGCAGCACTTCCCACGGTAAAGGAAAGCCTCCATGTCTGATCTCAGCCTCACCGCCGGCCACCCGCCGCTGGCCTTGCCCCAGGCGCCGCGCTGGGCACGCTTCAACCGCATCGTCCAGCACGCCCGCAGCGCCCTCTGGCGCTCGGCCCTGATCCTCGCGCTGGCCCTGCTGTGGGAGCTGGCACCGCGCCTGGCGCTGACCGATTCCACCTTTCTGCCGCCGCTGAGCGAGGTGCTGGCCGCGGGTTGGGCCCTGGCCCTGAACGGCCAGCTCTGGCAGCACGCCTCGGCCAGCGTGGCGCGTGCGGTGGGCGGTTTTGCCCTGGCCCTGCTGTACAGCGTGCCGCTGGGGCTGGCGATTGGCTGGTACCGGCGGCTGGGCCAGTTCGTGAACCCGATGATCGAGCTGCTGCGCAATACCGCGCCGCTGGCCCTGCTGCCGGTGTTCATCCTGCTGCTGGGTATAGGCGAGGTGTCCAAGGTGGCAATGGTGGTGTACGCCTGCTCCTGGCCGCTGCTGCTGAACACCATCTCGGCGGTGAAGCAGGTAGACCCGCTGCTGATCAAGTCGGCCCGCACCATGGGTGCCAGCCCGCGGCAGTTGTTCTTGAAAGTGATCCTGCCCGCCTCGGTGCCGACGATATTTGTGGGTATCCGCCTGGCCAGTGCCACGGCCATCCTGGTGCTGGTGGCCGCCGAAATGGTGGGTGCCAAGTCGGGCCTGGGCTATCTGATCATCTACGCGCAGTACAGCTTTTTGATCCCCGACATGTACTTCGGGATCATCGCCATCACCGGCATCGGCGTGGCCTGGAACTTCGCGCTGGAGCTGCTGGAGCGCCGCCTCACCGCCTGGAAACCCGCGCCGCTGAACGCCTGACAACCATCCCTGGAACACACACATGACTCAACGCAAACTGCGCCTGGGCGCCTTCATCATGGCCACCGGCCACCACATTGCCGCCTGGCGGCACCCGGGCGCGCAGATCGACTCGGGCACCAACATCGACCACTACATCGCAGTGGCCCAAACCGCCGAGCGCGGCCTGTTCGACCAGGTCTTCGTGGCCGACAGTCCGGGCCTGTGGTTCGAGGGCGACGACGAGGCCTTCAGCCGCCAGGGCCGGGTCTCGCACTTTGAACCGGTGACGCTGTGGGCCGCGCTGTCGGCGGTTACGAAACACATCGGCTTTGTCGCCACCGCCTCCACCACCTACGAAGACCCCTACCTGCTGGCGCGCAAATTCGCCTCGCTGGACCACCTGAGCAAGGGCCGCGCGGCCTGGAACGTGGTGACCACCAGCGCCGAAAACGTCTACGGCAACTTTGGCCTGGACAAGCACCCCGACCCCGAAACCCGCTACGAGCGCGCGCAGGAGTACGTGGACGTGGTCAAAGGCCTGTGGGACAGCTTTGAAGACGATGCCTTCCGCCGCGATGCGGCCTCGGGCGTGTACTTCGACCCGGCCAAGCTGCACACGCTGAACCACGTAGGCAAGCATTTGAAGGTCAAGGGCCCTCTGAATATCGAGCGGGCACCGCAGGGCTATCCGGTGATCGTGCAGGCCGGCTCGTCCGAGCCCGGCAAGGAACTGGCCGCCGCCAGCGCCGAGGCCATCTTCACCGCCTGGACCAGTCTGGCCGAGGCCCAGGCCTTCTACAGCGATGTGAAAGGCCGCTTGGCCAAATACGGCCGCCGCCCCGAGCAGTTGCTGGTGCTACCCGGCATCTCGCCGGTAGTGGGCCGCACCCAGGCCGAAGCCGATGCCAAATGGGCCGCGCTGCAAAAGCTGATCCACCCCTCGGTCGGCCTGAGCACCCTGGCACCGTTCTGGCCAGGTGAAGACCTGGGCCGCTGGGACCTGGATGCGCCGCCGCCCTACATTCCGCAGCCGCCGCTGGGCCGCAACAGCCGCGCCCATGTGGTGCTGGAGCTGGCCCGGCGCGACAAGCTCACGGTGCGCCAGCTCTACGAATACCTGGCCGGTGCACGCGGCCACTGGGTGGTGGTGGGCACGCCGGAGTCGATTGCCGACCAGATGCAAAGCTGGTTTGAAAACGGTGCGGCCGATGGCTTTAACGTGATGCCGCCGGTATTGCCGGAGTCGCTGGACGACTTTGTCGATCTGGTGATTCCCGAGCTGCAGCGCCGCGGCCTGTTCCGCACCGCATACGAGGGCAAGACCCTGCGCGAAAACCTGGGGCTGGAGCGCCCTGTGAACCAGTTCAGCGAGCAGGCCCGCAAAGCCGCCTGAAGACTTAACTATCAAATAAAGAGCTGCCCATGCCGATGGAATAAGCACGGGCAGCACTTTTTACCTATAGTTTCCAGGCTGTATTTGGGCCTTGTGCAGCGGCCCAGAAGACCTCAAAGTCGGCTGCCGGAACCGGGCGCGAGAACAGGTAGCCCTGCGCGTAATCACAGCCCATGGCGGCCAGCAGGTCGCGCTGCTGGGCGGTTTCCACACCTTCGGCCACCACCTGCATGCCCAGGGCGTGGGCCATGGCCACCATGGCCTTGCACAGGGCGAGGTCGGTGGAGTCGGGCGCCAGGTGGCGCACAAACGACTGGTCGATCTTGATGAAGTCGATGGCAAAGCGCTGCAGGTACGACAGCGCCGAATAGCCGGTGCCAAAGTCGTCCAACGAGGCCTGGATGCCCGCGGCGGCCAGTTCCAGCAGGTGGTCGCTGACCCGGCTGCTGGTGTCCAGCAGCAGGCCTTCGGTAATCTCCACCACCACGCTGCAGCCGGGCAGGCCCAGGGCCTGCAGCTGTGCGGCCCAGGGCAGTCGGCCCTGGCCCTCGTGGTGGAACTGCACCGGCGACTTGTTGATGCTGATCTGAAAATGGGGGTGCAACTGGCTGCGCCAGGCCCGCACCTGCAGCGCCGCCTGCTGGAACACCCATTCCCCGATCTCCACGATCAGGCCACTGGACTCGGCGATCGGGATGAACTGGGCCGGGCTGACCATGCCGCGCACCGGGTGGTGCCAGCGCAGCAGCGCCTCGGCCTTGTGCACGGCCCCGGTGGCCAGTTCGACGATGGGTTGGTAGACCAGCCGAAACTGCTGCTCCTGCAGGCCCGAGCGCAGGTCGTTGGCCAGGCGGACCCGGGTTTGCGCCGCCTCCTGCAGCGCCGGGGTGAAAAAGCTGAAGCGGTTGCGCCCGGCTCCCTTGGCCACGTACAGCGCCTGGTCGGCATTCTTGAACAGGTCGCCGATCTCCCGGCCATCCATCGGGTACAGGGTGATGCCGATGCTGGCCGACACAAACACCTGCTCGTTACCCAGCTGGAACACCTGCGCCACCGTGCGCAGAATCTTCTGCAGCGTGGGCTCCAGGCGGCTGGCATCGGCCACTTCGGGCAGGATCACGGTGAACTCGTCGCCGCCCATGCGGGCCACGGTGTCGGCCTCGCGCACGCAGGCCTGGATGCGCCGGGCCGCCTCCACCAGCAGCAGGTCGCCATGGCCGTGGCCCAGGGTGTCATTGACTTCCTTGAAGTGGTCCAGGTCGATGAACAAAATGGCCAGTTGCTGCGCGTCGCGCTTGCAGCGCTTGATTTCCTGCTCCAGCCGGTCGCGCAGCATGCGGCGGTTGGGCAGGCCGGTCAGGGTGTCAAAAAACGCCTGCTGGCGGATCAGGGCCTCGGCGGCTTTGCGGTCGGTGATGTCGGTGTGGGTGCCTATCATCCGCAGCGGTTGCCCCTGCGCGTCGCGGCTGACCACCATGCCCCGGCTCAGCACCCATTTCCAGCTGCCGTCCTTGCAGCGCACCCGGTGTTCGTTGGCGTAGCTGGGGGTGAGACCGGCCAGGTGGGCATCGCGGTCGCGCTCTTTCTGCGGCAGGTCGTCCGGATGGGTGCGCTGGTCCAGCATGCTGGGCAGGTTGGGAACCTCACCCTCTTCGAAACCATACATCTCGACCAGGCGGTGCGAGAAGTGTTCTTGCCCGCGCTGGATGTGCCAATCCCACACGCCGTCGCCGGTGCTCTCCATGGCCAGCCGCCAGCGGTCTTCGGTGGCCTGCAGTGCCAGGTGGGCCTGCTTGCTTTCGGTAATGTTTTGCAGCACCAAGGTGCGCAACACCAGTTGCCCGTCTTCCCAGGTCGACGACCCCGTGGCATGCACCCAGATCGACTCGCCCCGCAGGGTGGTGGCCTCCAACTCCAGGTCATGGCTGCTGGTGTGCAGTGCCACCATGCCGAAGGCATCGCGGATCCTGGCCATGGAGGATGGGGTGAACAGCCGCCCGGCGGTTGCCATGGCGGTGGTGGGCTTGAATTCGCGCGGGCTGGTCTGGAAGATGCGGTACACCCCCTCGGTCCAGTAGACGCGGTCGCGCACGCCGTCTTCCTCCCACCCGCCCACCTGGGCCAGCGTCTGCATGGTGGACAGCAGTTGGTCCAGCCGTTTGCGCTCGGTCTGCGCCTGCACGTAGGCGGAGACATCGGCAAAGGTGCGCACCATGCCGCCGTCGGGCAGCGTCTGGGTTTTCACCTCCAGCGTCTGGCCTGCCACGGTGACGCGCAGGTAGTAGTTTGGTACCTCGGCGTAGGCCCCCTCCAGCACGTAGTGGCGGGCCGTGGGCTCCACCCATTGCGCCTGGGGGCCGAAGTCGCCGCGTTCCAGCTGGAGGGCGGTGATGTCACCCAGCAGGGGCCTGGTCGCCAAAAAGTCCTCCGGCAGGTCCAGCAACTCGCACACCCGGCGGTTGAACGAGATCAGGCGCATCTCGCCACTGAACACAAAAATGCCCTGGCTGATGCTGGCCAAGGTGGTCTGCAGCAGCCGGGTTTGCTCCAGCAACTGGGCATGGGATGCGCGCAGCTCGGCCTCGGCCTGCTTGCGCGCGCTGATGTCGGTGTGGGTGCCGATCATGCGCAAGGGGCTTCCGTCCAGCGCCCGGTGCACCACCATGCCACTGGATGCAATCCACACCCAGTGCCCGTCCTTGTGGCGCATGCGCAAGTCCACGCTGTAGCCAGGGGCCGAGCCGTCCAGGTAGGCCGCCATCGCCGCCTGCATGGGGGCGAGGTCATCCGGGTGTACGCGGCTGGCGAAATCGGCAAAACTGGGTGTCACCTCACCGCTGGCAAAGCCCAGCATATCCTCCCAACGCGGGGAATAGGTTTGGGTGTCGGTGCGCAGATCCCAGTCCCACACGCCTACGCCAGAACCCTCCAGGGCGAGCTTCCAGGGGTTGGTGGCATCACCGTGCTCCGGCGTACGGGTCCAAACCTGTGGCGCGGGCGGTAGGGGTGGATCGGGGCGGTGGTTCACGATCAGTGCAGCCAGTAGTTTTGTGATACTACCTTCAAAAACCATCGTGTGTACAGCCCGCGTACGCACGAAATAAAACCATCCACCGCCCCGTGTTACGGGTAGAAATCGGGGTTGTTCAGCCCCACAAGGCCGGTGGCGGTGGCTGGATCAGACCCTTGTCGTACTGCATGGCTACGGCCCTGTCTTGCTGCTGCAGCAAGGGGCCGTCCAGGTCTACATAAGCACAGCGCTGGGCCAGCAAGAAGGCCGGGGCCATGGCCAGCGAGGTGCCACACATGTTGCCCACCATCAGGCCCAGGCTGTGCCGCGTAGCCTCGGCGGCCAAGGCCAAGGCTTCGGTCAGGCCGCCGCATTTGTCGAGCTTGATGTTGGCGTACTGGTAGCGCCCCACCAGCGCCGCCAGAGATGCCCTGTCGGTGCAGGACTCGTCGGCCGCCAACGGGATGGGCGACTTCAGGCCGTCCAGCGCGGCATCCTGGCCGCGCGCCAGCGGCTGCTCCACCAGTTCGACCCCGGCCTGGGCCAGCAACGGCAACAGCTCGCGCAGCAGCCCGGGCGACCAGCCCTGGTTGGCATCCACCACGATGCGGGCGGTTGGGTGTTCTTCGCGCACCATGCGCACCACGTCCAGGTGCCGCTGCGCGTCTACCTTGAGCTTGAGCAGCGGGTAGTGCCGGGCCGCACGCGCCTTGCGCCGGGTGGTGGCCTCGTCGCCCAGGCCGATGGTGTAGGCGGTGGTGACGGGCTGCCACTGTGGCAACCCGGCAGCCTGCCACACCGGCACGCCGGTTTGCTTGGCGCGCAGGTCCCACAGGGCGCAGTCCAGCGCGTTACGGGCACCGCCTGCGGGCAGCATCTGCAGCAGCTCGGCACCGGTGAGGCCGTCGTGCAGGTGCGGCAGCACAGCGACCACTTGCGCAGCCATGCTGGCGGGGGTTTCGCCGTCGTAGTCCACGCCGGCGGCTTCGGCCTGGCCGGTGTGGCCTGCGCCATCGGACAGGGTCAGCAGCAGCACCGGCTGGTGGGTGATGACCTCGCGGGCGATCTCGAACGGTTCGTGCATCGCCCACTGTTCGATGCGGGTGTGGCAGCGGATCATGCCTGCAACAAGGCGGTAGCCAGCGCCTCCACGCCACCGCGCATCGGGTCCACCACCGGCAGATGCAGCTCCCCGGAAATGCGGTTGGCATACGCATCCCAAGCGGCATCCGACAGGCTGGACGAATTGATGCTGATGCCCACGCAGCGCACTGCCGTGTTGGTCAAGCGGCCCGCCTCGACGTAGCGGTCGATGGCGACCTGCAGGTCAGGAATCGGAAAGCCGGGGTAGCCCTCGATGCAGTCGCGCGACGGGTCGTGGCACAGCACCAGCGCATCGGGCTGCGAACCGTGCAGCAGGCCCAACGTCACCCCCGCGTAGGCTGGGTGGAACAACGCGCCCTGCCCTTCGATCACGTCCCAGTGGTTAGGGGCGTTGTCGGGCGAAAGTTGCTCGGCGGCACCGGCCACAAAGTCGGAGATCACCGCGTCGATAGCCACGCCCTCGCCCGCAATCATCACCCCGGTCTGGCCGGTGGCGCGGAAGGTGGCGGCCACACCCCGGCGCTGCAACGCCTGGGCCAGGGCCAGGGCGGTGTATTTTTTGCCCAGCGCGCAGTCGGTGCCCACGGTCAGCACCCGCTGACCCGTGCGCTTGCGGCCCGTGCCCGCCGGAAAGCTCTGGTCGGAATGCCGCACGTCGATCAGGCGCGCGCCGCTGCATTGGGCGGCTTGCACCAGGCGCGGAAACGAACTTAAACGCGAATGCTGGCCGCTGACGATGTCCAGGCCCGCGTCCAGCGCGGCTTCCAGCTCGGCCAGCCAGTGTTCGGGCAAGGCACCGCCCACGGCGGCCACGCCCACCACCAGCGAGCCCGCGCCCTGCTGCGCCGCTTGCTGGGGCGACAGGCGGGGCAGATCCAGGCTGACCGTGGCGGTGGGCAGGCTCCATTCGCCCAGCACATCGTCGGCACACCAGTCGCGCAAGCCAAAGGCGGTTTTGGCATCGGATTTGAGCGTGACATCGCCCAGAAACAACAGATAGGGTTTACGGAGTTGGTGCATGGTTTTTTGCTCGGTTCAAGTGGCCTGTCATCGCATAGCCGGTCGCGCGCCAAAGGCTTTGGCAGGCCGGAGCGTAAGCCCGTTTGGCCTTGCAAAACCATGCCCGGCACGGCCTCTACACCCACAGGGATAGGCCGTCGAACCCTGCAGCCAAGCCCGCAAAAACGGGGCTATCCCCTTGGGGGTAGAGCCCGTTCACCACCTGGAAAACCGCCGTATTCTTGCGCCGCGTCCCCATCGCCCATTGGGCATACCACCTTGCAGGATCCCTCCATGAAACTGAACTCTCTACTTGCTTTAGTCTGCCTGTCGCTGGGCCTGTCGGCCCAGGCAGCCGATACCAAAGACCTGCGCATCGGCACCGATGCCACCTACGAGCCCTTCGAGTACAAAGCCCCGGACGGCAAGCTGGTGGGCTTCGAGATCGACCTGGGCCACGCCATCTGCGCCGAGATGAAGCGCCGCTGCGTGTTTGTGGAGTCGCCCTGGGATGCGCTGGTGCCGTCCCTGCAGGCGCGCAAGTTTGAGATGATCCTATCGGGCATGACGGTGACCGACGACCGCCGCAAAACCGTGGCCTTCAGCGACAAGATCACCGACATCCCCTACCGCGTGATCATCAAGCACGGCAGCGGCCTGGACGGTTCACCCGCCGCCCTCAAAGGCAAAAAAGTCGGTGTGCTCAAGGGCTCCACCGAGGCCGACTACGCTGAAAAATACTACGCCAAGGCCGGCGCTACGGTGCTGCGTTACGAGTCCACCCAGGACTCGTACCTGGACATTGCCTCGGGCCGGCTCGATGCCATCATCGGCAACCTGGTGGAGATGAAGATGGGCTTTCTGGCCAAGCCCGAAGGCAAAGCTTTTGAGTTTGCCAGCTACGAACTCAAAGACCCGGCGGTGCTGGGCTACGGCACCGGCGTAGCCATGCGCAAAAAAGACACCCAGCTCAGAACCGAATTCAACGCCGCATTAAAAGCCGTGCACGCCAACGGCACTTACAAAAAGATCGCCGACAAATATTTCGATTTCGACGTGTACGGCCAATAATCAGCCGGTACTGGGCCCGGCCTCCAGCAGCGTCTTGCAGCGGCTGGCGGCGGGCGCGCTCTGGTACACCGCCAGCGGGTCCACCGCCCCATCCGGCTCGGCAAACGGAATGCACTGGATGAACAGCGAAAACAGCTCGGCCTGCGAGCCGATATCGAGCTTGCGGTGGATGTTCTTGCGGTGGATCTTGATCGTGCCCTCGGTGGTCTTGAGCCGCTGGGCCGTCAGCGCCGACGAATAACCGCTGATCATGTAGAACAGCACTTGGCGCTCGCGCTGGGTGAGCAGCGAGCTGGCGAAGTTCTCCACTGTGCTCTGCACCTTGCGGTGGGTCAGGCGGTCGCTGTGGCGCTCGGCGGCGGCGGCCGTCAGGGCATGGTGCTTAGCGGTGGCCGCAATCACGATGGGGGCCAGCGTGCGGATCGCCAGCAAATCGGTGGCCTGGAACGGCGTATGGCGGATGCTGCGCTCGATGAAGATGTTCAGCGCCGTGTCTTCATTGATGCGCCACAGCAGGTCCACCGAGTCCGACAGGCCAATCTGCGAATAAAACACCCGGTAGTACTCCGAGTCGTAAAAATCGTCCGGCGCAATATCGCGCAGCCAGTACACGCCGCTGGGGCAACCCTGCAAGAACAGCTGGTAGTTGGGGTCCAGCACGTAGGGGCCGGACAAAAACGCATCTTCCGGCAGGCTGCGCTCTTGCGGGTTAAAGCGGTGCAGAATGCGGCGCGGCTGCTGGTGGCGGTGGAACAGCATGGCGCCGCCCGAATCCACGGCGCACACTTTGCCCAATACATTCAGCACGGTATCGAACCAGTCGGGGCTGCCAATGGCCTCGACCATGGTGGCCAGCGCGGCGACCAGGTCGGTATCCAGCGGCAAACATAGGCGGGTGGCGTAGGGGTTGTCCATAGGTCCTAGTACTCAGCCACGCAAGTATCGGAACATGAAAGCGCGCTTTCGCACCCATACCGTCGTTGCAAAGCCTCGCCATAGCCACAGCTATGTCTGCGTTGTGCGCCTAGGCCTGCGCGCGAAATCATCACTTTCATTTTGTTCCTCTACTTACGTGCCTGAGTACTAGTGTCGCAGACCCTAAAACCCCTGGTTTTTCAGAAATGAATATCTCTATTTAGCTGCTTTTTCAGGATGGTTTGTGGGCTAGTATCGCGGGCACATCAACTCGTTTTTGCTGGAGAACACATGAAAAAAATACTTTCCCTGCTGGCTGTGGTCATGGCCCTGGGCATGTCCACCGTCGCGACCGACGCGGAAGCCGCAAAACGCATGGGCGCAGGCAAATCGCTTGGCATGCAGCGCGACACCACGCCGAACAAGGCCCCCACGGCCGCACCGGCACAAACGGCTGCAGCCAACCCTGCCGCCGCTGCCGCACCTGCCGCCGCCGCAGCGCCCAAGCGCTCGTGGATGGGCCCGCTGGCCGGTATCGCCGCCGGCCTGGGCCTGGCCGCGTTGGCATCGCACTTCGGTTTCGGTGACGAACTGGCTTCCATGATGATGATGGGCCTGCTGGCTGCGGCCATCATGCTGGCCGTAGGCTTCTTCCTGCGTAAACGCGCTGCGGCCAAGGCCGGTACCACCGGTGCTACCGGTGGCATGCAGTACGCCGGAGCGGGTGCACCCACCAACCTGTCGCCCGCCGCGCCTGCCTACAAGATGGAAATGCCCGGCGGTGCCTCGACGGGTTCCAGCATCGGCTCCAGCATTGGTTCCGGCATCGGTGGCAGCGTTCCTGTGCGCTCGGCCATCCCTGCGGACTTCGATGTGGCCAGCTTTGTGCGCAACGCCAAGGTCAACTTCATCCGTCTGCAAGCCGCCAACGACGCCGGTAACCTGGACGACATCCGCCAGTTCACCACGCCGGAAATGTTTGCCCAGCTGAAGATGGACCTGAGCGACCGCGGCACCGCTGCGCAGCAAACCGATGTGGTCAACATCGACGGCGATGTGCTGGAAGTGGCTGAAGAAAATGGCTACTACGTGGTGAGCGTGCGCTTCACCGGCCTGATCCGCGAAGAGGCTACGGCACCGTCCGAGCCGTTCGACGAAGTCTGGCATTTGACCAAGCCGCTGCAAGGCGCGGGTGGTTGGGTGCTGTCGGGTATCCAGCAGATGTAAGCTGCGCTCACCGTAGACGCAAAAGCCTCGGCACTTCGGTGCCGGGGCTTTTTTTTATGGGGCCCGGTAAACCAATACCTTCAGCGCCCGCTCTGCCGACACATCGGCAAACACCGCCGGGTTGGCCAGGCGCTCCACAAACACCAGATCCGGGGCCAGTTCGCGCATCTGGTCTTGCAAAAACGCCATGCCCAGCTCGGGCGCGTTCAGGCACAGCAGCACATGGCCGCCGTGCATCAGCAAATCGGGCAGGCGGCGCATCAGGCGGGCGTAGTCTTTGGTGGCCACAAAGCTGCCGCGCTGGAAGCTGGGCGGGTCGACGATGACCAGGTCGTACGGCCCGCTGCGGTTGATCTTGCCCCAGGTGGTGAAGATGTCGTGCGGCAGAAAGCTGGCCCCGGTCACCAGGCCATTGAGCCGGTGGTTTTGCTGCCCGGTGGCGATGGCCCCCTGGCCCATGTCCACATTCACCACATGCTTGGCCCCCGCCTGCAAGGCCACCACCGAGAACGCGCAGGTGTAGGCAAACAGGTTCAGCACCCGGAACTCGGCACGGCCCGGCACCTGGGCCAAGGCCTCCACATGCTGGCGCACCCAGCGCCGCCCCTCGGCCATGTCCAGAAACAGGCCGTGGTTCTGCCCCTTGAGCACATGCAGCTTGTAGCGCGCGCCCTGCTCGGTGACCACATGCGGGTCGGGCACGGCACCTGCCATCAGCCGGGTCTCGGTGCGGCCATCGAAGCGGCACTGGTAGACCCAATTCAGCGGCTGGTCTGGAGCCAGTTGCTGCCAGCGAACGGCCAGGGCCGCGCCGATGGCGGCCAGCTCTTCGTCGGCTGCGGGCTGAAAACTGGTCAGCACCAACACCGGCGGGAACGCGTCCAGCGCCCACTGCTCGCAGCCCGGGTACAGCCCGCCCCGGCCATGGAATATGCGCTGTGCATCGGTGGGCAGGTCCATCGTGGCGATGGCGTGGAGCAGAGCTTGCATGGGATAGAACTTAATTTTATGGATAAAAATGGCCTCTAGCGCTTATTCCATAAGCGCAAGCAGCTACTTAATTTATAGCAAGGTGATTGTATGCCAAGAGGGTAACTGCAGAGCGGGGGGCCATTGCAGCGTCACGGCTTTGTCACGCCCTGTTTCTAAGCTCATAGGCTTTGCCACCAAGGTCACCACCATGCCGTTTTCTCCGCGCTCCCCGCAGCTTGTACGTCCCCGTTGGACCCCCGCCACCCTGGCCTTGTGCAGCGCACTGGCACTGACTGCCTGCGGCGACGGTGAGGAAGCGGCACTGGGCACACCCACCCTGGCCTTCGTGTCGCCCACGGAGAGCCTGGACCTGGGCAACTACACCCTGGCAGGCCGCTACACCCTGCCCGTCAACCTGACCGCCGGGGCCAACCAGATTGCCGCCGAGGTGTCTGCCGTCACCTACAACGCCGCTACCGACAGCCTGTTCATCATTGGCGATGAAGGCACCTACATCACCCAGATCTCCAAAACCGGCACGGTCATCGACACCATGGCCCTGCCCGCAGGCCTGTTTGCCGACCCCGAGGGCATTACCGCCATTGGCGGCGGCCAGTTTGTGGTGGCCAACGAGCGCGTGCGCACCGCCAACCTGCTGACCTACACCCCTGGCACCACGCTGGACGCAGCCACCGTGCGCAGCGTCAAGCTGGGCACCACCGTGGGCAATGTGGGGCTGGAGGGCGTGAGCTTCGACCCGCTGACCAAGGGCTACATCTTCGTCAAAGAGTTGTCGCCACTGGGCATCTTCCAGACCACGCTGGATTTCGCCGCAGGCACGGCCTCCAACGGCTCGGCCACCACCGACAACCCCACCAATCTGTTCGACCCGGCCCTGGCAGGCGTGCTGGACTTTGGCGACATCCACGCCCTGTCAAACACCCTGGCCAGCACGGCGGCGGACTACAGCCACCTGATGGTCTTGAGCAACGACACCGGCCGCATTTTGAAGATGGACCGCGCAGGCCGCATCTACGGCTCGCTCGACATCCCCCAGGTGGCCGCGCACGAAGGCATCACCTTCGACAAGCAGCTCAACATGTACGTGACCAACGAAGCCGGTGGTGGCAGCCAGGCCCTGCCGCAGTTGTGGGTGTACACGCCCACCCGCAGCAGCGCCGCCGTGGGCCTGGGCAGCAATGCCTACCTCACCTTCCCCGCCGCCGTGACCGCAGGCACCGGCAACATCACCCTGGTGGGCAGCGGTGGCGACACCCGCACCATCGCCGTGACCGACAGCACCCAGGTCAGCTTCAGCGGCAACACCGTCAAGATCAACCCCAGCGCCGACCTCACCCCCAACACCACCTACAGCATCCAGTACGCCAGCGGCGTGTTCCGCGCGGCCAGTGGCGTGGCTACCCAGGCCGTGGCCAGCGCGCAAACCCTGGCCTTCACCAGCGTGCCCGACACCACCGCACCCGCCTATGCCAGCAGCACCCCGCTGGACAACGCCACCGGCATTGCCGAGAGCAGCAACATCACCCTGCGCTTCAGCGAAACCGTGCGCGCCGGAGCAGGCAACTTCACCATCACCAACGGCATAGACGACGTGCGCACACTCAGCGCCAGCGACACCAGCCAGGTCAGCATCAGCGGCAGCACCGTCACCCTGAACCCCGGCAGCGACCTGCGCACCGGCACCGGCTACAGCGTGCTGGTATCGGCCACCGCCCTGGTGGACACCGCAGGCAATGCGTTTGCAGGCATCAGCGACAGCAGCCTCGTGAACTTCACCACCCTGGGCACCGCGCCGCCCAGCACACTGGCTGCGGGCGATCTGCTGTTCATCGCCGCCAATGCCGACACGCCAGACGCGTTTGCGTTCGTCTTGCTGCGCGCCATCGCCCCCGGCACCACCGTGTTCTTCAGCGACCGCGACAGCCTGACCGCCACCAACGAATCCGCCTTCCAATGGACCGCCGACCGCGCCTACGCCGCAGGCACCGTGGTGAGCGTGATGACCGATGCAGCCACCCCCACCACCGACAAAGGCAGCATCACCGGCCCCGGCGGCGGCATCAGCCCCAACAGCGAAACCATCTTCGCCTTCCAGGGCAGCATCGCCAGCCTGACCGCCACCACCGCCGGTAACCTCACCGTAGACCGCTACCTGGCCGCCATCAACCTGGGCACTGCGGGCCCGCTGGACACCACGCTGCAAACCGCCCTGGCCAGCGCAGGCGCGTTCATCGCCTTCACACCCGAAGACAACGTGCGCTTTGCCGGTTCGCTGGACGCCACCGACCTGGCCGCCCTGCGCGCCCGCATCACCAACACCGCCAACTGGGCGCGTGACAACACCACGCCGTACCCGCTGACGGGCGGGTCGCTGTTTCCCTGAGGCTGGGAGGCCGTAACGTAAAAAGCCCGGACATTTGCGTGTCCGGGCTTTTTTTCGAGTGCGACCAAAAACACCAAAAAACATAGCATCTTGCGCCCAACCGATGGGCGGTAAGTGCTGTTTTGATGCATATCCATCCAGGCCTCAGTGCAACGCCCGCACCGCCCAGCGCAGCTTGGCCGAGCTTGAGCGCGGGTTGCTGCGCTGCTCTTCATACGAGGCGCGGATCAGGTCCGGGGCCACGCTGCTGAAAGTGCCGTTGCGCTCGCCGGTTTGAAAACACTTTTTTACCCGCCGGTCTTCGCCGGAGTGAAAGCTCAAAATCGCCACGCGCCCACCCGGCTTGAGACAGGCGGGCAAGTTCAGCAGCATGGTGTCGAGCACGCCAAACTCGTCGTTCACCTCGATACGCAGCGCCTGGAAGGTGCGCTGCAACACTTTTTTGGTCTCGGCCAGGCGCTCTTCGGCGGGCATGCTGCGCTTGTACGCCAGCTCCATGGTGGAGCGCACCAGGTCGGCAAGCTGCACCGTGGTCTCCAGGTACTGGCCTTGCAGGGCGGCGGCCAATGGCAGAGCGAATGGCTCGTCGGAGTTGTCGGTGAGCAGGTCGCGCAGCCGGTGCCGGGTCACGCACAGCAGCAGCTCGCTGGCCGACTGGCCGCTGGTCGGGTCCAGCCGCAAATCCAAAGGCCCGTCGGCCCGGAAACTAAAGCCCCGCGCCGGGTTGTCGATTTGCATGGACGACACGCCCAGGTCGGCCAGCGCAAAGTCGAAACCACCGCCCGCCTGCGGCAACAGCGTGGCCAGTTCGCTGAAGTTGGCGCGGTGCACGATGAGCGCGTCTTCGCCAAAGCCCAGGGCCCGCAGCCGCGCTGTGGTGCGGGGCAGCTCGATCGGGTCCACGTCCATACCAAACATGCGCCCGCCCGGCTGCACCAGCGGCAGCATGGCCAGCATGTGGCCGCCAAAACCCAGGGTCAAATCCACCCCGGTTTCACCCGGCATGGGCTTCAGGATGGCGAGGATTTCGTCCACACAAATCGAGCGGTGCATACCCGCAGGCGTTTGCCCGCGCAGCATGACCTTGTCCACCTCCGCCGCATGGCGCGTGGGGTCCAGCTCTTTGTACTTTTCTTCAAACTGGCGGGGATGGGTGCCCGCGTAACGTACGCGGCGCTTGTGGGGAGGGGTGGGGTCTGTCATCGGCCATTATGGGGCCAGGCGGCGGAACGGGCCGCAGAACGCGATCAAACTGTACGCAAAGCACTGCGACGTTGGCAATGCCTCCAGTACATCACCCCAAAATACCCAGTGCTGCCAATTTGCTTTTGCCACTCAGGCGCATGGCGGCCAAAGCCGTGCCCGTGGGGGTCGGCAACGCGAGGTGGTGCGCCAGTTTCAACTCCAGCAGCAGTTCCAACAGCGGCCCCAGGTCTTTGCGGGGCGCTTCGGGTTGGACCGCCACCATGGCGCAGAGCAGCGAAAACACCGGTGCGGGCATAGCAGCATCGGCCTGCGCTGCGGCGGCCAGGCTTTTGCCGTAGCGCGGCCCCTTCACCAAGGGCGTGGTCCACAGGCGCGCAAGCAAGTTACCCATGGCGGTAATGTCCAGGCGACCGTCCTGCACGCTGCTTACCAGGACGTCTACGGCCAGCGCCGTTTGACCGGGCTCTTTGCCCGCGAGCGCCAGGCCCAGCGCCAGACAGGCCATGGGGGCCATGGCAGTCGTAGGTTCCAGCAACACGTCGAGATAGGCACGGTTTTGCCATTGGGCTTCCCACCAGTCCAGGTTGTTGCCGAGTGCCGTCGCAGCCTCGGCAAAGAAGGGCTCTAGGTCGACCGGCTGCAAGCTGGCAGCAAAACGGATGTGGGCTGCATCGTGTTCGGTCCCCCAGCGCCCACCCGCCAAATGCTTGGCGAACAGCAACGCGGCAAAATCCTGGTCGTGCAGGGGCTGCGACTGCGGGTTGGCGACCACATGCAAGGTGTGGAACACGTAGCCTCCTTCCGAGGGATCGCTGCTGGTGACGTGCCACTCAAATGCCGCCAGGGGCTGGCCTGTGGCCGACGGCACGGCACGCATCTGCGCAAAAGTGCGTTCGGCTGCAGCAATACCAACACCCGCTTCTGCATAGGTGGCAATACGTGCAGCCAGTTGCCGGGGGTCGATAAAGCCGCCACGGTGCGTGGGCGCGGACAGCGGCGGCAGCCCCGCACCCGTACGCGCCTGCGCGATGAGGCTGTGCGTGCGCCAGGCGATGAAGTGCGCCGATGTCACATCTGCATCGGGCCTTAAATGCAGGGCATCAGCAGACGTGTCTTCACCGTCCACCGCGCAGGCCATCAGCCGGGCGAGCGCAAAGCCCAACGGTTTTGTGTGCCAGTCGAAGCGCTTGGCACGCTTCTTCAAGGCCAAAAACGCTGCGCGATCGGTTGCCGGTATCGGGGCCATACGCACCAAAGCTTCGGCCACCCGCTCCCATGCGTTCACATCGTCCGGGTTCTCCAGCACATACGCCGTGCGCTCGACCAGATCGGGTATCTGAGTCAAAGGCTGCAGCGCACGGCCAGGGTCCAGTGGCGAGAGGATGCCGGATGGGGCAGCGAGCGCCAGTGCCATCGAGATCGGGGCGGGGGCTGGGCCCCCCACCAGCGCAACCAGCGAGGCCTGGTTCACAGCAGCCACATAGGGCACATAGCCCCGCGCAAGTGCTTGGGTTGCCGCATCCATTCCCCAGGATTGCAATGCGGCAAGAGTCTTCTTTTGCATATCGGCAGCGGTGTGGGCCAGGGCATGCACGGCCATGGCACTGGCAGCACTGGCATGCTGTGGCGATCTTTTCACCACCTGGCCCAAGAGATCGAGCGCGGACACCACCCGTCCTTTGACCGCTGAAATGATGACCGGCTGCATGGCCTCGCACAGTGGCACGTCGGCCACCTTTTTCGCTTTGTACAACAAGGTAATGGCCTCCATGGCCAGACTCACGGTGGGCGCGATGCGGCTATGGCACAGCGCCAGGTAACGCGAGGCAAAACAAGCCATCTCATCGACTGTGGGGGCCAAAATGGCATGAAACCGCGAGAACCAGCCGGATTTGAACTGGGGCCAGCCACAGGCCAGCGCCCCCAGGGTCTTGTCCAGGAGTTGCAAGCGGGTGTAGATGCCTCGCTCGCACAAGGCCATGAACGCGTAGCTCCAATAGAGCTCCGGGTCATGGCAATATTTTTCCCGGGCTGCAAAGCTGTTTTCGGACGAACCCTCGCGTTCAAATAGTTGCAGTAAATGGGGTGCCAGGCTCGGGTCCGCGTCTACATGCTTCAGGATGACGTTGGACTCTGCGCGCAGGTCACCAAAGAACAGTGCATCCACATACTCCTCGCTCTGCGGGCGCTCCACCAGGCCCGCGATGACGGCGCGGTGGATGTGGCGTGGGTAATGCCAATTGTGCTCTCCGCGCAACTGTCTCTGAATGGGTTGGTGGGATAGTGCGGGCTGGTAACGCCGCTTGAAAGTGGCAATGTCTTCCACGCCGATGTGCATCCAGTAGTCTGACCGAGGGTGCTCGGCGGAGCACATGAAGCGGGCCAGGTCGATGGCGCGAAACAGGCGATTAGCCTGAGCCTTGTCGCTACCCTGGCGCATGCGCCACCGGCTGGACACTAGGTCCTGTACAGCAAGCAGACTGGTCGCCTTTTCTGCAGCGTCCATGGTATCGACCAGGTCCATCACTCCCTGCACATCACCGGCCAGTATGCGCGCTTCCAGTGGTGGGTAGCAAGTCGGTTCGAGTTCAGTATTCGGCATACGGTAATGGGGACTACGAAGGGTTGGAATAGGCCGCGGCCTGCGCGGCCAGCACATGCTTGCAAGGACCGCGTTCGCCCTGGTGCTTAGCAAACCAGGGGCAGGTGCAGTGCATCTGGCCGTCCCGCTCACGCACGTGATAACGCACATCGGCACTCTGCACCTGTGCCTCCAGCGGCGCGGCAGATATCAGGCTCAGGGCGCCGTCACGCAACAAAGCCCGGGCATCGGCCAGGCGGGGATGCATATCCTCCAGCAGGCTCAGGTCAAATGGCAGAACGCGATGGAAATAAGCGCTCTGGACCAGATCAAAACCCACCAGACCTAATACGCCCAGCACTTGTAAGGCGCAGTCGATCTCACCCACTGGCCGATGCAGCTGTTCGGCCAGTGCACCGGCGCGCAACATGTCTTGCCAGTTGAACTGGGCGCGTACGGCGGAAATGGCGTGATCACCGTCAACCGAGACCAGCGCAGACAGCGCTTGCCCCTCGCCCGAAAACCCACGCCAGACTTCGGCACTGAGCACCAGTGTCAGGCGCATGGGACCAAAGTCCAGGCACCAGGCGCTGGCTTGTTGTTGGGGGTCGGCATACAACGTCAAGGTCTTGGCCTTGGGTAGCAGGCTCTCCAGCACCCGCAGGCGACGGCTGTCGGTAAAACGCACACCACTGCCGTCGCTCTGCGCGGTAGTGCGCAAACCTTGTGGCCCCGCAACAACCCACAGCGGTGTCTTGCTGGTAGATGCCTTGGGCAGGCTGCGCAAAAAGCGCAAGGCCGCCACGGCCCCTACCTCAAACACTTTATGCATGGCCGCCTGGTAGGCCTGCACGGCCACCATGCCGCGCAACCAGCGCAGCGGCAGCTCCACTTTCTTCTCCACCACCGATGCACCGGCTGAGTGCAACACAAATTCCATGCTGCCCACCGACAGGCCCAAACCATCCGCGTCGCGCACCTTGGCCAACGCTTCGCGCATAGGGGCATTGAAATCAATATTGGTGGTGCCCTTGCCGACGATATCGCCCGCATAGGCCTGCGGCTCAATATCCACCCGGATATAGCTGCTGCAGCAGGCCGAAAACCCCTCCAGGCGCAACATGCCGCCACCGGATGTGACCACCGGGTCGGCCAGCGAAATCGCCAGGCCCACGCTATTGGCCGGTGTAAAAAAACGCGAACCCACCAGTAGATGCACCGCGCTGAGCAGCTGCGCGGAGAGCTGGGGCTCGTGGAGTACGCCCTCGAAGAAGTGCGGGTGGGGGTTGGACCCAGGAGAAGAGGTGGCCAGTCGGATGCGTGCACCACCGCCAAAGTCCAGTACCGAGGGTTGGGCGTAGCGGTAGGAATGGGCAAAGTGGGCCATGCTAATGGGTGGGCGTGTGTTGTTGAATAGTATTCAGAAACCGTCAGCAGGTCGGTCCCTTGTTTCAAAAAAAATACATAAAAAAGCCGCGCAGCCCTTTCGGAACCAGCGCGGCCAGCTACTGAATCAGTAGCAATTCAACAACTTACTTCTTCGTCGGCGGCAAGTCCGTGCAGCTGCCGTGCGCTACTTCTGCCGCCATGCCGATGCTTTCGCCCAACGTCGGGTGCGGGTGGATGGTTTTGCCGATGTCCACTGCATCCGCACCCATCTCGATGGCCAGGGCGATCTCGCCGATCATGTCGCCTGCATGCGTGCCGACCATGCCGCCGCCGAGGATCTTGCCGTGGCCGTGGGCTTCGGGGCTGTCGTCGAACAGCAGCTTGGTGACACCTTCGTCGCGGCCGTTGGCGATGGCGCGGCCGGAGGCGGTCCAGGGGAACAGGCCCTTCTTGACCTTGATGCCTTGGGCCTTGGCCTGGTCTTCGGTGAGGCCGACCCAGGCGACTTCGGGGTCGGTGTAGGCCACGCTGGGGATGACGCGGGCGTTAAACGCGGCGGCGGCCAGATCCTTGTTGCCTTGCAGTTCACCAGCGATGACTTCTGCCGCCACATGCGCCTCGTGCACCGCCTTGTGGGCCAGCATGGGCTGGCCGACGATATCGCCGATGGCGAAGATGTGCGGCACGTTGGTGCGCATCTGGATGTCGACGTTGATGAAGCCGCGGTCGGTGACGGCCACACCGGCTTTGTCAGCGGCGATTTTCTTGCCGTTGGGGGTGCGGCCCACGGCTTGCAGCACCAGGTCGTAGACCTGGGGTGCGGGGGCGGTGCCGCCCTCTTCTGCCGAGGCGAACGTGACTTCGATGCCTTCGGGCAAGGCGCGTGCAGAGACGGTCTTGGTCTTGAGCATGATGTTGTCGAAGCGCGGCGCGTTCATCTTTTGCCAGATCTTGACCAGGTCGCGGTCGGCGCCCTGCATCAGGCCGTCGAGCATTTCCACCACGTCCAGGCGGGAGCCCAGGGTGCTGTAGACGGTACCCATCTCCAGGCCGATGATGCCGCCGCCCAGGATCAGCATGCGCTTGGGCACTTCTTTGAGTGCCAGCGCACCGGTGCTGTCCACCACGCGCGGGTCATTGGGCATGAAGGGCAGGCGCACGGCCTGGCTGCCTGCGGCGATGATGGCCTTCTTGAAGGCGATGGTCTGGGTTTTGCCGGTCTTTTCCTGGCCCTGGGCACCGGTGGTTTCTTCAACCTGCAGGTGGTTGGCACCCACGAACGAGCCCACGCCGCGCACGGTGGTGACCTTGCGCATCTTGGCCATGGCCGCCAGCCCACCGGTGAGCTTGCCGATGACTTTTTCTTTGTGGCCGCGCAGCTTGTCAATGCTGACTTCGGGCTTGCCGAACTCGATACCCAGCGCACCCAGGTGGCTGACTTCGTCCATCACCGCTGCCACGTGCAGCAGGGCTTTGGAGGGGATGCAGCCCACGTTCAAGCACACGCCGCCCAGGGTGGCGTAGCGCTCGACGATGACGACCTTCAGGCCCAGATCGGCGGCGCGGAAGGCAGCCGAGTAGCCGCCAGGGCCACCGCCCAGGACCAGCACGTCGCATTCCAGATCGGCCGTACCGGCAAAACTGGAGGCCGTAGGTGCGGGGGCAGCCGCTACAGAAACAGGAGCTGCCTGTGCCGGTGCACTGGGCGCTGGGGCCTGTTTTGGTTCAGAAGCAGGTGCAGAAGCGCCACCGGCGGCTTCAAGCACCAGCACGACGGAGCCCATCTTGACCTTGTCGCCCAGCTTGACGTTCAGCGCGGTGACCACGCCGCCATCGCTGCTGGGGATTTCCATGGAGGCTTTGTCGGACTCCACAGTGATCAGGGACTGGTCGGGTTTGACGGTGTCGCCCACTTTGACCATCAGCTCGATGACGGTGACTTCGTCGAAATCGCCGATGTCAGGGACTTTGATTTCCAGGGATGCCATGTGTGTGATCTCCACTTATTTCTTTAACTTGACGGTAAACACTTCAACAGGACCAGCCGAGTTCTTGTCGAATTCACAGGCGGCTTGCACGCCCAGCAGCGCCAGATCGCGGGCCGATTTGGCGCTGCCCCAGGTGGCGTGCAGAGCTCCCAGCGCGAAGCTGCGGCCAGAGCCTATGCCCCAGAACTCCTTGAACTCGAACACTTCGCGGTAGCTGTACAGGCCGTAGATGCCGGTGGCGTTGGCCACCACCACGCTGAACTGGCTGGACTCGTAGGGGTCGTTGTCGTCTTCTTTGGTTTGCAGAAAGAAGGCTTCTTTCAGCACCGGGTGCAGCTTGGTGAAGGTGGTGAACACCTCGTCTTTGCTGCCCAGCAAGAGCTGCTCGGGCGGTAGCCCGGCCATGGCCAGGCGCAGCGCGGGGAAGTGCGCCACGGTGCCCGCCATGCCAATGTAGCTGGGGCCCGCCGGGGTGTCGATCTTGAAGATTTTGCTGTTGTCTTCAAAACGTTGGCCCAGGCGGGTGTCGCCGAAGGTCACCAGCGTGTCGGCAGCAATCGCCACCTGACCCGCCTTTTTGACCACGACGACCGTTGTCATTACAACAAGACCCGGCGGAAGTCGGTAAGGACCTGGCCAAAGTACGCGTTGAAGCGGGCTGCGGCGGCACCATCAATCACGCGGTGGTCCCAGCTCAGCGACAGCGGCAGCATCAGCTTGGGCACAAACGCCTTGCCGTCCCACTTGGGTTCGATCGCGCTCTTGCACACGCCCATGATGGCGACTTCGGGGGCGTTGATGATGGGCGTGAAGTAACGCCCGCCAATGCCGCCCAGGCTGGAGATGGTGAAGCAGGCACCGCTCATGTCGGCAGGGCCGAGCTTGCCGTCGCGGGCCTTCTTGGCGAGTTCGCCCATCTCGGTGCTGATCTGGACCACACCCTTTTTGTCTGCGTCTTTGATGACCGGGACGACCAGGCCGTTGGGCGTGTCGGCCGCGAAACCGATGTTGAAGTACTGCTTCATCACCAGTTGGTCGCCGTCCAGCGAGCTGTTGAACTCGGGGAACTTCTTGAGCGCGGCCACGCTGGCTTTGATCATGAAGGCGAGCATGGTGAGCTTGATGCCCGCCTTCTCGTTTTCCTTGTTCATCTGCACGCGGAAGGCTTCCAGGTCGGTGATGTCGCAGTCGTCGTGGTTGGTGACGTGCGGAATGATGACCCAGTTGCGGTGCAGGTTGGCGCCGCTGATCTTCTTGATGCGCGACATGTCCTTGCGCTCGACCGGGCCGAACTTGGCAAAGTCGACCTTGGGCCAGGCCAGCAGGCCCAGGCCGCCACCGCCATCGCCTGCAGGGGCTTTGGCCTGGCTTGCGGCCATGGCAGCCGTCTTGACCGCGCCGGACATGACCGAAGCGGTGAAGCTTTGCACGTCAGCATCGGTGATGCGGCCCTTGCGGCCCGTACCCTTGACTTCGGCCAGGGGCACGCCGAGTTCGCGGGCGAACTTGCGTACCGAGGGCGAGGCGTGGGGCAGCGCGCCGGTGGGGGCGACGGTGGGGTTGTGGGCAGCAGGTGCGGCGGCAGCGGGGGCCGCGGCAGCAGGTGCGGGGCTGGCAGCGACGGCAGCCGTTGCGGCTGGGGCAGCGGCAGCCGGGGCAGCCGCAGCGGCTGCGGGAGCCGCCGCGCCTTCCAGAATCGCCAGCAGGTCGCCAATGTTGACCTTGTCGCCCATCTTGACCTTGAGCTCCTTGAGCACGCCGGCCGTGGAGGACGGGATTTCCATCGAGGCCTTGTCGCTCTCGACGGTGATCAACGACTGCTCTTGCTTGATGGTGTCACCGACCTTGACCATGACTTCGATGACGGTCACGTCCTTGAAGTCGCCAATATCGGGAATGAATATCTCGACCGGGCCGGTTGCAGCAGGCGCGGCTACGGGCGCTGCTGCTACAGGAGTTGTAGCTGCTTGCGCTGGTGCAGCGGGCGCTGGAGCCGCTTTGGGTGCTTCAGCCGGAGCGGCAGCAGCGCCACCGGCGGCTTCCAGCATCACCACCAGCGAGCCCTGCTTGACCTTGTCACCCAGGGCGACCTTGATCTCTTTGACCACACCGGCGCTGCTGGACGGGATTTCCATCGAAGCTTTGTCGGATTCAACGGTGATCAGGGACTGGTCGGCCTTGACGGTATCGCCGGGTTTAACCATCAGTTCAATGACGGTCACCTCGTCAAAGTCCCCAATGTCGGGGACATGAATTTCAATCAATGCCATGTTTGTGTCTCCAAAGTTGCGCGCAGGACCACCCGTGGTGGCCCTGCAAGGTGGGGTTTTGTTATGCGTACAGCGGATTGACCTTGTCGGCCTGAATGCCGTACTTGGCAATCGCTTCGGCCACCTTGGCTACTGGCACGGTGCCGTCTTCGCTCAGCGCCTTGAGGGTGGCTACCACGATGTAGTGGCGGTTGATCTCGAAGTGCTCGCGCAGCTTGCTGCGGAAGTCGCTGCGGCCAAAACCGTCGGTGCCCAGCACTTTGTAGGTGCGGCCCTTGGGGATGAACGGGCGGATCTGTTCGGCATAGGCCTTCATGTAGTCGGTGGACGCGATGACGGGACCGGCGTGGCCCGCCAGTTGGTCGGTCACGAAGCAGCTACGGGGCGTTTCCAGCGGGTGCAGCAGGTTGAAACGCTCGGCATCCTGGCCGTCGCGGGTCAACTCGTTGAAGCTCGGGCAGCTCCAGACGTTGGCAGCGATGCCCCAGTCGGCTTCAAGCAGCTCTTGTGCGGCCATGGATTCGCGCAGGATGGTGCCCGAGCCCAGCAGTTGCACAGTGCCCTTGCCGTTGGCAGCGGGTTTGCACAGGTACATGCCCTTGATGATTTGCTCTTCCGTGCCAGCGGTGAGGCCGGGCATGGGGTAGTTTTCGTTCAACAGGGTCAGGTAGTAGTAGACGTTGTCCTGCTTTTCCACCATGCGCTTCAAGCCATGGTGCAAGATCACGCCGACTTCGTGGGCAAACGTGGGGTCGTAGCTGATGCAGTTGGGGATGGTGTTGGCCAGGATGTGGCTGTGGCCATCTTCGTGCTGCAGACCTTCGCCGTTCAGTGTGGTGCGCCCCGAGGTGCCGCCCAGCAGGAAACCACGGGCTTGCATGTCGCCCGCCGCCCAGGCCAGGTCGCCAATGCGCTGGAAACCAAACATCGAGTAGTACACGTAGAACGGCACCATGATGCGATTGCTGGTGCTGTAGCTGGTGGCCGCAGCGATCCAGCTGGCCATGCCACCGGCTTCGTTGATACCTTCTTGCAGGATCTGACCGGCCTTGTCTTCGCGGTAGTACATCACCTGGTCTTTGTCGACCGGGGTGTAGTTCTGGCCAGCGGGGTTGTAGATACCGATCTGGCGGAACAGGCCTTCCATACCAAAGGTACGGGCTTCGTCCACCAAAATCGGCACCACGCGCGGGCCCAGGGCCTGGTCGCGCAGCAACGTGGTCAAAAAGCGCACATAGGCTTGCGTGGTGGAGATCTCACGGCCTTCGGGCGTGGCTTCCATCACGGTTTTGAAGGTCTCCAGCGCGGGCACGGTGAACTGCTCGTCGGCCTTGACGCGGCGGTGTGGCAGGTAGCCGCCCTGGGCCTTGCGGCGCTCGTGCAGGTACTGCATTTCTGGCGTGTCGTCGGCGGGCTTGAAGAACGGGATCTCGGCCAGTTGGCTATCAGGAATTGGGATGTTGAAGCGGTCGCGGAAGATTTTGATGTCTTCGTCGGTGAGCTTCTTGGTCTGGTGGACGTTGTTCTTGCCTTCGCCGCTCTTGCCCATGCCAAAGCCCTTGACGGTCTTGATCAGCAGCACGGTGGGCTCGTCTTTGTGGTTGACGGCCTGGTGGTAGGCCGCGTAGACCTTCTTGGCATCGTGGCCGCCGCGCTTCAGGGCGAAGATTTCGTCGTCGGTCATGTGGGCGACCATCTCTAAAGTGCGCGGGTCGCGGCCGAAGAAATGTTTGCGCACGTAGGCACCGTCGTTGGCCTTGAAAGCCTGGTAGTCGCCGTCCAGCGTGTCCATCATCAGCTTCTTCAAAGCGCCGTCTTTGTCGCGGGCCAGCAGAGGGTCCCACTCGCTGCCCCACAGCAGCTTGATGACGTTCCAGCCAGAGCCGCGGAATTCGCCTTCGAGCTCTTGCACGATCTTGCCGTTGCCGCGCACCGGGCCGTCCAGGCGCTGCAGGTTGCAATTCACCACGAAGATCAGGTTGTCGAGCTTTTCACGTGCGGCCAGGCCGATCGCACCCAAGGATTCGACTTCGTCCATTTCGCCGTCGCCGCAGAACACCCAGACCTTGCGGTTGGAAGTGTCGGCAATGCCACGGGCGTGCAGGTATTTCAGGAAACGGGCCTGGTAGATGGCCATCAGCGGGCCCAGGCCCATGGAGACGGTGGGGAACTGCCAGAAATTGGGCATCAGCTTGGGATGCGGGTAGCTCGACAAGCCCTTGCCGTCCACTTCCTGGCGGAAGTTGAGCAACTGCTCTTCGGTCAGGCGGCCTTCCAGGTAGGCGCGGGCGTACACGCCGGGCGACACGTGGCCCTGGATGTAGAGACAGTCGCCACCGTGGTTTTCGTTCTCGGCATGCCAGAAGTGGTTGAAGCCGGCACCAAACATATGGGCCAGCGAAGCAAACGAGCCGATGTGGCCGCCCAGGTCACCACCGTCTACGGGGTGGTGGCGATTGGCCTTGACGACCATGGCCATGGCGTTCCAGCGCATGTAGGCGCGCAGGCGTTCTTCGATCTCGATGTTGCCGGGGCAACGCACTTCCTGGTTGGCTTCAATGGTGTTGACATAGCCGGTGTTGGCCGAGAAAGGCATGTCAATGCTTTTTTGTCGCGCATGTTCCAGCAACTGCTCTAAAAGGAAGTGGGCACGCTCCGGGCCCTCACTCTCGATGACGGCGGACAAGGCGTCCATCCACTCACGGGTTTCCTGGCTGTCTGCGTCGGTTTGCGCAGCTCCTGACAGGCTTTCGGGTACAGCTGACATGCTTTGTCTCCTAGGTTGGGTAGCGGTATTTTGATGGTTTGGCACGGCTTTTTAAGGCGGCAAGTCTATTTTTGCACAAAAGTTTTTAATTTTCAATATATGAATACACATTTCATAATGTGGTTTAAAAGCGCTTAAATCTGCGTAAAAACACGCATGGTTTTTTGGGCCTTTGGGGCCTAAGCGCACTGTCCCCTACACTTCACACATGCCACAGCGCCCTCCATCCCCTCCCCAAATGCCCGCAGCGCTGGCTCCCACGCGCTGGTGGAAGCGTTGGTGGGGCCGCCAAACGCCGCACCGGCAAGACCGTTTTGCCATGCTGGCACCGCTGATTGCGGTGCTGATGTTTCTGGCCGCCATCGGCTCGGCCTTCATGTATTTGCGGCTGGAAGAAATCGACCGCGAACAGGAGGCGGTGAAGCGCGATGTGGAGTACACACAACAGCAGATCCGCCTGCGCCTGCTGGAGCGCCAGGAGCAGCTGATGCGCATTGGCCGCGACATCTCCAACGAAGAGGTGGACACCGAAGAGTTCATCAGCCGCGCCGAGTCGCTGGTGGCGCAGCACCCGGATTTGCAGTCTGTCAGCTGGATCGACGAGCGCCGCCGCATCAAGGCCAGCTACGCCGCACCCAGCCTGCCCACGCCCCAGCTGCGCACGGTAGACACCCTGCTGCGGCCCGGTGGCGACACCGAAAGCACCTTCAGCCTGGCGCGCGACCTGCAGCAGCCGGTGTACGCCCAGCCGGCCAGCACACCCGACAGCGTGCCGCTGCTGCAACTGCATATTCCGCTGTCCGACCGGGGCCACTTTGCGGGCGTGCTGTTGGCCGAATACTCCAACGAAAGCCTGCTGCGCTACGGCGTGCCCGCCGAGGTGCTGGCCAAGTACGCGGTGGCCCTGCTCAACGGCAACGGCCAGGTGCTGGCAGGCAATGCCGCGCCCACCCACACGGCGGGGGCCCGGTTGTTGCCCTGGTCCAGCCAGTCGGAACCCTATGAAGTGCCGGTGTCACCGGTGGGCAACGGCCTGGTGCTGCGGGCCCAGGCCTACCGCACCTCGCAGGGCGTAATCGGCAGCGGTCTGTTCTGGCTGGTGGGGGCCTTGAGCATCCTGACGGCCTGGATGCTGATCGGCAACTGGAAGCACACCCGCCGCCGCCTGCAGGCCCAGCAGGCCCTGGTGTCGGAAACCAATTTCCGCCGTGCCATGGAAAGCTCCATGCTCACCGGCATGCGCGCACTCGACATGCAAGGCCGCATCACCTATGTGAATACCGCGTTCTGCCGCATGACGGGCTGGAGCGAATCGGCCCTGGTAGGCCACACCGCCCCGTTTGTGCACTGGCCCGAGGAGGACCGCGACTTTCTGGTGGCGCGGCTGGAAGACGAGCTCAACGGTCGCACCCCGCCCGGCGGCTTCCAGGTGCGGGTCAAGCGCCGCGACGGCAGCATTTTTGATGGCCGCATGTATGTGTCGCCGCTGATCGACGCAGTGGGCAAGCAAACCGGCTGGATGACCTCGATGACCGACATCACCGAGCCGAACCGCGTGCGCGAGCAGTTATCGGCATCCTATGAGCGTTTTACCAAGGTACTGGAAGCGCTGGATGCTTCTGTTTCGGTAGCACCCATCAATAGCCACGAGCTGCTGTTTGCCAACAAGCTGTACCGCCTGTGGTTTGGCGTGCAGACCGAAGGCCATGAAAAGCTGGTGGCCGAAGCGGGTGTGCCCAGCATCGTGGCCAGCGACGAGGCCATGGACGACGACGTGGACGCGTTCGTCGGCCTGCCCACCGACAGCCTGACCGACACCCAGTCCGAAAGCACCGAAGTCTTTGTGCCCGAGCTGGGCAAGTGGCTGGAGGTACGCACCCGCTACCTGAGCTGGGTGGATGCCCGCCTGGTGCAGATGGTGATTGCCACCGACATCACGCCGCGCCGCCGCGCCGAAGAGCAATCAGCCGCCCAGGCCGAGCGCGCCCAAAGCTCCAGCCGCCTGATCACCATGGGCGAAATGGCCTCCAGCGTGGCCCACGAACTGAACCAGCCCCTGGCCGCCATCAGCAACTACTGCAACGGCATGGTGTCGCGTATCAAAGGCCCCGGCATAGCGCAAGAAGACCTGTTGGCCGCGCTGGACAAAACCGCCCGCCAGGCCCAGCGTGCGGGCCAGATCATCCAGCGCATCCAGTCGTTTGTGAAGCGCAGCGAACCCAACCGCAGCCTGTCCGATGTGGAGCACATGGTGTTCGAGGCCATGGAGCTGGCGGGCATCGAGCTGCGTCGGCGCAATGTACGCCTGAGCCATTACGTCGCCGCCCGGCTGCCCCAGCTGCTGGTGGACCCGATCCTGATCGAACAGGTGCTGGTGAATTTGCTGCGTAACGCGGCCGAAGCCATCGACCTGGCGCAGCGCCCCACGGCCAACCGCAACATCGAGCTACGGGTGGTGCCCAAGGTGGTGAACGACAAGGCCGGGATCGAGTTTTCGGTGGCCGACACCGGCAACGGCCTGGCCCCCGAAGTCAAGGAACGGCTGTTCGAAGCCTTCTTCTCGACCAAGGCCGAAGGCATGGGCATTGGCCTCAATTTGTGCCGCACCATCGTCGAGTCCCACCTGGGCCGGATGCAGGCCGAGAACCTCTACAATGGAAACGAAGGCACAGGGTGCCGTTTTTCATTCTGGCTGCCGCTGGCGCAATCCTCTGTCGCACAGAGTGGGCCAGCCAACACCCCTGAACTTTTACGTTAACCCCCGGAGTGACTGCATGAGTTTGATCCCCAAAAAAGGTACTGTGTACGTGGTCGATGACGACGAAGCCGTCCGCGATTCGCTGCAATGGTTGCTCGAAGGCAAGGACTACCGGGTCCGCTGCTTCGATTCGGCCGAGTCCTTTTTGAGCCGCTTCGATGCCCGCGAAGTGGCCTGTTTGATCGTTGATATCCGCATGGGCGGCATGACCGGCCTGGAGCTGCAAGACCGCCTGATCGAACGCAAGTCACCCCTGCCCATCGTCTTCATCACCGGCCACGGCGACGTGCCCATGGCGGTGGACACCATGAAAAAAGGCGCCATGGATTTCATCCAGAAGCCGTTCAAGGAAGACGAACTGGTCGGCCTGGTCGAGCGCATGCTGGAGCACGCCAAGGAAGCCTTCACCGACCACCAACAGGCCGCCAGCCGTGGCGCGCTGCTGTCCAAACTGACCTCGCGCGAAAGCCAGGTGCTGGAGCGCATCGTTGCCGGTCGCCTGAACAAGCAAATCGCCGACGACCTGGGCATCAGCATCAAGACGGTGGAAGCGCACCGCGCCAACATCATGGAAAAGCTCAATGCCAACACCGTGGCCGACCTGCTGAAGATTGCCCTGGGACAGATTGCCCCGAAAACCTGAAGCTACCAATCTGATAGCTGCTCACGCCCGTCTGACATGCGCCAGCGGGCGTTTTTACTTATATCTCTGAACCATGACCGCTGAACTGATCGATGGCATCGCCCTCTCCCGCACCCTGCGCCTGGATGTCGCCGCACGCGCCGCCAACCTGAAGGCCCATGGCATCACCCCTGGCCTGGCCGTGATCCTGGTGGGCGAAAACCCGGCCAGCCAGGTCTATGTGCGCAACAAGGTCAAGGCCTGCGCCGACGCGGGCCTGCACTCGGTGCTGGAGCAGTACCCGGCCGACCTGTCGGAGGCCGAGCTGCTCAAGCGCATCAAGTTTCTGAACACCGACCCGGCAATCCACGGCATTCTGGTGCAGTTGCCCCTGCCCGCGCACATCGATGCCCAAAAGGTCATCGAGGCCATCGCCCCGCTGAAAGACGTGGACGGTTTCCACATCGCCAGCGCCGGTGCGCTGATGACCGGCAACTCGGCCTTCCTGCCCTGCACGCCCTACGGCTGCATGAAGATGCTGGAAAGCATCGGCTACGACCTGCGCGGAAAGCACGCCGTGGTGATTGGCCGCAGCAATATCGTGGGCAAACCCATGGCCCTGCTGCTGCTGCAAAAGAACGCCACCGTCACCGTGTGCCACAGCGCCACCGCCAACCTGAAAGCCATGACCCTGCAGGCCGATGTGGTCGTGGCCGCCGTGGGCAAGCGCAACGTGCTGACCGCCGACATGGTCAAGCCCGGTGCCGTGGTGCTCGACGTGGGCATGAACCGCACACCCGACGGCAAACTCTGTGGCGACGTAGACTTTGACGGTGTCAAGGAAGTCGCCAGCTACATCACCCCGGTACCCGGCGGAGTGGGCCCCATGACCATCACCATGCTGCTGGTCAATACCCTGGAAGCTGCGGAACGATCTGTTGCCACTTGAATCCAACAAGGCCACCGCCACATGCCCACCATGACCAATCCACTGCTCGACTTTTCCGATCTGCCCCTGTTTGACCAAATCCAACCGGAGCACGTAGGCCCCGCGATGGACAGCCTGCTGGCCCAGGCCAACGCCGCGCTGGAAACCGTCACCCAGCCCGACTTCCCCGCGCAGTGGACGGCCATCTCCAAGGCCCTGGACGTGAGCGCCGAGCAACTGGGCCGTGCCTGGGGCGCGGTAAGCCACCTCAACAGCGTGGCCGACACCCCGGCCCTGCGCGCGGCCTACAACGAGGCCCTGCCCCGCGTCACCGAGTTCTGGACCCGCCTGGGTGCCGACGAGCGCCTGTACGCCAAGTACAAGGCCGTGGACACCGCCAGCCTGAACCCCGAGCAACGCCAGGCCCACACCAACGCCATGCGCAACTTCGTGCTCAGTGGTGCGGATCTGGTGGGGGCCGCCAAAGAACGCTTTGCCCGCATCCAGGAACGCCAGGCCGAGATCAGCCAGAAGTTCAGCGAAAACGCGCTGGATGCCACCGATGCCTTTGCCTATTACGCCACGGCCGACGAACTCGATGGTGTGCCCGCCGACGTGCAGCAAACCGCGCTGGCCGCAGCCAAGGCCGAAGGCAAAGACGGCTACAAGCTCACCCTGAAGATGCCCTGCTACCTGCCGGTGATGCAGTTCGCCACCAGCAGCGCGCTACGCGAGCGCCTGTACCGTGCCTACGTGACCCGTGCGTCCGACCAGGCCGAGGGCGATGCCGCCCAGTTCGACAACTCGGCCATCATTGCCGAGATCCTGGCGCTGCGGCTGGAAGAAGCCAAGCTACTGGGTTACGCCAACTTTGGTGAAGTCTCGGTGGTGCCCAAGATGGCCAAGTCGCCGCTGGAAGTGACCCGTTTCCTGCGCGACCTGGCGGTGCGTGCCAAGCCCTACGCCCTGAAAGACGTGGCCGATCTGCGCGCCTTTGCGGCAGAGCACCTGGCCCTGGCCGACCCGCAGCCCTGGGACTGGTCCTTCATCGGCGAAAAGCTCAAGGAAGCGCGCTACGCCTTCAGCGAGCAAGAGGTGAAGCAATACTTCACCGCGCCCAAGGTGCTGGGCGGCCTGTTCAAGATCATCGAAACCCTGTTTGAAGTGGCCATCCGCAAAGACAGCGCGCCCGTGTGGCACCCCTCGGTGGAGTTCTACCGCATCGAACGCGGCGGCGAGTTGGTAGGCCAGTTCTACCTCGACCAACCCGCGCGCACCGGCAAACGCGGCGGTGCCTGGATGGACGACGTGCGCGCCCGCTGGCTGCGCCCCGACACCGGCCAGCTGCAAACCCCGGTGGCGCACCTGGTGTGCAATTTTGCCGACGGTGTAGACGGCCAACCGCCGCTGCTCACCCACGACGACGTGACCACCCTGTTCCACGAGTTCGGCCACGGCCTGCACCACATGCTGACCCAGGTGAACGAGCGTGATGTGTCGGGCATCAGCGGCGTGGAGTGGGATGCGGTGGAACTGCCCAGCCAGTTCATGGAAAACTTCTGCTGGGAGTGGGACGTGCTCAAGCACATGACCGCCCACGTGGTGACGGGCGAGGCGTTGCCCCGCGCCCTGTTCGACAAAATGACCGAGGCCAAAAACTTCCAAAGCGGCCTGCAGACCTTGCGCCAAATCGAGTTCTCGCTGTTCGACATGTTGCTGCACACCGAGCACGACCCGTCGCAAGACTTCATGCCGCTGCTGCGCCAGGTGCGCGACGAGGTGGCCGTGCTGCAGGCCCCGGCCTTCAGCCGCACCGTGCACACCTTCAGCCACATCTTCGCGGGCGGTTACGCTGCCGGTTACTACAGCTACAAATGGGCCGAGGTGCTGAGCGCCGATGCCTACGCCGCGTTCGAAGAAACCGCCGGCGCAGACGGCCTGCCGAGTATTGAGACGGGCCGCAAATACCGCGAGTCGATTCTGGAAGCCGGTGGCAGCCGCCCGGCGATGGAATCCTTCAAGGCCTTCCGGGGCCGCGAACCTACATTGGACGCACTGCTGCGCCACCAAGGCATGGCCGAAGCGTGATCAGGAGACTTTAATGCGCACCCTCACCCTCGTTCTGGTCTGTGCGGCCTTGGCCACCAGCGTTTCTGCGCAAACCGTCTACCGCATCGTCGGCCCAGACGGCAAGGTGTCTTTCTCGGACCAGCCACCGCCGCCCAGCAGCAAAGCCCGGGTGACCACGGCGGCCCCCGGTGGTGGCAGTGCGGTGAACGCGTCGCTGCCGTTCGAGCTGAAAGAAGTGGTGCAACGCTACCCGGTCACGCTCTATACCAGCGCCAGTTGCAGCCCCTGCGCCAGCGCGCGTAACCTGCTGGTCTCGCGGGGCGTGCCGTTTACCGAGCGCACCGTCAACACCAATGAAGACGGAGAGGCTCTGAAACGCATCAGCGGCGACACCACCCTGCCCTTTGGCACCATCGGCAGCCAGCAGCTCAAGGGCTTCTCGGACGTGGAATGGGCGCAGTACCTGGATGCCGCCGCCTACCCCAAGACTTCGGTGCTACCGGCCAGCTACCAACCGCCTGCGCCCCGCCCCTTGGTCGCCGCCAAGGCGGCAGAACCGGCGCGGGCACCCGCCCCGGCGGCGGCCCCGGCACAGCCCCAGCCCATCGACACCAGCAACAACCCGACCGGCATCCAGTTCTAGGCTCCCAGGCATTGCTATTAAATAAAGAGCTTCTCACGCTTAATCCATAAGCGCGAGCAGCTCTTTTTACTTAAAACTCCAAAGTCTTCACGCCCTGGGCCGTGCCCAGCAGGCAGACGCTGGCTTTCTGGTGCGCAAACACGCCCACACACACCACGCCGGGCCACTGGTTGACCTGCGACTCGAAAGCCAGCGGGTCGGTGACCTGCAGGCCGGTGACATCCAGGATGTGCTGGCCGTTGTCGGTCACCAAGGGCTGGCCGTCTTTCAGGCGCAGGGTGGCCGTGCCGCCCATCGCTTTGAACTGGCGCTGGACGCGGTGGGTGGCCATGGGGATCACCTCCACCGGCAGCGGAAACTGGCCCAGGGCCTGCACCAGCTTGCTTTCGTCGGCAATGCAGACAAACTGGCGCGACTGGGCGGCCACGATCTTCTCGCGGGTCAGGGCCGCGCCGCCGCCCTTGACCATGTGGCCCTGGTGGTCGATCTCGTCTGCGCCGTCGATGTACACCGCCAGCTCGCCCACATCGTTGGCATCAAATACGGCAATGCCCAGCGCCAGCAACCGCGCGGTGCTGGCCTCGGAGCTGGATACCGCCCCCTTGACCTGGTCCTTGATGGTGGCCAGCGCGTCGATGAACTTGTTGACGGTGGAGCCGGTGCCCACGCCGACGATTTCGCCGGGCACCACATAGCGCAGCGCGGCGTGGCCGACCAGGGTTTTGAGTTCGTCTTGGGTGAGTGCGGGAATGAGGTTGGTCATCTGGGAAAATCCGATGTTGTAACGAAGTGCAGAAACTGAGAATTATCCAATGCCCCTGATCCCCTACGCCCTGACCCGCCCCTTTTTGTTTGGCATGGACCCGGAAGCCGCCCACGACCTGACGCTGAACGCCATCGCCCGCACCCAGGGCACGCCGCTGGAATGCCTGTACCGCCAAGCCCGCGTCAGCGACCCCGTTACCCTGGCGGGCCTGCAGTTTCCCAACCGGGTGGGTCTGGCGGCCGGGCTGGACAAGAACGCCCGCTGCATCGACGGCCTGGGGGCCATGGGTTTTGGCTTTGTGGAGGTGGGCACGGTTACCCCGCTGGCCCAGCCCGGCAACCCGCAGCCGCGCATGTTCCGCCTGCCGCAGGCCAACGCCTTGATCAACCGCCTGGGTTTCAACAACGGCGGGCTGGCGGCCTTTGTGGCCAATGTGCAGCGCGCCCAGTTCCGCCGCAAGGGCGGCCAGCCGATGTTGTTGGGCCTGAACATCGGCAAGAACGCCGCCACGCCCATCGAGCGCGCCACCGACGACTACCTGCTGGCGCTGGACGGGGTGTACCCGCATGCCGACTACGTGACGGTGAACATCTCCAGCCCCAACACCAAGAACCTGCGCGCCCTGCAAAGCGACGAGGCGCTGGACGGCCTGCTGGGGGCGGTGGCCGCCCGCCGTGCCGCGCTGGCCCAGCAGCATGGCAAGCGGGTGCCGATTTTTGTGAAGATTGCGCCCGATCTGGATGAAGCCCAGGTGGCCGTGATTGCCGCTACCCTGGTGCGCCACGGCATGGACGGCGTCATTGCCACCAACACCACGCTAGCCCGCGACGCGGTCAAGGGCATGGCGCATGGTGAAGAAGCCGGTGGCCTGAGCGGCGCGCCGGTGTTGGAGGCCAGCAACCGCGTGATCCGCCAACTGCGCAGCGCCCTGGGCCCGGCCTTTCCCATCATCGGTGTGGGCGGCATCCTGAGCGCGGCCGATGCGGTGGCCAAGATCACCGCCGGGGCCGACGTGGTGCAGATCTACACCGGGCTGATCTACCAGGGCCCTGCGCTGGTGCAGCAGGCAGCCCTGGCGATCAAAAATAAGGTGAAATAGGCGGCTAGCGCTTATTCCACCTACGCTTACTGCTATTACTTTTTAACAATAGGCTGCTCAAACAGCACCCGCTCGGTGTAGTTGGGGTCGGCCTTGATCTGCTTGTCGGTGTAAGGCAGTTTGACCCACTCGCCCGCCGCGTACTTGCGGGTCTGGTCGCTGAAGTGCGCGCTGGTCGGGTCGGACGACTGGCTGTAGGTCAGGATGCCTTCGGCCACCGGCCCGGCGCTGTCCCAAGTGACGAACTGGATGTAGCTGTTGCCATAGGCTCCGGCATTGGTGGCGGGGTCGGCGGTGTAGATGAACTGGCCCGGGGCCACCTGGGTGCGTACGCCCGACCAGTTGTTGAAGGTGGCACGGCCACCCGGTATGGCCAGCACGCCCTCGGCACGTTGCAGCAACTGCACGTCCTGGGTACGGGCACGCCGCTTGATGGGGTCGTCAAACTGCGTGCTGGCCACCAGGGTCTCCAGCTGCGCCATGGCAGCCGCCAGGTTGGCGGTACCACGCGGGGTTTCCTGCGGGTCGGCAGGGTTGTACGGCACACTCCACCAGGACGCATCGTTCAACTCGCCCAGGGCGGCATAGAGCTCGTCAAACAGCACCACGCCCTGCGCAGAAGGGGTGTGGGCGGTGCTCCAGGCTTGCAGCACGGCGCAGGCATCCTGGGCTGCCGGGGTGGCACCGCTGCCGCTGGCCAGGCAACCCGAGACAAAGCCCGGCAGCCATTTTTCGGCCTTGAAGAAACGGCTCTTCAGGTAGAGCTGCTGCAGATTGGCCAGGGTGAAGCGGTAGCCGCCCTGCCCGTCGGTGCCGTTCAGGCGGTCGCGCACCATGGCGTGGCCGGTACGGGTGCGGTTGTTTTGCGGCATAGCCTCGGCGTTGGGGCCGGTGGCGATGATCTTGGCAAAGCCGCCCAGGTAGGAGTTCAGGCTGGGCCACCAGTGGCTGTCGTTGGCGTTGAGCGCATAGTCCGCACGCTTGACCCAGGGCCGCCCGGCTGCCGGGACGCTGCCGCTCCAGTCGCAGGCCGCGGTGGTACCGGCCAGGACGACCACGCCGGTGCTGGCCATCAAGGGCTGGAACGGCGGGGGCACACAGGCCGCCAGTTGGGCATCGGCCACATTGGCCGCCACCGAGTAGTTGGCATACAGGGCATCGCCCGCCTTGTCGGCGGCCATGGTATTGACCCAGGGCATGGCGTTATAGGTGGCCAGTGCCGTGCGCAGGCTGTCCACGCTGGTGGCCTTGCCGTTCAGGATGACCTGGTCGATCAGCTTGAAGTTGGCGGCATTCGCATCCTGCAGCGCATAGCCGCTGCCGGTGGTCCAGGCAAAGCTGCTGTCCTTCAGCATGGGACCGTACTCGGTGGTGTACAGGGTGCGCTGGATCGGGACCTGGGTGCCATCGGCCAACATCGCCGACACGGTCAACGGCACGGCCTTCATGGCAATGGATTTGCCGTCCTTCAGGTAGCGCGTGGGGTTGCTGGGGTCGATGGCCAGGTAGCGCAGGGTGAAGCGGTTGTCGGTAGAGAAGGTATGCGTCCAGGCGACTTTGTCGTTGAAGCCGATCAAGGGCAGCGGCACACCCAGCAGGGTGGCACCCATCACGTCGTAGTTCTCGCTGGCCACGGTGATGTGCACCTGGTTCAGGCGCAGCGCCCCCCACCACGGAAAGTGCGGGTTGCCCAGCAGCAGGCCCTTGCCGCTCTGGGTGGCGTTGCGGCCCAGGGCCACCCCGTTGGAGCCAATGGTGTGGTCGCGCAGGGCCTGCATGGCCATCAGCGCGGGCGACTGGGCATAGTCCACCGGCAATGCGGGCAGCTTGGCTTTGGCCAGGGTGGTGGTGGTCGCCGCTTTGGCCACGGCAGCGGCGGGTGCCGTGGCACTGCCGATGGCCGCGATGAAGCCCAGCGAGCTGCCGGTCATGGCGGCCTGCGAAAAGCGCAGGTAGGCATCTTCCTCGGTCATGGGCTTGACCCAGGCTTTGCCGCGGCAAGCCACGGGCAGCTTGGCCAGGCCGGTATCGGTCAGGTAGCGGTTGTAGCCGGTGGCAAAGCCGTCGGCCAGCTCGCGGGTGGCGCTACTGGAACCGGCCTTGAAGCGGGCGGCCTGGTCGGAGCCCAGCACCAGCTTGTAGAAGAAATCGGAGTCCACATTGCCGATCACCGTGCCCAGTTGGCCCAGGTAGCCACCGGCGGCGCCGAAGTACCTGGCCCGCTCGCCGTGCAGGGTGACCAACTCTTCGGCAAACAGGCAAAAATTGTCCTGGGCAAACGCATAGCCATAGCCATAGCCTGCCCCGGTAAAGCTGTCGGCCACGATGTGCGGCACACCGTAGGACGTAGTGCGGATCGAGGCCGCGTAGTCCGTGGGCAAACAGCCTGTGAGCAGTGACGCAGCTACCGCGCCCACCAGCCCGCTTCGCGCCGCAAAAATGCCGCGCACCGTCGTCGTCAGTTTCATGCTTACTCCCTGATATTGGATTTAAGACCTATTAAACGCACAGATTGTTTCGTAAAACGGACTTATTCCATAGTACTTTGCATGCCCTGTTACGCCTCCTTGAGCCCACCGCAAATGTACCTATTTTTGTGGACGAAATTGCGCACTCCCATGGTGCATTGGTATGAAAAATGGTAAGGCTCTGCAAAATCCAAAATGGTGCCAAACCCGGCGGCGAAAAAGCAAAACGCCACCGCAGACAGGCCTGCGGTGGCGTTTTGAAATACTATCTATTTAATAGCTTGTTGTGCTTATAGCGTAAGTGCTAGAGGCCGATTGAATGCCTTATTTAACCGCCATGTGCGAGGTCACCTTGTCGAGGATCACCTCGGGCTCGTTGGCCTCTTCCCAGGTTTGGTTGTTCATGGCGGCATCCAGGCGCTTCATATCCAGATCGCCCGTCCACTTGGCCACCACCAGGGTCGCCACGCCGTTGCCCACCAGGTTGGTCAGGGCGCGGGCTTCGGACATGAAGCGGTCGATACCCAGAATCAGCGCCAGGCCCGCCACCGGCACGTGGCCCACGGCCGACAAGGTGGCAGCCAGCACGATGAAGCCGCTGCCCGTGACCCCGGCGGCACCCTTGGAAGTCAGCAGCAGCACCAGCAGCAAAGTGATCTGCTGGGAGATAGACATCGGGGTGTCGGTGGCCTGGGCGATGAACACCGCCGCCATGGTCAGGTAGATGGAGGTGCCGTCCAGGTTGAACGAGTAGCCGGTGGGAATCACCAGGCCGACCACGGACTTCTTGGCGCCGGCGTTTTCCATCTTCTCCATCATGCGGGGCAGCACCGATTCGCTGGACGAGGTGCCCAGCACGATCAGCAGCTCTTCCTTGATGTACTTGATGAACTTGACGATGCTGAAGCCGTGCATGCGCGACACGATGCCCAGAATCACGAACACAAAAATCAGGCAGGTGCCGTAGAAGGTACCCATCAGCTTGCCCAGCGACACCAGCGAATCCACACCGTACTTGCCGATGGTGAAGGCCATGGCGCCAAACGCGCCGATGGGGGCGACCTTCATGACCATGCCGACAATGTCGAACATCACGTGCGAGAACTTCTCGATGAAGTCAAACACCATGGTGCCGCGCCCGCCAAACTTGTGCAGCGCAAAGCCGAACATCACCGCAAACAGCAGCACCTGCAGGATCTCGCCCTTGGCGAACGCATCCACCACGGTGTTGGGAATCACGTTGAGCAAGAAGTCGGTGGTGGTGGCCATCTTGCCGGGCGCGGTATAGGCCGCAATGCCTTTGGTGTCCAGCGTGCTGGCATCGATGTGCATGCCCGCGCCGGGCTGCACCAGGTTGACCATCACCAGGCCGACGATCAGCGCCAGCGTGCTCATGATTTCAAAATACAGCAGCGCCAGACCGCCGGTTTTGCCGACCTTCTTCATGTCTTCCATGCCGGCGATACCCACCACCACGGTACAGAAAATGATGGGTGCAATCACCATCTTGATCAGCTTGATGAAACCGTCGCCCAGCGGCTTCATCTGCGCGCCCAACTCGGGCTGGAAGTGGCCCAGCAAGATGCCCACAGCCACCGCGAACAGCACCTGCACATAAAGAGACTTGTAAAACGGCTTTTTGGCCACCGGGGTATCTGCTTGCATGGAGCACACCTTTCTTGTTGATTGAATTGCCGCCCACACGGGCAGCCGGACATTCATCAATTTATGCGCGAAAAGTTTTCTTGCCATTGTGGGAACTACGGTAGAAACCCGCTGGTCGGCAGGCACCACCCCAGCTATAGCAATTTGTAACAACTTCAGCGCCTCGGCTGTCGGCCCTGGGCAGAGGGGCGGCGTTTTACCAGTCCCTGTACAACTTATCCGAGGACTCTCTCCATGCAATTCATCCGTGCCATCGCTTTTGCCGCCATTGCAGGTACCACCATCCTCGCCGCCACCGGTTGCGCCGTGGTGCGCCAGCAAGAATCCGTGGGCGCTTACGTGGACGACTCGGCCATCACCTCCTCGGTCAAGGCCCGCTTTGTGGCCGACAAAACCGTCGATGCCGGTGCCATCAGCGTGCAAACCCTGAAGGGCACCGTCCTCCTGTCGGGCTTTGCCAAGTCGGCTGCCGAAAAGAAGCAGGCCGAATTAATCACCCGCAGCGTCAAGGGCGTAACGGCTGTGCGTAACGACCTGGTGGTTCGCCCGTAAGCACCACTCCTCCGTCCAGGCAGCCTGCGGCCCCGCCCGCAAGCTGCCTTTTTTTTGACCCGTACGGCCTGCAAATTACCGCCCCGCTGCGCAAAAGCGTCATGTTTTAGGACCACAATCTCTGTATGGAAAACACCGACAAACTCAATGACCGCAACGTCGCCCTGGCCTGGGCCGACCTGCAAGCCCATGCCAACAACGGGCAGCCACTCGACACCGATGCCTACCGCCTGGCCTTTGCCGACCCCGAGTTTTTGCTGCGCCGCGAAACCCGGGGCATCCGCTTCCAGCTGGAAATGCTCAAGCCCGACCTGGCCCAGCAAGCCCAGGGCATTGAAAGCACCGTGGTGGTGTTTGGCAGCGCCCGCTTCCCGGCCCCCGAAGATGCCCAGCCCGCCCTGGCCGCCGCCCAGGCCAGCGGCGATGCCGCAGCGTTAAAGGTCGCCCAACGCCGCATGCGCAACGCCCACTACTACGACCAGGCCCGCCTGTTTGCGGGCATGGTGGCCAATTACAGCGCCAACCTCCCAGCTTCCGACCGGCTCTACATCTGCACCGGTGGCGGCCCCGGCATCATGGAAGCCGCCAACCGGGGCGCGCACGAGATGGGCGCGCTCAACGTGGGCCTGAGCATCGCCCTGCCCCACGAGCAAGGCGGCAACCGCTACGTGTCGCCCAGCCTGAACTTCAAGTTCCACTACTTTGCGCTGCGCAAAATGCATTTCATGATGCGCGCCAAAGCCCTGGTGGCCTTCCCCGGCGGCTTTGGCACGCTGGACGAGCTGTTCGAAGTGGTGACCCTGGTGCAAACCGGCAAAGCCCGGGCCGTGCCCATCATCCTGTTTGGGGTCGATTACTGGCAAAAATTGCTCAACCTCGACCTGCTGATCGAAGAAGGCGCGATCTCGCCCGGCGACGTGGAACTGTTCACCTACGTCGACACGCCAGAGGATGCGTGGGCCGCTATTCGGGCGTTTTATAAGATATAGGCAACGCTGAACAAGTCCCTCACGGAGACTTATTCAACGTCGCCTTAAGCCCCCACGCGGTGCGAGAGCCGCCGCCGACCAGCGCCCCCACCACCCAAAACAGCCCGGCCACGCCCACGTAGGCGCTGGCCACGCCAAACAGCAACGGCATGGCCACGCTGGAAGCGTTGATGGTCATCAGCCGCAGGCCCAGGGCTTCGCCGTGGCGGTGCTCGGGGGTGATCTGGTGCAGGGTACTCATGACCATGGGCTGCACCGAGCCCAGCGCCAAGCCCAGAAACACCGAGCACACGCCCATGGCCAGCGCACTCGGTAGCAGCGGGTACAGCGCAAACAGCGCCGCCGTCATCCACATGGCCCCCACAATCACCGCCCACTCGCGCAGCCACGCCGCCACCAGGGGCATGGCCATACGCACCACCGCCGCCGCGATGGCAAAGCCGCCCAGGATGGTGCCGATGGTGGACGCGCTCAGGCCCCGCTCGTGGCCCAGGATGGGCACCACAAAAGTGTGCACGTCCCAGCAGGACGACAAAAACCAGTTCACCAGCAGCAGGCGGCGCAGCATGGGGTCGGCCAGCAAGTCCCGCACGCGCGGCTTGGCGGCACCGGTGGGTGCATGGATGGCGGGCAGCTCCTGCACGCCCTGCACCAGCGCCCAGGTGGCCAGCGGCAGCAGCGCCATCAGCGCAAACGCAGCCTGGAAGCCCCAGGTATCGGCGGGCGTGCTGCCCGCGTGGTCGATCATCAGCCCGGCGGCAAACGGCCCGATGAAATTGGACAAGGCAGGGCCCAGTGCCAGCCAGCTGAACACGGTTTTCAGTGCGGTGGCGCCAGTGACGGCCCGGCCCACGTGGCGTTGCAGCGCAATCACCGCAATGCCGGTGGCCCCGCCGGTCAGCAGCGCGCTGGCACACAAGGCCGGGTACACCGGCCACACCGCCGCCAGCCCCGCGCCCAGCACCGCCATGGCCACGCTGATGGTCACCGGTTTGCGCAGGCCGTGGCGGTCCACGTAGCGCCCGGCAGGCAGGGCCAGAAACACCTGGGTCAGGGCAAACAAGGCCAGCAGCAAGCCCACCGCCAGCCCGCTGAAGCCCTCGCGCAGGGCCAGCAGCGGCGCGGCCAGGCGGATGCCGGTCATGCAGGCGTGCAGGCAGATCTGGGCGGCGATGAGGCGGGCCAATGCGGGGGTCATAGGGGTGTGGAGGAATGGGGAAAAAAGCGCTGGGAAAAAGCACACGTTCGTAGGCCCGGTGCGTGCAGATGCTGCTGAGCTTACCCGCTCTGCGAGCGCAAGGATGCGGGCCGCCTGGTGAAGTTGTTACATTTGAAATCTGAGCCTATTTTCAGATGCCAAAATGGCTGCTAGCGCCCATTGAATCGGCGTTACGTGCTCCTGTTTTTTACTATTAAAAGTGAAGCACGCTGGTTTGACTGCACGGGCGTGAGCCAGAGGGGTCGGAGCCTGGTGGGGTCAGATCCCCATTGCGCAACGGGTACTGGTGGTAGATGCGCGATCGTGGCCCGCATTGGGGCTCTTGACCCCTCCTGGCGGTTCTCCGTGACGGACGGTGGCGGGACTGCGTTTTCAGCGTGCCTGCCAGCATCCCCGGCCGGGAGTTGCGCCCGGCGGCGCAGTCACTTGTTCTTTTGCGCAAAAGAAAAGTAACCAAAAGAAAGGCGCCCCAACTGTCTGCGCCCCTGCGCTGGCGCTACGGGGAACCTGCGGTGCGCGCTTTGGGCGGGGTCTGGCTAAACTCGCCTGCGGCTCAGACAGACGCCAGCCCTGATCCGCCCAAAGCTGTGCTCCTCGGCGCATACAGATGGGGACCCCGGGGAGCGGGATCGGCCCGGCTACGCCGGGCATCGCGCCTAGGGCGCGATGCCCACCCGGTGCCTACCCCTTGTGAATAAAAGATGCCAATGTACGAAGAATCACACCACTTCGACGGGCTATAGTGGCCACCGTTCAGATGCGGGGTTTGTCGGAATTTGTATACCTGCATAAAAACCGCCTTACCCTGAGAACAACCAATCTGCAAGCCACCTCCAGGAGATTTCGATGGATGATTTAAACCTCAGCAGTCGATTTAAACCGCAGGGTTTGCGGTGTACACCACCTTAGAGCCACGCCCATTTCATTCACACAAAAGGAAATCATGAAAAAAATTATTATTCTTTCTGCGATCGCCCTACTTGTTTCTGGCTGCTCGACTTACTCAGCCAGTCGCTATTCAATCTCAACAGACAATGTCATCGCGCTACGATCTCTGAATGGTAAAACTCTCAATGTTGGCGCTTTCTCCGCAACGACCCCAGGACAAAAAGAAATAATGTGCCGTGGAGTTGGCCCGATCAAAACGCCGGATGGTGAACCATTTGCCGATTTCGTTCGCAAGGCATTGCTGGATGAGCTCAAGATTGCAAACGCCTACGCACAGTCGGCTCCAGTGACCATTACTGGAAACCTAGATTCAATCGATTTTTCGTCCAACAGTGGGAGTTGGAATCTAGCGCTCACAGTCAAGGCTTCAAACGGAAAATCCATGTCCGTTTCAGAAAACTACGCCTACACATCGAGTTTCTATGGTGAAACGGCATGCAATCAAACTGCGCAAGCGTTCATGCCTGCAGTTCAAAATTTAGTTGGCAAAGTCGTTCGCTCACAAGAGTTCATCGCACTTATCTCCCAATAAAGCGCTAAGCCTGCGCCCAAGCGGGACTCCGCAAAAGCTGTGCTTTTGCTTCGCCCCTGAGCGTCACGTCCCTCCATATTCCCCCGCAGGCTCGCCTGCGCGTCGGCATCTGGGATGCGTTATCACCACCATTAGAGCCCGGCGCATCTGCCGGGTATCTATGCGCTGGGAATCACACCACCTCGGCGGGCTATGGTGGCCCACTGTAGCCGAAGGCGAGTTTAGCCAGACCCCGCCCAAAGCGCGCACCGCAGGTTCCCGTAGCGCTCGCGGAGGGCGCAGACAGTTGGAGCGCCTTTCTTTTGGTTACTTTTCTTTTGCGCAAAAGAACAAGTGACTGCGCCGCCGGGCGCACATCCCGGCCAGCGGCGACTGTGGCATCCAGTGCTCTGCAAGACACCACAAACCCCCAACAGAATTTCCCAAAAACCAGCCCCAGCGCTCATACCACCTGCGCAAGGAGCTACAAAAAGCAGAGCAATTCGCATCTATACCTTTTGAAACAAAGATGCCCGCTCGCAGGAAGTCGTAAAGCTTTGACGGGCTATAGTGGCCGAACGTTTTGGATACGTGTGGTTTTCCAGTATTTTTAACCCGATATAAAAACCAATGCCCTCGCCAAAAACCCAGTCTGCAAGCCACTTTCAGAAATTTTCGATGGATGATTCAAACCTCAATAGCCAATTTAAACCGCGGGGTTTGCGGTGTTGGTCTTGTTAACGACATGATTCATCTTTCGCATTTTTCAAAGTCAAAAGCACACTATGTTATCTATTTTCAGTCGTCTGCTAGTCACGGTCCTGGCATCTTTGACGCTATTTGGCTGTGCGTTTCATCAAACGCCTTACGCGATGTATGAAGGGACACCTTCCTTTGCGAATACAACGGTCTTCGTTGCGATTGATGAAAAGCAAACAAAGCATACGGTTGTCGGCATTCAGTTAATTGACGGCAAGGAACCCTCATGCTGGCAAGTCGGCTGTCCGATCTGGACTCGTCTTCTACCCGGTACACACAAATTTACTGTGCGGTACAGCACTGACTACGGATTAGCAGCGAGCGCAATAACATATCGAAGTGCAGCCTTGGATATCGAAGTTAAAGACATGAAGCCTCGACACGTTTATGTTGCGCGGTATCGGGAATCATCCGACCAGGTAGGCGTAGTCGTAGAGGATCTGGGGGAGAATCCCGATTTCGGAATTTGGATAGGCCTTGAGGGAGCAAACCGAAAACACTACAAGGTAAGCTTTTAACCTTTAGTTTCATCAGGTTTGGTCTATTTCACCTGCTTTCATGCCTAACGCGGGTGAACGGATCGCATTCGGCAACTACTTACCTCAAACGCCCCCCTAATCCAAATCCCCCCCCAAAGGCAACATCGCCTGCGCCTCCGCATCCGGCAACGCCTCCACCACCTTCAGCGCCCTGCGCATCTGCCGGGTCCGGGTATCCGCCTTGTCCAACGTATCCGAGGCCTTCTGCACCTGCTCGCGGATGCGGGCGACCCATTCGCCGTAGCGTTCGAACTCGGTTTTCACCGCGCCCAGCACCTTCCATACTTCCGATGCCTGCTGCTCCAGCGCCAGGGTGCGGAAGCCCATGTGCAGGCTGTTAAGCATGGCCAGCAAGGTGGTAGGCCCTGCCAGGGTGACGCGGTAGTCGCGCTGCAGGCTGTCCATCAGGCCGGGCCGGCGCAGTACCTCGGCGTACAGGCTCTCGATAGGCAGGAACAGGATGGCGAAGTCGGTGGTGTGCGGCGGGGCCAGGTAGCTCTCGGCAATCGATTTAGCCTCTACGCGGATGCGGGCCTCTAGGGCTTTGGCGGATGCCTCTGCCGCCACCGCATCGGCACGCTCGTGGGCATCGAGCAGGCGCTCGTAGTCGTCGCGGGGGAACTTGGCGTCGATGGGCAGCCAGACGGGTGCGCCGTCGGCACTGCGGCCGGGGAAACGCACCGCGAAGTCCACGCGCTGGTTACTGCGCGGCTTGGTTTCGATTTGCTTACCGTATTGCTCGGGCGTGAGCACCTGCTCCAACAGGTTTTCCAGCTGCACCTCGCCAAACATGCCACGGGTTTTGACGTTGGTCAGCACGCGCTGCAGGTCGCCCACGCCCTGCGCCAGCGACTGCATTTCGCCCAGGCCTTTGTGCACCTGCTCCAGCCGGTCGGCCACCTGCTTGAAGCTTTCGCCCAGGCGGGTTTCCAGCGTGGTTTGCAGCTTTTCGTCGACGGTCTGGCGCATTTCATCCAGCTTGGCGGCGTTGCTTTGTTGGAGCTGCAAAAGTTGTGCCTCCAGCGTGGCGCGCACCTCGCCCATGCGCCGGGCGTTGGACTCGCCCAGGGCCAGGAGCTGGGTGCTCAGGGTTTCGCTGACCGAGCGCTGCAACAGCGCCAACTGCTGGGCCAGCGCGTCGATCTGGGTGTTTTGGGTGCGCGTGGCCTCCGCGCTTTGCTGCACCAGGGTGCGCTGGAAGTTGGCGAAGCTGGTGCCCAGCTCTTGGCGGTCGGCACGAGAAGAGTCCCGCAGCCCGCGCTCCAGGCGGTCCATGGCGGAGTTGTCGGCCTCGGGCGGTTTGCGCAGCAGCAGGGCCAGCAACAGCACCAGGTTCAGCACGGCCAGCGCCAGCAGCCCCCATTCGGTCAAGGTCATGAATGCTATTTATTTGATAGCTACTTGCGCCGCATTGATGGGCGTGAGAGGCTTATTTTGTATGAGGAACCCAATCAGGTTGTCTGCCGCCAGCCGCGCCATGGCCATGCGGGTGGACACGGTGGCGCTGGCGATGTGCGGGGTCAGCACCACGTTGGGCACGGTCAGCAGGTCGGGGTGCACGCAGGGTTCGCCCTCGAACACGTCCAGCCCGGCGGCGGCGATGCGGCCTTCGCGCAGGGCCACGGCCAGGGCCCCGTCGTCCACGATGCCGCCGCGTGCGATGTTTGTCAGGGTGGCGGTGGGTTGCATCAGCGCCAGCTCGGCTGCGCCAATGGTGTGGTGCGAAGCGGCGGAATACGGCACCACCAGCACCACGTGGTCGGCGGTTTTCAGCAGCTCTTCTTTGGAGACAAAGCGGGCCTTGCAGTCGGCCTCGGTGGCGGCATCGAGCTGGCTGCGGTTGTTGTAGACCACCTTCATGCCAAAACCAAAGGCACCGCGCTTGGCAATGCCCTGGCCGATGCGGCCCATGCCGATGATGCCCAGGGTGCTGCCGTGGATTTCGGCCCCGGCGAACATGTCAAAGCTCCACTTCTTCCACAGCCCGGCGCGCAGGAAATGCTCGCTTTCGCTGATGCGGCGGGCGGTGGCCATCAGCAGGGCAAAGCCGAAGTCGGCGGTAGTCTCGGTGAGCACATCGGGGGCGTTGGTGGCCAGCACGCCGGCGGCGCTCATTGCGTCGACGTCAAAGTTGTTGTAGCCCACGGCCATGTTGGCGCAGATGCGCAGCTCGGGGCAGGCGGCCAGCAGCTCGGCATCGATGCGCTCGCTGCCGGTGGTGAAGGCACCCACCTTGCCCTGCAGCCGGGCGATCAGCTCGGCCTTGGTCCAGGAGGCATCGTCCTGGTTGGACTCGACCTCGAAGTGCTGCTCCAGCGCAGCAATGGTGGCGGGGAAGATTTTGCGGGCAACAAGAATGGCGGGTTTGGACATTTAGGTAAACCAGATAAAAGTCATCACAAAAAACAAGGGAATCAGCACGGCACACGACCAGGCCATGTAGCCAAAAAAGCTGGGCATGGCCACGCCGCGCTCTTCGGCAATGGCTTTGACCATCATATTGGGCGCGTTGCCGATGTAGCTGTTCGCCCCCATAAAGACCGCCCCCGCCGACACCGCCGCCAGCGTAGGGGCCAGCGTGGTCATCAGCGTTTGCGCATCGCCGCCTGCGGTGTGGAAGAACACCAGGTAGGTGGGCGCGTTGTCCAGAAACGAGCTGAGCAGGCCGGTGGCCCAGAAGTACATGGCCGGGTCGGGCGCGCCGTCGGGCCGGGTGACGGCGGCCACCACCGCGCCAAACGGCCCGTTCAGGCCTTCGCGCAGCAGGGCAATCACCGGGATGATGGTGAGGAAAATGCCCGCAAACAGCTTGGCCACTTCCTGCATCGGAGCCCAGCTGAATTGGTTGTCGGCATGCACCTTGGCAGGCGTGCACAGCAGCGACACGGCGGTGACCAGCAGCAGCCCCGCATCGCGCACCAGGCCCGGCAGACCCACATCGGCCCCGGCCACAACGAACACCACCGGCGACTTCCACATGCCGCTGAGCAGCACCAGCCCCACCACCGCGCCCAGCAGCGCGAAATTGACCATGCCGTCAAAACCAATGCGCTGCGTGTCGGGCGTGGGGTCGACCGGCAGCACGCCCTCTTTGGCGTAGTAGTAGTGGTCGATGGCAAAGCACAGCGCCAGCAGCACGCCCACCAAAAACAGCGTGGGCTGCCACAGGTGGCCTACGGTCCAGAAGAAGTCCACGCCCTGCAAGAAGCCCAGAAACAGCGGCGGGTCGCCCAGCGGCGTGAGCGCCCCCCCGGCGTTGGAAACGATGAAGATGAAGAACACCACCACGTGCGCCTTGTGGACCCGGTTGTCGTTGGCGCGCAGCAGCGGGCGCAGCATCAGCATGGACGCACCCGTGGTGCCCATCAGGCTGGCCAGGGCCGCGCCGATGGCCAGCAGCGCCACGTTCAGGCGCGGGCTGCCGTGCAGGTTGCCGCGGATGAAGATGCCCCCCGCCACCGTGTACAGCGCGGTGAGCAAGATGATGAAAGGCAGGTACTCGGCCAGCAGCGCGTGCACCAGGCTGTGGGCCGCGGCATCCCACCCGAACGCCACCGCAAACGGCAGCAAAAACGCCAGCGACCAGGCCGCCGACAGCTTGCCAAAGTGGTGGTGCCAGAACGTGGGGGCCAGCAGCGGGCACAAGGCAATCGACAGCAGCAAACCGGCAAACGGAATACCCCAGGCCGCCAACATGCCTGCTCCGCTCATTGCGGCGCTTCGATCTCGAACACCTGGCGCAGATAGCCCACGTATTTCTCGTCCTCGCACATGTTCTTGCCGGGCGAGTCCGACAGCTTGGCCACCGGCTGGCCGTTGCAGCGGATCATCTTGATGACGATTTGCAGCGGCACATGCAGCGGCGGGTCGCCCATGTCGTTGGTCAGGTTGGTGCCGATGCCAAAGGCCAGCAGGCAGCGGCCGCGGAACTGCTGGTACAGCGCAATGGTGCGCGGCACGGTGAGGCCGTCGCTGAAGATCAGCACCTTGGTCAGCGGGTCCACGCGGTTCTTTTTGTAGTGCGCCAGCAGGCGCTCACCCCACTGGAACGGGTCGCCGCTGTCGTGGCGCGCGCCGTCAAACAGCTTGCAGAAGTACATGTCGAAGTCGCGCAGGAAGGCATCCATGCCGTACACGTCGCTCAGCGCAATGCCCAGGTCGCCGCGGTACTCCTTGGCCCACATCTCGAAGCCAAACACCTGGCTGTCGCGCAGGCGTGGGCCCAGCGCCTGGCAGGCCTGCAGGTATTCGTGGGCCATGGTGCCCAGCGGGGTCAGGCCCAACTGCATGGCAAACAAGACGTTGCTGGTGCCCGCGAACTGCCCCTGGGGGCCGGAGCCCAGCTGGGCCACCAGGGTGCGCAGCACCTCTTCGTGCCAGGCCTTGCTGTAGCGGCGGCGGGTGCCGTAGTCGGCAATCTTGAGCTCATCCAGTCCGTCGCCGCGCAACTGGCCTATCTTGTCCTGCAGCCGCTGGCGGGCCTGGATGAAATTGGGCGTAGTGGTGGCGTGGCGAAAGTACACCTCGTTGACGATGGCCAGCACCGGAATCTCGAACAGGATCACGTGCAGCCACGGGCCCTGGATGGAGATGTCGATCTCGCCATTGGGCAAGGGCGTGACCGAGATGTACTTTTCGTTGAGGCGGAACAGCCCCAGAAAGTCCACAAAGTCGCTTTTGATGAAGCGCATGGAGCGCAGATAGCCCAGCTCGGCCTCGCTAAAGCCCAGGCGGCACAGCCCACGGATCTGGGCCTGGATCTCGCCCACCAAGGGGGCCAGCTGCACGCCCGGGTTGCGGCATTTGAAGCGGTACTGCACCTGGGAGGCAGGGAAATGGTGCAACACCACCTGCATCATCGTGAACTTGTAGAGGTCGGTATCCAGCAGGCTAGTGATGATCATAAAAAGCAAGGCGGGCAGCCAGGGCGCACAGTGAATGGAGGGGGCAGCGAGCAAAGTGTAGGGGATACGCCGGGCCACCCAGCCGCACTGTGCAACGCCATGCAACACACCAGCGCCCACGGCCAGCGGATAGCTATATTTTTTATAGCTTTTCACGCTTATTAAATATGGGTAAACCCGCTTTTTTCTTTATAAAAACTTGCCGTACAGACTGCATAAAAGTACCATGTTTTTGTCAAAATACTAGGGTTTTCGATAACTAAAGCAACTTGATTTAATTAGTCTTGGCGATTTATAGTTACCTACCAGCGTGAAATCCTTCACACTCTCGCTGGACCCTGTTCCCCCAACCGAACCCTTGCGTTCACCCCTCTCTAGGAGACAACATGAAAAAATCTACCGCCACCCTGGTGCTGTCCGCTCTGGCTTTTGCCGCCACCTCGGCGTGTGCTGCAGAACCCGTGATCGGCCTGATCACCAAGACCGAAACGAACCCGTTTTTCGTGAAGATGAAGGAAGGTGCGCAAGCCGAGGCCAAGAAATCAGGTGCCAAGCTGCTCAGCGCCGCTGGCAAGGCAGACGGCGACAACGCAGGCCAGATCACCGCTATTGAGAACATGATGGCCGCCGGTGCCAAGACCATCATGATCACGCCCAACGACTCCAAGGCCATCATCCCCGCCATCAAGAAGGCCCAGGCCCAAGGCGTGATGTTCATTGCCCTGGACAGCCCCACCGACCCCACCGAAGGCACCGATGCCCTGTTTGCCACCGACAACTACAAGGCCGGCATCCTGATCGGCCAGTACGCCAAAGCCGTGATGGCTGGCAAGCCCGCCAAGATCGCCACGTTGGACCTGTTCCCTGGCCACCCCGTGGGCGCACAACGCCACAACGGCTTCATGAACGGTTTCGGCCTGGCAGCCGCCGATGCCAAAAGCAACGAACTCTCCAAGACGCCTGAAATCGTCTGCATGGCCGACAGCTTTGGCGACCAGGCCAAGGGCCAGACCGCCATGGAAAACTGCCTGCAAAAGAACCCCGACATCAACGTGCTCTACACCATCAACGAACCCGCTGCTGCCGGTGCCTACCAGGCACTGAAGGCTGCTGGCAAGGAAAAGCAAGTGCTGATCGTCTCGGTGGACGGCGGCTGCGCCGGCATCAAGAACGTCAAGGCCGGCATGATCGCCGCCACCTCGCAGCAGTACCCGCTGAAGATGGCCAGCATGGGCGTGGCCGCTGGTGTGGAATTTGCCAAGTCGGGCAAAAAAGCCACCGGCTACACCGACACCGGCGTGACCCTGATCACCGACAAGCCACAAAAGGGCGTGGACAGCAAGGACTCCAAGGTGGGCATGGATCTGTGCTGGGGCAACAAGTAATTTCTCTGCCTGACTAGCAACCACTAGCCATCGCCGGGGCAGCCACCCAAAAACACACACAGCGGCTGCCCCGTTTTTTCAACCCATTTCCAAGGCTTACCGTGAGCACACTCAAAGAAAAACTACCGCCGATTGGCACGCTCGGGCCGTTCATTGCCCTGCTGATCGCTTGCGTCTTCTTCGCGACCCAAAGCGATCGATTTTTATCGGCCACCAATTTCTCGCTGATCCTGCAACAGGTCACCGTGGTCGGCGTGATCGCCATCGGCCAGACCCTGATTATTTTGACGGCGGGCATCGACCTGTCGTGCGGCATGGTGATGGCCCTGGGCGGCATTGTCATGACCAAGCTCTCCAGCGACCTGGGCTTGCCCGCACCGCTGGCCATACTGTGCGGTATCGGTGCCACGGCGCTGTTTGGCTTGCTCAACGGGCTACTGGTCACGCGAATAAAGTTGCCGCCGTTCATCGTCACCCTGGGCACGCTGAACATTGCGTTTGCCATCACCCAGCTGTACTCCAACTCGCAGACCATCACCGATGTGCCTCCGCTGATGACGGCACTGGGCAACACCTTCTCGATTGGCGGCACGGCCTTTGCCTACAGCACGCTGCTGATGCTGGCCTTGTACGCCGGTGTGTGGTTTTACCTGCGCGAAACCGCCGCCGGTCGCCACGTGTACGCCGTGGGTAACAACCCCGAAGCCACCCGCCTCACCGGCATCCCCACCGAGCGCGTTTTGCTGGGCGTGTATGTGCTGGCCGGTATCTTGTACGGCGTGGCCTCGCTGCTGTCGGTGGCCCGTACCGGTGCCGGTGACCCGAACGCCGGGCAAACCGAAAACCTGGATGCCATCACCGCCGTGGTGCTGGGCGGCACCAGCCTGTTTGGTGGCCGTGGCGTGATCCTGGGCACCCTGGTGGGCGCGGTCATCGTCGGTGTGCTGCGCAACGGCTTGACGCTGATGGGCGTGCAATCCGTGTACCAGGTGCTGATCACCGGCATCTTGGTGATTTTGGCGGTCGCTATCGACCAGTTGTCCCGCAAAGGAGGCCGTTAATCATGTCTACGTCTACTTCAACCTCCCCCCACAAAATCGTGATGAAGGCCACCGGCCTGATCAAACGCTACGGCCAGGTCACGGCCCTGGACGGTGCCGACCTGGAGCTGCGCGAAGGCGAGATCCTGGCGGTGATTGGCGACAACGGCGCAGGCAAGTCCTCGCTGATCAAATGCCTGAGCGGTGCCACCATTCCCGACGAAGGCGAAATTTTGCTCGACGGCAAGCAGATCCACTTCAAAAGCCCCATGGATGCCCGCCAAGCCGGTATCGAAACGGTGTACCAGGACCTGGCCGTGGCCGCCGCCATGTCGATCTCGGAAAACCTGTTTTTGGGCCGCGAAATCCGCCGCCAGGGCTTTGCCGGCAACGTGCTGCGCATGCTGGACAAAAAGAAGATGCTGGAAGAAAGCATCTCCCGCATGAAAGACCTGAAGGTCGGCATCCGTTCCATGACCCAGGCGGTGGAAACCCTGTCGGGCGGCCAGCGCCAGTGCGTGGCCGTCTCGCGGGCTGCGGCGTTTGCCCAGCACGTGGTCATCATGGACGAGCCCACCGCCGCGCTAGGTGTCAAAGAAGGCAATATGGTGCTGGACCTGATCCGCCGGGTGCGCGACAAGGGCCTGTCGGTCATCTTGATCTCGCACAACATGCCGCACGTGTTCGAGATTGCCGACCGCATCCACGTGGCCCGCCTGGGCAAGCGCGGCTGCGTGCTCAACCCGCACAAGATCAGCATGGCCGACACCGTGGCGGTGATGACCGGGGCCATCCGCCCGGACGAACTGCCCGCCGAGTCGCTGGCGCACTAGGGTCACCGACATGCTCAAAGGAATCGATCCCCTGCTCACGCCAGAGCTGTTGAAAGTGCTGGCCGAAATGGGGCACGACGATGCCGTGCTGCTGGCCGATGCCAACTTCACGGCCCTGCGCCTGGCCGCGGGCAAACCGGTGCTGTACCTGCCGGGCGTGGGCATGCAGCGCGCCGTGCAGGCGGTGGAATCGGTGCTGCCGCTGGCGGCCGACGTGGAGGCCCCGGTGGCTTTCATGCAGGTCTCCGGCACCACCGCGCCCTACCGCTCGGCCCTGCAGCGCGAAGTGCTGGACATGCTCCAGCCCAGCCTGCTGCCGGGCCAACAAGCCGAGCCGATTGAACGCTTTGCGTTTTATGAACGCGTGGCCAATGTCTACGCCATCGTGCTGACCGGCGAGTTACAACCGTTCGGCAATTTCATTCTGCGCAAAGGAGTCATCGGCGAAAATCTGCGGACATGAACGCCCAACTCGCCCCCCCCATGCTGCGCCCGCGTGGCTCCAACCACGTCGGGATGCGGCAGTTCAACGAACGGGTGGTGCTGCAGGCCATACGCCAACACGGCAGCCTGCCCAAGGCCGACCTGGCCCGGCTCACCCACCTCACCGCCCAGACCATCGGCCTGATCACCACCCGGTTGGAAGAAGACGGCCTGCTGCTGCGCCACCAACCGGTGCGCGGGCGCATCGGCCAGCCCTCGGTGCCGCTGGCGCTGAACCCCGACGGGGCCTTCTCCATCGGCATCAAGGTGGGTCGGCGCAACACCGACTGGCTGCTGGTGGATTTCACCGGCAAAGTACGCCAGCGCCTCACCCTACCCTATGCCTTCCCCGACACCGCCGTGCTGCTGCCCGCGCTGTCCACCCACATGCGCACCCTGCGCGACAGCCTGGGCCCGCTGGAGTCGCGGCTGGTCGGCATCGGTGTGGCCGCGCCCTTCCAGATGGGCGGCTGGCACAAGATGCTGGGCCTGTCGGATGCACAGTCCGGCAGCTGGAACGCCCTGGACCTGGGTGCCGCCGTGCAGGCCATGACCGACCTGCCGGTGAGCTTTGCCAAAGACACCAGCGCCGCCTGCGTGGCCGAGCTGGTGGCCGGCCGGGGCCGCGACCTGAAGACATTCTTGTACGTGTTCATCGACACCTTTGTGGGCGGGGGCTTGGTGGTCAACTCCCACCTGCACGGCGGCCTGCACGGCAATGCGGGCGCGGTGGCCTCGCTGCCCATGCAGTTGCCCACTGCACCTGGCAACACACCCGACCAGTTGGTGGCCCACGCCTCGCTGTGGGAGCTAGAGCAGCGCCTGATCGCGGTCGGCCTGGACCCCACCGCCGCCTACGACGACCGGGCGCTGATGGCCCCGTTCGCCACCGAGACCCAGGCCTGGGTGGCGCAGGCCGCTGCGGCCCTGGCGCACTGCGTGGTCAGCGGCACCGCGTTTCTGGACCTGGAAGCCGTGGTCATCGACGGCTCGCTGTGCCGCCCGCTGCTGGAGCTGCTGCTGGAGCGCACCCGCCTGGCGCTGGCCAACTTCAACTGGGAAGGCCTGTGGCGCACCGAGCTGGTGGCGGGCAGCATTGGCTCCGATGCGCGGGCCCTGGGCGGCGCACTGTTGCCGCTGCACGCCAACTTTGCACCCGACCGGGATTTGTTCCTCAAGACCTAGACGAGAAGCCCATCGTTGCGGTGGTGCTCTTCCAGAAAATCCAGAAACCGCCGCACCGCAGGCACCATGCCCCGACGCGACGGGAACACCGCGTGGAATACGCCCGGGTGCGGGGCCCAGCCCGGCAACACCGGAACCAGCTGGCCGTGGCGGATTTCGTTTTCGCACATGTAGGCGGGCAGCACGCAAATGCCGGTGCCGCCCAGCGCCGCCAGCTTCAGGGTCAGCAGGTCGTCGGCCACATAGCGCGGCTGATGCGACACGGTGCGGACCCCACCGTCCGGCCCGAGCAGATGCCACACCGCCCGTCCGTCATTGGCCGACATGCTGACCGAATCCAGCCGCGCCAGATCCTCCACGGTGGCTGGATGCCCTTGGCGCGCCAGCAGCTGCGGGCTGGCCACCAGCAGCGAATGCGTCATGCCAAAGCTTTTCACCACCAGGGTGCCGCTGTCGTCCAGCGTCAGCCGCACCCGCAAGGCCACGTCCACGCCCTCTTCCACCAGGTCCACCACCCGGTTGCTGACCCGCATGTCCACCTTGACCAGCGGGTAGCGCGCCAGAAACAGCGGCATCACTTCGCCCAGCGTGGTTTGCGCCAAGGTCACCGGGCAGGCGATGCGGATGGTGCCGCGCGGCTCGGTTTGCGCCTGGGCCACGGCATCGGCCGCCGCATCGGCCTGGTCGCGCATGGCCATGCAGTGGCGGTGGTAGACCTCGCCTACCTCGGTGAGCGACAGCTTGCGGGTGGTGCGCTGCAGCAGGCGCACGCCCAGCCGCGCCTCCAGCTCGGCCACCCGGCGCGATAGCCGCGATTTGGGCAAGCCCAGCGCCCGCCCGGCGGCGGCAAAGCCACCCCGCTCCACCACTTCGGCGAAGTAGGCCATGTCGTTCAAATCCTGCATTTTTGCCTCCACTGTTCCATTGGTAGGACGATGTAGTGCATTTTTACCCACTTATCAGACCATTGGCGTGGTGAGAAACTCTATCCATCGCCACTTCTGTGGCTCTACCAAGCAATACACCATGAAACTCTTGCACATCGACTCCAGCATCCTGGGCACCCACTCCGTCACCCGCACCCTCACCGCCCAGATCACGGCCCAGTGGCAAGCCAGCCACCCCGGCACCACGGTCGAGCACCTGGACCTGGCCGTGGCCACGCCCAGCCACCTGTCCGCCGAATCCCTGGGTTTTCGCATGCCGCCCACCGACGCAACCCTGAGCCCGGCGCAGCGCGCTGAAAACGCCATCTCCGAGCAATTGGTAGCGCAATTCCTGGCTGCGGATGTCATCGTGGTCGGCGCACCGCTGTACAACTTCACCATCCCCACCCAGCTCAAGGCCTGGATCGACCGCATCTGCCAGGCAGGCCGTACCTTCAAGTACACCGAAACCGGCCCCGTCGGCCTGTCCGGTGGCAAGACGGTGATCGTGGCACTGGGCCGCGGCGGCGTGTATTCGGCTTCTGAAGGTGGCCGCGCCATGGAGCACCAGGAGAGCTACCTGCGCGTGGTGTTCGGCTTTTTGGGCATCACCGACGTGCGTTTTGTGCGCGCCGAGGGCGTGGCCATGGGCCCGGATGCCAAAGCAGCTGCACTGGCCTCGGCCTCCAAAGAGATTGAAGCGCTGGCGGCTTAATAGCTATTGCTACAAAATAAAGAGCTGCTCACGCCCATGGAATAAGCACAGAGGGCCTAAAAAGCTTGAAGTTTTGGCGGCGCATACCGCTTCGCGTACTCCAGGGCCACGGTGTAGGTGTTGATCTGCACCTGCACCGTCTCTTCGATACGCACGCCATAGCCCCCGGCCATGGCGAACGCTAGCGGCACGCGGCGCTGCCAGGCCCAGTCGAAGACGCGACGGTCACGAGCCTGCAGGCCATCAAACGTGAGCTTCAAGCGGCCCAGCCGGTCGCCCTCGAACGGGTCGGCCCCGGCCAGGTAAATCACCAGCCCTGGCGCAAAGCGCTGCGCCAGGTGGTCCAGCGCCGTCTCCAGCGCCTCCATATAGGCATCGTCACCGCAGCCATCGGGCAGGGCCACGTCCAGGTCGCTGGCCTCCTTGCGGAACGGAAAATTCTTCTCGCCGTGCAGCGAGAGGGTGAAAACGCTTGTATCTTTTTGAAAAATATGTGCGGTTCCGTTACCTTGGTGCACATCCAAATCGACCACCGCGACCTGCAAAGGCTGCAAATGCGTGCGTCCCCATTCGGCTTGCGCGACCCTTGCGGCCACCGCCGCATCGTTGAAAACACAGAAGCCGCCGCCCTTCTCAGCGGTGGCATGGTGGGTGCCGCCAGCCATGTTGGCGGCCATGCCGTGCCCGGCCAGCGCGTCGCGTACCGCGGCCACCGTAGCCCCGGCGGATCGGCGCGAGCGCTCCACCATGGCATCACTCCACGGAAAGCCGATTTCCCGCATGGCTGCTGGCTGTAGCCGCTGGATGCTGCCGTCGGCAATGGCCCGGATATAGGCCGGATGGTGGGCCAGCGCCAGCTCGCCGTCGCTGGCGCGCGGGGCCGGTTGCATCTGCACGCCGGGCAGTTCCAAGGCCACCCGGTCGCGCAGCATTTGGTACTTGGCCATGGGGAAACGGTGGCCCTCGGGCAGGGGCAAAACAAAGTGGTCTGAGTAATATGCGCGCATGGGAAACATGTCTCAGTTGTGAATTAGCCCGGCGATAGAGTCGAATCCCTAGAATGCTGCAGTGCAACAAACGCCTATTGCAAGCTGGAATGGACGGCCTATAATTTAATCCATGCTGCACTGCAACATAACCGGTAACGGGACGAGGTCAGCGCAGATAGCAAACTTTTCTTTTTTTTAAACTGGAGATATTGACATGATGACTACCGAACAAATCCTGGCTTCGCACAAAGCAACCGTTGAAACCCTGTTTGGTCTGACCACCAAGGCCTTCGAAGGCGTGGAAAAGCTGGTCGAACTGAACCTGACCGCTTCCAAGGCTGCCCTGTCCGAAGCTTCCAGCCACTCGCAAGCCGTTCTGAGCGTGAAAGACGCACAAGAACTGTTGGCTCTGCAAGCCAGCCTGTTGCAGCCTTTGGCTGAAAAGACCGCTGCTTACAGCCGTCACCTGTATGACATCGCCCAGGGCACCAGCTCTGAGTTCAGCAAGGCTGTCGAAGGCCAATCCGCTGAAGCCCAAAAGAAGATTGCTGGCCTGATCGAGTCCGCCACCAAGAACGCACCTGCCGGTTCCGAGTCCGCTGTGGCCGTGATGAAGAGCGCCGTGTCCGCTGCCAACAACGCTTTTGAATCCGTTCAAAAGGCTGTAAAGCAAGCTTCTGACGCTGCCGAAGCCAACTTCAAGGCTGTGGCTGCCCAGGCCGTGACCGCTGCTGGCACCACCGCCGCTGCTGCCACCAAGAAGCGTTAATTAAGCAGGGTCTGCCCGCAGACCCGCAAGGCACTTTTGGGAAGCCCGCTTCCCGCCAGTTGTCTCCTCGGGTTCCTTCGACGCCATCAGGCTCAGGAATCCTTCAAGGCCCCGTGTTCACCCACGGGGCTTTTTTTCGTCCGTGTATTGGTGTCAACGGCTCTTGGCCAGCATCGCCGCACGCAGCGCCGGTAGCGCCTGCAGCATCGCCGCCCGCCCGGCCTCGATGGCGCGGCGGCGGCTGCCGAAGTCGGCGCTGGTCATGCCCAGCAGCACCGGGCGCACCACCACGTCGGCCTCGCGCAGCGCGAAGCTGTTGATGCTTTTGCCCATGATGGCAAAGGTTTGCAGCAGGATTTGCAGCGTGCCGTCAGCCGGGTTGCCCTCGGGGGCGCTGGAGATGTCCACGGCGATGACCAGCTCAGCCCCCATCTGCTTGGCAAAGCCCACCGGCACCGGCGCGACCAGGCCGCCGTCCACGTACTCGCGCCCGGCAATCTTCACCGGCTGGAACACGGCGGGCACGGCGCTGGAGGCCCGCACCGCCGTGCCGGTGTCGCCGCGCTGGAACAGCACCGCCTCGCCGCTGTTCAGGTCGGTGGTCACCACGCCCAGGGGCAAGGGCATGCGCTCAATGGTGCGGTTCGCCACCTGGGCGTTGACGTAGCGGGCCAGCGCGTCGCCGCGCAGCACGCCGCGGCTGAAAATGGGCAGGGTCCAGTCGGTGAACGCAGCCTCTTCCATGGTCTCTGCCACCTGCTGCATTTGTGCGCCGCTCTTGCCGCTGGCATACAGCGATGCCACCAGGCTGCCCGCCGAGGTGCCCACCACCAGGTCCGGGCGGATGCCCGCTTCTTCCAGTACCTGCACCACGCCCACGTGGGCAAAGCCGCGCGCCGCACCGCCGCCCAGCGCCAAGCCAACGCGCGGCAGGCGCTTGACGGCGGGCGGGTTGGTGGCGGGCGGCGGGTTCTGCTCAACCGGGGCCGTCACGCAGCCTGCGAGCAAAACCACTAGCAGGCTCACTGCGGTCAAAGGGAAAAATTTCATAAAAATGGCGCCCAGGTATTCACTACCAAAAATATAGCTAAAGGTCGTTACAGATAGAGCACAAACCGCCTATTTTATGCCCAACACACAGACCCCAGGCTCTGCGCTAAACTGGTTAAAAGCAGGAGACAACGCCATGCCAAAACAACCCGCCCCTGCCACCGCTTGGTGGAAAGATGCCGTGGTCTACCAGATCTACCCGCGCTCCTTCATGGACAGCAACGGCGACGGCATTGGCGACCTGGGTGGCATCAGCGCCAAGCTGGATTACCTGCAGGAGCTGGGCGTGGACGTGGTGTGGCTCAGCCCGCACTTTGACAGCCCCAACGCCGACAACGGCTACGACATCCGCGACTACCGCAAGGTCATGGCCGAATTTGGCAGCATGGCCGACTTCGATCACCTGCTGGCCGGCATGAAGGCGCGCGGCATCCAGCTCATCATCGACCTGGTGGTCAACCACAGCAGCGACGAACACGCCTGGTTCCAGCAAAGCCGCCAGTCCCGCGACAACCCCTACCGCGACTTCTACATCTGGCGCGATGCCGTAGACGGCGGCCCGCCCAACAACTACCCCTCGTTCTTCGGCGGTTCGGCCTGGGAATGGGACGCACACACCGGCCAGTACTACCTGCACTACTTCGCCACCAAGCAGCCCGACCTGAACTGGGAAAACCCCGCCGTGCGCCACGAGGTGTACGAGGTGATGCGCTTCTGGCTGGACAAAGGCGTGGCCGGGTTCCGCATGGACGTGATCCCCTTCATCTCCAAACAAGACGGCCAGCCCAACCTGCCGCCCGAGCACCTGGCCCACCCCGAGGCCGTCTACGCCAGCGGCCCGCGCGTGCACCAGTACCTGCAGGACATGCACCGCGAAGTGCTGGCCCCCTACGGCGCGGTGGCGGTGGGCGAGGCCTTTGGGGTGGACTTTGCCGCCGCCCCGCTGTTCACCGACGCGCGCCGGGGCGAGCTGAGCATGGTGTTCCACTTCGACATCGTGCGCATTGACCGCGACAACTGGCGCAAGATCCCCTGGACCCTGCCCCAGCTCAAGGCCGTCTACACCACCATCGACCAGACCGGTGGCAGCCACGGCTGGAACGCCGCCTTTCTGGGCAACCACGACAACCCGCGCGCCGTGTCCCACTTTGGCGACGACCGCCCGGCCTGGCGCGCCCTGTCGGCCAAGGCCCTGGCCACCCTCACGCTGACCCAGCGCGCCACGCCCTTCCTGTACCAGGGCGACGAACTGGGCATGGCCAACTACCCTTTTGAGCGCATCGAGCAGTACGACGACGTGGAGGTCAAAGGCAACTGGCGCATGCTGGTCGAAACCGGCCAGGTCCCCGCCGCCGAGTACCTGGCCCACCTGCGCGAGACCAGCCGCGACCACGCCCGCACCCCCATGCAGTGGAGCGCAGCCGCCCACGCAGGCTTCACCACCGGCACGCCCTGGCTGGCCGTGCACCCCGACTATGTGGACTGGAACGCCGCCGCCCAAACCGCCGACCCGCAGTCCATCTACCACCACCACCGCCGCCTGCTGGCCCTGCGCCGCAGCACGCCCGCCCTGGTGCACGGCACCTACCTGGACATAGACCCCGCCCACCCGCAGGTGTTTGCCTACACCCGCACGCTGGGAGCGGATGCCTACCTGGTGCTGCTCAACTTCGGCACCGAAGCCCTGCCCTACGCCCTGCCCGGCGGCCTGCGCGTGGCACAGGCGGTGCTGGACAACGGCGCGGGCGACACCGCCGCCGCCGGGGCCAGCCAGGTGCTGCTGGCCCCCTGGCAGGCCACGGTTTACCGGATCTAAAGGATTGCCCCATGCAAGGCCAGCTGGAATTCCACGACTCCGAAGTCCGCAGCATCGCGCTGCAGGCCGACACGCTCACCCTCGCCTTCTCCGCCGCCTTTGTGCAGGCCGAGAGCGCGGGCACGGGCTATGTGCAGTCGCTGGTCATCGCCTGCACCGGGGCCACCGTGGTCGGCCCGCTGGCCGACGGCGTGGGTCGCCTGTCCCACGGCAAGCTGTGGGTCTGCGGCCGGGTCCTGCCCGCCCTGCCGTTTCCCTACGCGGCCCCCGGCCCGGTGCGCATCGAGCTGCAATTTTCCAACGGCACCCGCCTGGCGATCAGTGCCGCCACACTGGAATGCCGCTTCCGGGGCGACCCGAAATTTGTCGAGTCGTTTGCCTGCTGAAGGGATAAAAACTAGCCAGTCGCCCACAAAAAAGCCGCATCGCTGCGGCTCTTTGTGGGTACTGGGTAAAGGCGTAGTGGGCTCAAGCCGCCGATTTTTGCCGCATCTGCACCAGGGTGGCCACGCGCTTGAGCAGTTCGCGGTCGTTCCAGGGTTTCTTGAAGATGCCGTACAGGCCCTGGCAGTCGTGCACGCGGGCCTGCATTTCGTCGTGGCCGGTGATGGCGATGATGGGCATGTCTTCGGTGTCCATATTGCCTTGCACGGCGGCAATCAGCTCGAAGCCGTTCATGTTGGGCATTTCCAGGTCGGTGATCAAGACCGAGAAGCTGCCAGTGGCCAGCACCTCCAGCGCCTGGGCACCGTCATTGGCCAGCGCGACGCTGTAACCGGCCCCCTCCAGCAGCTTGCGCAGTTTGGCCCGGGCCACGGCCGAGTCGTCCACCACCAGCAGATCCTGGTGCGGCAGGCCCGAGGGCACGGTCAGCAGCACGGGGGGTTGCACCACGACGGGCGCTGCCGCCATGGCCGGACGCGGCGGGGCGGCTACGAAACTAGACACCGTGCCCAGCGGCGCATCGTCCTGCTTGCCCAGGCCGCGCAGCAGCATGTACAGGCCCACCATGGCAAGACCGATGGCAAACGGCAGCAAATAGAGTTGAAAAAGTTCTACAAAAGAGTTCATCGAAATGTGTCCGGTTCATACCCGTTGTGCCAAGTCTGCTGGGTACGCACACTTGTGTGCACGATGCCAGCACCCCCGGGGGATTATGCGATTTTTGTGCCTGGCTATCGGTCACATCGCGTAACAGGGCCCGGCCGTGGCGGCCCTACCGCCGTGGCGCAATCTGGTTGTAGCATGGGCAGCCTGTTACCAAAATTTATAAAAAATCGGCTGCTCGCGCTTATTTGATAAGCGTGAGCAGCTACTTATTCCATAGCACTATGCCCTCCATCGCCGCGCTCGCGCAGTCCGCCGCCCCCACTGGATTGGACTTTTGGTCCGCCCGTTTCGTCTCCGAATCCGCCGAACGCCTGGTGGTGCGCAACGGCGTGGCCGAAGCCCCCAGTCGCGAACGCGACACCGGCGTGATGGTCTGCGTGCAGCACGGCGGTGGCCAGGGCTTTGCCGCCACCAGCGATGTGTCGGATCGCGGCTTGCGCCAGGCCTTTGCCCAGGCCCAATCTTTGGCCGCCGCCAGCGCCGCACACAGCGTGTTCGATTATCAAAATGCACCCCGGCCCGCCGCCAGCGGCAGCTTTGCCTCGCCCAACCAGCGCCCGGTAGAGCAAACCACGCTGGCCGAACGTTTCGACCTGCTCAAGGAGGTGTGTGCCAGCGCGAACATCAGCGCGGAAATCGTGGACCGCAGCGCCGCCCTGTGGACCACCCACACCGAGCAGACCCTGGTGACCAGCGACGGCGGCCACATGGCGCAGAGCTGGGACTTTGTGGTGCCCAACATCACCGCCGTGGCCAGCGCGGGCGGCGACACCCAGACCCGCACCTCGGCCGGCCAGTACAACGGCTTTTGCCAGCAGGGCGGCCTGGAGGTGCTGGACCGCGCGGGCTTTGCCCAGGACGGCCCGCGCGTAGCCCGCGAGGCCTTGGCCCTGGTACGCGCCGCCAACTGCCCCACCGGCGTGATGGACGTGCTGCTGATGCCCGACCAGATGATGCTGCAAATCCACGAAAGCATTGGCCACCCGCTGGAGCTGGACCGCATCCTGGGCGACGAGCGCAACTTTGCGGGCACCAGTTTTGTGACGCTGGACATGTTTGGCCACTACGCCTATGGCAGCCCGCTGCTCAACGTGAGCTTCGCGCCCGACCAGGCGCATGAATTTGCGGGCTTTGCGTTTGACGACGACGGCACCGCGGCCCAGCAGGCCTGGATCATCCGCCACGGCATCCTGCAGCGCCCGCTGGGCGGTAGCCTGTCGCAGGCGCGTGTGCAAGGCCTAGCCCCGGGCATGGGCGGCGTGGCCACCACCCGCGCCTGCAGCTGGAACCGCGCACCCATCGACCGCATGTCCAACCTCAACATCGCCCCCGGCGACAGCAGCCTGGCGCAGATGGTTGCCAGCATGGACTACGGCATCGTCATGCGCACCAACGCCTCCTGGAGCATCGACGACTCGCGCAACAAGTTCCAGTTTGGCTGCGAATGGGGCCAGATGGTGCGCCACGGCCAGCTGGCCGAAATCGTCAAACGGCCCAACTACCGGGGCATTTCGGCGGGGTTCTGGCGCTCGCTGGCCATGGTGGGCGATGCCAGCACCTTCCAGGTCATGGGCACACCCTACTGCGGCAAGGGCGAGCCCAACCAGGTGATCCGCGTAGGCCACGCCTCGCCCGCCTGCCTGTTCAAAAACGTGTCGGTGTTTGGCGGAGCCGCATGATGCACAGCTACTTCCTAGACCTCGCCGCCGCCGTCTGCACGCCCCTGCCCGGGGCCGAGCGCGTCACCCTGTACTTCAGCGCCGAAGCCTCGGACTTCATCCGCTTTAACCACGCCCAGGTGCGCCAGGCCACCCATGTGGAGCAGCGCTACGGCACCGTCAGCGTCATTGCGGGCCGCAAGCGCGCCTCCAGCAACATCAGCCTGGGCGGCGACCTGGCCAGCGACACCACCGCTCTGCTGGCCGAACGCGTCGCCCTGCTGGAGCAGTTGCCCTTGGTGCCCGACGATGCCTACCTGCTGCTGCCCGATGCGGTGGTGGACACCGAACGCAGCGCCACCGGCACCCTGCCCACGCCCGCGCAGCTGATCGAGGCCGTGGCCGCCCACGCCACCGGCACCGACCTGGTGGGCTTTTACGCCGGTGGCAGCGTGGTGCGCGCCTTTGCCGACAGCCGCGGCCAGCGTAACTGGCACAGCGTGGAAAGTTTCCATTTCGACTGGTGCCTGTACCACGCGAAGGACCAGGCCGTGAAATGCAGCTACGCGGGCACCGACTGGCACACCCCCGAATTCGCCCGCCGTGTGGCCGAGGCCCGCACCCGCCTGGCCCTGCTGGCGCTGCCGCCAAAAACCCTGGCCCCCGGCGCCTACCGCGCCTACTTCAGCCCCGTCGCCGTGGCCGAACTGCTGGGCACTCTGGCCTGGGGCGGCTTTGGTCTGAAAGACCTGAAAACCGGCACCTCCACCCTGCTGCTGGCCCACCAGGGCCAAGCCGCCCTGAGCCCGCTGCTCACCCTGACGGAGGCCACCGCCGACGGCATCGCCCCACGCTTCCAGCCCGACGGCTTCACCAAGCCCGATGCGGTGCCCCTGGTGCACGCAGGCCAGGTAGCCGCCAGCCTGACCGCCCCGCGCAGCGCGGTGGAATACGGCGTGCCCACCAACGGCAGCGGTGACGGCGAAAGCCCCGAATCCCTGTCCATGGCCCCCGGCACCCTGCCCGAGGCCGAGGTGCTCCACACCCTGGGCACGGGCGTGTTTATCAGCAACCTGCACTACCTCAACTACAGCGACCGCCAGGCCTGCCGCATGACCGGCATGACCCGCTTCGCCTGCTTCTGGGTGGAGGATGGCCAGATCGTCGCCCCGATCGCGGTGATGCGCTTCGACGACTCGTTTTTGCGCATGTTCGGCCCCGGCCTGGTGGCGCTGACCGACCATGCGGAGCTGGTGCCTGCGGAGGGGACCTATGGGGCAAGGCAGTTGCAGAGCGTGAGTGCGCCGGGGGCGATGGTGGAGGGGTTTGTGTTGGCGTTGTGAGGGGGGGTGGGTGGTTGCAGCCTCGGAGCCTTTTGTGCCCCCTGCGCTTATGGAATAGGCGTGAGCAGCTATCTTTTAAATAGCAATCAAGACTTCCAAATAAAAAGGAATTCTGGTGTTGGTGAGCATATTCAATCCCCCGCTTGCGGGACATGGGCATAGCCGGGATTCAAATAATGGGGCATTCAATTAATGGATACGAAACACCGGCCGTTCTTCTACTCGCTATTCTTATCAAGGCTGGCGGACCAAATATTGCTTTTTCTGGTGCCACTGGTGATTTTCCAGACCACCGGCAGTATCGCATTATCGGGGGCTGCATTTTTCCTGGAGACATTACCACGGTTCTTGTCTTTTCCGATTTGCGGAATTCTGTGCGACCGGTTTTCTCTTTTTAAGTTATTGCACCTGAGCCAGTTCTACCGGGCCATCGTCTGTGTGGGCGGCATGGTTGGATTTGCGTTATTTGGTGGGATCGGGTGGCTGATTTTCATATCCGCCGTGGTTGGAATACTCACCACGCAAGGTCTGATGGCACGGGAAGTGATGCTCCCGCAGGTTTTCAGTGGCCAGCGCTTTGAAAAGATAGCCTCTTATACCCAGATCGCCGATCAACTCGGCATGGTGCTGGGTCCGCTGGTTGCGGCAGGCCTTCTCAAATTTTGGCCTTGGGAATATGTTGTGGCCGCTACGGCTGGATTATTTTTAATGGCCGACGGTTTTATTATGGTCTGGCGGAAATTGGCAAAACCGGTTTTGGCCGCCCCGGAGGCGGCATCGGTAAGTTGGTTATTACCACTGGCAACTGCGTTCCGGCATCTGGTGAAACTTCCAGGGCTATTGGAAGTCGTTCTTCTGGCTGCCGCCGTCAACCTCATTATCGGCGTGACGCTGGCAACATCGGCGGCAATGGTTATCGGCGTCTATCACCAAGACAGTACCTATTACGCGCTGCTCCAGGTGGCAGGAGCCATAGCCACGGTGGTCATACTGTTTACGATCGCCCACACATCCATGTCTTTAAAGACTTTGGGAATTACCGCCTATACCACGATACTCGTGGGTGGATTTATGACCGGATTAGCCACGCACCCCAATATTTATGCCATTGGATTTTTGCTGATTGTCGGATTCGACAAAATGTTCAACGTTTTTATCCGTAGTTTGCGGCAAAAGATTATTCCGAGACGCGACCTCGGCAAGACGACCGGGCTGGTGGTGATGTTGAACAATCTATCTCAGCCGCTGTCGGGACTTATGATTACGGCGTTTGCGGGAATCTATGGGGCCCACATGATCATTGTCGTTTTATCCGTATTCATGGCCATTACCGGCCTGGTCGTTGGGGCGGTTTGGCTGCGAAGGTCGCCCTCCCAGTCCCTCATCGATTGATTCTTGCGGCGACGGGGACGGCGTGTATGCCCAGTCTTGGAGGCATCCTCCGCCTGGAGATAAGTCCAATAACAATCCAAATAAGGGAACCATTCCGTACCCTGGACAGCGCAAAATAGACCGCAAGTTCCACCTCCGACTGTCCCATGCTTGCCTTCCTCAAAAACCTCTTCCGCACCGCACCATCGTCCGGCACCACGCCAACGGCCGAAGCCAGCCGACGTATGGACCTGGAGGAGCGCAAGGCGTACCGCAAGGAGTGCCTGTACCAGTCAATCCGGGAGACGTTTTTGTCGATGGAGGTGGTGTCGCAGATGTACCGGTTCAAGGTGATGCCGGTGGACGAGCGGCACCACCGGTTCATTGCCATGGTGGATGTGGCGAAGTCGTTTGTGGCGGGTGGCCAGGGGCGGAACAAGAGCTTTTTTGCCATGGAGCAAAGCATGCGCACGGCGGCCTACCAGCGCTACGGGGTGGTGATCGACGGCATTTACTGGCGGGTCAATGAGTCCGAAGAGCCGTTTGAGCGCAGCGCCCGTGCCAGCGACCCGGTGCGCGGCGGTGGCGCACAGACAGCAGCTTTGCGCACCACGCCGACACTGGCCAAAGACGGCGCACCGGCGGCCACGCCGCTGTCGCGCCACCGCTACCCTGCCGTGTCTGCCGAGGACCGCGCCGCCTTCATGGCCGCCCTGCAGCGCGGCAAAGCGCCGCCGCTGGTGCATGTGGGCGAGCAGGAATACGTGTCGGACCTGATGCCGCTGGAGGGCGGGGGCAAGACGGGTGGTACGCAGTACGGAAAGTTATAGAAAAAATGGTTCTAGCGCTTATTTCATAAGCGTAACCAGCTACTTATTCAATAGCAAAAAATAGCAAAAAGCGATAGATACTCACCCACCGCGCCGGATCTCCACCTGCAGCGCCGGGCTGCAAATGGCATCCAGATCCCGAAACGCAGGCACCATCTGGTCGATGAGTCGGCCTGGGGCGTGCTGGTTTTCAAAGTGGGTCTGCCACTGCCGCACCTCGCCCCAGATGCGCCGCACAGTGGCAATTGCATCGGTGCGCTGGGGCATGAATGCAGCGCTGGCAGACAAGGCGTTGTCCAGCGTGGCCAGCTTGCCTTGCTGGCCTACGCCCAGGTGCAAGAACCGGTCTCGGGCCACGCCAGGGCGCGGCACCACGTCGTACAGCGGGCTCAGGCACCAGCCGGGTGCATTCGGGTGACGTGGGTCGCGTACAAAGGCGTGGTTGCGCAGGTGGTCATCGTCGTTGCTGGCGAAGATGTTGAACACCATGCGGGCAAACAGCTCCTGGGTATTGGCGCGGATCAGGCTGGGGTGCACCCATTGGCGCACGGCCTGCGCCAGGTCGGCGTAGCTTTTGTTGCGCGACTCGAATTCGTCGCAAGCGACCAGGGTGAGGCCGCTGACGAAGGGCAGGCGGTGCTCTTCCCGGCCGTCGCCCGGCTGGTCGATACCGTCCTCCAAAGTCGCACCGGGCGATGGCCAATGGCGGTCAAACCGGCGCACCAGCAGCACCGACTGGCCGCCCACATCGATGGTTTTGACCTCGGGCACACGCATGCCGCACAGGCGGGCCAGGGTGAGCGTGCAGTGTTCGGCCTGGGCGACGTTGAAGGTGTCGGCCTGGCTGGGAAACTTGGCCAGCCACAGCACACCTTCGGCATCGCGCACCGAGGCCTTGGGCCGTGCGCCGCCTGCGCTGGCACCGGCACCGAACATGTCGGCCAGTTGCGACGGAATCGGCTCGCCCCGCTCTATGCGTTCGGCGGCTTCCAGCAGATAGGCCAGGGATTGCACCGTGGCCGCGCCAAACTGGGCGGGGCTGTGCAGGCTGTCGCGCACGTCGAGTGCGCCCACCCGGTCGCTGCCCGCACCCAGAAGGTAATCGGCCTCGGGCAGGCTATTGGCGGGCACGCGGCGCTGGGCTTCGATGACGCGGCGGCCCCAGGCATCGGGCGCGGCATCGCGGATGCCGCCAAACTGGGTCAGGCCCTGGGCGGGGAAGTAGACCCGGCCCTTTTCGGGGTTCATGAGGCCAAGACTGACCGGATCGATTTCAAAGTGCTGGGGCCTCTCCAGGTACTTCGACCCGTAACTGAAGCGCGATGCGGCCACGGCTCCGCCCTCCTCCGTCAAGCTGAGCCGCCCGGCGGGCACAAAGCCGCCGCCCAGGTGGCTGAAAACAATGAGGTCGCGCTGGGGCATTTAAAAATCCAACTGCTGGAGTTCAGCCCCGGACAAGCTGCGCACGCGCTGGGTGGCCTCGGCCTGGGCCAGGGTACGCAGGGCGGGGTCTTTGTCCAGCAGCAAGTCCAGCAAGGTGGTGCCGGGGGCGATGGCGTGCAGGTAGCGCAGCACCTGGGCCAGCGTACGGCCAGGGTCGCCTTTTTCGATGAGTGCTGCCGTGGAGCGCGACACCCCGGCCCGCAAGGCCGCGTCTTGTTGGCGCAGGCGGCGGGCTTTGCGCAGGCGCGACAACTTGCTGCCCAGGGCCAGGCTGTCGGCCACCGCAGTGGGGGGGAGTAAAGGGATTTCGTCGTATTTCATAATGTCTGCAATCACAGTCACTATATTGTTTAAGACTGTTATTGCGGACATTTTAGAGACAATGGGGAGAGTGTGCAAACAGGGTGCAGGACCACCTGTCGGAAACTCCAGACGCAAAAAAGGCCGCTTCCCTCGCAGGAAGCAGCCCTTTTTAAGCATGAAATAAGCCTCCAGCGCTTATTCCATCGGCGTGAGCAGCTACTTTTTAAATAGCAACCCACGCACGGACATCACGCACCCAGCGTCTGCAAAGCCGCATTCAGCGTGGCGCTAGGGCGCATCACGGCTTCGGTCTTGGCGGGGTCGGGCAGGTAGTAGCCGCCGATGTCGGCGGGCTGGCCTTGCACGGCCTTGAGTTCGGCGACGATTTGCGCTTCGCCTGCGGCCAGGGCTTTGGCCAGGGGGGCGAAGTGGGCTTGCAGCTCGGTGTCTTCGGTCTGGGCGGCCAGGGCCTGGGCCCAGTACAGGGCCAGGTAGAAGTGGCTGCCGCGGTTGTCGAGCTCGCCGGTGCGGCTGGACGGGCCTTTGTTGGTGTCCAGCAGCTGGCCGGTGGCGGCATCCAGGGTTTTGGCCAGCAGCTTGGCTTTGGCGTTGCCGGTTTTGATGCCCAGGTCTTCCAGGCTCACCGCCAGGGCCAGGAACTCGCCCAGCGAATCCCAGCGCAGGTGGTTTTCTTCCACCAGCTGTTGCACGTGCTTGGGCGCGGAGCCGCCTGCACCCGTTTCGTACATGCCGCCACCGGCCATCAGCGGCACGATGGACAGCATCTTGGCGCTGGTGCCCAGTTCCATGATGGGGAACAGGTCGGTCAGGTAGTCGCGCAGGATGTTACCGGTGGCGCTGATGGTGTCCAGGCCACGGGCCACGCGTTCCAGCGTGAAGCGCATGGCGCGCACCTGGCTCATGATCTGGATGTCCAGGCCGGCCGTGTTGTGCTCGTGCAGGTACATCTTGACCTTGGTGATCAGCTGCGCTTCGTGCGGGCGGTAGGCATCGAGCCAGAACACCACCGGCATGCCGGAGTTGCGGGCGCGGGTCACGGCCAGCTTGACCCAGTCGCGGATGGCGGCATCCTTGACCTGGCACATGCGCCATATGTCACCGGCTTCGACGTTCTGGCTCAGCAGCACTTCGCCGGTGGCCAGATCCACGATGTTGGCCACGCCGTCTTCGGTGATCTCGAAGGTTTTGTCGTGCGAGCCATACTCTTCGGCCTGCTGGGCCATCAGGCCGACGTTAGGCACCGTGCCCATGGTTTTGGGGTCGAACGCGCCGTGCCATTTGCAGAAGTTGATGATTTCCTGGTAAATGCGGGCGAAGGTGGACTCGGGCATCACGGCCTTCACGTCCTTCAGGCGGCCATCGGCCCCCCACATCTTGCCGCCGCTGCGGATCATGGCGGGCATGGACGCATCCACGATCACGTCGTTGGGCGAGTGGAAATTAGTAATGCCTTTGGCCGAATCGACCATGGCCAGCTCGGGGCGGGTGGCGTGGCAGGCGTGCAGGTCTTTCAGCACCTCTTCGCGCTTGGCGGTGGGCAGCGCGGCAACTTTCTCGTACAGGTTGGCCATGCCGTTGTTGACGTTGACACCCAGCTCTTCAAACAGCTTGCCATGCTTGGCAAAGGCTTCGCGGTAGAAAATCTTCACGCAGTGGCCGAAGACGATGGGGTGCGAGACCTTCATCATGGTGGCCTTGACGTGCAGCGAGAACATCACGCCGGTCTGGTGCGCGTCTTCGATTTCTTTCTCGTAGAACTCGACCAGCGCCTTCTTGCTCATGAACATGCTGTCGATGACTTCGCGGTCCAGCAGCGACACCTTGGGCTTGAGCACCACGGTCTTGCCGGAAGCGGTAACCAGCTCCATCTTCACATCGCGGGCGCGGTCCAGGGTGAGGGATTTTTCGCCGTGGTAGAAGTCGCCGTGGTGCATGTGCGAGACATGGCTGCGCGAAGCCTGGCTCCAGGGTGCCATGCTGTGCGGGTTCTTGCGGGCGTATTCCTTGACGGCCTTGGGCGCGCGGCGGTCGGAGTTGCCTTCGCGCAGCACGGGGTTGACCGCGCTGCCGGTGCACTTGCTGTAGCGGGCGCGGATGGCCTTGTCTTCGTCGGTCTTGGGGTCTTCAGGGAAGTCTGGCAGGGCGTAGCCCTTGGATTGCAGTTCCTTGATACAGTTGATCAACTGGCCCACCGAGGCGCTGATATTGGGCAGCTTGATGATGTTGGTATCAGGCAGCAGGGTCAGGCGGCCCAGTTCGACCAGGGTGGCGGGCACTTTTTGCGCGTCGCTCAGGAACTCGGGAAACTCGGCCAGCACGCGGGCCGCCACCGAAATGTCGGCGCTGACCACATCGATACCCGCCTGGCTGGTGAAAGCCTTGACGATGGGCAGCAGCGAATGGGTCGCCAGCATGGGCGCTTCGTCCGTGAGCGTGTAGATGATTTTGGATTTTCCGGCAGCCATGGATGAACCTCTCAGGGATTGGATAAATGGGTGTGGCGACTTCGCGTCAATGACAGCGCGACTGTCTGCGAGTCTACTTTATGCATTGCGCAGATAACCCTATACGCAAGCAGTAAGTGCGCCAGCCTGGGGGCAAAATATAAGTCAAATTGGCAGTCTGTGCCCATTCGATAAGCACTAGCAGCTATAACTTGAATAGCACACCGCAGAACCGCCCCGCCCGGCATTTATCCCCCCTTTGAGGGATGCCCGCAAAACACGACAGGCCTAGACTGAACCGCCGTCACCGGCCCTTTACACAGGGCCGCAAAAGGCGCACTGTTGACCTGCAACCGGGGGATCGCCATGGAACACTCGCGTAAGCACACCACGCCACCTGCCAGCATCCACAAGACGGCACGGGGCACTCTGCTGTTCCTGGGCAGCCTGCTGCTGTTGGGCCTGCCCGCCAGCGCCCAGGCTCCGGTGGCGGGCAAGGTACTGGACGAGGCCAAACAGGCCGGGCGCGATGGCAGCAGCTTCACCCACGCCGCAGAAGACTACTTCAAGGACATGGACGGCGCCCCGGCGCTGACCCCGCAAGAGGTGGCCGGGCGCAATATGTGGCTGGTCTGGACCGGCGGCAACGACCGCCTGTGGGACCGCATGAGCAGCTACACCTTTGGCGCCTTCGACCTACTGAAGATCGTCAGCTCGCACCCCAGCCAGGGCTATTCGCGCACCAACCGCTGGGAGTACCTGGGCCTGGTCAACGAACCCTGCTTTGAGGCGTCCAAAGGCCCCAGCCCCGCCCACAAAGGCCTGTGGCTGGACGCGCGCGCCACCGGCTGCGCCCCCGACCCGTTTGAAAACGCCGTGAAATACCCCGGCGTGGCGGTGGGTGCACGCGGCAAACCCCTGGGCGACGGCACCACCCTGCCCGTCGGCTCGTACTACGGCGAAGCCACCGGCATCATGGGCCTGCGCCTGTTCCCCAACCCGGCCTTCGATGCCAAGGCCGCCAAGGAATGGGATGCCGAGCGCTACTACACCGACGAAAAATACTACAACCGCCAGGATCTGGTGCGCCCCTACCGCGTGGGCATGTCCTGCGGCTTCTGCCACGTAGGCCCCAGCCCGGTGAACCCGCCGAAAGACCCCAACGCGCCTGCGTTTGCCAACCTCAGCTCGTCGGTAGGCGCGCAGTACATGTGGGTAGACCGGCTGTTCATCCACAACGCCAACAAGCCTGAGGGCCAGCGCAACTACATGTACCAGCTGGCGCACAGCTTCCGGCCCGGAGCCATGGACACCTCGCTGATCTCCACCGACAGCATCAACAACCCGCGCACCATGAACGCGGTGTACGGCTTTGCCGAGCGCATGGCCCAGGGCAAGGCGCTGTGGCACGAGCCGCTGACCGGCGGCGAGCGCGACAACAAGCAGTTCAACAACTTCGTGCCCAGCGGCCCGCTCACCGAGTTTTTTGATCCCGCCACCCACATCGCCCGCGTGCCGCATGTGCTCAAGGACGGCTCCGACTCGGTGGGCCTGCTGGGCGCGCTGAACCGGGTGTACCTGAACATCGGCCTGTTCAGCGAAGAATGGCTGCTGCACTTCAACCCGGTGGTGGGCGGCAAGAAGATCACGCCCATCCCGATTGCCACCGCGCAAAAGAACTCTGGCTATTGGCAGGCCACTGAGGCGGGCACGCCCAACACCGCCCTGTTTTTCCTGAAAGCCGCCCGACCCGACTATTTGAAAGATGCCCCCGGCGGCAATGCCCATCTGCAGGCCGACGCCGCCACGCTGGAGCAGGGCAAACAGGTGTTTGCCGACACCTGCGCCCGCTGCCACTCCAGCAAAGCCCCCACGCCCCCGCCCGACCTGGGCCTGGAGCCGCAAAAATGCGCGGGCGGCGGCTATATGGGCTGCTTCAAGGCCTACTGGGGCTGGACCCAAACCGATGGCTACAAAAAGCTCATGCGCCAGATCGTGCAGGCCCCCGACTTCTTAAAGGGCAACTATTTGTCGACCGAGGCGCGCATCCCCGCCACCCTGCTGCGCACCAACGTCTGCAGCCCGCTGGCCACCAACGCGCTGGGCGGCAATATCTGGGACAACTTCTCGTCCACCGCCTACAAGCAGTTGCCCAGCGTGGGCACGGTCACCCTGAGCGACCCGTTCACCGGGGCCAACGTGCCTTACGCCATGCCTGCGGGCGGGCGCGGCTACACCCGGGTGCCGTCCCTGGTCAGCCTGTGGTCCACCGCGCCGTATTTGCTGAACAACACCCTGGGCCCGTTCAACGGCGACCCCTCGGTGGCCGGGCGCATGGCCATGTTTGACGCGTCCATTAACCAGCTGCTGTGGCCCGCGCAGCGCGAGCGCGACAGCATCCTGGGCAGCCGGGTGCCTGGCACCATCGACCGCACCGACCAGCGCAGCGAAATCATCGTGCCCGCCGGTTTTGTGCCCGAAGTGCTGCAGCCCCTGCGCCGGGTGCTGCACCGCCTGGTGCCGTCGCTGGGCGGCGACATCACCCTGGGCCCTATCCCCAAGGGCATGCCGGTCAGCCTGCTGTCCAACCTCAAGCTGCAGGCCGAAGACGGCGGCACGCTGGCCCACAAAACCGACCTGGCCGAGGTGCTGGTCAAGCTGCCGGTGGACCTGTTCAAGGCCCGCAATGCGCCCGACTCCGAGCTGCGCGAAAAGTTTGCCAACCTGCGCGCCCCGCTGATGCGCCTGAGCAAGTGCCCCGATTTCGTGGTCAACCGCGGCCACTACTTCGGCACCGCCGAGTTCAACCAGCAAGAGGGCCTGAGCGCCGACGAAAAAGCCTTTGGCACCGAGCCGGTGCTGAGCGATGCCGACAAGCGCGCGCTGATCGCCTTCCTCAAGACGTTCTAGCCGCATGCCCATCGACAAAGGCCAGCCATGGGACACCATCATCGTGGGAACCGGCGCAGGCGGCGGCACCCTGGCGGCGCGGCTGGTGGAAGCGGGCCAGCGCGTGTGCGTGCTGGAGGCCGGCGGCGACCCGCGCCTAGAGCGCAACTTGCGCCTGCCCGACGACTACGACGTGCCCGGCTTCCACGCCTTTGCCTGTGAGAACGAAGCCATGGCCTGGAACTTCCAAGTCCGCCACTACGCCGACGAGGCGCGCCAAACGCGCGACCCCAAATACAGCGCCGCCCGCCAGGGCGTGCTGTACCCGCGCGCCGCCGGGCTGGGCGGCTGCACCGCGCACAACGCCATGATCTTCATGCGCCCGCACGACTCCGACTGGAACCACATCGCCGACCTCACCGGCGATGCCAGTTGGCACGCCAAAAACATGCAGCGCTACTTCGCCCGGCTGGAGTCCTGCCAGCACCGCCCCATCTTGCGCGCCCTGCAGCGCCTGGGTCTGGACCCCAGCGGCCATGGCTGGCACGGCTGGCTGCACTCCGAGCGCTCGGTGCCGCCCGAAGCCCTGGGCGATGCGCAACTGGTGGACCTGCTGGCCCGCACCGCCCGCAACTTCACCCACGACCTGCCCACCCCGCTGCGCAGCCTGTTGCGCTGGCTGCGCGTACGCGGCGACCCGAATGCCCGGCCCTGGGGCGGCGGCAGCTTTGAAGGCCTCTGCTACACACCGATGTCCACCTCCCGGCACAGCCGGGTCGGCGCGCGCGAACGCCTGCTGCAGGTGCGCGACAAGCACCCCGACCGCCTGCACATCGAGCTGCACGCCCTGGCCACCCGCGTGCTGTTTAACGCCGAGGGCGCGGCCTGCGGCGTGGAGTATTTAAAAGGCCAGCGCCTGTACCACGCCCACCCCGCGCCCAATGCGGCAGCGGGCCAGCTACGGCAGGTGCAAGCCCAACCCACAGGCGGCGAAGTCATTCTGTGCGGCGGAGCCTTCAACACCCCGCAGTTGCTGATGCTCTCCGGCATCGGCCCCTTCGCTGCGCTGCAGGCCCACCACATCCCGGTGCGGGTCGATCTGCCCGGCGTGGGCCGCAACCTGCAAGACCGCTACGAAGTCGCCCTCACCCACCGCATGCGCCAGCCCTGGCAGGGGCTGCAAGAAGCCCGCTTCACCCGCGGCGACCCGGTGTGGGAGCGCTGGAAAAACGACCGCTCCGGCATGTATGCCAGCAGCGGCGCGATGCTGGGCCTGATAGCAAAGTCCAGCCCGGACCAGCCCGAGCCCGATATCTTCTGCATGGCCCTGCCCGCCCGATTCGAAGGCTACGAACCCGGCTTCTCCGAGCGCATCCGCCAATACAGCGACCGCCTGACCTGGGCCATTTTGAAAGCCCACACCGCCAACCGCGCCGGCACGGTCACACTGCGCTCGGCCAACCCGCTGAAGCCGCCGCTGGTGAACTTCCGCTACTTTGAAGAAGGCAGCGACGCAGCCGGGGCCGACCTGCAGGCTGTCGTGCAGGCCATCCGCGCCGTGCGCCGCCTCACCGCCCCATTTCTGGCCAGCGGCCTGATCGCCGAGGAATGCACACCCGGCCCCGAAGTGCAAACCGATGCCGAGCTGGCCGACTTTGTGCGCAGCACCGCCTGGGGCCACCACGCCTCGTGCTCCTGCCCCATCGGCCCGGTGGCCGGTGGCGGCGTGCTGAGCAGCGACTTTCGCGTCCACGGCACGCGCGGCCTGCGGGTGGTGGACGCATCGGTGTTTCCGCGCATCCCCGGCTTCTTCATCGCCGCCGCCGTGTACATGGTCGGCGAGAAGGCCGCCGACGCCATCCTCAACCCCTAGTCTTTTCACAGGAGAAAACCATGGCCTACGACGTACACCAACTGCTGGAAATGAGCCAGGACGAGCTGGACGACCTGTTCCGCGCCAGCCCGGCAGGCGACATCCCCGATGGCAGCGCCGAGGGCACGGCCATCATCGCGCCCGGCACCAAATACACCCACAGCATCGCGTCCATCATCAACCACTTCGGCTGGCAGGGCAAAGTGTTCGATGCGCAAAAGGGCAATCTCAAAAACAAGGTGCTGGTCTTTGGCATCGAGGCCGTGGTGGCCCGCGTGTACAAGGATGCCAGCTGGCTGGACGGCAAGGAATGCATCGTGCTGGACTACTCCGACACCTCGGTGCTGGCCCACTACATCCGCGACGAAATCCGCCTGATCGGCCCTGGCTTTTACCTGGGCAAGGTGTACTGGGGCAAAGAGCGGTTGATTGACTTTTGCCTGCAGTTTTAAGAATGCTACATATTTTGATGCGAATTTTGATAGCTGCTACCGCCGATTGAATAAGCGCTAGCAGCCTTTTTAGTGCTTAAATAACGGCCTAAAAACCCACAACATGACCCCGCAGTCGCATTTCATGGTGGTTGCGCCTTTGGTCGCCGGGCGCGAGGCCGACCTGCGCGCGCTGCTGGCCAGCATGACCACCCAGCCCGGCCTGGCCGACCCGCAGCACCCGCTGCTGCCGTTTGCGCTGTTCACCCAACTGCACTTTGCCCGCTTCGTGCTGCTGGACGATGCGCTGCAGGCCGACCTCACCACCCTGGGCCTGCCGCGCTTACCGCTGCCCACCTACCTGGCCTTCATGGGCGACTGCGACGGCTCGGCACACGCCTGCCTGGCGCTGATGGCCCAGCGCGCCGGGGACGGGCTGTGCCGCATCTTTGCCCACTGCGAAGGCTTCGCCCAGGGCAAAGACCTCACCACCTGGCTGCTGGCGCACGACCGGCCCGTGGCCGCCGCCTATGTGAATTGGCGGGGCCGCAGCATGCAGCAAATCCGCGAAGAAGCCGCCCTGCAGCAGCTCTTGTCCGACCGGGTGCCGCGCAGCGCAGATGCCGACGCACGCCGCACCCACCAGTACCTGCGCAGCCTGGTGGACACCGAAGTCGCCGCCGGTCGCCTGCACCTCACCCCGCCCGCCCCCACGCCGCTGGGCTGGAAAATCGCTAACTGCATCCACCTGCTGGGCGTGCCGCTGGTAGGCCTGGTGCTGCTGCCATTCTTCATCGTTCTGCTGCCCTGGCTGGTCTACGCCCTGCGACAGCGCGAAACCACCGACCCCGTGCTCTGCCCGCGCCCAGACCCGGTGGCCCTGCAGGAGCTGCAGGACATGGAAGACTTTGACGTGAGTAACCAGTACACCGCGCTGGGCCCGGTCAAGCCAGGGCGGTTCCGGCGCGGGCTGGTCACGGTGCTGCTGGTGCTGATCGACTACGCCTGCCGCCATGTGTTCACCCGGGGCCACCTGGCGCGGGTGCAGACCATCCACTTCGCCCGCTGGGCCTTTCTGGACGACAAAACCCGCGTGGTCTTCACCAGCAACTACGATGGCAGCCACCAGGGCTACATGGACGACTTCATCAACAAGGTGGCCTGGGGCCTGAACCTGGTGTTTGGCAACGGCATAGGCTGGCCGCGCACCGACTGGCTGATTTTGGGCGGCGCGCGGCACGAGCAGCCGTTCAAATACTTCCAGCGCCGCCACCAGATCCCCACCCAGGTTTGGTACAAGGCCTACCCCGGCCTGACCCTGGCCAACCTGCAGCGCAACCAGCGCATCCGCGACGGGCTGGACAAGCCCGCGCCCACCGACGCAGAGCTGCAAGACTGGCTGAGGTTGCTGTGACGGAATTCGACGACATCCAGGGCATCGTCCGCTTTGGCTACAAGCACCACGTGGAGGCCGCCTTCCTGCTGCTGCGCGTGCAAGATGCCTCTGCGGCCCGCGCCTGGCTGTCCACCGCCCCCGTCACCAGCGCCGCCACCGCCCAGCCACCACCCGCCACCGTGCTGCAACTGGCCCTGACCAGCGAAGGCCTGCGCGCCCTGGGCGTGAATGAGGCCACCGTGGCGGGCTTCTCCAGCGAATTCCTGGGCGGCATGGGCACCGATGCCAGCCGTGCCCGCCGCCTGGGCGACGTGGGCAGCAACGCGCCCAGCCAGTGGCAGTGGGGCACAGGCGCACGCGTGCCGCATGTGCTGCTGATGCTCTACGCCCTGCCCGGCCAGTTGGCGGCGTGGCAAGCGCAGATCGAAACAGATACGGCGGCGGGCTTTACCCTGCTGGCCCGCCTGCCCTGCGCCGACCTGGGCGAGGTGGAGCCGTTTGGCTTCAAAGACGGCATCTCGCAGCCCGCCCTGGACTGGGACCGCACCCGCCCCGCCGTGGATGCCGAGCAAACCACCTACAGCAACCTCAGCTGCCTGGGCGAAACCCTGCTGGGCTACCCCAACGAGTACGGCGGCTACACCGACCGCCCCTTGCTGGATGCACACGCGTTGTTGCCCCGTGCCGAAGATGCCCCCGACCGCGCCGACCTGGGCCGCAACGGCAGCTACCTGGTGCTGCGCCAGTTGCAGCAGGACGTGCAAGGCTTCTGGCACTGGCTGGACGGCGTGGCCGAGCACCACACGGCAACCCGCGAGACCCTGGCCGCCACCCTGGTGGGCCGCCAGCGCAACGGCAGGCCGCTGGTTGATGCCCCGCCCGGTGACCCCAACGGCTTCACCTACGATGCCGACCCGCGCGGCACCCGCTGCCCGCTGGGCGCCCACGTGCGCCGCGCCAACCCGCGCACCGCCGACCTGCCGCCCGGTGATGCCGGTTTCATCGGCTGGCTAACCCGCACACTGGGCTTCGATGCAGCAGCCCTGGCCCAGGACCGCGTGGCTTCCACCCGCTTCCACCGCCTGCTGCGCCGGGGGCGGGAGTACCGGGGGACAGAGGCGGGCCTGTACTTTGTGTGCCTGGGTGCCAACATCGCCCGCCAGTTTGAATTTGTGCAGGCCGCCTGGCTCAACGCACCGCAGTTCGCCGGGCTGCACGGCGAAACCGACCCGCTACTGGGCACGCGCGAACCCGGGCAAAGCGACTTTTCCATGCCCCAGCCCACCGGCCCCGACCAGCGCCTCACCGACCTGCCGCAGTTCGTTACCGTGCGCGGCGGGGCCTATTTCTTCCTGCCCGGCATCCGCGCCCTGCGGTATTTAGGAACAGCATGAACTCGAACACCAGCCGCCCGGTACCCCGCGCCAACACCGGATCGGCGTGGCGCAACTGGTTTTCCGACACCTCGCTGGCGTTGATCCAGCTACAGCGCCGCTTCGACCCGTTTCTGCGCCCGGCTTTCGAGGCCACGCTGCTGGAGCCGCTGACCCGCCTGACCACCGCGCTGATCAACGCCCAGCGCCCGAACGAGGGCCTGCAACTGGCCGAAGAGCGCATCCTGCCGGGCGAAGAAGCCTGTGTGGACTCCATCATCCAAAGCTTCCAGGAACAGATGCGCGCGTTATGGAAGCCCGGTGGCTTCGAGCGCGGCGGCAACACCAAAACCCAGGGCATCGTGCGGGCCGAATTTATCGTCCACCCCGACCTGCCCGCCCACCTGCGCCACGGCATTTTTGCTGCCCCGCGCAGCTACCCGGCCTGGGTGCGCTTCTCCGGCCCCGGCCCCTATGTCACGCCCGACATCGACGATGTGGGCTTCATGAGCATCAGCGTCAAGCTCATGGACGTGCCCGGCCCCAAGCTGATGATTGAAGAACGCTTCACCCAGGACATGTTTGGCGTGTCGCCGCCCACCTTCGTTACCCCCGACGTGATCGCCAACGCCCAGCTGCAAAAAGAGAGCCTGAAGAACGCGCAGATCTTCTACTTCCTCAACCTGCACCGCCCGCACATCCTCGACATGGTGATGCAGGGCCTATGGACCAAAACCCAGAGCAGCCCCCTCGAAGCCCCCTACTTCAGCTGCGTGCCCTACCTGCTAGGCGTTGGCCAGGCCATGCAGTATTCGTTCTGGCCCAAAACCCAACACCGCACCCCCATCCCCCGCCTGCCCCTGCGCCCGCCCGACGATTACCTGCGCAACGCCATGGTGGCATCGCTGGCCGCAGGCAATGTGGAGCTGGACGTGCGCCTGCAGGTGCAGACCGACCCGCACCTCATGCCCATAGAGAACGCCGGTGTGCTCTGGCCCGAGCGCCTGTCGCCCCGCATCTCCGCCGCCACCCTGCGCATCCCGCAGCAAAAGTTCGACTCCCCGGCGCAAATGGAATTCGCCAAGCGCCTGTCATACAACCCCTGGCACAGCATCGCCGAGCACCGCCCCCTGGGTAACCAAAGCCGGGCGCGCAAACGCATGTACTACGAGCTGTCGAAGCTACGCCACCAAATGAACGCGGTGCCGCACTTCGAGCCGACGGGGGATGAGGTATTTTGAGAACCTGCCCAAGGAGCTATTGCCATGACGGAACTCCATGTATTTGTCAGTGTGGGAGGAACGGCGACAGAGCAGCAAGAAGCTTTTGTCCGCTCGGTCGAGGAGCGCCTTCGCAGCGAAGGGCTGGTTCCGCACACGGTGGGTCGCAATACCTTCAGCGCAGACGCGCCGCTGAAGGCGGTTACCCAGCTCCTTGACCGCTGCTGCGGCACGGTGGTCATCGCACTGGAGCGCACCTTTGTGGCCAGCGGTGCCGACAAACGCGGCGGCCCAAAAGAGTCGCCGCTGCAGGACATCAAACTGGCCACGCCCTGGAACCAGATCGAAGCCGCCATGGCCTACAGCCGGGGCCACCCCCTGATGGTGATCCTGGAGCGGGGTGTCAAGGAAGAAGGTCTGCTGGAGCGTGGCTACGATTGGTACGTCCAGTCGCTGGAGCCGAATCCTGCAGCCCTGGCCAGCTCCGAGTTCAATGGTGTGCTCGCCAGCTGGAAAGCCAAGCTGGCGCAGCCGGTGCCCAAGCCACCTGCCGGGGCGAAGAATCCCACAGAACTCACGATTGGCGAGCTGGTCGGCAGCATGAAGCCTGGCCAGCTGTGGAGCCTGCTGGGCACCATCGCCGCCCTGGTGGCCGGTGCTTTTGCCGTGGGCGGCAAGCTCTTCGGTGCTTAGACCGCCCCGCCGGGCTTCTACAATCGCGCCCCTTTGATTGCAGACTCCCCTAAAAATGAACATCACGGTTAACGACGACTTGCTGGCCTATATCGACCCGCTCACCCCCGACGAGCACGCTGCGCTGGAGCGCAGCATCCTGGCCGAGGGCTGCCGCGATGCGCTGGTGCTGTGGGGCGATGTGCTGGTGGACGGGCACAACCGCTACGGCATTTGCAGCACGCACAACATCCCGTTCAACACCGTGCAGAACACCGCTTTCCAGACGCTGGACGATGTGCACCTGTGGATGATCGACCAGCACCTGGGGCGGCGCAGCGTGTCGGACTTCCAGCGCGGTGTGCTGGCGCTGCGCAAGAAAGACATCCTGGCCGGGCGTGAGCAGCCGACCAAAACCGAAGCTCCTGCCAGCACCACCGCGCCGTGGGAAGAATCGGCCACGCCTGCCCCGGTAGCCCCCGCCGCCGAGCCTGCACTGACCCGCGAGGCGCTGGCCAAGTCGGCACGCATCAGCAACAGCACCTTCACCCAGATCGAGAAAATCCAGAAGTCGGCTGCGCCCGAGCTGGTGGCCGCCGTGAAAGCCGGCACCATCTCCATCAGCACCGCCGCCACCGTGGCGACCCTGCCCGCCGAGGCACAAATGGCCGCTGCCGCCGGGGGCAAGAAAGAGCTGCAACAGGCCGCCCGCCAGGTACGCGCCGCCAAGGCGGTGGAGCGCACCGAGCCGGATTCGCCCGAAGGCATCATCGCCCGCCTGAAACAAACCGTGGCCGAGCTGACGGCAGAAAACGCCGCGCTGCGGGCGCAACTGGCCGAGATGATGGCCTGATGCATTCAAGCCAAAAAGGCCGCCAGCGCTTATTCCATCAGCGCAAGCCGCTATTTAAACGATAGTAAGCTCAGCCCGCAACCTGTCGGGCCTGCGCCAACAGGCTGGCGGCGACCTGCAGCTCGGATTCCAGCCATTCCCGGAACGCCCGCAGCGGCGGCCAGTCCCGGTGCTCCGGGGGGTGCACCAGCCAGTACGCGTCGTAGGCCTCGGTGGCCAGGGCCAGGGGCGAGAGCTGCACCAGCCGCCCGGCGCGCAGCGCGTCGGCGGCCACCAGCTCGCGGCCCAGCGCAATGCCCAGGCCCTGCTCGGCGGCCTGCAGCATCAAGCCCATGTCGTTAAACACCGCCACGGGCTGGATGCGGCACGGGTGGCCTGCCAACGCAAACCAGGCCTCCCAGCACTCGACGGTGCCCAGCAAGGGCTCGTGGACCCAGGCGCTCGGGTCGCTGCCTGCCAGGCGCGCGGCCATGGCCGGGCTGGCCACCACCACCTGCTGCGAGTCGATCAAACGGCTGCCTTCCAGGCCGCGCCACGGGCCTTTGCCCTGGCGCACCGCCGCGTGGAAACCTTCGCGGGGCAAATCCATGGCCTGTTGCGAGGTGTGCAGCTCCACCGCAATACCGGGGTGCAAGGCCCGCCAATGCGCCATGCGCGGCATCAGCCAGTGCTGGGCAAACGAGGGCGATACGGTGATACGCAAACGTTGGTCGGTGCCGGTGGAGGCCACGGCCGCCGCGCGCATGCCCTCATCGATCTGGGCCAGCGCGGGCTCCACCGCCTGCAACAGCGCGGCCCCGGCGGCATTCAGCACCACGCGGCGGCCCTTGCGGTCAAACACCAAAAAGCCCAGCTGCTCTTCCAGCAAGCGGATCTGCTGGCTCACCGCGCTGTGGGTCAAATGCAGTTGCTCGCCTGCCGCCCGCAGGTTGGACAGCGTAGCCACGGCGCGGAAGGTGGGCAGGGTTTGCAGGGGAATGCGGGACATGCTGGTAAGTATAAGCAACCAGCCTTGGCAGAAATGACCGCTTTTAACGCGGTGCTTGGATGCATATGCTTACCAAACATTCTTTTGACTGCCTGCCATGACCTCCTCCACCCTTCCATTCAAACGGCCCCTGGCCTGGCGCACCGCCGCCGATCTGCTGGCCCGGCTGTGGCAGCGCTGCACCCGCCCCCCTATCGTTCCCGCGCCCTTGGGCGAACTCGATAACCACCTGCTGCGCGACATCCAGGCCCCAGGCCGCGTGCACGGGCAAGCGCTGGAGCACAGCGAACTGGCCCGGTATGACCGGCAACAGGCGCGCAGGGCCACCCACCAAAAAATATAGAAAATCAGCCTCCAGCGCCCTATCCATAAGCGCAAGAAGCTATTAAAACAGGAGCACCGACGAGGCGCTAGGAGTCTGTCGGGCTTGAGTCCGAACGAGGGGGTTGATTGAGCGGGTCGCGGTTTTCGAAGCGATTTTTCGTGGCTCGGGCGTTGTTGACGGGTGGATGAGCGCCTTGAGGGCTCCACCGCCACCTTGGGGGCTCG